>NZ_CP176767.1:0-1090000 GCF_052588265.1 Bradyrhizobium sp. Pa8 | reverse complement strand
ATTGTCACCGCCATTGTAGCACGTGTGTAGCCCAGCCCGTAAGGGCCATGAGGACTTGACGTCATCCCCACCTTCCTCGCGGCTTATCACCGGCAGTCTCCTTAGAGTGCTCAACTAAATGGTAGCAACTAAGGACGGGGGTTGCGCTCGTTGCGGGACTTAACCCAACATCTCACGACACGAGCTGACGACAGCCATGCAGCACCTGTGTTCCAGGCTCCGAAGAGAAGGTCACATCTCTGCGACCGGTCCTGGACATGTCAAGGGCTGGTAAGGTTCTGCGCGTTGCGTCGAATTAAACCACATGCTCCACCGCTTGTGCGGGCCCCCGTCAATTCCTTTGAGTTTTAATCTTGCGACCGTACTCCCCAGGCGGAATGCTTAAAGCGTTAGCTGCGCCACTAGTGAGTAAACCCACTAACGGCTGGCATTCATCGTTTACGGCGTGGACTACCAGGGTATCTAATCCTGTTTGCTCCCCACGCTTTCGTGCCTCAGCGTCAGTATCGGGCCAGTGAGCCGCCTTCGCCACTGGTGTTCTTGCGAATATCTACGAATTTCACCTCTACACTCGCAGTTCCACTCACCTCTCCCGAACTCAAGATCTTCAGTATCAAAGGCAGTTCTGGAGTTGAGCTCCAGGATTTCACCCCTGACTTAAAGACCCGCCTACGCACCCTTTACGCCCAGTGATTCCGAGCAACGCTAGCCCCCTTCGTATTACCGCGGCTGCTGGCACGAAGTTAGCCGGGGCTTATTCTTGCGGTACCGTCATTATCTTCCCGCACAAAAGAGCTTTACAACCCTAGGGCCTTCATCACTCACGCGGCATGGCTGGATCAGGGTTGCCCCCATTGTCCAATATTCCCCACTGCTGCCTCCCGTAGGAGTTTGGGCCGTGTCTCAGTCCCAATGTGGCTGATCATCCTCTCAGACCAGCTACTGATCGTCGCCTTGGTGAGCCATTACCTCACCAACTAGCTAATCAGACGCGGGCCGATCTTTCGGCGATAAATCTTTCCCCGTAAGGGCTTATCCGGTATTAGCACAAGTTTCCCTGTGTTGTTCCGAACCAAAAGGTACGTTCCCACGCGTTACTCACCCGTCTGCCGCTGACGTATTGCTACGCCCGCTCGACTTGCATGTGTTAAGCCTGCCGCCAGCGTTCGCTCTGAGCCAGGATCAAACTCTCAAGTTGGACTTGAACTTTGAACCGGCTGATCACAACGTTTGACGAGGTCCCACCATTATTTCGACAACCGAAGTCGCCGAGCTGCCCGCGATTCACATCGCTGGCAGCGATGGTGTTTCCTTTAAAACGTGTACCGCCGAAGTCTTTCGTCCGGTCTCGATCAGAAAAGCCGAAGCTTTTCAGAAGCGAGACCCGCAAGGACTCCGCCGTCCACGTTTCTCTTTCTTCATCTTCACTTGTCAAACAGCCCGAGACCGTGGAGGCCTCAACCTTCCTGAGAGGAAGGGTTCCGACACCCTTACCGACGATGAATGAACTCCAATCGACTTACGTCGACTGTTGTGTCACTCAACAAGGTGAGGAGCATCAGTGGCGCGTTCGCTCGCCTTGGTCAGTGACCCGGCGGCGCCGCGCTCAGTGGTCGGGTTATAGGCCCCCCCGCCCGGGATTGTCAACGCCCATTGTCAACAAATCGTCGCACGGTGGATCATCGAAAAAAATCCAGCGATTCCAGCCAATTGGAGAGGCCGCCAACGGCCGGATCGAACCCGCACCGCAAAAAATCTCAAAAAAAGTTTGCCCGCCGGCGGGCTCCGGAGGGGGCTTTGGACGCCTCTCCGGGCACCCTCCCCTTGCGTCCTTCCAGACGCCCCCAGCGCCCTGGCAGGCGGAGGCCCATCCAGGCCGGACCGAGCCCTCGTCCACGGCAGACGCGCCCCATCCCTGGCCGGACCGAGCTCCACCCCAGGCCAGACTTGGTCCCCCGGCGTCGGTCAGACGGGCTTCTTGCGCGCGGCCGTTCAGGAAACTTTTTCCATATTAGGCGCCGTACTAGAGCCACAATCCCGCGGCGTTCTGGTACAGACAAGCTTGAATCGCGGGGTGCCAGTGGGGGCTGCCGGCGATTTTCATGGGGTCAGAGGAAGGCGATCTTGCAGATGACGCAGCCTTCCTCCGACATTCGAGAGACATCGAGAGACCTTTACCCGTCCAGCTGTTCGTAATTTCGGCCGGCCCCATCGAGGGCTTTCTGAGCGCGGACGCCTGTGCGGCTTGCCTTTTCCGGCGATCCCCCTTCAAGAGGGCGGCCAGGAGAGGTTCGAAAGCGGGCATCTTGGGTCGTTGATTGGGGGACTTGGTTTGAACCACAGGACGTCACGCGGCGCTTACGGGCGTGAGACCGGGATCATCGATCTCGGCCACGAGCCGCCGCTGTCCGTCGATGGTTCCGAGGCCGCCGTCATCGATCGCCGCCGCGTTTCCGTGCAATGGTTCAGCGGGACAATTCTGACCGGACTCTGCGGCGCAGCCCTGATCGGCGGCGCCGTTTTCGCTTCTCTCGACGGCGAGATGACCTTCGCCAAGGTGCCTGAGCGCGTCGAAGGCGCGCTGCGCGGCGCATTCGGCGCGGCCGATCGCGCCGCCACGCTGCACAAGAGCGACCGCCTGCCGCCGCCGAACGAATCCACGGCCTCGCGCAACATCGTGCGCGTCTCCACCGTCGCCCGCGTCGGCAACCGCGACGTGATGCGGGTGCGCCCGTTCGTCCGGATCGCCGGCAATCTGTCGATGACGACGAGCGATCTGTCGGCGAAAATCCCGCCGTTCAACGCCCAGCGCCTGCTCACCGATGTCGGCTCCGATCCGAAGACTGCGGCGGAAGATCCGAACAATCCCGAAGCCGTCGAGCCCGATGCCGAAGTCTCCTTCGTCACCAAGGACCTGTCGCCGGTGCTGCCGAAGGCCAAGATTTCCGCCGTGGTGGCGCTCGACGACATCCTGATGCGGGTGCGCGACGCCGCCAACTGGCGCGGCAATGGCGGGGTGCGCTACGCCTCGCTCGCCAATGCCACCGCCGACGTCTCCGGCGCGACCGGCCCCTCCGACATGAAGATGGCCTACGCCACCGAAGCGTCGGCGTCCGATCCCTATGCCGGCTTCGAGACGCGCGTGGTGCCGGAAAACGTCACGCTGCTGCCGAAGACCAAGGAGCAGATCACCGGCGGCAATCCCAACGGCGAACGCGTCCACGTGGTCAAGAAGGGCGACAGCGTCGGCTCCGTCCTGCGCGATCTCGGCGCGACGGCCGAGGAGATCAAGGCGATCACCGCGACGCTCGGCCCGCGCGGCCGCGACGGCGGCCTGAAGGAAGGCGAGAAACTCCGCATCCTGATGGCGCCCGCAAGCCCCGGCGCCCGCCTCCAACCCTATCGCGTCGTGGTTGCAAACGACACCATGGTCGAGGCGATCGCGGCGCTGTCCGATCTCGGCAAATACGTCGCGGTCGACGTCTCCAGCATGAACACCGTCGCCGATGCCGCGGCCAACGCCAACAGCGACGACGATGACGACGATGACGGCACCGGCGTGCGGCTCTACCAGAGCATCTACGAGACCGCGATGCGCAACAAAGTGCCGATGCCGGTCATCGAAGACATGATCAAGATCTACTCCTACGACGTCGATTTCCAGCGCAAGGTGCAGCCGGGCGACTCGTTCGACGTGTTCTATGCCGGCGAAGACGAGGGCGTGACGTCGAGCGAAAAGAACGACGTGCTGTTCGCTTCCCTCACGGTCGGCGGCGAGACCAAGAAATACTACCGCTACCAGAGCCCCGACGACGGCGTCGTCGACTACTACGACGAGACCGGCAAGAGCGCGAAGAAATTCCTGGTCAGGAAGCCCGTCAACAACGCCATCATGCGCTCGGGCTTCGGCGGCCGTCGCCACCCGATCCTGGGCTATGTGAAGATGCACACCGGCGTCGACTGGGCCACCGCCTACGGCACGCCGATCTTCGCCTCCGGCAACGGCGTGATCGAGAAGGCCGGCCCTGAAGGCGGCTACGGCAAGTATATCCGGATCAAGCATTCCAACGGCTATGAGACGGCCTACGGCCACATGTCGGCCTTCGCCAAGGGCATGGAGATCGGCAAGAAGGTGCGGCAGGGTCAGGTGATCGGCTTCGTCGGTTCGACCGGCCAGTCGACCGGCCCTCACGTCCACTACGAAATCCTGGTCAACGGCCGCTTCGTCGATCCGCTGCGCGTGAAATTGCCGCGCGGCCGTTCGCTGGAAGGCACGGTGCTGGCGGGCTTCGAGAAGGAACGTGACCGGCTCGACGCCATGATGAGCGGCCGCAACGGCGCCATCGCCCGCATTTCGGACGCAACCGGCGGCCCGTTGCAGGTCACCAACCGCTGATCCCTCAACCGGCCGAAATCGACCGGACATCTCTGGAAAACACGATCTGGATGCGACGTCGTCAAGCGACGTCGTTTCACGGCGTTACAACGTCAAGTTTCGTTTGCCAAAGCGGCATCAGGGGCGAATACTTTCCAAAAAAGGTAGGTCTCGCCATGAAGAACAGGCTCGCCTGCGCGGCTTTCGTCGCTGCGATTTTCGCCACGACGAGCGCATTTGGCGAGAGCTGGGAGGTCACGAAGCTCGTCCCCGGCTCGGCGTTCCATGGCGTGCACGGGCTCGGAATCGACAAGGCAGGCCATCTGTTTGCCGGCAGCGTCGCGGGCGCGGCGCTCTATGAGGTCGACATTGCAGGCGGTACCGCCAAGGTTGCAATCCTGTCTCCCGTAGGCATGGCCGACGACATCGCATTCGCGCCCGACGGCACCATGGCCTGGACCGGCTTCCTGACCGGCGATCTCTATTCGCGCAAGGGCGACGGCCCGATCAAGAAGCTTGCCAGCGCCTTCCCGGCATCAACTCGCTCGCCTTCCGCAAGGACGGCAGGCTTTACGCCACCACCGTCTTCCTCGGCGACACGCTCTATGAGATCGACGTCGAGGGCGTCAGACCGCCCCGCCAGATCATGGAGAAGATGGGCGGCCTCAACGGCTTCGAGTTCGGCCCCGACGACAAGCTCTACGGTCCGCTCTGGTTCAAGGGGCAGGTCGCAAAAGTCGACGTCGACAAGGCCGAGCTGACCGTCGTCGCCGACGGCTTCAAGGTCCCGGCCGCGATGAACTTCGATTCCAAGGGCAATCTCTGGGTGGTCGACACCGCGCTCGGCCAGCTCGTTCGGGTCGATCCCAAGTCGGGCACCAAGACCGTGGTCGCGCAGCTGAAGCCGTCGCTGGACAATCTCGCGATCGACGACAAGGACCGCATCTACGTCTCCAACATGGCCGACAACGGCATCCAGGAGGTCGATCCCGCGACCGGCCAGGCGCGGCAGGTCATCATGGGCAAGCTCGCTTTGCCCGGCGGCATCGGCGTCACCTCGGACAACGGCAAAGATACGATCCACGTCGCCGACGTGTTCGCCTATCGCACGGTGGACGGTGCGACCGGCGAGGTCACCGAGAGGGCGCGCATGCACGCCGACGGCACCACGCTCGAATATCCGATGAGCGCGACGGCGAAAGGCAACGACGTGGTCCTGTCGAGCTGGTTCACGGGCACGGTGCAGGTGATCGACGCCAAGACCGGCGCCACCCGCGACATGCTGCACGATTTCAAGGCGCCGCATGACGCAATCGTGCTCGCGGACGGCAGCATCCTGGTGGCCGAGCTCGGCACCAAATCGCTGGTCCGCGTCAGCGGCGAGCATGGCAAGGACCGCACCACGCTGATTGGCGGCCTCGAAGGTCCGGTCGGGCTCGTCGGCGGATCGAGCGGCGATGTCTACGTCACCGAAGCCTTCGCAGGTGTCGTTTCCAGGATCGAGACGAACGGCGAAAAGACCGTGCTCGCCAAGGAGTTGAATATGCCCGAAGGCATCGCGCGCGGAAGCGACGGCAGACTGATCGTGGCGGAAGTGGGCGCCAGGCGGCTGATCGAGATTGCGCCGGACAGCGGCAAGGTCACCGAGATCGCGGCCAATCTTCCGATCGGGCTGACGGGCGCACCCGGGGGCCTGCCCAGCAACATCCCGACCGGCGTCGCCATCGGCGCCTCCGGAATCATCTACTTCGCCTCCGATATCGAGAAAGCGATCTACAAGGTCACCAGGAAGTAGCGCGGAGGAAACCAGCCCGGTGGAACCGGCACAAGCGTTTCCCGGTTAAATGCTCACGGAAGCCGACCAACAGGAGGATCCCCATGCGGCGCCTCTCACGCGACGATGTCGTCAAGACCGTGGATCGGGCCGACGAAGTCACCATCGCCCAGATCATCGGAACCGGTGCGACGGTCGAGGAACTCGCCGAAGCCCAGGCCTGGCTCGCCAGTGACGAGCCCATGATCAACGATTTGCGCCCGCTGGCGCACGGACGCGTGCGCGAGCTTGTCGACATCCTGTCGGAGCTCGAAGAGGACGGCGACGAGCAAGGTCCAGCCGAACCCGGCTCAACATCCGCGGTCAGCTAGAGCGAACCTCGTCAAAGCAATTCGCCCCGGAGAGGCGGACCTCTCCGGGGCGGTTTTTCGTTCTGCAGTGAGTGCAACGATCAGTTCAATTTCCGCTTCGACGCCGGCGCCTCGAACTGGGCGATCTCCGCGGTCTGCGGCGCCTTGCCGTTGAAGGTCAGCACGTTGCCTTCGGACGAGATCGCGACCGTATCGCCATCCCTGACGTCGCCGGCCAGGATCATCTCGGCGAGCGGATCCTGGAGGTAGCGCTGGACCACGCGCTTCAGCGGCCTTGCGCCGTAGGCGGGATCCCAGCCTTTGGCAGCGAGCCAGTCGCGGCCCGCGGCATCGAGCGTCAGCACGATCTTGCGATCGGTCAACAGCTTCTGCAGCCGGGCGAACTGGATCTCGACGATCCGCCCCATCTCGCTCCTCTGCAGGCGGTGGAACAGGATGATCTCGTCGACACGGTTCAGGAACTCGGGCCGGAAATGCCCACGCACCATTCCCATCACCTGCTCACGCACGGCTGAGGTGTCTTCGCCCTCCGGTTGATTCACCAAATACTCCGAACCGAGGTTCGAGGTCATGATGATCAGCGTGTTGCGGAAATCGACGGTGCGGCCCTGGCCATCGGTGAGGCGGCCGTCGTCGAGCACCTGCAACAGGACGTTGAAGACGTCCGGATGCGCCTTCTCGATCTCGTCGAACAGCACCACCTGATAGGGCCGGCGCCGCACCGCTTCGGTGAGCGCGCCGCCCTCGTCATAGCCGACATAGCCGGGAGGCGCACCGATCAGCCGCGAGACCGAGTGCTTCTCCATGTACTCGGACATGTCGAGGCGGACCATCGCGGTCTCGTCGTTGAACAGGTACTCCGCGAGCGCCTTGGTCAGTTCGGTCTTGCCGACGCCGGTGGGCCCCAGGAACATGAACGAGCCGGTCGGCCGGTTCGGGTCCTGCAGGCCCGCGCGCGAGCGGCGCACGGCGGTTGCCACCGCACGCACGGCCTCGGCCTGGCCGACGACGCGCCTTCCGAGCTGCTCCTCCATCTTCAGGAGCTTCTCCTTCTCGCCCTCCAGCATCTTGTCGACGGGCACGCCGGTCCAGCGCGAGACCACTTGCGCGATGTGGTTGGCGGTGACCGCCTCCTCCATCATGTCGCCGGAGCCCTCACGCGCCTCGATGTCCGCAAGCTGCTTCTCGAGCTGCGGGATCCGGCCATAGGCCAGCTCGCCGGCCTTCTGGAATTCGCCGCGCCGCTGTGCGTCGGCGAGATCGACGCGCAGCGCGTCCAGCTCTGACTTCAGCTTCTGGGCGTTGGAGAGCTTGTTCTTCTCCGCGCTCCAGCGCGACGTCAGGGCCGCGGATTTCTCTTCGAGCTCGCTGAGCTCCTTCTGAAGCCCCTCGAGACGGGTCTTGGAGCCGAGATCGCTCTCCTTCTTGAGAGCTTCCTGCTCGATCTTGAGCCGGATGATCTCGCGGTCGAGCGAATCCAGCTCTTCCGGCTTGGAATCGACTTGCATCTTCAGCCGCGCGGCCGCCTCGTCCATGAGGTCGATCGCCTTGTCCGGCAGGAAGCGGTCGGTGATGTAGCGGTTGGACAGCGTCGTCGCCGCCACGAGCGCGGAATCGGTGATCCGCACGCCGTGGTGCTGCTCGTACTTGTCTTTCAAGCCGCGGAGGATCGAGATCGTGTCCTCGACGGAGGGCTCGCTGACGAAGATGGGCTGGAAACGCCGCGCCAGCGCAGCATCTTTCTCGACGTGCTTCCGGTACTCGTCGAGCGTGGTGGCGCCGATGCAGTGCAGCTCGCCGCGCGCGAGCGCGGGCTTGAGCAGGTTGGATGCGTCCATCGCGCCGTCGCCCTTGCCGGCGCCGATCAGCGTATGCATCTCGTCGATGAACAGGATGAAATTGCCCTCGCTCGCGGTGACTTCCTGGAGCACGGCCTTTAGCCGCTCCTCGAACTCGCCGCGGTACTTCGCGCCCGCAATCAGCGCGCCGAGATCGAGCGAGAGCAGCTTCTTGTCCTGGAGGGTCTCGGGCACGTCGCCGTTGACGATGCGCAGCGCGAGGCCCTCGGCGATGGCGGTCTTGCCGACGCCGGGCTCACCGATCAGCACGGGATTGTTCTTGGTCCGGCGCGAGAGCACCTGGATCGTGCGGCGGATCTCCTCGTCGCGGCCGATGACCGGATCGAGCTTGCCGTCGCGCGCAGCCTGGGTCAGGTCGCGGGCATATTTCTTCAGCGCGTCATAGGCGTTCTCGGCGGTCGCGGAGTCCGCCGTGCGGCCCTTGCGCAGCGCCTCGATCGCGGCATTGAGATTTTGCGGGGTGACGCCGCCCTTGGCCAGGATCGCGCCAGCCTCGCTGGTCTTTTCCAGCGCGAGGCCGAGCAGCAGCCGCTCGACAGTGACAAAGCTGTCGCCGGCCTTCTCGCCGGCCTTTTCGGCGGCGTCGAAAGTGCGGGCGAGCTCGGGCGCCAGATAGATCTGGCCGGCGCCGCCGCCGGAGACCTTCGGCACCTTGTTGAGGGCGTCCTCGGTCGCCTTCAGGATGGCGCGGGAATTGCCGCCGGCGCGGTCGATCAGACCGGCAGCGAGGCCCTCATTGTCGTCCAGCAGAACTTTCAGGACGTGCAGGGTCGAAAACTGCTGGTGCCCCTCGCGCACCGCAAGCGATTGCGCGGACTGGACGAAGCCCCTGGAGCGTTCGGTATATTTGTCGATGTTCATGTCTTTTCTTTCCCTCGGCCTGCCCCTGGAGCCCTCTAAGGCACTCCAAACGGCATCTTCATTGGGTTTCCGCTGGACGCGTTGACGTTCCTCAACCGGCAGCGGTCGTTATCAGCCGGCGCTGGCGCCGGCCTGTCCCAGATGTGGGAAGCGTGCCCGCGGATCGGAAGAGGCGCGTTCACAATTTCGTGCGCTGATCCGCCCGCTTGGCGGCGGCAGGTCGAATCCCTTAAGTAGCGGCATGACAGCCAGACAGACCGCCGAGATCACCGGCCTTTACCGTTACCCGATCAAAGGCCTGACGCCGGAATCCCTTCCCCGGGTCCCCTTGCGGATCGGGCAGACCCTGCCCGCCGACCGCCGCTACGCCATCGAGAACGGCCCGAGCGGCTTCGATCCGGAGGCGCCGGCCTGGAAGCCGAAAATCCAGTTCCTGATGCTGGCGCGCAATGAGCGGCTGGCAACCCTTGACAGCCGGTTCGAGGACGCGATCAATCGCCTGACCATCCGCAAGGACGGCCAGATCGTCGCCAGCGGCGATCTCGAGACCGCCGCCGGGCGCGCCGCCATCGAGGATTATTTCACGGAGGATTTTCAGCCGGAGCTGAAGGGCCCGCCAAAAGTTCTGTCCGGCCGCGACCACAGCTTTTCCGACGTCGCCCGCAAGGTCGTGTCGATCATCAATCTCGGCAGCGTCCGGGCGATCGAGACCATGCTCGGCGGCGCCGCAGTCAATCCGCTGCGCTTCCGCGCCAATCTCTACGTGAAGGGCTGGCCGGCTTGGTCCGAGCTCGACCTCGTCGGCGAGACGCTGGCGATCGGTCAGGCCCGGCTCAAGGTGGTCAAGCGCATCGTCCGCTGCCCGGCCACCAATGTCGACCCTGAAACCGGCGCACGCGATCTCGAGATCCCGCCGACGCTGTCGCGCCATCTCGGCCACATGGACTGCGGCATCTATGCCGAGGTGATCGCCGACGGCGAGATCGGCGTCGGGGATGCGGTGGCGGTGGAAGAGCCGAGATTGGTGTGACGGCACGCCGCCTCAACACCCTCCGTCATTGCGAGGAGCAAAGCGACGAAGCAATCCAGACTGTCTCCGCGGTGGGATTCTGGATTGCTTCGCTTCGCTCGCAATGACGAACCTCAGTTCGGCATCACATACGCATAGATCCGGCCGCGCGAGACCGGCGCCTCACGAACACGATTGCCGTTGTTGCCGGAAATCATGATCGGATTGCCCTGCGCGTCCACGCCGGTGATGATGCCGACATGGCCGCCGCGACGGCCGCGCGACATCACCGCGATGGCGCCGACCTGCGGACCGGAGACACGCGTGCCGTAGCGCGCGAACGAGCTCGCCATGTCGGAGCCGGTGCCCTGATGGCCGGTGTGCTGCAGCACCATGTTCATGAAGCGCGCGCACCACAGGCTGCCGCGCCCGGTCGGATTGCCGCCGATATAACGGCGCGCCTCGGACACGAGTCCCGATCCGCCGCCGCTGTTGGCCATTCCAGGATTGGCCATGCCGTTGTTGGCCATGCCGCCGACATTGGCGTTCGGATTGTAGCTCGCCTGGGTGTCGGCGAAGCCGCTCGCCCGCAACTGCGCCGCGCCGCGCTCGAAGCGCGAGCTGCGGGCATGGTGCCGATAATGACGGTAATGATGATGTCTGGCGTGGTGCACGTAAACGTGCCGCTCTGCGCTATGACGATGATGCGGCCGCGCTGAGGCCGGAGAAACGAACGCGGCAACCGCCGCGAAGAAAATCGCCAGCGCGACAACACAACGCGACAGGCGAGACGCAAACAACTCCAACATACTTCATCCTTCTTGACACCCCACTTCCCCAATCGGCCCGTGCGATGGCCGGCATCCGTCTGGCCGTTAAGCCGCCACATGTGGCGAGAAAAAGACAGCCGCGACGGCGAATGGCTGCGATGATTTTGTGCCGTGCTGGTTTGATGCTGCCGCATTGCGGACAACAGCATTAACTGCAATCCTCCAAAGGCGGCTTGAAGAGAGGGAAACAGTTAATGCCCCACGCCACGACCAGGGATGACGTCCGCATCTACTTCGAGGAAGCGGGTCAGGGATCGCCGATTATTTTTCTGCACGAGTTCGCGGCCGACTACACCAATTGGGAGCCGCAGATGCGCTACTTCTCGCGCGGCCATCGCTGCATCACCTATTCCGCGCGCGGCTACACGCCGTCGGACGTGCCCGATGGCGAGGTCTACACTTACACGCATTTCTATACAGACGCGCTCGCGGTGCTCGATCATCTCAAGATCGAGCGCGCGCATCTCGTCGGCCTGTCGATGGGCGCCTATTCGTCACTCCAGATCGGGTTGAACGCGCCGCAGCGCGCGCTGTCGATGACGCTGGCCGGCGTGGGCTCAGGATCGGAGATCGAGAATCTCGACAATTGGCGCAAGCAGTGCCGCGCCAATGCCGAGCAGTTCGAGACGCTGGGCTCCGCCGAAGTCGCAAAGGTCACGCGCGAGGCGCCGAGCCGGATTCCCTTCCTGGTGAAAGATCCGCGCGGCCACGCCGATTTCTACGCCGCGCTGGCGCGGCACGACGCCAAGGGCTCCGCGAACACGATGCGCGGCTTCCAGGGCGGACGTCCCTCGATCTTTGCGATGACCGACGCGATCAGAGGCGTAGCGACGCCGGCGCTGATCATCTGCGGCGACGAGGACGATCCCTGCGTCGGGGCAAGCCTGTTCCTGAAGAAGCACCTGCCGGCCGCGGGCCTCGCGATGTTTCCGAAGTGCGGCCACGTGCTCAATCTGGAGGAGCCCGCGCTGTTCAACGAGAGCGTGGAGCGGTTCGTGACGCTGGTGGAAGCGGGGCGCTGGCCGGTGCGCGATCCGCGGTCGCTGGCGGCGCATTAGCACGAAGTCGTCGCCAAACGCTCCGCAGCGTAGCCCGCAATGACGAGTAGCTACTTTCCCTGCCCGCGAGTGAGCAGAAATACGCCCTGCTCGCCGAACATGTTCCACACCCACCACGGCAATCGCAGCCGCAACGGACGGCCGTAGAGATCCAGCGCCTCGGCACGCTCCATCTTGACGTGGATCGCGTCGCAGAGCTCGACGAAATCCTTGATGGTGCAGAAATGGATGTTGGCGGTGTCGTACCACGTCGCGGGCAGATTCTCGGTGCGCGGCATGTGGCCGCCGACCAGGAGCTGGAGCCGCATCTTCCAGAAGCCGAAATTCGGGAACGACACGATGGCGCGGCGGCCGATGCGCAGCAGATTCTCCAGCACGACCCGCGGCTGCCGCGTCGCCTGCAGCGTCTGCGACAGGATGACGTAATCGAAGGCGTCGTCGGGATAGTTGACGAGATCGGTGTCGGCATCGCCCTGCACCACCGCGAGGCCCTTGGCGACGCAGCGGTTGACGCCTTCGCGCGACAGCTCGATGCCGCGCCCGTCGATGCCGCGGGTCTCCAAAAGCTGGAGCAGGTCGCCCTCGCCGCAGCCGACGTCGAGCACTTTCGAGCCGGGCTTGACCATCTCGGCGACCAGCAGATGGTCGGCGCGAAACTGGCCGGACTGCTCGCTCGCAACGCCGCCCAGCGGCAGCACTTCCTGCACAGACATCGCTAGCCGTCCTTGTCAGTCATTCCTGGCGGTGAGCCCGCGCGCCTTCCCTGCCGATTGCAGGAAGGCCCGGGCGATATCGAAGAATTCGGGCACGTCGAGCAGGAAGGCGTCATGGCCGCGATCCGTCTCGATCTCGGCGAACGACACCCGCGCGCTCGACGCGTTGAGCGCATGCACCAGTGCGCGCGATTCCGAGGTCGGGAACAGCCAGTCGCTGGTGAAGGAGACCACGCAGAAGCGCGTCTCGATGCCCGCGAACGCTTTCGCCAGCACGCCGCCGTGGTCGCCGGCGATGTCGAAATAGTCCATCGCGCGGGTCAGATAGAGATAGGAGTTGGCGTCGAACCGCTCGACGAAGGACGAGCCCTGGTAGCGCAGATAGCTCTCGACCTGAAAATCGGCGTCGAACGAGAAGGTCGGCAGCTCGCGGTCCTGCATGCGGCGGCCGAACTTGCGATGCAGCGCGGCGTCCGAGAGATAGGTGATGTGCGCGGCCATCCGTGCTACCGCAAGTCCGCGATGCGGATGGATGCCCTGATCCGTGTAGCGGCCGTTGTGCCAGTCGGGATCGGCCATCACCGCCTGGCGGCCGAGCTCGTGGAAGGCGATGTTCTGCGCCGAGTGCCGCGTCGCGCAGGCAATCGCCAGCGCGGAGTACACGCGCTTGGGATAGGCCGCGGTCCATTGCAGCACCTGCATGCCGCCCATCGAGCCGCCGACCACCGCGAACAACGTGTCGATGCCGAGCCGGTCGATCAGCAGCGCCTGCGCGCGCACCATGTCGGGAATGGTGATGACGGGGAAATCCAGGCCCCACACCTTGCCGGTCGCCGGATTGATCGAGGCCGGCCCGGTCGAGCCCATGCAGCCGCCGATCACGTTGGCGCAAATGATGAAGTAGTGCTGAGGATCAAGAGGTCGGCCGGGACCGACCAGCGTCTCCCACCAGCCCGACTTGCCGGTGACGGGATGCACGTTGGCGACATGCTGATCGCCCGTCAGCGCATGGCAGATCAGCACCGCGTTGGAGCCATCGGCGTTGAGCTCGCCATAGGTCTGGTAGGCGATCTGGAACGGGGTGAGATCAATGCCGCAATCGAGCCGCAGCGGCTGCTCGGCGCCGAACTGCGCGACCTGCGAATTCGGATGATCCGCCTCATGCGACCGGTCGTCGGCACTGATCGCGGGACTCGGCACAGACTTGACGCCACCCATCTCTGACATCGACCTCGTTTGCGATCAGACGTTCGATCGCAGTGACATCAGGCCATGAAAAACCCGGCCTGAACGATAGGTTCGGCCGGGATCGAAAGGGTCCCCGGCCTGTTTAGCGAGTTTTTTAACGTGGCTGCAAGCCGGCCGGCTCAAATGACCACGGAACAGGCAAAACCTACTGTCTTGGGCGGTTTTCGTCAAGTCGCGGTCCGGATTAGCCAAATTCGTCTCTGTCACGTCAGCCCAAAAGGACGTGATTTCTCTTTGCTTTCGCCGCCCCGACTGCCTAATCAGGATATCGATCGCAGCGGATCCGAACCTACCAGCTTGCCTGGCCGATCCGCATTGGAACGCCTCTCAACAGTCCAGTCAGATATGTCCCAATTTCCGCCCGCGCCACCATCGCTCCAGGAATTGCGCAAGGAGATCGACGCGATCGACGAGGGCATGCATCGCCTGCTGATGCAGCGCGGCGACATCATCGACCGCCTGATCCAGGTGAAGCAGACCCAGGAGGTCGGCTCGGCGTTCCGCCCGGCGCGCGAGGCCGCCATGATGCGTGACCTCGTCCAGCGTCATCGCGGCATCCTGCCGCTCGACACCGTCGAGAGCATCTGGCGCGTCATCATCGCGACCTTCACCTATGTCCAGGCGCCGTTCTCCGTGCATGCCGACATCTCGGTGAGCGAGCCGGCGATGCGCGATTCCGCGCGCTTCCATTTCGGCTTCACCGTGCCTTACGTCGCGCATTTCAGCGCGCAGGCGGCGGTCGAGGCGGTGGCGAAATCCAAGGGCGACCTGGCGCTGGTGTCGGCGACCTCGAGCCGCACGCCGTGGTGGCTGGAGCTGGAAGCCAACGGTGCGCCGAAGATCATTGCGCGGATGCCCTTTGTCGAGCGCGCCGACCATCCGGCCGCACTGCCGGTGTTCGCGATCTCGCGCGTCGCCGACAGCGCCCTTGTGACGGAGGTCGAGACCTTCAGCGTGCGCGTGTCCGGGTGGAACGCCGAAGTCGCGCGGACGTTATCGCCGCTCGCCGAGATCGTGGCGGTGCCCGATACCGCCTTCGACGGCGCGGCGCTGCTGGTCTCGGTCACGAGCGCGACCAGCATCGACAAGATCAAGGCTGCCCTGATCGAAGCGGGGGCCTCGGTGCGCTCCACGGCCCTCGTCGGCAGCCACGCAACGCGCTATACGGTGCCCTCGACCGGGTCGAAATCGTAGATCGCGAACCGCTTAAAGCTACTTCCGGAGTTGAAGATGTCCCGCCCCGTGCCGAATCCCGGCATTCTCGATATTGCGCCCTACACGCCCGGCAAGAGCCCGGTGGCGGAGCCGGGCCGCAAGGTGTTCAAGCTCTCGGCCAACGAGACGCCCTTCGGGCCCTCACCGAAGGCGATCGAGGCCTTCAAGAACGTGGCGGCGCATCTGGAAGATTATCCGGAAGGGACCTCGCGCGTGCTACGCGAAGCGATCGGCCGTTCCTTCGGGCTCGACCCCAACCGCATCATCTGCGGCGCCGGCTCGGACGAGATCCTCAATCTGCTCGCCCACACCTATCTCAGCCAGGGCGACGAGGCGATCTCGACCACCCACGGCTTCCTGGTCTACCCGATCGCGACCATGGCGGTCGGCGCAAGGAACGTCGTCGCGCAGGAGACCAACCTCACCTGCGACGTCGATGCCATCCTCAAGGCGGTGACGCCAAAGACGAAACTGGTCTGGCTCGCGAACCCCAACAATCCGACCGGCACCTATGTGCCGTTCGACGAGGTCAAGCGGCTGCGCGCCGGCCTGCCCTCGCACGTGCTGCTGGTGCTGGATGCCGCCTATTCCGATTACGTCTCGCGCAACGACTACGAGATGGGAATCGAGCTCGTCGCCACCACCGAGAACACCGTGTTGACGCACACCTTCTCCAAGATCCACGGCCTCGCCGCGCTGCGCATCGGCTGGATGTTCGGGCCCGAGCACGTCATCGACGCGGTCAACCGCATCCGCGGTCCCTTCAACGTGTCGACGCCGGCGATGTATGCCGCGGTCGCCGCGATCGAGGACACCGCGCACCAGGCGATGTCGAAGCAGTTCACCGAGACCTGGCGCAACTGGCTGACCGAGGAGATCGGCAAGCTCGGACTGAAGGTGACGCCGGGCGTCGCCAATTTCGTGCTGATCCACTTCCCGGAAAAGGGCAAGACCTCCGACGAGGCCGATGCCTACCTGACCCGGCGGGGCCTCGTGCTGCGCGCGCTGAAGAATTACGGCCTGCCGCATTCGCTGCGCATGACCATCGGCACCGAGGAGGCCAACCGCCTCGTCGTCGACGGCTTGCGCGATTTCATGGCCGGCAAATGAGCGTACAGCCGCACTTCCAGCGCGTTGCGCTGATCGGCTTCGGCCTGATCGGCGGCTCGATCGCGCGCGCTGCGAAGCTCCAGGGCTTGGCCTCCGAGATCGTCACCACCGCGCGCTCGGAGAAGACGCGCGCGCGGGTGATGGAGCTCGGCATCGTCGACCAGGTCGTGGCGACCAATGCGGAAGCGGTGAAGGATGCCGATCTCGTCATCCTCTGCATTCCCGTCGGCGCCTGCGGGCCGGTGGCGCAGGAGATTGCGGCGCATCTGAAGCCCGGCGCGATCGTCTCCGACGTCGGCTCGGTCAAGGGCGCGATCGTCAGGGACATGGCGCCGCATCTGCCGAAGACCATTCATTTCGTGCCGGCGCATCCCGTCGCGGGCACCGAGCATTCCGGCCCCGATTCCGGCTTCGCCGAGCTCTTCATCAACCGCTGGTGCATCCTGACGCCGCCGGAAGGCGTCGATGTGGCGGCCACCGATCGGCTGCGCGCATTCTGGGCGGCGATGGGCGCCAAGGTCGAGATCATGACGCCGGATCATCATGATCTTGTGCTCGCGATCACCAGCCATCTGCCGCATCTGATCGCCTACACCATCGTCGGCACCGCCGACGAGCTGGCGCAGGTGACGGAGTCCGAGGTGATCAAGTTCTCGGCCGGCGGCTTTCGCGATTTCACCCGCATCGCGGCGTCCGATCCGACGATGTGGCGCGACGTCTTCCTCGCCAACAAGGAGGCCGTGCTGGAAATGCTCGGCACCTTCACCGAGGACCTCGCCAAGCTTACCCGCGCGATCCGCCGCGGCGACGGCGAGGCGCTGTTCGACCACTTCACCCGCACGCGCGCCATCCGCCGCGGCATCGTCGAGATCGGCCAGGATTCGGCGGCGGCAGATTTCGGCCGCCAGCATGGGCAGCTCGGCAAGAAGCCGTGAAGCTCCTGGTCATTCCGGGGCGCCCGAAGGGCGAGCCCGGAATCTATTGGGCCACAGCGCACGCGGTGAAATGGATTCCGGGTTCGATGCTACGCATCGCCCCGGAATGACGAGGCTTCAATACAGCGGCGGGATCTGCCCGACCTTGACCGGGCCGAGTAGCACGGCGCCGTCGACGAACTTCAGGGGGAAGCTCCTCGCCTTCTTGCCCTCAAGCGTGCTCTCGGTGCCGATCGAATTGATGCCGGCCGCGACGCCGGCATTGGCGTTCTGCTTGATGACCTTGCCGAGGCCGGGAACGGCGCGGTCGAGTGCGCCGAACAGATTGTTGAGGTCCTGCGACTTCACGCCGGGCGCGACGCGGTCGAGGGTGGCCTGCGGCACCCCCTCCTCCAGCATCTTCTCGATGCCGAGCGCCGGGATCACGCGCTCGAGGCCGGTCACCGTCATCTGCAATTCGCCGTCGAGTCGGCCATTGGCCGAGAGGCCGAGCGTTCCGGCCGCAACCGCGATCATCTCGCCCTGCTGGACGCGCGACTGCACGATCTCGATGTGACCGCCGGCGGCCTGGATCTCGCGGAAGCGTTGCGGCCACGGCTTTGGCGTGAGGTCGGAGAGGCCCGTGATCTTCGCGCGCGTGTCCGCCTCGAACGGCTCGGCGAGCAAGGGATGAACGCCCTGGATGCTGCCCTGCGCGACGTGCAGCACGGTCTCGATGACAGGATGATCCGACGGCGACCCGTCCGCGAGGCGACCGTGCAGTTCGACCTGCTTGGCACGCGCGAGCGGCACCTGCACGCTGCCGTCGAGACGATTGATGACGGGATCGTCGAACACGATGGAGGCGCGATCCGGCACCGCCGGCAGGCCGACCACGCTGCTGCGGCCCTTGCTCCAATTCACCACGAAGGTGTTTTGCGTGACGCCGTCAGTGAGCGTCGCCGGCGCGGAGAATTCGGCGATGACGCGCTTGGGATCGTAGACCTGAGCGACGACCAGGATGTTGTCGAGCCTGGCCGTGAACGGCGTCTTGCTGGCGTTCTGCGACACCAGGGCGACGCTGGCGCCGGAACACTGGACCTCGAAGCGGAACGGGAAGCCGGCGATCGAGCGCTTGGCGCAATCATAGATGCGGCCGGACTTGGCCTCCTGCGCCCGCCAGGCGTCTGCGGCGATTTCGGCCTGCGAGGCCGCATAGAACCAGAAACAGCTCCACGCGACGGCGAGGATCAGGAGGATAATGGGGGCGATGAAAAGGCCCCAACGGGGGCGGCGGCCTGTGGCAACGGTCATATCTGACATGCGGCGACCCTTTGACCTCAGATTTTGTCAAATGTAAGCGGGGTTCGGCCGCCCCGAAAGGCCGAGAATTCGCTTCGCTTGGGGGCGTCGTTCTGGTAGCCGTGCCCGAAATGTCGGAAATCACCCTTCCCTCCGTCACAACAGCCAAGGGCGACCTCTGGGTGTTCGGCTATGGCTCGCTGATGTGGCGGCCGGGCTTCGAATTCAGGGAACGCGTCCCGGCGCGGCTGGTCGGCGAGCACCGCGCGCTCTGCGTCTATTCCTTCGTACATCGCGGCACGCCGGAGCAGCCGGGCCTGGTGCTCGGGCTCGACCGCGGCGGCGCCTGCCGCGGCATTGCTTTTCGCGTCGCCGAGAAGGACCGCGCCGACGTCGTCGCCTATCTGCGGGCGCGCGAGCAGGTCACCTCCGTCTATCGCGAGGTGATGCGCTCGGTGTGGCTTGAGAACGATGCGCGACAGCGCGTTTCCGCGCTCGCCTATGTCGTCGACCGCGGTCATGTCCAATATGCCGGCCGGCTGTCGCTCGCCGACCAGCATCGCCATGTCGTCCAGGGCCATGGCCAATCCGGCGCCAACCGCGACTACGTGACGGCAACGGTGAAGGCGATCGAGGCCGAAGGTTTTCGCGACACGCAATTGCATCAGCTCGCGACCATGCTGCATGGTGATGCGCATTCGCTGCACGCGCCGGCTCCTGCCGAAGATCGCGAGAACCGCTAGCGCTCCGACGGCGCGTAACTCGGCGACGAGCCGATCAGCTGCTCCTGCTCTTTCCGGCCCGCTTCCACGAGACGAGCGGTCGCGTCTTCGATGGCGGTCTGCACGCGAGAGAGAAACTCGTCTTTCGGCAGGCCTGATGGCAGCGGATCGAGGAACTCGACCACCAGCGTGCCGGGATAGCGCATGAAGGTGCGGCGTGGCCAGAACAAGCCGGAATTGAGCGCGATCGGCAGGCACCGCACGCCACAGGATGAATAGATCTGCGCAAAGCCGGTCTTGTAATCGGGCGCAGCGCCGGGCGCCCGGCGTGTGCCTTCCGGAAAGATCACGAGCTGCCCGCCTGCGCGCACCGCCTCGCGCGCCCGCCGCGTCATGTCCAGCAGCGCCTTCACGCCGGCCTTGCGATCGATTGCGATCATTCCAGTCTTGACCAGGAACTGGCCGAACACCGGGATCTGCATGAGCTGACGCTTGAGGATGAAGATCGGACGGTTGAAGAAGCCCGGCAGCACGAACGTCTCCCAGAACGACTGATGCTTCGCCACGATCACCAGCGGCCCTGCCGGGATCTTCTCGACGCCGCGAAACTCGACCTTGATGTTGCAGATCACGCGCATCAGGAACAGCGTCGCCTTCGCCCACCATTGCGCGACCGTCAGCATGGCGCGCGGCGGCAATGCGAAGGTCGGCAGCGCCACGATCGCGAGACACACCAGCACGGCGTAAAACAGCACGTTGAACAGGAGCGAGCGCAGGAAAATCAAAAACATCGATGGTCCGATCAATTGGCCTGTGCCGTGGCGGGCCGCCTCTGCGCCACGCCTGCAGGCTGCTCCGACATCTCGGGCGAAAGGTCAATCCCGAAATCCTCCAGCCGCACCCTCAGCTCGGCGGCGATGTACTTGACGTATTCGGACAGGAGCAGCCGCAAGGTGGAAGGCGAGGTCCACCACGGCTCCTCGCGCCATTTTTCGCCGACCACTGCGAACGGGATCAGCGTGGTCTCCGGCATCGCATGCGAGAACTCCACCAGCGCGCGCGGCATGTGATAATTCGAGGTGACGACGATCAGCGATCTGAAGCCACGTCCCTCGGCCCAGCGCCGCGCTTCCGCCGCGTTGCCGCGGGTCGAGACCGCGGTGCGGTCGAGATCGACACAGCAATGCATGAAGGACTGGTTCTCCGGCAGCGTCCGGGAGATGTCGCTCGCCGTCGAGGTCGGGTGCACGCCGGAGATCAGGAGCCGCTTGCCGTAGCCGGCCGCCAGGAGCTCCATCGCATCCGACACCCGCGAGGAGCCGCCGGTCAGCACCACGATGCCATCAGCCTTGCGGTCCGGCGCGATCTCGGCGCCGCGCAATTGCGACAGGAAGGCAATGAAGCCCGCCGCCGCGCCGACGAAGACGAACGCGATCGTCGATACCAATGCCGCGCGCAGCCAGCCGCGCGGCAGTTTCGGCGATCGATCGTCGGTCGGCGAGGTCATATGATGTCGGTGATCCCTTCCCCGGATGATTTTAGGACGTTTTGAGGCGAAGTGGAGTCCGGTTTATCGGGCTCAATCGACGTCATTCAGCGTCGCGAACAGCGTCTGGCGCGAGGCTACCGCGGTGATGGCGCCGATCAGCACCGCCTGCACGGCGAGCACGATGTAGCCCGACGGCCGCAGCGAGAAGGTGCCGAGCAGAGCTGCGAACTGGTCGCCGACGGGGGTCCCGGAAAACCAGCCGGCGATCGACTCGGAGAAGCCGAACACCAGCATAGCGGCGCCGCCGCCGATCACGCCGCCCTCCAGGCCCAGCCTGAGGAAGTGACGCAGGAAGCGGTTGGCGATGTACCGGTCGCCGGCGCCGACGAAATGCAGGACCTCGACGATCGGGCGGTTCGCCGCCATGGCGCCGCGGGTCGCGAACGAGACCGAGATGATGGTCGCGATGATGACGAGGGCGAGGATGCCGATGCCGGCGAGCACAGTGGCGTTGGTCATCGAGCGCATCCGCTCGATCCAGGCGCGGTGATCGTCGACGCTGGCGCTTGGGGCGGCCTGGGTCACGCGCGCGCGCAAGGCGCCGAGATCGAGCGGCGTGCCGGGCTGCACGCGCGCGATGATCATGCGCGGCACCGGCAAATCATCCATCGACAGGCCGGTGCCGAGCCAGGGCTCGAGCAGCTTGCCGCTCTCGTCCTTGGTGAACGGCTTGACCTCGACGATGCCGGCCTGCGCGCGCATGGCCTCCGTCACCGCCGCGGTGTCGCGATCGAGATCGCGGCCGGTCTGCGGGCGGACCTGGATGGTGATTTCGCTTGCAACGTCCGACTGCCATTCCGCGGCGGAGGCGCTGACGAGCAGCACCGTGCCCGTGGTCATCGAGGCGAGGAAGGTCATGATGGCGACGACGGCAACCAGCGCGCGGCCGTGGATCGAGGCGCGCGGCACGATCGGCGACATGTTGCGCGCCTTGGGCGGAAGCTGCGGACGCTCCTGTCCGAGATCGACCAGCACGCCGCGGTCGTCGGGCCTACTCATAGACGTGCAGCCGCCCCTGGTGCAGCACGAAGCGTCGCGCCTCGTACTGGTCCATCAGGCCGATGTCGTGGGTGGCGATGATGACGGCGGTACCCGATTTGTTGAGCTCGATGAACAACCGCAGCAGCCGGCGGCCGAGCGTCGGATCGACGCTGCCGGTCGGCTCGTCGGCGAGCAGGAGCTGCGGCCGCGAGATCACGGCGCGCGCGATCGCCGCGCGCTGCTTCTCGCCGCCGGACAGAATCGGCGGCAGCGCGTCCATGCGGTCACCAAGGCCGACCCAGCGCAACAGATCGATCACCTCCTTGCGGTAGCTCGACTCGCTGCGGCCCATGACGCGGAACGGCAAGGCGACGTTCTCATAGGTCGTCATGTGGTCAAGCAGGCGGAAGTCCTGGAGCACGATGCCGATGCGCTTGCGCAAATCCGCGATCTCGTCCTTGCCTAGCTGCGAGATGTCGTGGCCGAACAGATTGACGAGGCCGCGCGTCGGCCGGTGCGACAGGAACAACAGACGCAGCAGCGAGGTCTTGCCGGCGCCGGACGGGCCGGTGAGGAACTGGAAGGAATGCGCCGGAATCTCGAAACTGAGGTCGCGCAGAATCTCCGGCCCCAGTCCGTAACGCAATCCGACATTTTCGAACCGAACCAAGCTCAGCTCCGTTCGAGAGGGGGCGCGGGCCGCGCTGCTGCGCTCCGCCACACGCGATCAACGGGTTTTGCGGCCGTTATGGTTTCCGGTTCGTTAACGGTCGCTCTGTAGCATCTGGGATGCCCGGTTCGCCGCGACCGAAGCATCGTCAAGACCAGTCCGTGCATCAAGGCTCGTGTCCATGCATATCGTCTGCCCCCATTGTACGACATCCTACGCCATCAAGCCCGCGAGCCTGGGGGCGAACGGACGGACGGTCCGCTGCTCCCGCTGCAAGGAGACCTGGGTCGCCTATGCCGAGGATGCCATCGAGGAGGCGTCCGTCCCGGCCATGGCGGCGGCCCGCCAGGCCGACGACCAGTCCGACCTCGCCGAGCAGTGGAACTCCTACGCCAGGGACGACGGCGCCGCCGACACGCCTGTCGTCGACAGCCCCTCGATCGCCAGCGACTGGCCGGCCGAGGACGCCCAGGAGACCGAGGACGAATGGTCAGCGGCGGCCCGCGCCGCCGAGGATGACGTCGCCGGCGCGCAGCACCAGTCCTGGTTCCGCGGCCTGTTCAGCCGCCGCGGGGCACGGGTGAGGCGTCAGGCCCCCACCGAGGCCGCGCGAAAATCCCATTTCGGCCTGCCGACCGCCTGCGCCGCCATGGGCGCGCTGGTGCTGGCGCTGGTCATCTGGCGCGGCGACATGGTCCGGCTGCTGCCGCAGACGGCGGCGTTCTACAAGATGATCGGACTCGAAGTTAATTTGCGCGGGCTGGCGTTCAAGGACGTCAAGCTCTCTAGCGAGACCGTGGACGGTAAGCAGGTGCTGGTGATCGAGGGCGTGATCGTCGGTCAAAGCAAGAAGCCGCTCGATATCCCGCGGCTCCGCTTTGCGGTGCGCGACGCGCAGGGGGCGGAGATCTACGCCTGGAACACCGTGCTGGAGCAGACCGTGCTGCAGCCGGGTGAACGCGCCTTCTTCCGCTCGCGCCTGGCCTCGCCGCCGCCGGAGGGTCGCAATATCGACGTTCGCTTCTTCAACCGACGCGACATTGCCGGCGGCAGCGTATAATCGATTTTGCAGATCCCGCGAGGAAGGTTGGCCGTGAGGTTGGTCCCAAGGTTGGTCTCATGCCCAAAATCCTGATCGCCGACGACGAGGATTCGATGCGCCAGCTGGTCGCGCGCGCCATCGCCATGGATGGCCACGAGACCGTCACCGCGCAGGACGGCGCCGAGGCGCTGGAAATCCTGACCCGCGAGAACGGCGCGTTCGATCTCCTGCTCACCGACATCCAGATGCCGGTGATGGACGGCATCGCGCTGGCGCTCTCCGCCGCGCGCGATTTCCCTGACCTCACCATTTTGCTGATGACCGGCTTTGCCGACCAGCGCGAGCGCGCCTCGAATTTGAATGCGCTGGTGCATGACGTCGTGACCAAGCCGTTCTCGGTGGCCGACATCCGTACGGCGGTTGCGGACGCGCTGGCAGCGAAGAAGGCGTAGCGGGCGTCGTATTCCGCTGTCATGCCCCGGCCTTGACCGGGGCATCCAGTACGCCGCGGCCTCTCGGTTCAATCACAACCGGTCTCTGGAATACTGGATCGCCCGGTCCCGTCTCCGCCAAGGGTCTTCTCCGGGCCAAGAACTCACTTGGCCGCCGAAGCCTTAGCGAAGCCGGCAAGCCGGGCGATGACACCGATCTTGGCGCAACACCGGCGAACGCCAGCGCTAGCTGTCAAACACAATCACGCTGCGCAGCGTCTTGCCGGCCTTCATGTTGGCAAAACCCTCGTTGATCTCCGCCAGTTTCAGCTTGGCCGAGATCCAGTCTTCCAGGTGCAGGCGGCCGCGCAGGTAGAAATCGACCAACCTCGGCATGTCCACGCGAAAATGGTTGGAGCCCATCGATGAGCCCTGGATCCTACGCTCACGCAGGAAGTCGAAGCCGTGCAGCTCGATCTTCTGGCCGAACGGGATCATGCCGACGATGGTGGCCGTGCCACCGGACGCCAGCATGCCAAAAGCCTGCTCCGCGGTCTCCTTGCGGCCGAGCACCTCGAAGGAATGATGCACGCCGCCATTGGTGAGGTCGCGGACCTGCTTCACGACGTCGCCGTCGGCGGGATTGATGATATCGGTCGCGCCCAGCTTGGTCGCGAGCTGGAGCTTTGCCGGATTGGTGTCGATCGCGATGATACGGCCCGCGCCTGCGATCTGCGCGCCGTTGATCGCGGCCATGCCGACACCGCCACAGCCGATCACGGCCACGGTCTCGCCGGCCGTCACCTTCGCCGTGTTCACCACCGCGCCGTAGCCGGTGATGACGCCGCAGCCGATCAGCGCGGCGAGGTCGAGCGGCATTTCCTTCCGGATTTTGACGATCGCATTCTCGTGCACCAGCATCTGCTCAGCGAAGGACGAGAGGTTGAGGAATTGATGCAGCTTCTCCGGCTTCGACCATTGCATCCGGTTGGAAGCGCCCGGCAGCAGCTTTACGGTGGTGTCGGTGCAGAGCACCGTGCGGCCGGTGGTGCAGTTGTCGCAGGTGCCGCAGAACACCGACAGGCACGTCACGACGTGATCGCCCGGCTTCACATAGGTGACGTCGGAGCCGACCTGCTCGACGATGCCGGCGGATTCGTGCCCGAGCACCGCGGGCAGCGGATGCGGATAGAGACCTTCTATGAAATGCAGGTCGGAGTGACAGAGGCCCGCGACCGAAGTCCGGATCAAAACCTCGCGCGGGCCCGGCTTCGGCAGGCTGACATCCTCGATGACCAGCGGCTGATTGACTTCATAGAGGACGGCGGCCTTCATCGAGCACTCCCTATCGCGTTTTTTGATTTGATCGTGGCGCGCAGCCTACGCCGCCAGAACCAGTTCGCCAACCTCGCTCATGCCGGCATCGCGGTCACCGAGCAGCAGCGCTGCGATCTTCGCTTGCGCGGCATTTTCCGTCAGCCGGAACGGATCGCTCGGCGACACGCGATGGTCGATGACGAGGCGCGACAGCAGCAGCCGGCGCGCATCGCCGCGCATCTCGTGGATGCGATGCGCTTCCCAGGCGAGCGCGACCGCGCTTGCGACGTGATAGAGCAGGCTCGTCGCGCGGCGCGCATCGGCCTCGTTCTCGGAATTGCCCGCGACCTCGCGCGCGAACCCGACGGCGCGATCGACGAGACCACGCAAATTGTCGCGCCAGGCCTGCGGGACCGACGCGCTATCATCGAGCCGCGCATGCAGATCGGCAGCGAGCGCGGATTCTGCGCCGTGGCGGCCGACCGCGCGCCGGAGCGCATCGATGGCGACGATGTTGCCGGTGCCCTCCCAGACCGAGCCGAGATGCGCATCGCGCAGCAGGCGGGGCGTGGCGAATTCCTCGATATAGCCGATGCCGCCGCGCATCTCGAGCGCGTCGCCGCAAACCTTGCGCGCATCGCGCGTCGCACGGAACTTCAGCGTCGGCGTGAGGATGCGCAGCAGCGCCGCAGCATCCTGACTGCCAGCCTCGGCGCGGTCGAGTGCGTCGGCGGTCAGAAAACTCATCGACAGCGCCTGCTCGACCGGCAGCATGATCTTCAGCATCTGCCGGCGGCCGAGCGGCAGATCAATGATGCGCTTGCCGAACACCACGCGGTTCTTCGCCACCGTCATCGCATCATGATAGGCGCGGCGCATCAGCGCGGTCGACTTGACACCGTTGGAGAGCCGCGACGAATTGACCATCTCGGCCATCTGCACGAAACCGCGGTCGAGCTTTCCGACGGCATAGGCGATCGCGCCTTCGAGCTTGATCTCGCCCGAGGCCATCGAGCGGGTGCCGAGCTTGTCCTTGAGGCGCACGATCCGATAGTGGTTCTGCGAACCGTCGTCGAGGAAGCGCGGCATCAGGAACAGGCCGACGCCGCGCGTGCCGGGGCCGGCGCCTTCGGGACGCGCCAGCAGCATCACGACCTTGGCATCTGCATTCGAGCAGAACCATTTTTCGCCATGGAGACGCCAATGGTCGCCCTCCCGCACGGCGCGCGTGGTCAGCGTACCGACGTCGGAGCCGCCCTCCTTCTCGGTCATGAACTGGCCGCCCTGGGTCAGCATGCTCATGTCGGTCTGGGTGAGACCGTCGAGGTATTTCGCCTTCAGCGCCTCGCTGCCGAAATTCGCCAAGAGCTTTGCGCAGCCGTCGGTGACGTTGATCGGGCAGCCCATGCCGAATTCGGTCTGGTTGAACAGGAAGGTGAAGGCGTGTTTTGCCACGACGGGATATTTGTCCGGCCAGCCCATGATGCCCTTGCGGATCGAAAGCGCGTGGATGCCGAATTCGCCGAACGCGGCGTTCTCCAGTTCGCGATAGGCCGGATGATATTCGATCCACTGCACGTCGCGGCCGAACTTGTCGCGCTGGTGCAGCACCGGCGTGTGCCGGTCGGCGAGCCGCGCGCAATCATCGAGATGACCGCCGGCGAGTTCGCCGAGGCGATCGAGATGCGGCTCGATGTGGCGGAACAGCGTGTCCGGCAGATGGATACGCAACAGATCAGTCAGCGCCGGATCGGCGCGATAGAAATTCATGCCTGACGTATCGGGCGCCAGCAGACCGGACGGTGCGGCCGCGACAGTTTTTGGCTGACCTGTGACCGGCTTGTGCATGATCGTCCTCTTCGGTTTCCGCCCTGCGAACATTTTGCGCTGTTTTGGCGCTTGCCGCGTTGATTGATGTCGATCATGCTCCAGTCGCGGATAGCGATAAAGCCGCAAATTGTCAGGGAGGCATGATCGCCGTGAAGGAGCAATTCGCTCTGCGGAATTGTGACCGACCCGGCTAGTTGTCCGCGCGGCGGATGCATAGATCAACGGCTTCCCGTCTCCGAGAGATCACGCCATGGAACATCCGAAATACAAGATCGCGCTCATCGTCGGCGCCGGCGAAGGCCTGAGCGGCTCGCTGGCGCGGCTGCTGTCTGCGCAAGGCATCCGCGTCGCGCTGGCCGCGCGCAAGATCGAGAAACTAGGCGCGCTCTGTAGCGAGACCGGCGCCAAGGCCTATGCCTGCAACGCCACCGAGCCTGAGGAGGTCGAGCGGCTGTTCGGCCTGGTCGAACGCGAGATCGGCACGCCCGATCTCGTCGTCTACAACGCCAGCGGCCGCACGCGCGGGCCGTTCGTCGATCTCGTTCCGGCCGATGTCGCGCAGGCGATCGCGATCAGCGCCTATGGCGGCTTCCTGGTGGCGCAGCAGGCGGCCAAGCGCATGCTGCCGAACAAGCACGGCGCGATCCTGTTCACCGGCGCATCCGCAAGCGTCAAGGGCTATGCGCAGTCGGCCTCGTTCGCGATGGGCAAGTTCGCGCTGCGAGGGCTGGCGCAGAGCCTGGCGCGCGAGCTCTCGCCGCAGGGCATCCACATCGCGCATTTCGTGATCGACGGCGGCATTCGCAGCGCGGCGCACGCGGAACCCGCCGAGAAGCCGGATTCGATGCTCGATCCCGACGCGATCGCGCAGAGCTATTGGAACGTGCTGCAGCAGCCGCGCAGCGCCTGGAGCTGGGAGCTGGAGCTGCGGCCGTGGGTGGAGAAGTTTTGAGGCGTTAAAGCAACAACAACCGTCATTGCGAACGAAGCGAAGCAATCCAGAGATGTCTCCCCGGATACAGACTGGATTGCTTCGTCGCTTCGCTCCTCGCAATGACGAAGGGAGAGAGCGGAGATGACCACGGAAACCACCATCGATACCGGCACCAATGAACTCCTCTGCGTCATCCGCGACCGCGTCGCGGTGATCACGTTGAACCGGCCGGATGCGCGCAACGCGCTGTCGGACACCTTGACGCCGGCACTGCGGACGATGATCCGCACCTGCGGCGAGAGCCCCGAAGTCGGTGCGCTGCTGATCACCGGCGCGGGCGCGGCCTTCTGTGCCGGCGGCAACGTCAAGGGCATGGGCGCGCATCGCGACCAAGCCAAGCTCGACATGTCCTTTGATGACAAGGTCGCCGATCTCCAGGAACGGCAGCGGCTGCTCACCGGCGCGCTGGTGTCGGTGCGCAAGCCGACCATCGCGGCGCTACCGGGGCCTGCGGTCGGCGCCGGGCTCGCCATTGCCATGGCCTGCGACATCCGCATCGCCGCACAATCGGCCTTCGTCGCCACCGGCTACGCCCGCATCGCGCTGAGCGGCGACTACGGCATCGCCTGGCTGCTCACCCGGCTGGTCGGCACCGCGCGGGCCCGCGAACTGCTGTTCACCGGCGATCGCGTTGACGCCGCGCGGGCCGAGGCCATCGGCCTCGTCAACCGCGTCGTTCCCGACGACAAATTGCAGGCTGAAGCCTTTGCACTCGCCAAGTCGCTCGCCGAAGGCCCGCGACTTGCGCTCCGCTACATGAAGGACAATCTCGACGAGGCCCTGCTGTTCGATTTCGAAACCGCCCGCGACCACGAAGCCGGACGGCTGATCCGCCTGACCACGACCGCTGATCACAAGGAAGCCGTGCAGGCCTTCATCGAGAAGCGGAAAGCGGTGTTCACGGGGAAGTAGGCATTCGACAATCCTCGACCGTCACCCTGAGGCGCCGAAGCGAAGCGCAGGCCTCGAAGGGCGACGGCCCGACTGTTACCGCAGGGAATCGAATGCCGGGGCGACAGCGGGGCCGTTCGTCTTTCGAGGCTCTCCATGGGACGCGTTGCGTCCCATGCCTCGCACCTCAGGATGACGGAGAGCGAGCGGGGCACGAATCCCGGATTGCGCTCCGCTCCATCCGGGCTACGCAGTTGACGATTTGGCGGGCGCCTGCGCGAAATCCACGAACGCGCGCAGCGCTGCCGGCAATTGGCGGCGGCTTGGATAGTACAGGAAGAAGCCGGGATAGGCCGGACACCAGTCGGCGAGCACGCGAACCAGCTTGCGCTTGGCGAGCAGCGCTTCGACCTGTGCTTCGAACACATAGGCAAGCCCAGCGCCATCCAGCGCGGCATCGACCATCAGGTCCTGGTCGTTCATCGTCAGCGGTCCAGTGACGTCGATCGCGAGCTCGATGCCGCCGCGCTCGAACTCCCAATGATAGAGCGCGCCGGAGGTGAAGCGGTAGCGGATACAGGGCAGGCCTTTCAGGTCGCGCGGCGTGGCGGGCGGCTTGTGCGACTTGAAGAACGCGGGCGCGCCGACCACGGCAAAGCGATGCCGCGGGCCGATCGGCACCGCGATCATGTCGGCGGCGATGGTCTCGCCGAAGCGGACGCCGGCATCGAAGCCGGCCGCGACCATGTCGATCAGGGCGTCGTTGATGACGATCTCGACGCTGACATCGGGGAATGATTTCAAGAAGCGCGTCACGATCGGCAGCAGCACCAGCTGCGCGGACTGGCGCGCGGCAGTGAAGCGCAGCGTGCCGGCGGGCTTGCCGCGGAAATTGTTGAGGTCCTCGAGCGCGTCGTCGATGTCGCGAAAGGCCGGCGTGATGCGGGCAAACAGCCGCTCGCCGGCCTCGGTGAGCGCGACGCTGCGGGTGGTGCGGTTGACGAGGCGCAGGCCGAGCCGCTCTTCGACATTGCGCAAAGCGTGGGAGAGCGCCGATGGCGTGACGCCGAGCTCGGTCGCCGCCGCGCGAAAACTGCGGTGGCGGGCGATGGCGAGGAAGATCGCGAGGTCGGACGGGTCGATCCGCACTGATGAATTCTGCTCAGGAGCTTGCGAAACATATAGCGGATTATCTCAGCTATGGCGAGCCGCTACACCTTGCCCATCGGCTTCGGCACATCGCCGGGCCAAAATGGAAAGGGCGACATCATGCGTGTCTGGTTCATCACAGGAGCATCGCGCGGATTTGGCGGTTTGATCGCCGAAGCCGCCTTGAAGGCCGGCGATGCCGTAGTCGCGACCGCGCGCGATCCGTCCACCGTCACCGCGCGCCTCGGCACGCACGAGCGCCTGCTGGCCACCCGGCTCGACGTCACCAGCGAGGCCGAGGCGCATGAGGCGGCGGGCCAGGCCGTGAAGCGCTTCGGGCGCATCGACATCCTCGTCAACAATGCCGGCTATGGCCTGCTGGGTGCGATCGAGGAGGCCAGCGACGCGGAGACGCAAAAGCTGTTCGGCACGAATGTGTTCGGCCTGCTCGACGTCACCCGCGCGGTGCTGCCGCATATGCGTCGCCAGCGTTCCGGCCACATCATCAACATCTCGTCGGTCGGCGGCTACACCGGTTATCCCGGCTGGGGCGTCTATGGCGCGACCAAGTTCGCGGTCGAGGGGATCAGCGAAGCGCTGGCCGGCGAAGTCGCGCCGCTCGGCATCAAGGTCACCGTGGTCGAGCCGGGCTTCTTCCGCACCGACTTCCTCGACGATACCTCGCTGTCGCGCACCGCGCAGGTGATCGACGACTATCACGAGAGCGTCGGCAAGACCCGCGCTCACGCCGCCGAATTCAATCACGGTCAGCGTGGCGATCCGCGCAAGCTGGCGCAGGCCTTCCTGACGCTGGTCGATGCCAAGAACCCGCCGCTGCGCCTGCCCCTCGGCAGCGACACCGTGGAGCGGATCGAGGCGAAGAACCTCTTCGTTGCACGGGAGCTGGCGGGATGGCGGTCGGTCGCGACCTCGACCGATTTCACCAATGACGGCGCTTAAGCGAAGGCAAAAAAAGGCCCGGCTCTGGATGACCAGGCCGGGCTCGGAGTGGTGTCAGGCCGAGGCTGAGGGGCTGTCGGCCTGACGGGAAAGGGCGGCGAGGCGCCAGCTCGCACAGGGAATGTCTTTCGGTGCGACGGCGATCTCCTTGTCGAAGCGCACCAGCTTCCAGTCGTCGGGATGATTGACGAAAGCGAAGCCGGATTTGCGGGCGAGCGAGATCATGGTCTCGTTGGAACGCAGGGTGTCGCCGAACATGTGCTCGGCACCCAGCGCGGCCGCGCGGCACTCGAGATTCTTCATCAGCGCGGTAGCGATGCCGTGGCCCTGCCAGCGATCGTCGACCGACAGGCCGAACTCGAGCGTCGAGGTCTCGGCATGGAAGGCGTAGCGCGCTTCGGCGACGATGGTCTCGAAGCCGTCGACCATCTTCGTCGCGACAACGGAAAAGCGTTCGCGCGCTCCAACGTCGAGGAATTCGCTCAGCAGGCCCTTCGGCAATTCGCTGATGGCGCCGAAGAAGCGGTTGTAGCGGGAGCGGGTCGTGAGCGAGCGGAAATAGTGCTGAAGCTCCTCGGTGTCGCGCGGCTCGACGAAGCGAACGTTGATCGCCTCTCCCTGCCGGGTGCGCAGCGTGTCCGAATATTGCTTCAGATCTTCCAGGCGAAGAGTGCTCATGACACGAGCCCTGCGGAAAGAGGGACCGCCGGCGCCCCTGTGATCAGGCGGCGCCGGCCTGGCGGCCAATCAGGCCCGCCAGAAGGGTTTGTCAGCCTCGTAGGCGATGTCGGTCCAGGACAGGCCGACGTCGTGGAGATCGCGGGCCGTCCAGTGGGTCAGCTCACGCCGGGTACGGTAACGCTCGTGCCAGACGTGCAGCGTCTCGCCGATCTGCTGGATGAGACCAGGCCCATGATGATTTGTCATCGAATTCTGGGTCAAAGTAGACATTTTCAGCTCCTTGAGCTAACTTGATCGCTAATATCTGCTTGCTACCGCGCTGCGACAAACGACAATTTGTACCCCTTCGCATGAAATAACGTCATGCATCCTGCTGCCAAATGACTGCCAGATTGCCCTCCCTGAACGGATTGCGGGCCTTTGAGGCCGCCGCGCGCCATCTCAGCTTCACGCTGGCCGCGTCCGAGCTGAACGTGACCCAGACCGCGATCAGCCATCAGATCCGGCGGCTCGAGGAGGAACTCGGCATCCGCCTGTTCGTCCGGCAGAACCGCGCGCTGGCGCTGACGCCGGAAGCGCGCGACTATTTGCCGGGCGTCCGCGCCGCCTTCAATGACCTCCGCCTTGCGACCGACCGGCTGCTGCGCAAGGACGACGACAAGGTGCTGACCGTCTCGACGCTGGCATCGCTCGCCGCGAAATGGCTGCTGCCGCGGCTGACCGATTTCCAGGACCAGCACCCCGGCATCGACGTCCGCATCACCACCTCGACCAGCCTCGTCGATTTCCAGCGCGACAATGTCGATGCCGCGATTCGCTATGGCCGCGGTCAATGGCCGGGACTGCGCGCCGACTGGCTGATGGCGGACGAGCTGTTTCCGGTGTGCAGTCCGTCGCTGCTGCGCGGCGACAAGCCGCTGCGCCAGCCTGAGGATCTCAAAGGCTATCCGCTGCTGCACACCTCCAATGCCAACAGCGATGACTGGCGGCTGTGGCTGACGGCGGCCGGCCTTCCGGGCGACATCGCCAGGCAGCCCGGCATCACCTTCGACATGATCTTCATGACCATCCAGGCCGCAATCGACGGCATCGGCGTGGCGATGGGCCGGACCTCCTACGTTCAGGACGACATCGCCAAGGGCCGGCTCGTGGTGCCCTTCAAGATCGCGCTGCCGGCCGATGCGGGCTTCTACCTGGTCGCGCCGGAAGGTCGACGCGAGCCGCCGAAGCTCGCCGCGTTCCGCGAGTGGATGATCGCTGCAACGCAGAATAAAGTCTGAAAAATCATCAGCTTCCGCGGTGAAATCGATTGACTCGCCGCGCCCCGCGCGAGAGGGGTAGGACAGATTGTCGCAGCAGGCAATCTGCTGCCTTGCCGTGAAATGAGTTCCGGCCCGGCCGCGCCTTCCAGGGGAGTAGTAACGTCATGGCTGGACCAGCAACCAATCCGCCCGAGATCAAGTCGCGCATCGGCGCGATCCTGCGCGCCACCTCCGGCAATTTTCTCGAGCAGTTCGATTTCTTCCTGTTCGGCTTCTATGCCGCCGCGATCGGCAAGGCGTTCTTCCCCTCCACCAACGAGACGGCGTCGCTGCTCAACACTTTTGGCGTGTTCTGGCTCGGCGCCTTGATGCGCCCCGTCGGCGCCATCGTGCTCGGCGCTTACATCGACCGCATCGGCCGCCGCCAGGGTCTGATCGTCACGCTCGGCATCATGGCCATCGGCACCGTCGTGATCGCGTTCTGCCCGAGCTATGCGACCATCGGCATCGCGGCGCCCGTCATCGTGCTGATCGGCCGCCTGCTGCAGGGCTTCTCCGCCGGCGTCGAGCTCGGCGGCGTCTCGGTGTATCTCGCGGAAATCTCCACGCCCGGCAATCGCGGCTTCTACACCTCGTTCCAGTCGTCGAGCCAGCAGGTCGCGATCTTCGTGGCCTCGATCCTGGGCTTCATCCTGTCCGAGGTGATGCCGGCCGACACCGTTGCCGCCTGGGGCTGGCGCATTCCCTTCTTCGTCGGCTGCCTGATCATTCCCTTGATCTTCTTCCTGCGGCGGACGCTCGAGGAGACACCGGCCTTCCTCGCCATGAAGAAGCATCCGACCGCGAGCGAGGTGTTCGCCTCCGCGTTCGCCAATTGGCGCATCGTCATCCTCGGCATGATGATCGCGGTCCTGACCACGACGACGTTCTACTTCGTCACCGTGTACACGCCGACCTTCGGCAAGACGGTGCTGAAGCTCTCGACGCAGGACGCACTGCTCGTGACGCTGCTCGTCGCCGTGACCAACTTCTTCTGGAATCCGGTCGGCGGCGCGCTGTCCGACCGCATCGGCCGCAAGCCGGTGCTGATCGGCATCGCCACATTGGCGCTGTTCACCGCCTACCCGGCGCTGTCCTGGCTGGTGGCCGCGCCGACATTCGGCAAGCTGCTCGCCGTCGAGATGATGTTCTCGTTCTATTTCGGCATGTACAGCGGCACCATGCTCGGTGCGCTGGTCGAGATCGTGCCCGCGCATGTGCGGACCACCTGCTTCTCGCTCGCCTTCGCGCTCGCCGCCGCGCTGTTCGGCACGTTCACGCCGTTCGCCTCGACCTTGCTGATCGACTACACCGGCAACAAGGCCGCACCCGGTCTCTGGCTGATGTTCGCGGCGGCGCTCGGCATCATCGCCGCGCTCGTCGTGTATCGCGGCGGCGGCAAGGCGGTGCCGACATATGATCCGGTGGCGGAGCCGGTCGCGGGACATTAGGACGGCTGTCATTCCGGGGCGCCTCGAAGAGGCGAGCCCGGAATCCATTTCTCCCAGCATTCCTGTCGCACGATGGATTCCGGGTTCAGCCCTGCGGGCTGCCCCGGAATGACAGTGCGGCTAGAGCTCCACCACCACGTAGTCGCTCTCGACCTTCACGGGAATCGTCTCGGCGACATAGGGCCCCTTCACAACGCTCGCACCCGGCTCGACATGCGCCGGATAGGCCTTCACGCGGAAGCGGCGGGGGTCGCAATAGGACTGGCCGGTGCGGATGTCGAACTCCCAACCGTGCCAGGGGCAGCGGATGATCTCGCCGAGCTTGGTGTATTCGATCTCGCCGGGATCCTTTGATTGCGCGAGCCCGATCAGCGGGCCCTCGCACAGCGCCGCGCCCTGATGCGGGCAGCGGTTCATCAGGCCGAAATACTCGCCCTTGATGTTGAAGACCGCGATCGGCCGTCCGTCGATCTCCAGAAATTTTCGCGTGCCCGGCGGAAGCTCATCCACCGCCGCAATCACGTGCCGCGCCATGCTTATGTCTTCCGCATGATCTGATCGGAAAACCGCTTCACACTTTTCCGGATCATGCGGCTATCCCATAGAGCTTGCGCGCATTGCTGAGATAGAACGCTTCGCGGTTAGCGTCGCTGACGCCCGCCGGCAGCACGCGCGACGGATCGTCGTAGTCCCAATGCGGATAGTCGGTTGCGAACAGCAGACGGTCCCAGCCGATCCATTTGATGACGTCGAACAGGTCCTCGCGCCGCTCCGGGTCCTCCATCGGCTGCGTGGTCCACCACACCTGCTCGCGGATATATTCCGAGGGCGCACGCTTCACATGCGGCACTTCGCTGCGCAGCCGGTGCCAGACCTTGTCGAGCCGCCAGGCGAGCGACGGAGCCCAGCCGAAGCCGGCCTCGATCATCACCATCTTCAGCTTCGGAAAGCGCTCGAACACGCCTTCCAAGACAAGGCTCGCCAACGCCGATTGCTGACACTGCGAGTGGCCCACCATCTCCTCGATGTAATAGGAAGGCCAGCCGGACGGCGTGATCGGATTGCCGCCGAAGCCGAAAGCGTGCACGCCGACCGGAAGTCCAGCCTCTTCCGCGGCCTGATAGATCGGCCAGTAGCGGCGCTGGCCGAGCGGCTCGACGTTGCGGCTGAGCAGCAGGACCTGCACGAAATTCTTGTCGCCGGCGCGCTCGCGGATTTCGGCGGCGGCCGACAGGCCGTCCTCATTGCCGACGACAATGGACGCCTTCAGACGCTTGTCCTTGCTGGTCCATTTGTCGATCTGCCAGTCGTTGATCGCCGAGCACAGCGCCGCCGAGAGCTCGTGATTGCGGATGCCCTGCCCGGTATTGAGCGGATTGAGCACCCCGAGTTCCACGTTGTTGGGATCGAGCAGCTGCTTCTGCATGAAGGACAACGAAGAGCCCTGCGGTCCGCCTTCCGGCGGATAGGCGTCGCGGCGCGATGCGTTGGGCTGGGCCTTCGGATAGGGCGGGCCTTCCATCATGCCCTGATAGGCATGGACGCCGTAGACTTCGAGATGGTGCTGCCAGCGTTTGGCCAGATAAGGATAAAGCTCGGTGCGGGTGGCGCGTGCCGGATGGATGTCGCAGTCCGCGATTGCGGTTTTGACGGTCAGTGGGGAAGCGGCTTCGGTGCTCTCGCGGAATTGGACATTCATCGCCTTGCCTCCTTTGGCAGCGGGCTAAGTCAGGCGGGGATAGGTCGCATGCGGATTTTCGATCATGATCTTGCGCACGAGATCGGGGGTGAGGCCCTCGGGCAGCGCGTCCTGGCCGTCGAACTGCCAGTGCGGATAGTCCGTGGAGAATAGAACCAATTCGTCGGACTGCATATGATCAAACAGGCGAATTAATGTCTCGGGTTCCGGCGGCGCATCAAATGGCTGTAAAGAGAACCGGATGTTGCTGCGCACAATGTCGAGCGGCGCGCGATCGACCCATGGCGTCTCCATTCGCACCCCGCGCCAGAACTTGTGCAGGCGCCAGAGGAAAGGGGCGATCCAGGAGACGCCGGATTCGAGCATCACCATTTTCATCCGCGGATATTTGGCGAACACGCCCTCGACGATCAGGCTGGTGAGCTGGGTCTGGAACGCCTGAGCCTGACCGACATAATCCTCGATGTGATAGGAACCCCAGCCCACAGCAGTCGGCGGATTGTGATAGGCGGAACCGGCGTGAATCCCGACGGGCAGCTGGAGCCGTTCCGCCGCCTCGTAGATCGGCCACAGCACGCGCTTGCCCAGCGGCGTGTCGCCCATGACCAGCATCAGCACCTGCACGAAGCGGCGGTCCTGTGCGCAGCGCTCGATCTCGGCGACGGCTTTCTCGACACTTTGCGTGGGGATCACGATCGAACCACGCAGCCGTGAATCGCGATCGAGCCATTCCTTCACCAGCCACTCGTTCAACGCGCGGCAGAAGGCGGCCTGCAAATCTTCCGAAAACACCATCTGCACGCCGTAGAGTGGATTGCAGATGGCGTGCGTGAGCTGGAAGGGATCGAGCAGATGGCGCTGCATGTCATCCAGGCTTGCGCCGGGCTTGCCCGTTTCCGGCCGCCAATCGGGACGCGCCACGATCGGCGAATTCTGCGGGTAGGATTGCGAGACAAGGTCGACCATGCCGCGCGTCGTCACCTGATCGCGCCAATAGTCGTTCAGGTAAGGCAGCAGGCTGGTCAGATGCGGCACGGCCGGATGGACGTCGCAATCCACCCCGCCGGCGATCAGGGACGCCATCACGTCTCCTTCACGTTTCCTCGTCACGTTTTGTCTTGTCCACCATTCAAGCAGGCCTGCCCGTCGCCCGCAACTCGGCCAAGGCCGCTGTCATATGCTAGGAAGGCACAGCTCCGTTGCGAGGACTGAGAGGTTAAAGGGATGAAAGAGCTCGTCGGCATTGCGGAACAGGTCGCGGCCCGGCTAATCGCGCGCAAACAGACCATTGCAGTGGCTGAATCCTCGACCGGCGGCCTGATCTCGGCCAGCCTGCTCGCGGTGCCCGGCGCCTCCGCCTATTTCCTCGGCGGCACCGTGGTCTACACCCGCGATGCCAGGCGCGTGCTGATGGATATTTCGGACGAAGGAATGAAGGGCTTTCGCTCCTCGTCGGAGCCTTATGCAAAGCTGCTGGCCGAACAGATGCGCAGCCGCTTCGGCTGCGACTGGGGCCTGTCCGAAACCGGCGCCGCCGGCCCCACCGGCAACCGCTACGGCGACGCCGCCGGGCACAGTTGCATGGCGGTTTCCGGACCTGCGGCGGAGGTGATCACGCTGGAGACGGGCAACAACGACCGGTTTGCGAACATGCAAACGTTCGCGGCGACGGCGCTGAAGTTGTTGCTGCGGAATCTGGAGCGCTGAACGGCCTCACATGGGAACCGCACACGCTTCCGATTTCTTGCCGGGCCGGCCGTCGTGCCGGCGCATGAGCGAGCGCGTCACCGCCCAGGCTCGATAGGACCAATGATGCGACTTCCTGCATTCGTCTTCGCTATCCTGCTCGTCCTTGGGATAACAACGGCGCAAGCCGCCGGGGTCAGAAACTTCGACATTCCTGCCGGTCCGGCGGCACCGGCAATCCGATTGCTGGTCTGGACTCCGTGCGCAGAGCCACCTCGCGAGATGGATGCGCGTGGCGCCACCTTCTTCGCCGTGCCCGCATGTCCGGTCACCGGAGAAAAGCTTCCACTCATCGTGATGTCGCACGGCCGTCGAGGATGGTTCGGCGGTCACCATGACACGGCCGCGGCTTTGGCCGACGCCGGGTTCGTCGTGGCGGCGCTCAATCATCCCGGCGACACCTGGCGTGACACCAGCCGCACCGACAGTCTTTCGGTTCTCGTCGAGCGCCCCACGGATATGAGCCGGCTCATCGACTATATGCTGGACGGGTGGCCGGACGCATCCCGCATCGATCCTCAGCGCATCGGGCTCTACGGGTTTTCGTTTGGCGGCTACACCGGCCTTGCCGTCATCGGCGGCAAGCCCGATCTGCGCAAGGGATTGCCGAATTGCGAGACCTCCAGCCTGAAGGCGTGCAAACAACTCGAAAGCGGCGAGCTTCCTGATCAGCCGACGACCCATGATTCGCGCGTCAAGGCCGCGGTCATCATCGATCCCTATCCGGTGTTCGTCTTCCCTGAGGAGAATCTGAAAGGAATAACAGTGCCGATTCAATTGTGGAGTTCTGACCCCGCGCAGAATGCCGATGGTCTATCCGGATGCTGTGCGGCAGCCATCAATGAAAGGCTTCCGATCAAGCCGGACTACCATTTCGTGGACAATGCCCGGCATTTTTCCTTCCTCGCGACCTGCACCCCAAAGGACGCCCGGGAGGCCCCCGCCGTCTGCACTGATGCGCCGGATTTCGATCGCGTCGATTTCCACCGACGGCTTCACGCAGATGTCGTTGCGTTCTTTCGCAAGCATTTCGCCGAAAGCGCCAAGCCGTGACGCGGCCCTCGGCCCGGCGCCGTGCCGGCCTAAGAGCAGGACAAGCCGTTGCCGGGCTCGCGGCATAGCTTCGCGCGAACCTCGACGATATCGATGTTGTAGTTCCTGGCTCTCCGCATGCGCGAGGCGTAAGCAGAGTCGGCCCTGTCTGCTGAAAGCAGATTGAGCTGCTTCTTGGTCGCCGCGCTGCACATCAGACCGGGGTTACCGTCGAGATATCTCGACTGGGCACCAAGCTCCTGTCGGGTGAGCTCCGCGAATGGCCCCAGACGCAATTGCGTTTCGATCGCCGCGAGCTCCGCATCGCTCGGTTCTGCCCGGGCTACACCCTTCATCTTGCGTTCGAAGCCGTTTGCGATCGCTGCCCGATGTGCCGACCCAAGATCCGCCAACTCTTGCGCTGCGTCCGCAAACTCACCGGGCTGGGAACCAGCCAGAAGGTAGGACTTGCATGCCAATGGGTCGCTCGCGAGCTTCAGAAGGGCCGCCAGCTCCGCCCGGTCCACGGCATTGATGTGCTCGTCGTCGGCATAGGCTTCCATCTCGGTGGCCAGGATCAAGTTGAGCGCACCGCTGGCGGCGGACCATCCGCCTTCATTGAACGCCGCCTCAGTCTCCCGAAGGAATATCTGCCTGAGACCGGGATCGCTGTGGGCGATCGATGCGGCCAACGGATAACGCGCTATGTTCTGATCGAAATCGCGCGCAAACGCGCTCGGCCCGGAGAGGCTCGCATATGCCAGGTTTCCGGCCATCAGGGCGACGACGACGAGCAGCAGGACTGATCTTCTGGTCATGTGAGAGTTTTGGTGGGGGTTACCGCGAGTGATCATCTCACGCCGGGTCACCGCCATCCATTGCAACTACAGGCTGCCCTTAATGAATCCTTTCGCAGCCATGGCGAGTTGCGCGCATGCCCTGCTATCTTGCCAGATGCCGCATGAAGATCCGCACCACATATCCCTGGACCCGCGGCGCCTCGTCATAGATATCCGACGCGAGCCGCTCGATGGTCTCACGCAGGGATAGGAACTGCGCCTGGCGCGCGCTGCTCTCGGTGCCCTGCATGCCCGCGAGCTCGTCCATCGCGGCATCGCTGATCTGGCAATGCACGACCTCATCCTCACGCATCATCGTGAAGCGGAAGGCCAACCGTTCGAGGTCGTGGCCGATGATCCTGTCGCGCGACAGCGGCATCCAATTGTCCCGTTCGCGCCCCCGAACGGGACAATGCTGAAAATCTGACGCTTTGTCACCATCCGCGCCAAGAGGCATCGCTGTCATGCGATGTTCATCAACAGCGAGCTTCCGTCGGTCGGCCCGGCTCCAACGTCAGTAGGCGAGCGCCGTGCCGGTCGGCTTGTCGAGTGCCGCGGCCAGCGATCGATACTCCTCACAATCCGTCCCGCAGATGGCAGCAATCCGGCCGAGATGATAGAGCGCCTGCTCGCGGTTGCCCCGCTCGAGCTGCCACAATCCGTAATACTGCCACGTCAATACGTGGTTCGGATCTGCCTTCAACGCGCGCTCGTACCAGACCTGCGACTGCTCGTAGTCGCCAAGCTTGCGGTAGGAGTAGCCGATGAGGTTGGCGACGCTCGGATGGTCGTCATGGCCGAGCGATTTCAATTGCGCGATCGCAGCCGCATAGTCGTTGCGCTCGTAGATGGTGTCATAGGCGACGCGGTAGCCGGCCGCGAATGCGGGATCGCCGATGCTGGACTGGTTGTTCGGCTTCTTGCCTTTCTGGGTTGCCTTGGTGCCCGGGCGCTTCGGATAGGTTGGCTGCGGCCTCTGATCCGAATAGGCGCCGGCATAGGGATCGGTGGAGCCGTTACCGCCGCCTCCCCCGCCTCCGCCCGCGGCAAACACCGGCGAGCCCAGCAGCGCCGCCGCAAATGTACCCAGCGTGACGAGCGTGATCATCTTCGCGAACATCTCCGTCTCCTGTGCTGTTCAAGCGGCCCCTGACAACGTGATAACCCTGCCTTGGCAGCGATATTCCGGGGCGCTGCGCTCACGGAGACGTCAACGTTCGTACGGCAGTTCTGTTGTCCTTACTGGAACGCGACTTCGGCGAAGCTGCGGAGCTTTCGCGAATGCAGCCGTTCCGATTCCTGCTGCTTGAGCCGCTCCAGCGCCTTCAGGCCGATCTCGAGATGCTGGCCGACGCGGCGGCGGTAGAATTCGCTGGCCATGCCCGCGAGCTTGATCTCGCCATGCAGTGGCTTGTCGGAGACGCACAGCAGCGTGCCGTAGGGAACACGGAAGCGGTAGCCGTTGGCGGCGATCGCGGCCGATTCCATGTCGAGCGCGACCGCGCGCGACTGCGACATGCGGCGGATCACCTCGGGCCCCGAGATCTCCCAGTTGCGGTTGTCGACGCTCGCGACGGTGCCCGTGCGCATCAGGCGCTTCAGCTCGAAACCCTCGAGCCCTGTGACGTCCTCGACCGCCTGTTCGAGCGCGACCTGCATCTCGGCCAGTGCCGGGATCGGCACCCAGAGCGGCAGCTCGCGGTCGAGCACGTGGTCCTCGCGCACATAGCCGTGGGCGAGCACGTAGTCGCCGAGCCGTTGCGTGTTGCGCAGGCCTGCGCAATGGCCGAGCATCAGCCAGGCATGCGGGCGCAGCACCGCGACGTGGTCGGTGACGTTGCGCGCGTTCGACGGGCCGGTGCCGATATTGATCAGGGTGATACCGCGATAGCCAGGCGCGACCAGATGGAAGGCCGGCATCTGCGGCGCACGGGCAGGCGCCACCCCGCTCGCTGCGCCGCCGCTGCCCGTGATCACATTGCCGGGCGCGACGAAGGCTTCGAGGCCGGCCTCGCCGGACTGCAGCCGCTGCTGGCAGAGCTGCGCGAAGGCATCGACATAGAACTGGTAGTTGGTGAAGATCACGAAATTCTGGAAATGCTCCGGATCGGTGCCGGTGTAGTGATAGAGCCGCCGCAACGAATAATCGACACGGGCAGCCCGGAACAGGGACAGCGGCTCGGGCGCGCCCGCTTGAAGCTCGAAAGTGCCGTCGGCGATCGCATCGTCCATGGTGGCGAGATCAGGCACGTCGAACGCGTCGCGCAGCGATCGCGTCACAAGGGAATTCTCGCTGGTGGTGATGGCGGCTTCGATGTTGATGTCGCGGCGATAGGCGAAGTGGATCGGGATCGGCTCGGCGGATTCACCGATCTCGACGGGAACGCCGTGGTTCTGGATCAACAATCCGATCTGCTCGGTGAGATAGGCGCGGAATAGATCCGGCCGCGTGACGCTGGTCTCGTGCACGCCGGGGCCGGCGACGAAGCCGTAGGCGAGACGCGAGTCCAGCCGCGCATACGTCGCCGTGGTGACGCGGACGAAGGGATAGTAAGCCCGCACCCGCGTCGTGACCGCTTCGCCGCCGACATAGGCCTCGAACCGGTCGCGCAGGAATTTCGTGTTGCGCTCGTAGATCTCTTCGAGGCGGGCGACGGCCGCAGAAACGTCGGAAAAGGCTTTGGTGGCGATGGAGGGTGGGGATTGCATGGTTCGACCGCCGGGTTGCTGGGCTTGAGTCGAAGTATAGCAAAGAACGATGGCAATCGTCAGCGAAGGGCGGTTTGTGGACCACACGCTCCGCCGTCATGCCCCGGCTTGACCGGGGCATCCAGTACGCCGCGGCGTCCCGGTTCAATCACAGCCGCCTCTGGAATACTGGATCGCCCGGTCAGGCCGGGCGATGACAGCGAATGTGCGGCGCGCTCCGGCATGACGCGCTTTCGCGCGTCACTTCTCGCGGAAGGCCCGCATCAGCTGGTCGTGCAGCGGCTTCATCAGATAGGACAGCATGGTGCGGTCGCCGGTCTGGACGAAGGCTTCCGCCGGCATGCCCGGGATCAGCTTGGAGTCGCCGAGCTTGGCGACCTCTTCCGGGGACATCGACACGCGGATGGTATAGTAGCTCTGGCCGGTGCGCTGGTCGGTGGTGACGTCGGGCGAAACGCGGCTGACGACGCCGTTGAGCTCGGGCGTGGTGCGCTGGTTGAACGCGGACAGCCGCAGCAACGTCTTCTGGCCGATCTGGAGCTTGTCGATATCGACCGGATTGACCTTGGCCTCGACCTGGAGATCGTCCGCCTGCGGCACGATCAGCATCAGCGCGTCGCCGGCAGTGACGACGCCACCGACGGTATGCACCGTCGATTGCAGCACCATGCCGTCCTGCGGCGCCCGGATGTCGACACGGCGGAGCTGGTCTTCGGCGGCGACCTTGCGCTCGATCATTTCACCGATCTTGTCGTTGGTCTCGCGCAGATCCTTGGAGACCTCGCTCACCATGTCCTTGTCGACCTGGATGATCTGGAGCTCGGTCTCGGTGATCTTGCCCTTGGCCTGCGCGCGCGAGGCGATGTATTGCGCGCGCTCGCCGTTGAGGCGGGCGCTGTCGCGTTCGAGCGTCGTCAGGCGGGAGATCTGCACCAGGTGCTTCTCATAGAGATCGCGGACACCGACCAGCTCCTGCTGCACCAGGACGATCTCCCTGTCCTTGGCCTTTTCCTGCGCTGAGAGTCCTTCGATCTCCTCGTTGAGCTGCTGGACACGCTCGCGGAGCTGCGCCTTCTGCCCGGCGCGGCCATTGACGCGGACGTCGAACAGCTTGGTTTCGGCGGCGATCAGGTTCTTGACGTCGGGATCGCTGCCGCGATCGAGCAGCGATTGCGGAAACTCGATCTTGTCGACACCGCGCTGCTCGGCCTGGAGCCGCGCCGTGCGCGCCAGCGCGGCGTCGAGATTCTTGGTGACGATGGCGAGGTTCGCCTTGGTGACGGTGTCGTCGAGCCGCACCACGATATCGCCGGCCTTGACCACGTCGCCGTCGCGGGCGCGCAGCTCGCCGACCACGCCGCCGGTCGGATGCTGCACTTTCTTGACGTTGGATTCGACTACAACCTGGCCCGGCGCGATCAGGGCCCCCGAGATCTGCACCGTCGAGGCCCAGCCGCCGAGGCCGATGACGAGGGCCAGCACGATGGCCAGCCCGAGCATCAGGTGAAACCTGATGGAATCCCGCACGCTCCTCTTCGCGGCGGGCTTTCCGCCGCCGATAGCCATCGTGCTCATGACTTGGGCACTCCGCCTTCGCTGACGATCTTGATCGGTGCCGGCGGCGTCACGCGCGGCTGGAGCACCTGGGCAAGCACCTGTTCCTTCGGCCCGAAGGCCTGCATGCGGCCGTCGCGCAGCACCAGGATCTGGTCGACCGCCTCGACGCCGATGGGACGGTGCGCCACCACGATGACGATGGCGCCGCGCTCGCGCGCCGCGCGGATGGCGCGGGTCAGCGCCTCGTCGCCTTCGGTGTCGAGATTGGAATTGGGCTCGTCGAGCACGATCAGGAACGGGTTGCCGTAGAGCGCACGCGCCAGCGCCACGCGCTGCGCCTGGCCCGCGGAGAGCGCAGTGCCCTGCTCGCCGACCTGCGTGTTGTAGCCCTCGCGCATCTTGATGATCATCTCGTGCACGCCGGCTTCTTTCGCCGCGGAGATGATGCCGTCAGAGGTGGCCTCGGGATCAAAACGGCTGATGTTCTGCGCGATGGTGCCGCCGAACAATTCGACGTCCTGCGGCAGATAGCCGATGTGGCGGCCGAGCATGTCGGAGGCCCACTGGTCGAGCGCAGCGCCGTCGAGCCGCACCTTGCCACGGACCGGATGCCAGACGCCGACCAGCGCGCGGATCAGCGACGATTTGCCGGAGCCGCTCGGCCCGATTACGCCGAGGCCGTTGCCGGCGGTGAGCGCGAAGGTGACGTCCTGAACGATGAGGCGCTGATCGCCCGGCGGCACCATGGCGATGCCCTCGACCGACAGACGACTGGTGGGCGCCTGCAACTGGGTCGGCATCGTCTGCGGCGGCATCTGCTCCAGCAGGCGCGTGAGGCGCTGCCAGCTCTGACGTGCCGCGACAAAGGATTTCCAGTGCGCGATGGCGAGATCGACCGGCGCGAGCGCGCGGGCGGAGAGGATCGAACCGGCGATGATGATGCCTGCGGTCGCCTCCTGGTGGATGACGAGATAGGCGCCGACCGCGAGCACGGCCGATTGCAGCATCATGCGCAGCACTTTTGCGACCGCGCCGAGACCGCCGGCCACGTCGCTCGCACGCTGGTTGCCGTCGAGGTATTTTTCGTTGGCCTCGCTCCAGCGTTGGTTCATCCGGCCGGTCATGCCCATCGACACCATGACTTCGGCGTTGCGTCGGCTGGAGGCGGCGAGATCGTTGCGCTGGGCGGCAAGGCCCATCGCCTCCTTCGCCGGCTGGCGGGACAGGAACTCGGTGACCAGCGTCAGCCCGACCAGGATGATGGCGCCGACCAAGGCGGTCAGGCCGATCATGACGTGGAAGGCGAAGCAGATGGCGAGATAGAGCGGCAGCCAGGGCAGGTCGAAGAACGCGCTCGGGCCCATGCCGCCGAGGAAGGAGCGGACATTGTCGAGGTCGCGCAGCGGCTGCAGGCCCTCATTGCGGCTGCCGACCAGGAGCGGCAGGCGCACGACGGTGTCGAACACGCGCTTGTTGAGGGCTTCATCGAGCGCCGTGCCGACCCGCCCCAGGATCCGGTTTCGGATCATGTCGAGCACGCCCTGCGCCATATAAAGGAAGCCGGCGAGGATGATCAGGCCGACGAGAGTCGGAACGCTGCGGCTCGGCAGAACCCGGTCGTAGACCTCCAGCATGAAGATCGACCCGGTCAGATAGAGCAGGTTGATCATGCAGCTCATCAAGCCGACGCCGATGAACGCCGTGCGACAAGCACGCAGGGCGTCACCGAGCTCTGAACGGCGGACGCCAGGTACGGCTGCCATCAGTCTGATCTCTTTCAGATGAGGGGCCAGAGCCCCCGATTTCACAGGCGGTTCAGGGGTACTCGACCTGGATTAACATCGTATTCCCCTGCAACCAGCGCAGCCGATTTAATCCAGAACCCTGATGGGCACATCAACCCCTGACGGCCTCGCACGCAAGTCCGGTATTTCACAGTCTTTGCGGCTTTTTATAGCAGACATCGCGGCCTCTCCCCAGCGGGGGAGAGGCGAAAGTTCTGACCCACTGAGCCAATGTGACGCTAGAACCGGCCGCCGCCGCGCACCAGCCGCACCACCAGGAGCAGGATGATGGCGCCGATGGCGGAATAGATGATCTCGGACACGAGGCCGGTGCCGAGGCGGATGCCCAGTTTTGGAAACAAGAGGCTCGCCACCAGCGCGCCGGCGATGCCGATCACGATGTCGCCAATGATGCCGAACCCGGCGCCCCGCACGATCTTTCCCGCCAGCCAGCCGGCGATCAAGCCGACAAACAGGATGACGAGCAGGCCTTCGTTGGAAATGTACATAAGTGAGGTCCCTCTCCTAGGAATGCCCGGCATGGAACGGGAACCGGGATGAACGGGGTCTGAATGCTGTTCCCCGCGCCCCGGTTGCGGCTGCGGAAACAAAAAAGTCGAAAACAACCCCATACACAGTAGGGGTGCAGTTGGCCGGTGGCGCGAGGTGAACTGTGACAAGTCGGTGTTGTCGTAGAGGGATTCTGAAGAAGTGCGCGATTTGAAGTGAGGGACGCGCCGCTCTCTCATTCGCCCCCCTTGCGGGGGAGGGAGCGCAGTTGTGCTCCTGGAGATAGCTGCGCTTGATCTCTTACGTGCTCGACAGCGCCGTCACCGGCTCCGCCAGCACGCACCTCGCCGCTCGGCCCGGTCCGACCTCCACATTCGCAGGCAATTGCTCCAGACACCGCGGCTGGGTCACCGCGCAACGGGGGGCGAAGGAGCAGTTGTTCGGCTTTTCGGCCAGCGAGGGCGGGGTGCCGGGGATGGTCTCCAGCCGCGCGCCGCGCTTGGCGCCGTGGATGGTGGAGGCGAGCAGGCCCTTGGCATAGGGGTGCACCGGCGTACGGACGATGTCGCGGAGCGTCCCCTGCTCCACGATCTGGCCGGCATACATCACCGCGACGCGGTCGCAGATCTCGATCGCAACACCGATGTCGTGGGTGACGAAGATGACGGACATGCCGAACTCGCGCTGAAGCTCGCGCAGCAGCAGCAGGATCTGGATCTGCACGGTGGCATCGAGCGCGGTGGTCGGCTCATCCGCGAGCAAGATCTTCGGGCGGCAGGCGAGCGCAAGCGCAATCATCGCGCGCTGGCGCATGCCGCCGGACATCTCGTGCGGATAGGCATCGAGCCGGCGCTTTGCGGAGGGAATGCGCACGACCTCGAGCATTTCGAGCGCCCTCGCCCGCCCTTCGGCAAAGCTCTTGCCTTCGTGGCGCACGACGCTTTCGGCGATCTGCGCGCCGATGGTGTAGACCGGATCGAGCGCGAGCGCGGGCTCCTGAAAGATCATCGAGACGGTCTGACCGCGGAACGACGACAGCTCCTCGTCGTTCATGGCGAGCACGTCGCGGCCCATCACGTTGACCTTGCCCGAAATTTGCGTGCGCTTCTTCGGCAGCAGCCGCATCAGCGCACGCAGGGTCACGCTCTTGCCGGAACCGGACTCGCCGAGCAGGCCCAGCACCTCGCCGTCACCGAGCGAGAGACTGAGATCGTTCACGGCATAGACCGTGCGCTCCCCGGTGAAGCGGATGTTGAGGCCTGAGATGTCGACGAGCTTTGTCATGACGGCAGTTTGGGTACCCGGTCGTGGTAGTCGGTGACGCGCTGGAAGGCGGCGCCGATGGTGAGCAAGGTCGCTTCATCGAAGGAGCGGCCGATCAGCTGCATGCCGACCGGCAGGCCGCTTTTGGTGAAGCCGGAGGGAATGGTGAGCGACGGCAGGCCGAGAAAATTCACCGGGCGGGTGAACAGCGTCAGCCGCTGCACCATGGCCGGCGCGTTCGGACCGCCGCCGACGTCGCTCTCCTCGATCGTCGGTGCCGGCACCGGCGATGCCGGCGCGATGATCGCGTCAACACCGGCGGTGGCCGCATTGTGCGCGGCGAGTGCGGGGCCGCGCCAGCGCATGGCCTCCAGATAGGTGATGGCGGGAACGGCAAGACCGTTCTGAAGCCGCATCAGGACCTGCGGACCGTAGTCCTGCGGACGCTCGATCATCCAGCGCTTGTGAAAGGCGGCCGCTTCGGCCGCGAGCACGAGCTGGCTTGCCGAAGACAATTGCCGCTGGTCCGGCAGCTCGACTGTGACGATGTCGGCACCCTCGCGCTTGAGCACCGCGATGGTCTCGTCCAGCACGCGCGCGACCTCGCTGTCGAGATCGTCGATATAGAAGGACGCGGGCACGCCGATCTTCAGGCCCTTGAGCGAACCCTTGGTGGCGCTGACATAGTCGGACAGCGGCTCGTGGCTGCAGGTGGAATCCGCAGGGTCCGCGCCAGCCATCAGCGCCAGCAGCAGCGCACAATCCTCGGCGGTGCGCGCGAGCGGGCCGACCGTGTCGAGCGATTGCGACAGCGGCATCGCGCCGGCGCGGCTGACGCGGCCGACGGTGGTCTTCAGCCCGGTGACGCCGCAGAAATGCGCGGGCATGCGGATCGAACCGCCGGTGTCCGAGCCGAGCGCCGCGAAAGTCAGGCGCGCCGCGACCGACGAGCCGGAGCCGGAGGACGAGCCGCCGGTGATGTGCGCGACGTTCCAGGGATTGCAGACCGGGCCGTAATGGGCGTTGTGGCCGGTCGGTCCATAGGCGAATTCGGCCAGATGCAGCGTGCCGAGGCGGACCTGCCCGGCGTCCTTCAGCCGCTGCAAGGCCGTCGACGTGACGGCCGGCACGAAATCGCGGCGGATCAGCGAGCCGCAGGTCGAGACGTGGCCTGCGTCGTAATACATGTCCTTGTGCGCGAGCGGCACGCCGTGCAGCGGACCGCGGACATTGCCCGTCGCAAGCTCGGCGTCGGCAGCCGCGGCAGCCTTCAACGCGGACTCGGCTTCAACCGACATGAAGGCGTTCAGATGCGGCTGCCACTGCGCGATGCGGTGCAGCAGCGCGCGCGTCACCTCATGCGAGGACACCTTCTTCATCGCGATCGCGCGCGCGACCTCGGTGAGCGTCATCAATGCAGGCTCTCGGCTCATTTCGACACCTTCTGCGTCTGCGCGATCGGATAGAGCGCGGGCTCGAGATCGAACGGCAGCGTGCCGGCGATGGCCGCAAAGCCTTCGAACGCCGGCCCGATGGAATTGGAGATACGCGTCGCGATCTCGTCATCAACAGGGACGCCGGCGATCTGCGCGATCGGCTTGATCTCTTTGGGTGTCGGTCTTGTCATGCTGTTTCCTCTGCGGGTGCGCGGCTATGGCCTGAACCCGGAATCGCCATGTAGCACGCGGCCTCGTGGCCTATTCTATCGACAGCAGTGAGCTTTGGTGCTGCATTTGCGCAGAGCGGCTCCGCAAACGCGCAACGGGTGTGAAAGCGGCAGCCCGGCGGCGGATCGATCGGATTGGGCGGGTCACCGGTGATCGGCGGCTTCTCGGTGCGACGATCCGGGTCCGACGAGGGCATCGCGGCAAGTAGCGCGCGCGTATAGGGATGCGCAGGGTCATCCCAGACCTGGTCGACCGGGCCGAGCTCGACGACCTCGCCGAGATACATCACCAGCACGCGATCGCTGATGTAGCGCACGACGTTGAGGTCGTGGCTGATGAAGAGATAGGTCAGGCCGAACTCGCGCTTGAGATCGGCGAGCAAATTCAGCACCTGTGCCTCGACGGACTTGTCGAGCGCCGAGACGGCTTCATCCAAAATCACCAGTCGCGGCGACAGCGCCAGCGCACGCGCGATGTTGACGCGCTGGCGCTGGCCGCCGGAGATCTCGTGCGGATATCGGTTGGCGAAGTTTTCCGGCCGCAGGCCGACTTTGCCGAGCAGCTCGCGGGCCAGCGCCCGGGCCGTTCCATCCGCCATGCCGTGCACTTTCGGGCCGAACGCGATCGATTCCTCGATCGTCAGGCGCGGATTGAGCGAGGCGTAGGAGTCCTGGAACACCATCTGCATGCCGCGGCGCAGCTCGCGCAACGACAGCGACTGGCCGACGGTCATGCCGTCATAGATAATGTCGCCGATATCGCGCGGCATCAGATGCATCAGCAGCCGCGCGGTGGTCGACTTGCCGCAGCCGGATTCGCCGACGATGCCGACGGTCTCGCCCTTCGCGACCGAGAAGGAGACATTGTCCACCGCGCGCACGGTGCGTTTCGCGGCGAACAGCCCGCCGCGAACAGGAAAATGCTTGGTCAGGCCGTTAACCTGGAGCAGTGGCTGCGCGACGCCGCCGACGTCCTCGACCGGCTCCAGCATTTCAACGGATGTGTTGCTCTCGCTCATGGCCTAGTTCCTGATGTCCATGGCGCTGCGCAGGCCATCCGAGAGCAGGTTGAAGCAGATCGAGACCGCGAAGATCATCGCGCCCGGCAATGCTGCGACCCAGGGATTGACGTAGATCGCGGTGCGGAGCGTGTTCAGCATCAGCCCCCATTCCGGCTCCGGCGGTTTTGTGCCGAGGCCGAGGAAGGAGAGACCTGCGGCCAAAATCATCGAGACCGAAATGAGACTGGTCGCATAGACGAAGATCGCGCCCAAGACGTTGCCGAGGATATGCACGCGCATGATGGTAAAGGGCCCCGCGCCTGACGCGCGCGCGGCTTCGACAAAGTCCATGTTGCGCACGCCGGTGGTAACGCTCTCGGCGACGCGGGTGATCTGCGGCACGAACACGACCGTCAGCGACACGATGGAATTGAGGATGCCGGCACCGAGCGCGCCGGAGATCGCGATCGCCAGCAGCACGGAGGGAAAGGCATAAAACACGTCGATCGTGCGCATGATCGCGGTGTTGAGCTTGCCGCCGACATAGCCGGCGACGAGGCCGAGCGAGGTGCCGATGCAGAAGGCGAGGATCACGGGCAAAATGCCGATGACCAGCGACAACCGCCCGCCATAGACCAGACGCGCCAGCATGTCGCGGCCGAGCTCGTCGGTGCCGAGCGGGTAGCCGACCGTACCGATGTGGCGTAGGCGGCGGATCATCGAGCCCTTGTAAGGATCTTCAAGTCCGAGCCACGGCGCGAGCACCGCGGACAGGAAGATCAGAAGCAGCACCAGCGCGCAGGCCATGCTGACCTTGTCGCGGGCGATGCGGCGGCCAACGGTCGCCCAATAGCCACGCGCCTTGGTCGCGGGCGCGGCCTGGAGCGCGGCATCGGCGGTGGCGGACAACGGAAGCTCGCTCATCGGCTAGCCCCGCTTGATGCGCGGGTCGATCGCGGCTTGCGCGATGTCGACCAGCAGATTGAGGAAGACGAAGAACAGCGCCAGGATCAGGATCGTGCCCTGCAGCAGCGGCAGGTCGCGCTGGAAGATCGCCGAGTTGAGCAGGAAGCCCGATCCAGGCCAGGAGAACACGGTCTCGATCAGGATCGAGCCACCGAGCATGTAACCCAGTTGAAGCCCCATCACCGCGAGCGCGGTGGGCGCGGCATTCTTGATGACGTGGCGAAACACGCCGGTTTCGTGCAGGCCTTTTGCGCGCAGCGCCTCGACGAAATCCTGCGAGAGGATATCGCCGGTCAGCGCACGCACGGTGCGGGTGACGATGCCCATCGGGATCACCGAGGTCGTGATCGCCGGCAGCACGAGATATTTCAGATGCGCCCAGTCCCAGGCCCAGGAGTTGGAGCCGTTCGGTCCGGCGCCGACCGCGGGCAGCCAGTTCAGCTGCACCGAGAAGATGATGACGAGCACCATGCCGAGCCAGTAATGCGGCACGGAGACGCCGGCGATGGCGAAGGAGGTCGCGACCTTGTCGATCCAGGTCTCGCGGAAATAGCCGGCGATCAGGCCGAGCAGGATGCCCATGGTGAAGCCGATGATGGCGGCCGCAATCGCGAGCGTGACGGTGTTGCTGACCGCGCGCATGACCTCGGCGAGCACCGGGCGCCCCGTCGCGATGGAGTTGCCGAGATCGCCGTGCAGCGCGCGCAGCAGCCACAGCCCGAACTGCACCGGCAGCGGGCGATCGAAGCCGTAGGCGGCGCGGAGCTGCGCCGCGAGCTCCTGCGAGGCGTCGGCCGGCAGCACGGCAACCAGCGGATCGCCCGGCGTGATGTGCACGAGCAGAAAGCACACCAGCGCCACGCTGATGACGATCGGAATGACATAGACGATGCGGCGAGCAATATAGGCGAGCACTGGTCTTCTTTCTTCCTTCTCCCCTTGCGGGAGAAGGTGGCGCGCGATCAGCGGGCCGGATGAGGGGTATCTATCCGCAGATACAGCGTTATCGAATGAGAGAGAGGGTCGCTCGCGGAGAGAGACCGCTCACCCGGCTTCGCTGCCGCGAAGCCACCCTCTCCCACAAGTGGAGAGGGTGCACTGAGCGTGTGGCGCGAACTACTGCATCGACACCAGCGAGAAGTCGATGAACCAGCTCTTGGGCTGCACGACGCCCGTCACCTTCGGGCTGATGGCGCGGGGGCCGACGTCGTGAGCGACGTAGAGGAAGGCGGCGTCGTCGACGGAGGCCGCGTGCAGCTCGGCGAGCGCGGCGTCGCGCGCGGCGGGGTCGAAGGTCTGGCGTGCCTTCTTCACCAGCTCGTCGAACTTGGGTTCGTGGATGAAGCCCCAATTGTTGGAGACCGGCGGCGCCATGCCCGATTGCAGGAAGCGCACCAGCGCGAAGAACGGGTCCATCGCCGCATAGGTGACGTTGGTCGCGTTCGAGCCGTTGGCGCTGGGGTCCTTGGCGCCGCGGCGCCAGTTGGTGAACAGCGTGTTCCACTCGATGACGTCGAGCTTCACGTCGAAATAGCATTCGGCGAGCGCCTGCTGGAGATATTCGTTCATCGGCAGCGGCTGCATCTGGCCCGAGCCCGACGCCGACGTCTGGATCTTCACCGTCAACTTTTTGCTCGGACCAAAGCCGGCCTCCTGCATCAGTTTTTGCGCAGCAGTCTTGTCGTATTTGATCTCGAAAGCCGGCTTTCCGCGCCAGGGATGGCCGGGCTCGAAGGTGCCGGTCGCCGGCACCATCAGGCCGGCGAGCAGGCCGTCCTTGAGACCTTCGCGATCGACGCAGAGGTTGGCGGCCTTGCGCACGCGGATGTCGTTCCAGGGCGAGCCCTCGACGCGCGAGAACTGCCAGGGCCAGACATGCGGCTGCTCATTGGCGTAGAGCTTGAAACCGCGCTGCTTCAGCTCGGGCAGCGCGTCCGGCGCCGGCGCCTCAACCCAATCGACCTGCCCCGAGAGCAGCGCCGCGGTGCGCGCGTTCGCCTCCGGCATCGGCAAGAGCACCATCTTGTCGACCTTGGGCACGCGCGCCTTGTCCCAATAGGCCGCGTTCTTGACCAGCTCGAGCCGCTCGCGCGGAGTGAAGCTCGCCATCTTCCACGGGCCGGTGCCCGCGGCATCCTTGGCAAAGGCAGTCCACGCGGCCTGCGACTTCGCCTTGGCGTCGGCGCTTTCCGCCTTGTCGTAGAAATGCTGCCACTTCGCCGGGCTCGCCATGAACAAATTGGTGAGGTTGATCGGCAGGAAGCTGTCGGGCTCCTTGGTGGTGAGCTCGACCGTCATGTCGTCGATCTTCCTGGCGGAGGCCAGCGTCGGCATGCGCGATGCGGTGACGCCGACCTGGCTGGCGTCGAACTGCGGCGCATCCTGCTTCAGCACCTTCTCGACGTTCCACACCACGGCGTCCGCGTTAAACGGCGAGCCGTCATGGAAGGTGACGCCGGGGCGCAGCTTGAAGACCCACTTGGTCTTGTCGGCGTCGTCGACCTTCCACTCGGTCGCAAGGCCAGGGATCACCACGCTCGCCTTGTCGGCAGAGGACAGGTCCCAGCCGGTCAGCGCGTCGTACATGGTGAGGCCGGTGAAGCGGTTGCCTTCAAAGCCCTGATCGGGCTGGCCCAATGTGCGCGGAATATCGGCAGCCGTCATGCCGATCCGCAGCACAGTCTCTGCACTAGCCGCGCGCGGCCACGCGGCCGCTGTCGTCAGAGCCAGCGCCGCAACCAGCGCCGCGCGTGTCGTCATCTTCATAAGCATCGCTTCAGTCCCTTTCCGGCTTCCGATGATTAATTTTGATGCAATCGTATGCAATGGCTATGCCAGCAGGCTAATTTATTCTGCAGATTGGCCCTGCTGCGACAAGTCCATGTTGTCGCGCACTGGCGCGAGCCCCGCGCTGCCTATTCTGGCATCAAGATTGCAAGTTTGGCCCTGAAATCTCCTGGGAGCTCTGGGCCATGCGTATCCGACTATCGACCTGCCTCGCCGTGCTTGCGCTGGCGTTATCCGCGATCACGGCGCGCGCCGAAACGGTGGTGCGCTACGGCATCTCGATGGCGGACATCCCGCTGACGACGGGGCAGCCCGATCGCGGCGCCGGCGCCTATCAGTTCACGGCATACACGATCTACGATCCGCTGGTCGCCTGGGAGATGGATGTCGCCGACCGCCCCGGCAAGCTGGTGCCCGGGCTCGCCACCGAATGGAAGGTGGATGATGCCGACAAGACCAAATGGCGGTTCACTTTGCGCAAGGGCGTGAAGTTTCACGACGGCAGCGAGTTCAACGCCGATGCGGTGATCTGGAATCTGGACAAGGTGCTCAACGACAAGGCGCCGCAATTCGACAAGCGACAGAGCGCGCAGGTGAAGACCCGCCTGCCTTCGGTCGCGAGCTACGCCAAGATCGACGATTTCACGGTGGAGATCACGACCAAGACAGTCGATTCCTTTTTTCCCTATCAGATGCTGTGGTTCCTGGTCTCGAGCCCGGCGCAATACGAGAAGCTCGGCAAGGATTGGGACAAGTTCGCGAGCCAGCCCTCCGGCACCGGTCCGTTCAAATTGACCAAGCTCGTGCCGCGCGAACTTGCGGAGCTCACGAAGAATCCGGACTACTGGAACAAGAAGCGCATTCCGAAGGCCGACAAGATCGTGCTGGTGCCGATGCCGGAAGCGCTGACGCGCACCAATGCGCTGCTCGCAGGGCAAGTGGACCTGATCGAGACGCCGGCGCCGGACGCCGTGCCGCAGCTGAAGGCGGCCGGCATGAAAATCGTCGACAACGTCACGCCGCATGTCTGGAATTATCATCTCAGCGTGCTGCCGGGTTCGCCCTGGACCGACATCCGCCTGCGCAAGGCGCTGAACCTCGCGATCAATCGTGACGAAGTCGTCGGCCTGATGAATGGCCTCGCAAAACCGGCCAAGGGCCAGGTCGATCCGTCGAGCCCGTGGTTCGGCAAACCGAGTTTCGAGCTGAAATATGATCTGGCTGCAGCCAAGAAACTGGTCGAAGAGGCCGGCTACTCCAAGGCAAAGCCGCTGAAGGCCACCTTCATCATCGCGCAGGGCGGCACCGGCCAGATGCTGTCGCTGCCGATGAACGAATTCCTGCAGCAGAGTTTCAAGGAGGTCGGCATCGAGATCGACTTCAAGGTGGTCGAGCTCGAGACATTATATACGCATTGGCGCAAGGGCGCGGCCGACGAGATGAACGCCGGCATCACCGCCAACAACATCGCCTATGTCACCTCCGACCCGCTCTACGCCATCGTCCGCTTCTTCGCCTCCGACCAGATCGCGCCCGTCGGCGTCAACTGGGGCGGCTACAAGAACCCGAAGGTCGACGCGCTGATCAGCGAGGCCAAGCAGACGTTCGATACCGCCAAGCAGGACGATCTGATCGCGCAGGCGCACGCGCTGATCGTCGACGATGCCGCGCTGGTCTGGGTCGTCCACGACACCAACCCGCACGCGCTGTCGCCGAAGATCAAGCAGTTCGTGCAGGCGCAGCACTGGTTCCAGGATCTGACGACGATCGGGACGGAGTGAGGGGGCGGCGGTGTCGTAGGGTGGGCAAAGCGACTTGTCCGCCGTAGCTCGTAGAGCGAAGGCGGAAGCGTGCCCACCACTTCGAGCGACGCGACGAGAGATGGTGGGCACGGCGCTTGCGCGCCTTTGCCCACCCTACGGGAGTTGATGTTTGGCGCAGGTAGCGTGGCGCCAAGCTACCGCGTCAAACACCGCTGTCGTCCCGGGGCGCGACGTCGTCGCGAGCCCGGGACCCATAACCACAGGGAGTAGTTTGACGAAGACTCGGAGTTACCAGCTCGCGCGATAACATCTCCCTGGGAGTATGGGTCCCCGCGTACGCGGGGAAGACACTTTCAGTGCAGCGCCGGCGATGGCCACACACTCACACCGCTACTTCGTCAGCAGCGCATACGCCCCGGTCCATCCCTCCGCCGGCGGATTGATCTGGAATTCCTTGATCCGCGCCTCGTACAGCTTGAACAGTTTTTCCAGCGTGTCGGCGTCCTCGCTGCGGCGGCCGCGCTCGATCGCGTCCAGCGCGCTCTGCCAGTCGCGGCCGCGGTAGCAGCCGAGCATCTCGATGGTGACGTTGCGCAGGCGCTGGAAGGCGCCCGAATGCATCACGTCCTCGCGGCCGGCGATGGCGTAGATCACCTCCGGCTCGGTCTTGCCCTTGACCATGATGAAGTCGAGTTCGAGGATCGCGAACTTGTCCTTGGCGGCGAGCGCGGTCCTGGAGCCGACGATGATCGGGAAACCGTACTCCTTCGACTGCCCCTCCAGGCGCGAGGCGAGGTTCACGCTGTCACCGAGCACCGAATAGTTCTTCTTCAGTTCGGAGCCCATGTTGCCGACGACGCCGATGCCGGTGTTGAGGCCGATGCCGACATTGAGCGGGATGTAGACGGGACCGCCGTCGACGGCCTCCTGCTCGCGCTCCTTGTTGACCACGTCGATCTGCTCCAGCATCTGGATCGCGGCCTCGCAGGCGTTGACCTCGTGCTCGGCATCGTCGAGCGGCGCGTTCCAGAACGCCATGATGGCGTCGCCCATGTACTTGTCGATGTAGCCCTTCTGATCGATGATGACGTCCGTCAGCGGCGTCAGGAAGCGGTTCATCAGCGCGATCAGGCCTTGCGGATCTTGCTTGTAGCTCTCCGAGATCGTGGTGAAGCCGCGCACGTCGGAGAACATGATCGTCATCTCGCGCTCCTCGCCGCCGAGCACGAGCTTTTCGGGCGACTGCGCGAGCTGCTCGACCAGGACGGGCGACATGTATTGCGCGAACATGCCACGGATCTGCACGCGCTGACGCTGCTCGCGCACGAAGCTGGCGAAGATCAGTGTCAGATAGATCGCGGTAGTCGAGAGCAGCGGATAGGTGAAGTCGATGAGGTAGCGGTCCTGCGCATAGAAGAACCAGGACACCCCGACCAGGATGGCGGCGAACATCGCGCCCGCGAGCACCAGACGGACAGGGCCGAGATTCGGCGTGAAGATGATGACGAGCAGGCCGATCACGAGCGCGGCGATCAGCTCGACGCCGAGCGCATAGTTCGGCTGCGAGATCATCGCGCCACTGAGCACGCTCTCCAGCACCTGGGCATGGATCTCGACGCCCGGCATGGTCGAGGACACCGGCGTGGTCTTGAGGTCGTTCAACCCGACCGCGGACGTGCCGACCAGCACCAGCTTGCCGGCGATCTTGCTCTGCGGCACGCTGTTGTCGAGCACGTCGGCAGCGGAGACGTAGATCGATGGGTCCTGGCGAGCATAGTGCACCCAGAGCTGGCCGTTCTTGTCGGTCGGAATCTCCACGCCCTTGAGACGCACGGCCCGCACGCCGGTCTTGTCGGTCCTGACCAGCAGCGTCGGCGTTCTCGTGACGACGCGCAGGATCTCGAGGCTGAGCGAGGGCATGATGTGGCCCTGCGCGCGCATGACCATCGGCACGCGGCGGATCAGACCGTCGCGCTCGGTCTTGATCGTGAACAGGCCGCGGCCGGCGGCGACCTTCTCGATCTCGGGCACATTGCGCAACAGGCCGGGGAATTCGAACAGGAAGCGTTCGGCGCCCTCCTCCCCGACCGTCGCCACGCCGGTGAAGGGAAGCGTCTTGTCGATCTCGGACGAAATGGCCGACTGACCTGTTTCGCCCAGCACCACCTGCGAGCGCTTGATCGCGTCCGAGAGGATCTGGTCGTTGGACGGCAGCTCGCGCAGCTTGGCGCGGGTGGCGTCGTCCAGAGAGCGCATCTGGCCCGCGACGAGATCCGGGTTGAGCCGGTCGGCCTCGGAAAACACCATGTCGAAGCCGATCGTCACCGCGCCGAGATTGGTGAGGTTGACAATCAGGTCGGCGATCCGCGTGCGCGGCCACGGCCACTGGCCGAGCTTGGCGAGGCTCTTGTCGTCGATGTCGATGATGGTGACCGGCCGCGCCGCCTTGTGGCGCGGATCGATCAGCTGGAACATGTCGAAGGTCCGCAGACGCAATTCCTGGATCGGCGGCGGATCCCAGACGCGAAAGCCTGCAAAGACGACCAGCAGCGCAAGGCACATCAGCCGCGCGAAGCCAAGCTTCCGCGCAAACCACCGCCGCAGGATCTTCAGACGTTTCATTCGGCTTGGATATCACGCTTTCGCGGCGAACGGCAGCGGATCTGCAGGCGGTCGCGGCGCCTGAAGCGGCCATCAGGCATGGACGATGAAGTCACTCGCCTGGACGTGGGCGACGCCCTTCAGGAGGATGCTGTCCGTTGCGTTGATCGTGATCAGGGTGTCCGCCGTCCCTGACGCGGTCACGTGCTGATCGATCCAGCTCTGAGGATCGGAAGTCACCACCGCCGACAGGTCGATCTTGTCCGTACCCGAGGTGAAGTTCACGATCGTGTCGTGGTTCGAACCGGCCGCGAATACGAACTGGTCCTGATAGCCGGTGCCGAAGAACACGTCCTTGTCGGCCGTGCCGGCGAGAGTCACCGGACCTTCCCCGGTCAGGTTGAAGATCAGGTTGACCTTGTCGCTCGCGCCATGGCCGTCGGTCACCGTCACCGCAACCGGGTCCGTCGCGGGCCCGTTTGGCTCGGCATAGGCCAGCGTCTGGAGTGCCGAGTTGACGTCGGCCAACGTGTCGCCTGCCGATGCGGGATCGACACAGCTACCGGAGGCCGCGGTCGCGGCGAGCGTGAACGTTTCATGGGCGCCGGCATCGACGTCGGTGACCGAGAGGCCGTGGACGAAGACCTTGTCTCCTTCCTGCGTGACGCTGATCTGGTCGGTGTTGATCGCCGGCGCGTCGTTCGTGCCGGTGATCGTGATGGTGACATCGGTCGTGGTCTTCTGGCCCGCGTGGTCATCGAGCGTGATGGTGGAGACGATTTTCGCGGTCTGGTCCTTGCCGAGAAAATCCAGCGCGCCGTCGGCGACCGAATAGGTCCAGCCGATCGCGCCGTTGTTCTTGTTGCCGGTCTGCGACAGGAGTGTCAGGGCGTGCTCGAGCGCGGCTTCCTGGCCGGTCAGCGCCAGGTGAGTCGTGCCATCTGTATCGAACCAGGTCACGGATTGGCCCGTGATCTCCGCCGTCGGCCGGTCGGTCAGGTCGATATCCTTGAAGTCGATCGAGCCGGTCGCGGCAGCCGGCGTGGGGTCGAGCGCGGCGGAGCCGGTCGTGTTCTCGCGCTCGGGGACGGTTGCGGTCAGCGTCGCGCCGAGCGTGGTGAAGACCGGCGCATCGTCATCTGCGTTGATCGTGATCAGCGTATGGCCGGTGCCGTCATCGCTGCCGGCGAAATGCGCGTGGCTGTAGTCGGCGCCGGTCAGCTTCAGGCTGATGCTCTGGCCGTCGTCACCAGTGACCGTCAGCACACCGCCGGTCGCAGGATCGGCATTGGCGACATAGACGGCGCTGGTGTCGGGGCCGTACTTGATGGTCGACAGGTCGATGGTGTCGGTCGCGGACAACGCCGCGATCGATCCGCCAAATGTCGACGTATCAATCTGAAGATGGGCGCCGTCGCCGGCGAGCGTGATCGTTTGCGAAACCGTGCCCTCGAGCGTCAGCAGCGCGCCAGCATCGACGGTGACCGAGCCGGTGCCCGACAGCGAGCCGAACAGCGTCAGGTCCCCGCCATGGACTTCGATGGTGCCGGTATTGGCGATGGTGCCCGAGATCGACGCCGTGCCCCAGCTATCGATGGTCGCATAATTCGCGATGCTCAGCCCGGTCCCGGAAATGGAGGCCCCATGCAGATCGATGTCGCCGTGATTGACGATCGAGGACGCATCGCCGAACACGCCGCTGCCGGCGACCGTCCAGGTGCCGCCTGCGTTGTTATTGAACGTGGCGGTGGCGACCGAGATATTGCCGTTGATGTGGCCGGTGTTGTTGATCGTGATCTCGCCGCCAGTCTCGACGATCGCATAGGTCGATGAGGTCACGCTGCCGGCATCGGCTGGCCCGATGGTGCCGGAGTTGATGATCGTCGCAGCGCCGGTGGCATTCTCCTGGATGGAGATCGCAGCGACGCCATCGGCGCCGACCACGGAGCCGGTGTTGGTGATGTGCGTCGAGCCGGTCGCGCCCGCATCGTCCTGGTCGACATTGATGCCGAACGAGGTCGTGCCGGTGATGTGCCCGTTGTTGGTGACGGTGACTGCGCCGTTGCCATGGGAGACGATGTCCAGACCGACCGCGCCGGAAACGCCGCCGCCGATGGTCGCCGTGATATCGCCCGCGCCGTTCGCGCCGTCATGCAGCACGATGCCGTTGCCGGTCTGGCCGGTGATGTCGCCTGATGTCGTCAGCGAGATGTCGCCGATGCCATTCTGAGTGACGACAATGCCGTTGGTCGCGCCGGTCAGCGTGCCGGTCGGCGTCAGCACAATATTGCCGCGATTGCCGATCGTCCCGCCCGAAGCGGTGAAGTCGAGCGCGTCGCCCTTGCCCGAATTGATGTCGGCATCGCCGGTGACCGTAAAGGTACCGCCGGTCGAGGCCTGACCGGCGATAGTGCCGGTAAAGGCATGGCTCGTCTTGTCGAGCTCGAGCGTATTGGTGCCGCCGGCGAAGGTGACGGTCTGCGCGTCCGCACCACCAAGCTCCAGCGTCGTGTTATCGTCGATGATCAGCGTGCCGGCGCCGGTGATGCCGCCGGACAGGTTGAGCGTGCCGCTCTGGACTTCGATGGTTCCGGTGTTGGTGACGCCGCCCGTGATCGTGTTGAGGCCGGCGACGCTGTAGAGATTGCCGGCATTGGTCACGCTGCCGCCATTGATCGAGACGTCGGTCAGATAGAGTTTTGACGCGCCGTCGACCGAAATGATGCCGCCGACGTTGGCGATGGTGGCGGCCGTGAGCTTCAGCGTGCCGCCGGTCACCGCCTCGATCAGACCGTGATTGGTGATGGCGTGGAGGATGCCGGGATCGATCGTCAGCGTGCCGCTGGTGACGGAGATCGTGCCAGTGTTGCCGACGTCGGCGTTGTCGATGGCGCTCGCGCCGGTCGATTCCAGCGTGCCGGCGATGGTGAGCGTGCCGCCGGCCAGGCTCGCACCGTTCAACGTCAGCGTCTTGCCGGCATCGACATTGACGGTGCCGTGATTGACGATCGCGGTGCCCGAAACGGTCGCGTCGTCGAGCGTCAGCGTGACGCCGCTCTCGACCGTGAGGGTGCTGATGCTGACCGTAGCCCCGCTGTCGATCTTGCTGGCACCGGTGACGTCGATCGTGCCGGCACCCTTGATGGCGCCGCCGCTGATCGTGGCATTGTCCAGCGTCAGCGCGGCATTTCCGTCGACGATGACGTCGCCGCTCGAATTGTCGACGGTCGAGCCCTGATCGATCGCGAGCGCGCCGTTGGCGAGCACTTCGATGATGCCGGCATTTATGACGGCCTCATCGCTGAGCGCATTGCGCGCACCGCTCGCCTTGAAGACGGCGTTGTTGTTCAGAATGCCGCCGCTAAGGACGGCATCGCCGGTCAGATCGATCTCACCGTTGTTGGTAATCGTGCCTGCGCCGCGAATGCCGGCGTTGAGGACGGGGCCCCCCTCGTCATCACCGCCGATGGTGCCGATCACCGCACCAGCTCCGTCGATGGTCGCATTGCTGACGATCAGCTTGCCGCTGGCATCAACCGTGATCTGGCCGTCATTGATAACGCTGGAGCCCTGATGGATCGTCAGCCAGCCGTTGGCCAGCACCTCGATCACACCGGCCGCGGTGTTGGACACGGTCTCGTGGGCGAACTCGACCGTGCCCTTGACGTTGACGGTGCCGGAATTGTTCAGCGTGCCGTTCTCGATCAGGCTGATGCCGTCGAGCTCCAGCGTGCCCAAAATGCTGACGGTGCCGCCATCGACCGTCGCGCTGTCGACGATCAGCGTCGCGCCGGCATCGGCCCTCAGCAAGCCGCCGGCATTGTGGATCGTGGCGAGCGTCTTCAGCGTGCCGCCGGACAGCTCGATCGTGCCGGAATTGGTGATCGTGGTGCCGCTGGCGAAATCACCGCCGCCCGCGAGCGTCAGATAGCCGGCATTGGTGAGCACGCTCGTGCCCAGAATCTCGGCCTTGCCGCCGACCGACATCGTTCCGGTCGCGGCGGTCGTGAGGATCGAATCGGCGCCCATGTTGAGCGCGCCTGATATCGTCAGCGAGCTCTGAACGATCACCTTCGGCGGCGGGCCACCGAAATCGTTCATCGTCACCGACTTGGCGTAGGCCGCGGTGTCGATCGTCACCGGATAGGACGGCGTCAGGCCGTGCAGCTGATCGGTGATGACGATGACGTCGTCATTGATGGTCGGGACCGTACCGGTTGCCCAGTTCGCCGCGTCGTTCCAGAAGCCGCCCGAGGGAGCGCCGGCCTTGTCCGTCGCAATCCACACCACCGCGGGCGCATCGGTGCCGGTGATGGTGACGGTGACGGTCTGCTGCGAGGTCGCGCCTTGCGAATCCGTCAGCGTCACGGTGTAGACCAGCGTCAGCGTCTCGCCCTTCGGGATGAAGTCGGCGAGATAGACCGGCAGATCGGCCAGCGACCAGTTGATGGTGCCAGAACCATCCCCGGTGCTGTCGGCACCCGCCGCGATCGCGACCGACATCGCGCTCTGGAACGCCGCGAGCGGGCCCGGCGGAACGGTGCCATCAGGCAGGGTCGCGCTGGTCAGCGCCACCGACACCGTATGCTTGTCGGTGAGATCGACGTCGTCGAAGTTCAGCGTGCCCGTCGTCGGCACATCGCTGGTAAGCGGGCCGCCCGGCACGCTGGTGCCGCCTTCGAAGGTGATGACCGGAACGCTGGTGGTGATCACCGGCTTGTCGTTGGTGCCGGTGATCGTGATCGTGATCGGGATGAAGGCGGTCTCGGGGCTGACCGAGAAATTGTTGTCGACGCGGACCATGTAGGTCAGCGTCAGCGTTTCGCCGGCAGCGAGGAAGTCGAAGACGTGGTCGGGGATCGTGTAGGTCCAGACCGCCGAGCCGTTGTTGTTGTTGCCGCTGTCGGCGACGACGTTGATCTGGATCTGCGTCGCCGCGATGTCCTGCTTCTGGAGCGCGGTGAGCGAGCCGGTGACGTCCTGGCCGGCACTCTTGTAGACATAGTTCGGCGCCTCGGCGAGATTCACGCTCACCGTGGGCCGGTCGCCCAGGTTCTGGTCGACGAAGGTGATCCGGCCGGAGATCGTGTCGGAGTGCGTCGTGTCGCCGGTTGTGTCCGCGCGTTCGGTCAGCGCGAACGCCGTCTTCACATTGCCGCTGCTATCGAGGCTGCGCGCATCGGGCTTGCCGGGGTAACGGTTGAAAGGCGTCGTGTGATCGCCGGACCCTTGCGTTCCCTGCGGATTGAGGTTCGTGAAAACCGCGGTCGCGATGTAGCCGGCCGGCGTCTTGATCACCAGGCCGTCGCTGGTCTGCGTGATCGTGTCGGTGAAGTTCGTGGTCAGCTTGGTGTTGGTGTTGTTGTCGGTGAACTTCAGCGTGAACACGTCCGTGATCAGCTTCTGCACGTCCGGCGACAGCAGCCCGTTGGTGATCGAGACGTTGCCACCGCTGATCTGGATCATCTGGCCGGCCTGGTTGACCGTCGCGATCGGCAGCAGCGTGACCTTGTCGAACAGGATGTAGGAGCCCGTCGTACCGTTCGGCTCGACCAGCACCTGGAAGCTCGCCTGCGGCTGCGGATCGCCGCCGCCGGCAGGAACGACGAAGTTGATCTGGGTCAGCACCGCCGTGCCGCGGATGCCCATGGTGGCGACCGGCGTGTCGATCTTCATGTCGCCGTGCTTGGCGGTCTCGCCGGCGACGAAGGTGATGGTGCCCGCGACCAGGCTCAGCAGCGAGGAATTGCTCGACCCGTTGGGGTCGTAGACCATCTCGTTCAGCACCATCCGCGCATTGGAGGACAGGCCGAACACGGTGCCGTCGATGAAGGTGATGCCGAGCGTCGAATCCGCGCCGGTCGAGACCACATCGCCCTTCTCGACGTTGTCGCCATTGTTCAGGGTGACCGAGACGCCGTTGCGGACCGCGGTCGCGCTGCCGGAGAGTTTCGTGACATGGCCGATGACCTGCGCGGCGGCGATACCGGGCGCGGCCTGCGCAACCTGGACGTGGCCCGTGAGTGCGTTGACGACGTCGCCAGTGAGGTGGGCGCCATCGGGCGAGGCGATCGCTGCGCGCTTGTCGCCCTTGAAATAATCGTGAACGACGAACTCGTGCCCCTCGTGGGACAGCACGAGGTCGAGACCTGCGCGCTTGAACTCGCCATTGAAGATCAGGTTCGGATCGGGAACAACGAACGTGCCGTCGGGCACGTGACCGTGCGCCTTCGCGATAAAGGGCTTGGCGATAAAAGGCTTGGCCGTAAAGGAATCGACATGAACGTCCGCGGCCGAGCGGGAACCCTCGCCATCAAGGGGAATCGTGGCGTCAAATTTGCCAGCGTAATTCAACCGGGCACCGCAAAAAGAGTTAAAATTTAAGTAAGTAACGACCGCCTAAGCTTGAATAGCATTACCAAGTCCTTAGCGAAACCATCTATTGCTTGTGTGATTCGCATCACTTGGCCGGAGGAGTCCCCCAGTAGCGGCGCTTTCACAGAGAAGCCGAAGTAATTCTTCAAATATTCCGAGGTCGGTTTTCGGCTTCTTTTCACGCATTTCCAGTCATCCAAAGTAATCAGTCGGTTAAATCAAACGACGGATACTTGTGTCATCTTTTATTCGTAGTGCCCCGCAGCATCCTGCGGCAAATACGGGACAGAATCTGTGACCCAACTAACAGAACCCGTGAAATAGCGGGCTGTTAGCCATAAGCGGTAGAATCAGCCCGCCCGCAACTTCTCCCTGCAATTGGTTCCATTTCGCGGCGACGGCGCCCTCCTAGCCGGCGAATCGTAAAATTTTACGCAATTTGGACAGGCCCGTTTCAGCCTGTCCCACGGTTTTGGGAGCCCTGCCGGGCGCATTAAGCAGAACAAAACGGCCCGTCTCGCACTATCTCCGCGAAAGCAACAAAGCCCGGCACGTACAGGTCGAGGGGGACCTAGCGAAGCCGGAAGGGGATGTCAGATGGAGACCGCTGCTCGCTCGCGCGCCTGGCGCGCTGTCCTTGTGCTGTGCGGACTGATCCTGCTCGGATCGGCCGCCGAGCTCCGCGCCGGCACGCTGCTGTCGCCTGGAGCCGGCGTCCTCGTGCGCAAATCCGCCGAGCCGTTCGGCGTGTTCGCCTTCGCCATCTCGTCCGGCAGCCTCCAGCAGAAATGGTTCGCGCTGAAGCAGAAGCTCGACGACGACATGGTGCAGCTCGCACTGTGCGACGGCGACCGGGACAATTGCGCGTCGCCCGCGGCGCTCAAGCTGATCGCCATCGTCGACCAGGCCCGCAGCCGCGACGGCCGCGCGAAGCTGGGTGAGACCAATCGCGCCATCAATCTTGCCATCCGGGCCGCCAATGACGGCGCCGACGACGTCTGGAGCTCGCCGCTCGCGACCTTCGCGCGGGGCGCCGGCGATTGCGAAGACTATGCCATCGCCAAGCTGGCTGCGCTGCGGCTTGCCGGATTTGCCAACGAGGACCTCCGCATCGTCGTGGTGCGCGACGTCAGGGCCGGCGAAGAGCATGCGGTTGCCGCAGCAAAGCTGGACGGCCACTGGCTGATGCTCGACAACCGCCGCATGGCGATGGTCGAGGACGACGCGGCCCAGACCTACCAGCCGCTGTTCGTGCTCTACCAGTCCGCCGTGATGAAATATGTCGACGAACCCGTACGGTTGTCGATGGCCGCGCCGGAGGCGCACTGAACCACCCGCCACAAAGCCGTTTCGCCGCGCGATCCGGGGCGCTAGCATGGCGCCTTTGCGGGGGCGACTGGAATGCGGTTCATCGTGCTGTCTGTGCTTGCGCTGCTGGTATTGCCGGCGGCACCAGGCTCCGCGCAATCGGGCCCATCCGACCGCTCCATCGCCGACAGGCTGCCGCTGTTTGCCCGAAACAACTGCCAGCAGATCCGCGATCCCGGCAATCAATTGATCTGCGGTGACGCCGAGCTTGCCGCCGCCGCCGAGAAGCTCGGCACGGCAATCGAGGCGCGGCTCGCCCGCCTGCCCGATCGCCTGCCCGCGATCGAGGAGAATGCGATCTGGATCCGACAGCGCAACCTCGGCTGCGGCATCGTCGGCCAGACCGCGATCCGCACCGACGATTTCGACCGCGTGAAGGCGTGCCTCCTCAAGGTCACCGAAGAGCGCGCCGCAATCGTGCGTGATCCTGATTTCGACTGTCTCGCGGCCAACACGGCCGCGGGCGCGCTGATCTGCGCGGACCCGTCGCTGGCGCTCACCGAAACCGAGCTCAACAGCCAGGTGCTGGGCCTGATCGGCAGGCTGGACCCGACCGCGGCCCGCTTTGCCTTCGCCGAATACGGCCGATGGACGAGAGAGCGCGATCGCAAGTGCAATCTCGTCGGCAAGGAGAACGTGCCGCTTGCCGAGCTTTCGTCCGCGGAAGATTGTCTCGCCGACCATCTGAAGCGCAAGACCGAGGAGATCGCCGCCGCCAAGGGCGATCCGAAGAAAGTGTTCGGCCGGCAGGTCGCGGCCCGCTCGCCCGACACCGATGCCGTCGATTTCTGCGCCGCGCGGATTCACGCCGCCAATTCGTGCGGCAATTTCCTCCGCATCAACCGCGTCTACGCGCTCGACAGCCAGGTGACCGACCAGGAGGCGCAGGTCACGGGCGAGATCGAGATGGTCGTGCTGGCGCCCTTCACCATGTGCAGCAAGGTCGCTTCCACCTGCACCGGCACCTGCTGGGACCCCAGGACCGGCCGTCCGCAGCCCGGCGTCGGCAGCAAGGAGCGATCCGGCGAGGCCTTCAACGTCACGCGCCGCCTGAGAATCCAGCGGACCTTCGCCTTCGTGAAAGCCGCCGACGGCTGGCGCTGCCGGGAAGACGAGCTGGCGCCGGTGAATTCGGGGACGGCGGGTGGGGGATCGTAGGGGCTCTTACCCTCCCCCTCCAGGTAGGGGAATCGCATATGGCTGCGGAGGGCTGTTGCCAAGCGGTTGGAACTGGATTCTTTGGGTCTCTCTCGCTTCCCGAGGGAGACCAGAATGCGCCAGCTCAAGCGCCTGCTTCGACCGCTCAAGGATCCTCGCGCCAGCAACGTTCGACACGATCTGGTGGAGATCATCGTCATTGCCCTGGCGGCAACACTGGCCGGCGCCAAGAATTGCACGGAGTTCGAGTTCTTCGGCAAAGGTCGAGAGGAGTTGTTGCGTCAATTCTTGCAGCTCAGATACGGCATTCCCAGCCACGATACGTTCAGTAACGTCTTCCGCGCTCTGGACCCTAAAGGGCTGGAGGCGGTTTTGCGCAAGTTCAGCAAGAGCTTCGGCGTCAAGGGCGTGGTCAGTATCGATGGCAAGGCGTTACGCGGCGCCTTCGCGCGGGGCCGGCAGGCCACGCCGCTGCATATGGTCAATGTCTGGGCGGCAGGCACACGCATGGCGTTGGCTCAGAGGAAGGCTCCCAATCGCAACGAGGTTGCCGGGGTTCTCGAAGTCCTGGCTTTGCTTGATCTGGATGGCGCTCTTGTCACAGCTGACGCCCTGCATTGCCGCCCCGACATTGCCCAGGCCATTCGCGACCGCAACGGGCATTATGTATTGGCGATCAAGAGCAATCGTGGTCGGCTCTTCAAGGCCGCCAAGGCGCTGCTGGACACTGCTCGGAAGCCAGCACGCGCGTCCCAGCCCAAGGCGTCGGCTCACGGCCGCATCGAACGTCGGCAAGCCGTCGTCGCGCCGGCACCGGATTTGGCAAAGCAATACGCCTTCCCCGCGATCGCTGCCGTCGGCCGCATCGACAGTTGGCGCTCCAGCACGGGCAAGACGGCCAAGCACACAGCTCGATACTTTCTGGCCTCACGCCTGCTGCCGGCCAAGAAGCTGCTGGAGGCCGTCCGCGCCCACTGGAGCATCGAGAACAACCTGCACTGGGTCCTTGACGTCCTGTTCGACGAGGATGCCTGCCGCAGCCGCAGGGACCACGCCCCCGAAAATCTTGCCGTCATCCGCAAGCTGGCCATCAATGCCCTGCAAGCCACGCCGGGTCCGGCACGAACGAGCCATAAAATGCTTCAGGCGAGGTGGAACAACGACTTCCTCCTCACTGTCCTTGCTCATATGCGATAGCCCTACCCTGGAGGGGGAGGGTCGTTACGCATGTAGCGAAGCGGAATGCGTAGCGGGGTGGGGTGACGGTCTCTCCACATCGAGCGCTGCCCGTGTTGAGAGATCACCCCACCCCGCTCGCGCTTTGCGCGATCGACCCTCCCCCTCCAGGGGAGGGTCAGCCAGATCAAAACATCAGATTGTCCTTCACCAGCACCCAGCGGCCGCCCTTGACCTGCTGCACCTGGGTGATGGTGTTGGCGAGGTGGTCGGTCTTGGAGAACTTTGTCGGAGGCGAGTTAAAGATGTCGAGGAATTTCTCGCCCGACTCCAGCGAGTCCAGCATCTTCTGTCCGGTCAGATCCTTGCCCGCCTTATCGGCATAGAAGGCGAAGGTCATCATCGCGTTGTAGCCGATGATCGCCTGCGTGTTGGCGTCGGAGTTGAACATCTTCTTGTAGTTGACCAGCCAGTCCTTCACCTTGCCCTTGGCGCTGTCCTCGTAGGGAATCTCGAAGAGGCTCGCTGCATAGAGTCCTTCAACAGAGTCCTTGCCCAACGTTGGAACTTCCTGCACGTTGGTCGGCGAGGCGCCCAGGAAGGTTACGTCCCAACCGAGCTTCCTGGCTTCCGTCATCGCGCCGATGGTCTCGCGGAGGATGGTGCCGAGCAGGACGAGATCGCAACCGTCGGACTTCATCTTGGCGACCTGCGCGCTGAAATCGGAAGCGCCACGCTTGTAGCTCGTGATCGAGGCCGGCTGCACCTTCATGGCGGTGAGTTGCTGGTTGAAGCCGTCGAGCACGTTCTTACCGTACTCGTCGTCCTGATGCATGATGCAGGGCTTCTGGAACTTCTTCCACTCCATCATGTATTTCAGCGCGGCCCGCGTGCTTTCGACATAGGGCAGCAGATTGTTGAACTTCAGCCGCTCCTGCGGCTTGGCCGGATCGAACTTGAAGGTGAACTCGGCCGCCGTCAGCGGGAAGAGCTGCAGCACGCCGGCGTCGAACAGGATGTCCTGCGCAGCGAGCACGGTCGGCGATCCCATTGGCCCCACCATCGCGAAGATCTTGTCACGCTCGATCAGCTTTTGCGAAGCCAGCACAGCCCTTTTCGGGTCGTACCCGCTGTCCTCGACGACCAGTCGAACCTTGCGGCCGTTGATGCCACCCGCCGCATTGATCTCGTCGGTCGCCATCTTCATGCCGTTTGCAACCGGCACGCCCCAGCCCTTGATCGGCCCCGACAGGTCCTGATGGGTGCCGATGACGATCTCGGATGCCGAGATGCCTTCGTTGGTGACCTTGGTTTGCGCCGCGGCCGGCAGACAGGTGAGCACCACGGCACTCACAGCAAAGCCGAACGTGCTGAACGATTTCGACATTGACGTCTCCTCTCCTTTGGGCCCGTATGGCGCGAAGGGCGGGGGCCACAGCTCCTTCGCTTTCTCGAATGGCAGGCTTTCTTTTCTGCACATGCCCCTTATCGGAAAACCGGTTCCCACTTTTCCGGGGGCATGTGGGTTACGCCACCGCGCGCTGGCGATACATCGCCTCGATCTCGGCAGCGTAGCGCTTGTTCACGAAGCCGCGCTTCAGCTTCATGGTCGGCGTCAGCTCCTCGTCCTCCGGGGTCAGTTGGCGCTCGATCAGGTAAAATCTCTTGATGGTCTCCACGCGGGCGAAATTGCCGTTGACGCCTTCGATCTCGCGCCAGATCAGGTCCTGGATCTCCGCCGCGCGGCACAGGCTCGCATAATTGGTGAAGGGGATGTCGCGGTCCTGGGCGAATTTCTCGACATTCTCCTGGTCGATCATCACGAGGCAGGTCAGATAGGGCCGCTTGTCGCCGATCACCACGGCATCCGAGATGTAGGGCGAGAATTTGAGCTGGTTCTCGATCTCGGACGGCGTCACGTTTTTTCCGCCGGAGGTGATGATGATGTCCTTCATCCGGTCGGTGATGCGGACAAAGCCTTCGTTATCGATGGTGCCGACATCGCCGGTGTGCAGCCAGCCGCGATGGTCGATGGTCTCGGCGGTCTTCTCGGGCTGATTCAGATAGCCCATGAACAGGAAGTCGCCCTTGATCAGGATCTCGCCATCGGGCGACAGCGCGACCTCGCCCCAGGACACGGCGGTGCCGACCGAACCGAGCTTGATACGCTCCGCCGGCATCATGGTCGCGACGCCGCAATTCTCGGTCTGGCCATAGACCTCGTGCATGTCGATGCCGAGCGCGAGATACCAGCGGATCAGCTCGGGCGCGATCGGCGCAGCGCCGGTGAACGCGATGCGGCAGCGGTCGAGCCCCATCATGCGGCGGATGTTGCGGAACGCGAGCCGGTAGGCGATGCCATTGGCGATGCGCAGAGAGAGCGGCGGTGCCCTGCCCTCGATCCGGCAATCGACCATGCGATAGCCGACCTTGATGGCGCGGTGATAGACCCATTGCTGCAGCGGCGTCGCATCCTTCAGCGCAATGGTGATCGCGGAATAGAATTTTTCCCAGATCCGCGGCACCGCAAGGAAGATGGTCGGCTGCACCTCGCGCAGATTGTCCGGGACCGTCTCAGGGCTTTCAGCAAAGTTCATCACCGAGCCGAGCGCGACGGAGATGTAGTAGCCCCCGATGCGCTCAGCGACGTGGCAGAGCGGCAGAAAGATCAGCCTATCCTCGTCCTCGCGGGCCGGAATGAAGTCATTGGCATGCCGCATCTGGTGCGTGACGCTGCGGTTGGCATGCATCGCGCCCTTGGGCGGACCGGTGGTGCCCGAGGTGTAGACCAGCACCGCGAGGTCGCCGGCGCTGCGGCTGTCGATCATCTCCTGCCACAGCGCCTCGCGGCCGACCATGTGGTTGCGGCCGAGCGCACGGAACTCGTCGAGCGACATCACCATGTCGTCGAAGAAGCCGCTGAGGCCCTCCATGTCGAAAACGATGATCTTTTGCAGAGACGGACAGCGCGCGCGGCAGGCGAGCACCTTGTCGAGTTGCTCCTCGTCCTCGGCGAAGATCACCTTGGTCCGGGAATCGTTGACCAGATATTCGACCTGGGACGATGCATCGGTCGGATAGATTCCAGAGGAAACACCGCCGGCGCACAAGATCCCCATGTCGGCATGAACCCATTCCGGCACGGCATTGGCGATGACGGAGGCGACGTCGCCGGGCCGGAAGCCGGAGGCGTGAAGCGCGTAGGCGATCTCCTTCGAGATCTCCAGCCACTCGCGCCAGCTGGTCGGCTGCCAGATGCCGAATTTCTTCTCGCGGATGGCCGGCCTGTCGCCCCGCGTCTCGGCGGCGCGCAAGAAGCTCTTCGCGATCGTATCAGCGACCGTCAGCACCGCCGGTCGGGCCATGCGCGTCTCCTCCTTGTCGCTCTCCCCTCCGCTGCCTGCCTTGCCGGCGGTCTGTCGTTGCGGATGGGCCAATCCATTTAACGCCTTCCCTTAGCGCCAAGTCTTCTTCTTTTTCCAGCGCCGCTCGCCTCGTGCGCCCGCCTCCTTGGCGCCAAGGTAGAATTCCTGGATGTCCTGGGAATGCATCAAGCGGTCGCAGGTGTCGTTCATCACGACGCGGCCGATCTCGAGCACGTAGCCGTAATGCGCCGTCTCCAGCGCCACCTTGGCATTCTGCTCGACCAGCAGGATCGACATTCCCTGCTCCTCGTTGACGCGGCGGATGATGGTGAAAATCTCCTTCACCAGCAGCGGCGACAGGCCGAGCGAGGGCTCGTCGAGCAGCAGCAAGGTCGGCCGGTTCATCAGTGCGCGTCCGATCGCGAGCATCTGTTGCTCGCCGCCGGAAAGCTGGCCGGCCGGCTGGTTGATGCGCTCCTTCAGCCGCGGGAAATAGCCGTAAACGCGCTCCAGATCCTCCGCGACGCCATCACGATCCCGGCGCGGATACGCCCCCATCATCAGGTTCTCGCGCACCGAGAGGAATGGGAACACCTCGCGCCCCTCCGGCACGTGACTGAGGCCGAGCCGCACGATCCGGTCCGCCTCCATGCGCTGGATCGACTTGCCCATGAATTCGATCGTGCCCTTCTGCGGATCCAGAATGCCCGAGATCGTCTTCAGCACCGTGGTCTTGCCGGCGCCGTTGGCGCCGAGCAGGGTGACGATGCGGCCGCGCGGCACCTCCAGCGAGATGCCGCGGATCGCCATGATCGGCCCGTAATAGCTCTCGATGTTGGAGAGTTTCAGGATGATGTCGGGCGTGACGGCGGCGTCCATGCGTCAGGCTCCCAGATACGCGGCGACGACATCGGGATGCTGCTGCACCTCGGCGGGCGAGCCCATCGCCAGCACGCGACCATAGTTCAGCGCGATGACGCGATCGGAGACGCGGTTGACCAGCGACATGTCGTGTTCGACCATCAGAACGGTGACGCCGAGCTCGTTCTTCATGTCGCGGATCCAGAACGACATGTCGCCGGTCTCCTCGACATTCAGGCCGGAGGACGGCTCGTCGAGCAGGATCAGTTTCGGCTCCGAGCACAGCGCGCGCGCCAGCTCGATCACCTTGCGCACGCCATAGGGCAGGCCGGAGATCAGCTTGTCGCGATAGGGTTCGAGATCGAGGAACTCGATCACCTGCTCGACCCTGCGGCGATGCACCTTCTCGTTCGCGCGCACGCTCGGCAGGAACAGCAGCTCCTGCCAGAGCCGGGTGGTCGAGTGACGGTGGCGGCCGACCAGGAGGTTGGACAGCACGGTCGCGTTCTCGAACAGCTCGATGTTCTGGAAGGTGCGGGCGATGCCGAGCCTGGCGATGTCGTAGGGCGGCTGCTCCGTGATGTCCTGGTCTTCGAAGAATATCCGGCCCATAGTCGGCCGGTAGATCCGCGAGATCAAGTTGAAGATTGAGCTCTTGCCGGCACCGTTCGGCCCGATGATCGAGAGGATCTCACCCTTCTCGACCGCGAAGGATACCGCATCGACCGCCTTCAGCCCTCCGAAATGCAGCGACAGGTTCTCCGCGCGAAAATAGCTCATCGGTTGCGCTCCGACTTCACGTAGATCTTCTGACGCTTGAAGGTGGCGCGCTTGTAGAGCGGAAACAGCTGGAAGAAGAGCTTGATCTTGAGCCAGCGGCCGTAGAGCCCGAGCGGCTCGAACAGCACGAACAGCACGATGATGATGCCGTAGATCGCGCCCTTCAATCCGTTGAGCGAGGCGAAAGCCGCGACCTTGGACTGGATATTGCCGGCAGTCGCCGGGCCCGCCCCGAACGTCGCGGCAATGCCGGCGATGATGCCGGGCAAGTCGTCCTTCAGATAGGTCAGGAACGGGTCGATCATCACGATGAAGATCGCGCCCAGCACCGCGCCGTGCAGGCTGAAGGTGCCGCCGATCAGGATCACGATGATGAACTCGATCGAGAGCTGGAGTGTGAACATCTCCGGCGAGATGAAGGAGAGCTTGTGCGCGAACAGGACGCCGGCAAAGCCGGTGATCGCCGCCGAGATCGCAAAGGACTTCACCTTGTACAGCGCGACGTTGACGCCCATGCTGCGCGCCGCGGTCTCGCTGTCGCGGATCGCGACGAAGGCGCGCCCCGTCGGCGAGCGCAGCAGATTGAGCGTGCCGACGATGGTCAACACCAGCACGGCAAGGCAGAGGAAATAGAAGGTCGGGCTGTCGCGCGGGACGGTGACGCCGAGCAGTGACAGGGTCTTGACCCGCATGCCCTCGTTGCCGTTGGTGACGCTCTCCCAGCGCGCCAGGATCTCCTCGACGATCAGGGCAAAGGAGATGGTGGCGATGACGAGGTAGATGCCGGTCAGGCGCAGGGCAGGAAAGCCGACCATCGCGCCGATCAACCCGGTCAGGGCACCGGCAGCGAGGAAATAGACCGGGAACGGCACGTTGTATTTCTGCAAGTATGCCGCCGTGTAGGCGCCGATCGCGAGGAACGCGGCGTGGCCGAGCGAGGCTTGCCCGGTAAAACCGGTCAGGATCAGAAGGCCGACGCCAACCGTCGCGTAGATGCAGACGAAGACGAGCTGGCTCATCAGATAGCTGGAGAGCACATAGGGCGCGACCAGCAGCAGCGCGAGCAGGATGCCGTAGGAGACGATATAGCCCGAATGCGGGAACAGTTTGATGTCGTCCTCATAGTCGGTCTTGAACAGGAAGCGCATGGTGTTCAGACCTTCTTGCAGACGTGAAGGCCGAACAGGCCTTCGGGCTTGAGCAAGAGTACGGCGAGCAGCACGAGATAGGGCGCGACGTCCTTCCAGCCCTCCGCCAGATAGAAGCCGGCCATGCTCTCGATCACGCCGATCAGGACGCCGCCGACGACTGCGCCCGGAATCGAGCCGAAGCCGCCGAGCACCGCGGCGGGAAACGCCTTGAGGCCGAGCACGAGGCCGACATTGGAATGGATGAACGTGATCGGCGCCAGCAGCACGCCGGCGCAGGTCGCGACCGCCGCGCTGATCGCCCAGACCACCGACACCACGCGCTTGACCGGGATGCCCATGTAATAGGCCGCCAGCATGTTCTCGGAACTGGCGCGCATCGCGGTGCCGAGCGTGGTCTTGTTGAAGAACAGCCAGAGCAGCGCGCACAGGATCATCGTCGCGGCGATCACCGAGAGCTTGTCATAGGCCAGCACCAGCGAGCCGACGCGCAGCACGCCGTGGCTGAACGGCGTCTCGATCTTCAGATCGTCGGTACCCCAGATCATCCCTGCGACCGAGCGCAGGAAATAGCCGAGGCCGATGGTGGCCATGATGATGGAGAATTGCGGATAGCCGAGGATCGGCCGCACCACCACGCGCTCCGCCAGCATGCCGAACAACGCCATGGCAGCCACCGCACCGGCAAAGCCGATCCAGTAGTTCAGTCCCAACATGCCGATGAAGGTGAAGGCGAAGAAGCCGCCCAGCATCATCAAATCGCCCTGGGCGAAATTGACGACCTCGGTGGCCTTGTAGACGAGCACGAAGCCGAGCGCGATCAGGCCGTAGACGCAGCCGAGCGCAACACCGCTGACCAGCTGCTGAACGAAATCCAGCATCGCCGCGCAACCTCCCGATACAACCAGCGGCTCTTGGTGACCGCCTTGCCGTATCTTGTGTCCAGTCGCTACGCGGTCGTTTCGCCGCGTTAGCGCCATTTGTCCCGGCGCCAATTCAGCCTGAACCGTCCAGCGCTGTCAACAAACGGTGACTTGCCATTAGTCGAAACCGGATGGCGGAATTTGTGGGCCGTAGATTCACGGTGCCGAAACATCTTGGGATCATGGTCGCGAGCGATGCAGAACCGGATGGTGGGGCCGTCATGAAGCCGGACAAATCGGCGCTGGAAGTCCTTGGGTTAACGAAGCGTTTTGACCGCCTAGCGGTCGACAGCCTCGATCTCACCATTCACGCTGGCGAATTCTATGCGCTGGTCGGCCCCAACGGCGCCGGCAAGACCACCACTTTGCGCATGGTCGCGGGCCTGTTGCGGCCCGACGCCGGCGCGGTCTCGATCTTCGACATCGATGCGCTCGCAAATCCCGTCGCCGCCAAGCAGGTGATGGCGTGGGTCTCCGATGAGCCCATGATCTACGATAAGCTGACGCCGCTTGAGTACCTCGAATTCGTCGCCGGGCTCTGGGGCATCGCGCCGTCGGTCTCTGAACCGGTCGCGCAGGACCTCCTGACCTCGCTCGGGCTCGAGCCGCACCGGCACGAACGCTGCGAAGGCTTTTCCAAGGGCATGCGCCAGAAGGTCGCTCTCGCCGGCGCGCTGGTGCACGATCCCCGCCTCATCATTCTCGACGAACCGCTGACCGGCCTCGACGCCGTTTCCGCCCGCCACGTGAAGGGTCTGCTGAGCGAGCGCGTCCGCGCCGGCTGCACCGTCATCATGACCACGCATATTCTCGAGGTTGCCGAACGCATGGCCGATCGCATTGGCGTGATCGCGTCGGGCCGTCTGGTCGCCGAGGGCACGCTGACCGAGCTGCGTCAGCAGAACGGCCACGCCGACACCAGCCTGGAGGATCTCTTCATCGCGCTGGTGACGCTTCCGGAAGCCGCATGAGCTCGGCAACCGCACTGTCCTGGTTTGCCCGCCACGAGCTCCGGCTCGCCTGGCGCGAATGGTTCGCCATGATGACCGGCGGCCGGCGCAAGCGGGCGCGCCGCGATGATCGGCCTGCTGTTCTTCGCGGCCCTCCTGCACGTGCCGGCCTGGGCGGTGATCGGCCGCTTCGCCGACCTGCAGCTGCCGCTCGACAAATCCTCGCTGATCGTGATCTCGGCGACGATCTTTCTCGCCTGGACGCTGATGCTGTCGCAGGCGATCGAATCGGTGACGCGGGTGTTTTACGCCCGCGCCGATCTCGACCTCATCATGTCCTCGCCCGCGACGCTCGCCAATCTGTTCTCGGTGCGCATCGCCGCGATCGCACTGGCCGTCACCGGGATGGCGCTGCTGTTCTCGACGCCGTTCATCGACGTGCTGGTGATCGGCGGCGGCGCGCGCTGGCTCGCGGCGTTCGGCGTCGTCGTCGCCATGGGCCTCTCCGCCGCGGCGATCGCGATCGCCGTCACCATCCTGCTGTTCCGCCTGATCGGCCCGGCGCGCACGCGCTTCGTCGCCCAGGTCCTCGCCGCGATGATCGGCGCCGGCTTCGTGATCGCGCTCCAGGTCGCCGCGATCATGTCCTATGGCACGCTGTCGCGCTTCACCATCCTGACCTCGGGCAGCTTCGCCGCCTACGCGCCCGACGTCGACAGCATCTGGTGGTGGCCGGCGCGGGCGACGATGGGCGACAGCGAGGCGCTGCTGCTGCTCCTGGCGCTCGGGCTCGTGCTGCTCGGCAGCGTGATGGCGGTCTTCTCGCACCGCTTTGCCGACACCGCGATCGATGCCGCCGCTTACGGCGCCTCCGGCAGCAAGGCTGCGAAGCAGCGCCCGTTCCGCGGCGGATCGCGGCAACAGGCGCTGCGGCGCAAGGAATTTTCGCTGCTCTGGCGCGATCCCTGGCTGATCTCGCAGACGCTGATGCAGCTGCTCTACCTGGTGCCGCCGGCGCTGCTGCTCTGGCGCAACTTTGCCGACAGCTCCGCGGCGCTGACGCTGATCACACCCGTCATCGTGATGGCGGCGGGACAGCTCGCGGGCGGGCTCGCCTGGCTGACGATCTCGGGAGAGGACGCCCCCGACCTGGTCGCGACCGCGCCGCTGACGCCGTCCAGCGTCATCCGCGCCAAGATCGAGGTCGTGCTGATCGCCATCGCCGCCATCTTCTGCCCGCTGGTCGCGGCACTTGCTTTCGCCTCGCCGTTCCAGGCCGCGGTCAGTGCCGGCGCTGTCATCATCAGCGCGGCGTCCGCGACAGCGATCCAGCTCTGGTTCCGGGTGCAGGCCCGGCGCAGCCAATTCCGCCGCCGCCAGACCTCGTCTCGGCTCGCAACCTTTGCCGAAGCCTTCTCCTCGATCGGCTGGGCCGCCAGCGCGGCGCTGCTGCTCGCGCTTCCCATCGCCGGCCTCATCAGCGGCCTGATCACCGCGGCCCTCGTCGCCATCACCTGGAAGTTCAGCCCAAAGCGCAGCTAAGAGCCGGGAGTGAGGCTGCGACACTGACGCGCTGTTGATCGCGGCCTATTGGCCACGCGCTGCATTGCACGGTAGACTTCTTCCGAAGTCATCGGGGACGATTCATGCGGCGACTGGTTTCAGCGGCTCTGGCGCTGTTCGGCGCATTCCTCTCTCCTGCTCTCGCCCAGCAGCCACCTCAGCGCAGCGAATGCCTGGCGATGGCGAACGCCGCCCCCCGCGCAATGCCGGTAGCCTTCCGGCAGGCCGCAGGCTCGGCTGAAGTCCAGATCACCTATGCCGGCCATTCCACCTATTTCATCGACACGCCCGGGGGCTTGCGCATCGCGACCGACTACAGCGGCGCCTACCAGGTCGGACGTCTGCCCGATGTCGTCACCATGAACCGGGCGCACAGCACCCACTACTCTCTATTTCCCGACAAGCGCATTCCCCATGTGCTGCATGGCTGGGGTGAGGACGGCAAGCCGGCCGTCGTGTCGGAGCGCATCGGCGACACCTTCATCCGCAACGTCACGACCGACATCCGTCGCTATTTTGGTGACGATTCCGGCACCGACATGATCCGCGACGGCAACTCGATCTTCATCTTCGAGGTCGCCGGCCTCTGCATCGGCCACCTCGGCCATCTCCACCACAAGCTCGACGAAACCCATTTCGCCCAGATCGGGCGACTCGACATCGTGATGGTGCCGATCGACGGCACCTACACCATGTCGCTCGACGGCGTCTCCGAGATCACCAAGCGGCTACGCGCCTCTGTGGTGCTGCCGATGCACCGCTTCGCCACCCCGCTCGACGAGTTCATGCACCTCATCGGCCGGCAGTTCGAGATCGACCGGCGCAGCGAGCGCTCCTTCCGGATGTCGCGGGATACGTTGCCGACGACGCCGACGGTCATCATCCTCGACGGCGTCTGACGCGCAATTTTCTCCAAGTCGATTGCCGTTCGGTCGTGCTGATCTCCTCACGACAGGAGATCGACATGACCGACTTTGCCAGACTTCTGCATGCGGACGGACCGAACCCCGAGCACGCGGCGGCGCTCCAGCTTTACGGCCGCTTCGTCGGCGATTGGGATGCCGAGATCACCGCTCATGGCCCAGATGGAACCAAGCACACAGCATCCGGCGAGGTCCATTTCGGCTGGGTGCTGGAAGGCCGTGCCGTCCAGGATGTCTGGATCATTCCTCGCCCAGCGGACAGCCCGGCGTTTCCGATCGCCGGCAATTGGTACGGCACGACATTGCGCGTTTACGACCCCTCCATGTCCGCGTGGCGGATTTCCTGGTTCGATCCCGGTCGTAGCGTGTTCCGCCAGCAGATCGGCCGTCCGCGCGGCGCGGACATCGTGCAGGAAGGCACGACCGACACGGGCGACCTGACCCGCTGGAGTTTCACGGAGATTACCGATGATTCCTTCCATTGGCTCGGCGAAGTGAAGCCGGCAGCAGCAGCCGATTGGCGGCTTGTGGTCGATGTGAGGGCGAAGCGGCGCAAGGGCTAACGACGGCGCCGCTGTGCTCGCGATGACGGGTGCGGTTGCGCAGCACGCGCAGCTGGATGCGAAGACGAGATGCTAGGCTTCCCCCACAAAAAACATAAGGGAGCGAATGCCGATGGCTGCAAGCGGTGTGCCCGCCAACACGAGCGGGCTATTCGTCGAGCCGCGCGAGGACTGGCTCGCGCAATATCAGGAGGAGATCATCGATCCCTTGCGGCCGATCGTCGATCCTCATCACCATCTCTGGAATCGCGGGCATCGCTATCTGATCGAGGAGATGGTGGCCGATATCACCTCCGGGCACAACATCATCGCCACCGTCTATGTCGACTGCCGTTCGATGTATCGCGCGCACGGGCCCGAGGCATTCCGGCCGGTCGGCGAAGTCGAGTTCGCCAACGGCGTCGCCGCCATGAGCGCAAGCGGCGGCTACGGCACGGCCGCGATCTGCGCCGGCATCATCAGCCACGTGAACCTGCTGCTGGGCGATGCCGCCAAGCCGGTGCTGGAAGCCGAGATCGCTGCGGGCAACGGCCGCTTCCGCGGCATCAGGCATTCCTCGGCCTGGGACGAAGACCCTGTCGTCGCCGGCATGTATGCCAACCGGCCGAAGGGGCTGTTGCAGGATCCGACCTTCCGCAAAGGCTTTGCCTGCCTCGCACCGCTGAACCTGAGCTTCGATGCCTGGCTGTTTCACCCGCAGATCGGCGAGCTGACCGAGCTCGCGCGCGCCTTTCCCGACACCCGGATCGTGCTCGACCATTGCGGCGGCCCGGCCGGCGTCGGTCGCTTCGCAGGGCGGCGCGAAGAGGTGTTTCCGCAATGGCGCGCCTCGATCCAGGAGATCGCGAAGTGCGAGAACGTCTCGGTGAAACTCGGCGGGCTCGCGATGTGCCTGCTCGGCTATGACTTCCATCTGCGCGCGAAGCCCCCGTCATCGGAGGAGCTTGCCGCGGCCTGGCGGCCCTATGTCGAGACCTGCATCGAGGCGTTCGGCCCCAGGCGCGCGATGTTCGAGAGCAATTTCCCGCCGGACAAGGGGCAGTGCAGCTACCAGGTGATCTTCAACGCCTTCAAGCGTATCGCCGCGCCCTTGAGCGAGGCCGAGAAGACGGCGGTGTTCTCGCAGACGGCGAGCGATGTCTACCGGCTCGATTTGCCATCATGACAGGATTTGCGTCATGACGAGAAGAGGGGCCGGGATGTTGGTCCCGGCCCCTCTTCCGTCGTGGCCGCTGGGAAGCGTCCTTGGATATGTTTGAATTCTAGCCAGCCCCCAACAGCGAGGCGGGGCGGCGCTCGCCGGCGGAGACGAACATCCGCTTGAGCTTGTTGACGACGCGGATCAGGAAGCCGATCATCACGGGATTGGTCTTGCGGCAGAAGGCGATCTTCTTGACGTGGCCTTCGACGTGCCATTTGGCATGCGCGCCGTCGCGGAAGAAAATGACGTCGCCCGGGCCGTAGCGCTTCGGCGGCATGCCGTCGCTTTCGAGCACGATCGATCCTTCCATGATCATGATCGTCTCGTCGATATCGTAGTACCAGTTGAAGCGCCCTTCGGTGCAGTGCCAGATGATGGTCGAGGCAGTGCCGTCGGCGCTGGTCGACAGGATGTGCGAGCGCGACACCGGATTGCCTTCGATGATCCAGGACGGCTCGATCGGCCGCAGCTCGAGATCCACGTTGCAACTACTGATTTCAATCAATGACGGCGACATCTGCTTCCCCAGGGAATACAATATGTATGGCCGGGTCTGGGCCCGGATTGTTTCTAAAGATGTTGGGAACGCTAGTAGCCGGCTTTTAATTCTTTCTTACGCAGGCGCCGACAATCAGCCGCAAGTTGCAGGCGCGACGAGGTTAACGTCGGGATTTGCCTGCAAATTCGCGCACATGAACCCATCTTTTCCGGGGTGCGACAAAGTGCGCGAAAGTGACCATCGAAGGAGTCCGCACCGATGCCCCTCACGCCGGAGGTTCTGACAGCCCAAGGCGAGGTCGTCGCCTGGCTCGGCAGCCTCGATGTTTCCTTCGCAGCCGAAGAGGAGCCCTGGTTCACCATCGACGGCATCGAAAACCCCCGGCAGATCGGCAGCGACGGCTGCGGCGGCACCTTCGTGCTGCTGCCATCGCGGAATGTGCTCTACGTCTCATCGGAGGGCCGCGCAGGAATCATCGCCGGCACGTTCGAGGCCTTCATCCAGCTCGTTGTCGCCCGCCCCTACTGGCTGGACATCCTCAAATTCTCCGCCGGCGGCGATGTCACGGAGATGCGGCGCGCGGCGGATGCGCTGGAGGCGACACTCGACGAGGAGGATGACGTCAATGAGGCTCGTGAGGAAATTCGCGGCGGCCTCGACCTGCCCGATGCGGACGATCCCATCGGTGCGCTTTACGAGGCGGTCGCCACGTCCGACGCCATCGTACGAGCCACCGACGGCAGCCCGTTCACGACGCTGTTCAACCGCTTCAGCATCGACAACAACCCAATGCTGCGCAACGTGGCGGTGTGAGGGGCACGTGACGCCAGCGTTCGCGCTTGAACCCTCCACCATCATCGTCATGGCCGGCCTTGTCCCGGCCATCCACGCCTAGCGGCACAAAGAACTTGGATGCCCGGGACAAGCCCGGGCATGACGAGCAGCAGCGGACTACTTCGCCCACTCGCCCTTGCGGAACACCGGCACCTTGCTGCCGTCGGCGAGAATGCCGTCGATGTCGGTCTCGGCAGAGCCGATCATCCAGTCGATATGGATCAGGCTCTGGTTGCCGCCTTGCGCGGCGATCTGCTGCGGCGTCAGCTGCGCGCCGTTGACGAAGCATTTCGAATAACACTGGCCGAGCGCGATGTGCGAGGCCGCGTTCTCGTCGAACAGCGTGTTGTAGAACAACAGCCCGCTCTGCGAGATCGGCGAGGAATGCGGCACCAGTGCCACCTCGCCAAGACGACGCGCGCCTTCGTCGGTGTCGAGCACCTTGTTCAGCACCTCCGCGCCGCGCGAGGCCTTTGCGTCAACGATCTTGCCGTCCTCGAAACGCACCGCGATGTTGTCGATCAGCGTGCCCTGGTAGGACAGCGGCTTCGAGCTCACGACATGGCCAAAGACGCGCCGGCAATGCGGCGTGGTGAATACCTCTTCTGTCGGGATATTGGCGTTGCAACTGATGCCGTTCTTGGACAGCGAGGCGCCGCCCTCCCACTCGTGTCCGTCGGCAAGCCCGATGGAGAGGTCGATGCCGGGACCCGAATATTGCAGCGCTCGAAAACGCTGGCCGTTGAGCCAGTTGGTGCGCTCGCGCAGCACTGCGTTATGGCTCGCCCAATTGCCCATCGCATCCTCGCGGTCGACGCGGGAGGCCGCGAAGATCGCGTCTGCCAGCTTGCCGATCGCAACGTCCTCGGGATCATCAGGGAATACCTGCTTCGCCCATGACGGGCTCGGATAGGCGATGATGTTCCAGTTGGTGTCGAAATTGACGATTTTTTCCAGCGCCGGCTGATAGGCCATCGAATTGGCCTTGCTGGCACGCGCCACCTTGGAAGGATCTTCGCCGGACAGCAGCATCGGATTGTCGCCGACAATGGCAAGCCGCGCGGTGTTGTCGGAGAATGCCTTGGCCATGCCCTCATAGAGCCAGTTGGCGGCGCGATCGAAGCTGTTGTCCTGGCCGTGGCGGTAGCGCGCCAGCGTCATCTCCTCGTCCGACAGGATCGGCGTCACGATACCGGCGCCGGCCTTGTAGGCGTGCACGGCGATCCGCCGCACCAGCGGCAGCGCGATCGCGGGCGCCGTCAAGAGCAGATCCTGTCCCGGCCGCAAGCCCAGGCCCACCTTCACCGCCACCTCGGCCAGCCGGTCGAGTTTCACGGGATCGATGGGAGTAGGCGTGTCGCGGTGATCAGTCATGCGGGGTCCTCTGGCGAAGCTCTCTCGTTCAATCTAAGTCTAGCATCGCAGGGCGCAAGTGCGCGAGCGCCTTGCGACACTGGGAAGATACGCAGTTTCACGCATCTTGGTTTTCAACGCGTTGCCGATTTCAGCACCCGGTCGACCATGGCGGGCGCAAGGCCGAGGTAATTTTTCGGTGAAGTCAGCGCTTCGATCGTGGCACGGTCGATTCTGCTCGATACGCGGGCGTCGGACGAGAGCGCGTCCGCCAGCGTCAGACCCTTCTCATTGGCGAGCCGGCAGGCATCATAGACCACGTCATGCGCCTCCTGCCGCCCGATCTGCGGCGCCAGCCCCATCATGACCGCTTCGGCCACGATCAGGCCGCGGCTGATGGCAAGATTGTCGTTCATCTTCCTTTCATCGACGATGAGGCCTGCGAGCGCGAACTTCGCCTGGTGCAGCGCGCCGGCGGTCAGCACGAAGCTTTCCGGGATCGCCATCCATTCGGCATGCCAGGGCCCTGTGGCGCGCTCGAAATCCTGCACCATCGCATCCAGCATCAGACCGGCATGCTGGCGCACCGCCTTGGACGCCGCGAGCATCAGCTCCGAGGAGATCGGGTTGCGCTTCTGCGGCATGGTCGAGGAGGCGCCGCGACCCTTGACGAAGGGCTCGTAGACCTCGGCGAACTCGGTCGAGGCCATGATCATGATGTCGAGCGCGATCTTGCCGAGCGAGCCTGTGACGAGCGCGAGGAAGTTCACGGCCTCGGCAAAGCCGTCGCGCGCGACGTGCCAGGTCGAGGCGGGAACGCCGAGCTCGAGCTCGGCGCAGAGCGCTTCCTGCACCTCAAACCCCTTGTCGCCGAGCGAGGCCAGCGTTCCGGCGGCGCCGGCGAACTGTCCGACCAGCACGCGCGGCTTCAATTCACTGATACGCTCGGCGTGGCGGTCGAACATCGCGAGCCAGATCGCGGTCTTGTAGCCGAAGGTCACCGGCAGCGCCTGCTGGAGATGGGTGCGGCCGGCCATCGGCGTGTCGCGGTAGCGCTTCGAGAGGTCCGCGAGGATGTTTCGCAGCTCGGCGATGTCGCGCTCGACGATCCCGAGCGCGGCGCGAAATTGCAGCACCACCGCGGTGTCCATGATGTCCTGCGTGGTCGCGCCCCAATGCACGTAGCGGCCGGCCTCGCCGCACTGCTTCACCATCTGATGCACCAGCGGGAGAATCGGATAGCCGACGATGTCGGTCTCCTGTCGCAGCAGATCGAAATCGAATGCGGCGACGTCGGTCCGCGCCGCGATCTGGTCGGCGGCTTCCTGGGGGATCACGCCGCACTTCGCCTCCGCCTTCGCCAGCGCCACCTCGACCTCGGCATAGCGCGCCACCAGCGCGACATCGGAAAACACCTCGCGCATCTCGGGCGTGCCGAAGGCGTCGCGGAACAGCATGGAATCGAGCACGGTCGTCGAGGCGGGAAAAGCGGGCATGGGCGTTTCTTCGTGGTTGGTGTTTGTGTGGAGAGCAGCTTACGCGGGCCGCGCTGTTCGGCAATGGACATTCATGGCTCGCCACACATTCGATGCCGTACGACGACATTACGACGGCGCATCGCTCCATCACCCCGTCATCCTGAGATGCGAAGCGTGCGACGCGCAGCGGCGCACGAAGAACCTCCGAATGAGCGGCCGCGATGCAGACGGGCCGAGGCCCTTCGAGGGCCGCGACAAGGCGGCCACTTCAGGGTGACAGGGATAAACTGTGCGCGCAGCAAGGTCGGGCTAGGTGCGCAGCCCGCGACAGTCCACCAGACCCGCCACATTCTCATTCAAGTTGTACTTCTATCCGAAAACGGCATAGCAGCCATCACGCGATCGTGGTGAACCCGGCAGGCCGCTCAGCGGACACACAATCTTAGAGTCGAAATCCATTCTGATTTCATCATTGCCTGATGTCATTGCGAGGGTTGAGTTTTCGACGTGCAGTTTATGTTCCGGGACCACCTTCTCGACACCGACCGGCGCGAGCTGAGCCGCGAGCAGGTTCCCGTGGCCGTGGAGCCGCAGGTCTTCGACCTCGTCGTTCATCTCATGGAAAACCGTGACCGGGTGGTCAGCAAGGATGAGCTGATCGACAAGATCTGGCACGGGCGCAGCGTCTCCGAATCCACCCTGACCAGCCGGATCAACGCGGCGCGCAAGGCGATCGGCGACAGCGGCGCGAACCAGGCGCTGATCCGTACGATCGCGCGCAAGGGCTTTCGCTTCGTCGGCGCCGTCCAGACGCAGCGCGCGGCCGCGCCGGAGCCGGGCCGTGTCGCCCAGGCGCCGCTGGCTACGCTCGCGCTGCCAGACCGTCCCGCGATCGCCGTGCTGCCCTTCACCAATATGAGCGGCGATCGCGAGCAGGACTATTTCTCCGACGGCATCAGCGAGGACATCATCACGGCGCTGTCGAAGCTGCGTTGGTTCTTCGTCGTCGCCCGCAACTCTTCCTTCGTCTACAAGGGCCGCGCCGTGCATATGCACGAAGTCGCGCGCGAGCTCGGCGTACGCTATGTGCTCGAAGGCAGCGTGCGGCGCAGCGGCGATCGCCTGCGCATCTCGGCGCAGCTCAACGACGTCTCGACCGGCAGCCATCTCTGGGCCGAGCGCTACGACCGCGAGCTTGCCGACATCTTCGCCGTGCAGGACGAGATCACCGAGGCGATCGTCGCCGCGATCGAGCCGCAGCTCTATACCGCCGAAAGCTTTCGCGCCCAGCAGAAGCCGCCGGGCAGCCTCGACGCCTGGGACCTCGTGATGCGTGCGCTGTCGCATTACTGGCGCATCACGCGCGAGGACAACGCGGCCGCGCAAGGACTGCTGGAACAGGCGACCGCGATCGATCCCACCTATGGCAAGGCGCTGGGCCTGCTCGCGACCAGCCATATCTTCGGCGCCCATATGGGCTGGGCCGACATGGCCATGACCGTGCCGGTCGCCGAACGCGCGGCGCTCGCGGCGGTGGAAGCCGATCGCGAGGACGCCTGGGCCCATCACGGTCTGGCTTATACTTATTTGTTCCGCCGCCGCTTCGACGACGCGCTGGCGGAGTTCGAGCTGGCGCTGCAACTCAATCCGAATTTCGCGATGGCGCACGCTTTCTACGGCGTGACGCTGTGCTACGCGGGGAGATGGCAAGACGGCGATGCCGCCGCACGCCGCGCGCTGCGGCTGAGCCCGCGCGATCCGCTCGCGGCGATCTATTGCGGCGTTGCCGCCTATGCCCAGTTCATCGGCCGCAACTATGAGGGAGCCGTGCAGATGGCGCGGGAATCGATGCGGCAGCGCGCCGATTTCGTCGGCGCCCATCGCGTGCTGACGGCAGCCGCCGGCATGTTGGGTGATCCTCAGCTCGCGGCGTCCGCGCTGCGGGGCCTGCAACGCACTCAGCCCGGCATCTCGCTGGCCTGGCTCACGCGCGAGCTGCCGATGCAGCGGGCAGAGGATCGCGAGCACTATCTGCAGGGGTTTCGGCGCGCGGGGATGAGGTGATGCTGTTGACCCTCCCCTGGAGGGGTCCGGGACGAGCGTAGCTCGCCCGTGGGTCGGCTCGCGTCTGAGCGCTGCGAAGATGAGAGACGGGGTGGGGTGACGGTCTCTCCACAATGAACACTGCCCGTGTGGACAGATCGCCCCACCCCGCTCGCGCTTCGCGCGATCGACCCTCCCCCTGCAGGGGAGGGTCAGAAAGCGTTACTCCTGCATCATCTCGCCGCTGCCGCCGAACTCGGCCGGAAAGTCCTTCAGCTTCGGCAGGCCGTCGCGCATCGGCAGCACCGTCTCGGAATAGTTGACGTGGACGCCGGGCGTGAAGGCGAGCGTTGGGATGGTGGCGGTGAAGACGTCGACCAGGTCGAGCGGCGGGTGATTGGTCATGAGATGACCGCCGCACTTCTTGCAATATTTGCGCTGGCTGAGCGGCGTCTTGGCGAAGGTCTCAACGTTCTGGGCGCCTTCGGTGATGCGCACGGCTTCCGGCTTCCACAGGCTGAAGGCGTTCACCGGTCCGCCCGACCACGAGCGGCAGGAGCGGCAATGGCAATAGCCCATCGCAGCCGGCTCGCCCGTGACCTCGATCGTGACCGCGCCGCAGAAGCAGTTTCCGACATGTTTCATTGGGTCGTCTCCGTTGATGATGGTTGAAATTCCTCTCCCCGCCCCGGCTCGCCGATAAAGCGGCAAAGGCGGATGCGGGGAGAGGCGTCGGAGTGGAGGGAATCACCCCGAGGGACGTTGAAGGCTGGAGGCCGGCAGCGTCCGTTACGCGCTTCGGTTCCGCCGCGCGTCCTCCTTTCGGTGGACGCAGCCGAAAGATGCTACGGCTATACCGATCTGCGCCAGGGAATAAGCATCGACACCCGTTGTTTGTACTGCCGGTATTCGTCGCCGAAGAGATCGACAAGGTCGTGCTCCTCCAGCGCGATGCCGACGAAGATGTAGAGCGTGGTCACGGCCGCGAACAGCAGATGGCCCGCCGTCATGACCGGCGCCGCCCAGAACGCGATGATGAAGCCGAGATAGATCGGATGACGAACGAACTTGTAGAACAACGGCGTCTTGAAGCGCGGCGGCGCCGCCTCATTGCCCACGAGATGGTTGGTCACCTGGTGCAATCCGAACAATTCGAAGTGATTGATGACGAAGGTCGAGGCGAATACCAGCACCCAGCCTGCGAGGGACAGCGTGACCACCGTCACGGCGAGATCCGGGTTTCCCACATCCCATACGACTGCAGGCATCGGACGCCACTGCCAGAACAGGAGCAGCAATGACAGGCTCGCGAACAGCACGTAGGTCGAACGCTCGACCGGCTTGGGGACGAACTGCGTCCACCACGCCTTGAACTGCTTGCGCGCCATCACGCTATGCTGAAGGGCGAACAGCGTCATCAGCAGTAGATTGATGATGACGGCTTCGGCCGTCGGCGTGTCGGTTCCGGTGTCGATGGTCTTCGGCACCACCAGCCCCATGACGAAGCCGATGGCGTAGAGAATGGTGACGAAAAACACGAGATATGCCGCAATTCCGTACAGAAAGCCGATGAATTTGAAAATGCGTGAGCCCGCAACCTCCGGGCCGATGGAATGAAGCTGGTGATCAAGTTGGGTCATAGAACGCTCCGTTGTGCCGAGGCATCGGCACTGTTTAGTGTCCGCACCATGCCGGATCGGACACCCCCTGACTTTCGCGGACGGTTGATTTTCGCCTGAGACGACTTTGATTTTTGCTTGAGACAATAGAAACGTGCGATTTCTCTTTGAAAACAACGTGCTCGACGGGGACCTGCGGGAACTGACCTGCAGCGGCGCGGCCGTACCGCTACAGCCGCAGGTGTTCGATCTGCTGCTTTATCTGGTCGCGCAACGCGCCCGTGTGGTCAGCAAGGATGACCTGATCAGCCAGATCTGGAGCGACCGGATTGTCTCGGATTCCGCCCTGAACAGCCGAATCAATGCCGCGCGCAAGGCGCTTGGCGACGACGGCGCGACGCAGCGGCTGATCAAGACGATCCCGCGCAAGGGCTTCCGCTTCGTCGGCGAAGTCCGGGAAGATGTGGTAGCGACGCTTGCGCCGGTGGAACCCGGCCCTGCCCCGGCGCGCGCCATGACGGATCGCCCGGCGATCGCGGTGCTCGCCTTCGAGAACATGAGCGGTGATCCCGCGCAGGAATATTTCGGCGACGGGATCAGCGAGGACATTCTCACCGCGCTGTCGAAGCAGCGCTGGTTCATGGTGATCGCCCGCAATTCGTCCTTCACCTACAAGGGGCGCTCGGTTCATATCAGGCAGATCGCCGAGGAGCTCGGCGTCCGCTACATCGTCGAAGGCAGTGTGCGCAAGGTCGACAACCGTGTGCGCATCACCGCGCAGCTCAACGACGCCACCACCGGCAGCCATCTCTGGGCCGAGCGCTACGACCGCGAGCTTGTCGACGTCTTCGCCGTGCAGGACGACATCACCAACGCGATCGTCGCGGCGATCGAGCCGCAGATCCATGCGGCCGAGAATTTTCGCGCCGACCGCAAGCCGCCCGCGAGCCTCGATGCCTGGGACCTGCTGATGCGCGCGCTGTCGCATTACTGGCGGGTGACGCAGCAGGACCACAAGGCCGCGCAGGCATTGCTCGAACGCGCCATTTCGATCGACTCGAACTACGGTCAGGCGCTGTCGGTGCTCGCGGCGAGCCACATGTTCGGCGTCCATCTCGGCTGGGCGGAGCTCGCCACGACGGTGCCGATCGCGGAGGCCGCCGCGCTCGCCGCGGTGCGCCATGACCACGAGGATCCCTGGGCGCATGCCGCGCTCGGCAGCGTCTTCTTCTCGACGCGCAGGCTTTCCGACGCGCTGTCCGAGTTCGAGCAGGCGCTCGCGCTCAACCCGAACTTCTCGCTGGCGCAGGGCTATTACGCCCTGGCGCTGTCCTACGCCGGGCGTTCCGGGGAATCGTTCGATGCGGCGCAGAGGGCGATCCGGCTCTCGCCGCGCGATCCGTCGCTGGCGATCTATTACGGCATTGCCGGCTATGCGCGCTTCACCGAACGGCATTACGACGAGGCGATCGCGCTGGCGCGCGAGGCGATCCGCCATCGCGGCGACCTCACCGGTGCCTACCGCGTGCTCGCGGTGTCCGCCGGCATGACCGGCGACGGCGCGCTGGCCGGGATGGCGCTGGGCGAACTCCGCCGTACCCAGCCCAACATCTCGCTGCACTGGATCGCGACGCAGCTGCCATGGGCCAGTGACGCCGATCGCGAGCACTATCTGGAAGGGTTCCGGCGCGCGGGGTTGCAGTAGAGGCCCGTCTGGCTCGCGCTACATCACGCGCTTCCGGCGCAGATGGACGATGACGTCGAGCCGCGCGATCTCGTGGCCGGGCAGCGGCTGCGGCACCTTGCTGAAGGCGAGCCCGCCGGCAACGTCGACCAGCACGTCCTCGCCCTCCAGATAGAAATGCGGATGCACGGAGGTGTCGGTGTCGAAGAACGACTTGATGCCGTCGGCCGCGATCCGGCGCAGCAGGCCGGCCTCGGTGAACTGGTTCAGCGTGTTGTAGACGGTCGCGAGCGACAGCCGCATATTGGCGGCCATCGCCTCGTCGTAGAGGCCTTCCGCGGTAACGTGACGGTGATCGCCCATCAGCAGCATCCGGGCGAGCGCCAGACGATGACGCGTCGGCCGCAAGCCGGCATCGCCAAGCAATTGCGCGCAACGCGCCGCAGCCTCGTCCGCGAGCTGCGCCGCAATATCGTTTGAATCCGCTTCAGGAAGGGTGGTGAGGACGTCCATCGCCGCTGCGTCTCGCGGTTGACAGGGGCGCGCGTATCTTGCGCGTCGCGCCATCCAATCGCAAAAGCGGCGCGTGCGCCTTGATCCGGATCAAATCGGGAGACGCTGCGGCTATTTTGCTTTGGCCTGCATCGGCTTCGGTGCAGGCACGGCGGCCCATTCCTTGTCGGCGCGCGGGCCATTGAGATCGCCGGTGAGGCCGACGAGCTGGCCGGGCAACACGTCGAGGGTCTGCTGCCAGGTCTGGGTCTGGCACAGGAACTTGATCAGGCAACCCCTGAGCTTGAGGCGGTCGGCGGAGTCGCGCCACAGCGTGACCGAATAGGATTTGCCGTCCTCGGCATTGTAGATCTCGCCGGCGAACTGTCCCTCCGGCGTCGCCTGCAAACCCATGATGAGCTGATGGCCGAGCAGCGCGCGGGCGCGCTTGTCGGGATCGGGATTCTCCTTGTCGCGATAGGGCTGGCCGCGCTTGTCGACCGGCTCCTTCATCCAGACGATGAAGCCGCAGATGCGGTCGCGCGACGGCCCGCAGCGCTCGAGCCTGATGCGCGCGCGGCCGTCCTCGACGAGCCAGGTGCCGCTGGGATCGGGCGACACCGCGGCCCCGGCGCGGCCGCCAAAGACCATCATCAGGATCGTGATCGCAACGCGCAGCACGAAGCGAAGGACAATGTTCATCAACGGCACCTTTCGTTGGATGGGTCGCGGCGTCAGTTCAATTGCGCCATCAGCGCGTCGGCGCCCTTGTCGAGGCCGGCGGTGGCGGCGGCGAGCGCGCCGGCGGTGGCCTTGATGTCGTAGGCGGCAGGGTATTGCTTGGTGACGTAGGCGGAGAGCAGGCGCGCGGTCGCGGCGTCTAAGATCTCGACGCCGTAGATCACCGAGCCGGTCATGGTGCCTTCGCCGTCGCGCGCGGCCTGCACGCCGTTGTAGACGGCGCCGGCCACGTCGAAGCGGGAGAGCGTGCCGAGCACCGGCGTGTTGGCGACGGCGCCGGTGAGTGTCAGCCTGATCCGCAGCGTCGCCGGCCCACGCTCGCGTACCAGCGCGAAGCGGCCGCGCAGACCTTCGGCGAAACGGGTCTGCATGTAGGCGGCAAGCGTCGCCTTGTCCCTGTCGGACATGTCGCCGAACTGGTGATCCCTGCCGCGATAGACCACGACCGGTTCGAGGATGACTTTATTGTAGGCGCGCCAGTCGACCGGCGTGGAATAGCGGTAGGGCACGCGGCCGGAGGCGTCCGACTTGTCCGGAGCCATGTAGGCTGAGGACGCCATCCCGGAATACGGCACGGGCGCGACGGTGGCGCAGCCCGCAACGGCTGCGCCAAGCAGCAGCGTTCCCAGACCGCGCAGGGCGATCGCGCGATTCATTCCAGACTCCTCTCGCGGCTTGCTGCCAAGGCAGTGGCGACCGCAGCCGCGTACGGGACCAGACGCGGCTGCAGCGCTCACCAGCGCCAACCCAAGGCTTCGTCCGGGGCCATCTCGGAAGCCTTGGGCCGTCTCAGTGCGTCGATTCATAAAACCGACTGGACGGTTTGTAAAGTTCAAAAACGAGGGCCTGGCACATTTGGCCGCAGGCGCGGCTTTGGGCAGCGTTCGGCGGGAAATCGCTAACGATGAATCAGGCGCGCTTGCGCGGCGTTGCGGCCTTTGCCGCCGAAGGCGCGCCGGATTTGGCGGTGCGCTTGGCGGCCGGCCGTTCGAGGCCGGTCCACTGCGCGTCGTCGAGCAGACGCGCGAACAGCCGCTGATGCTCGTCCTTGCTGAGCGGCGACATGCCGAACAACGAGCTCAGCAGCAGTCCCATCGCGCCGGCCCAGCGCAGCATCGCGAGATCAGGATCAGAGGCCTCTTCCCTGATCGCCGCCATCCTCTCCATCTCGCGCTCGCGCGGCAGCGCCATCAGGCTGGGATTCTCGACCATGGCCGCAACCAGCGCCAGCGCGGCAGAATTCGGCGAGGTGGCTGCTTCGCGCACGGTCGCGAGCTGGGTCGCCAGATTGGGATTCGCGGAGGTCGCGCTCACCTTTGCCATGGTGCTGGTGGCGAACTCCTCGAAATGCGCCATCTGCCGGTCGAGCAACGCCTTCAGCACCGCTTCCTTGGTGCGGAACTGATGCATCACGCCGCCCTTGCTGAGTCCGCTCTCGCGCGCGATCGCATCCAGCGTCAGCCGGCCCGGCCCGTCGCGCGCGATGATCGCGATGGCCGCTTCGAGTGCGGCGTTACGGGATCGTTCGGAGCGGCTGGCATTGTCCATGGCCGACTTGTCTCCGTGACAAGACAATGAATCAAGTGAAAACAGGACGCGCTGTACATTTTTTGTGCGAACACTGTCGAGACTTTCATCTTGCGGCCCCGAATGAGACTGTGTGAGCCTCGATATCGGATGGGGACTGGGATGGGCCGGCCGGAGCTTTGCGCGCCATGACGTGCGAAGCGATTTCGGCCGGTCTCGCTTGAGAAAGATACGACATGCCAAAACGAGTGTTGCTTGGTGCCCTCCTGGCTTGCGGCCTCACGGCCGCGGCGCTGGCGCAAGAGCCGAGGACGGGGGGCGTGATCAACGCCGTGATCCAGCCCGAGCCGCCCGGCCTGATGCTTGCGATGATCCAGAACGGCCCGACCCAGATGGTGTCGGGCAACATCTTCGAAGGCCTGCTGCGCTACAGCCCCAAACTCGAGCCGCAGCCGGAGCTCGCCGAGAGCTGGAGCGTCAGCGAGGACGCAAAAACCTACACCTTCAAGCTCAGGAAGGGCGTCACCTGGCATGACGGCAAGCCCTTCACGTCCGCGGATGTGCTGTTCTCGGTCGAGATGCTGAAGCAGACCCACGCGCGCGCCCGCAACAATTTGGCGCAGGTCGACAAGGTCGAGGCGCCCGACGAATACACCGTCGTGTTCACGCTGAAGCAGCCGTTCGGCCCCTTCCTCGGCATCTTCGAGGTCGGCTCGATGCCGATGGTGCCGAAGCATCTCTATGAAGGCACCGACTTCAAGACCAACCCCTACAACAACGCACCGGTCGGCACCGGCCCCTTCATGTTCAAGGAATGGCAGAAGGGCTCATTCATCCGCCTGGTCAAGAACCCGAATTATTACGAGAAGGGCAAACCTTACATCGACGAGATCTACTGGCAGATCATCCCCGACGCCGCCGCGCGCTCGGTGGCGTACGAGACCGGCAAGGTCGACGTGCTGCCCGGTGGCTCCGTCGAGAACTTCGACGTGCCCAGGCTGTCCAAGCTGAAGGACACCTGCGTCACCGGCGCCGGCTGGGAATTCTTCTCGCCGCTGGCCTGGCTGTGGCTGAACAACCGCCAGGGCCCGCTCGCCGACAAACGGGTGCGGCAGGCGATCATGTTCGCGATCGACCGCGACTTCGCCAAGGACGTGATCTGGAACGGGCTCGGCAAGGTCGCGACCGGCCCGTCCGCCTCGACCATCAAGTACTACACCGACGACGTGCCGAAGTATCCTTACGATCCCGCCAAGGCCAAGGCGCTCTTGAAGGAAGCCGGCTACAAGGGTGAGAAGATCCGCCTGCTGCCGCTCGCCTATGGCGAGACCTGGCAGCGCTGGGGTGAAGCCGTGAAGCAGAACCTCCAGGACGTCGGCATGAACATCGAGACCATCGCCACCGACGTGGCCGGCGGCAACCAGAAGATCGGCGACTGGGATTACGACATCGCCTTCACCTATCTCTACCAGTACGGCGATCCCGCGCTCGGCGTCGGCCGCAACTACGTCTCCAGCGCCATCGCCAAGGGCCAGGTCTTCAACAACGTCGAGGGTTACTCCAACCCCGAGATCGACAAGCTCTTTGCCGATGGCGCGGTCGCGACGCCGGACTCGAAGCGCAAGGAGATCTACGAGAAGGCGCAGAAAATCCTGGTCGAGGACGTGCCGGTGGCCTGGATGCTCGAACTGCAATTCCCGACCATCACCCGCTGCAAGGTCAAGAACCTGATCACCACGGGCATCGGGGTCAATGACGGCTTCAAGGACGCATGGCTGGACAAGTGATGGCGTGCCTTCCCTCACCTCTCCCCGCTTGCGGGGAGAGGTCGACACGCTCGCAGGGCGCGGCGGGTGAGGGGGTACAGGTCCATCGGCATTCTCCCGCGTGGAGAGAAGCCCCTCACCCCAACCCTCCCGGAGCGAGCGAAGCTCGTCTCGGCCCCGCAAGAGCGGGGCGAGGGAGCCCGCTGTCTCCGTGGCTCCAGGTCACGCTACAAGATATGACTCTCTAATATGCTCTCCTTCGTCGCTCAGCGTGTCGTGAAGGGCGTGATCGTCCTGCTCGCGATCGTCGTCCTCAATTTCTTCCTGATCCGGCTTGCGCCCGGCGACCCCGCGGTCGTGATGGCGGGCGAGGCCGGCGCCAGTGACCAGGTCTTCGTCAAGCGGCTCCGGGAAAAGTTCGGCCTCGACAAGCCGCTGCCCGAGCAGCTCTTCATCTACGTCAAGGGCGTCGTCACGCTCGACCTCGGCTTCTCCTTCCGCCAGCAGGCACCGGTCGCCAAGCTGATCGGCGAGCGGCTGCCGGCGACGCTGCTGTTGACGCTGACGGCCTTTGCGATCTCGCTGATGCTCGGCGTTCTCTTCGGCACGTTCGCCGCACGCTTTGCCGGAACCTTTCTCGACACGGCCATCACCGTCTTTGCGCTGATCTTCTACGCGATGCCGATCTTCTGGGTGGCGCTGATGGGCATCCTGCTGTTCTCGGTCACCATGGATTGGCTGCCGAGTTTTGGCTACGAGACGGTCGGCGCCAACCTCACCGGCTTCGCTCATGCGGTCGACGTCGCAAAGCACCTGATCATGCCGGCAATGACGCTCGGCCTGTTCTTCATGGCGACCTATACCCGCATGACGCGCGCCTCGATGCTGGAGGTGAAGCGCCTCGACTTCGTCAAGACGGCGCGCGCGAAAGGCCTCTCCGACGCCGTGATCCAGCGCCGCCACGTGCTGCGCAACGCGCTGCTGCCGGTCGTGACGCTGGCCGGCGTGCATTCCGGCACGCTGATCGGCGGCGCCGTCATCACCGAGACCGTGTTCGCCTGGCCCGGCATCGGGCGCCTGATGTACGACGCATTGCTCCAGCGCGACTACAATCTGCTGCTCGGCGTCTTCGTGATCTGCTCCGCCATGGTGCTGATCTTCAATCTCATCACCGACCTCGTCTATCGACTGGTCGACCCGCGCATCGAATTCGCCTCATGAAACAGTTCTGGAAATCGATGCTGAAGAGCCCGAGCGGCGTCGTCGGGCTCGTCATCCTCCTGCTCGCGATCTCGGTCGCGGTGTTCGGTCCGATGTTGTTCCCGAACTCGCCCTGGCGCATGGTGCAGCGGCCGTTCCTGCCGCCCTTCACGCTCTCGACCGTACCGCTCGGCACCGACGCGCTCGGCCGCGACGTTTTCGCCGGCATGATCTTTGGCGCACGCGTGTCGCTGCTTGTTGGCCTCGTGTCCACCCTCGTCGCGCTTGTCGTGGGCGTGCCGATCGGCGCGATGGCCGGCTATTTCGGCGGCAAGGTCGACGACGCCCTGATGCGCTTCACCGAATTCTTCCAGACCATTCCGAGCTTCGCGCTCGCGATCGTGCTGGTCGCGATCCTCCAGCCCTCGATCTACTCGATCGTGGCCTCGATCGCGGTGGTGAGCTGGCCGCCGGTCGCCCGCCTCGTGCGCGGCGAGGTGCTGTCGCTGCGCACGCGCGAATATGTCCAGGCCGCCGTCGTCACCGGCCAGAGCAACACCTGGATCATCCTGCGCGAGATCCTGCCCAACGCGCTGACGCCGGTGATCGTGCTGGCCTCGCTGATGGTGGCGACCGCGATCCTGCTGGAATCCTCGCTGGCGTTCCTTGGGCTCGGCGATCCCAATCTGATCTCCTGGGGCTACATGGTCGGCGCCGGCCGCACCGTGATCCGCCAAGCCTGGTGGATCACCGTGTTTCCCGGCGTCGCCATTCTGATCTCGGTGCTCGGGCTGAACCTGATCGGCGAAGGCCTCAACGACGCCCTCAATCCGCGCCTGTCGCGGGAGGGCCGCTGATGATGACCGCCCCGCCCGCCGTCTCGATCAAGAATCTGCGGATCGCGCTGCCCAAGGGCGCCGAGCGTGCGTTCGCGGTCGACGGCGTCTCGCTGGATTTGCGGCCCGGCAAGATCGTCTGCGTCGTCGGCGAATCCGGTTCCGGCAAGTCGATGTGCGCGCATGCGCTGATGGGCCTGCTGCCTGATACGGTCACCGTCACCGCCGGCGAGATCCAGTTCGAAGGCCGCGACCTGCTCAAGCTCGACGACGACGGCTGGCGCGATCTGCGCGGCCGCCGCCTCGCGATGATTTTTCAGGAGCCGATGACCGCGCTCAATCCATTGATGCGGATCGGCGACCAGATGGCGGAGATGTTCGAGGCCCACGGTCTGCTGACGCCGAAGGAGCGGCGCGCGAAGGCGCTGTCGCTGGCGCGCGAGGTCGGCCTGCCCGACCCCGAGCGCATTGTCCGCGCCTATCCGCACCAGCTCTCCGGCGGCCAGCGCCAGCGCGCCATGATCGCGATGGCGCTGGCGCTCGAGCCCGCGGTGCTGGTCGCGGACGAGCCCACCACCGCGCTCGACGTCACCACGCAGGCGCAGATCCTGAAACTGATCCGCAACCTCCAGCGCAACCGCAACATGGCGGTGATGTTCATCACCCATGATTTCGGCGTGGTCTCCGACATCGCCGACCAGGTCGTGGTGCTCAGGCATGGCAAGGTCGTCGAGGAAGGCCCCGCTGGCTCCGTCTTCAACAATCCGCAGCACGGCTACACCAAGGCGCTGCTCGCCGCCGTGCCGTCGATGGACCCGCCTGTGCGCCGCCCCCTCGACGACCAGGCCAGGGCCGTCGAGGTGATCGGGCTGGACAAGACCTACGTCACCTCAGGCGGCTGGTTTCGCGAGGACCGTCGCGTCGACGCCGCGCGCGAGGTCAACTTCAACATTCTGAAGGGCGAGACGCTCGGCCTCGTTGGCGAATCTGGCTCCGGCAAATCGTCGGTGGCGCGGTTGGTGATGCGACTGATCGAAGCCGACCGCGGCACGGTGCGGATCGGCGAGACCGATCTCACCTCGCTCTCGGGCAAGGCGCTCCGCGCCGAGCGTCATCGCATCCAGATGATCTTTCAGGATCCGTTCGCCTCGCTCAATCCGCGTCGGAAGGTCGGGCACATCATTACCGACGGTCCGATCGCAGCCGGCATCGATCCGAAAGTGGCGTTCGACCGCGCCCGCGATCTCCTCAAGGTGGTCGGGCTGGACGCCGGTGCGCTCGACCGCTATCCGCATGAATTCTCAGGCGGCCAGCGCCAGCGCATCGGCATCGCGCGTGCGCTCGCGCTCGAACCCGAGATCATCGTCGCCGACGAAGCCGTCTCCGCGCTCGACGTCTCCGTGCAAGCGCAGGTGCTGCGACTGCTCGAAGACCTCAAGGCGCGCCTCGGCCTCTCGATGCTGTTCATCACCCATGATTTGCGCGTCGCAGCGCAAATCTGCGACCGCATCGCGGTGATGCAGCGCGGCGCCATCGTCGAGTTGAAGCCAACCGCGCAGCTGTTCGCCGCGCCGGAGCACGCCTATACGCGCGAACTACTGGCGGCGGTGCCCGGGCGGAAAGAGCGTGCGCCGGCGGCGTGAGCCAACCGATCGCGGCTTCTACCTGGCCGGAGGATTAGTATTCTTCCAGGTGGGGACTGAGTTGGTCACGCCGACCGATGGTTGATTAGACGTTCCGACCGACGGCGCGGTGACGGTCCCGACAGTCTGTCCGGAGCTTCCATACGTTGTGCCTTGCGCTGCTGGCGCTCCGGAGCCACCGCCCGTGTTGCTTTGGGTGCCCGCCGCGGACGTCTGCGCGCTTGCAGCAAAGGGCGATGCGGCAAATCCGACAACGATAAGTACCGCAATCGAGCGTCTCGTTCTTGTCATGGCCAATCCTTTCGGCGCGGTCTCTCAGTCGCGTCGGCCGTTCGCTCGTCGAACCGCTCGTGCACTGAGCGATATTACAACTCCACGCGCGCGAAAATGTGCCGCAATACGATCACAATGCGGGGTCTGACGCTCCATCACGATGGCGCGACGAGTAGCTCCAGCCGAACAGGGGCGCACTCCCCGCGCCTTGGCTCGCCGCTGCACCGGAGAATGCTCGCATGTTGTGCCTTGCTTGCAGCAGTCCCGGGACGCAGGGAACGCGCGCCGGCAACGTCAGGCCAGCTCATGGCTAAGGTATTCCGCTCCTCTTCGCGCAACGGAGCAGTCACGGGCTTTTTATCCTTCGTGACCGTCCGCACAGATGCGAAAGCGAGGCCGGCACCCCAGATTCGCATGGAATGATTTCCATCATCTCATGATGGATTTCCGATCCATTGGAGCCGATATGGGCCAGGTTATTCAGTTTGTCTCGAAATCCGAGCGCGAGCGCGTTCGCCTCATCCAGGAAGCGCGCGCGATCTACGACAGCATTTTTCCGCCGGCTGATCCGAGCGGCGAGCAGCAGGACAAGGCGGCGATCGGCCGCGCGGCCAACGGCGACGTGGGAAATCTGTCGTGATCAAGATCATCGCTGTGCTCTGCAGTCTTTCCTCTCCGACAAATTGCCACGAGCAGATCGTCACCACCTCCGACTTCGCCAACATCTCGGTGCAGTCGTGCCTGATGGGCGCGCCACAGCTCGCCGAATGGATGAACCAGCATCCGGCCGAACGCCTGGCCGCATGGCGCTGCGTGATCGGCCAACAGACCGGCAGGGGCGCCTGAGCCCACCGGCCGTCCGGTCGAGGACGGCGCCATCCAGTTGAACCGTGACGAGCATGCATCGCCAGGCTAGAATGGCGACGCTGCTTGCAGAGGGGGACGCCGGATGGAGGTCGCCAGCCTCGTTCTTCCCGTGTTCGCAATCATCGTCACCGGCTGGCTTGCCGGCGAGCTCGGCTATCTCTCCCGCTCGCTTGCGGACGCACTGGTGCATTTTGCCTACAACGTGGCGATGCCGGCGCTGCTGATCGTCACGATCGCCCAGGAGCCGGCGCGCAACCTGCTGGAATGGCGCTTCCTGCTCGCGTTCGGCGGCGGCTCCCTCCTCTGCTTCGCGCTCGTGTTCCTGGCGGTCCGCGCGGGCGGCAAGCACGATCTCGCCAGCAGCACGATCCATGGCATGGCGGCGGCCATGACCAATACCGGCTTCGTGGCGCTCCCGATCCTGCACGCGATCTACGGCCAGCCCGCCGTCTTGCCCGCCGCGGTGGCGACGGTATTCGTCGCGGGCGTGATGTTTCCGCTCACGGTCATCCTGCTGGAAAGGGACGTGCGCGGCGCTGCGCATTCGGCCGGACTGGTGAAGCAGATCCTGCTCAATCCGATGGTTCTGTCGACGCTCATCGGTCTCGTCTGGGCGATCACGGGCTTGCCGATTCCGGCGCCGGTCGCGGCCTACCTGAACATCATTGCCGCTGCGCTCACACCCTGCGCACTGTTTGCCATCGGGCTTGGCCTGTCGGTCGACGGTTTGCGATCCAACCTGAAGGCATCGTTCGCGCTCGCGACCGTGAAGCTGGTGGTGATGCCGCTGATCGTCTACGGACTTTGCGTGGTCACCGGCCTCAATCCGCTCTACACGGTCGCCGCTGTCATATGCGCGGCCGTGCCGACGGCGAAGACCGTCTATGTGCTGGCACACGAGCACAAGGTCGAGGAGAAGCTGGTCGCGGCCACCGTCTCGGTCACGACGATGCTGTCGGTCGCTACATTGCTGATCGCGCTCTACCTGCTCTCCGGCCTCGCGCCCGGCACGCGTTGATGGTCACCGGCGCGCCCGGCGACGTCCTGTCTATCTCGTCGTGTTTCTCCAGGTCGGCACCGCATTGGTCACGCCGACCGACGGCCAATTGTACGATCCGATCGAGGGCGCCGTGACCGTCCCGACCGTCTGTCCGGACGACCCGTAGGAGGTCCTGGGCTGCGCGACCGGCAATGTGGCGGCGCCATAGGTCGGGGCCATCACGCCTGTGCTGTGGTGATGCCGGCTCGGCCTGGCCTTCTTCGCTTCGGCTGCGAAGGGCGCGGCAAGCAGTCCGACAGTGATGAGTGCGGCAATGGCGGGTTTGATGCTTGTCATGGCGGTTCCCTTCATTGGCTGCGAGCCCAGTGTGCCATGTGTTCATTCAACGCGAAATTTCCATGGGCACCCGTTCATAACTTCGTGCACGCCCGAATGTGCCTGACCCAGGCACCGCCGCCGTGGTCATCGTCGCTTCGGGCGACACGCCTTGCGGCCGTGTCGCTCCTTGACTGTCGCGACAGAGTGCATCAGCTCCTTGAAGGCGGCGATCGCCGGATCGTCAGCGAGCGCATGGTCGGACCGCGACTCCAGATGCTCGACCACGGCCAGCAGCGCGTCCGCGATCTGTCCGATCTGCTTGCCGTAACCGGCGACATCCGACAGCACGTCCTTCTCGACATCTGGCGCCGAGGATTGTCCCACCGTGATGTTGACGAGGCCGAACTGGCCGCCGGTGGGACTGAAGAACGACGGATAAATGGACTGGACGACATCCCCCAACAGGGGCAGCTTGAACACAGGCATGCGATTTCGCCTCGCTGACGCTCGACCGGCGCGGACACGCTATCACGACCACGCGCCTTCGGACGGACCCGAATCAGCGCTAGTGCATTGCCTTCAGCGACTTTCCTGGACGCAAACAGCATGACCGGCCCCGAACTGAAGCAGCTCCGCAACGACCTTTCCGACGCGCTCGAGCGCAAGCTCACCGCGGCCGACATGGCCAGGCTTTGCGGACTGCCGGCGCAGGGCGGCGCCGATACCATCCGGCGCTGGGAGGTCCGTGGCCCGACGCCGTCCGCGACCAAGGTGCTGCGCGTGCTCGCGATGGCGAGCGAGCGCTATCCGATCATGGAGAAGTTCGACGTTTTCGATCGCCACGACGTCCGCGAGGAGGACCGGCCCGCAAGGCGCGCGGCCTTCCGCGAGCAGATGCGCGATGAGGTGCGGCGGCGACTTGGTTAACGAGAGACGTGCGCAAGTTACCCGAGACTTGCGACGTTAAACCTTCCTTCACCACTTCTTAAGCCGGCATTAAGCACGAAAATCATTTACAGCCCAATAAGTTAGGTTGGCTGTCGTTGTGCCATGCATGTGACAGCATTTTCGTCAAAAGCGAGCTATCTGCAAGACCAACGACGGCGCGGACAGCGCGCCTGCCGGGGACCAAAGTGCTGGAGTTCAAGACGATGAAGAAGATTTTGTTTGCAACCGTTGCGCTGCTCGTGGTGGCCGCTGCCGCGCCGGCCGTCGGCGCCGATCTCGGCAACCGCAACTATTACAAGGCGCCCGCGCCGGCCTATGCCGCGCCGATCTACAACTGGACGGGCTTCTATATCGGCGGCCATGTCGGCGGCGCGTTCTCCAGCGACAACAATTTCAACGGCCTCTCCACCGGCAACAACGGCAACGGCCGTTTCCTCGGCGGCGTGCAGGTCGGTGCGGACTGGCAGTTCAACCCGAGCTTCGTGGTCGGCGTCGAAGGCCAGTATTCCTGGCTTTCCGGCAGCGTCGGCGCTGTGTTTCCGGGCGGCATCGCCTACACCAACGACCAGCGTGGCCTCGGTTCGATCACCGGCCGCGTCGGCTACACCTGGGGTCCGGGCCTGCTCTACGTGAAGGGCGGCTACGCCTATTCCGACAACAACGAGAAGGTGACCGTCGGCGGCGTGCCGACCGCCTTCCTCATCACCGGCGATCACCGCAACGGCTACACCGTCGGCGCCGGCCTCGAATACATGTTCGCCCCGAACTGGTCGGCCAAGGCCGAGTACCAGTACTACAATTTCGGCGACGCGAGCTTCACCGGCGGTCCGCTGGCGGGCACCGGCAGCTTCACCACCGACGACCACACCATCAAGGCCGGCGTCAACTACCGCTTCAACTGGGCCAATTCGGCGGTCGCGCGCTACTGATCGCGCCTCAAGAATCTCTTCACCATCAAGGGCCGGCAACTCTGCCGGCCCTTTCTTTTTTCGCTGTGCGGAACGAGCGCAACCAATTGTGCAACTTGCGATTTTTTAACCCGACCGAAGGATACTCCGCCGCGAAAATATAAAGATCACGCGTGGGGGAATTTCGATGGCGATCCGTCTGGGTGCTGGCCGTGTCCTTGGCCGTCTCAAGCCTCGTTTCAAGATGCCAAGGTGGGGCGTGCGCGGCAGCCTGTTCGCCGCCTTCGCATTGATCGCGGGCATGGGCCTCGTCATCGCAGCCGGCGCCGGCTTCGTGTTCAATCACCTCGGCGCAACCATGATGGATCTGAGCGGCCGCGACATCCCGCGCCTCTCCGCCAGCCTGCAGCTCGCCTCGCAAAGCGCGACGCTCGCGGCGCAAGGCCCGGGCCTGCTGGCATCGCCCTCCGACGAGGCGCTGAAGGAACGCACCAAGAGCGTGAAGGACATCCAGCAGCTCGCCATGGCCAAGCTCGGCGAGATCATCGAGCTCGGCGCCGACAAGCAGATCGCAACCGCGCTGCGCGACACCGCCAAGAGCATCGACGAGGCGACCCAGAGCCTGGTGTCGGCCGCGCGCGAGCGGCTCGAGACCGGCGCGCTGCATGACAAGCAGTATGAGGCGTTGCGCAAGGCCCAGCTCAGCTTCGTCGGCGCGGCCGGTCCTGCGATGCTGGACGCACAGACGCGCCTGAACGCGATCCTCGGCGCGGCGGAAGTTTCCGCCGATGATGCCACTGAGGCCGCCCGCACCGTCTCCCAGGTCGCGACAATCTCCGCCAACGGCAATCTGATGGCCGCCGACATGATGGCGGCGCTGTCGGCCAACAACAGCGACACGCTGGAAGCGATCGAGAAGGAGTTCAAGGCGACGCGCGACCGCGTCAAGTCGAACCTCGAGGACCTCCCGAACATGCCCTCGATGCAGACGGTGCGCGACGCCGTGCAGAAGCTGTTCGCCTTCGGCGAGGGCAAGACCGGCGTGTTCAAGATCCGCCAGAAGGAGCTCGACGCCATCGACTACGGCCAGACCATTCTGGACGAGACCCGCAAGCTCAATGTCGGTCTCGGCATCAGCGTGCAGCAGCTCGTCGACGGCGTGCAGAAGGAGACCAACGCGTCGACCTTCCAGGCGCGCCAGGAGATCTCGCTCGCCACCACCGCGATGCTGGCGCTGGGCGCGCTGATGCTGGTCGGCTCGGCGCTGTTCGTCTGGCTCTATGTCGGCCGCAACATCCTGCGGCGGATCGGCGCGCTGCATCAGTCGATGCAGCTGCTCGCGAACGGCGACCTCGAGACCGAGATCTACCGCTCGAAGCACCACAACGACGAAATCTCGGTGATGGCGAACACGCTGCAGGTGTTTCGCGAGAGCATGATCGAGGCCCGCGCGATGTCGAGCGAGCAGGACAAGGACCGTGTCGCCAAGGCCGAGCGTGCCGCACGCATGGAAGCGAAGATCGCCGAGTTCGAGAGCGCGGTACGCAACGCGCTCGACAATCTCGCGCAGTCGGCCAATTCGATGCAGTCCACCGCGCAGAGCATGTCGAACACCGCCGACCAGTCCAACGCGCTGGTAAACGCGGTCGCCTCCGCCGCGGAGGAGACCTCGGTCAACGTGCAGACCGTGTCATCAGGCACCGAGCAGCTGTCGTCCTCGATCGAGGAGATCAGCAAGCAGGTCGTCACCTCGGCCGCGATCGCCAGGAAGGCGGTCGACGAGGCCGGCGCCACCGACACCACGGTGCAGAGCCTTGCCGACAGTGCCAGCCGCATCAGCGTTGTGGTCGACCTGATCCAGACGATTGCGTCTCAGACCAACCTGCTCGCGCTCAACGCCACCATCGAGGCGGCGCGCGCGGGCGAAGCCGGCCGCGGCTTCGCAGTGGTCGCCTCCGAGGTGAAGAGCCTCGCGAGCCAGACCGCCAAGGCGACGGAAGAGATCCGCACCCAGATCGCCAGCATGCAGCAAGTCACCACCTCGGCGGTGGGCACCATCCAGGGCATCGGCCGGATCATCGGCGAGATCAACGACGTGACGACGACGATCGCCGCAGCGGTCGAGGAACAAGGCGCAGCCACCCGCGAAATCGCCCGCAACATCCAGCATGCCGCCGGCGGCACCAGCGAGGTCTCCAGCAACATCATCGGCGTCTCCACGGCTTCGGCGGAAGCCGGCGCGGCGGCGAGCGAAGTGCTGGGCGCCTCCGACGCGCTCCGCCGCGAAGCCGACATGCTGCGCGGAGAGATCGACGCATTCCTCAACAACATGCGGGCGGCGTAAGCCGCCGGCCCGTAGCCCGGATCGAGCGCCGCGTAATCCGGGCTGCGGAAAACTGCAGGTATGACCGCCATGCGGAGACCACGGCCCGGCCTTTTTCGGCTGGCGCCCCGCGCCCGGCGGGTTTAAGCCGGTAGCATGAACCCGAAAACCGACACCGTGCAGTCCTCGGCCGAGGCCCTACGCTATCCCTGGGAACAGCATCCCGGCCCCGAAGAGGTCGTCGAGGTGCGTCCCGGCGTGTTGTGGGCGCGGCTGAAACTGCCGTTCCGCCTCAACCACGTAAACATCTACCTGCTCGCCGACGGCGACGGCTATGCCATGGTCGATGCCGGCTTCGGCAACGAGGAGACGATCGAGGCCTGGACCAGACTGTTCGAGGGGCCGCTGAAGGGCGTCAACATCACGCGCCTGATCGTCACGCATTCGCACCCCGATCACGTCGGGCTTGCGGGCTGGATCGTCGAGCGGTTCAACTGCCCGCTGGTGATGTCGCAGGTCGAATATCTGCAGTCGGTCTACCACCAGAACCGCGGCACCGAGGAGCGGCGCGAAGCCCAGCGGCTGTTCTTCCGCCGCCACGGCATGGACGAGTCGCTCACCGAAAAGCTGCTCGGCCGCGGCCAGGATTATCTCAAGCGCGTCTCGGTGCTGCCGCCGTCCTACCGCCGCATCTCGCATGGCGACGAGATCGTGATCGGCACCCGCCGCTTCAAGGTCATCACCGGCGGCGGGCACGCGCTCGACCAGGTGATGCTGTATTGCGCCGGCGACAAGCTGTTCCTCTCCGCCGACCAGGTGCTGAGCAAGATCTCGCCCAATGTCAGCGTCTGGGCCGTCGAGCCCGACCAGAACTCGCTCGGCGAATATCTGGCCTCGCTCGCGAGCCTGACCACCACCCTGCCCTACGATCTGCTGGTGCTGCCCGGCCACGGCGTGCCGTTCTATGGTCTGAAGACCCGCATCAAGCAGCTCGCCGACCACCACGAGGAGCGCTGCCGCCTGATCGCGGAAGCCTGCAGCGAGGTGCCGCAGACCTCGCGCGCCCTGGTGCCTGTCGTGTTCAACAAGCACGTGCTGGACGAGCACCAGATGGGCTTTGCCGCCGGCGAGCTCGTTGCCCACGTCAATTACATGATCGTCGAGGGCCGGCTGACGGCGGAGACCAAGGACGGCGTGCTGCAGTTCCGGACGACTTAGGCCGCGGCGTCATGGCCGGGCTTGTCCCGGCCATCCACGTTCTTTCAAGTCGAAACGAGTTCGTGGATGCCCGGGACAACCCCGGGCATGACGAGTTTGTGGAACCAGCTCACCTCATATTCGCGATCGCGTGCAGCGCCGCGACGTAGCCGAACGGGCCTAGCCCGCAGATCACACCGGTCGCCACGAACGAGATCTTGGAGTGGCGGTGATACTCGTCGCGGGCGTGGATGTTGGAGATGTGGACCTCCAGCACCGGGCCTTCGAATGTCTTGATCGCATCCATGATCGAGACCGAGGTGAAGGAGAGGCCGGCCGGATTGATGACGATCGCATCGGCATCCTGCCGCGCCGACTGGATCAGATCGACCAGCACGCCTTCATGGTTGGACTGGTGGAAGGCAAGCTTGAGCCCGAGCTTGGCGGCCGCTTCCTCGCAGCTTGCGTTGACCTGGTCGAGCGTGGTCGTGCCGTAGATGTGCGGCTCGCGGATGCCGAGCATATTGAGGTTGGGACCGTTGAGGATCATCACGCGCTTCATGGACAGGTCCTTCTGGAAGTTAGCCACCGAACCACTTGGCCGGGCCGGTGACGAGAACGGGAAACAGCGTCAGCAAGGCTAGCACGACGAGCTGCGCGATCATGAAAGGCCAGACGCCGCGGATCAGATCGTCCATCGAAACGCGGGAGACGCCGGCAACGACGTTGAGCACGACGCCGACAGGCGGCGTGATCAGGCCGATCGCGTTGTTGATGATGAAGAGCACGCCGAAATAGACGGGGTCGATACCGGCCTGCTTGACGATCGGCATCAGGATCGGCGTCAGGATCAGGATCGTCGGCGTCATGTCCAGCGCGGTGCCGACGATGACGACGATGATCATCAGAACGAAGGTCAAGAGTGTCTTGTTGCCGGCGAACGGTTGCACGAGCGCCACGATCTGGTCGGAGATCTCGGCGACGGTGATCAGCCAGGACGATACCAGCGCGGCGGCGACGAGGAACATCACCACGGCCGTGGTCTGCGCGGTCGAGACCAGCAGTGCCGGCAGTTGTGCCGGCCTGAGCTCGCGATAGACGCCCATCGCCACCACCAGCGAGTAGACGGCGACGACGACGGCCGCCTCCGTCGGCGTGAAGATGCCGAAGCGCAGGCCGAAGATGATGATCATCGGCAGCATCAAGGCCCAGAAGCCGTCGATCAGCGCGCGCCAGATCTCGGCAAAACTCTTGCGCGGCAGGCGCGCCGGATTCTCCTTGCGCACGACCCACCACCAGGCAAAGCACAGACCGGCGCCGAGCAGCAGGCCCGGCACGATGCCGGCCAGAAACAGCTTCGAGATCGAGACATTGGCGGCGACGCCGAAAATGACGAAACCGATCGACGGAGGAATGACGGGCGCGATGATCCCGCCGGCAGCGACGAGGCCAGCCGCGCTGGCGCGATTGTGGCCGGCGGCGGCCATCATTGGCACCAGGAGCGCACCGAGCGCCGCGGCGTCCGCGACCGCGGAGCCCGACAGCGAGGCCAGGATGCATGACGTCAGGATCGCGACATAGCCGAGGCCGCCGCGGAAATGGCCGACCAGCGCGATGGCGAAGTTGAGGATGCGGCGCGCCAGGCCGCCGGTGTTCATGACCTCGCCGGCAAGGATGAAGAACGGCACCGCCATCAGCGGAAAGGAATCGACGCCGTTGATGACGTTCTGCGCGATGATCTGGGAATCGAACATCGCGAGATAGGTCATCAGTGCGATGCCGCAGATGATCAGCGCAAACGCGATCGGCATGCCGATCGCCATTGCGCCGAGCAGCGAGAAGGTGAAGACGGCGACAGTCATGCCTGCGGCTTCCCGCTCGCCGCGCCAGGAGAATGCGACAGCTCCTCGGATTCGCTGATGGCGATCAGATCGGCATCGGCGATCTGCCCCGTCACGAGCCGATAGAGCTCGTGCACGATGATCACGCAGGAGGAGGCGCCGAACATGATCCCGGCAGCGTAGAACAGGCCGACCGAGAGCCCCGAGGCGGGCGCCACCGTATCCCAGTTCAGCACCGTCTGCTTCCAGGAGCCTTCCGTCAGCAGCACGGAGGCATAGAGCATCAGCGCGTGGCTGAGGCCGTAACAGACCTTGCGACCGAACGGCGACAGCACCTTGACGAGGCTATCGACGCCGAGATGGGCATGCTCCTTCAGGCCGATGATCGCGCCCAGAAACACCATCCACACGAACAGCCAGCGCGACAGCTCTTCCGAAATCGCGATACCGGAATTGAAGCCGTAGCGCAGCACGACGTTGCCGAACACCAGCACCACCATGGCGGCGAGCAGCACCGCGATCACCGCGCGGAGCAGCCAGAAATAGGCGTTGACCATCGTTTTCATCATGTCCGGCCTGCTGCGCGTCGGCTTACGGCTTCAGCGCGTGCACGCGGTCGAGCTCGCTGTTGAACAGCTTGACGATGGCGGGGTCGTAGTCGGCCGAGAATTTTTCCGCGATCGGCTTTGTCTTCTCGCGCATGCGATCGAGCTCGGCGGGTGCGATCTCGTTGACGGCCATGCCCTTGGCCTTGAGCTCGTCGATCGCGGCCTTGGCCTGCTCGCGGCTGACCTTGCGCTGGTAGTCGCGCGCCTCGATCGCGGCGTCCTGCAAGATCTTCTGCTCGTCGGGCGAGAGCCCGTCCCAGAATTTCTTGCTGATCAGGATGATGTTGGTCGAATAGGTGTGGTTGGTGACGCTGAGATATTTCTGCACCTCGAAGAACTTGTTCGACAGGATCACCGAGAACGGGTTCTCCTGGCCGTCGACGGTGCCCGTCTCCAGCGCGCTATAGAGCTCCGAGAAACTCATCGGCACCGGGTTGGCGTTGAAAGCCTTGAAGGTCTCCAGATAGACCGGGTTCGGGATCACGCGGATCTTGATGCCACCGAGGTCCTCGCCCCTGGTGATGGCGCGCTTGCTGTTGGTGACGTTGCGGAAGCCGAGATCCCAATAAGCGAGACCAACCAGCCCCTTCTCAGGCAGCTTTGCCAGCAGCGCTGCGCCGAGCGGACCATCGAGCAAGGCGTCGGCCTGCTGTGGCGTCGAGACGATGAAGGGGAAATCGATCAGGCCGTAATCCTTGACGATGCCGACCAGCGACGTCGTCGCCGGCGACTGCATCTCCTGGGTGCCGGCGCGCAGCGCCGATTGCTGCTGCATCTCGCTGCCCAGCTGATTGGCCGGATATTCGCGCACCTTGATCTTGCCACCGCTCCTGGCCGCGACGATCTCGGCGAACTTCTGCACGCCTTTGCTGACGGGATGGTCGGTGTTGTTGAGGTGCCCCCAGCGGATGGTGCGCTCCTGAATGGCCTGCGCCGAGGCCGGCCCCATCGCGCCCAAGGCGACCGCGCCGATCGCCGCCACCAAAGCCAGACCTTTGAACCGAACGGGCATCGCCGCCTCCCCTGTTGATCTCGTTCTTAGGGGCGGGAACGTCTTATATGATGGATTATAAATCAACCTATATTTTTGATTTTATCTGATGTTATAAGAAACGCTTGATAAAGTTGCGAAATTTGGCAAAACGCAAGTCCAAAGCGCTAGGATGAGGCATGGACACCCTTCCCGACACGACCGCCGAGACGGTGGGCGACAGCGCCTATCGCCGCATCCGCACCGACCTGATCTTCGGCAAGCTGACGCCGGGTCAGAAGCTGAAGCTCGAACGGATGAGCGGCGCCTACGGCACCAGCATCTCGACGCTGCGCGAGACGCTGAACCGGCTGTGCTCGGAAGGTTTTGTCGTCGCCGAAGGCCAGCGCGGCTTCGAGGTCGCGCCGATCTCGGCGACCGAATTCCAGGAGATCGCGGAGCTGCGCGAGCTGCTCGAGGGCCACATGATCGAGAAATCGTTCGCGGCCGGCGATCTCGACTGGGAGGCGCATATCGTCTCGGCGCATCACAAGCTCGCGGCGATGGAGCGGATGCTGCTGTCAGGCGAGCGATCCGATGCGGAGAGCTGGAAACAGTGCGATTTCCAGTTTCATCGCGCGATCGTCGCGGCCTGCGGCTCGAAGGTGCTGCTCGATGCGCATGCCGCGGTCTATGACCGCTATCTGCGCTACCAGATGATCGCCGTGGTGTTCCGTGGCGAGATGGCGGCTTCCGAGCATCGCGAGCTGAAAGAGCTGGCGCTGAAGCGCGACGCCAAGGGCGCGAACAAGGTGCTGCACACCCACATCCATGATTGCGTGGCGCATGCCTTGCGCAATTCGGATTGGTTAAAGCCGGTGGCCGCCGTGAAGGAGGCGCGCGCCGAGCCGCGCAAGAAGGCCAAGGCCGGGTAGATCCGCACCGCCACCGATGGTGCAAAGCAACATTGCCTCTCGCGCGAACTTGATCGGGATCAAGTTTCAAATCGCACGATAGGGCATTTTGCCCAAATGCTCCTCGCCCCCAAATATGGGATAGCGCATAGACTCTAGAGCTGGAAAAGCTCTAAGAAGATGCGCCCTTTTTGGTCAGTTCCGTCTTAGGTTTTGCCGATGGATTACGCCCAGTTCTTCAATACCGCCCTCGATCGTCTCCACACCGAGCGGCGCTACCGCGTGTTCGCCGATCTCGAACGCATCGCCGGCCGGTTCCCGCATGCGCTCTGGCACTCGCCCAAGGGCAAACGCGACGTCGTGATCTGGTGCTCCAACGATTATCTCGGCATGGGCCAGCACCCGAAGGTGGTCGGCGCCATGGTCGAAACCGCGACCCGCGTCGGCACCGGCGCGGGCGGCACCCGCAACATCGCCGGCACGCATCATCCGCTGGTGCAGCTCGAGGCCGAGCTCGCCGATCTCCACGGCAAGGAAGCGTCGCTGCTGTTCACCTCGGGCTATGTCTCGAACCAGACCGGCATCGCGACCATCGCGAAGCTCATTCCGAACTGCCTGATCCTGTCGGACGAGCTCAACCACAATTCGATGATCGAGGGCATCCGCCAGTCCGGCTGCGAGCGCGTCGTCTTCCGCCACAACGATCTCGCCGACCTCGAAGAGCTGTTGAAGGCCGCGGGGCCGAACCGGCCGAAACTGATCGCCTGCGAGAGCCTCTATTCGATGGACGGCGACGTCGCCCCGCTCGCAAAAATCTGCGATCTCGCCGAGAAATATGGCGCGATGACCTATGTCGACGAGGTCCATGCCGTCGGCATGTACGGCCCGCGCGGCGGCGGCATCGCCGAGCGTGACGGCGTCATGCATCGCATCGACATTCTCGAAGGCACGCTCGCCAAGGCATTCGGCTGCCTTGGCGGCTACATCGCCGCCAACGGCCAGATCATCGACGCCGTGCGCTCCTACGCGCCGGGCTTCATCTTCACCACCGCGCTGCCGCCGGCGATCTGCTCGGCCGCGACCGCCGCGATCAAGCATCTGAAGACCTCGAACTGGGAGCGCGAGCGCCACCAGGACCGCGCTGCCCGCGTCAAGGCGATCCTCAACGCCGCCGGCCTGCCTGTGATGTCGAGCGACACCCATATCGTGCCGCTGTTCATCGGCGATGCCGAGAAGTGCAAGCAGGCGTCCGACCTGCTGCTGGAACAGCACGGCATCTACATTCAGCCGATCAACTATCCGACGGTGGCCAAGGGCACCGAACGCCTGCGCATCACGCCCTCGCCCTATCACGACGACGGCTTGATCGATCAGCTCGCCGAAGCGCTCTTGCAGGTGTGGGACCGCCTGGGCCTGCCGCTCAAGCAAAAGTCGCTGGCGGCGGAGTAGGCCTCCGTTCTTACCCTCCCCTGGAGGGGGAGGGTCGCTACGCATCTAGCGAAGCGGAATGCGTAGCGGGGTGGGGTGACGGTCCCTCCGCGAACACACTGCCCGAGCGGAGAGATCACCCACCCCGCTCGCGCTGCGCGCGATCGACCCTCCCCTTCCAGGGGAGGGTAAGTATCGGCAGCCTCGCCCCGCACCTTAACGACAACCCCAGTTCCCGCCCCGGTACGGCATTTCGCTGTCGCTTGCGCCCGCCCAACGCGCTAGATTTGCAGGGAAAATGAGTTCGGGCGCCCTCGCGCCCAGGGAGAAGCGCGCTCGCCATGCTGCACGACTGGGGCGTGATCGCTGCCGCCTTCGGCTATATCGGCTTCCTGTTCCTGGTGGCGAGCCACGGCGACCGCCGCTCGCCGGCCGGGCGCGGCCGTGCGTCCGGGCTGATCTATCCGCTCTCGCTCGCGATCTATTGCACCTCCTGGACCTTCTTCGGCTCGGTCGGCTTCGCCACCCGCGCCTCGACCGACTTCCTCGCCATCTATGTCGGCCCGATCCTGATGATCGGGCTCGGCGCCGGTGTCCTGCGCCGCGTGATCCAGCTCGCGAAAGCGCACAACATCACCTCGATCGCCGACTTCATCGGCGCGCGCTACGGCAAGAGCCAGGCGGTGGCGGCGACGGTGGCGCTGATCGCGATCATCGGCTCGGTGCCCTACATCGCGCTCCAGCTCAAGGCGGTCGCCTCATCGCTCGAAACGATCCTGAGCGAGGACCAGGCGTTCTCCCACATCCCGATCCTCGGCGACATGGCGCTGATGGTGACGCTGGCGATGGCCGCCTTCGCCGTGCTGTTCGGCACGCGGCAGACCGACGCCACCGAGCACCAGCACGGCCTGATGCTGGCGGTCGCAACCGAATCCATCGTCAAGCTGATCGCCTTCCTCGCCGCAGGCATCTTCGTCACCTTCTGGATGTTCTCGCCGCACGAATTGATCGAGCGCGCGATGAAGACGCCGGAGGCGGTGCGCGCCATCAACTATTCGCCGTCGATCGGCAACTTCCTCACCATGACGCTGCTGTCGCTCTGCGCGATCATGCTGCTGCCCCGCCAGTTCCACGTCAGCGTGGTCGAAAACTCCTCGGATGCCGAGGTCAGCCGCGCGCGCTGGCTGTTCCCGGTCTATCTCGTCGCCATCAACTTGTTCGTGATCCCGATCGCGCTCGCCGGCCTCGTCACCTTTCCGTTCGGCGCGGTCGAACCGGACATGTATGTGCTGGCGCTGCCGATGGAGGGCGGCGCGGGACTTCTCAGCGTCGCCGTCTTCGTCGGGGGGCTGTCGGCGGCGACGGCGATGGTGATCGTCGAATGCGTCGCGCTCTCCATCATGGTCTCGAACGACCTCGTGGTGCCCCTGGTGCTGCAGCGGCGGCCGGAGGGGCGCACCGGCGGCGCCGATTTCAGCGACTTCCTGCTGCGCTCGCGGCGCCTTGCGATCTTCGCCATCATGGTGATGGCCTATTTCTACTACCGCGCGCTCGGCAACACCCAGCTCGCGGCGATCGGCCTGCTCTCCTTTGCCGCCATCGCCCAGCTCGCGCCAAGCTTCTTCGGCGGGCTGTTGTGGCGGCGCGCCACCGCGCGCGGCGCGATCGGCGGCATGCTGGTCGGCTTCGCGGTGTGGCTCTACACGCTGTTCATCCCGAGCTTCATGGATTCCTCGACAGCGGGAATCCTGCTGGTCCAGCACGGCCCGTTCGGCATCGAGGCGTTGCGCCCGCAGGCGCTGTTCGGCGCCGACTTGCCGCCGCTGATGCACGGCGTGATCTGGTCGCTGTCGCTCAACATCATGACCTATGTGCTGCTGTCGCTGGCGCGGCGGCCAACCTCGATCGAACTGGTGCAAGCCGATCTGTTCGTACCCAACACGCTCGCGCCGATCTCCCCGAACTTCCGCCGCTGGCGCACCACCGTCACGGTGCAGGACATCCAGACCACGGTCGCGCAATATCTCGGGCCCGACCGTGCCCGGCATTCGTTCGAGGCCTTTTCGGTGCGGCGCAATGTACGCCTGGAATCCGGGGCGCCGGCCGATTTCGAGCTGCTGCAGCACGCCGAGCACCTGATCGCCTCTTCGATCGGCGCGGCCTCCTCGCGGCTCGTGATGTCGCTGCTGCTGCGCAAGCGGACGGTCTCGGCGAAAGCGGCACTGAAACTGCTCGACGATTCCCACGCCGCGCTGCATTTCAATCGCGAGATCCTCCAGACCGCGCTCAACCATGTCCGCCAGGGCATCGCCGTGTTCGACGCCGATCTGCAACTGATCTGCTCCAACCGGCAGTTCGGCGATCTCCTGAACGTGCCGCCGCATTTCATCCAGTTCGGCACGCCATTGCGTGAAATCCTGGAATTCATGGGTGTGAGCGAGCCGGACAATCCGGTCGAGCGCGAAGCCATGCTGGAGCGGCGGCTCGCGGCTTACACCACCGACAGCGAGCCTTATCTCGAGCGCCTGCCCGACCGCCACATGGTGATCGAGATCTTGACCAACCGCATGCCCGGCGGCGGCTTCGTCATCACCTTCACCGATGTCACCCCCACGTTCGAGGCCGCCGAAGCGCTGGAGCGCGCCAACGCGACGCTCGAAAAGCGGGTGCGCGACCGCACCGAGGAGTTGACCCGGCTGAATTCCGAGCTGGCGCTGGCCAAGAGCGCGGCGGAAGACGCCAGCATCTCCAAGACGCGCTTCCTGGCCGCGGCCAGCCACGACATCCTCCAGCCCCTGAACGCGGCGCGGCTCTATGTCACCAGCCTGGTCGAGCGCCAGCACAGCGGCGAGGAGACGCGGCTGGTCGAGAACATCGACGAATCGCTCCAGGCCATCGAGGAGATTCTCGGCGCACTGCTCGACATATCGCGGCTGGATGCCGGCGCGATGACGACCTCGACTTCGAGCTTCAAGATGGCGGACCTGATGCGCTCGCTGGAGATCGAGTTTGCGCCGATCGCGCGCGCCAAGAACCTGGAGCTCGCCTTCGTGCCCTGCTCGCTGCCGGTCGAGTCCGACCGGCTCTTGCTGCGGCGCCTGCTCCAGAACCTGATCTCAAACGCGATCAAATACACCCCGCGCGGACGCGTGCTGGTCGGCTGCCGCCGGCAGGGCCCTTCGCTGAAAATCTGCGTCTACGACACCGGCGTCGGCATCCCGCCGGTCAAGCGCGGCGAGATATTCAAGGAATTCCACCGCCTCGAGCAGGGCGCGCGGATCGCCCGCGGCCTTGGACTCGGCCTCTCGATCGTCGAGCGTCTTGCACGCGTGCTCAAGCACGGCATCGCCATCGACAGCAACAAGAGCGGCGGCTCGGTCTTCTCCGTGACAGTGCCGACAGCCAAGGCGATCACCCACACCGCTGCCGTCACCAGCGCGACGCCGCTGGCGCGTAGGCCGATCTCGGGCGCTCTCATCGTCTGCATCGAGAACGACGCGGCGATCCTCGACGGCATGCGCACGCTGCTGAAGGCCTGGGACGCCGAGGTCATCGCGGTCGCCGACCCCGAGGGCGCGATCGCCGCGATCGAAGGCGCGGGCCGCCGCGTCACCGGCCTGCTGGTCGATTATCATCTCGACCGCGGCAACGGCATTGCCGCCATCCGCGACATTCGCCGCCGCTTCGGCGACGGCATCCCCGCGATCCTGATCACCGCCGACCGCAGCCCCGCGGTGCAGGTCGCCGCGCGCGAGGAGAAAATCGCGGTGCTCAACAAGCCGGTGAAGCCGGCCTCACTGCGCGCCCTGCTGGGACAATGGCGCACGCAGCAGATGGTGGCGGCGGAGTGAGACGCGGTCAGTAGTCGGTCGAGACGCTGAGCGTGCGCCACCTCTCGAGCTCGTCGAGGCGTTGCCGGTCCGTCGCAGCGATGGCGTTCACCGCGTCGCTGCCGAGCGCGATCCGCAGCGGCGGGCTGTCCATGTCGACGAGCTCCAGCACGACGGCGGCGGCCTTCGCCGGATCGCCCGGCTGGCGGCCATCGTAATCGCGCTGCATCCTGACGGCCGCGCCAACGACGGCATCGTACTCCGCCCGCCCTTCGCCGGTCGCATGCGCGGACTGCGCAAAGCCTGTGCGGAAGCCGCCGGGTTCGACGATCGTCACGTGCACGCCGATCAACGCCATCTCGCGCGCCAGCGATTCCGAAAAGCCCTCGATGCCCCATTTCGCGGCGGAATAGGCCGCGCGGGCGGGAGCTCCGATCCGTCCGCCGACGGATGAGAACTGCACGATATGCCCGCGGCGCTGCCGGCGCAGCACGGGGATCGCCGCCTTGGTGACGATGATGGTGCCGAGCAGATTGACCTCGATCTGCTGACGGAACGAGGCCAGGCTCGTGTCCTCGACCGATCCGAGATCGCCATAGCCGGCATTGTTCACGACCACATCGACGCCGCCGAATGCCTCCACGGCGAGGCCGATGGCCGCTTGCGCGGCAGCCTCGTCGGTTACGTCGAGCCTTGCGAGCCGCAGTCTCTCGCCAAAGCGCTCACTCAACGGTTCGAGCGGCTTCGTGTCCCGGGCCGTAGCCACCACGCGATCTCCCGCCGCAAGTGCGGCTTCCGTGATGGCGCGTCCGAGCCCGCGCGAACTGCCGCTGATGAACCAGATCTTTGACACGGCGCTCTCCTGACCGCTCAAGGCGCAAGCCGGGTGAAGACGTAATCACGGCTTTTCGCGCGCGCTTCGTGACAGCCCCAGCAGGTGCGGTGCTGGGCTTCGTCGACCGGCTTGCCATTGACGAAGCGGCCAAACCCCCAACCTCCGGTGGACGCATATTTCCTGGAATCCTTGACCATCACCTGAACTGTGGTGGCCGCGCCGGGGATCGTCGCGGATGCGAACTCCGGTGACTGTTTCCGCTTCCAGGCGCGCTTGACCAGAATGGTGCCATCCGGGAACGGAAGTTGTCCGGCCTGATAAGCATCGATCGCGGTCTGGTTGCCGACAACGGCGCGAAGCTCGTCGAGCGGTGCCGCCTCTTCGGCGGGCGCGATCAGCTCCCACTGCTTGTAACCCGCAGGAATCGTGACGCCGAAGATCGGAGAGGCGTCTGCCGTGTTGCCTTGCACCGGCCCCTCGGCGAGAGCGATCGAGACCAGGTAGGGCACGCAAGTCAGGAGAACGACGAGAAGGAGCGCGGCAAGCGTGATAGCCGTGGCATGGAAGCGCTTCTTCTTTTCAGGTTCGATGGACGTCATGACGTTCCTTCATGCTGGGATCGTGGCATCCTCGGTCCAGCCGCGCTGGACCGAGGCATCGAATGAACGCTCAGGCGCCGTCGGCGTCGATGACGGCCTTGGCGAAGGCTTGCGGCGCTTCCTGCGGCAGATTGTGGCCGATGCCGCCGGTGATCAGGCGGAAGTCGTACCGGCCTGAGAACCTCTTGGCATAGGCGCTGGGGTCGGGATGCGGCGCACCGTTGGCGTCGCCCTCCATCGTGATCGTCGGGACGCTGATCACCGGAGCTGCAGCGAGCTTCTTTTCGAGCTCCTCGTATTTGGCTTCGCCCTGGGCGAGCCCGAGCCGCCAGCGGTAATTGTGGATCGTGATGGCGACATGATCCTTGTTGTCCAGCGCCGCCGCGCTCCGGTTGAAGGTCGCGTCGTCGAACTTCCATTGCGGCGAGGCGAGCTTCCAGATCAGTTTTGCGAAATCATGCGTGTACTTCTCGTATCCGGCGCGGCCGCGCTCGGTCGCGAAATAGAACTGGTACCACCATTGCAGTTCGGCCGACGGCGGCAGCGGCGCGTTGCCGGCGGCCTGGCTGGAGATCAGATAGCCGCTGACCGACACCAGCGCGCGGCAGCGATCCGGCCACAACGCAGCGATGATATCGGCGGTGCGCGCGCCCCAGTCGAAGCCGGCGATAACCGCCTTCTTGATGTCGAGCTTGTCCATCAGCGCGATGATGTCGACGGCCATCGCCGCGGGCTCGCCGTTGCGTGGCGTCTCGCTGGAAAGGAAATGCGTCGAGCCGTAACCGCGCAGATAGGGGATGATCACGCGATAGCCGGCCTTTGCCAGGATCGGCGCGACATCGACGAAGGCGTGAATGTCGTAGGGCCAGCCGTGCAGCAGGATCGCCACGGGACCGTTCGAGGGACCTGCTTCCGCGTAGCCGACATTGAGGACGCCGGCGTCGATCTGCTTGATCGGACCGAACGACGCGTTCGATGCCGGGGAACGCGGCGCTTCGGTCTCGGCGCGGGCGAGGTCGATCACGCCGAGACCGACGGCGACGGTTCCCGCGGCGACGCTGAAAAACTTGCGGCGGTGCTGGTCGATGATCTGTTTCATGGTGGTGCTACCTTGTTGGTGGTTGGTGATGGTGCGTCAGATCAGCGCGACCGTGACGTCGATATTGCCGCGCACGGCCTTGGAATAAGGACAGGTCTGGTGCGCCTCATCGACGATGCCGCGCGCGATTTCGGGATCGAGGCCCGGCAGGCTGACATTGAGGCGCGCCCGGAGCGAATACGCCCCCTCGTCGAGCACGAGATCGATCTCCGCATCGATCGCGCTTTTTCTCGGAAGCTCGATCTTCCGCTTGCGGGCCGCCTTCTCCATCGCGCCTTCGAAGCAGGCCGACCAGCCGGCCGCGAACAATTGCTCGGGATTGGTGCCGATGCCTGCACCGCCCGGCGGCGAGAGCCGCACGTCGAGGCGGCCGTCGGAGCTGCGGGACGTGCCGTCCTCTCGCCCGCCGCTGGTGTGGGTCCTGGCCGTGTAGAGTGTTTGTGCCGCTTGCGTCATGAAGGTCTCCTTGCCGTCACGCAACTGACTAGCAGCGGCCGCCACAGGACACCCGTTTGGACTTGTGAGAAATTGTTAAGGCCTGGCTTCCAGTCCCTCACGAGGCCTGCATTTGCGGTCTGCTCCCGATGCGGCAGCGACCTTGCCGGATCGTGATCATCTGGCTATGCGATCCCATCGAAAGGACCAGAATTCCACCATGACTGAGCCGTCCGGCACCGCAACGGGAACCCTGTCGTTTGGGCCATTCACCGTCACATCGCACGAAAGGCTCGTGATGCGCGACGGCGTCGCGCTGCCGCTCGGCGCAAAGGCCTTCGACACGCTGATTGCGCTGATGTCGCGGCCGAACGAGGTCGTCAGCAAATGGGATCTGATGGCGCTGGTGTGGCCGGGCCTGACCGTCGAAGAAGCCAATCTACGCTTTCACGTCGCAGCCTTGCGCAAGGCGCTCGGCGACGGCAAGGACGGCGCCCGCTACATCACCACGCTCTCCGGCCGCGGCTATTGCTTCGTGGCGCCGATCTCGAAGGCGGAAATCGCGGCAGAGCGGCGTCCCGCGCAACGAACGGAACTACCGCCCGTCAAGCTGCCGAACCGGCTGCAACGGATGGTCGGGCGCGACGATGCGGTCACCGCCGTCTCCGACAGGCTCATCGGCTCGCGCTTCGTCACGATCGTCGGCCCGGGCGGCGTCGGCAAGACCGCCGTTGCGGTGGCGATCGCGCACGACCTGCTCGAGACTTTCTCCGACGCCGCACATTTCGTCGACCTCGCCGCGCTCAGCGATCCCGATCTCGTGATCACCTCGATCCTGCTGATGCTGGGCTTGCCGGCGCAGACCGACGATCCCCTCCCTGCACTGCTCGCCCATCTCGGGGACAAGCGGATGCTGCTTATCCTCGACAATTGCGAGCACGTCATCGCCGCCGCGGCGCCGCTGGCAGCAGAAATCTTTCAAGCCGCGCCCCATGTCCATATCCTCGCCACGAGCCGCGAAGCCCTGCGCGTCGAGGGCGAGCAAGTCTACCGGTTGGCGCCGCTCGCCGTTCCCCCTGACAATCCCGGGCTGACCGCGGCTGCCGCACAGACCTATCCCGCGCTTCAACTCTTCCTCGAACGTGCCATGGCCGGCGGCGCGCAGATCGCGCTCGACGACGCCAATGCCGCGATCGTCGCCGGGATCTGCCGCAAGCTCGACGGCATGGCGCTGGCGATCGAGCTCGCCGCCGGCCGGGTCGAGGCCTACGGCCTGGAGCAGACGGCCGCACTGCTCGACGAACGCCTCAATCTGCTCTGGCAGGGCCAGCGCACCGCGCCGCCCCGGCAGAAGACGTTGCAAGCGACGCTGGACTGGAGCTACGGGCTCCTGTCCGACACCGAGCGCCTCGTGCTGCGCCGGCTCGCCGTCTTCGCCGGTCACTTCACCATCGACGCCGCGCTTGAAATCGTGCCGGACGAGCGCGTCGACCGCTCGCGCCTGTTCGATGCCATCGACAGCCTGGTCGCCAAGTCGATGGTCGCGCCGCGACCGATCGGCGCCATGATGCGCTACCGCCTGCTCGACACGACGCGCGCCTATCTGCTCGAGATCGAGCCGAACGAGACCGCGCTTGCCGCCCGCCACGCAACCTACTACCGGCGATGGCTGGAGCAGGCCGGCACGACATGGGCGACGGTGCCGAGCGCCGACGAACGTGCGATCCATTTCTCCGCGCTTCACAACGTGCGCGCCGCGCTGGACTGGTGCTTCGACACGGGCGGCGACGCAAGCATCGGCATTGGGCTCGCCGCCGCCGCGGCTCCGATCTTTCTCGCGATGTCGCTGCTGATCGAATGCCGGCGCTGGTCGGAACGGGCGCTGCTTGCGATCGATCCGCCCGCGCGCGGCAGCACCGAGGAAATGCACATCCAGGCCGCCCTCGGATTGACCTTGATGTTCACGCGTGGCGGCAGCGAAGCTGCGCGTGCCGCCCTGAGCAGGAGCCTGGCGATCGCCGAGGCGCGCGGCGACGCGCCGAACCAGCTCCAGCTGCTCGGCCGCATGCACATCTTCCACGAGCGGATGGGACAGTTCGACGCCGCGCTCGGTTATGCGCAGCAGAGCCTCACGGTCGCCGAGGCGCTCGGCGATGCCGCCTCCATCGCCCTTGCCCATTCGCTGCTGGGTGTCTCCTTGCATCTGGCCGGCGAGCATCGCGACGCCCTGAGCATGCTGGAGGCCGCCTGGCACGGGCCGGGCACGGAGCGGATCAGCACGGTCCACGGCTTCGATCACCGCAACCGGGCCGGCATCTCGCTCGCGCGCGAGCTTTGGTTGCAGGGCCGGCCGGCGGATGCGCGGCAACTGGCGCGGCAGACGGTTACCGAGGCCGCGCAGATGGACCATCCGATCACGCTCTGCATCGCGCTGATCTGGGCGGTCTCGATCGATCTCTGGAGCGGGGATCTCGACGGCGCGGAAGAGAACATCGACCGCTTCATCGCACATGCCGAAACGCGCTCGATGGGCCCCTATCTCGCGGTCGGCCGGGGCGTCAAAGGCGAGCTGGCGATCCGGCGCGGCGACGCCGCCGGCGGCGTCGCGACGATACGGGCCTGTCTGCGCGAACTCCACGACGCCGGCTACGAGCTGCTCACCACGACGTTCAACATCGCGCTCGTGCATGGCTTGTTGGCACTCGGGCAGATCGAGCGGAGTGCGCGCCTGATCGACGACGCGATCGGCCTCGTCGAGCAAGGCGGCGATCATCTCTACATGCCCGAGCTGCTGCGCATGAAGGGCAATGTGTTGCTGTCACTGCCGCAGCCCGCCACCGATGAGGCTGAGAACCACTTCAGGCGATCGCTTGACCTGAGCCGCCGCTCGGATGCGAAAGCCTGGGAGTTGCGAGCGGCGATCGATCTCGCGAAATTGATCGCCGGGCGCGGCCAGCGCGCGGACGCGAAGAGGTTGCTTCGATCGGCGCTCGGAGGCTTCTCCGACGGCTCACAGACCTCGGATATCGGGATCGCCAACAAGTTGTTGGAGACACTCTAGGAAGCGCACCGGCGGCCAGGCGTTGGCCGAAACGGTATCGCGATGTTCGAGGTTTGCGCCGCGTATCCCTGCGACATCCTCTCTCGTTGCAACTCCCGGGAAATGGACTAGCATCAACCACTGCGAGCATTTTATCGCATGTTGAACCTATTCAGTTGATTGCCTTTAGCACGTCCATTTCAATCATCCGGAGCCACGACAATGGCAGGGTCCAGCCTCGAGGATACACTGGCCGCGATTGGCTATGTCAAAGTGATTGTCACGATGAAGGACAGGGCGGCGGCCGCCGCCACGTCCGAGAGCGCGATGCAGGATCATTTCATCGCACCGGACACTGCCCAGACACAGAGTCTCGTGGCGGCGGCGACGCGCTCCGCTGGCCGCCAGATCAGACGAGCGGAGAACCTGGCCGAGCGCCGCGTGCGCATCTACCCCAACCTCGGACTCGCGGTCGGCAGCGTGGATGCCAGCGGCCTCGTTTCGCTCCAGGCTGATCCGCAAGTGGGCAAGGTCGACAAGGCTCCGGAGATCAGCCTGATCAAACCGGTCGAAGCCCGTCCAATCAAGACCGGGGTCGGTCCGACCTGGGGCATCAAGCGCTTGAACGTGGAACGCCTTTGGCAGGCAGGATTCACCGGCCAAGGCGTGGTGGTTGGTCACCTCGATACCGGCGTCGACGGCAAGCATCCGGCATTGGCCGGAGCCATCAAGAAGTTTGCCGAGTTCGACCTGGCGGGAGATCAGGTTCCGAACGCACCGGCCCGCGACAGCGGCGTACACGGCACTCACACCGCGGGCACGATCGTCGGCCGGCCGGTCAGCAAGGGTCGCTTCGGCGTCGCACCGGATGCCCAGCTCGCGAGCGCGATGGTGATCGAGGGCGGGCAGGTGATCGAGCGCATCCTGGCCGGCATGGACTGGGTGATCGGCGAAGGCGCCCGAGTCCTGAGCATGTCGCTCGGACTGCGCGGCTTCACGCCGGCATTCCAGAGTGTGATCGATGCCTTGCGCGCCGCCAACGTTCTGCCGGTCATTGCGTCCGGCAATGAAGGCCCCCGGACCAGCCGCTCGCCGGGCAATTACGCGAACGTGCTGTCGATCGGCGCGATCGACCTGCACGACGTCGTGCCCGATTTCTCCAGCAGCCAGAGCTTCAACCGCGCGATCAGCCCCTTGTGCCCCGCGATCGTCGGACCGGGGGTCGCGATCACGTCCTGCGTTCCCGGCAAGAAGTACGAGACCATGAATGGGACGTCGATGGCGACGCCCCACGTCGCGGGTCTTGCAGCCCTTCTGCTGCAAGCCAGGCCGACCGCAACGGCGGACCAGCTCGAAGCCGCCATCATCGGATCCTGCACGCGCCCCGAGGCGATGGAAGAGGCCCGCGCGAACCATGGGGTCCCCGATGCCGTCAAGGCCTACGAACTCCTGACCGGATCGCAGCTCCCCGCCACGCAGGTGAGCGTCGCGCCCCGGCGGCGCACGCCCGCGAAAAAGCGCTCTGCGAGGGGGCGCTCGTCGTCGCATCCACCGCGCAGCGTCGCCAAGAAGATGGCACGCCGGCCGAAGGTTGCCGCATCGCGGCGCGCATCGCGCAAGAAGAGCCCTTCGAAGCGCCGGCCCGCCTGACTCCACGGCAATTCTTGTTGCGGCCGGCTAAAAGCCGACCGCAATAAGCGCTATATTGGCCAGGCCGTCAGGGATTCCCGCACAGGAGCCGGCCATGACCGACAAGACAAAGCCTTCGCCCGAATGGGAAGGTAAGGCTGTCGTCAATCGATTGCGCCAGGCCACCAAGCCCGGCCAACCTTCGTCAGTTCAGGTGTTCCTGAACGATGACGTTGCCGCGAGCGACCTGCCGGAGAAAGCAAGGGAAATCGTCACTGACATGAGCGCCCGCCTCGATCTGCCGGCCAATGCGATCAAGCTCGGCAAGGTGTTTCGCTTGGCCAAGTCGTTTTCGGTGTCGACCGACGTGCCCGACGTCTTCGATGCCCTCGCAAGGCATGGCGACGTCAAGAGCATCCTGGAATCGGTACAGCCGGATATCCTGCCCAAGCCGACGCGCGAAAAAGGCGACTGACCGATCGGGATCTACGATCCCGTCGTGGTGCCCTGCTTCCACTGACCGCCGGCGATCTTCGCCGCGGCAATCACCGCCTGCGTGCGGCTCTCGACGCCGAGCTTTTGCAGGATCGCCGAGACATGCGCCTTGATGGTGGCTTCGGAGACGCCGAGCTCATAGGCGATCTGCTTGTTGAGCAGCCCTTCCGACAGCATCATCAAGACCCGGACCTGTTGCGGCGTCAGCGTCACCAGGCGGTCGCGCAGGCGCGTCATGTCGGGATCGGCGGCAGCCGATAGGTCGGTGTCGGTGGGAACCCAGACGTCCCCCTCCATCACCTTGAGGATCGCGTCGCGCAAGGTCTCGACGCCGAATCGCTTCGGGATGAAGCCGGAGGCGCCGAAATCGAGCGAACGGCGAATCGTGGCGCTGTCGTCGGAGGCCGAGACGATCACCACCGGGATGGCCGGGTACTGCGCACGCAGATAGATCAGCCCGGAAAAGCCGGAGATCCCGGGCATCGAGAGGTCGAGCAGGACCAGATCGACGTCGGATGTCTGTTCCAGCAGCTTGGTGAGATCCTCGAACGATCCGGCCTCGTCGATCCTGGCCGAGGTCAGGACGCCCGCCACCGCTTGCCGCAACGCGTCGCGGAACAGGGGATGGTCATCGGCAATGACGAGATGGGTCGAAGGAGCGCTCATCGTTCTCTTGCTGGCATTCACACCGGGCCAGTAGGCCGGCCCGGGGCCTTGGTCAATTCTTTCCCGACCGGCCGTGGCATGCAAGTGGGCATTATCCCTTTGCGGGAACGGGGTTAACCCATGGTCGAGCGCGATCGTGCCGGATTGAAAGGTCCGCGGCGTCAGGTGCGCGTCAGTGCGCAAGGCCGAAAGTCGTATTGGGGCAGGTTTCACGCCGATGTTACCTTGGAGCCAAGACCTGGGTTGATCCGGCATGACCGGACATCCGGGGCGCGAGGAAACGCATTTCGGGGAGCGACTCAACATGTCGACAATGGCTGTGTCTCAAGCGGGCGCGGGAGGGATGACGAAGGACGAACGGTTCGTCATTCTCGCCTCCTCGCTCGGTACCGTCTTCGAGTGGTACGACTTCTACCTCTACGGTTCGCTGGCCGGCATCATCGGCGCGCAGTTCTTCTCGGCCTATCCGCCGGCAACCCGCGACATCTTCGCGCTGCTGGCCTTCGCCGCGGGCTTCCTCGTCCGTCCGTTCGGCGCCATCGTGTTCGGACGCGTCGGCGACATCGTCGGCCGCAAATACACCTTCCTCGTCACCATCCTGATCATGGGTCTGTCGACCTTCATCGTCGGACTGCTGCCCAATGCGGCGACCATCGGCATCGCGGCCCCGATCATCCTGATCGCGCTGCGCCTCGCCCAGGGCCTGGCGCTCGGCGGTGAATATGGCGGTGCGGCGACCTATGTCGCGGAGCACGCGCCGAACGGCAAGCGTGGCTACTACACCTCCTTCATTCAGACGACGGCGACGCTCGGCCTGTTCCTGTCGCTGCTGGTGATCCTGTTCACCCGCACTGCGACCGGCGAAGCCGACTTCGCGGCCTGGGGCTGGCGCATTCCGTTCCTGGTCTCGGTGCTGCTGCTCGGCATCTCGGTCTGGATCCGTCTCCGCCTCAATGAATCCCCGATCTTCCAGAAGATGAAGGACGAGGGGAAGAGCTCGAAGGCGCCGCTGACGGAAGCCTTCGGCAACTGGCAGAACGGCAAGCTCGTGCTGCTCGCGCTGCTCGGCGGCGTGATGGGCCAGGGCGTGGTCTGGTACACCGGCCAGTTCTACGCGCTGTTCTTCCTGCAATCGATCCTGAAGGTCGACGGCTACACCGCCAACCTGCTGATCGCATGGTCGCTGCTGCTCGGCACCGGCTTCTTCATCGTGTTCGGCGTGCTCTCCGACAAGATCGGCCGCAAGCCGATCATCCTCGGCGGCTGTCTGATCGCGGCGCTGACCTTCTTCCCGATCTTCAAGATGATCACCACCAACGCCAACCCGGCGCTGGAAAAGGCGATCGAGTCGGTCAAGGTCGACGTGGTGGCGGATCCCGCGGGTTGCGGCGACCTGTTCAACCCGGTCGGCACCCGCGTCTTCAGCGCGCCCTGCGACACCGCACGCGCCTACCTGTCGGGCGCGTCGGTCAAGTACTCGACCGTGCCCGGCCCGGCCGGCTCCGGCGTGAAGGTGGCGGTCAACGGCAAGGACGTTGCCTACGCCAACGCCAAGGACGGCAATCCGGCGCTGCTCGCCGCCGTGCAGGCAGCCGGCTATCCGAAGCCGGGCGATGCGGGCATCGTGAAGATGTCGCATCCGTTCGACATCTTCCGTCCGCAGGTGGCCGCGACCGTCGGGCTGCTGTTCATCCTGGTGATCTTCGTCACCATGGTGTACGGCCCAATCGCCGCGATGCTGGTCGAACTGTTCCCGACCCGCATCCGCTACACCTCGATGTCGCTGCCCTACCACATCGGTAACGGCTGGTTCGGCGGCCTGCTGCCCGCGACCGCGTTCGCGATCGTGGCTTCCACAGGCGATATCTATGCGGGTCTCTGGTATCCGGTCATCTTCGCATCGATTACCGTCGTGATCGGCTTCTTCTTCCTGCCCGAGACCAAGGACGTCGACATCAAGGCGACCTGATCGACAGCACCGATCGACTATACGAGCCGGCCGCGGTCTCCGCGGCCGGTTTTGTTTTGGGGCCTACTGATTGCTACCGATGAATTGCAGCACCACTTCGCGCCGATGCGGGCGGGCGCGATGCTCGATCAGGTAGATTGCCTGCCAGGTGCCGAGCGCGAGCTTGCCGTTCAAGACCGGGACCTGAAGCGAAGTCTGCGTCAGCATGGTCTTGACGTGCGCCGGCATGTCGTCCGGTCCCTCGGTGTCGTGGGTCCAGCCGGCGTTCTCAGGCGCGAGCCGCGACAGTGCCGTGGTGAGATCGACGAGCACGGACGGATCGGCGTTCTCCTGGATCGTCAGCGAAGCCGAGGTGTGACGGATGAACAGCGTCAGCGCGCCATCGCGCGCCTGAACCTCATTGATGAACTTCGCGGCTTCTCTGGTGAGATCGGTGAAACCGCGGCCGGGCGTCTGCGCGGTCAGCAGTGACGATGCGACGGTGGTGGCTTGCACTGACGATGGCGTCGAACGCGTGACGGATTTGCCTGATGTCATGAAATGTCTCGTTCATCGAACACTGCCGTAGGGTGGGCAAAGGCGCGTAGCGACGTGCCCACGTCTTCTTACGTCACGATGGAAACATGGTGGACACGGCGTAGGAACGCCTTTGCCGACCCTACGGCAGCTCAACGCATGGATAGCGCGAAGGGGTCCTCAAATCTTCCCCGAGACATCCTTCTGCACGCGGTTGGCCATATCGATCAGCCGGCGCCAGGCCTTTTCCAGGAACGACATCACCCGATCGACATCCTGGTCGCTGGGCAGCGGAATCTCGATCCTGCGGTCCCCCTCGGCGACCTTCGGCTCCTTCTTGAGCGGATCGGATTTCGGCAGCGCCTCGTCGATCTTGCCGGATACGGTCGGCCCCGCCGCGATCTGCCCCTTCAGCTTCTCGACTTCGGCCTGGAGTCGGCCGATCTCGGCGTCGAGCGCGGTGCGTTCGTCGGGCACCGCGTAACAGGCCCAGCCGGCGCCATTCTTGCTGCAGGTCGATACCGTGCCGGTGCGGGTGTCGAGCCGCAGCACGCCTTCGGGGATGGGCGTCATGCTGTAGCGGCCGTTTTCGCTGTCGGGCGCGGACTGTGCGGCAACGAAGCCGCCGCCGATGGTCATCGCCGCGGCGAATACCGCCGCTGCAAGCCATGATGCTGTGGATGAATTTGCTGGTCTCATCGCGCTCTCCGCCATGGCGCTTCTGCGGCTTCTCTTCATTCTACACCCCGGCGAGGTGATCTGCCGCCCAAAACGCGCCACCGATATCAACGATCGCGGCAATCCCTTTGATCCCGCCAGCAGGACGAAACGGTGGTCGCATTCGCCGATCATGAAGAGAGCTGCTGCGGTGCGGCGTCACGCTGTGTGCAGCGTTGCCGCGCGCGCCAATATCATCAAGTAAATCAGGTACATAATGGAACGCGACGCAATCGTGACTTGGCTTGACTTGATTATGGGCCATCAGTATGGTCCGCGCGGCTTTTGAGGGTGGCGGGCGTAATTTCCATTCAGCCGCGGCGTTTCGGGTCTTCGTTGCATGACACAGGGCACGGGGCACGGCGAGAATGGGGATCGCGATAGATCGTCCGAGGAAGCTGCGCTTTCCGAACGGCTCGGGAATCTTGATCAGCGGTTGTCCGAATTCCGGGACCGACGAATCAAGACCGAGCAACCCGCAGGTGACGGTGAAGACAGAGCGGCCAGAGCCTCGGCGATGGCGCTTGGTTTCCGGTTATCCTCCGAGTTGGTCGCCGGCGTCGTTGTCGGAGCGGGGATTGGCTGGGGTTTCGACCGCTTGCTGTCGACGTCGCCTTTCGGATTTATCGTGTTCCTGCTGCTGGGCTTCGTGGCCGGCGTGGTGAATGTGGTGAGAACGGCAGGCGCGGGTCAAAACAGGCGCGGTGGTTCCTAAGCGATCCGCACCACGAGAGGAATGATCGTGCCGGCCATGCCGGTACGGGCCGGCCCGGCCGGCAGACCGAGACCCGCCGGCATTGCCCGGCAGACCAAGAGATGCCGCGCTGATGAAAATCGACCCGATCCACCAGTTCAACATCGAGCCTCTCTTCACCCTGGGCCATATCGGCAATCACACGATCGCCTTCACCAATTCGTCGCTCTACATGCTGGTGGCGGTCGCGATCATCTCGATCCTGATGCTTGCCAGCGGCACGCAGCTGGTTCCAGGGCGCCTCCAGTCGGTCGCCGAGATCTCCTACGAGTTCGTCGCCTCGACCATCCGTTCGACGGCCGGCGCGGAAGGCATGAAGTTCTTCCCGCTGATCTTCTCGCTGTTCATGTTCATCTGCGTTTCGAACCTGGTCGGCATCATCCCCTACACGTTCACGATCTCGAGCCATCTGATCGTAACGGCAGCGCTCGCGCTCCTGGTCTTCTTCACCGTCCTGATCTACGGCGTCGCCAAGAACGGCCTGAAGTTCTTCTCGATCTTCGTGCCCCACGGCGTCCCCGGCTACATCCTGCCGCTGGTGATGTTCATCGAGATCCTGTCGTTCTTCCTGCGGCCGGTCTCCCACAGCGTCCGTCTGTTCGCCAACATGCTGGCCGGCCACATCGCGCTCAAAGTGTTCGCGGGCTTCGTCGCCATGCTCGGCTTCTCGCTCGGCGCGCTCGGCTGGGTCGGCGGCGTGCTGCCGCTGGCGCTCACGGTCGCGCTGTACGCGCTCGAGATCCTGGTCGCGTTCCTGCAAGCCTATGTGTTTGCGATCCTGACCTGCATCTACCTCAACGACGCCATTCATCCGGGACACTGAGCGGTCCGGGGAATTTCCACCCACAACCCAATCTTTCTTCCAAGGAGTCTAAAATGGATCCGGCAGCAGCAAAACTTATCGGCGCGGGCATCGCATGCATCGGCATGGGCGGCGCGGGCGTCGGCGTCGGCGTGATCTTCGGCAACTACCTCGCCGCAGCCGTTCGCAACCCCTCGGCCGCTCAGGGCCAGTTCGGCAACTTGATTTTCGGCTTCGCCGTGACCGAAGCGCTCGGCATTTTCTCGCTGCTGATCGCGCTGCTGCTGCTGTTCGTTCCGCTCTGAGGACGACGTTTTTCGCGCCGTTCCATTCCATTGGGACGGCGCGTGTGACAGCAACAGGAGAACTCCGTGGCTGAAAGTCATGGCGGCGCAAAAGGTCCGGCGGCGGGCGCTCACACCGAGGCTGACGGTGGTCACCACGGTGGCGGTTTTCCGCCGTTCGAGAGCAGCAACTACGCTTCACAGCTGGTGTCGCTCGCGATCTTCTTCGTCCTGCTTTACGTGATCGTGTCCAAGCTCGCTCTGCCGCGCGTCGGCGGTACGATCGAGGCGCGTCAGAACAAGATCGAGGGTGACCTCGCCGAAGCGCAGACGCTGAAGGACCAGTCCGACGCGGCGCTGAAGGCCTATGAGAGCGAGCTCGCTTCGGCGCGCACGCGGGCACAGGCGATCGGCAACGAATCCCGCGACAAGGCGAATGCGCAGGCGGAAGCCGAGCGCAAGACGCTGGAAGAACAATTGGCGGCCAAGCTCGCCGGGGCGGAGAAGACCATCGCCTCGACCCGCGCCACCGCCATGAGCAACGTCCGCGGCATCGCGGCCGATGCGGCAGGTCAGATCGTGCAGCAGCTTACCGGCGTCGTTCCCGACGCTGCGTCGGTCAATGCCGCGGTCGATGCGTCCCTGAAAGGTTAGTCGAGATGTTCTTCGATCCTGAAACCTGGGTCGCCATCGCCTTCGTGATCCTGATGGTCGTGTTCGGCTATCTCGGGGTCTTCAAGTCGGCGATGACGGCGCTGGATCATCGTGCCGCCCGTATCAAGGCCGAGCTCGACGACGCGACGCGCCTCAAGCAGGAAGCGGCCAAGGTGCTCGCCGACTACAAGGCGCGCAGTGCCACCGCCGAGCGCGAAGCTGCCGACATCATCGCCAACGCCAAGTCCGAAGCCGAGCGCATCGCGACCGAAGCCAAGGTGAAGATGGAAGACTTCGTCGCCCGCCGCACCAAGACCGCGGAGAGCAAGATCGCGCTCGCCGAGGCCCAGGCCGTCGCAGACGTCCGCGCCGCAGCCGCGGAAGCCGCCGTCCAGGCCGCCTCCACGATCCTGTCGCAGTCGGTCAAGGGCCAGGTCGCCGACGACCTGCTCGCCAAGGGCATCAACGAGGTTCGGCAGAAGCTGAACTGAGGGGCTTTGCCTTCACCAATCAAAAAGCCGGCGCGCGAGCGCCGGCTTTTTTGTCAGAAAGACTCTCGTGTCCCGGACGCGGCGCGGCATGAAATGACGCGACGCTGAGCCGGGACCCATGTATCCGCAGCTCCTGTGCCCCGGCTCTGCGTCGCACCGCTACGCGCTGTGCCGCGTCCGGGGCACGAGATCTTGCCCTACTTCTTCTTCCTTGCCTTCGGCTCGGGCGAGAGCGCCTGCGGGTCGAAGCCGACATAGAAGATGTAGGAATCGGCCACCTTGGCCGAAGGCGTCGGATAGGCCAGATCCTCGGCGACGAAGGTAAAGGGCACGCTGCCGCCCTCCGACATCTCGACCGTGGTCCGGTAAGCCTTCGAGGCGATCACCTTCTCACCGACGCCGCCTTGCACCACGGCGATGCGCAAGGGCACCTCGACGGTCGCAGGCGCACCGGCGGGACCGGCGATGACCCGGCCCTGGATGCCGATCCGGGCGGTGATATCGCCGCCGTTCCGGGCGCATTCACGCGCCATCTTGGTGATCGTGGCCTGGAAGCGGATCTCATTGCCGACGGCCGGTTTGCCGGCAGCGCCGACCGCGTAGGTCGAGGCCCCGGCGCGCACCGTGACCTGCGGACAATCGACATCGTCATCAGCCGCCGGCTGGCCGGGCGCGGGCGCCGGCTTGGGCTGGGCCGGCTCGTCGGACTTACCGCCGAACAGGCTCTTGAAGCGGTCGCTCAAGGACTGGGCCGCCACCGGCGAGACGGCGACGAGCGCGACCGACAACGCCAGCGCGATCCCCGTCCCCCGCCGCAACGCATTCCGCGATGACCGAAGCTTCTTCACCATCAACGCCCATACTCCATGACAATTGTCCGGCCGATTGCCGGCTGGCCAGCGGTTTATATCGCCAAAATCGGCGAACCCAAGGCAGCAAACAAGGAGACTTTGGCAGCACGAGCGGCAGCTCAGCCGCGGAAATCCTCGTGCAGCAGGCCGAACAGCAGGTGATCCTGCCAGACCCCGTTGATGCAGAGATAGCGGCGCGCCAGGCCCTCGCGGGAGAAACCGCACTTCTCCAGCACCCGGATCGACGGCGCATTGGTTGGGATGCAGGCGGCCTCGACCCGGTGCAGATTGAGCTCGCCGAACAGCGTCGGCAGCAGCACCCGCAGCGCCGCCGTCATGTAGCCGCGATGGGCATGAGGCTTCCCGACCCAATAGCCGATGGTGCCGGCCTGGACGATGCCGCGGCGGACATTGGCGAGCGTGATGCCGCCGACCATGGCGCCGTCGAGCTCACGGAAGATCAGGAAGGGATAGGAGCGGTCCGCCGCAATGTCCTCGGAATAGCGGCGCAGGCGGCGGCGGAAGCCGGACCGGGTCAGGTCATCCGACGGCCAGATCGGCTCCCAGGGCGTGAGATAGTCGCGGCTGGACTCGCGCAAATGCGCCCACTGCAAGAAGTCCGACATCTGCGGCGCGCGCAGCAACAGGCCGTTGCCGCGCGGCGCGAGGGCGGCGGGTCCACTGGATGGCAGGCGAAACAGGGCCATGGTGATGCTTCCCGGGGCAGATCAGCCCGTGCGCGGCTCCTAATGCAGCCGCGCCTTGGCACGTGCCCGGGTCAATCCTTCCGCAAAAGACACCGCCGTGTCCAGACCCCTGCCACTGCCTAATGCGACAACCGCAGGGCGGCTCCGCGAAAGCAGCGCACGCGCGGCATCCCGGGTCGATTCGACGCTGACGGCGTCGATCCGGGCCACCAGTTCCTCGACCGTCTGCGGCCGGCCATAGGCCAGCACATGCCGGGCGAGCTGCTCGGCGCGGGAGGAGCAGCTCTCCAGCGCCATCAGGAGGCCCGCCTTCATCTGCGCCTTGGCCCGCGCGATCTCGGCCTCGGTCAGCGTCTCCACCGAATCATTCATGATGTCGACCACGACCTCCATCATCTCCGGCGCGTCAGCCGGATCGGTGCCGGTGTAGAGGCCGAAGAAGCCCGTGTCGGTGTAGGGCGCGTGGAACGAGTAGATGGAGTAGCAGAGGCCGCGCTTCTCGCGCACCTCCTGGAACAGCCGTGACGACATCCCGCCGCCGAGGATGTTGGTGAAGACCTGGAGCGAGAACAACGACAGATCGCTCTGCGGCACGCCTTCCAGCGCCAGCGTCAGATGCGCCTGCTCGAGTTCGCGATGCACCACCTTGGCGCCGCCCTTGCCGAACTGGGCGGCTTGCGGCTTCGGACCCGGCGTCCCCTCGAAACTCGCAAAGCGCTTCTCGACTTCGGCGACGACCTGCTTGTGATTGACCGCGCCGGCTGCCGCCACCACCATGTCGGGGCCGCGATAATGCGTCGACAGATAGCCGCGCAGCATATCGCGGTTGAAGGCACGCAAGGTCTTGGCGGTACCGAGCAGCGAGCGGCCCATCGGTTGATCGGGATAGCAGAGCTCGTTGAGATGCTCGAACACGACGTCGTCGGGCGTGTCCTGCGCGGCACCGATCTCCTGCACGATGACGTTCTTCTCGCGCTCAAGCTCGTCGGGCTCGAAAGCGGGATTGGCGAGGATGTCGGCGAGCACGTCGAGCGCGAGCGGCACGTCGGCCTTCAGCACTCGCGCATAATAGGACGTGGTCTCGGTCGAGGTGCCGGCATTGAGGTCGCCGCCGACGGCCTCGATCTCCTCGACGATCTCGCGCGAGGAGCGCTTGGTCGTGCCCTTGAACGCCATGTGCTCGAGCAGATGCGAGATGCCGTGCTCATTCGGCTTCTCGTCGCGCCCGCCAACGCCGGCCCAGACGCCGAGCGCCGCGGTCTCGAGATGGGGCATCTCGTCGGTGACGACGGTCAGGCCGGAGGCAAGCTTGGACATCTCGACACTCATCCGGCAACTCCCTGTTTTGCGGCCCGGCTGACCGACAGCACGAACCGCTCGACCTCGGCCTGATCGTTCTTCATCACCTTCATGTGTTCGGATTTGGTCATGAGACCGTCGAGCCAGGCGGGCAATTGCGGCCGCTGGCCGCAGGCTGCCTCGACCGCATCGGGGAATTTGGCCGGATGGGCGGTGGAGAGCACGATGCTGGGCACCGTCGTATCGGTGGTGTCGCGGTCGGCGACAGCAAGCGCGACCGCGGTATGGGGATCGACCAGTTCGCCCGCCTCGCGCCAGGCGGCGCGGATCGCGGCTGCGGTTTCGGTCTCGTCGGCCCGGCCGGCGTCGAATTCTTCGCGGATTGCGGCCAGCGTCGCGTCAGGCAATACGAAGCGCCCCGACTGCTTCAGCGAGTCCATCAGACGGCGGACGCCCGCCGCATCGCGCCGGCCGGCCTCGAACAGCAGCCGCTCGAAATTCGAGGAGATCTGGATGTCCATCGATGGCGACGCGGTGGCGTGCACCTCGCGCACCTCGTAGATCCCGGTCTTGAGCGTGCGCGCCAGGATGTCGTTGACGTTGGCGGCGATGCGCAGCGTGCGCACCGGCAGCCCCATGCGCTTGGCGACATAACCGGCAAAGATGTCGCCGAAATTTCCGGTCGGCACGACGAAATCCACCGTACGTGCCGGCGCGCCGGCGGCGACGGCGGAAGTGAAGTAGTAGACCACCTGGGCGACGATGCGCGCCCAGTTGATAGAGTTGACGCCGGAGAGCGAGGTCGCATCGCGGAAGCGATGGTTGTTGAACATCCCCTTCACGAGCGCCTGGCAGTCGTCGAAATTGCCTTCGATGGCGAGCGCATGGACGTTGGCCGCGCCTGTCGAGGTCATCATCCGCCGCTGCACCTCGGAGATGCGGCCGTGCGGAAACAGCACGATGAGATCGACATTCTCGAGCCCTGCGAAAGCTTCGACCGCGGCGCCGCCGGTGTCGCCGGAGGTCGCGACCACGATGGTGGTGCGCTGGCCGCGCTTGGCGAGCACGTGATCCATCAGCCGCGAGATCAACTGCATCGCCACGTCCTTGAAGGCGAGCGTCGGGCCGTGGAACAGCTCCAGCACGAATTGATGCGGCGTCATCTGGCGCAGCGGCACCACCGCCGGATGGCGGAAGGTGGCATAGGCCTCATTCGCCATGCGGCCGAGCTCGGCATCCGAAATCTCACCGCCGGCGAACGGACGGATCACATCGACCGCAACCTCCCAATAGGGGCGGCCGAAGAAGCCAGCGATGGCCTCGGTCGAGAGCTGCGGCCAGGTCACCGGCACATACAGGCCGCCGTCGCGGGCAAGCCCAGTCAGCATCACGTCGCAGAAGCCGAGTTCTGGGGCCTCGCCCCGGGTCGAGATATAGCGAGTCAAACTGCCCTCCAAAGGCCGGCCGGCCTTGAGCCAGATCCATAAGCCTTTGATTTCATGAAACTACTTGTTAACGGCCAGAGGCGTTGGGCCACCATAAAGTGTTTTGCGGCATCGGGAAACCGCTTCCCGCCTGTGCCCCGCTCAACGAAAAAGGGCTGCGGCGATGCCGCAGCCCTTCTCTTGGAAGGTCTGTCGTTGATTTGTGCAGACCCGGTTTGCCTCGTGCGGGTTGCCGGCCCGCCAAAACTGTCGGCCAAGTTCTCGGCGCCCGTCACGAAATCGTCAAGAGCCAAAACGGCGGGTGCAAGAAAATGTTCCTATTTTTCCCGGCGCGTTTCGGGTTTCGCAAAGGCATCCCTGCGAGCGATCACGCGCTATTGCCGCTTTTTCCCGAAATTTCGGGCGATTCAGGAACGAATATCACTCCGGCCCATTGTGTCGGCGGATGGTGTCGGCGCGGTCCATGCATTGCCCGGCTACGCGCCGAGACCCGATCCGCCCGGCCGGACCGGCTGCATCCTGGAGCAGCCGGTTCGGTGCCGGGCCGCGAGTGCCCCCGGGCGTCAGCTCATCCCGATTTCCACCGCGATCCTGATCAGGTCGGAATGGTTCTTGGCGCCGAGCTTCTGCTTGAGCAGGGACGTGGTGTTGGCGACCGTCTTGTAGGAGATGCCGAGCGCCTCGGCGACCTCGACGATCTTGTCGCCACGGCCGAGCAGGCGGAGAATTTCGAGCTCCCGCGGCGTCATCTGCGAGGCCGGATTGGCCTTGATCGCCGCACCGGAGAACGTGACCGCCTCCGCGAGCTGCGGCGAGATGAAATTGTCGCCCGCGACCACCTTGCGCACCGCCTTGAGCAGAATCCGGGGATCGTCGCCCTTGGAGACATACCCCTGCGCGCCAAGCTCGACCGCCCGCACCACGAAGGCCGGATCGTCGTTCATGCTGAACATGATGATCTTGGCGTCAGGGTCGTCCTTGCGGATCCGCCGCATCAGCTCGAAGCCGGAGACGTCGGGCAGGCTGATGTCGATGACGGTGACGTCGGGCCGCTTGCTGATATAGGCGCGATGCCCGGATTTGGCGTCGGTCGCCTCGTCGATCCGGATCGAGTGGTCGGACGCGAAAAGGGTGCGGCATCCCGACAGCACCACGGGATGGTCGTCGACGATCAGAACTCGGGTCGCCGGTTTGGCGGTATCTTGCATCGCGCGCTCTCTTGTTTTTCGACTCATAGACCGGCGGGAACAAATGGAAAGAGCAAATCCCGCCAATGCGCGTTAGAATTGACCTAATGTGGCAGCGGCTCTCATTCAGAACACAATTGTTTCTCCCGCTCGGCTTGAGCTTCCTTGCCGCGCTGGTCATGGGCGGCGTGCTGCTCCAGACCTTTGCGACAGGGCAGCTTGCCGACGAGAATGAGCCGGGCCGACGCTCGACCCGGACGGTCGCCGAGGCGCTCAACAACAGCCTGAGGGTCTCGGACGACCCGCGGAAGATACTCGACGCATTTGTCCATTCTTTGGACAGCTCCTCGGATATTCAATTCCGTTCAGCGGAAGCGGGTCCCGCGCCCTCTCCAAAGGACAGCCTGCGTGATCTGCATGGCGTGCCGCATTGGTTCGTGGACCTGATCGCCATCCCGGAGATGGACGCGGCATCTCCCGTCATCATCGGCGGCAGGCGCGTCGGCGACATCGTGTTCATGCCGGACCTGTCAGCCGATCTGTTCGAGAAATGGGTCGGCTTCCTGGCGCTGACGAGCCTCATCGCCGTGCTGATGACCCTGACTGGGACCATTGCCTATCTCTTTGCGGGATCGGCGCTGCGTCCCCTGCAAGATCTCGGCGCGGGCCTCACGCGAATCCGGCGCGGCGATTATGCAACGCCTATCCCGGTCGCAGGACCACAGGAGATCCAGCAGAGCTGCCAGGAGGCCAATGCGCTGGCGATGACGCTCGCGCAATTGAGTCAGGATAATCGCGACCTGTTGCACCGCCTGGTGTCGCTCCAGGACGACGAGCGGCGCGATCTCGCGCGCGAGCTGCACGACGAGCTCGGACCGCTCCTGTTCGGCATCCGCGCCAGCACGATCGCGCTGAGCGAGGCCTCGCCGGCGGGAAATCTCGGCAACCCGGCGCAGGAGGTGATGCGATCGGTCGAGGCGCTCCAGCAGACCAACCGCCGCATCCTCGACCGGCTGCGGCCGCTCTACATCGAGGAATTGGGGCTTGAGACCAGCGTGCAGACGCTGCTCCAGAACTTTCGCAGACAGGCGCCGCATATCAGCCTGACGGCCACGATCGATCCTGGTCTGAACGAGATCGACCGACCGCTGGCCCAGACCGTCTATCGCCTGATCCAGGAGGCGCTGACCAACGTGCTGCGCCACGCCGGCGCGGACAATGCCCATGTGCAGGCGACCATTGCCGGCGAGGTGCTCACGATTGAGATCTCCGACGACGGCGGCGGCTTTCCCGCCGACAACGTCTTCGGCCGCGGCCTGACGGGCATGCACGAGCGCGTGCGCGCGCTCAGCGGATCGCTGTCACTGCTGCGCGCGGACGAGCGAACCTATGTGCGCTGCCGCCTGCCGGTCGGAGAGGCTAGGTCGCCGACGTAAACCTCGGCAGCCACGCCAGGATCAGCGCGACAGCGATCGCGCTGATGCTCAGCAGACAAGCCCAGACGAGCGCGCCAAAGGACGGTCCCTCAGTCCGGATCAGGATCACGAGCGCTGCCAACAGCAGGACTGCACCAAGCGATCGCAGCGCGATCCTGGCCGGGTTGGAAAGATGGCCATGGCGGACGATACGGCTGAACTGTTTTGGCTGGCTGCCCGCCAGTAAGCTACATCCGGCGAAGAGCAACGCCATCGCGATCATCGCACACCCGCCGCGTCGAGCCGTCCGCTGCGCGAGAGACGACACGCAACCCAGGCCGCGATGATAGCTGCGATCAGCAGCGTGGCGTCGATCCCTGCGACCGGCCAGAGCTGCCGGGCAGCGATGGTTCTGATCAGATGGTCGCCCGTCGTCACCGCGTTGAGCAGCACAGCCGCCACAGCGAGCACGGAGATAGTCCAGCACTGGCCGATCCAGGCCCGGCCCGCGGACACCCATGCATGCAGCAACGTGAGCAGCCAGGTCAGATGAAAGACAACGACCTCGATCACGCCGCGCTCGATGCCGAAGGCCGACGCGCCGAGAGGTAGCGCACGATTTGTCACCATGAAGGCCAGCGTCGCGATCAGGACCCCGGTCACGCTCGCAATCGTCACCGCCTCGACGACACACGCTCCGGAACGACCGAGCTTGCGATGCCGTTCCCGCCGGGACTCGACCCAGAACAGCAGCCCGGTCGCGATCAGGACGCATCCGGCAAGTCCGAGCGCGAAGTACAGCCATCGCAGCGTCCAGTGCCTGAACTGGATGAAATGCAGGCCGGCGATGAAGCGCTGGGTCATCGCGGCCGGCTTCTCGGGCTTGCTTGCCGAGAGCAGCTCGCCGGTCGCTCCATCGACATAGGCCACATGGGAGATGTTGCTGACAACGTCCTCCGACGAGCGGTTCACCTGGACATAGGCGGCGGCATCGCCCGGATGAAAGACATAGAGATAATTCGGCTGCCCCTGCCCCCAGACCGACTTCGCCTTCGCGACGATCGTGTCGAACGAGATCAGGTCTGCGGGACGCTTGGCCGGGGGCCGCACAAAGGAGCCGTAGGCCTCGCGCCCGAACAGGCGCGCATCCTGCCGGTAGACCGCCCATATGCTGCTGGGAAAATACAGCGAGAAGAGGATCACGAGGCCCGACACGCTGATGACGACGTGAAAGGGAAGACCGAGCACGCCTGCGACGTTGTGCAGGTCGAGCGTCGCACGCCGGATCTTGCGCTCGGGCCGGAAGGTGAAGAAGTCCGCAAAGATCTTGCGATGGATCACGACGCCGGACACGCACAGCACCATCATCATCATGCCGCAGAGGCCGACGATCCAATAGCCGAGGCCCAGCACCTTCAGGTTCAGGCTGTAGTGAAAGGGATAGATGAACCGGCTTCCGCCAAGCGTGCCCTGATCCGGCAGCTCGGCACCCGTCCCTGGATCGAACATGTGCTGGGCAAACGAGCCATCCGCCGCCCGCCACAGCGCCGTGATGACCGGATTGCGCTCGTTCGGAACGAGCAGGAGTACGCTGGGCGATTTCGCCGCCACCGCGGCCTGATAGGCCGGTCGCATCGTCTCGTAGGAAAAATCAGCCGGAAGCGCGAGGCGCGATGCCGGCATCATCCAGCGGTCGATCTCCTTGTCGAAGACCGACAGCGTTCCCATCCAGAAGATCGCGAACAGCAGCGAGCCCAGCATCACCCCCGACCAGGTGTGCAGCCAGTTCATCGATGCGCGGAATGTCGGCTCCATGGTCTAGGCCGAGAGCTGGCTGAGCAGGAGAATCAGCGTCAGGCTGAGCGCCGTGACGGCCCCGAGCCAGAGCGTGACGCGGATCAAAGCCGGCTCGGCAAACGACCAGATCATGACGCCGAGATAGATCACGAATCCCAACATCGAGCCCAGCGTCGCGGCTTCGCTCCGCTCCATGCCTACCATGGCCACCGCAATCATCGCCAGCGCGGCAATGATCGCGGAGGTTCCGAGATAACCTCCGACGATGGCAAGAGCGGTTCTGGCGAAGGTCTTCATGTGGCGATGGTCACAGCGGCAAAGCCCGTCAGAAGTTGAATGTGGTCGAGACCAAATAGGTCCGGGGCGCACCGAGCGTGATCACGCCGCTATAGGCGGACGCCCAATAGGCCTTGTTGAAGAGGTTCTCGATGTTGGCGCGAACCACGATCGGCTTGCCGTTCCACGGCGAGGTGAACGTATAGCGCGCGCCAATATCGAATCTCGTCCACTCCGGCAGCGTCAGCGTGTTGGCCAGATCGACATATTGCGAACTCGTGTAGATCACGCGTCCCGTCAAGGTCAGTTCGCGCAGGAAGAACGGGTCCCATTCCACGCCGAAATTTGCGTTCATCGCCGGCACGCCGATGGCGTCCTTGCCGTTATTGGCGGGAAGCGTTGCATTTTCCTGCACGCCATGGATCAGCGCGACGCCGCCGAGCAACCTGATCGCCGGGGTCACCTCGCCGAACACATTGAGCTCGACGCCGCGGTTACGCTGCCGCCCGTTGAGTTGCTGTGAGGGCAGCGGCACCCCGGCCACCGAAACGATGCTCGGCTGCGAGATGTCGAACCCGCTCATCGTCGCAGTGATGCGGCCCGCATCGATCTTGATGCCGGCCTCGACCTGCTTGGTCTGCCCGGGCGGGAAAACCGTACCCACATTCGCGAACGTGCCGGCCACGACGACGGGCGTCTGCAATCCCTCGATGTAGTTCGCGTAGAGCGAGATATTCTCGATCGGCTTCACGACGATGGCGTAGGCAGGAGTCCACACCGACATATCCTGCTCCGGCCTGCTCGATGCCGGAGCGAGATAATTTGTCACCGAGCTTCCGGCGGTCTGGCGACGAACGCCGACCGTGAACTGGAGACGCTTGTTCCAGAGCGACATCGTGTCGGAGACGCCGACACTCCAGAGATCAACATTGGTGAGCTGATTGGCAGCCAGATTCGCGAATGTCGACTTCGGTATGTTCGTGGGCTCGGTGTAGAGATTCCAGTAAATCGTTCCCGGCGCCGGCGTCGGCGTCAGCACGCTCTGGGTGTAGGTTCTGTCATTGATCGAATATCCGACGTTGACGGCGTGATTGACTGGACCGGTGTCGGCATTGATGCGGACACCCGCCTCGCCGGCAAAGGTTTCGAAGGTCTCCTTGCCCTGGAATGGCGTCGAGCGCAGGCCGCCTAGCTGGAATGTGGCGGGGGTCGCTACCGCCACACCCGGAATGGCATTGCTGATGATCGGCGACGGATAGGCATAGTTGATGTTGCTATCGTGGTAGCCGAACGCCGCGTATGCCGTGATCCAGTCGGCGAGATCGACCTCGCCCTTGACGGTCGTGAAGAAGTCCGTCGGCTGATAGTAGGCCCATGGCACCTGAAAATTCAGCCCGGCCTTCGGCGGCGGGGGAATGACGTCGAACCCACGGTGAAGAAGCGCATGGGCGGATTGAGAACGTCGGCCTGGTACCCGAGGTCGACGGCAAAGCGCGCGTTTTCACCGCGGTAATCGAGGCCGAGCGCAACGTTGCCGAACTCGTCGTTCTGGCGATTCCATGGCGTGTTGCCGTTCGAATAGGTGTTGTTCAGCCGAATGCCCCACTCCTTGTGCTCGCCATAGCGCCGGCTGACGTCGATCTGCTCGCCGAATTGCGATTTGGAGACGTATGTCCCCGTGAGTTGAGTGATGTCGACATCCGGGGCGTGCTTGGTGATGAGGTTGATGCTGCCGCCCACGGCGCCCGCGCTGGTCGCGCCGGTGCCGCCGACCGTCATTCCATTGAGCACCGCGCTCGGCCCCTTCAGGACCTCGACGCGCTCGACGAAATTTGCGCCGGTGGAGTAATAGGGCGCGATCCCGTAGAGCCCGTTCAGCCCCAGATCGCCGCTGTCGTAGTAGAAGCCGCGGATGAAGAAGGTATCGGCGCCTCCGCCGGCGGCCTGAACCACGCGTACGGAAGGATCGTTGGCGAGGACGTCGCGAATCGTGCGCGCCTGCTGGTTCTTGATCAGCTCGGCCGTGTAGTTGGTCTGGTTGAACGGCGTGTCCATCACGCTGCGATTGCCGAGAAGGCCGAGACTTCCGCCGGTGGCGACCTGTCCGCCGGCATAGGCTGCGGGCGGCGCTCCGAGCGTGCCTGTCGAAGGCGTCACATACATCACCGGGGCAACGTTACCCGGCGCCGACGCAGCAGGCCGCCTTTGCACGCGTTCGCGCGATGATTGCGACCGCTGGATGGTTTGCCGCGGCTTCGGTTTGCCGGGGGCATCCACCGTCACCGGCGGCAACGTGCCTTGCGCGTAGACTCTCTGGTCGGACGGAAAACTCAACGACAGAGCGAGAAAGCTGACGGCCCCAAGTAAAACCGCGCGGACCACAGGTCTCGACGCAACGACGCATTCCATACGGCACCCCAATCCTGCAAACGCGCAGGTCCCATGGGTCCCCTAACACGTGCATTTCGGTGAGTGGAGCAACGCAGAGATGGAAGATGTCTAAGTTTAGCGATCATGCCGCACAAAACGATGCGCGCAGAGCAAACAGGAAAGAGATGCACACTTCGAAGGAAAGAGAAGCAGCTTAATCGGGAAAGAGATGAAGAGTGTATCAAGCTGCGGAACGAAAGATGCGTGTCGCGATGTCGCCAAGCGCGCTTACCGGCTTTTGCGACGAACGATGCTGAAGCGCGATGTCGAGAGATGGACGATTTACGTGGTGTGATCAGCAGGCGCAGCCGTCGTGCGGATTCTGCCGTGCCGGCTCGCACATGGTGCTGTAGATCTTGCCTTCGGGGCTGAAGCGAAACGAGGCGTGGATACGCAGCGAGCCCGCGACGGAATATTCGAGATCGATGCCGTGCGGCACCGGATTGATTTCCTCCAGGCCGAAGCCTGCCGACGAGAAGGTGCTGAGCCGCGGTCCCCAATAGGTTTCGAGCTCGCGCCGTCCGCGATAATGTCGCTTGCCGTTGCACATGCATTCGACCCGGGCGTCGTCCGCATAGAGATCGAGCAGCGTCGCGAGGTCGCCCTTCCGGCAGGCGTCCACCCAGTCGACGACAATTCCCATCTGGTCGAAATCGCTCACACCGAAATCCTGTCTGCCGCGAAAATTTGCGTGCGGCTTAGGACCACCCTCGTGAATATGTCCTGAATAATAAACCCCGGGCAATACCGGGTTCCCGCCGGGGACCTACGGAGAATTTCAGGCCGGGCGCCGTCCCCTCGCCCAGACGCCGAATGCGATCAGCACCGCGCCGGCGAGCGCGAACCAGGTGATGGCGTATTGCAGATGATCGTCCTTCAGATGCACCTCGAGCGGGCCGGGACGCGGAATGCCGTTCTCGGGTACGGGTTGCTCGAGGTCGACGTAGAACGGTGCGACCGTGCCCCAGCCGAGCGCCCGGGACATGGCGAGATGATCGCGAGTGAACCACAGCCGTTTGTCGTGCTCTGCGTCAGGCATGAGCACGCTGGCCGCCTCGGGGAAACGGACGTAGCCGGTCAACATCGCCGGCTTGTTGGTAACGAGCCGCGCGACCGCCCGATCCTGCAGGGCGCGATCCTGTTTGGTGTTTGGCACGAAGCCCGCGTTGACCGCGACCATATCGCCGCCGGGCAGCCGTGCGGGAAGGAAAGCCCAGGTGCCGGGACCGGAAATGTCGGGGCGAATGGCAGAGCCGGAACTGTAGACCATCGCATCCAGACGGGACTCGTAGGTCGCCGTAAAAGTGACCCGGCGGAATTCGTCCCGCTCCGGCGTCAGCGTGCTCCACTGCGACGGCGGCGGCAACGCAACCGGTGCCGCCGCGAGGCGCTCGGTCAATGCTGCGATCAACTGATGTTTGGCGACGCGGCGCTGCAATTGCCAGGCACCGAGCGCGACGAACACCGCCGTGAGGAAAAGCGTGAACAGCGCGAAGCCGGCCACGCGGGGCTTGCGCGCGGTCTCGTTCATTTCGCGCGGTCGACCAGCCGGCCCGGCGCCGCCTTGTGGTGGAATTGCAGCGCGATCAGCAGCGATTTCATCGCGCGCAGCGGCAAGAGCGTGGTCGCGAGGATCAGCGGCAGCCACAGCGCGGCATGCAGCCAGTACGGCGGCTGGTATTTGACCTCGACGATCAGCGCGCACGCAACGACGATCCCGCCGGCCAGCATGATGATGAAGATCGCAGGACCGTCGCCGGTATCGATGAAGGCATAGTCGAGGCCGCAGCGGTCGCAGCTGGGCGCGAGCGTCAGGAAACCCGCATAGAGCTTGCCCTGGCCGCAGCGCGGGCACTTGCAGGCAAGGCCGCGCATCGCGCTTTGCAGGACAGTCGTCTCGGGCTCGGATGGGCCGGTGGTGTCGTTCATGGTGACGGACTCTAGAGCATTATCGGTTCTGATTGAATCAGAACCGAAGCTCTAGATTCTTGTTTTGACGCGTTTTCTTCACGCGAACCGGTATCCACTTCGCTCGAAAACGCTCAATCACAGCTTCCGGCGGCCCAAAAGCGAAAGGGCGGCCCTGGGGCCGCCCTTTCTGATCGGTCCAATTCGGCTCAGTGCGCGCCGTGGGCCATGGTCTCGGCGCCGTGTCCCCACACATAGATGCAGAGGAACAGGAACAGCCAGACCACGTCGACGAAGTGCCAGTACCAGGCGGCGAACTCGAAACCGAGGTGCTGTGTCGGCGTGAAGTGGCCGGCATAGGCGCGGAACAGGCAGACCAGCAGGAAGATGGTGCCGACCAGCACATGGAAACCATGGAAGCCGGTCGCCATGAAGAAGGTCGCGCCATAGACGTTGCCGCCGAACGAGAACGCCGCGTGGCTGTACTCATAGGCCTGCACGCAGGTGAAGAGCGCGCCGAGCACGACGGTGAGGATCAGGCCGTATTTCAGGCCCTGGCGATCGTTCTCGAGCAACGCATGGTGCGCCCAGGTCACGGTGGTGCCCGACGTCAGCAGGATCAGCGTGTTCAGGAGCGGCAGATGCCAGGGATCGAAGGTCTCGATGCCATGCGGCGGCCAGGTGCCGGGCACGGCGCAGGCACCAGCCGCGGTGCCGAGACCGCAGCCGAACACGGCGTCGCGCGTGGCGTGGACGGCATCGGCCGGGAACAGCGCTGCGTTGAAATAGGCCCAGAACCAGGCGACGAAGAACATCACCTCGGAGGCGATGAACAGGATCATGCCGTAGCGGTGATGCAGCTGCACGACGCGGGTGTGATCGCCCTTGTACTGGGCTTCCTTGATCACATCGGCCCACCAGCTAGCCATGGTATAAATCACGCCGACGGTGCCGGCACCGAAGATGATCGGCGCGGCCGAGAACATGTGGTGCATCCAGGTGATCGCACCGACCGCCATGACAAAGGCCGAGATAGAGCCGACGACGGGCCACGGGGAGGGATCCACCAGGTGGTAGTCGTGATGCTTGGTGTGCGCCGTTGCCATTTGCGGTCTCTCTCCTCAATCCCGTGCCTGTCCGGCACTTATCCCCTTGTGTCCAACCCCCGCGACGTGAGCCCGGCGGTCAGAGATTTCCCTTGCGTTTGTCGTCTTCGCCCGACGCCAGCGGCTTCACCACGGGATCGCGCACCGGATAGAACGTGTAGGACAACGTGATCGTGTTCAGCCCGTCGTTCTCGTGATCGTCGGCGATCGACGGATCGACGTAGAACACGACCGGCATCTCGCGCTTCTCGCCGGGCGCCATGGTCTGTTCGGTGAAGCAGAAGCAGTTGATCTTCTGGAAGTAGGAGCCGACCGTCAGCGGGGCGACGTTGTAGGCCGCCTGGCCTGCGGTGGTGCGCGCGGCCTGGTTGGTCACGGTGTAGAAGACGGTCACGACCTGGCCGATATTGACCTCGATCTCGCTCTGCTCCGGCTCGAACTTCCAGGGCAGGCCGGGCGCGACGTTGGAATCGAAGCGCACCGCGATCTTGCGCGCGATCGGGCCGGTGGCGGGCGCGGAGGTCGCGACCTGGGTCGTGCCGTTGAAGCCGGTGGCGCGGCAGAACCAGTTGTAGAACGGCACCGCCGCGTAGGAGGCACCGACCATCAGCGCCACCACGCCGCCGCAGATCGAGGCGACCAGCACGTCGCGGCCAAGACCCTTGGCAAGACCCTTGGAAGGCCCACGCCCCTGCTTGGCTGTCCGGCTCTGATCCCGCGATATGGTGGGCTCTCGATCCATGTTTCCTACATCGGCCGGACGAGGACTGCCGGTCCCTTGACGATGGTGACGGCGAAGAACAGCACCACGAGCACGCCGAGCGCCAAAGCAATGGCAATGGAGCGCTGACGACGGCTCTTCTTCTGCGCCTCCGTGAGGACGATTCCGTTCATCTCAGGTTTGTCGGCCATTCCCGCGATCATGCGCCCCCTACCATCGGAGCAAGCGCCCGAAACACGACCTCGGCCAGCAGGGTCGCAAACAGCGCGAACAGATAAAGGATGGAGAAGGCAAACAGCTTGCGGGTCGCGCGCAGCGACTGGCTGCGCTCGCGGCGCATATAGACGTTGATCGCGAGCACCAGCATGCCGGCGCCGAGGATCAGCGAGACGATGCCGTAGATGGCGTCGAAATAGCCGAGCGCCCACGGGGCGGCGGCGACCGCGATCAGCACGATGGTGTAGAGCAGGATCTGAAGCCGCGTCGCGTCGGGACCGGCGACGTTGGGCAGCATCGGAATGCCGGCACGCGCGTAGTCGTCGGAGCGGAACAGCGCCAGCGCCCAGAAGTGCGGCGGCGTCCAGAAGAAGATGATGGCGAACAGCAGCAGCGGCTCGACGTCGACGGTGCCCGTCACCGCGGCCCACGCCACCACCGGCGGCAGCGCACCGGCGGCGCCGCCGATCACGATGTTCTGTGCGGTCCTGCGCTTCAGGATCATCGTGTAGATCACGACGTAGAAGAAGATGGTGAAGGCGAGCAGCGCGCCCGCGATCCAGTTGACGAGGATGCCGAGCGTCATCACCGAGAAGAAGGCGAGCGTCATGCCGAACGCCATCGCCTCGGGACGGGTGATGCGGCCGCGCGGAATCGGCCGGTTTGCCGTGCGCGACATCTTGGCGTCGATATCGCCCTCGAGCGCCATGTTGAGCGCTCCGGAAGCGCCGGCACCGACCGCGATGCAGAGCAGCGAGGTGATGGCCAGCACCGGGTGGAAATGCCCGGGCGCCATCGCCAGTCCGACCAGCGCGGTGAAGATCACCAGCGACATCACCCGCGGCTTGAGCAGCGCAATGTAGTCGCCCACCTCCGCTTCGGAGATGCGGGGATCGATGTCGATGGCGTTATGGTCGAGGACGGACACTAGTTTTGACTCACTTCGGTAAAGAGCCGCGGCGCCCGTCACGGGCGCCGCGAACGTTGGCTTACTGCACGCGGGGCAGCACTTCGAACTGATGGAAGGGCGGCGGCGAAGGCAGCGTCCATTCCAGCGTGGTCGCGCCCGCACCCCACGGATTGTCGCCAGCCGGCACCTTCTTCGCGAAGGCGTCGATCACGCAGTAAAGGAAGATCAGCACGCCGAAGCCGGAGATGTAGGAGCCGACCGACGAGACCAGATTCCAACCCGCGAACGCGTCGGGATAGTCGACGTAGCGGCGCGGCATGCCGGACAGGCCGAGGAAGTGCTGCGGGAAGAACACCAAGTTGACGCCGATGAAGGTGACCCAGAAATGCGCCTTCGCGAGCGTCTCGCTGTACATGTAGCCCGACATCTTCGGGAACCAGTAGTACCAGCCGGCAAAGATCCCGAACACCGCGCCGAGCGACAGCACGTAGTGGAAGTGCGCGACGACGTAGTAGGTCTCTTGCAGCACGCGGTCGACGCCGGCGTTCGCCAGCACGACGCCGGTGACGCCGCCGACGGTGAACAGGAAGATGAATCCCACCGCCCAGATCATCGGGGCACGGAACTCGATCGAGCCGCCCCACATCGTGGCGATCCACGAGAAGATCTTCACGCCGGTCGGAACCGCGATGACCATCGTCGCCGCGACGAAATAGGCCTGCGTCGCCGAGGACATGCCGACCGTGTACATGTGGTGCGCCCAGACCACGAAGCCGATGCCGCCGATCGCAACCATTGCGTAGGCCATGCCGAGATAGCCGAACACGGGCTTGCGCGAGAAGGTCGAGACGATCTGGCTGACCATGCCGAAGGCGGGCAGGATCAGGATGTAGACTTCGGGGTGGCCGAAGAACCAGAACAGATGCTGGAACAGCACGGGATCGCCGCCGCCGTCGGGCGCGAAGAACGTCGTACCGAAATTGCGGTCGGTGAGCAGCATGGTGATCGCACCGGCGAGCACCGGCAGCGACAACAGCAGCAGGAACACCGTTACCAGGATCGACCACACGAACAGCGGCATCTTGTGCAGGGTCATGCCCGGCGCGCGCATGTTGAAGATCGTGGTGATGAAGTTGATGGCGCCGAGGATCGACGAGGCGCCCGCCAGATGCAGCGACAGGATCGCGAAGTCGACGGCCGGGCCCGGATGGCCCGAGCTCGACAGCGGCACATACATGGTCCAGCCGGCGCCGACGCCGTTGGCACCCGGCTCGCCCTCGACGAAGGTCGACATCAGCAGCAGCGCGAAGGAGGCCGGCAGCAGCCAGAACGAGATGTTGTTCATGCGCGGGAACGCCATGTCGGGCGCGCCGATCATCAGCGGCACGAACCAGTTGCCGAAGCCGCCGATCATCGCGGGCATGACCATGAAGAAGATCATGATCAGGCCGTGAGAGGTCACGAACACATTATAGGTGTGCGTTTCGTGGAAGATCTGCACGCCCGGATACATCAGCTCGGCACGGATCGCGATCGACATCGCGGCGCCGATGACGCCGGCGATGACCGCGAAGATCAGGTACATCGTGCCGATGTCCTTGTGGTTGGTCGAATAGACATAGCGCCGCCATCCGGTCGGATGGGCGTGCTCGTCATGTCCGTGGTCTTGCGCGTGATCGCCGTGTGCCGCTGCGCTCGTTGCCATTTTCAAATCCTGCCTTGCGTCCCGTTCGGACCCTTTGGAGGTCCCGCCCTTTATGTCGCTTTCAGTCCCTCGAGCCTTGACCCGGCGCTTACTGCGTCGGGCCGGCCGCGGAGGCGAAAGTGCTGGTGCCGCCGCTCGCAAATTTCTTCTTCGCCGTTTCAACCCAGGAGGCGAAGTCCTTGTCCTCCACGACGCGAATCGCGATCGGCATGAAGGCGTGGTCCTTGCCGCAGAGCTCCGAGCACTGGCCGTAGAACATGCCGGTCTTGGTGGCCTTGAACCAGGTCTCGTTCAGCCGCCCCGGAATGGCGTCGATCTTGACGCCGAAAGCCGGCAGCGCAAAGGCGTGGATGACGTCCGCGCCGGTGACCTGGACACGAACCACCTTGTTGACCGGCACCACCATCTCGTTGTCGACGCCGAGCAGGCGGGGCTGCTTGTCCTGGGCCATCAGCGAGTCGAACTCGAACTTGCCGTTATCAGGATAGGCATAGGACCAGTACCACTGCTTGCCGGTGGCCTTGATGGTCAAATCCGCCTTCGGCACGTCGAGCTCGAGGAACAGCAGGCGGAACGACGGCACCGAGATACCGACCAAAATCAGCACAGGAACGAGCGTCCAAGCCACCTCGATCAGCGTGTTGTGCGTGGTCCGCGACGGCACCGGATTGGCCTTCGCGTTGAACTTCATGACCACGATCACCAGCAACGCCAGAACGAACAGCGTGATCAGCGTGATCAGCACGAACAGGAAGTTGTGGAACCAGACGATGTTGTCCATCACCGGGGAGGCGGATTGCTGAAGCGTCCACTCCCACGGCGCCGGTTGCCCGAGCTCAGCGGCGAATGTCGCACCGCCCGTCGCCAGCGTCAGACCCGCCACGGCCAATCCCAGCAAGTGCCGGCCCACCTGGCCCATCGACATCCTCATGCCGTTCGCGCTCCCCTTACGAAATCACCCCAAGTGCGTTCCCCTATTTTTGGGAAACGCTTATTCGATCCGCCCGTCTGACAAACCGCCGCGCAAGAATACCTCTAAGAGGAATTGGGGCCAGATCGCGAGAACGCCGAAATCAAGCCTCTCAAACCATAATTCTTGATCTATCGCAATGCAGTCTTGATACCCGTCTGTCAGCCATCACCCGCAAGATATTTCCTAGTAACATCAGAGAAAAATGCCGTTTCCCGGGATGCCGCGGCTTGACAGCGGAATTGCCCGCGGTACGCACTGGCAGACAGCCGCGCAGGAACCTGATTCGTGCGGGCGACGGCGGTGTGGGCGGCGCGGAATTTGCTTGCGAATCGCCTTCAAGACGCCGTCATTCCCGTATCAGTCCGCCAGGCACAAGCGACCCAGGCGAGCAGAGGGACCGACCCGATGGGGTTTTCGAGAGGCATGGCAAGGCGGGCTAAAGGGCAGGCGAGCGGCCTCACGATGCTGGCCGCCCTCTTGGCCGCGGTCGTCGTCCTGGCGCTGCCGGGCCTCGCCCATGCGCAGGGCGCGGTGCGCTCCGTCCACGGCGACTGGCAGATCCGCTGCGACACCCCGCCGGGCGCCCAGACCGAGCAATGCGCCCTGATCCAGAGCGTGGTGGCCGAAGACCGCTCCAATGCCGGCCTCACCGTGATCGTGCTCAAGACCGCCGACCAGAAGAGTCGGCTGATGCGGGTGGTCGCCCCGCTCGGCGTGCTGCTGCCCTCCGGCCTCGGGCTGAAGCTCGACAACCAGGACGTCGGCCGCGCCGGCTTCGTCCGCTGCCTGCCCAATGGCTGCGTCGCCGAGGTCGTCATGGACGACAAGCTGCTCGGCCAGCTCCGCACCGCCAAGACGGCGACCTTCATCATCTTCGAGACCCCGGAAGAAGGCATCGGCTTCCCGCTCAGCCTGAACGGGCTCGGCGAGGGCTATGACAAGCTGCCGTAGGGCGGCAGGCGCGTCCGCGCCCGGCGAATCCTATCGTTTCGTAATGTGGCACCTGGCACCCTCGCGGAACCGCCGGGAAACCATTATCTTGCCCTACATCTTCCGATAATGGACGGACGCATGACCAATCCAGCCACAACCTCCCTGCTCGACCGCGCCAATCTCGACCGCGACCAGGTTCGCAACGAGGTCGCACGCGGGCTTGCCGGTGCCGACGACGGCGAATTGTTCCTGGAGTACAGCCAGACCGAAGCGCTGATGTTCGACAACGGGCGGCTGAAGCAGGCGACCTATGACACCTCGCAGGGCTTTGGCCTGCGCGCCGTCAAGGACGACGCGGTCGGCTATGCCCATTCCTCCGACGTGTCGCTGCCGGCGCTGATTCGCGCCGCCGACGCGGTCGCTGCCGTGCGCGGCGGCTATTCGGGCAGCTTTGCGGCCCCGCCGGCGCATACCAACGTGCGGCTTTATAGTGACGACAATCCGCTGGATGCGCCGGGCTTCGAGACCAAGGTGAAGCTGCTCGCCGAGATAGACGCCTATCTGCGCGACAAGGATCCGCGGGTGCGGCAGGTCAGCGTCAGCCTGGGGGCGACCTGGCAGGTCGTCGAGATCCTGCGGCCCGACGGCGAGAGCTATCGCGACATCCGCCCGCTGGTGCGCGTCAACGTCTCCGTCGTCGCCGGTCAGGGCGACCGCCAGGAGAGCGGCAGCAAGGGTTATGGCGGCCGCGCCGGCTATGCCGAATTCATCGAGACGAAGTCCTGGCGCGACGCCGCCGACGGCGCGCTGCGCGAAGCCCTGGTCAATCTGGAATCGATCCCCGCCCCCGCCGGCGAGATGGACGTCGTGCTTGGTGCCGGCTGGCCCGGCGTGATGTTGCATGAAGCGGTCGGCCATGGCCTCGAAGGCGACTTCAACCGCAAGAAGACGTCTGCGTTCGCCGGCCTGATGGGCCAGCAGGTCGCAGCCAGGGGCGTCACCGTGGTCGACGACGGCACCATTGCCTCGCGCCGCGGCTCGCTGTCGATCGACGACGAGGGCACGCCGACCAACCGCACCGTACTGATCGAGGACGGCATTTTGGTCGGCTACATGCAGGACCGCCAGAACGCGCGCCTGATGAACATGAAGCCGACCGGCAACGGCCGCCGCCAGGGCTACGCCCACGTGCCGATGCCGCGCATGACCAACACCTACATGCTCGCCGGCGACCGCGATCCGGCCGAGATCCTCGCCTCCGTGAAGAACGGCGTGTTCGCCGCGAATTTCGGCGGCGGCCAGGTCGACATCACCTCGGGCAAATACGTGTTCCAGTGCACCGAGGCCTACAAGATCGAGAACGGCAAGATTGGCGCGCCGCTGAAGGGTGCCATGCTGATCGGCAACGGGCCGACCGATTTGCACCGCATCCGCATGATCGGCAACGATCTCGCGCTGGACACTGGCATCGGCACCTGCGGCAAGAACGGTCAGGGCGTGCCCGTCGGCGTCGGCCAGCCGTCGCTTCTGATGGAACGTATTACTGTAGGTGGAACGGGCGCATGAGCGTTGAGAAGGTAACTGTCCCCGCCAAGCGGAAGAGCAGCGGCTGGGCTGGTCAGCTGATGCAGCTCGCCGGCATCGTCGCCGCCGTGTTCATCGCCAAGGGCGCCCTCGCCGAGCCGTTCTACGTGCCGTCGGGTTCGATGGAGCCGACGCTCCTGATCGGCGATGCGCTGCTCGCCTCGAAATTCCCCTATGGCTACGGCACCTCGTCGCTGCCGATCCAGATCAACCTGCCCGAAAGCGGCCGCGTCTTCGCGGAGACGCCGAAGCAGGGCGACGTCGTCGTGTTCCGCTGGCCCGGCGATCGCTCGCAGGCGTGGGTCAAGCGCGTCGTGGGTCTGCCCGGCGACCGCATCCAGATGCGGCAGGGCCAGCTCTTCATCAACGACCGTCCCGCCGAGCTGAAGCCGGATGGTGTCGGCGCCGCCGAAGACGACAATGGCGGCAGCGAGCCCGCCTACCGCTATGTCGAGACCCTGCCGAACGGCGTGTCGCATCTGATCTTCAAGATGCGCGACAACGGTCCGCTCGACAACACGCCTGAAGTGACGGTGCCGCCCGGCCACCTCTTCGTGCTCGGCGATAACAGAGACAATTCCGCCGACAGCCGCGTGCCCCTGCGCTCCGGCGGCGTCGGCCTGCTGCCGATCGACAATCTGGTCGGGCGCGCGGATGCCGTGCTCGGCTCCTGGGATCTCGGCATGCGCGGCCAGCCGGTGTGGACCTGGCTCTCCGGCTTCCGGCTCGCGCGGTTCTTCACCGCCGTGCACTGAGCTGATCTCGTGACCTTCGACGACGTCAGAAAATTTGCGCTGACGTGGCCGGAGGTCGAGGACGGCACCTCTTACGGCACGCCCGCGCTGAAAGTACGCAAGAAGATGCTGGCGCGCCTGAGAGAGGACGGCGACAGTCTCGTCGTGCCCGACGTCCCCGTCGACGAGCGCGCGATGCTGGTCGAGAGCCAGCCAAAGATCTTCTACTTCACCGATCACTATGCCGACTATCCGATCGTGCTGATCCGCCTCTCCAAGACCAGGCGCGCGATCGTGGAGCCGTTCCTGCGGCGGCGCTGGCGTGGCCTCGCCTCGAAGACGGCACGCGCCGCGTTCGATACCGGCGCGTAAACGGTGGCGTAGGGTGGATTAGCCCTGCAGATGCGCGAAGCGCATCTGCTCGGCGTAATCCACCTCTTATGTTTCCGCGGCAGCACAAGAGGTGGGTTACGCCTTCGGCTAACCCACCCTACGCATCTCGCGCAATCACGCCGCCTTCGCCTGTACGTTGTCGCAGAACTCAGCGAGCCGATCCGCCAGCCGCAACGTTGCGGGGCCGGCACCGGGCGAGGCCATCAGCGCCACTTCGGTGCGATTGATCGGCTCAAAACCGTCCTTCGCCGTCAGCACGCGGTGGTCGGACTGGATCGACATCTCCGACAAAATGCTTAAGCCCATGCCGGCTGCGACCGCAGCCTGGATGCCCGCGAGACTCGATGACGAGTAAGACATGTGCCAGGCTCGGCCCGCGCTTTCCAGCGCGTGGATGGCGCCGGCGCGATAGAGACAGCCGAGCGGAAATCCGATCAGCGGCACCGACGAGGCGTTGACGTCGACCGGATGGCTCTTGCTGGTGACCCAGTGCACCCGCTCCGGCCACACCGCGATGGCGCCTTTCGCGCCGGCCTCGCGCTTGAACAGCGCCAGGTCGAGCTCGCCGCGTTCGAGGTCGCGGGACAGGTTCTTGCTCTGGTCGGCGCGCACATCCATTCGCAGACCCGGATGTGAGCGCGAGAAGGCGCCGAGCAGTTTTGCCAGCCGGTACGCCGCAAAATCCTCGGGGATGCCGAGCCGGATCGCGCCTTCGCTGTCGGGCTCGCGCAGCACGTCGCGCGCCTCCTCGGCGAGCGTGAGCAGCCGCCGGGCATAGGACAGCAGCCGTTCGCCGGCCTCAGTGGGGCGCACGTCCTTGCCATCGCGGTGCAAGAGCACCTGGCCGACGTCCTCCTCCAGTCGCTTGATCTGCTGGCTGACGGTCGATTGCGTGCGGTGGACGCGCTCGCCGGCGCGGGTGAAGCCGCCGGCCTCGATCACCGAGACGAAGCTGCGCAGGAGCTCCAGGTCGAGCATGGCCGCCTCCATTCGAAAATCCACTGATCGAAAGTTAATCATTTAATTTCCAAATGGCAAGCCGTCTCCCTAGATCGAGGGCTCAGGAGAATGCCCACATGTCCCTCGCCCCTTCGATGTCCGTTCCCCGCAGCCGGTTCAATACGCTGCCGCTCGCCATCGGGCTGTTTTGCCTGCTCTGGAGCTATGCCTTCGTCGCCGGCAAGATCGGCGTCACCCATTGCCCGCCGCTGATCCTGCTCGCCGCGCGCTTCTCGCTCGCCGGCATTTTGATCCTCGGCGCGACGCTGATCCGCGGCGATGGCTGGTCATTGTCCTGGCGCGATGCCGCGATCTTCGCCGCGCTCGGCATCGCCAACAACGCGCTCTATCTCGGGCTCGGCTACACCGGCCTGCAATCGGTCTCCGCCGGCCTCGGCGGCCTGATCGTGTCGGCCAATCCGGTATTCACGGCGGCGCTCGCCGCGTTGCTGCTTGGCGAAGGCATGACCTGGCGCAAGGCGGGCGGTCTCCTGCTCGGCATCATCGGCGTGACCCTGATCGTCTGGCATCGCCTGTCGGTCGGCACCGACTCCCTGCACGGCATCGTCTTCACCCTGGCCTCGCTCGCCTCCATCGTCGCCGGTACGATTCTGTTCAAGCTGCTCGCGCCGAAGGGAAGCCTGTGGATCGGCAACGGCGTACAGAACCTCGCCGGCGGCATCGTGCTGACGCCGGTCGCGTTCACCTTCGCCGACGCTCACGCGATTGATTTCACCCCGGGCCTGGTCGGCGCCTTCGCCTTCCTCGTGCTCGGCGGCTCGATCCTCGCCTACTGGCTCTGGTTTCATCTCCTGAAAGTGTGTGGCGCAACGGCTGCGAGCGCCTATCATTTCCTGATGCCGCCGCTCGGCATGCTGTTCGCCTACATCGTGCTCGGCGAGCATGTCGAGGCCCGCGACCTGCTCGGGATCATTCCGGTCGCGCTCGGCATTTACCTGGTGACGCGCCCCGCAAAGCCCGTCGCGTAAGAGGAGCTTTCTCATGCCCATTTCCATCACCCTGATCGGCGGCCCCACTGCGCTGATCGAGATCGACGGCTTCCGCCTGCTCACCGATCCGACCTTCGATGCGCCGGGCGCCTATCAGCTGCCGCATGTGACGCTGGAGAAGACAATCGGCCCCGCATTGAAGGCCGACGCGATCGGCCCGATCGATGCCGTCCTGCTCAGCCACGACCAGCACTCCGACAATCTCGACAATTCCGGCCGCGCGTTTCTCAAACACGCGAAGCGCGTGCTGACGACCGAGGCCGGCGCAAAACGGCTCGGCGGCCATGTCGAGGGCCTCGCGCCCTGGGCGACCTCGCATCTGAAGGACCGTGACGGCAACACGCTGACGATCACCGCGACGCCGGCGCGCCACGGCCCGGCCGGCATCGAGCCGCTGTCGGGCGACGTCATCGGCTTCGTGGTGTCCTCGAGCCGGACGGATACGAGCGACGTCTACATCAGCGGCGACACCACCTGGTTCGACGGCGTCGCCGAGGTTGCGCGCCGCTTCAAATGCGGCGTGGTGCTGCCGTTCGCGGGCGCCGCGCAAACGCGCGGGCCGTTCCACCTCACCATGGACACCAACGACACCATCGAGACAGCGCGCGCCTTTCCCGATGCGATGATCGTGCCGGTGCATACCGAGGGCTGGGCGCATTTCCGCCAGAACAGCGAGGATCTGCGCAAGACCTTTGATGTGCTCGGCTTCGGGACCCGGTTGCGATTGCTGGTGCCGGGCGTGCCGACGGTGGTTGAGGCGCCGTGAGCCTCAGCTGTCATGCCCCGGCTTGACCGGGGCATCCAGTACGCCGCGGCGGTCGTTGCGAGAGCGAGCTATTCGACGAAGGCCTCTGGAATACTGGATCGCCCGGTCGAGCCGGGCGATGACGGGAGGAGAGAGTGGTGCTCCCCGCAATGACGGACGCTAATCCTTCCGAAACACGATCGACGCCATCCAGCCCGACATCAGCGCCATTGCCGCGGTAACGAGACCGTAGATCAGCCCGTGCTGCCGCGCGCTGGTCGCGACGAACTGCTCGAAGCCGACCTTGACGATCTCGAACGCGGTCTCGGTCTTGGTGACCAACGCGCCGTTCGCGAACAGCTTGATTTCCACCTCATAGGTGCCGATCGGCACCTCCTCCGGCAGTGGAATGCCGGTGCGGAACAGCGTCGGTGTCAGGAATGTCACCGCGCTCGGGTCCTCGCGATAGAGACCTTTCTGGGTTCGCAGGCGGATGAAGGCCGAGCGGAACGCATCGTTCGGCACCACGTCGGCATAGTCGCCGCTGACGCGTTGGGTCAACAGCACGTTGTTGAGCCCGATCTGCTGCCGCCGCGCGATCTCGGGCGAGGTGATGACATCGAAGGGGCGGTTGGCGAACAGCGCGAGATAGCTCGGCACCGCCAGGAACTGCCGGTAGTCGGTGTTGATCCAGATGCCGAAGGTGCGCTCCTTGCGCCGCGTCACCATGTCGGCGCGCGGGCCCATCACGGTGACGACGAGATCGTAGCTCTTGCGGTCCGCGGGCGTTGAGGCGTCCTTCTCGACCGAGCCGAACAGCACCAGTTCCTCGCCGGAATAGTTCGGCGTCACCGTGACGCGATGGTTGGAGACCGACACGATCAGTCGCTCGGCACGCGCGGCCGATCCGAGCAGCAGGACGAGAAGGACTGCGAGAGCTGCGCGCATCATCCGCTCACTCCCAATTCACGGATGGTGAAGAGATCCTCGGGCCGGATCACCAGCTCGATGGCGAAGCGGACGCCGACCGAAAGGATCAGCAGGCCCAGCAACAGCCGCAGCTGCTCGCCCCGGATCTTCTGGCCGGCGCGGGCGCCGAACTGCGCGCCGGTGACGCCGCCGACCATCAGGATCAGCGCCAGCACCGCGTCGACGAGGTGATTGGTCACCGCGTGCAGCAAGGTCGCGAACAGCATCGTGACCAGCGTCAGGATCATCGAGGTCCCGATCACGGTCGAGGTCGGCACCCGCAGCAGATAGATCATGATCGGCACCAGGATGAAGCCGCCGCCGATGCCCATGATGGCGCCGATGAAGCCGATCACGATGCCGACGATCACGACCGGAATGACCGAGAGGTAGATCTTCGAGCGCTTGAACCGCATTTTCAGCGGCAGGCCGTGGATCCAGCTGTGCGTGCGCCGTGGCGGCACCGCGCCGCGACGGGTCCGCATCAGCGCGCGCAGGCCCTCGGAGAACATCAGGCTGCCGACGGTGGTGAGCAGCACCACGTAGGACAACGCGATCATCAGATCGAGCTGGCCGAGCGCGCGAAGCTGCGTGAAGGTCCAGACCCCAAGCGCCGTGCCGGTGACGCCGCCGCATAACAACACACTCGCCAGCGCCGGATCGATCGCACGCCGCCGCCAGTAGGACAGCGCGCCGGAAAAGGAGGAGGCCGCGATGTGGCTCGCAACGGAGGCGACCGCGACCGCCGGCGTGATCCCGATGAAGATCAGAAGCGGCGTCATCAGGAAGCCGCCGCCGATCCCGAACATGCCGGAGACGAAGCCGACCGCCGCACCCATCGCCAGCACCAGGAAGATGTTGACCGGCAGATCGGCGATCGGGAGATAGAGCTGCATCGAAGGACCAAGCTCCGGCGAGACGGATCAATTGCGCGGGAATGCTCGCCGGACGGTCGGAACGATTGCCGCGCCCCTCAATAGCGGAATTCGCGGGGGCGCGGATCAGGAATTTTGGGCGTGGTGAACGAGCTAAGCAGGATCAGATGGCTGTTTCACTTCGAGCCCGGGATTTCGCCACTTGCTCCGCTGTCATGCCCCGGCTTGACCGGGGCATCCAGCAGCCTCTCCGCATCAAGCCGGCGTCTCTGGAATATTGGGTCGCCCGGTCCCGGCTCCGCCAAGGCTACGTCGAGGCCCACACGAGCGCTCGGCACGCCGAAGCTTCAGCGAAGGCGGCAAGCCGGGCGACGACAAGAGGAAAGTGCGTACTAAAACTGTCTAGTGCGCCGCCGAGGCTGCGCGCTTGGTCGCAACCGGCTTCGGCGCGGGCTTTGCGTTCGCCTGCGGCGCGCTGTCCCAACCACCGTTCGGGGCGGGAACGTTGACGGCGTCGTCGGGCTGCGGCTCGGCGCTGAAAGTCTGGATCGCGAGCTTGGCGGCGGCGAGCGACTGCGGATCGAGCCGCTTGGCGACGTCGTCGCGCTTGCCGGACGCATCCGCGTCACCCTGGCCGGCCGCGAGAGCGAACCATTTGTAGGACTCGGCGAGGTTCTGCTCCACGCCGATGCCGCGGGCATAGAGAATGCCGAGGTTGAACTGGCTGTCGGCGACGCCCCGATCGGCGGCCTTGCGGAACCACTGCGCCGCGCTCTTGTAATTGGCGCCGCGTCCGCCGCCGTCGGCGTCGAGCACCGCGAGATTGTGCATCGCCTTGGCGTTGCCGCGCTCGGCGGCCTGCGTGTAGTAGCGGCGGGCGATGTCGGCGTCCTTCTTCACCCCGAGGCCCTTCTCATAGAGCGTGCCGAGGCGGAAGGTCGCGGGCACCACGCCGGCCTGCGCCGCGCGGTCGTACCATTTGGCGGCTTCATCGTAATTCGCGGCGACGCCCTTGCCCTCGGCAAAGCGCACGCCGATCTCGTAGGCCGCGGTCGCATCGCCCTTCATCGCGGCGGTGCGCAGCACCGGACCGCCGATGCCGTCAGGGAGCTTCTCGCTCGGCGGCACCTGGATCATGCCAAGCTTCGCGCGGCTCGCGCCCGACAGCGCGCCGGTGACGTCGTTGCTCGCCGCAGGCGGTGGTGGCGTCGCGGGGACCGGCGGGATTTCGACCGAAGCCGAGCTGCCCGACCCTGCCATGGGAGCCGGCGCCGGATTATTCAGCGACTGCTTCCCGATCGGCGTCGGCGAGGTCATCGACGGCGTGACCTGCTCGGGCGTGGCGGGCTTGGTCTCAACCGGCGGCGGAGGAGCCTGCGGCGCGGGTGCGCTCAACGAATTCTCCATCGCCTGCGGTGACGGCGGCGGACCGCCGCCATCGAGCAGATTCATCGCCATCTTGAACGTGCCGAGCACGATCACGACCACGCTCGCGCCGACCAGCAGCGCGCGGATCTTCGAGGTGATGGTCGAGCCGCCTTCCTGGCCCTTGTCCTTGGCGCGGCCTGCGATGGCCGCCTTGGCAGCTGCCTTGGCACTGGCCTTGGCACCACGGGCCGGCTTTTCCGGCTGCGCGGCGGCGGCCTGCGCGGCGCGGCGTGCGGCCGCGATGAAGCTCGACGACGACACCGGCTCTTTCGGCGCGGCGGGGATTTCGCTGATCGCGCTTTCGGACGCGGCGATGCGCTCCGACGGCGTGGCGACGCGGCCGCCCGGCCGCGTGCCCGGCTCGAGCGGATGGTCCGGCGGCAACTCCGGTGCGAGCGCGGCGCGCGCGGGCGCCGTGTGCGGCTCGAGGATCTCGCTGATCGCACGCGGCGGCAAGGGTGCTGTGACTTGCGGTGCGGTTGGCACCGGCGGCGGCGCGGCCGGTGCGGCGGCATGGAATTCGCGCGGCGCGGCGACGAAGGCGCCCTGTGGCGGCTGTTGCGCGGCGGCCGGGTTCTGCAGCTCCGGCTTCGGATCGTATTTCGGCTGCTGCTGCTGTGGCTGCTGCCGCGGCTCGCGCGCGACAGGCGCGGGCTCCATGGGCGCGGCCATCGGCATCGACATGGACGTCGACATGGGCATCGGCTGCGGTGCGGGTGCCGGCGGCGCCGTGCGCACCGCGCGCAGATCACCCTCGATCATCGAGAGGCGATCGACGACATGGCCGAGCGCGCTGTGCACGGCCTCGAGCGAATCCTGGGTGCTGCGGTTGGTCTCGGCCTGGCTGAAGCGGATGTCGGAGAGCTCGCGCTTGACCAGATCGACCATGCCGGAATCGGCAGACGGCGCCGAATTGCGGCTCTCCGCCAGCGCAGAATAGGTCGCCTGCTGCCGCTCCAGATGCCGCAGGATGTCGTGCAGCCCGTCCTCGACGCGGCTCAAGTTGCCGTTGCGCGGATCGGAGGCGGCTTCGATCCGCTCCAGCAGATACGAGACCCGCTGTTCGAGATGCGCAAAGGTCGATGCGGAATCGTTGCCGACCTGCATGCGGTCGAAACGGTCCGACAGCGCCCGGATCGCGGCTTCGAGATGCTCGCTGCTCTCGGTGGGCGCCGGCCGCTCGCGCGTTTCCAGCGCAGCGGTGAGCGCCGCGATGCGCTGCTCCAGCACGGCAAAGCTGTCGCTGGGGCCGGACGAGCGAGTGACCTGGTCGACCTTGGACGACAGCAGCTGCACGTCTTCGGAAAGACGCGCCAGGGCTTCGTTGGAGGCGACGTTGGAGACGATGCCGCGCAGCGCCGAGATCGCGCCTTCGAGCTGGCGCACCGTCGACGGGTCGTCATTGGCGCGCAGGATCAGATCGAGCTTGGCGCCGAGATTGCGGATCGCCTCGTCGTAGCCGGTGAGCTGCTCGGCCGGCGTCAGCGTGCGCAGCACCTGCTTGATCTCGGACAGCGCGTGCTCGATGCCCGACAGGACCTGGCCATCCGTCCCGGACGAGCGGGTCTCGTCGATGCGACGATGCAGCGAGCGGATCTCGTTCTCGATCGATTCGATCGCGCGGCGCGGCATCGCCTCGGTGATGGCGTGGCGGATCTCGGCAAGCTCGCTGCGGAAAGCGTTGATTGCCTGCTCGGTGTTGTCAGGGCGCTGGAGCGACTCGATCTGGCTCGTGATCTTGAGCAAATGGCGCTCGAGCGACGAGAAATCCGGCCCCGGCTGCGGGGGCGGCGGTGCATAGGCAGGCGCGGGCGGCGCCGCCATTGATGTCATGGGGGGCGCGAAAGGAGCTGCCGTCGGTGCAATCGACGGTGCGGCGCGCGGCGGCATCTGCCGCGGCACAAAGCCGTCGAGCTCGCTCTGCCGAGCCGTGATCTCGGCGACCGCAACGTCGAACGACGCGGGGCTCAAGGGCGGTGAATTGCGATAGACCTGTGCGGCCGCGCGCTCGACCGCATCGGCCTGGCGCTGGCGCGTTTCGACCGGTGCGGGCCGCGGCGGCTGAGGCTGCTGCGGCTTTGAGATTTGCGACAGCCGCGCATCGAGCCGCGAGATAGCGTCGTTGAGCTGGCGCGCGACGCCCTGCTCGCGCGAGACGTCTGGCCGCGACGCGTCCTGTCGTGAAGCGTCTTGGCGCGGCGCGGGCTTTGAAATCCGTTCGATCTGCTGGGTGATCGCGTCGAGCCGCTGGTGGATGTCGGCGACGTCGCGGCTCTCCTGGCTCGGCATCTGTTGCGGGCGCTGATCCTGACGCTGATCTTGGCGTTGATCGTAAGGTCCGCGAAAGTTCGGCGGGGCCGTCTCGCCGAGCGTGGAGTTCAGCCAATCGTTGAGTGACATGCCGGCGCGACGCGCAGCAGCTTCGGCCCGCTCCCTGACGGATGGATCGATGCCGTCAACACTCCACGATACGCGCGAATTCATGACTCTGTCCGGTTCCGACTCCGGCGCCCCACCCGGCGCCTCCAGCCTCCCCACGCGTGCCGGTTGCAAAGACAATCGGATTTGGCGCGGGTCGTCTGCCTCGAAAACCGACTTTTTCCTGTTACGGTAAATAACGGGTTAAGGAACGCGTTGCCGGTGTCTTAAAGTTGGGCGTCGGGAACCCGATTGCCGCCGTTGGCCCCGCTCCAAAAGCCGCGCGCCCTGACAAAGATTTCGCCGCGCGCCCGATCCGCACGTCTCAAGGGATAGAGAACGGCCCGATCCACGGGCGGGTTCTTGCCTGACTGGATTGTTGGCTGACATGAAAAGGTTGCTCGTGGCTGCGATGGCGGCCGGACTGGCATCGCATGCTGTTGCCGCCGATGCCCCGGCGGCAGCGCCTGCGGTGAAGGCACCGGCGCCCGCGGGATACAATTGGACCAGCTGCTATGTCGGCATCCAGGGCGGCGGCAACTGGGGCAAGAGCGAGCATGTCCGGCGCGCCGGCGACGTCTCCGGGCCGACGATCACAGGGACTTTCAATCTCAGCGGCGCTGTTGTCGCGGGCGGTGTCTTCGGCTGCGATTTCCAGATCGAAAAGACCGTGCTCGGCTTCGAGAACGACGCATCATGGACCAACCAGCACGGCAAGGTGCAGGATCTGCCGCCCTTCAACGTCGGGGTGACGAGCGGCACGCGGGAAAAGTGGATCGATATGTTCCGCGGCCGTGTCGGTTACGCGCTCGATCAGTTCCTGTTCTATGGCACGGCCGGTATCGCCTTCGCCGGCACCGAGGTCACCGTGTCCAACCAGGTGGTGCAGGTCACCAGCTCCCAGACCCGCACCGGCCTGGCGGCCGGGCTCGGTGGTGAATGGGCGGCCTATGTCGATACCTGGGGCGCCGTGACCCTCAAGCTCGAATATGTGCACGTCGATTTTGGCAGCAAACGATATGTCGATCCGCCGATCAGCGGCGCCGTCACGCGCGACGTCAGGCTGACGGACGACATTGTCCGCGCCGGCGTCAATGTCCGGTTCAACTGGGATAGGCCGGTCGTCACGAAGTACTAGGGCTGCGCAGGCTCAGCCCTTCCCCTCGCGCTTGCCGTCGTCCAGCGGCACGACCGTGCCGGTCCCCTTATCCTTGCCGCTCATCGCCGACAGCGCCTGGAGCGCCTCCTCGCAGAAATCGGCCACCATCTGCTCGTGGCGGGCACCGAGCTGAAGCAGCAGCAAATTACCGAGGTCGAGCACGCCCGACGCCGAGCCCTCCGGAAATCGCTTCTTGAGGATGCGCTCGTAATTCTCGTGCCGGTCGCGGTGGTGCTCCAGCCGGGCCATCAGATCGGTGCGCATGGGCTCGATGTCGATGCTGTCGAGCGCGTGCAGCCGCACCAGCAGGTCGTCCTTGATCGAGGGCGGTGTGCTCGGCCGCGCGGCCCAGTGCCGCAGCGCTGTTCGGCCCTCGGGAGTCAGCGTATAAATCAGTTTATTGGGCTTGCCCGTCTGCACGACCTCGCGGCCCTGGATGTAGCCACGGTCGCGCAGCTTGGAGAGCTCGCGGTAGATCTGCTGGTGGTCGGCCTTCCAGAAGAAGCCGATCGAGGAATCGAATGTCTTGGCGAGCTCGTAGCCCGTCATCGGGCGTTCCGTCAGGCATGCGAGGATTGCGTCGCCGAGCGCCATGGCACCAGCTCCCTTTAGAAGTCTCGACCAATTGACTTGACTTTATGCGCATTGGTGCATATGCGTCAATGTGCATATGAAGCGGGCTCCAGACCCGCCCTTATCGGCCATCGCGCTACTGTGCATGGGGTTGTTTTCGCGTTTTTGCCAAGGCCTTTTGATCAAGAAGGCCTTTGATCAAGGGAGGCACCTGAGAATGACCGGCCTCGATTCCTGGTACGCCTTTATGAAATCCCACGACCGCGCCGCGCTCTGGGACCTGCTCCATCCTGACGCCGTGTTCGAAAGCCCCGTCGTGCATTCGCCGCAGCGCGGACGCGACATCACCTTCAAATATCTCGCCAGTGCCGAGAAAGTACTCGGCGGCCCCGGCTTCACCTATGTCGGCGAGTGGAAAAGCGCCAACGGCGCCGTGCTCGAATTCAAGAATGTCATCGACGGCATCGAGATCAACGGTGTCGACATCATCACCTTCGATGCCGAGGGACGCATCACCCATTTCAAGGTGATGGTGCGTCCGCTCAAGGCGATCAACATGTTGCACCGCCTGATGGCGGAGCAGTTGGCCGCCGCCCAGTCATAAGCCTACATCATCACTTCAGACCGCTTGCCGGGAGACCATTATGCCGATCTATAAAGCCCCCGTCGAAGACGTGAACTTCCTGCTCAACGACGTCTTCCAGATCGATCGCTACGACAATCTGGCCGGCTTCTCCGATGCGTCGAGCGACGTGCGCGAAGCCATTCTCGGCGAAGCCGCGAAGCTTGCGGAAGAAGTGCTGCAGCCGCTCAACCGTGTCGGCGATCTCGAAGGCTGCAAGCGCGCCGATGACGGCAGCGTCACCACGCCGAAGGGCTTCAAGGACGCCTTCAAGCAAGTGGCAGAGGGCGGCTGGCTTGGCCTGTCGGCGCCGACCGAGTTCGGCGGCCAGGGCCTGCCGGTGACGCTGAGCCAGGCGGTCAACGAATTCCAGATCTCCGCCAACATGGCGTTCTCGATGTATGGCGGCCTCACCATGGGCGCGACCGCGGCGCTGATCGTGCACGGCTCGCCCGAGCAGAAGCAGACCTACGTGCCGAAGATGGTGGCGGGTGAGTGGACCGGCACCATGAACCTGACCGAGCCGCATTGCGGCACCGATCTCGGCATGCTCCGCACCAAGGCGGTCCGCCAGCCCGACGGCAGCTTCAAGATCACGGGCACGAAGATCTTCATCTCGGCCGGTGAGCATGACCTCGCCCCCAACATCATCCACCTCGTGCTCGCCCGCATCGAGGGCGCACCGGCCGGCATCAAGGGCGTGTCGCTGTTCGTGGTGCCGAAATTCCTGGTCAATGCTGATGGTTCGGTCGGCGCACGCAATGGCGTGGTGTGTGGCTCGATCGAGCACAAGATGGGCATCCACGGCAATTCCACCTGCGTGATGAACTACGACAGCGCCACCGGCTGGCTGATCGGCGAAGAGAACAAGGGCATGCAGGGCATGTTCGTGATGATGAACGAGGCCCGCCTCGGCGTCGCCGTTCAAGGTCTCGCGCAGTCCGAGGTCGCCTATCAGAACGCGGTCGCCTATGCCCGCGAGCGCATTCAGGGCCGCTCGCTGACCGGCGCCAAGGCGCCGGACAAGCAGGCCGACCCGATCATCGTGCACCCCGACGTGCGCCGCACGCTGCTCTCGATCCGCGCCTTCAACGAGGCCGCGCGCGCCTTCGTGATGTGGACCGCGCTGAAGAGCGACGTCGCCCATCGTTCCGAGGATTCCAAGGACCGTCAGGCCGCCGACGACCACATGGGCCTGATGACGCCCGTGCTGAAGGGCTTCCTTACTGATTACGGCTTTGCCAACGCGGTGCAGGCGCAGCAGATGTATGGCGGCCACGGCTACATCGCCGAGCAGGGCATGGAGCAGTTCGTGCGCGATGCGCGTATTGCGATGATCTATGAAGGCGCCAACGGCATCCAGGCGCTCGACCTCGTCGGCCGCAAGCTGCCGCGCGACGGCGGCCGCGCCATCATGGCCTTCTTCGGCGAGGTCATGACCTTCGCCAAGGAGAACGGCGGCGACGAGGCGCTGAAACCCTTCATCACCCCGCTCTCCGCCTCGCTCGGCCATCTCCAGCAGGCCACGACCTGGCTGATGCAGAACGCCATGGCGAAGCCGGACAATGCTGGCGCTGCCGCAACCGATTACCTGCATCTCTTCGGCTTCGTCGCGCTCGGCTACATGTGGGCGAAGATGGCCAAGGTGACGCAGGCGAAGATTGCCGAGAGCGGAGCGACGCCCTATCTCTCGACCAAGCTCGTCACCGGCCGCTTCTTCATGGAGCGCGTGCTGCCGGAGACCGCCGCCAATCTCGCCCGCATCCAGGCCGGCTGCGCCACCATCATGGAACTGCCGGCGGAAGCTTTCTGAGGCTTCCCGCTTCGCCAATGATCCGACCGCGCCGCGGTCGTAACCAATAACTGCAATCAGGAGGCTCCCATGGCAGATGCCTATATCTACGACCACGTCCGAACCCCGCGCGGCCGCGGCAAGGCGGACGGCGCGCTGCACGAGGTGACCGCGCTCGCGCTCGCCACCGTGCCGCTGAAGGCGCTGAAGGACCGCAACAATCTGCCGGAAGATTCCGTCGACGACGTCGTGCTCGGCGTGGTCGATCCGGTCGGCGAAGCCGGCTCCGACATCGCGCGCTTCGCGGCGCTCAAGGCCGGCCTCGGTGAAGCCGTGCCCGGCGTGCAGATCAGCCGCTTCTGCGCTTCCGGCCTCGACGCCGTGAATTTTGCCGCAGCCCAGGTGATGAGCGGCCAGCATGAACTGGTGATCGGCGGCGGCGCCGAATCCATGAGCCGCGTCGGCATCGGCGCCTCCGGTGGCGCCTGGCCGATGGACCCGTCGATGGCGGTGCCGGCCTACTTCATGCCGCAGGGCGTTTCGGCCGACCTGATCGCCACGAAGTACGGCTTCTCGCGCGACGACGTCGACGCCTATGCCGTGCAGAGCCAGCAGCGCGCCGGCAAGGCTTGGGACGAGGGCCGGTTCAACAAGTCCATCGTGCCCGTGAAGGACATCAACGGCCTCACCATCCTCGCCAAGGACGAACATATGCGTCCCTCGACGACGATGCAGTCGCTGGCACAGCTCCAACCGTCGTTCACGATGATGGCGCAGATGGGCGGCTTTGACGGCGTCGCGGTGCAGTCGCACCCGGAAATCGAGCGCGTCAATTACGTGCACCACGCCGGCAACTCGTCGGGCATCGTCGACGGCGCCGGCGCCGTGCTGCTCGGCAGCAAGGAAGCGGGTGCGAAATACGGCCTGAAGCCGCGCGCAAGGATCCGCGCGTTTGCCAATGTCGGCTCCGAGCCGGCGATGATGCTGACCGGTCCGGTCGACGTCACCGAAAAGCTGTTCGCGCGTTCGGGCATGAAGAAGTCGGACATCGACCTGTTCGAGCTCAACGAAGCCTTCGCTTCGGTCGTGCTGCGCTACATCCAGGCCTTCGACATCGACAACGCCAAGATCAACGTCAATGGCGGCGCGATCGCGCTCGGCCATCCGCTTGGCGCCACCGGCGCGATGATCCTCGGCACCGTGCTCGACGAGCTCGAGCGCACCAACAAGGCGACCGCGCTGGTGACGCTGTGCATCGGCGGCGGCATGGGCACTGCGACCATCATCGAGCGGGTCTAACGAGCTGCCGTAGGGTGGGTTAGCGCAGCGTAACCCACCTCTTCTGTTTCTGCGGAGGAAGACAGTGGTGGATTACGCCTTCGGCTAATCCACCCTACGAGATCCAGATCAACCGCCGCGCCTGAGATCGGCTGCGGCACCGAGGAGCAACCAACATGGCTTACAAGAACTTCAAGGTTGAGACCGATTCCGACGGCATCGCGCTCGTCACCTGGGACATCCCGGGCCGTTCGATGAACGTGCTCGACGAGACCTCGACCAGCGAGCTCGATGCGATCGTCAAGGAAACCACAGCCGACGCCGCGGTGAAGGGCGTCGTCATCACCTCCGCCAAGGAGGCATTCTGCGCCGGCGCCGATTTGTCGATGCTCGAGGGCATGAACCAGGCCTACGCCAAGGTCTTGAAGGAGCAGGACGAGACTGCGGCGAACCAGATGCTGTTCGACCAGAGCCGGCGCTTCTCGCAGGTGCTGCGCTCGATCGAGACCTCCGGCAAGCCGTGGGCGGCCGCGATCAACGGCCTCGCGCTCGGCGGCGGTTTCGAGATCACGCTGTGCTGCCACTATCGCGTGGCGGCGGAAAATCCCAAGTCGCGTCTCGGCCTGCCCGAGGTCAAGGTCGGCCTGTTCCCCGGCGCCGGCGGCACGCAGCGCGTGCCGCGCCTGGTGCCGCCGCAGGACGCGATGACCATTTTGCTCAAGGGCGATCCGGTCACGGTCGAGAAGGCCAAGGCGCTGAACCTCATTCACGCCATCGTCCCTGCGGCTGATCTCGTCAAGGCAGCGAAGGACTGGATCAAGGGCGGCGGCAAGGCCGTCGCACCCTGGGACGAGAAGGGTTTCAAGCTGCCGGGCGGTCCGGTGTTCTCCAAGGCCGGCATGATGATGTTCCCGGCCGGCAACGCGATCTATCGCCGCGAGACTTACGACAATTATCCGGCCGCGCGTGCGATCATGAGCTGCGTCTATGAAGGCCTGCAGCTGCCGATCGACGCGGCGCTGCGCGTCGAGTCGCGCTACTTCACCTCGGTGCTGCGTTCGAAGGAAGCAGCCGCGATGATCCGCAGCCTGTTCCTGTCGATGCAGGAGCTCAACAAGGGTGCGCGCCGTCCGAAGGACGTAGCCCCGACCAAGGTGAAGAAGATCGCCGTGATCGGCGCCGGCTTCATGGGTGCGAGCGTCGGCTACGTCTCGGCCCGTGCCGGCCTCGACGTCGTTCTGATCGACCGCGACCAGGAGAGTGCCGACAAGGGCAAGGCGCACGCTCAGAAGGTGATCGAGGAGCAGATCAAGAAGGGCCGCGCCAAGCCCGGTGACGCCGATGCGCTGCTCGCGCGCATTACGCCGACTGCCGATTATGCTGCACTCAAGGACGTCGACCTCGTCATCGAGGCCGTGTTCGAGGATCGCAAGGTCAAGGCGGATACCTTTGCCAAGGCCCAGGAGCACATGAAGCCGGACGTGATCTTCGCGTCGAACACCTCGACGCTGCCGATCACCTCGCTGGCCGAGGGCTTCAAGGACCAGGGCAAGTTCGTCGGCATCCACTTCTTCTCGCCGGTCGAGAAGATGATGCTGGTCGAGATCATCAAAGGCAAGAACACCGGCGACGTTGCGCTCGCGACCGCGCTTGACTACGTCCGGCAGATCGGCAAGACGCCGATCGTCGTCAACGACAGCCGTGGCTTCTTCGCTAATCGCTGCGTTGGCCGCTACGTCGCCGAAGGCAACGAGATGTTCCTGGAGGGCGTGCCGCCGGCGATGATCGAGAACTGCGCCAAGATGGCCGGCATGCCGGTCGGCCCGCTCTCGCTCTCGGACGAAGTCGCGCTCGATCTCGGCCTCAAGATCATGAAGGCGACGGAAGCCGATCTCGGCCCGAACGCCATCAACCCCGATCAGAAGAAGCTGATGGTGGAGATGGTCGAGAAGCAGGGCCGTCTCGGCCGCAAGAACAGCAAGGGCTTCTACGACTACCCCGAGAAGGGCAAGGGCCAGAAAAGCCTGTGGCCGGGCCTCTCGGCGCTGCAGCCGAAGCAGCTCGACCCCGATACGCTCGACATCGAGGAGTTGAAGCAGCGCTTCCTGGTGGTGCAGGCGGTGGAAGCCGCGCGCACGGTCGAAGACCACGTCATCACCGACCCGCGCGAGGCGGATGTCGGCTCGATCCTCGGCTTCGGCTTCGCGCCGTTCACCGGCGGCACGCTGTCCTACATCGACTTCATGGGCACGAAGAAATTCGTCGAGCTCTGCCACAAGCTGGAGGCGAAGTACGGCTCGCGCTTCACCCCGCCGAAGCTTCTCGAGGAGATGGCCGCGAAGGGAGAAACTTTCTACGGTCGCTTCGCGCCGAAGAGGGCTGCAGCCTGATCATCCAAGGTCATTTGAGAACAAAGGCCGGATCGTCGATCCGGCCTTTTTTGTTTGGGGAGACGTCATCACGGTTGCGTCAGATTTGTTCCCGGCTTGTGGAACCAGTCACAGAATTCGCGTAGGAACCGTGCCAGAGTCCCTGCTGCCGCAGCGTCGCGCAATTGTCATAGGCGTGTCAAAGCGGCGCCGTTCTTTTGCTCGGCCCTGGCACTAGTCTTGCTCTGGGTCAGGGCCACGAACCCGGTTGGGACACTTGCCGAGCCATCGGCAGGTTGAAGACAAAATAAGAAAGTATCCTTGATGAACTCTTTGGTGCTGCGGAAGACCGCGCTCGGTCGCGATCTTACCGCGAAGTATGCTGTTGAACCCGCAACTCGCCGCCTCTCCCCGCAACAGAAGCCGGCGCGCCTGCGCCGCAAGGGGCCGATGCTTTGGGCCGCTTTGGCGTTACTTGTGCTGGCGGCGGATTTTATGCTGGCTTCCCTCGCCTGGCTCGCCGTCGACTTCGTCATGGGCTGAGACCCCGCGCGCGTGCAGCAGGTAGGCCGCCGCGAAGTAGGCGAGCTGGCAGACGGCAAGACAGATGGCGATGACGGTAACACCCGCCATCATGCCGAATTCGTAAGCGCGAAGAATGATTGCCGAGAAAACCGCGATCGCCGGCGCAATCAATATCAGCGCCCAGATCCTGAAAACATAACCTGTCGCTATTCCCACCAATGCACTTGCGACGATCAGGACCAAGGCAATCGTCAAGTTCAACTCCGATGAAAGTACAAATAATCCTCTAACAATTCCGCCAAGCTCGCGCGCTTTACGGGTACTGACAAGACAGCACTACTTACATTCGGCGAACAGTAGTTCATAAGTCTAATGATAGGTACGATGATCCGGCGAGATGGGTTCGCGCCCACCTGCCCGGGGCAGAATAAAAAGGGGCCGGATCGACGATCCGGTCCGTTTTATTTGCGGTCTCCGAGCGGCGAGAACGCCCGGCCCGAGATCGCATCGTCGGCAAGACTCGCTCTCCAGCCGCCTTCATCGCCGCGGCCAATGCGGACTTCGAAGCGCCAGCCATTCTGGTTGGTGAAGGAGATGTCCGTTCCGCCCTCCTTCCTGGCATAGCTGCACGGATATTCGGTCGGCCGATCGGGAAAGACGATCATTCCTTCCTTGCTCTCGAACACGGCCGAGGTGACCTGCGGATGGATCATGAAGATGCAATTGCGCTGCGGCAGGTCCGGCGTCGACAGGCCAAGCATCGCGAGCGGCGCGCCCGCGGCGGTCATAAGGACGATCATGTTCATGGCGGCGGCTGTCTCGTGGAGGTGCTCCGCGATTTCGACGTGGCCGCCGATCGAATGGTTCACAAGAAAAAGGCCGGATCGTCGATCCGGCCTTTCGCATGTTGCATCGTGCAAAGCGCTTACTTCGCCTGCGCAAGGCCTTCCTTCTTCAGCGCCTCCTGCACCTGCGGCCGCGCTGCAACGCGAGCCTTGTAGGCGGTCAGGTTCGGCATGGCCGAGAGGTCGAACTTCATCCGGTCGCCCCAGGTCAGCATCGTGAAGAGATAGCCGTCGGCCACCGTGAACTGCTTTCCCATAAGGTAGTCGCGGCCGGCGAGCTGGCTGTCGATGTATGTCAGCTTGCCCATGACGCGGTCCTTGAAGAAGGCCTTGGCCTCGTCGTTCAGCGCCGGCGCGAACAGCGGGCCGAAGCTCTTGTGCACCTCCGAGGTGAGGAAGTTCAGCCATTCGAGCAGCTTGTAGCGCTCGGAGCTGCCGTGAGCTGGCGCCAGCGCCTCGGCCGAAGCCAGGTCGGCGATCATCTGGACAATGACCGGGCCTTCGGTCACGATCTCGCCGCTGTCGAGGCCCAGCGCAGGGACCTGGCCCTTCGGGTTCAGCTTCAGATAATCCTCACCATTTTCGAGCTTCTTGGCCCGGATATCGACCTTGACCAGCTCATAGGGCAGGCCGGCTTCCAGGAGCGCGATGTGGGGGGACAGGGAGCAGGCGCCGGGCGAGTAATAGAGTTTCATGGAATTTCCTTCTCTTGACGCTTGGTTGGGCCGAAGGAACGCCTACATGCATCTGCATCCAATAGTCAAGATTGATGCAGGTGCATCGAGTGGGGTAAGAGACGGAACGACGAGCTTGAGCGGGACCATGAAACGCAAACCATCGACCGAGGCAACTTCCGCCTGGATCCGCCTGATGCGGGTGCAGAGCCGCGTGCTCGATTGCGTCGAGCAGGACTTGAAGAAGGCGGGGTTCCCGCCGCTGGCCTGGTACGACGCGCTGCTCGAATTGTCGCGAGCGCCCTCGGGTGAGCTGCGGCCGGTGGAACTCGAGCGGCAAATGCTGATCCCGCAATACTCAACTTCGCGGCTGATCGACCGCCTGGTCGACGAGGGGCTCGCCTCCCGGCGCGAATGCAAGATCGACAAGCGCGGCCAGTTCGTGGAGATCACGGAAGCCGGCCGCGAGTTGCAGAAGCGGATGTGGGGCGCCTATTCGGCCGCAATCGAAAAGTATGTCGGCTCGAAACTGTCCGATGCGGATGCCGTCAAGCTCAGCGGTCTGCTCGACCGTCTCGGCTGCTCGTGCGGCGAGATGAAACTGCCGCCCGTCCACGTCAACGAAACCACGCCGTCGCGATGATCGTGCGGCACACCAGCTCGTCCGTGCCCCCCCTTGGGTTCGCGGACCACCCCGTCACCCGCGCGCCTTCGATCGAAGCGCCCTTTTTGATTAGAGTTTGATATGGCGCGAGACCAGATCGATATGACGCCGCTGCAGTCGCGCGACGAGCTCGTCGCGTGGTTCGAGGCCGGCTGCAAGGACCCGTCCGAATTCCGCATGGGCACCGAGCACGAGAAGACGCCGTTCACGCTCGAAGGCCACCGTCCGGTGCCTTACGAGGGCGCGCGGGGCATCGGCGCGCTGCTCGAGGGCATGAAGCTCCTGCTCGGCTGGGAGCCGATCATGGAGAAGGGCAACATCATCGGCCTCTACGACGTCACCGGCGGCGGCGCCATCTCGCTCGAGCCCGGCGGACAGTTCGAGCTCTCCGGCGCGCCGGTCGAGAACGTGCATCAGACCCAGGGTGAGCTGATGGCGCATCTGGCGCAGGTGCGCGAGATCGCGACCCCGCTCGGCATCGGCTTCCTCGGGCTCGGCATGACGCCGTCCTGGTCGCGCGCCGACATCCCGGTGATGCCCAAGGGCCGCTACAAGATCATGACCAATTACATGCCGAAGGTCGGCCAATACGGCCTCGACATGATGTACCGGACCTGCACGGTGCAGACCAATCTCGACTTCTCCTCCGAAGCCGACATGGTCAAGAAGCTGCGCGTCTCGCTCGCGCTGCAGCCGGTCGCGACCGCGCTGTTTGCCAATTCGCCGTTCACCGAGGGCAAGCCGAACGGCTTCCTGTCGTTCCGCTCCGAGATCTGGCGCGACACCGACAATGCGCGCTCGGGCATGATGCCGTGGGCATTCGAGGACGGCATGGGTTTCGAGCGCTATGTCGACTACGCGCTCGACGTGCCGATGTATTTCGTCAAGCGCGACGAGGATTACATCGATGTCTCGGGCTCCTCGTTCCGCGCCTTCTTCGACGGCCGCAACAACAATCTGCCCGGCGAACGTCCGACGCTGTCCGATTGGGCCAACCATCTCTCGACGATCTTCCCGGAGGTGCGCCTCAAGCGCTATCTCGAGATGCGCGGCTCCGATGGTGGCCCGTGGGGCCGCCTGCCGGCGCTATCGGCGTTCTGGGCCGGGCTGCTCTACGACGATGTGTCGCTCGATGCCGCATGGGACCTCGTGAAGCACTGGACCGCGCATGAGCGCCAGGCCCTGCGCGACGACGTGCCGCGGTTCGGCTTCAAGGCGCGGATCAAGGACCGCTATCTGTTCGAGATCGCCAAGGAATCCCTCGTTCTGGCCCATGCCGGCCTGCGCCGTCGCGGCCGGATCGACCAGCTCGGCCGCGACGAAACCCGGCATCTGGAGCCGCTCGATCGCATCATCGATTCCGGCCGGACCCCGGCCGAGGAGATGCTGGAGAAGTTCAACGGCGCCTGGAACGGCTCCGTGGAACCGGCCTACGCGGAATACGCGTTCTAGGCCAGAGGCCGACGACCAGGACCGGAGCCGTTCATCGCCCATACAGGTTTGCGGCGATCAAATGACCGGCTGAAAAAACCTGAGCGCCGTCAATAACTCGAAAGCTGTTCCGATGGGGAAGGGCCGCCTGCGTGGGGCCGTCATGGCAAACGTCGTGGCCTGCGCCACGTTGCTTTTGCTCGTGTTTGCGAGCGTGCCTGCGCGCGCCCAGACGGCGTTCGACCGGCCCGGCGGCGACTATTTCAGCTCGCCGGTGACGTCAGGTGACCCCGAGGATTGTGCGCTGCTCTGCGAGCGTGACCGCCGCTGCCGCTCCTGGAGCTTCAACTATCCCGACGTCGAAGGCGGCTCGGCAGTGTGCTGGCTCAAGAATACGGTGCCGCCGCGTGTCCCGGGCAGCTGCTGCATCTCCGGCGTGCGTGGCGCCGGCGTGATCGAGCCGCGGATCGAAGGCGTTGAAACGTCGATCGACCGCCCCGGCGGCGACTTGCGCAATTTCGAGATCAAGGACGGCGAAGGCGAAGAAGCCTGCAAGGCCGCCTGCATCGCCGACAACAAGTGTCGCGCCTTCACCTATTCCCGTCCCGGCTACACCGGGCGTGAAGCACGCTGCTTCCTGAAAAAGGAAATCAAGCCGCCGCGCCGCAAGGCGGGCTTCACGTCGGGCGTGGTCAGATAGCGCGCAGCGATTCCAGCGACCCGCTCCTCAATTCGCTGCCGACACCAGCCTGTCCCCGCACGCATTCGCGTAGAACTTGCCGCCGCATTGGCGCTTGATGGCGGCGCAGCGCACCGCGGGAGACGCATTTTCCGGAACGCTGAAGCCGCAGCTCAGGCCGTCGGCGCTGCGGCCCGTCTTGCCGGCGGCAAAGGCGGCGCTGGAGGCGGTGATGCAGACGACGAGGAAGGCCGCGGCGGCGATTTCGATCAGCAGTCTCATGGACGTTTCCTCCACACTGATGGCTGAATCTGCCCTCAATCTAGCACCGAATCCGCATCTCTCCGTACGCTTCCGGGTTCCCAAATCGGCCCGTTCCTTGCATAAATTTACGCCAGCGCAGTGCACGGCCGCGCCAGCGATGGTTCCGGTGCAGGGGCAAGACGCGTAAGTTAGTGGTGTTCTCGCGACCAGGAAGTGACGGCCTTGCAAGATCAATCGTTCCAGCCAAGTTTGCCGGCCTCCGGCGAGCCCATCGACGAGCTCGCGCTGGCTGACGTCAAGGGCGCGATCCTGGCGAAGCTGCGCCTTGCCATCGGCAAGGATGCTGGCATGGCGACCAAGCACGACTGGTACCAGGCCGCAGCGCTCGCGCTGCGCGACCGCATCGTGCATCGCTGGCTCACGGCCGAGAAGCACAGCTACGATGCGGGACGCAAGCGCGTCTATTATCTCTCGCTCGAATTCCTGATCGGCCGTCTCTTCACCGACGCGCTGAACAACATGGGGCTGCTCAAGATCTTCGAGGTCGCGCTCGGCGATCTCGGCGTGTCGCTGCCTGAGCTCCGCAAATGCGAGCCGGATGCCGCGCTCGGCAATGGCGGCCTGGGGCGGCTCGCCGCCTGCTTCATGGAGAGCATGGCCACGCTCTCGATCCCCGCGATCGGCTACGGCATCCGCTACGATTACGGCTTGTTCCGCCAGATCATCAATCAGGGCTGGCAGCAGGAATATCCGGACGAATGGCTGAGCTTCGGCAATCCCTGGGAATTGCAGCGGCCCGAGGTGATCTATCACGTCCATTTCGGCGGTGGCGTCGAGCATGTCGACGACAAGGGCCGCGACCGCGCGATCTGGCATCCGGCGGAGACCGTGCAGGCGATCGCCTACGACACACCGATCGTCGGCTGGCGCGGCCAGCACGTCAACGCGCTCCGCCTGTGGTCGGCGCGCTCGCCCGATCCGTTGAAGCTCGACGCCTTCAACAAGGGCGACTATGTCAGCGCCAGCGCCGAACAGTCGCGCGCGGAAGCGATCTGCAAATTCCTCTATCCGAACGACGAGAGCCCGGCGGGCCGCGAGCTGCGGCTGCGCCAGGAGTATTTCTTCGTCTCCGCCTCGCTGCAGGACCTGGTCAATCGCCACCTCACCTCCGACGGCCAGCTTCGCAGCCTCGCGATGAAGGTCGCGGTCCAGCTCAACGACACCCATCCGAGCCTCGCCGTCACCGAGCTGATGCGCATCCTGGTCGACCTGCACAATTTCCGCTGGGACGAGGCCTGGAAGATCACGGTCGCGACGCTGTCCTACACCAACCACACGCTTTTGCCCGAGGCGCTGGAGACCTGGCCGGTCGAACTGTTCGAGCGGCTGTTGCCGCGCCATCTCGAGATCATCTACCGCATCAACGTGCAGCATCTCGCGCTGGCTGAAGCGCGCGCGCCCGGCGACATCGATTTCCGTGCCTCGGTTTCGCTGATCGACGAGAGGAGCGGACGCCGCGTGCGCATGGGCCAGCTCGCCTTCGTCGGCTCGCACCGCATCAACGGCGTCTCGGCGATGCATTCGGACCTGATGCGCGAGACCGTGTTCCACGATCTCAACCATCTCTATCCCGGCCGCATCACCAACAAGACCAACGGCATCACCTTCCGCCGCTGGCTGATGCTGGCGAATCCGAAGCTGACCGACCTGCTGCGCGAGACCTGCGGCGAAGCCGTGCTCGACGATCCGACCCAGCTCAGCCTGATCGAAGCCCGCGCCAGCGACGTCGAATTCCAGAAGAAGTTCCGCAGCGTCAAGCTTCACAACAAGACCGCGCTGGCGCGCCTGATCGGCGAGCGGCTCGGCATCAAGGTCGATCCGACCGCGCTGTTCGACGTGCAGATCAAGCGCATTCACGAATACAAGCGCCAGCTCCTCAACGTCATCGAGACCGTCGCGCTGTACCAGTCGATCAAGGATGATCCCAACGGGAATTGGGTGCCGCGGGTCAAGATCTTCGCAGGCAAGGCCGCCGCGAGTTACAAATACGCCAAGCTGATCATCAAGCTGATCAACGACGTCGCGGAGGTCGTCAACAACGATCCCGCGATCGGCGGCAAGCTCAAGGTCGTCTTCCTGCCCGACTACAATGTCAGCCTTGCGGAGGTGATCATTCCCGCGGCCGACCTGTCTGAGCAGATTTCGACCGCCGGCATGGAGGCCTCCGGCACCGGCAACATGAAGCTGTCACTGAACGGCGCGCTCACCATCGGCACGCTCGACGGCGCCAACATCGAGATCCGCGACCATGTCGGCGCGGAGAACATCGCGATCTTCGGCATGGAGGCCGGCGACGTGATGATCCGCCGCAAGCAGGGGCTGGATGCCTCCGACGTGATCCGCAATTCGCCAAAGCTCCAGCGCGCCATCAACGCGATCGGCACCGGCGAGTTCTCGCCCGGCGATCCCGGCCGCTTCGAATCCATTGCGCACGCGCTGCGCTATCTCGACCACTACATGGTCAGCGCCGATTTCGATTCCTATTACGAAGCGCAGCGCAGCGTTGACGCTCGCTGGCAGGTGGCGCCGGCCTGGACGCGCGCCTCCATCCTCAATGTCGCGCGCATGGCCTGGTTCTCCTCGGATCGCACCATCCGCGAATATGCCGAGGAAATCTGGAACGTGCCGGTCAATCCGACCACGCCGTTGCTGCCGGATCTGCGCGACGTCGCGGGTTGATTTTCCGCGGCGTGAAATCGGTTTGACCTGCGAGGTTATTGCATCTCGCGGGGAGGATGATGATATGATCGTCATCATCCCCAAGAGGCGATGTCAGCGATACTGACGCGGCAACCTCAAACACCGTCATTGCGAGCGCAGCGAAGCAATCCAGACTGTCCCCGCGCAAAGACTCTGGATTGCTTCGCTGCGCTCGCAATGACGATGGGGTCGGCACCGAGGAATACAATGCACGCCAAGCTCCCGCACCCGTTCGACGACGCCACCCGCATCAGTGCCGGTGACTCCAGCTGGCAGGGGCATACCAGCGACGACTACTGGGCGTTTGTCGGCCCGTTCGGCGGTGCCACGGCAGCGACCATCCTGCGCGCGCTGATCGACCATCCGCAGCGCGCCGGCGATCCGCTGGCGCTGACCGTCAATTACTGCGCGCCGATCGCCAAGGGGCCGTTCGATCTGGACGTGCGGCTGGTGAAGGCCAATCGCTCCAGCCAGCATTGGAGCGTCGAACTGTCGCAGGGCGGCGGCGAGGTCGCAACGCTCGCCACCGCCGTGTTTGCCGAGCGCCGGCCGTCCTGGGAGCACAGGGTGGCGCAATATCCGGACGCGAAACCGTTCGAGCAGACGCTGCCGTTCCCGAAGATCGCAGCGTCCTGGGCCAACCAGTATGAATTCCGCTTCGTCGAGGGCGAGATGCGGATCGGCCCGCCGCAGACCGAGCTCTCTGGCACCTATTCCAAGCTCTGGATCGGCGACCGCACGCCGCGCAAGCTCGACATGCTGTCGCTGATGTCGATGTCCGACGCCTTCTTCGGCCGCATCTTCCACGCCAGGCGCGAGCTGGTGCCGTTCGGCACGGTGTCGCTGACGACGTATTTTCACACCGACAGCGAAGAGCTCGCCGCCGAGGACATCACGCGCGTGCTCGCGACAGCCGATTCGAAGATCATGCACAAGAGCTACGCCGATCAAAACGCCGAGCTGTGGTCGCCGAACGGCAGGCTGCTCGCGACCACGACGCAGATTGCGTATTTCAAGGCGTGACTGCTTCCGCAAGCTCGTCATTGCGAGGAGCGTAGCGACGAAGCAATCCAGACTGTCTCCGCGGAGGGATTCTGGATTGCTTCGCTGCGCTCGCAATGACGGTGGAGAGAGTTCGCGCACGAAAAAAGGGCGGCCTCGCGGCCGCCCTTTTGCATTGAAGACAGAGCGAGAGATTACTCCGCCGCCAGCTTCACGTCCGGCGCGGCTGCGCGCACTTCGGCGTCGACCTGGGCTTCGAACTTGGCAAAGTTCTTCTGGAACATGCCGACCAGCGCGCGGGCGGTCTTGTCGAACTCGTCCTTGTCCTTCCAGGTGTTGACCGGGTTCAGGATCTCGGCCGGCACGCCGGGCAGCGCGGTCGGGACCGCGAAGCCGAAATATTTGTCGGTGCGGAATTCGACGTTGCGAAGCGAGCCGTCGAGCGCGGCGGTGAGCAGCGCGCGCGTCACCTTGATCGGCATGCGCGAGCCTGTGCCGTACTTGCCGCCGGTCCAGCCGGTGTTGACCAGCCAGCAATCGACATTGTGCTGGGCGATGAGGTCGCGCAGCATGTTGCCATAGACGCTGGGATCGAGCGGCAGGAAGGGCGAGCCGAAGCAGGTGGAGAATTCCGGCTGCGGCTCGTTGCCGAGACCGCGCTCGGTGCCGGCGACCTTGGCGGTGTAGCCGGACAGGAAGTGATACATCGCCTGCGCCGGCGAGAGCTTTGCGATCGGCGGCAGCACGCCGAAGGCGTCGGCGGCGAGCATCACCACGTTTTTCGGCTGCGGCGCGCGGCCAGTGCGCGAAGCGTTCGGGATGAAGTCGAGCGGGTACGCGGAACGCGTGTTCTCGGTCTTGGAGCCATCGTCGAAATCGACGATTCGGGTGTCCTCGTCGAGCACGCAGTTCTCGAGCACCGCGCCGAAGCGCGTCGACGCCGCGTAGATCTCGGGCTCGGCTTCCTGCGAGAGCTTGATGCACTTGGCGTAGCAGCCGCCCTCGAAGTTGAAGACGCCGTTCGGGCCCCAGCCGTGCTCGTCGTCACCGATCAGCGTGCGGTTCGGATCGGCCGACAGCGTGGTCTTGCCGGTGCCTGATAGCCCGAAGAAGATCGCGGTGTCGCCATTGGCGCCGACATTGGCAGAGCAGTGCATCGGCATCACGCCGCGCTCGGGCAGATAATAGTTCAGCGTGGTGAAGACCGACTTCTTCATCTCGCCGGCATAATAAGACCCGCCGATCAGGACGATCTTGCGGGCGAAATCGATCGCGACGACGTTCTCCGACTTGCAGCCGTGGCGTTTGGGATCGGCGCGGAAACTCGGCATGTCGATGATGGTGAGCTCCGGCGTGAAGCTCGGCAGCTCGACCGACTCGGGGCGGATCAGCAGCGTACGGATGAACAGCGAGTGCCAGGCGAGCTCGGTGAAGATGCGGGTCTTGATCCGGTAGGCCGGATCGGCGCCGCCATAGAGATCCTGCGCGAACAGGCTCTTGCCTTCAGCGTGCTTGAGGAAGTCCTGGTAGAGCGTCTCGAACTGTTCGGCGGTGATCGACTGGTTGCCCGCCCACCACATTTTCTTGTCGGTGGTGGCGTCACGCACCGTGAACTTGTCCTTCGGGCTGCGGCCGGTGAACTCACCGGTGTCGGCGCAAAGCGAACCGTCAGCCGACAGCACCGCCTCGCCCGCGGAAAGCGAGTATTGATAGAGTTGCGGCGCGCCGAGGTTCCAGTGAACCTGTTTGAGATTCTTTAAGCCGAATTTGTCGGCACCGAAGGCACCGTTGCGCACGCCCGTCTCTTGCACGAAAAAATCCTCCTAGAACCCGCGACACTCAGCGCGACCAAGCTTTGGCGCCATCGCAGTCACCGTGAATTACAGGCCGTCCGGCCTCGGTTGAACGACGTAATAATGGTGAACGCTGGCGTTGCCAAGCCGATCCCGCAGGATTTGGTTTATTCAAGGACCGCGCCAAACGTCGCGCATGTCAGCCCTGTGCGTCCGCGTCAAAAAATCACAAATGATCGCGCAACCAAATACGCAATTCGGCGTTTCCTGTGGTTATTGCGACGCACAATCGCAGGACCGTCCTATCGTACCTCGCCTTCGCCGATGAGTGCGAACGGCCCCCACATCGCGGGATAGGCGTTGCGCGGTGACGAGGTGTCATCGACGTACGTTAACATCGCGCGGCGCAAGGCTTCGGCACGGCCGATTTTTGGTTCGTTCTTGAGCAGATCGAAAGTCGAAATGGTCAAGCGGGTGGCAGCTTCCGAATCCACGGCCCAATGCGAGACCAGCAGCGCGCGTGCACCCGCGTAGAAGAACGAGCGCGCCAGTCCCGACAGGGCCTCGGCGCCGGGCTTGTCGCCGGCGATGGTGTTGCAGGCCGACAGCACAGCCCAATCCGCGTTGAGCTTGAGCTGAGCGACTTCACTTGCCGTGAGCAGGCCGTCATCCAGCTCCGTCGGCCGATCGGGAATGGAGAGCGCAAGCGAGGGCTCGCCCAATCCCTTGATATCGCCGGCCACGAGACCGTGGGTGGCAAAGTAGATGATGCTGTATTGAGCAAGCGCTGCACGCTTCAGCGTCGTTTCGCTGGCATCGCGGCCGAGATGGATGTCGGCCTCGGCCGCGCCAACATCCTTTGCCACAGCGTTCAACTCGTCCGCGGTGTCCGGCAGTTGCGGGAGCGCCTGCGCAAGCCGCGCGCGATCGACGCCGGCACCGCGCCAAAAATCGCTATAGGCAATTGTTGCAATGTTGCGTGCAGCGACCTTGCCGCCTGCAGCGCGACGATCGGCCGGCCCTTCCAGCGCGGGATTGAACACGGGATCGCCAAAGCCGGTCATCGGCTTCACGCCCTGCTCCCGACGCGCGACGGCACGCAGCGATTTCAGGCTGACCACCGAGGGCAGCACCGACACCGCCTGACGCCGCAACAGCCAGGCGGCGCTGCGATAGCCTTCGAGCGTGTCCGGGATCGCAGCTTGCGGCGTCTCCGTGACGAGCAGATGAAATGGCAACGCCGTCAGCGCGGCCGACGGCACCACCAGCAGGTTGCGCTTGTCCTTCGTCAGTGCTTCGACCGGGCCGAGCAGTGCGACATAGAGCTCGTTGGCGAGCCCGAGATCGAACAATCCTGATTTGCCGGAGGCATCGCGCGCCTTGCCGACATCGAGCCCCTTGCGGAAGGCTGTCACCTTCTGCGTCAGCGCGTCCGCGCCGAGCGGAATCTCCCTCCATTCGACGCCTTCGCGCGTGATCGCGACGACATAGCTCTGCTTGTCGACGACGGAGTAGAGCACCATCGCTTCGTCGGGTAACAGCAAGGGCTGGATATCCTTGACCGCCAGCGGCAGGGGGTTGGAGAGCGACGCGTAATCGGGAAACTCGACCGCGAGCGTCTTCTGCAAGCCCGTGCGCTCGTTCGCTATCGCCGCGATCCGCATCCGGCTGCGCTGCTCGGCCGCGACGTCGCGCTGGGCCGATTGCTTCGACACCGCGGCGATGATCGCCTTGTCGAGCGCCTCGGACTCGGCCGCAAGATCCTGGTCCCGGCGCACGAGCTCGGCCAGCCGGTCGCTGCCGGCAGCAAGGCGCACGGCCAGCTTGTTCACGGCGGATGCGGCGGAGGATTGCGTGCCGCGCTGGATCGCGGCGAGCGCCTCGTCCAGCGCCTTGTCGTCAGCCAGCAGACGTTGCCGTCGCGCGGCGAACAGAACCGGCAGCACGACGCGCAGCTGCGCGCGATTGGTCGAAAGCGTCTTTTCCGCGAGCGGCAGCGCGTCGGCGTTCCGCCCGGAGACGTAGAGGAAATAAGCGAGATTGCTGGTCGAGGTCGTGACGTCCGGATGATCGGGACCGAGCGCACGTTCGCGGATCGACAGCGCACGGCGATAGAGCGGCTCCGCATCGGCATAGCGCCGCTGGTGCTCGTAGAGACCGGCGAGATTGTTCAGCGAGCGCGCGACGTCGGGATGGTCCGGTCCCAGCACCTTTTCGCGGATCGCGAGCGAACGCCTGATCGGCGCCTCGGCATCCGCATCGCGATTGAGGTCGCGATCGAGCTGGCCGAGATTGTTCAGGAGCGTCGCGACCGCCGGATGCTCGGGGCCACCGGCCTTCTGGTAGATCGCGAGCGCGCGCTGAAACAACGGCTCGGCTTCGGCCTGACGCTGCTGCTTCACATAGTATGTGGCGAGATTGTTGAGGGACTGACCGACGTCGGGATGCTCGCGCGACAGCGCCTTCTCGCGAACGGCGAGCGCACGCTTGAACAGCGGCTCGGCCTCTGCAAAGCGGCTCTGCCTCTGATAGAGCGCGGCGAGGTTGGTCAGCACTGGTGCGATCTCGACGCTGTCGAGACCGGTCCCCTTCTCCATCAGTGCAATGGCGCGCTTGTAGAGCGGCTCGGCCTGGTCGTCGTGGCCCTGGTCGGCGTAGATCTGCGCGAGGTTGTTGAGCGCGCCCGCGAGATCACGATTGTTGGTGGTCTTCTCGAGAGACGCCACCATGGCCTGCGCCAGCGGCAGCGCCTCCGAATATTTGCCGGCGCTTCGGAGTGCGTTGATCCGCGCGCTCTCCGAGGCGAGACCCTTCTGGGCAAAGCCGGGCGTGGCAAGCGATGCGGTGATCGCGAGCGCCAAGCCCGCAACCAGCGTCAAACGACGACGTATCATGAACCCTCTCGCTGCCGGCTTCGAACCATTACGGTCTTGGGTCGCAGCGATGGGGGGCGGCGTTCAAATTGTTGCGCGCTAGTCCACCTTCGCGCGCGCTTCGCCAGCAAGGCGGACCAGCATCTTGCGCAGCGCCGTGCCATCAGTCACCCGCTCCGGGAAGTCCAACCGCAGCGCAGTCTGGCCATCCTGCATGTCGAGGCCCTCGGGGTCGCAGCCGGTGCAGCGCCAGTCGCCCTCCGCCGCGCCGAGGAGTTTTGTTGCATAGAGGCCCATGGCGTCGCGGTGGTCGGCGTTCATGTGCGCGACCGCCCCCTCCTCCGCCGCCAGCAGACCCTCGGCACCGGTAAGGTCCGTCAGGAACTGCTCGGGCTTGAGATCGACGATGCGGCCGAACCCGGCGACCAGATGGGTTCCCGTGGGCCGAATTCTGAAGAAAGAGAAATCCTTAAACGAAACAAACGCTTCGGCCGATGGATGGGCATTGAGATACCGCCGCTGGAGCACATCCTTGTCGGCATCGGCCTGTTCCGCCAGGCCGGACAGCATGATTCGGGCACCCTCCAGCGGATCGCCGGCCGCACGTTCGTCCAGCATCAGGGAGACCCGGTGATCCGCCAGGATGTTCCTGGTGTGCACGGCCAGGCCCGAGATCAGCAGGATCGGCGAGCCGTCGGGGTGGCTCGCCAGATTGACCAGGGAGCAATAGGGATCGCCGCTGCCGGCCATCAGCGTCGCCAGCGCCCCCTGGCGCGAGCGCCTGAGCAGCGATTTGGCGAGCGTTCCGGGGTCGAAATCGGGGGTCGGTTGCATCGGCTTTCTCGGGTCAGGTGGTTGCAAGGGAGGTCTTTTTTCGGGTAAACGGGGGTCAGGTTAAGGGTCGAAACGCGGCGAATCTGCCGCGCTTCGTGGAACTTGGTCACACTTCAGCCCAGCTTGCATTGCTCGGTGACAAGGTTCGACCGCCGACTTCGGCACCCATGTATGCGGCGCATCAGTGGATTGCTCGCCGTTTTAAGCCACGACCCAAACGGAAAGCAGAAAGCAGAGGCTCATGCCCACAATCGCTTTGGTCGACGACGACCGCAACATTCTCACATCCGTCTCGATCGCGCTGGAGGCCGAAGGCTACCGCATCATGACTTACACCGACGGCGCCTCCGCGCTCGACGGTTTCCGCACCACCCAGCCCGATCTTGCCATCCTCGACATCAAGATGCCGCGCATGGACGGCATGGAAACGCTGCGCCGTCTCAGGCAGAAATCCGACCTGCCGGTGATCTTCCTGACCTCCAAGGACGAAGAGATCGATGAGCTGTTCGGCCTCAAGATGGGCGCCGACGACTTCATCCGCAAACCGTTCTCGCAGCGCCTGCTGGTCGAGCGCGTCAAGGCCGTGCTGCGCCGCTCAGCGCCGAAGGACCCGACCGTCGCGCCGAAGGAGAACGATGCCAAGGCGCTCGACCGCGGCCTGCTGCGCATGGACCCCGAGCGGCACACCTGCACCTGGAAGAACGAGCCGGTGACGCTGACCGTCACCGAATTCCTGATCCTCCAGGCGCTGGCGACCCGGCCCGGCGTGGTGAAGAGCCGCAACGCGCTGATGGACGCCGCCTATGACGACCAGGTCTATGTCGACGACCGCACCATCGACAGCCACATCAAGCGGCTGCGCAAGAAGTTCAAGGTGGTCGACAACGAGTTCGAGATGATCGAGACACTCTACGGCGTCGGCTACCGCTTCAAGGAAGCCTGAGGCTCACGCGCCTTCACGAAAGACTGAGAGCATCGCCGGTTCTCGTTCCATCGGGACCGGGATGGCTCTAGGATGCGGGGACCCTTCGCACGAGATGTCCTAACGCGGGCATAAGCATTGCTTGACCGAACGCAGCCTGATGAGAGCCAGAATGCCGGGGATATCGCATCCGACGGCGTACCGGAGCACGTCGCCGACGACAAGCCGGCCGCACAAGGTTGGCGGCCGCTGTCCTGGCTGACGCGCGCCGGTCAGTATTTCTTCGCGCTCTCCTTCTCGAGCCTGACCCGCCGCATCGTCTCGCTCAACCTCGCCGGCCTCGTCGCGCTGGTCGCGAGCATTCTCTATCTCTCGCAGTTCCGAGCCGGCCTGATCGACGCGCGTGCGCAGAGCCTGCTGGTGCAGGCCGAGATCATCGCCGGTGCCATCGGAGCGTCGGCGACCGTGCAGACCAACGCGATCACGGTCGATCCTGACCGCCTGCTCGATCTGAAGCTCGGCGACAGCTACGGCGAATCCGACGATTATTCGGCGCTGAACTTCCCGATCAGCCCGGAGCGCGTGGCACCCGTGCTGCGTACGCTGATCTCGCCGACCAAGACCCGGGCGCGGATATTCGATCCCAACGGGACGGTGCTGCTCGACAGCCGCGACCTCGAGAACGTGCTGATCTTCCCGTTGCCGCCGCCATCGCAGAAGCCCGGCGTGATCGAGCGCGGCCTGACCTCGGTGCGCCTCTGGATCAACCGCGGTGACCTGCCGCTGTATCGCGAGCTCGGGCGCGAGAACGGCAATGGCTACGCGGAAGTGGGCGACGCGCTCCAGGGTCAGAAGCGTTCGATGGTGCGGGTCAATTCGCGCGGCGAGGTGATCGTATCGGTCGCAGTCCCCGTGCTGCGCTCGCGCGCCATCCACGGCGCCCTGATGCTGTCGACGCAGGGCGACGACATCGACCAGATGGTCACCGCCGAGCGCCTGGCGATCCTGAAGGTCGGCGGCGTCGCTGCCGCGGTGATGATCATGCTGTCGCTGCTGCTTGCAAGCACGATCGCAGGTCCGGTGCGCCGGCTCGCCGACAGCGCCGAGCGCGTCCGCCGCCGCATCAAGGCCCGCATCGAGATTCCCGACTTCACCCGGCGCCGCGACGAAATCGGTCACCTTTCCGGCGCGCTGCGCGACATGACCAGCGCGCTCTACAGCCGCATCGAGGCGATCGAGATGTTCGCCGCCGATGTCGCGCACGAACTGAAGAACCCGCTGACCTCGCTGCGCTCCGCGGTCGAGACGCTGCCGCTGGCGCGCAACGAGACCAGCCGCGCGCGCCTGCTCGAGGTGATCGAGCATGACGTCAAGCGGCTCGACCGCCTCATCTCCGACATCTCCGACGCCAGCCGCCTCGACGCCGAATTGCAGCGCCAGGATGCGGTCCGGGTCGACCTGCGCCGCCTGCTGACGACGCTCGTATCCGTCGCCAATGAAACCAAGCTCGGCCATGACGTCGCGGTCGAAACGCGCTTCGAGGGCCGCGGCGCGAACGACACGTTCTCCGTGACCGGCCACGATTCGCGGCTCGGGCAGGTAGTCTCCAACCTGCTCTCCAACGCGCAATCGTTCTCCGAGCCCGGCAGCAAGGTGCGCCTCACCTGCCGCCGCGTCCGCTCCGAGATCGAGATCGTGGTCGACGACGACGGGCCCGGCATCCGCGACGACGCGCTGGAGCGCATCTTCGAGCGCTTCTACACCGACCGTCCGCACCAGGGCTTTGGCCAGAACTCCGGCCTCGGCCTGTCGATCTCCAAGCAGATCGTCGATGCCCATGGCGGACGCATCTGGGCCGAGAACCGCCCGGGCCCGGTGGACGAGGACGGAGCACCTACGGTTGCGGGCGCGCGTTTCGTGGTGAGGCTGCCGGCGCTATGAGCGACGGTGGCCCCAGCGTTCACGCCTCCGCAGTCAAGGTCGGGACTCTGGCGGTGCTGATCCGCGGGCCCTCAGGCTCTGGCAAGTCGCGCCTTGCCTTCGATTTGATCATGGCGGGACGCGCCGGCGTGGTCGAAAGGGCCGTTCTGGTCGGCGATGACCGTGTCCATCTGGCGACAGTCGGCGACGAAATTGAAGTCCGCCCCGCGCCGCTGCTGGCCGGCCTGATCGAGATACGGGGACTGGGAATCCGCCGCTGCGACTTCGTGGAGCATGCGACCGTCGGCCTCGTGGTCGATCTGGACGCCGCCGACGCGGAACGGCTGCCTGCGGCGGAATCGCTGAATACAAGCATTTCCGGTGTGGAAATACCGCGAATCCCCGTCGGGCGCGACTATTCGCCCCTCCCTTTGGTTGTTGCGGCCTTGACCACTACCAAGAGTTCATCTTCCGTTAACCCTTCAGGCGATTGTTTGAAGGGAAATGGTAACCATATGAACCCCACTATCGCGACCGAATAGACCGGCGCAGCTCCCCTCATCCATCCGTCTAGATTCAGGGAGATTCGCAACATCCCCTCTTGCGCGGGGGCTCTGGATGGTCAAAGTGGCGCGTTCGTGCGGTGCACCAAAAGCGCCCGCGAGGAGTTTTCCGATGATTGGTCTAGTACTTGTGACCCACGGGCGCCTTGCCGACGAATTCAAGGCAGCGCTTGAGCATGTCATGGGCCCACAAAAGCAAATCGAAGCGATCACGATCGGTGCCGAAGATGATTCCGATCTCTGCCGAAGCGACATCATCGAGGCGGTCAACCGCGTCGATTCCGGCGACGGCGTTGCGATCCTCACCGACATGTTCGGCGGCACGCCGTCCAATCTTGCAATATCCTGCATGAGCCGGCCGAAGGTCGAAGTGCTCGCCGGCATCAACCTTCCCATGCTGGTGAAGCTTGCCAAGGTGCGCGAGGAGCGTCCGTTGCCCGACGCGATCGCGATGGCCCAGGAAGCAGGCCGCAAATACGTCACCATTGCCAGCCGCGTGCTCGCCGGCAAATGAGCGACGACGCGCCGCAAGCCGGGACGGGCGTGCCCGCGGGCGCGATCTCCAAGGAGCTCCTGATCATCAACAAGCGCGGCCTGCACGCCCGCGCCTCGGCGAAATTTGTCCAGGCGGTGGAGCGCTTCGACGCGCAGGTGTGGGTGACGCGCGGCGGCGAGACCGTCGGCGGCACCTCGATCATGGGCCTGATGATGCTGGCCGCAGGACCGGGCACGACGATCACGGTCGCCGCCGCCGGCACTGAAGCGGAAGCCGCACTCGCGGCGATCACGGAGCTCGTTGAAAGCAAGTTCAACGAGGAAGGGATCTAGCGCTTCGCGGCGCTCGGTCACTTCGCCGGCGGCGCGATATAGATATTCCAGCTCATCGACGGGCCGGCCTTGCCGTGGGTGAAGCGGCGCGTCGTCATCACGATGCGCTCGGCGTTCGGCGCGATCTCCGAGACCCATTTCTCGAACGCCGGCAGGCGGCCGTCGGTCGGATCGAACACGCCGATGAAGCCATACTTCCTGGCGTCCTCGCGCGACGTCAGCCCGGAATCCCATGCTTCGAGCGGCATCAACGCGGCCGGATGATCGGGGCTATAGAACACCATCGGCTGGATCGACTCCATGGTGCCGGCAACGACAGCCCAGCGCGAGCCGAAACGCGTGTGCCAGGCCTGCGTCAATTCACGCGCCAGCTCCGAGCGCGCGCCGTAGGTCGCCGTGTTACCGGCATTGGCCGCCATCTCGCGCGCGGCGATCCAGGGCGAGGCTGCGAGCGTGGCGACACTGAGCACGAGCCAGATCGCGGCGATGTTGAACAGGGCCGCACTCTGCACCCGCAGCGCCGGGATCGCGACCAGCGCCAAGGGCACCAGGAAGAACAGCGAGATGCCCCAATCGGTCTTCATGTAGATGCTGAAGGCCAGCGCGCCGAGCGGCGGGCCGACCGCGACGATGATCTGGATGATCCAGACGTTCAACGCCTGCGCAACATTGACGCCGGGATTGGCGCCGCGCCCCCAGGCGCGCGTGACGATGCGTAACGGTGCGCGCAGCAGCAGCGTGAACCAATGCGGCACCAGCGCCATTGCGAGGGCGGCCAGCGCCACCGGCAGCGCCAGCAGCGCCAAATTATGCAGGGCGTAGCCCGCCACGAGCTGATGGACCTGGCGGCTGTCATCGAGGCTGTAGGTATCGCCGGCATAGGTCAGCGGCACGAAATGCACGCCCGCAAGCCAGACGATATGCGGGATCATCGCCACGACCATCGTCGCGATCGCCACCCACGGCGCCGGCGACAGCAGGAATCGCAGCCGGTCGGGATGGATCAGCGCAGCAAGGCCGATGGCGCCGATCATGGTCAGCACCCAGTATTTGGTCATCAGCGCCAGCGCGCCGGCGAGCCCGAACCAGATGCCGGACTGCCAGGTCCGCTTCTCGAAGGCGTTGAGATAGGCGAGCACGAGCAGCGGCAGCGTGACGAGCTGGAGCAGGTCGGGATTGTACTTGAAACCCTTGAAATTGAAGATCGGGTAGAGCGCGACCATCACCACGACCAGGAACGCGCGCCGCGCGTCCACGACGCGCAAGCTCAGCAGCCAGCAGATCACCATGCCGACGCCGACGGTCGCCATCGCCAGCGCATAGGTCGCCCAGTCCGCCGCCGGGAACACCCTGAACCAGAGGCCGGCGACCCAGCCCGACAGCGGTGGGTGCTTGCCGTAGCCCCACAGGAATTCCTGGCCCCAGCCAAAGGCTTCTGCGACGTCCATGTGAACGTCCTGCGCTGCCTTGAGATTGATCAGGATGAAGGTCCAGATCACCGCATGCAGGATGGCGAGCTGGATCACCAGCCAGAGCCGCGCTTCGGGCCGGATCGCGCAGGCGACCAGCCAGGCCCGGAAGCGGTTAAAGCTCACCCGGGGTTTTGCGCGTGCTCGGGCGGAGGGGATCGAGGTCGTGGACATGAGCCTGGACATGGGCCGTTGCGTAGCGCGTTTTGGGCCCTCGTGGAATCAGCTTGGCGTGAAGAAAGGCCCTGAAAATACAGCAATATGGTTGCCGCACGGGGATGTGAGTGGTATCCCGCGCCCATGACGACCGTCCCCATTTCCAACATCCGCAATTTCTCCATCGTCGCCCATATCGACCATGGCAAGTCGACGCTGGCCGACCGCCTGATCCAGATGACCGGCGGCCTCACCGACCGCGAAATGGCGGGCAAGGAGCAGGTGCTCGATTCCATGGACATCGAGCGCGAGCGCGGCATCACCATCAAGGCGCAGACGGTCCGCCTCGCCTACCGCGCCAAGGACGGCAAGGACTACATCTTCAACCTGATGGACACGCCCGGCCATGTCGACTTCGCCTACGAAGTCTCGCGGTCGCTGGCGGCCTGCGAGGGTTCCCTGCTGGTGGTCGACGCCAGCCAGGGCGTCGAAGCGCAGACGCTTGCCAACGTCTACCAGGCGCTCGACAACAACCACGAGATCGTCCCGGTCCTGAACAAGGTCGACCTTCCCGCGGCCGAACCCGAGAAGATCAAGCAGCAGATCGAGGACGTCATCGGCATCGATGCCTCCGACGCCGTGATGATCTCGGCCAAGACCGGCCTCGGCGTCCCCGACGTGCTGGAAGCCATCGTCACCCGCCTGCCGCCGCCGAAGGGCGACCGCGACGCGACCTTGAAGGCGCTCCTGGTCGACAGCTGGTACGACGTCTATCTCGGCGTCGTCGTGCTGATCCGCGTCGTCGACGGCGTCATGAAGAAGAACCAGCGCATCCGCATGATGGGCACAGGCGCGGCCTATGACGTCGAGCGCGTCGGCTTCTTCACCCCGAAGATGGAGCAGGTCGACGAGCTCGGCCCCGGCGAGATCGGCTTCATCACCGCGGCGATCAAGGAAGTCGCCGACACCCGCGTCGGCGACACCATCACCGACGACAGGAAGCCGGTCACCGAAATGCTGCCGGGCTTCAAGCCGGCGATCCCGGTGGTGTTCTGCGGCCTGTTCCCGGCCGACGCCAATGACTTCGAAACGCTGCGCGGGGCGATGGGCAAGTTGCGCCTCAACGACGCGAGCTTCTCCTACGAGATGGAAACCTCGGCTGCGCTGGGCTTCGGCTTCCGCTGCGGCTTCCTCGGGCTATTGCACCTCGAGATTATCCAAGAGCGGCTGTCGCGCGAGTTCGACCTCAACCTGATCGCGACCGCGCCAAGCGTGATCTACAAGATGCACCTGACCGACGGCCAGGAGATCTCGATCCACAATCCCGTCGACATGCCCGACGTGGTCAAGATCGCCGATATCGAGGAGCCCTGGATCGAGGCCACCATCCTCACTCCCGACGAATATCTCGGTAGCGTTTTGAAGCTGTGCCAGGACCGCCGCGGCGCGCAGAAGGAGCTGACCTATGTCGGCTCCCGCGCCATGGTGAAGTACGATCTGCCGCTCAACGAAGTCGTGTTCGACTTCTACGACCGCCTGAAATCGGTCTCGAAAGGCTACGCCTCGTTCGACTATCACCTGACCGACTACAAGGTGGCCGATCTCGTCAAGATGCAGATCCTGGTCAACAACGAGCCGGTCGACGCGCTGTCGATGCTGGTGCATCGCACCCGCGCGGAGGGGCGCGGCCGCGCCATGGTCGAGAAGATGAAGGAGCTGATCCCGCCGCACATGTTCCAGATCCCGATCCAGGCGGCGATCGGCGGCAAGGTGATCGCGCGCGAGACGGTGCGCGCCCTGCGCAAGGACGTCACCGCGAAGTGCTACGGCGGCGACATCACGCGTAAGCGGAAACTTCTGGAGAAGCAGAAGGAAGGCAAGAAGAAGATGCGGCAGTTCGGCAAGGTCGACATCCCGCAGGAAGCCTTCATTGCCGCGTTGAAGGTGGACAGCTGAGGCGAACGCTCAGGCCACTCCGGACCTGACGAGATTGGGCCTCGGCCCGGATATCGGGGGCCGGCAAACAAGATTCGCGAAAACAACCCCATGCACAGTAGCCGGGCCCTTGTCGGCATTGGGCTCTTTCGATTTTACGAAATCGATTTGACCCGTCGGGCAAAACAGGGGCATGATGACATCATGGCAGCGGGTGTGCAGCGGGCGCCCATCAGCACGCACCATCTCGACCGCCGACCGATCGGCAACCTCTGAATTCGATATCTAGGCGCCACGTCGGTGACGGCTTGCGCCGGCTACTGGCCCGTCAACCGACCCGCCAAGTGCAGCTCCTCGAAGACCGCTTTTGACCCCGAGGCGGACATTGACCTTCCGTCCCAAGAGATTACGGTTTGCTCGCTAGGTGGAGAGCTAATCATGCCTCTGCGCGTTCGGGTTATCGTGGCCGTATCGCTTGTAGTGATGGCTTTTCCGTGCGCCGCGGCGGCACAAACCGCTTCCGTGGGAATATCCGCGGAACAGGCACGCGAGGAAAATGCCTATGCTATCGGTCTCCAAGCCTACTTGTGGGGCTTCCCGTTGCACTATTACAGCCGCAGCAGTCCGAAAAGCATCGAGGTTGGCGGAACCTACATCAATGATTTTCGCAAGTTTCCCGAACTCAAGACGGCTAAAGACAAGTTTGTCGTTACACCGAACAACGTAACAATCGACGCGTACGCTACTTTCGATGTGACGGCCGAGCCGGTTGTGGTCTTCGTGCCCGCGCTCACGGAGCCCCGCTGGTACATTGTGCAGATCGGGGATTCCTTTGATGAGATTATTCGCAACCTCGGGGGCACCAAAGGGCCACAGCCCGGCGTCTATGTCGTCACAGGACCGGACTACACGGGAGAGGTGCCCGGCGAGATGATCCCAATCAAGAGCCGCACCAAGATCGGTCTGGTTGCGGTGCGCATCCTTGCCAATGGCGCTGCCGATCTGCCCAAAGCGGCCGAGGCCCAGAAGGGCTTCCGCTTGATGCCGTTGTCGGCCTACTTGCGCTCGGGTCTAGCCTACAAGCCGCCAACCCCTCGGCCTTCGATGACGCTGTACGACAGCAAGGCGCCAGCAGATATTCGCTTCTTCGACGAGCTGGGCGACGCGATGCAAAAGCGCCTTCCTGCCGCCACGGATGCGACTGACTCTCTAGTTGGGTCGTTCCAGCAGATTGGATTGAGCGTCGGCAAGGGATTCGCTTGGGAGACACTGGACGAACCAACCAAACGCGGACTCGCGCGCGCAGCAAAAGTCGGCGCGCAGATTGTCGATAAGAAGTGGGAGGCGACGGGCGAAATTACCAACGGCTGGAAGTACACGTTTGCCGGCGGAAGGGCCGGCTACGATCCGGGACTTCGTGCGGCTCTCGCCAAATATGAGGTCGGGGCGCAGCTTTCCGATCAGGTGATTTACCCCAACACCAGCGTCGATGACAAAGGCGAGCAACTGACGGGCACGCGAAAATACGTTCTGCATTTCGACGCCGGCAAACTGCCGCCGGTGGCGACCTTCTGGAACTTGACGATGTACGGAAGCGATATGCTCTTCGTGGAGAACGATTTCGGCCGCTATAGTTTCGGAAGCACGACGGACGGACTGAAGAAGAACCCCGACGGCTCGCTGACTGTCCTGATCCAGAAGGACCAGCCGGCGGAGACAGCTAATTGGCTTCCCGCAGCGGCCGGCAATTTCAATCTCACCTTGCGGTTCTATGGGCCAGAGACGCCCGTACTTGACGGTTCTTACCGGCTACCTGCCATCAAACGGGTCAACTGAGGTCTGTTATTGGCCCCTTAGCTGCCTCTCTGTTTCTACGCCCTGACGTCGGCTTGCTGGGTGCGAACGGACCAAGGACAAATATGGTCGCGACGCCAGCGTGTGACCCGCTGCGGACATTGATTGGCTCATAAGACAACATTGCTGTCACACAGAATCTCGTTTTTTCTAAATACCTTTCCAGGAATGTTTGAGGTAAGCCGGAGTTAACATGTTCGGTTGGATTGGGAGCTCGAAGGCGTAGCCTGCAGGAGGTTTCTATGGCCAACTTGATGATCAGGATTGTGACGCTGGCAACGTGTTCGATTGCGCTGATCGTCGCGTTCTCGGTCACTCCGGCTGTTGCGGCCCCGGGCACCGAGCCAGGTGGCAGTGACGCAGACTATAGCGGGACGGGGCAACGCTCCGCTAATCCGCCTTCGTCATACCCGAAGCGGTCGGGCAACAAGGCCACTCACGCGCCCAAGCCCAAAAAAGCGAAGCAGTCCCTGTTCGACGACCCCGCCTTTGCTCATGGGTACCGCGCAGCTTATTCGGCGGTCTACGACCGCACCGACTATGCCTCTGCGATTGAGCAGTTGAAGACGCTCGGCCACGACGATCACCCGAATGTGGCCAATCCGATCGGCTACTCCTATCGCAAGCTCGGCCACTACAAGCTTTCGCAGGTCTGGTACGAGCGCGCCCTGAAAGCAGATCCGAACCATGTGCTGACCTGGCAATATTACGGTCTATGGCAAATCGAGCAGGGCAACCGCGATCAAGCGCAATATCATTTGAGTCGGATCGCGGCGATTTGCGGGACTGGCTGCGAGGAGTACCGGTCGTTGGCTGCCGCGCTAGAGAAGCCGCCCGGCACTAGCCTGGTTTATTAGGGCGCTTTGCAGCGGCGGTCAGAGCTCGGCGCTAACGCGACGGGTGAGGCTATGTCTGTTCATGGCCCGTGTGAGACATGGTGGTGCAGTCTGACGATTTCCGTTCACAGGGGTAAACCGGAAGAGAGCGGCACGCGGCCAAAGTGACGCGATTAACCCAAAGGCGACGTCACTGCTCCGGCACCCCAGCCAAGCTCAGCCCCTCATACAGGTGAGCGCGTCCGGCGAGGTAGATCGGGTTGTCGCTTGGCAGGTGGAAGCGCACGCGGCGTATGGAGAAACTTGGATTCAGGGCAAGTGCCGCCCGCGCCGCGCGCTTAGCCTCCTCGATCGCACCGAGCCGCGCCAACGCAGCCGCCAGCCAAAAATGCGCGAGCGGATGATTTCGATTGGCCTCAATGCTACGGCGTAAGCAAAATACCGCCTCTCCATATGCGCCAAGGTGAAACTTGGCCATTCCGACGATCATCAGCCAAATATAAGAACGGGTATCGCGAGGAGACAAGCGAAGAGCCTCCTGCACATCGGCTTCAGTCTCCCCTGCACGGCCGATATACACCTTGGCGAGACCGATCCAAGCGTGAGCATGGGCCAAATTGCGATCCAGCGCCAGGGCCCGTTCGCATTCAGCAATACCCTCAGGCACGCGGTTCGTAAGAACTTGGACGACGCCCAATCGCAAGTGCGCCAACGCATGCTGAGGAGCCAGCGACAAGACCTCATTTATAGTCGCCTCGGCCATCGCAAGGCGCGGAGTGGGCTCGTCTGTTAACAATGCGGCGACCGCTGCTTCATCCAGACCTGCGCGGCCGACCAGCGCCTCGATGCAGCCCGGGTCTAACACCAAGGCTCGTTCGAAAAAGCCGCGCGCCTGCGTCAGGTGCTCTGACGTCGTCCCTCTGTTCGCGATAGCGACGCCCTGGAAATAAAGATCCATAGCGTCTGGATCTACGGAGCGTTGGGCTCGCCGCGCCTCGGCCGCAATGAGCTCAGCATTTAGCGCACCAGCCAACCGAGCGACGATCTCGTCCTGCATATCGAACAGATCAGCAAGAGGTTTATCAAACCGTTCGGCCCAAAGGTGACTGCCACTTTCGCTGTCGACAAGCTGAGCGTTCACCCGAAGCCGATTACCACTCCGCTGGACAGATCCTTCAAGCACGTAGCGCACGTTCAATTCGCGCCCAACCCTCTTTAAGTCGATCGTCGCACCTTTGTACGTGAATGCGGTGTGTCGGCCGATTACAAATGCACCGGATATGCGCGACATGTCCGTGGTCAAGGCCTCTGTGACGCCGTCCACGAAATACTCTTGCTCCGGACCACCACCGAGATTGGCAAAAGGCAGCACGACAATGGAAAGACGAGGTGGAGAGGATGAAGGCCGAAGCGCCCGCTGTGCCCGCGACGATGTGCTCAGGTCATCCCAGATTACAGCGTAGGACCGCACAGCGCGATCAATGTTCTTGAGAGGTCGCTCGCCCAGATCGATGAAGTCGACCCCAGCTTTGCCGCGGACATGATCGTACGCAGAAGACGAGATACAGATGCCGCCTGGTTGCGCCAAGCTCTCAAGCCGCGCTGCAATGTTGACGCCATCTCCGAAGATGTCATGTGGCTCAACAATTACGTCACTAATGTTGATACCAACCCGGAAAGCAATGCGCCGTTCTTCAACGTCATTAGAGGTCAGCTCCTTGACGCGGCTCTGGAACAGCACCGCAGCTCGAACCGCTTCGACGGCACTCGGAAACTCGGCCAAGAACCCGTCGCCGGTATTCTTGACGATCCGGCCGCTGTGTTCGGTGATTGCTGGATCAACAGCCTCTGCCAATAGCGCTGTCAGTTTGGTGTGCGTCGCCTCTTCGTCATGATGCATGAGCCTCGAATAACCAGCCACGTCGGCGGCCAATATGGCCGCCAACCTGCGCTCGACCCGCCCTAGCCGCTCCTGCGCCATGGCCCGCGATCCGTTTTGAATGCCATTGTACGACGGATCAGATGGAATTCCCAGCCGGACCGATGTCGCCTATTGGCCCATCAGCGAAGTGGCGACACCTTTCATTGAGTCCCCTTGGTGGGGTAGAGCGGACTGACTTTGCTCACTCTGAGTTCTTCGCCTTTTTACCCCAGGCAGACATACCAAGCCCTGTTCATCGAGCACGCGCTTGTTTGAGAAAGCCTAGCGCCAGGATGAGAAAGACCGGGACGATAACTACAAAGGAAAGAAACGCCGTCAGACTTTTATGCCAAAACAAAAAGCACGTTGCTGCCGCGATGATGGTTATCGATAGGGTCGAGCCAACCAAAGCCAAGGTCTGTTTCGTACGCTTCATAGAGGCCCCAAATACGAAGACACGTGTCAGTTGCACTAACAAGCCCTAACGCCAGCCCAATTGCCAGTGCCACAGAGTCCGCTCATCGGCGGCGGTCAGGACGGCGCCGGTTGACCCATCGCCGGCATCACCCCTCCGGCACTCCGGCGATGTACAATCCTTTGACCATGCGTTTGGCTCCTGCAACGAAATTCGCACCGCCGCCGCGCACTGGAACGTTTCTGAGGCGACGGATCGTAAATGTTGGATCAAGTGCAAGTCCAGTTTTGGCGGCCACTTGCGCCGCGTCCAGCCTCCCAAGAAGCGCGAGTGCTGCAGCATACCCGAAATGCAGCAGCGGATAGTTTCGGTTGGCCTCGATTCCTCGCGCACACCAAGCGGCCGCTTCAGCGTCTGCTGCGATCTGCAGCTTGGCAAAGCCCGCCGTGTTCATCCATCGGAAGGCGGAGATATCGCGAGGGGAAAGGCGCAGTGCTTCGTTGACGTGGAACTCGGTATCTGCACCGCAACCCATATAGAATTTAGCCTGACCCATCATCTCGTGAGCGTCAGCCAGATTGCGATCCAGGGCCAAGGCTCGCTCGCACTCAGCCACGCCTTGGGCCGTCCGGTTGGTATAGATGAGCACCATGGCCAAGGTGAAATGTGCCCAGGCATGGTCCGGAGCGAGGCGGAGCGCCTTTAGCACCATGGTCTCTGCCGCTGCCAGATACGAAGGCCCGTTGTCGGTCAGGAATGCCGCGACAAGCGCTGTCTCGACCAACGCGCTCCAGCTCATGGCGTCGACATTTTGCGGATCAGTCGCCAGAGCCCGTTCAAAAGAACTGCGAGCTTCTGTCAAATTCTCGAGTGTCGCTCCCCTATTGCAAGAATGGCGGCCCTGGAAATAGAGATCCATGGCATCGGGATTCAACGTTCTTGCCGCGCGACGCGCCTCAGCCACGATGAGCTGATTGTCTAGAGTCCGCGCAATCCTGGCTACGATTTCGTCCTGCATATCGAGCAGGTCGGCGAAGGGCTTGTCGAAGCGGTCGGCCCACAAATGATTGCCCGTCGTCGCGTCGATCAATTGAACATTCACCCGGAGACGATTGTCGCCACGCTGCACCGAGCCTTCGAGCGCGTAGCGAACATTCAACTCACGACCTATCTGCCTGACATCGACCGATTTGCCTTTGTAGGTGAACGCGGTGTGCTGGCCGATGACAAATGAGCCACTGATGCGTGATAAATCCGTGGTGAGGCTCCCGGTCACACCATCGACAAAGTAGTCCTGCTCGGGGGCGCTGCTGAGGTTGGCGAAGGGCAACACAACGATGGAAAGGCGCGGTGGTGAAAGCGACCTCTGCGCCGCATCATCGTTCTGCGCCACATAGCCAGGGGGGATGGTTGTGGGCCTTTGCGCCTCCTGCACTGTGCCAACAAAGCGGAAACCCTTGCGGGTCATCGTCTTGATCAGACGCTGTCTCGCGCCCGTGTCGCCAATTGCGCCGCGAGCAGCATTCATGCGCGTCGTGAGCGCGGCATCCGAGACGATGCGACCACTCCAAACCGCACCGAGGAGGTCGTCCTTGCTGACAACCCGCTCCCTGTTGCGAATAAGGTATAGGAGCAAGTCAAACGTCTGTGGCGCAGTGGCAATCAGCTCGGCCCCGCAGCGCAGCTCGCGCTGGTCCGTATCCAATACGTAGTCCTCGAAGAGATAGCGCAAGGCCGTCTTCTCCGCCTGGTAGACCACATTTCTTCCCAAGCACGCTCATCGCAGAGTGACACCGAGAATAGGCCGGAGACGAGAAAAAAGTAAGTTGTTCGTTCGGTCTCTCCTCATCCACGCGCTCAGCATTCCGTATTGGAGTCCTTATATTTTGTTGTCGGCAACCCTAAGTGTATTTCCCGGATGACCGGGCGACAATCGGTTCGGCCCCGCCACCGCGCATGCGCGTCTAGCGCGTTCGACCGCGAAGATTACTGAACCTGCTTCAAGTAGGCTTCAACCTCGCGCAGGTCGTTCTGCGGCGGAAATGACAGCAGAGCCTGAGACGGACTGCACCATGGATAGGGAAGCGAAGATAGCCAGCGCATCACGCCATCGAGCTCGGCGCCCGATAAGACTTTCATGACTTCAATGGTGATCACCAGCCTCACCACTTTTCCGTGCTCATTGAAATGCCAGTCGTAACGTCCGCATCCAACTCGCAGCGGTTGCCCGCCGGCCTTAGCGGACATCCCCACCAACCAATGGCACTGAAAGCGCGCTCGGTCAGTCTCGGAAGGCTGGGATAGGCAGAACGTGTAGATGTTCTCGTATTCGACACCAAAACGACGCACCAAAATTTCCTCCACGGCATTCAAGCCGGAAGCCGTGTTGGGGAACGAAATGGCGTCGGTCTTGACCACCATTTCGAGTGCAATGTCTTCAGCGAACGCCTGCCTCATCAAGAACGGTCGGTTGCCGTCCTTGGCCAGGATGTAGGTTCTTACTGCTTCGGCAGGTGTGGGCATGGTGCCTCAGGCTAACACACTCGGGCTACGAACGGGAATGTCCACTCCCGGCCCGTCAGCGAAGCGGCGACACCTTTCATTGAGGTCCGCTTGGTCGGGTAGAGCGGACTGACTTGCTCACTCTGAATTCTTCGCATTTTGACCCGGACCGGAAGCTGACCGAGTTCGTGTATGAACCATTTGAATTGTGACCCCGACCAAGGGTCGGAAGAGGGTTCGGGGAAATAGCTCGCGATCTTGCGATCAGCGACAACAACCGTGGCGCCGCGTACTAAAAGAAAGCTTTGAGCCCAAAATGATGAGCAATTGAGCTATGCAGAAGCGCTCAACCTTCAATGTAAGGCAATTCGGAGTTGGTGGTCGAAAGACGCTCTTCTTGCTGCTTCTTCTTTTCGCGATCCCCGCGGACGATTGCTCCGCGCAGACACCGCCGCCGCCAGTCGACGAACATGCGTTCGAGCGCGTGCCGCCGACGGTCGTGAAGAGATTGGCGACCCGCTTTTCGCTAGGCGCATTCGCCGGCCGCTTCGAGGAGACGCCGCTCGGCGCGGTCCGCGAAGCCGTGGGCGAAGGGACCATCCAACACCAGGGCGACGCTGGAGATAGCATCTATTGGCTGTGTTATAGGCGCGCGCGGCATCGATTATGGGTTGTGTCCAGCGGAGAGATGGGCGGCCCCGACCATCTCGTCACAGAGATCGTTGAAGAGCTCACCGAGAACGACACCGAGACCTCGACCGATTGCGCCATCATCCCGGAAAAGTTCGCGCCCCTCGTCTTCGACGGCAAGCTGCATTTAGGTATGTCGCGTTTGGAGGTAGTCACGGCGCTGGGACCGCCGTCGAAGTCGGAAGCTGCTCAGATGGTGTATTCTCACGACGGAAAGCTCGCGGACGGTTTCGATGAGACCGCATGGCTCATTCTCCGATTTCGTGAGGAAAAGCTCGTGTCCATGCGCGGCGGCAAGACCACGACGAATTGAAGTGGCTGCTGGCAGCGTTCATGCTTCACAGCGCGATGCGAGCGAGTCACGCCCGCTCCCGCACGATCCCCATCACATACCCCAGCTTCTCCACCACCTTCGGCGAATGCAAGCCAAGAGCACTTGGTCATCCACTTTGGCGTCGCATAGGTACGGATACAGTCGGTTATTTTGGCAAGCTGGGCGTGATCTTCCGCGATCTGGTCCCGAGGCACCGGTATCGGCGACTCCAACGTTTGGTTGTTGCGGAAGGGCGCGTACGATATGCATTGCAGTCTGGCATTCGGATCGATCGGCGCGCGCGCCAAGTTGATCGGTATGACCAGCCACCACCGCACCGCGGCGATCGCACCCAGGGATATGATGAGACGCGCCAGAGCTGGCCTCCCATCTGCACAAGCATCGCCATATCAAGCATTTTTACCGGATGCGGCGCGTCGCCGGGCAGACGCGATTGACTCGTAGGCGACAAATCCCCATTGCAGCCTGCTCGTGTACAGCTCGCCAATTGTAGGGTAGGTTCCGGGGTTGTCGCGTGCCGCACGTGTCTGATCCGCCAGCAGGCCTGGGAGTTGGTCATGCAGCCGATGAACGAGGTCCCGTTCGAGACGTCCCTGGCCGAATATGCCGAAGACATGCTCGACGCCTGTACGCGATGCGGGAAATGCGTCGAGGCTTGTCCGAGTGTCGAGCCGGCCGGCATCTCGCGGACGACAAAGTCCGAAGACATCATCGGCGGCATTCTCGAATTGGTCCGTACCGGCGACGGCCCGGAAGCTTCGCGCAAATGGGCGCAGTCCTGCATGCGGAGCGGGGCATGCATCAAGGCGTGCGCCTATGGCGTCAATCCGCGCTTCCTGCTGAGCATGGCGCGACTTGGCATCGCGAAGTCGGACAATGAGCTTGCCGAACGACGCCGGCGGGGTGTCGAGAAGTACCGCGACGGCGGTCGTGGCGTGAACGTGCTTTCGCGCCTGCAACTCGATGCGGACGTGCTCGAACGACTGGGTCAGAGTTCGGCGTCGGTCGCCACGCCCGTCGAGGCGCCGGATTTCGTGTTTTACACCGGCTGCAATGTGCTCAAGACGCCGCACATCGCCCTGCTTGCCCTCGATATCATGGACGCGCTCGGCGTCAGTTACCAGGTGATGGGCGGACCGAGCCATTGTTGCGGCATTCTCCAGCTCAAGTCTGGCGACGCAGAGATGGCCGGTCGTATGGGATCGAGTACGATGGAAAAGCTGTCGCACTCCAACTCGGGGCAGGTGATCTCCTGGTGCCCGTCGTGCTACGTCCAGTACACGGAGACCATCCTGCCAACGGTGGAGCGACAGCACGGGTCGCGCCCGTTCGAGATGAGCCCATTCATGCGCTTTCTCGGCGACCGGCTGGCGCAGCTCAAGCCGCACCTTCGGCGCAGGGTCGAAATGCGGGTCGCGCTGCACAAGCATCCCGGCGTGGCCGGCGTCGTGGAAGCCGCCGCCGAAATCTTGACGGCGGTACCCGGTATCGAACTCGTCGATCTGAACCAGCCGGCGGTGGGTTTGCAGAGCGTGGATGTCGGCGTGCTTCCAAACTTCAAGCGCGAATTGCAACTCATGGAGCTTGAGGCGGCGCGCGATGCAGGTGTCGATGCACTGGTCGCGGTCTATCATTCCGATCATCGCGAACTGTGCGCGCACGAGCGCGACTGGCCTTTCCGTATCGTAAATATCCTTGAAGTGGTCGGCGAAAGCATGGGCCTGCATCGGCACGATCGCTACAAAGAGCTCAAGATCATGCAGGACGCCGACCAGATCGTCGCCGACTGTAGCGACCTGATCGCAAAGCACTCGCTTGATCCCGGCAATGCGCGTGACGTGGTGGTGAAGGTGTTGCTCGGCGACCAGCCGCTTCCCCTGAGGGGTGGCGCGTCCCCAGAGTCGCGCGCGGCGGGTGTGGCGCCGTCGTAGCAGCTTGACGTCACCTGTTGGCCCACCGCGCACGGCTTCACGACGTCTTCTTCGCCTGCACGTGTCGCGCGAACTTGTCGAGGATGGCCTGCCAGCCGCCCTGCTGCTGCTCAACCGAGTGTGTCGGTTCGCTATCGAAGACAACGCGGACGACGACGCCCTTCGCCCCGGGCACGAACTCGACTTCGGCCTTGCGATCGCCGAATGAATATTCGATCAGCTTGTGTTCGACGATCGTCGTGTAGGTACCGGCGAAGTCAAAGCCCATGCTGCCGTCCTTGGCCTCCATGCGCGACGAGAAGACCCCGCCTTCCCGCAGGTCGACCGTAGCCTTGGTCGTATGCCAGTCGTCGGAAGCGGCGTTCCACTCCATGATGTCAGCAGGTGTCGTATAGGCACGCCAGACCTGATCGATGGGGGCTGCTACGGTGGTTTCGACGGTGATCCTCATGAACATAAGCTCCTGGTTCGATTTTCTAGGTGACGGCATCACTTACGTGTGCGGGGTCCATCCAAGGACGATCGAGACTGGTCCATGCCGACAGGGTCGAGCCGTCAAAGCGTTGAAAACACAAAAATGTCAAAACGTCTGCTGGCCACCCACCAGCGGCCGCGAACAAACTGGGGATGAGGGTCACATTTGTTCGATGCGGCTCGTGGCCATTGAACCTGACCCGAGCTCGACGACACTATCTCCCTGCTTCCTAAACCGCCCCGCCCATCCCGGAGATACGGGGGAGTGTCCGTCATGCGAAAGCGAAACTGGCGATTGATTGCCGTAGGCTCAGTGCTGCTGGTGCTCGCCGTCCTGTTCTTCCTCTCGATGCGGGACATGACGCCGTGGTCCAATGATCCCGCCGCCCTGATGCGCACGGTCGGAGAGGTCTCGGGCGCCGTCGGCGGCGTCAGCCTCGTCATGATCGTCTTCGGTCTGATCGGCAGGAAAGCGCCGGCCTGACCAACGTCGTTCCGGAAGGCCGGACCACGGCGGTATCACGCCTGCGCGATGACAGGGAATAGCAGGCCTTCGATGCAAATCTGAATGTCTGAACCGCACACGCAGGGCGGGATGCATTTGGAGACACCTATGATCACCTCAAGGATGCTGATTGTGGTCACGATCGTATCGACGATGGGCGCCGCTTCGGCGCAACCTTTCCACCCCTCGCTGCCCGGAAAGGAAACGACCACCAGGCCGTGGACGGCGCCGGTCGGTCACCGCCAGCCCCACGCCTCCGACGTGCCCTCGGCAAGTTTGGGATCGCTGGATTACCTCGACCAGGAGGATGCCAACGTCGATCGCAAGATCTCCGGCGTCTGCCGGGGCTGCTGATCGAACCTGCGCCAGGGCCTGATGGGGATGAGACTCGACTGGCGTCCCCAACGGACGGCAGTCAGTGCCCGACCTTTCGGAATTCGACCAGGCTGAACGAGCCGACACCGCTGCTGCCGACGAAGGCGAAGCCGGCCAGGACGCCGAGCCTGCGGTACTCGGCTTCCGTCCGCTCGCGGCCGCCAGGTCCCCGCAGCATATTGAGGTCGCTCATGGCGCAGGAGCGGTCCTGGGTCTCGGTCGTCGCAGGCTCCGGCATGATCCGCTCGATCACGATCAACGTTCCGCTGGCCGGCAGCGCGTCCCGGCAGTTGCGCAGGATCACCTCGCAACGATCGTCCTTCCAATTGTGCAGGATGCTCTTCATCAGGATCGTGTCGGCGCCGCCCGGGACCTTCTCGAAGAAACTGCCGGCAACGAACCGGCAGCGATTGGCGATGCCAAGCCGGTCAAAATGCGCCCGCGCTCCCGGCTCGCAGCGCGCGAGATCGAAGGCGATGCCCTCAAGATGCGGGCTGTGCTGGAGCACGCCGCCGATCAATTCACCGGTGCCGCCGCCGAGATCCATGACAATGCGCGCGGTCGCGAAGTCGTGCGCCGCGACGATCCTTGGAACGATGCTCCGCGTCAGGCTGACCATCGCAGCGTTGAAGCGGCGGGTGAATTCCGGCGCATTGCTCGTCGCGGCATAGCGATCGTCGCCATCGCCGCGCAGCTCGCCCGCGCTCTTCCCGGAACGAACCGAATCGACCAGTCCGATCCAGGATTGCGCGAGCATCTCGCCCTCGAAGAGAACCCAATCCTTGAAGGAGGGGTCGGCGGTCTCGTCGAGCTGCCGGCCGAGCTCGGTGATGGCAAACCGGTCCCGACCTGCCTGCCTACACAGGCCGAGTGTCGTCAGGCCAACGAGCAATCTGCGCAGCGCGCTTTCATCGGCGGACACCAGCCGGGCGAGCTCGGCTACCGATTTCGCCTCATCGCCGATGGCCTCGGCGAGATTGAGCTTCGCCGCCGCATAGATCACCGCGGTGATGCGATGCGACTGTACGAGATCATGCACGGATGCCGGCCCGCTCATGTGTTGCCTCCTGTCAATGCCGCTTCAATCGGTCGGGACGAACCCCGTTGCTTGCACGATCGCCTTCCACCGGTCGGATTCGGATGCGATCAGCCGGGCGAAGTCTTCCATGGCGATCGCGTCGGGCTCGACGGCCAGCTTTGCCATGCCGGCCTTGACCTCGTCGGTGCGCAAGGCCGCCTGGATCGCGGTGTTGAGCTTATCGACGATCGGCGCCGGCGTCTTCGCCGGAACGAAGAACGCAAACCATGTGAGGTCCTCGAGCGACGGATATCCGGCCTCCCGCATCGTCGGCACCGCCGGAACAAACAGGCTGCGGCGCGGTCCGGTGGTCGCCAGCGCGCGAAGATCGCCGGATTGGACGAGCCCGAGCGAGCTGCCGATCGGCATGACGGTCGCGGCAATCACGCCCTTGACCAGATCCTGAATCGCGCCACCGCCCTGATAGGGCACGTGAAGAAAATCGAAGCCGGCGCTGCGGCCCAGCATCGCACCGAGAAAATGCAGCGAGGTTCCGGCGCCCGGCGAACCAAAGGTGGCGTGCTTCGGATTGGCGCGGCACCAGGCCACGAAGTCCGCCAGTGTCTTGACGTCGGCCGGTACGCCGGGACCGACCGTCAACAATGTCGGGGTCGAGGCGACAGTCGACACCGGCGTGAAATCCCGCGGATGGTATCTCAGTGTCTTGTAGACGTGCGGAAAGAACATCATGAAGCCGAGCGGCGCGAACAGCATGACCGATCCGTCGGCGTCGGCGTTCTTCACCGCCTCCACCGCGATGCGACCGGCCGCGCCTGGCCGGCTCTCAACCACGATGGTTTCCGCATAGCCGCTCATCTGGCCGGCCACGAGCCGCGCCAACCCATCCTGCAGCCCGGGCGTGAAGCCCGTCAGGATATGCACGGTTTTCGCGATCGGCTGGGCGAGCGCCCGCGGTGAAATATGCGTAGCGGCGAACGCCGCGGCGGCCGCCGACAACACATCACGACGCGTGATCATCACCCGTCTCCCTGATCGAGCCCAGACCAAATGAGATCGCGGCATGCTACCTGGCCATCGCTGCGGCCTCAGGAGCCATGGATGAACCGGGCCGCACGAACACGAAACGGGATATCGCAGAGATCTGCGCGTCCTCACGGCCATCCTGGCCGATCAAAATGAGGCCTGCTCCGCCATTCGCCACCGTCAGGACGACCGCTTCACCCGCCCACGTCCCGATAGGCTCCATCCCGATGGTCAGAAACTCACCGATCGGCTGGTCCAAATACTGGAGCCTCAGCTGGGGCGCGATTTCGGCGGGCGCCAGAGCAAGACCGAGCTGTTGTGCACGCGCATAGATTTCCCGCAGCGAAGCCTCGCCTTGAAAGCCGAGCTCGGCAACCGACACGGCAACAAGCTCAACCTCCGCCTTCTTGCGACTTAGGGTAAAGGCCGGTCGAGCGAGTATCTCATCGGCCGCGTTTCCGACGCCGCAGCCCATTGCACTCATCGCGCTGCGCAGGGCGAAAGTATCCGTGAATGTTCCTATCCGGATCGTCTTCCACACCAGGACATCTGTAGCGGAGCTGATCGGAATCTCCGATCTGGGAGCCGGCGGGCCGACCTTGACCGCCAGCTGCCTCCGCAAAACATCCTGCGCCGTGCATTGAGCCTCGGTGCGATCTACGGAAATCAAGCTGAACAGGTTGATGAGCAACAGAATCGCAAGCGCACTACCAATGCGCCAGGGTGCCGGACGATCGGGCCTTGCGCGGCCTTGCTGCAAGGCAACGTAGTCAATATCGGCGCGCGTCGCGCCGATATCCATCAGCTCCCGATCGCTGAGGGCACAGAGAGCGGTTTGTACCTTCAGCCGTCTGCGGCGCTTCTGCCATGCGCTCCAGACCCGCAGGAAAAGGCTGGTCACTTGCTGCACGGGTGTGGCAGTCCGTCGCACCTGCGCAACGCCGTGGATGGTACTCATCGGCGATATCCCTTGGCGATACCTTTACCGAGGGCAGGATGTCAGGACTTCGCCGGGCACGCTTGACGTGCGGCTTACATTTTCCTGACCGGCGCCTTACTTTACGCCCCAGCAGGTGCAGAGGCGGCTTCATCCGACGCTACGGGAGTGGCAACTTGCGCTATCTCTTCGATGAATACGTGCTCGACACGGATCGGCGCGAGCTGCATCGCGGGGCCGATGCTGTTTCCGTTGCGCCACAGGTCTTCGACATTCTAGATTACTTGATCGGCAACAGGGAGCGTGTCGTCAGCAAGGACGACCTCATGAACGCCATCTGGAAGGGGCGCATCGTATCGGAGGCCGCGCTTGCGACCCGCATGAATGGCGTCCGCACGGCAGTCGGCGATTGCGGGGAAGCGCAGCGCCTGATCAAGACGATCCCGCGCAAGGGCTTCCGTTTCGTCGGAGCAGTCCGGGAAGTACGGGAGCCGGATCCTTCAACCGTCCCTCGCCCGTCAGAAGCGAGAACAGCGGCTCTCCCACTACCGGATAAGCCCTCGATTGCCGTACTCCCTTTCGTCAGCCTCAGCTCCGATCCCGAACAGGAGTATTTCGCAGATGGCATCGTCGAGGAAATCACGATGGCCCTCGCTCATTTTCGCTGGCTGTTCGTGATCGCGCGCAATTCGAGCTTTGCGTATAAGGGCCGGGTCGTCGACGTAAAGCAGGTCGGCCGCGAGCTTGGTGTCCGCTATGTGCTCGAAGGCAGCGTCCGCAAAGCCGGAAATCGCATTCGAATCGCGGGGCAGCTCATCGATGCCGAAACTGGAACGCATCTCTGGGCAGACCGCTTTGAGGGCCCGATTGAGGACATGTTCGATCTGCAGGACAATCTGACGTCCAGTGTCATAGGCGCAATCGCCCCGAAGCTGCAGCGCGAGGAGATCAAGCGGGCAAGGCGGAAGCCGCCCGAAAATCTGGATGCGTATGACCATTATCTGCGCGGCCTGGCGAAATCCCGTTGGTCCAACAACGCAAACACCGAGGCGCTGCAGCTCTTTTGCAAGGCGACCGAACTCGACCCTCGACTGGCTTGTGGCTATGCCATGGCCGCCTGGTGCTATGCGCGGCGCAAGGCGAATGGCTGGATCAGCGATCCGGCGAAGGAAATTGCGGAAGCCACCCGGCTGGCCCGGAAGGCTGTAGAACTGGGAGCAAATGATCCGGTTGCACTGTCCGTGGGTGGATATGCACTCGCCTTCATCGCCCATGAGTTCGACGACGCGGCTGCTTTCGTGGATCGCGCTTTGGCTGACAACCCGAACTTCGCGCAAGCCTGGGCCACCAGTGCCTGGCTGAGAGTTTGGAGGGGAGAGCCGGATCTCGCCCTCGAGCACGCCGCACATGCCGTGCGACTTAGCCCGCTCGATCCGCCCATGTACTACGACGCGCAGGGGGCCATGGCTTATGCGCATTTTCTGGCGGGCCGCTATGACGCGGCAGCATCATGCGCCGAGAGTGCACTGCGTGGTCAGACGAGTTTCCTGCTCGTGACCTGCATGTCCGCAGCCAGCAACGCACTCGCCGGGCGGCATGAACGAGCGCAACGATCCCTCCTGCAAGCCCTTGAATGCAATCCGGATCTTCGTGCCAATCTCGGGAATCTGGCACCGTTTCGCCGGGCAGATGACTTCGCGATCTTCGAGAAGGGTCTCTGCGAAGCGGGCCTTCCGAAAAGGCACGGCGCTGCCACTCCCTGATGGGGTGGACCGATGTTCGCGGCTTACATTTTCGCTACCGAAGCCCTATTGTCGACGGATTGCAGCTCCCACGCCCTCGGAGGATAGAGGGCAGGCTTGGAGAATGGTGCCATGCGCTATTTCTTCGAGGACTGTGCGTTGGACACTGAGCGGCGCGAATTGCGGCGCGGGCTCGATGTGGTGCCCACGACACCCCAGGTTCTCGATCTGCTCGAACATTTGATCCGCAGCAGGGATCGCGTCGTCAGCAAGGACGATCTCGTCAACGCGATTTGGAATGGCCGGATCGTATCCGATGCGGCGCTGACGACCCGGCTGAACGCCGTCCGGCGCGCGATCGGTGACTCCGGTCAGCAACAACGTCTTATCAAGACATTTCCACGAAAGGGCTTTCGTTTCGTCGGCGCCGTGCACGATGAGGATCGGCAACCACGAACTATGGCAGCTGTTACGATCCCGGGTACCTCTGCGAACGCTGTTGGCGAGCGGCGATCCGCCGGTTGGCTGGAGGACATCAGGGGCCGTTTGAAGCTCGTCGGCAGCGTGCTGGCGTCGGTCGCTGCCATCGGCGCAATTGCCGGTGGCGTTGCCGGATACTGGAATGCCTGGAAGACGGTCCGTACCGACGCACAACGGGAAGCTCAGAATATCCAGGCACAGCCGACAGTCAGGCCCGGGATCGCGCCTCGCCTCTCTCTCGTCGTGTTGCCCTTCGCCAGCCTCAACGACGGTCCGGCGCAGGACTCCTTTGCCGACGTGATCTCGACAGGCTTGACCACCGATCTCGCGCGAACGCCCGCCACTCTCGTTGTCGGACGCGACACCGCCCTGACCTACAAGAAGAAGGTGATTGATCTGCAGCAGCTCGGGACGGATCTCCGCGTCCGCTGGGCCGTGCGGGGCGCGGTGCGACGCAACGGAGACCAGGTGCGGGTCAACGTATCTCTAACCGACCTTCAGACCGCCCGCGACATCTGGTCGGATCGGTTCGACGGCGATCTCGCAAACCTGGCCGTCTTGCAGGATACCATCGCGGCGCGGCTTCTCTGCGTCGCACACTTGCACCTCCGTCAATATGAAGAAGCCCTCCAACAGTGCAGCCGCTCCCTCAATATGACCGGCACGGGTCTTGAGGCCTACATGAGCCTGATCTCGGCTTACGGGTGGCCGGGGCAAATGGAACGGGCACGCGGGGGCAGCGAAGCTGCGGCACAAGACACCTCCTAAGTCGACGTTGCGGCGGCCCATGGCGCGTGCCGATGCGCAAGGCGCCGCAAGGCAGCGAGCTCTGTACCCCCCGCATTGCGCGTAACCTTGCCCTCCGCCGACAGATGGGCCACCATCCCCGCGCGCATCAACAAGAGCAAAAGCGCCGAGGAAACGCATGAGCAAGCCGTCAGGGTTCGACTATGGCTGGGTCGTTGTCGCCGCGGGAGCGCTGATGACCTGTGTCGGCTTCGGCACGATGCTGTCGCTTGCGGTCTTCCTGCAGCCGATCTCCGAAGCGATGGGCTGGTCGCGCGCCGGCGTGTCGGCGGCGGCGACGCTGGATTTCCTCTGCATGGGCGTTGCCGCGTTCTTCTGGGGCACCCTGTCGGACCGGTTCGGCACGCGCATCGTGGTGCTCGCCGGAAGCCTGTTGCTGGGGCTTGGCCTCGTCACCGCGAGCCAGGCGACCAGCCTGTGGCAATTCCAGCTGTTCTTCGGCGTGCTGATCGGCGTCGCTGCCGGCAGCTTCTACGCCCCGATGATGGCGCTCGCGAGCGCCTGGATCGAAAAGAACCGCAGCCTCGCGGTGGCGCTGGTCTCTGCCGGCATGGGCGTGTCGCCGGTGACGATCGCGCCGACCGCAAGCTGGCTGATCATGGCCTATGACTGGCGCACAGCGATGCTGGTGATCGGCATCGCCGCATGGGCGCTGCTGATCCCGGCCTGCTTCCTGGTGCGGCCGGCGCCGCAAGCGGCTGGCCCGGCAAGCACCGACGCGGCGCCGGAGATCGAGCTGACCGCGGCGCAGGCGCTACGCACGCCGCAATTCATCGCGCTCGCGGCCGCGCATTTCGCGTGTTGCGCGGCGCATTCCGGCCCGATCTTCCACATGGTGTCCTATGCGATGGTGTGCGGCATCGCGCCGCTCACCGCGGTCACGGTCTACAGCGTCGCCGGCGTCTCAGGCCTCGGCGGACGCCTGCTGCTCGGCGCGGCGGCCGATCGCATCGGTGCAAAGCCCGTGCTGGTCGGCGGCCTGTTCGTGCAGGCGATGTGCATCGCGACCTATCTCGCGGTGGCCCAGCTCGGGGAATTCTACGCGCTCTCGGTCGTGTTCGGCCTCGCCTATGGCGGGGTGATGCCGCTCTATGCGGTGCTGGTCCGCGAATATTTTGGCGCGCGCATCATGGGCACGGTGTTCGGCGCGGTGTCGGCCTTTGCCAGCCTCGGCATGGCGCTGGGTCCCTGGGCCGGCGGGCTCGTGTTCGACAACTTCCAACGATACACCTGGCTGCACGTCGGCTCCTTCGCGATCGGGCTCGCCGCCGTCGCGGTGGCGCTGAGTTTTCCGACCAGACGCAGGCAAGGGCTCGACCTCGGCCGCGCCGCGGCCTGACGAAGCAACGCCTGAACAGCTCGCAAGGCTTCGATCTCGTCGAACGCGCCGGTGCACTAGCGGCGTCCTTCGGCGTCGCCGGGCGTCGTGCACCAGCCGTCAGACCGCCTCTTGATCCGCGCAAGACGGCCATGAGCCACGAACCGGAGCGATCGCGATAGCGAACAGTCCGGTGCGACGTCATCGCGGCGTCGCGGATTATCTCTATGCAACTGCCGCGGATACCCACGGACTGCCACTACCGCGAAAGCGGCTGTGCACGGCGCACGTTGAGTCCCGGGCCAATGAGGAGATCAAATTGTGAAGAACAATTATTCGGCCAACAGTGACCCGGCTGCGACGAATGACTCATCGCAAGGCTATGAGGTCGGTTCGACATGGATCAACGTCGCTTCCGGCACCATCTGGCAGTGCCTGAGCGGCGCACGCGACGCGGCCGTGTGGATGAATTTCGGATCTGCATCCGCATCGATCCTCGTGCGTGCCCGCGCCAATCTCGCATCCAGGGCTCCAACGATCTATGACAATTTCGATGCTTCCAACGGGACGCCCGTGCAGGGGCGTGTCAGCCCGACCGGACAAACGTGGTTCTGCACTGGACCCGGCGTTTCAACGTTGCAGATTGTCGGCGCCCGCATGACGGCCCAGGACAACTGCTACAACTACCTGCCAGTCCAGCCCGGCACGTTTTATCGACAGTCAGAGGTCGTTTCCTTTCTGCCCGTCCCAGGCGGATCGGGCGACCGCGCCAATGCGAACTCAGTGATGTTCGCCTCTGCAGATACCCAGTTTACGGAAACGCAGGGCAAGTTCTTTCACGCGCAGGTGGCGGCTGATGGCTACACTCTGCAGCAAACCGCGACCGGAACGAAGGGTTTGGACGACGGCGTATTCGGTTTCGGCTTGTGGGAAACGCCGTGGCCGACCGACGGTACGCCGCTGAATTGTTCGATCGAGTATGATTTTGCCGGTCGAACGGCCACCATTTTCGGACCGGACGGACATTCCCACACGCATGCGTTTGCTGCCGCGAAGAAGGGTGACGTCGGGATCCAGCAATCCGACATCAACTATGTCGGCTGGCAGCTCGGTCAGACGTCGTTTTCCCTCTTCTACTGGATGGTCGAAAGCGGTCCCTCTTTTGCCGGCGCGCTTGCGTCCAGCGGCAATGCTGCTCCGATGGGTATCGTGTCACCGATTTACGGCTCCGGATTTCGCAGGCTCAAGCCTTTCTCGCTCAAGCTCGCGGGCGGCGGCAACGCCTGGTTTCGAGTGATGACGGGAGAAGCCAACGGCAATCCAAACTGCTCGAACTGGGCGATCGCAGGGACGATGCAGCTGGACGCAACCGACTTTAGTGGCGGTCTGGGCGGCTTGGCTTCCAATGCCTGGAAGTTCGACTGTACGTCGACGCTGGGTGGAAATTTCCCCTACCCGGACCCCATCCTGACGCACCGGCAGGGCATCGTGATGAACCAGGCCAACCTGATCACGCAGGCGCGGCTGTCCGTTTCAACGTCATACGCCCCGCCCCATGTCGCGCTGGACCTCTTCGTCGTGAACGGATCCCACGATCCGGCAACCGTCACAGGGATCTTTCAGGGATATGGTGAAATTCTTGCCGCGCCTATCCGCGATGTTTCCCCCCTCGACAGCACAAAGGTCGTGACACTGAATTTCGCCAACGGGACTTGATATCCAGGGGCGTAGCCAAGTCGTTGCCTGAGAGGGGTGGAGGTGTCACCCTTCAACGCGAAACCCATTTTCTGGCAACCGCGAACAGTTCAGTCGCAAGATTTCGAACCGCATTCTCTGCCTAGGCGATTTCCCGGGAGGGTACCGTTAGCGGTGTCGGTTCAACGGCGAGCGTCTTGTCGTCCTGGTGTGTGGGCCGCCGCAAAGAAAAGCTCTTTCGCAGCTTCAGTGCGGGCTTCTCGATGAAGTGCCAAGAGAAGGCCGCGAACAGTGCCGTCAGTACCAGGCTGGTGATGAAATTGAAGGCATTGCTGCGAATGTCCGGCAGCAGCCAATTCACAGTTTGCTGAATCGGGCAGGAATAAAGATAGATTCCGTAGGAGTAATCACCCGTGTTGAGAATCCCAAGCCTTGGAAGCGGCGTCAATCCCAAGAAGACCGTGACATAGGCCAGCATCGGTGTGGTTATGGCCTGGACGAGCACTGATGCAATCCAGTCTTGCGTCCCGATGAATTGGATCGCGGCAAGGCCGGCGAAGCAACCCGCCACGAGCGACCACCTGAGTGGTATCGCATGCCGGAATTGGTAGACGAGCAATCCAGCAAGAAACGCTGGAATAAGGCGCGCGGAGCCACGCTGGGCAAAGATGTAAGTGAGCGAGTCGAGAATGCGACCCGGATGCGGTGCCGTCAGTTGAAGCGCGATGCCGCCGGACACGACGAGAATTGTGAATGACAGCACCAAGAGAGGTCTCTTGAGCAGACCCAAGAGGATGATGGCTGACATGACGAGGTAGCAGAACATCTCATGCGGGACGGTCCACAGCGACCCGTTGACAATCCCCACCTCGTGCCCGTTGAGAAACCTCGTATAGTGGGCGTTCTCAAAGACGCCTGGCAGCTCGTATTGAATGAGACCGACAATGCTGAGGAAGTACCTGAAGAACCGTTCGTCGCTGAAATAGGAGGCGAGATCCAAGCTCGTCACGAGCGGTCCGAGAACCAGCGCCGAGAGAACGATTTCCACGACCAAGGCCGGCATGATCCGGAACCCGCGGTTCAGGATGAACGAGCTGAACGCGAGCCGTTGGGCGCTTCCCCCGATCAGGAAGCCGCTGAGAGCGAAGAACATCGGCAGGATCGAAAACTGAAACATCCAGACCGGATCGAGCGGTGACCACGTTCCGGTAATCAGCGGAGCGTGAATCAGCACGACGCTGACGGCCAGGAATATGCGCAGGAAATCAAAGCCAGGTCCAAATCCCTGAACCTCGTCTAATCGTTGGCCGATGGTCACGGAAGTCCTCTGAATTTCTTTATTGTCATGCCGTGAGTTTAATGAGCTCAGTCGCGGCCGTACCAAAAGCCACGTCATCTTTCGGGAGGGCGCCAAGTTGCATGAGATGGATCGCGCGCGTAATCCTTTGCAGCGCCTTTGCGAAGTTACGATGACACCGGCAAGGCGCTGCGCGTCGCACCAGCAACCTGCTCTCACCGTCAAATCAACAAGGGCGATTTGCGCGGGCGCAATGACAGGTCCTCGACTTGCCGCCCACCGATGGAGTCGAGGCCTTCGCCCTCCGAGCTTCGGCGGACACGTCACACGCCCCGGAATGACGGAGGCACGGTCTTGATCCTCACTACCAAATAAACCACCATCGTCCCTGACTGCTCACGGCAGAAGGGGCGAGGAAACGCGCATGAACGCAACTCCCGGGTTTGGCCTGGTCGAGCGGGCACGCGCCATCGCACCGCTGATTGCGGGCGAGGCGGAAGATATCGAGCGGACGCGACGGCTGACGCCCGCGGTCGTCAGCGCGCTGATCGAGAGCGGGCTCTATCGCGCGCTTTTGCCGCAGAGTCTCGGCGGTGCCGAGGCCCCCATCAACATCTTCATGCAGATGCTGGAGGAGCTCGCGAAGGCGGACGCCTCGACGGCCTGGTGTCTCGGCCAATGCAGCGTCTGCGCGATGATCGCAGCCTCGCTCGACCACCACACCGCAAATGAGATCTTCAACACAGCTCCCGGCATCCTCGCCTGGGGCGCGATCGCGCATGAGGCGCGTGCGGTCGAGGGCGGCTATCGCGTCACGGCGCGCTGGGATTTTGCCTCGGGTTCGCGGCAGGCGAGCTGGCTGGGGGCGCATGTCCGCATCCTCGGTACCGACGGGACGCCGCGCAGAAATGCCGACAGCTCGCCGGAGGTTCGCACCATCCTGTTTCCGGCTGCGAGCGCGGTGCTGCATGACGTCTGGCAGGCGATCGGGCTCGCCGGCACCGGCACGGATTCGTATGAGGTGAGCGACCTCTTCATTCCCGAGCGCTTCACGGCGTTCCGTGACGTGCCGTCGGCGCTGGTTGAGAAGGGCCCGCTCTACAGGATCGGCACCGGCTCGACCTTCAGCCTCGGCTTTGCCGCGGTCTCGTTGGGCGTCGCGCGCGCGACGCTGGATGCCGCCATCGCCTTGTCGCGGGCAAAGCACCAGTCGCTGGCAGCGAGCGTCATGCGCGACAACCAGGCTGTCCAGGGCCTGATCGGCCGCACCGAGGGGGACTTACGCGCCGCGCGCGCCTATCTCTATGCGACGGCGCTTGCTATGTGGCACGACCTCTGCGCGACCGGCGAGTTCAGCCCAGCGCAGCGGAGCGCGGTGCGGCTGGCCGCGACCTGGACGATCCATCAATCGGCGAAGGTGGTCGACGCGGCCTATCACATGGCCGGCGCGACAGCGGTGTTCCGCAGCAATCCGTTCGAGCGGCGGTTTCGCGACATGCACGCCATCGCGCAGCAGATCCAGGCGCGGGATACGCATTATGAGGATGTGGGGAAGGCGATTTTGGCGGAGGGGTGATGCGCGGCGGGCTTGCTCACCCTCTCCCCGTAAGAACGGGGCGAGGGAGTGAGAGAGCGACGCGTCCCTGACGCCGGTATCCGCTCAAGCCACCATCGCGGCATTCCCGTCCGCCCCATCGATGCCGCGCTGGGCGGCCAAGAGGCTGATGATCTCGGCGTTGGGTCGGGCCTTGCTGAACAGAAAGCCCTGGCCCTCGTCGCAGCCCTCAGCGCGGAGGCAGCTCAGCTCGGCTTCGGTCTCGACGCCCTCGGCGGTGATGGTGACGCCAAGGCCTTTGCCGAGGCTGACGATGGAGCGGATGATCGCCTGGGCCTCGCGGTTGGCGCCGAGATCGCGCACGAAGGATTGGTCGATCTTGATCTTGTCGAACGGGAAGCTGCGTAAGTAACTGAGGCTGGAATAGCCGGTGCCGAAATCGTCCATCGAGATGCGGACGCCGAGCGCGCGCAGCGCATGCAGCGTCGCCAGCACGTGCGCGCTTTTCTCCAAGAGCAGCGTCTCGGTGATCTCGAGCTCCAGCCGCCGCGCCGGCAGGCCGGAATGTTTCAGCGCGTCCGTCACCACCGAGAGCAGATTGCCGCTGCGGAACTGGAGCGGCGACAGGTTGACGGCGACGCGGACGTCGTCGGGCCAGGTCGCGGCATCCAGGCACGCGCGGCGCAGCATCAGGCCGCCGAGCGGATTGATCAGGCCGGTTTCCTCGGCGACCGGAATGAAGTCGGCTGGCGAGACCATGCCGCGCTCGGCATGCGGCCAGCGCACCAGCGCCTCGAAGCCGGTGATGCGGCCGCTCGAGAGATCGACCAGCGGCTGATAGTAGGGCCGCAGCACGTCGTTCTGGATCGCGTCGCGCAGCTCGACCTCGATCTTGCGCCGGCTCTGCGCCTTGGCATCGAGCGCGGCCTCGAAGAAGGCGAAGGTGCCGCGGGCATCGGCCTTGGCGCGCGACAGCGCCATGTCGGCGTTCTTGAGCAGCTTTTCGGAATCATCGCCGTCGCCGGGCGCCATCGCGATGCCGATGGAGGCGCCGATCACCACGGAATGGCCGTCGAGCAGATAGGGATCTGCGATGGCTTCCAGCAGGCGCTTTGCCAGCATCACCGCATCTTCCGGCCGGGCCAGACCGCTCTGCACGATCGCGAACTCGTCGGAGTTCAGCCGCGCCAGCGCGTCGTCCTCGCGCAAGGTCGAGCGCAGCCGCTTGGCCACGCCGCGCAGCAGCTTGTCGCCGACCGCGTGTCCCAGCGTGTCGTTGACCGCCTTGAAATTGTCGAGCCCCAGCATCAGCAGCGCGACCTTGTCGGAGCTGCGCCGCCTATGCAGCAGCATCTCGTCCACCTGCTGGCGCAGCAGATTGCGGTTGGGCAGGCCGGTCAGCCCGTCATGCTGGGCCATGAAGGCGAGCCGCGCCTCGGCGCGCTTGCGCTCGGTGATGTCCATCAGCGCAAGCAGCACCGCGGGCCGATCGGCATAGGTCAATTCGCGCGAATAGATCGCAAGGTCGATCAGCGCGCCGTCGGCCTTGACGTGCTTCCATGTGCGCGCGGCCTGCTCCTCGCTGGAGCGATCGGTGGTCCAGGGCGGCTCGCTGTCGAAAGCCTGCAACGAGCGGATCTTCAGCTTCTCGAACTCAGCGCGGCTATAGCCGTAATGGGAAATCGCGGCATCGTTGACGCCGAGGATGCGCTCGTCGTCGAGCGCACAGACGATCATGGGGACGGGATTGCCGTCGAACAGCAGGCGGAACGAGGCCTCGCGCTGCTTCAACTCGGTGATGTCGACGCGCAGGCCGACCACGCCGCCGTCGTCGGTCAGCCGCTCGTCGATCAGGATGACGCGGCCGTCCGCGAGCATCTGCTCGTGGCGTGCGCCGGGCTGATAGAGCTTCTGCAGCCGCTCGGCGATCCACTCGTCCTCGTGGCCGGCGGCCTCGGGATAGTCGCCACGCGCGACGCCGATGCGCAGCGTGTCCTCGAGGCGCGCGCCTTCCTCGAACAGATCGGCGGTCTTGCTGTAGATCTCGGCGTATTTCCTGTTCCAGAGCACGTAGCGGCCTTCGGCATCGAGAAACACGATGCCTTGCGGCAGGAGGTCGATGGCCTGGCGCAGGCGCTCATGGGATTTGCGGGCCTCGGCAATCGCGGCCTCCGCCTCGGCGCGGCGGTGCAGGAGTTCGTCGCGTTCGGAAACGGGTCGAGGCGCGCGCGCGAAGCGCGGCTTGCGCGGCTGTCGGCCAGCCCGGGCGAGCACGCCTCCCTTTCGCTTTGTTGTTTTTCGAGACCCCAAACTCAACTTGATACGTCCCAGTCGCGCCCAGTGGCCGCAAGTTTTGGGGCAAGTGTCTGAAAAAAAAGTAATCTTGGGCGGCTTGCCGGTCGGTCGCACGATCTGGTGGCCGCAGCAAAGCAGCCCTAATTGCCGCTTTGCGCGGCGCGGCAGCGCCGCCGGGCGCGCCAAGCCCATCACATCGTCGTCATCGGAGAACGCGATGGCGCAAAATTGCGCGCTGCCTTGAATCATTTCCGAGATCGCGCGCGAATGCATGCAGAAGGCAGCGAGCACGCCTCCCACGCACGAATTTTGGTCAATGCACGAGAGGGTTATCGCGTCGTTAAAAATCGGCCGGCCCCGCGTAGGGAACTGCGACTTTCGGACGATATTTCAGCCGAGGGATTGTTTCTTAACCCTGACATCCTGGCGCCGCGTTGGGTTATAAGGGTGACAGCATGAGTCCCCGCCGCCTCGCCCCTCTCCTGCTCGTCATGACGTTCCTGACCGCCGGCGCCGCGCTGGCCCAGGACAAGGGCAGCGTCAACCCAAAACCGCTGCCGCCGCTCGCCAATCCAAACGATCCCAGCATCGGCGCCAAGGAGCTGTTCGCGCGAAAGCTGCTGCCGTCGAAGGGAACGGCTCATGTCATCGGCTCCTACACCAAGGGCTGTATCGGCGGCGCCATGCAGATGCCGCTCAACGGCGACAATTGGCAGGTGATGCGGCTGTCGCGTAACCGCAATTACGGCCACCCCGACATGATCGCGCTGATCAAGCGGCTCGCCGCCAGGGCGCACAAGGACGCCGGATGGCCGGGCATTCTGGTCGGCGACATCGGCCAGCCGCGCGGCGGGCCGGCACTGTCGGGCCATGCCAGCCATCAAATTGGCCTGGATGCCGACATCTGGCTGACACCGATGCCGGACCGTCGCTTGTCGCGCGAGGAGCGCGAGGACATGTCGGCGGTGATGATGGTGCGCCAGGATCGGCTCGACATCGACCCCAAGGTGTTCACGCCTGCTCATGTTCTGGTGCTGCGCGACGCGGCGCAGGAGCCGGCGGTGCAGCGCATCTTCGTCAATCCCGCGATCAAGAGGGCGCTGTGCCGCGAGGCCAAGGGCGACCGCTCGTGGCTTTGGAAGATCCGGCCGTGGTGGGGCCACGACTATCACTTCCACATCCGCATGCGCTGCCCGGCGGGCTCGCGCGAATGCGAAGGCCAGTCGTCGCAATCCGAGGACGAAGGCTGCAACCCGTCCGACCTCGCCTACTGGTTCAGCGACGCCGTGCTGCATCCGAAGCCTCCGCCGGAGCCGCCGAAGCCAAAGCCGCCGATGACGCTGGCGCAGATGCCGGCGGCCTGCAAGGTGGTGCTGCACGCGGCGGATACGAAGCCGTAGGGCGTATTACAGCTTGGTAGCGTACGCTGCCGCCTCACCCACCGCCGTCGTCCCGGGGCGCGAAGCGAGCCCGGGACCCATAACCACAGGGAATGGTTGTTGCGCGAGGCGGTAACTCCGAGTCTTCGCCAAACACAATCCTGTGGCTATGGATCCCGGGCTCGCGCTGCGCGCGCCCCGGGATGACGAACTAGAGAGTTGGTGCGCCTCCCCTGGTGCGCTAGGATCGCTTCGCCGCTCGGCCGTAAGCCAGCGGCATTTCGGGATGCGCATCCCGCCGTTCAACAAGCCTGACCGCAAGCCCCGCATCGTTCGCGTGGCCAACGATGAGATTTGACATGCGCGTCCTCACCTTCCTCGCTGCGCTTTCGCTCGGTGCGACCACCGCTCTGGCTGCCGAAGAGCCCAGCGGCTGCGACAAGTTCAAATGGCCGATCGAGCGCGAGCGCGCTGCGCTCACTGCGCCGGATCGTGCCAAGCTCGCGACCGGAAGCGAGCAGGCGGCCCTGCCGTCGTCGGCCATTACGCTGGGGCTGGTTGCCCCCGCGGACGCGAAGCTGCCCACACCGCCGGAAAGGGCGCCGAAGGACGGCACCTTCGCGGGCTTCACCAGCATCAAGGCGCCGAAGGCCGGGCTCTATACGGTCAGCCTGTCCTCCGGGGCCTGGGTGGACGTGGTCCAGGACGGGCATTTCCTCAAGCCCGTGGCCTTCAGCGGCGCGACCGATTGCGACGGCATCCGCAAGACCGTGAAATACGAGCTGTCGGCGCAGCCTTTCGTGCTCCAGATCAGCGGTGCCAAGGACAATTCGCTGTCGATCGCGATCCTGCCGGCGCAATAAGGCTGCCCGGTTAGACAAACGGTCGCCTTTGACCTGAGGCGCCAGCCTGCTATCTTCGCAGCTGCGATATCCCTGCCGGCCGTAAGCCGTCGCGGGGCCCCCGTGGAACAGCGCTTCCGCCCGTCGCATCCGACCCAACCAACGCCAGATTTGCGCGTGCCTTTCGCGCGCGCGAGCTCGCACGGAGCGCACTCCATGATTCGTATTGCCGGACTTCTCACCGCCTTCGTGGTCCTCGCGGGCGCGAGCCTTTCGCCTGCTAGCGCCGAGGACAAGACCATCACCGTGTTCGCCGCAGCCTCGATGAAGAACGCGCTCGACGAGGTCGACGCCGCCTACACCGCCAAGACCGGCGTCAAGTTCAGCGTCAGCTATGCCGCAAGCTCGGTGCTCGCCAAGCAGATCGAGCAGGGCGCGCCGGCCGACGTGTTCGTCTCCGCCGACACCGACTGGATGGACTACGCCATCTCGAAAAAGACCATCAACGAACCGACCCGCGTCAATCTGCTCGGCAACAGCATCGTGCTGATCGCGCCGAAGGACTCCAAGATCGACAATGTCACGATCGCGCAAGGCTTTGATCTCGCCAAGCTCGCGGGCGACGGCAAGGTCGCGACTGGCGACGTCAAGTCCGTGCCGGTCGGCAAATACGCCAAGGCGGCGCTCGAGAAGCTGAGCGCCTGGCAGGCCGCCGAGCCGAAATTCGCCATGGCCGAGAGCGTCCGTGCTGCGCTGACGCTGGTCGCCCGCGGCGAGGCCAATCTCGGCATCGTCTATTCGACCGACGCCAAGGTCGAGCCGGGCGTCAAGACCGTCGGCACCTTCCCGGCGGATTCGCATCCCGCGATCATCTATCCCGTCGCCGCGACCACCACCGCGAAGGCCGAGACCAACGACTATCTCGCCTTCCTGCGCTCGACCGCAGCCAAGACCATTTTGGAAAAATACGGCTTCAAGTTCCTGGTAAGCCCGACAACCTGATTTTTCGTGCTCGAGATCTCTCCCGCCGAATGGACGGCGATCCTGCTCTCGCTCAGGGTCGCCGTCATTGCCACGCTGGTCGCAACGCCGTTCGGCATTGCGCTGGCATGGCTGCTTGCCCGCCATGACTTCTGGGGCAAATCGTTTCTCGACGCGGTGGTGCATCTGCCGCTGGTGCTGCCGCCTGTCGTCACCGGCTATCTCCTGCTCCTCACCTTCGGTCGCAAGGGACTCGTCGGCGGCTTCCTGGCCGAATACCTCGGCATCGTCTTCGCCTTCCGCTGGACCGGTGCCGCGCTCGCCTGTGGCATCATGTCGTTTCCGCTGCTGGTGCGCCCGATGCGGCTGTCGATCGAGGCGATCGACCGCCGGCTCGAGCAGGCCGCGGAGACGCTGGGAGCGGCGCCCTGGAAAGTCTTCTTCACGGTGACGCTGCCGCTGGCGCTGCCCGGCGTGCTCGCCGGCATGGTGCTGGGCTTTGCCAAGGCGATCGGCGAGTTCGGCGCGACCATCACCTTCGTCTCCAACATTCCCGGCGAGACCCAGACGATTTCTTCCGCGATCTATTCGCTGATCCAGACGCCCGATGGCGACGCGGCCGCGGGACGACTCGTGATCGTCTCGATCGTGCTGGCGCTCGGCGCGCTGATCGCCGCCGAATGGTTCGCCCGCCGCGCCACACAGCGCCTGCACGGGAACTGACCATGCTGCGCGTCGACATCGAAAAACAACTCGGCGAATTCTCGCTCTCCGCAACCTTCACCAGCGAAGGCCGCGTCATCGGCCTGTTCGGCGCGTCCGGTGCCGGCAAGAGCTCGCTGGTCAACATGATCGCAGGCCTGTTGCGGCCCGACCGCGGCACCATCGTGATCGATGGCGAGACCGTGGACGACACCGCGGCTGACATCCATGTGCCCACTTATCGCCGCCGCATCGGCTATGTGTTCCAGGACGCGCGGCTGTTTCCGCATCTCAACGTCGCGCAAAATCTCGACTATGGCCGGCGGATGAGCAGCCTCGCGCCCGATCCTGCCCAGCACAAGCGCGTCGTCGACCTGCTCGACATCGGCGCCCTGCTCGACCGTCGTCCCGGAAAACTCTCCGGCGGCGAACGGCAGCGCGTCGCGCTCGGGCGCGCGCTGCTGTCGAGGCCGCGCCTGCTGCTGCTCGACGAACCGCTCGGCGCTCTCGACGAGGGCCGCAAGCTGGAGATCCTGCCTTACTTAGTGCGGCTGCGCGACGAGGCCAATGTCCCCATGGTCTATGTCAGCCACGACGTCGCCGAATTGCGCCAGCTCGCGACGCAGATCGTGATGCTGAAGCAGGGCCGGGTGACGTCGTTCGGCGGGGTGAAGGTGCTGACGTGAGGGGCTCGTGCGGCTTGCTTCCGCCTCACCACCGCTGTCATGCCCCGGCTTGACCGGGGCATCCAGTACGCCGCGGCCTCTCGGTTCAATTACGACCGCCTCTGGAATACTGGATTGCCCGCCTTCGCGGGCAATGACACCGCGATTTTGGCGCACGCGGTACCCGCTCTCGCGACAGCTAAACCCCCGCCACCGACGTCCACAAATCCGCGAGCTTGCGCCGCAGCGCCTGCCGGCGCGTCAGCGGCGCGGGCGTTTCTTCGTCCTCCGGCAACCGCAGGCCGACGACGTTGACGCGGCCGCCGGAGATCGAGCGTGCGACCAGCACGATCTCGTCCAGCGGCAGCTCGGCGCCCTCCTTCGGCGCGCGGTCGAGATGGACGTCGAAATAGTCGGCGAGGGTCAGCTTGCCGTCATCCTCGCCGACCTTCACGCCGTAAATCCCGGCAAGCTCGGCCAGCGTGTGCTCGCCGGAGACCATGAAGTCGCCGAGCAGATGCGGATCCGGCGCCGAGCTCGGCTGCATGTCGACGAAGAAGCGGTCGAGCGACTCGGCCTTTTCCGGCGGGGCCAGTAGATAGATGTAGTCGCCGGGCGCGATCGGATCGGCTTCCGTCGGGGTCAAGATGTTCTCGTTGCGGATCACCAGCGTCGGCTTGGACCAGGACGGGATCAGACCGCGGCGGAAGTACAGGCTCTTGGGCCGCACCGGATAGCCGACGAGCTGCTGCTCGAGCTGGCCGGGCAGATCCAGCTCGACACGGCGCGGACCACGCTCGGCGCGCGGCAGCGCCACGTGCAGCTTGCGCGCGGCGGGCGCCAGCGTCCAGCCCTGCAGCAGGAGCGAGATGATGACGACGACGAAGGCAACATCGAAATAGAGATAGGCTTTCGACAGGCCGACCAGCATCGGGATCGACGCCAGGAAGATCGCGACCGCGCCGCGCAGGCCGGTCCAGGCGATGAAGATCTTCTCGCGCCAGTTGAAGCGAAACGGGGCCAGGCACACGAACACCGCGACCGGCCGCGCGACCAGCATCAGGACGAATGCGACCTCGACCGCCGGCAGCGCACTGGCGCCAAGCCGGCTCGGCGAGACCAGGAGGCCGAGCAGGACGAACATCACGATCTGCGCCAGCCAGGTCGCGGCATCCAGGAAGGCCACCACCGAATTATGCGCGCGGGTCGGGCGGTTGCCGATGATGATGCCGGCCAGGTAAACCGCAAGGAAGCCGGAGGCGTGCATGATCTGCGAGCCGCCGAAGATCACGAGCGCGCCCGTGGTCACGAACGGCGCATGCAGGCCCTGCGGCAGCGCCACCTGGTTGAGCGCGACGACGACGAGACGTCCCCCGACCACGCCGACGACGGCGCCCAGCACCGCCTCCTGGATGAACTCCATCGCCACATGCCCGGCCGAGCTCGATCCCAGCGAGATGTATTCGACCAGCATCAAGGTGAGGAAGATCGCGAAGGGGTCGTTGGTGCCGGATTCGGCCTCCAGCGTCGCGCCGACGCGCGGACGCAGGCGCAGGCCCTGGGTGTGCACCAGCAGGAACACTGCGGCCGCGTCGGTCGAGGCCACGACGGCACCGACCAGCAGCGATTCCGTCCAGTTGAGGTCGAGCGCGTATTTGGCGAACGGCGCCGTGATCAGCGCGGTCAGAAGCACCCCGACAGTCGCGAGCACGACGGAGGGCGCAAGCACGGTGCGGATGCTGGCAAAGCGCGTCTTCAGGCCGCCGTCGAACAGGATCAGGGCGAGCGCCACCGAGCCGACCAGATAGGTGGTGCGGACGTCGTCGAACTGCAGCTGCCCGGGGCCGGAATCGCCCGCGAGCATGCCGATGGCGAGGAAGACGAGCAGCAAGGGCGCGCCGAAGCGCAGAGCAAGCAGGCTCGACAGGATACCGGCCATGACGAGGACGGCGCCGAGCAATATGGCGAGGCTGACAGAGTCGAGGGAAGCCATCCACCTTCCGGGTACAAATCGCTGGAATTGCATCCTTATCGTCGGCAGACTCCCACGCCAACCCATTTTCTCCCGCTCGCGGCAATCTGCCCGTATTTTGCGGCCTTAACGCGCTTCACTTGGCGGTGTATCGATGGCCCGGCGGCGCCCTTTGTGGGATTCTGCGCCGCCCTCGAATCAAATCCTCCCGCCTGCTTGCCGACGAGACCGATGGACATGGACCTCAAAGACTTCATGGAGTTCGTGCAGACCACCGCGCGCAGCGTCGGGGCGGAAATCTCCTCACCCTGGTTCTACCTGCAATTCGGCCTCATCCTGGCCGCGGCCGGCATCGCCTATGCGGCGGAGGCTGGTATTCGCAGGCGCGTCGACCTGACGTCCCTGGCGCTGCGCTGGCCGCTGCCGCTCCGGCATTTCGCGCGGGTGATGGTCTCCAGCGCCTCGACGGCGGTGTTCACCCTGCTCGTGATCATCGAGCGCGTGGTGATGTATCACGCGACCTGGCCGAGCCGCAGCTATCTGCTGATGGTCGCCGCCAAGCTGGGCCTGGCCTGGCTTGCGATCCGGCTCGTGACCTCGGTGCTGCGCAACGCCTTCATCGTCAAGCTGGTGTCGATCACGGCGTGGTTCGTCGCGGCGCTGTCCATCATCGGCCAGCTCGACAGCACGGTCGACCTGCTCGATTCCTTTGCGATCGTGCTCGGCGGCCTGCGGCTGACGCCGCTGCTGGTGATCAAGGCCGGCGCTCTGCTGCTCATCGCGCTCTGGGCCACCAACATCGCCAGCAATTTCGCCGAGAGCCGGATCAATTCGACCACCGATCTGACGCCGTCGGTGCAGGTGCTGCTGGTCAAGATCATCCGCATCGGGCTGCTGGCCATCGCAATCGTCATTGCGCTCGGCGCGGTCGGAATCGATCTCTCGGCGCTCGCGGTGTTCTCCGGCGCGGTCGGCGTCGGCATCGGTATCGGCCTCCAGAAGATCGTCGCCAACTTCATCTCGGGCATCATCCTGCTCGCCGACAAGTCGGTGAAGCCGGGCGACCTCGTCACCATCGGCGACAACACCGGGCGCATCAGTGCGATGAAGACGCGCTATATTTCCGTCGCCGCCGGCGACGGCCGCGAATTCCTGGTGCCGAACGAGGACCTGGTGACGCAGAAGGTCGTCAACTGGACCTATACCGACAAGAACACGCTGGTGAAGATCGCCTTCGGCACCAATTACGACGCCGATCCGCGGCTGGTTTGCAAGCTCGCCGCCGAGACCGCGGCCGCCCATCCCCGCGCGCAGAAAGGCAAGCCGCCGAACAGCATCCTGACCGAGTTCGCGGAAGCCGGGATGAAGTTCTCGCTGACCTTCTGGATCGCGGACCCCGACGGCATGGATGGCGTCAAGAGCGACGTGATGCTGGCGCTGTGGGAGGCCTTCAAGCGCGAGGGCATCCGGGTTCCCTATCCCGTCCGCGAGATCCGCGTCCGGGGCGGCGCCCTGCCGGTGGAAACCACCGTAGAAGTCCCGAATTAGGCCCTGTTTCGGCCCAAGAGCCACGCCTGACTTGCATGAAGGCCCGTGATCATTAGATTATGGCCTTGAAATCAAGCCCTTCCGCCGACATCGAGACCAGCCCCGCATGAGCTACGTCGAAGCCTCCGATACCTCCCTGCGCAAGACAGGACAGATCAAGCTGCACGGGCCGAGCGCCTTTGCCGGCATGCATAAGGCGGGCGCGCTGGTGGCGAAGTGCCTCGACGAGCTCACCGACATCGTCGGGCCCGGCGTGCCGACCGAGCGCATCGACCAGTTCGTCCGCGACTTCGCCTTCAGCCACGGCGCCTATCCGGCCACGCTGATGTATCGCGGCTACCGCTACTCGACCTGTACCTCGCTCAACCACGTGGTCTGCCACGGTATGCCCGGCGACCGTCCGTTGAAGGAAGGCGACATCGTCAACATCGACGTCACCTTCATCGTCGACGGCTGGTACGGCGATTCCAGCCGGATGTATGCGGTCGGCCCGATCGCGCGCAAGGCCGAGCGGCTGATCGAGGTGACGTATGAGGCGATGATGCGCGGCATCGCCGCGGTGAAGCCGGGCGCCACCACCGGCGACATCGGCCACGCCATCCAGAGCTTCGTCGAGCCGCAGGGCATGAGCGTGGTGCGCGATTTCTGCGGCCATGGCCTGGGGCGCATGTTCCACGACGAGCCGAACATCATCCATATCGGCCGGCCCGGCGAAGGCGTTCAGCTCAAGCCCGGCATGTTCTTCACCATCGAGCCGATGATCAATCTCGGCAAGCCGCACGTGAAGATCCTCTCCGACGGCTGGACCGCGGTGACCCGCGACCGCTCGCTGTCGGCGCAGTTCGAGCACTCCGTCGGGGTGACCGCGACGGGCGTCGAGATCTTCACGCTGTCGAAGCGGCACGGCGAGAAGCAGATCGGGTGATGCCCGGCGCCGCGCCCTAGCGATGGCGGCGGAATGACGACGGCGGCCGCTTGTAGGTCGCGACAAATGCATCGTTGAATCTGCGAACGCTGCCGAAACCAGCGGCGAAGGCGATCTCCGCCAATGTCATGCTGGTCTGGTCGATCAGGCGCTTGGCTTCCTGCACGCGTCGCGTCGCCGCAATCTCGCTCGGGCTCGCGCCGGCATGGCGCAGGAATAGACGCAGCAGATGGCGCGGCCCGACGCCAAGGGCTTCAGCAAGCTCCGTCATGGACGCGCGATCCAAAAATCCGTCATTGATCAGGCGCATCCCGCGCGCGACGGTGGTGGCCGTTCCCATCCAGGCCGGCGATCCCGGCGCGGTTTCCGGCCGGCAGCGCAGGCATGGACGAAAGCCGGCGCGCTCGGCGGCAGCGGCGGTCGCATAAAAGGTGACGTTCTCGGAGCGAGCGGGGCGAACCGGACAGACCGGCCGGCAATAGATGCGCGTCGAGCGAACGCCGGAGAAGAACAGCCCGTCGAACGCGCGTGCCCGCGCCAGCCGCGCCCGATCGCAGGTCTCCCAGTCGAGGTGCGGCGGCAGCGTTTGCCGATGTGCCGAGCCTGTTGCCATGGCGGAAGAATAGTTTCAACGCAGCCCGCCGAGTAGCTGGAATCGGACTCGATTCGGGCGATGAGGTCCGAATCCGGCCAGCCTGCGCCGCCGCGCCGGATCATGGTCCCGGTCCATCCCGGAGCAGATTCGCAATGCACACGCAGGCGCAACCAACGACGTCAGGACAAACCACGCTCACGTTCGAGATCGGGCTTCTGCTGCTGCTCTCACTGATCTGGGGCAGCTCGTTCACGCTGATCAAGGTCGCAATCCCGACGATCCCGCCATTCACGATGGTCGCCGCGCGCGTGACGATCGCGGCTATTCTCCTGATCGCGATCGCGCGCGCTCAGGGGCACGCTCTTCCCGGTCGAGGACCGATCTGGGCGGCTTTCTTCGTGCAAGGGCTGCTGCAAAGCGCGCTGCCGTTTACCCTGATCAGTTGGGGCGAGATGCATATCGCAAGCGGTCTCGCCGGCGTGCTCAATGCGACCCCGCCGATGTTCGTGCTCGCGATCGCGATGATGACCGCACGCGGGCGGCAGGCGATCAGCACCCGGAAGATCATCGGCGTCGCGCTGGGTCTTGCGGGCGTCGCGGTCACGATCGGCATCGATGCGCTGTCCGGGTTGGGCACGACGGCCCCGCTGGCGCAGGCCGCCGTGCTCGGCGCAAGCCTCTGCTACGCGCTCGCACCGATATGGGGGCAGCGGTTCTCCGCCTTTCCCGCCACCGTCACGGCGGCCGGCGCCATGAGCTGTGCCGCGATCCTCATGGTCCCTGCCGCACTCGTCCTCGAGCGACCCTGGACGCTGGCACCGACGTCGCAGGCGGTCGCGGCCGTCGTCAGCCTCGCGGTGGTCTGCACGGCGCTCGCGATGGTGATCTATTTCCGTTTGATCCGCACACTCGGCCCGCTTGGGACCACAAGCGGAAGCTACCTGCGCGCGGGCTTTGCGGTGGCGCTCGGCACCGCGCTGCTCGGCGAGCGCTTCACCTGGTCGATTGTCGCAGGAATGGCGTTCATTCTCGCCGGCGTCGTTGCCGTCACGATGCCCGTGCCAGCGCAGACCGCCAGGAAACCGGCGGGCTGATTGTCACCAAAGTCAGGTACCGAGACCGGCCTGCCGTGCCGCAATTGACGGTTGCAAAAGCGCTGGTCCGCGGCAATGCTGGCGGGCGATGCCCGCCAAGACCGACCACGACAAGGCCAAGCCCGAGGACGCGCCGCATTATCACGGCCATCGCGAGCGGCTGCGCGAACGCTTCTACAGCGCCGGCGCGGATGCGCTGAGCGATTACGAGCTGCTGGAGATGGCGCTGTTTCCGGCGCTGCCGCGGCGCGACACCAAGCCGCTGGCAAAGACGCTGATCAAGATTTTTGGCTCGTTCGCCGAGGTCGTGCACGCGCCGGTGGCGCGGCTGCGCGAGGTGGGCGGCATCGGCGAAGCCGCGATCCACCAGCTCAAGCTGATCGCCGCGGCGACGCATCGCGTCGCCAAGGGTGAGGTCAACAGCCGCAATGCGCTGTCATCCTGGAACGAGGTGATCGATTATTGCCGCTCCAGCATGGCGTTTTCAGACAAGGAGCAATTCCGCCTGCTCTTCCTCGACAAGCGCAACCAGCTGATCGCCGACGAGGTGCAGCAGACCGGCACCGTCGACCACACCCCGGTCTATCCACGCGAGGTCATCAAGCGCGCGCTGGAGCTGTCGGCAACCGCGCTGATCCTGGTGCACAACCACCCCTCAGGCGATCCCTCCCCCTCGCAGGCCGATATCCAGATGACCAAGGCGATCATCGACATCGCCAAGCCGCTGGGAATTGCCGTGCACGACCACATCATCGTCGGCAAGAGCGGTCATGCGAGTCTGAGGGGACTGAAGCTGATCTAAACGACGTCGCCTCTTGGGGGCTAAAGCGGACCTTACCGCGAACTCGCAAAACGACGCGATTGACCCAAGGCGGATATTACGGATGTTGGTGGCTGCGGAAATCGGCATCACTCAATGCTCACCTCCTGAGTTGCAAGCGGAACGACGCAAAGCATGAAGAGTGGCGACAGGGTCGCTGAACCCATGTGCACCGTGTTTCATCTGAACAACAGGCGAATTACATTTTGCATAGCGCATTCGGTCAGGACAGTTGACCGTGCGCGCTGCGTTTTCTGGGCATGACGCTGACGTCCGCCGCGTTCCATGCTATTATGTTTGTATCCCAGGTCGTTCGGTCGAGCCTTGTATTGAGGTCAAAACCGATGATTGGAGCCACCATCCCCACATACTTCGTCAGTCTAAGGCGAAGCATCATGAAAGCATGATCACGTTGACGCTCGGCGCCGGCGTGCAACTCGATTTGACAGGAGAAAGCGTACGCAGGTCGATTTCAACTCGCGGCAGTTCACGGCGGAGACCTGAACCGTCGCTTGATCTAAGGAGGCACTCATGAACTTCTTCAACGTGCGCATAGTCCCCACATTCACCGCAGCGATGAGACTCACCAAAGCAACGGCTTTTGCTGCAGCGCTCATGTCCTTTGCCCCCGCCACTGTCGCGGCAGAGTCGATTGAAAAGAAGGGGACTACTCCTTATGTGACGCACTTTATTTTTCGGCCCTTGATGAGCATTGACACCGCCGAACTCGGCAAGGCCACTACGCTGGAGGCGGTCGGGACCACTCAAAACATGAAGGGAGAGAAGATGCTGGACAAGATGTCAGCACGCTGCGTGGCGCTGAACGTCGCGTCCGGGGACAAGAAATACATTGACGGAGCTTGCGTGCTCGCCGACAGCGACGGCGACAAGATTTTCTCGACATTCGATACTCGAGACCTCGACAAGACCCAGCCGAAGATGGATTGTGGAACGCATATCATCACCGGCGGTACCGGTAAGTATAAGGGCATCACCGGAAGCGAACCATTTGCGTGCATAGCTATGCCTGCGCTGGCTGGCTCTGGCGATTATTTTGCGATGGACATCCCGCACAACACATCCTGGGAAATCAAGTGATCCTGAACTCGACGCCGCCGTAAAGGTGACTGTTGAGGCGGCCATCAATCGCTGAAAGAGAGCCTAGCCCATCACAGCTGGGCTCTTCTTCTTTTCATAATTTAGCTCAGATGGTCGCTTGTGACCCAACTGAGACATCGCGGAGCGAGGCGAAAATGCACCGCTAAATTGCCTTGCCCTACCTTGATCCACATCAAGATAGCTGTTGCTGGGGTATGGCTGAGTATCTCAGTTGCGAAAAGGATTGGGATCGTCTCAATCCCGATTTGAAGCACGCGACTAGGAAACCCGTTGGGGACGGCTAGGCACGTCCTTTTCATACGAGGTCATCGCGTGATGCAAACTTCGAACCCGCACTGAGTTATCTTGAGAGCCATTGCCCAGATGGACGATGCCCCCGAACGGTACAGCATTTTCACGGGAGGAATACTCATGAACTTCAAACCCATTGGTTTCTTAAAAGTCGCATGCCTTATCGGGGCAGCAGCACTCTTTCCAAACCTCGTTCAGGCCCAGGATGCGAAGGTCAAGACTGCAATGGAGCTGTTGGAGTCAAAGGCGAATAAGCTAGGTCCACCGAAGATCAATGGGACCGATACTGTGGCTGGCAAGCAAGTCCCGGCAATCTATTTTGGTTCTACAAAGATGAACAACAATTTCGATTTGGTCGATGAAGTGGTTAAGGAGGCTCAGGGAACGGCCACCATATTTGTGAAGAACGGCGAGGAGTACGTTCGCGTTGCCACTAACGTTAAGAAGGATGACGGCACGCGAGCGGTCGGAACCATTCTCGACCCCAAAGGCAAAGCGATCGAATCCATCAAAAAGGATGAACCATTCTACGGAGAGGCGGACATTCTCGGTAAGCCCTTCATCACAGGTTACAAGCCGATCCGGGACGCATCGAAGAATGTAATCGGTATCTACTACGTAGGATACATGAAGTAGCCTAGGACACGCTGTTTCCCGAAGCATCAGCCGCAACGCGGGTCTGGAACTCGCTGGGATCGCAATTCAGTGCGATCCCAGGGGCGCCGATGGATGGCAGTCGCTATTGATTCGAAATGTGTCAGCTACTGGCCCGTTTGAGACATGCCGACCGACTTTGAGAATGTCTGCGAACCGGAGAAGACCGGAAGTGGCCAGCGCCCAAGGCAGGCCGCTTCCATGCGGCCGTCTTCGCTTGGTCACGAATGACTCGGATTGGCAGCCTACAACGCGCCGATCGCCTCGGCTAAAGCATGATCCGGAAAAGTGCGCAGCGGTTTTCCCTCGCGACAAACGCGGAACGCGTTTGCGCGGAGATCATGCTCAAACACCAACCTAAAGCGCGATGACGATTCATCCCAATCTCATCGCGCTTTAGGCAAGATGACTGGCCAGCCGAAAGGTCCCTCAGCGAACTCGGCAGGGCGGGCCGATGATCACTTCCTTACGGCAGCGACCCTCTAAGGTCCGCGACACCAAAATCTACCGTGGCTCCGCCACCGTTCTCAGAAGTTGTCCGGGTGCGGGCCTCGCTGTGCGCTGACACAGCGATGACCCGGTCGCCTTTCTTCTCCGCCAGTCCGGCATGTCGAGCGAGGATCGCGCCAAGCAAAAGCATCGTGACCATCAGCCCGCTCACGGACGCAGTCACATAAACATTGGACCAATTGCGCATCACTACACCACCCATGCGCATCGCCCCGGCCCGATGCAACATGCGTCGTTGAGTCGTTAAGCGATTTGGTGGCGCGGCAGTGGCGTTCTGGCGTTCACCTCACCTGTCACGCGGTGGCGGCCACTCGTTGCAGGTTCACGGCGAGCGGATTGCTTTGAGCAGCTTTCCTGTGGACCGCCGCACTTCCATCACCGGAGGCAGCATGGACTGAGGCATACTCCGAAATTGCGCGGCTTGCTCTCCCGGCCGCGCGGATCTGGCCTGGAGCCCCGGCTGGCACGGTCGGGGCTCTCTTTGGAGCGGCTCTCTGAGACCGTTCAGCTTGGCCTCGGGCGGCGGTCTTCGTGCTGCCAGTCGCCTAAGCCACTAACCCGATCACGAGCTCCGTCAGAACTGCTGACGTTGCTATCCGCTTCGGGGATTTCAGCGCTGTTCGTCTGGATCAGACATAGCTGTTCCTGCATCTCGACGAGGCGCGCGCGGCTATATTGCCACCGGATAAACTGGCTTCACCGGGTGAGTCTCCCGCACATTTCTGGCATTTCGCGAACCAACGGCATGGGATAACGTCTGCTGTTTTCCTGACTTCATTTTCTCAATGGCAGACAATAGGAGAGGAAAACGAGCGCGAAATCATTGGTCTTCGCATTGCTTCTCCCGCTTCTGATGTGGGGCTCATCTGCAAGGGCGGATGATCTTCGTACAGCGATGGAAGTTTCCAACCAACAATGGCTGAACGCATTTAACACTCCAAATACCGCGGCATTTCCTGCTATGTACACTGACGATGCGATCTTGGTACCAGGAGGCTCCCCGGTCGCAATTGGGCCTGAGGCAATCAAGCAATTTTGGGAGGGGGCCATCAAGGCGGGCTTCAAGGATCACACCTTCGAGATAATTGAGACCCGCGCCGATGGAAATCTCGCGTACCTCCTGTCGAGTTGGACTGTGAACCAAGTCAAGAGCGGGGGCGAGGTACGGACGATGAGCGGGCACACGTTGCGCGTTCTGCTTAAACAAGCTGACGGGAACTGGAAGACCAAGGCCCACACCTTTATTGCGCAGAATCCGCCAGCACCCAAAGAAGCAAAGAACTAACATCGTTGTATTAGAAGACAGCGCCCGTTTGCAAATGAGCAAGCGGGCGCTATTTCCAGTTACGACGTCGCGAACTCCTCCAACAACGCCTTTGCTCCACTCAGGTCACGGGTGTCGGGGCCCTCGGTAAGCCAGCCGTAGACCGGAGCTAGAAATTCTCGAAGGTCCTCATTCCGTCTCCCTTGATCGCGCCGCAGCCGCGCCGTGCTAATTGTTGCGCGCAGCTCAAATGACGACAATTCCGGGCTGTATCGTGCTTCATTGTCGGCAAGAGCGGCCACGCCGGCCTGCGCGGATGCGGTTGATCTAGGGCTTCGAATCAAGTGACAACAGCAGCATGAGCGACTGGCTGCACAATCTGCCGGTGCCTGCGATGGCGCTGGTGATCTTCGGATTCACGTACCTGTTCGCCGCGGCCATCTTCGCAGGCGTCGCGAGGGCTGCGACGGAGGAGCGCGCGAAGTCGCTGAAGGCGATCTCGCCGGGCATGCTGCCGGTGCTCGGCATCATCTTCGGCCTGTTCGTCGCCTTTACCGCGGCGCAGGTATGGGGCGACAGCGACCGCGCCAGCGCCGCGGTGAGCCGCGAGGCCAGTGCGCTGCGCAGCGCCGTGCTGCTGGCCGCCGGCCTGCCGGCGGAGCAGGAGACGAAGCTGCGCGGCCTGGTCCGCGACTATGTCGGGCAGGCCGTCGCGGTGGAATGGCCGATGATGGCGCATCAGGAGGTGTCGCTGAAGGTCACGCCGCCGGCGCTCGCCGAAGCCCTGCAGTTCGTCGTTGCGATGACGCCGCAAGGCCCGGGGCAGGCGAATGTGCAGCGCGAGCTCATCGCCGCGCTGGAGCAGGCGCTGGACGCGCGGCGGCAGCGGATCATCGTCAGCCTCGCCGCGGTGAACCCGGTCAAATGGTGGTGCCTGTATCTCCAGGCGGCCTGCGCGCTGCTGGTGATCGGCCTCGTTCATTGCGACAACCGGCTGGGATCGGCGATCGCGATGGGCCTGTTCGCCACCGGCGTCGCCACCTCCGTGCTACTCATCGCCGCGCATGACCGGCCGTTCGCCGGCCAGATCTCGATCCAACCGGAGCCGCTGCTCCAGATCATGCCGGCAGACCCCGGCAAGAGTTGAGCAGAGCGGCCGCCCCGCGAGAGAGCATCTCACCGGACGAGCTGCCAGCCCTTCGGCGTCCAGCGCAGCAGCGTGCCGGACAGCGGCTTCGGCGCGCGCGCCATCATGTTCCTGGCCAGCGTCCGCAGCGCGTCGATCGCGGCACTGCTGTCTTCGCTTGCATAGAGCACGAGATCGGCCGACGGCGCCGCGACGATCAGGATCCCGCCCTGGGCCTGCGCGAGCGGCGCCCAGCTGTCGACCAGCGCGAGCCGGCTGGTCTGATAATAGTCCCCCGTCAGCGTGCCGAATTGTCCTGACGGGACCGCTTTTGCGACCGTCGTGAGCGGCTTCACGCTGCTGCGCAGATTGGCGATGGCGATGTCGAAGACCTGCTCCTGCGTCAAGCCGAGCGCGGCACGGTCCTTGTCGTTGAACACCCTGACCGCCCGCGGCGAGTCCAGCACCGGGACGATCACCAGCCCCTCTGCCAGTGGCCGCGTCAGGGCCGGGCCGCGCGCGTCGACCTCCCGAAGCGCCTGCCGCATGTAGTCGGCCGAGCGCACGACCACGCGAAGGGCTGCTCGGGTCGGCGGATCGTTCCGGCTGCTCGCCGTTGCCTTGACGCCGCTGACATAAGCGCCGATCTCCCTGGCGCAGCCGCCGGTGTTGGCCTTGCAGAAGGCGTAGATGCGGTCGAGGTTGGTTTGCAGAGGGCCGACCGACAGCGTCAGCGGTCCCTTGATCACGACCGGGGTGTCACGAATCTCGGCGCGGATGCGCTCGGCCACGAAAGCCGTAAACGCGGGTTCGTCGGCTGGAATCTGTTGCGCCCGGGCAGCCCCGGCTCCGACGAGATCGCCGGCCACGATCGCGGCGATCAGCCACCGGCATATGCGAGATCGGATGCTCATGCGAACCACCAGCTCGGAAGAGCGGCTCGCCGGCCGATACTCACCCCTCCGCGTCCAATCTACCGCCGGCCGCCATCGATCCTGTGACGCCGGCGGCTGATCGATCAATAGCAATAGCGTTGGCTGACCCGGACGTAATAGCCGTCGGGACGCTGCATGTAGCAGCCGCGCTGATAGGCGTAGTAGCCGGCGCGGCGACGCTCGCCCTCGGAGGCGATCGCAGCGCCCGTGCCGGCACCGACGACCGCGCCGATTGCGGCGCCGCGGCCTCCGCCGAGCGCGCCGCCGAGGATCGCCCCGCCGACACCGCCGATGATCGCGCCGCCGATGGCATCCTGGGCCGCGGCCTCATGCGCCGGCATCGCCATCGCGACCGTCAGACATGCCGCGATTCCAAAACTTCCAATTCCAAAGCTTCCTGTGCGAAGACCTCGAAGCATGCTCGCCCTCCCTGTGATGAGCCAGTCATAGCGCCGGAAGCGGATTCGGACCAGACAAATAGCCGGCGGCGCGGCTCACGACGCCTACGCGATGGCGTCGGAGGCGCAGCGCGAAGACGGCTCAAACCATGCCGCGAGCGATGCACCGGCCGATCGGACGTCAGGGATCGATCCAGCGCTGCACGGCCTCGGCGGTGTCGGCCGGCGTGGAGTTGAAGCAGATGGCGGCGTCAGGCGCCAGGCGATGGACGAGGTTGAGCACCTTCTCGAACAGCAACAGGCGCTCTTTCGGCTCGCGCAGCCCCGCGCCGATCACGATGCAGTCGAAGCGCTCGTCGCGCAGTGCGGCCGTAACGCCGGCTTCGGCGGTCGCGTCGAGATCGATCAGGCAGCTCGTGACCTCGTAGCCGAGATCACGCAGGCGCAGCAATTGCGCTTCGATATAATGGCGCACGAGCTCCGGCGTGAGCTGCGGAAACGCGCTGTAATCCGCATTGCCGGGTTCGATGCCGATCGCGAGGACGCGCTTGGCCATGCAGGGCTCCCTACCGCATCGTCTAAAATGCTAACGGACGAACGACCATGCCGGTTCCCCCACTGACGGGTCGCGCTGCCGGCGAAGGCGCGGGTCCGGCCCTGCGGCACATTTTCCCGCCCAGGCTGTAAGCCATTTCACATGCGCCGGGCCGGCAACCTGCCACATTTGCCGGAGATCACATTGGAGCCACACGCCGATCACGGCACCTGTCCATATCTGACTTGCACGAAATTTCGATAATTCATCAATTTTCGGGAGCGGAAGATGGTCTCATTCGAGAGTCTGAAAAGCGAGTACGAGCGGAATTGGGCCAATCTCGAGATCCGGCCTTCGCGCCTCGCCGACGCGAATGGAGTCGCGCGCAAGGCGATCAACGGCAAGGCGACCTATCAGCAGATCGAGCGGTTGACCGGAGTCCCCTGGTACTTTGCTGCGCTCTGCCATTACCGCGAATCCAACTACGATTTCGACACCTATCTCGGCAACGGCGAAACGCTTCATCGCGTGACGACCATCGTTCCGAAAGGGCGCGGCCCCTTTGCCACGTTCGTGGACGGCGCCGTGGACGCGTTCAGAATCGAGAACTTCATCGGCGCCCACGACTGGGGCATCGCCCGGATCCTATTCCGGCTCGAGGCGTTCAACGGCTTCGGCTATCACTCCAAGGGCTGCAATTCGCCCTACCTCTATGGCGGTTCGACACTGTACGGCCCGCCCGAGGCGAGGGCCGGCAAATTCATCCGCGACCACGTGTTCGACTCGAACCACGTCGATTCCCAGCTCGGCACGGCGGTGATCCTGCATGCGATGATGTCGCTCGATTCCTCGATCACCCTCGACGGCAGCCCACAATTCGCCGACCGCACCGAGCCCGAGGACGATGCGGCGTCGACGATTGTCTTGATGCAACAGGCGCTCAACAAGCTCGGCGCAAATCCGCCGCTCGCCGAGGACGGCATCAGCGGACCGAAGACCGGGGCCGCGGTCTCGCAGTTTCAGCAGCGGAACGGCCTGAGGGATACCGGGCTTCTCGACGGGGCCACGGTCGCGGCGCTCACGCGTGCAACGCAGGCGGGAGGCTCCGTGCCGAGCGGCGATATTTCCAAGATCCTGAAGCGGCTGGAAGACCTCGCACAGTTGCTGCGACCGTCAGCCGGCGCCGTAACACCGGGAACGACGACACCGGGCAACACGCTGCCCGCCACCAACGATCCGATCAGCCTGTTCGAACGGCTCTTCTCCCTCATCAACAAGACGGCGCCCGTGCCAGGACCGGTCAGCCCGACCAACCCGGCCCCCGTCGATCAGTTGAAGCAGGTCGTCGACCTGCTCAGCACCCTGCTCAACAAGGACGGCAAGCCGGTGCTCGGCCAGGTCAACGGCGCGCTCGGCGAGACCATCGGCAAGCTGCTCGACGGCAAGAAGACGGCACTCGGCATCGGCGGCTCGGTGCTCACTGCGCTGCTCTCTTCGGTGACCGCGAGCCCGAATGCGGGCGGTCTTGCCGGACTGCTCGGGACGATCGTGTCGGCGGTGCCGGGGCTCGGCCAGTTCGCGATGCCGATCTCGCTGGCGCTCACCGCCTGGGGCGTGCTCGGCAAGTTCGAGAAGTGGGCGCAAGGCACCGCGCCGCCGCCGAAGCCGACGACGTAAGGCCGTTCGCGTTTTCAGCCGTCGGCATCGGCAATAGCTGCCGCACGCCGCTCCATCAACACCCGCTCGCGCGCATTGTTCGCGAGACGTGCAGCGGTCTTGAACGATATTCGCGCCTCGGCGAAGCGGCCGAGCTTCTCCAGGAGGTCGCCGCGGACAGAATGGAGATGGTGGTAAGCCCCGAGCGCCGGTTCGTCCGCGATCATGTCCACGAGATCGAGACCGGCCTGCGGCCCTTCGGCCATGCCAAGCGCGACCGCTCGGTTGAGCTCGATCACCGGCGAGCGCACCAGCGCCGCAAGCTGGCCATAGAGCTCCGCGATGCGGCGCCAGTCGGTGGCAGCGGCCGTCTCCGCCGTCGCGTGACACGCGACGATCGTGGCCTGCAGCGTGTAGAACCGGCCGGCACCACCGAGCTCGCGCGCGCGATCGAGCGCGCGAAGGCCGCCGCCAATCTGGCGCCGGTCCCAGAGCCTGCGGTCCTGGTCCATGAGCAGGATGGGCTCGCCATCGACGCCCGTGCGCGCCTGCTTCCGCGCGGCATTCAGCTCCATCAGTGCCATGAGACCGTGGACCTCGGGCTCGAGAGGCGCGAGGCCGACCAGCACCCGCCCCATGCGCAGGGCCTCGTCGCAGAGCTGCGGCCGCAGCCACTCCTCGCCGCCTGAGGCCGAATAGCCCTCGTTGAAGATGAGATAGACGACCTCGAGCACCGAGGCGAGACGCTCCGAAAGCGCCTCGCCGCTCGGGATCTCGTAGCTCAGACCCGACCGCGACAGCGTGCGCTTGGCGCGGACGATGCGTTGCGCGACGGTTGCCTCCGTGACCAGGAAGGCGCGCGCGATCTCGTCGGTGGTCAGGCCGCAGATCATACGCAATGCCAGCGCCGCGCGGGCCTGCCGCGGCAGCAGCGGGTGACAGGCCGTGAAGATCAGCCGCAACCATTCGTCACCGATATCGTCGTCGAGGGCGGCGTCGAAATCCGGCATCGCGTCCTGCTCCTGCATCAGCTCGTGCGTCAGCAGGTCCTGCTTGCGGGTGAGCATCTTTGCCCGGCGCAGATGATCGAGCCCACGACGCTTGGCCGTCGCAACCAGCCACGCGCCGGGATTGTCCGGCACCCCGCTGAGCGGCCAGGCTTCCAGCGCTGCGACCAGTGCGTCCTGGGTCAATTCCTCCGCCAGTGGCACGTCCCGCAGCATACGCGACAGCGTAGCGATCAGCCGCGGCTGCGCGACGCGCCAAGTTGCGTGAATCGCGGCACGGATCGCGTGATCGATGTCGGCGGTCGTCATCGCCGCCGACCAGAGCCCTTTCCGTTCCGATGGAATCGGAACGGGGCTCCAGATTCTTGTTTTGACGCGCCATGGCCACGGCCTCCGCCTTGTCGCGCAGCTCGAAAATGGCATAGCCGCCGATCACTTCCTTGGCCTCGACGAAGGGGCCGTCGATGACGCTGAGCTCACCGTCGACGATTCGCACCCGTGCGCCGGTCGCAAGCGGCATGAGGCCGCCATTGTCGATCATTCGACCGGCCTTGATCTCCCGCTCGGATATGTTCTGCATGGCCTCCATCAGCGCCGGGCTCGGGGCAGCCATCGGCTGGCTGGAGGTGACGATGTACATGAAGCGCATGAAAAACTCCCTTGGCGAGCAGCAGCCGCTCCGGCTGCAAACCGGCTCGCTGTGGATGTGACGATTGAGCCTCGGCTAAATCGACATCGACCGGAAGAATTATTGCCGCAGCATGATCAGGGGATCGGCGGTATCGGGGACGCGCCGCCATTGCGCGTTGTCGTCGGCCTCGAACTGCCAGACCTCGCCTGATTTCGACATCAGGACGATCTGGCCGCGTTCGAGCCGCCATTGCGCCGGATTGAACTGAGCAATCGCCGGATCGCATTTCGGCTTGACGAAGACCTGGAAATTGTCCGGGCCGGCTTCCGTGTTGGTCAGCGTCAGCCCGCACACCGGCTGGCCGTTGCCGCGCACCATCGACCAGTCGCCGATCATCTGGTCCATCGACTTGGCCATCGAGCGGGCTGCGGCGAGGTCCTGGAGGATGTAGACGCCCTCGCCCTGCCGCAGGCCTTCGAAGATGCCGGCCTCGACCTCGGTGAAGTCGATCACGGCTTCACCGGTCGCGTCCTGCAAACGAACGATGTCGAGGCCCCTGACGCTCCAGGCGACGATGTCCTTCGTAAAGGGCAGCGTGGTCTTGCAGGCCGGCTCCAGCTCCAGCTTGAACCCCTGCCCCGCGGCATCGCCTTTCATCGTGACGACGCAGGTCTTGCTGCGCTCGGTGGTCGAGAGCTCCCACTGCCCGGGCATCGCCTTCTTCAGGGTCGTCGCATCCTGCGCATGCGCGATGCCGATCGCGGCCACGCAGGCCGCGACGGCGAATGCAACGACCCGAAGACCTCTCATCAGCGCCCCTTGAACGGCGTTTCCGCAACCGGCGTCAACGGCGCCTTGCCGGCGAACCAGGACTTGAGGTTGTCGACCACGAGCTGATCCATCGCGTTGCGCGTCACCACCGACGCCGAGCCGATATGCGGCAGCAGCACGACGTTCTGCATGGTCTTGAGCTCGTCCGGCACGCTCGGCTCGGCCGCGAACACGTCGAGACCGGCGGCGAGGATGGTGCCGGACTTGAGCGCCTGGACCAGCGCGGGCTCGTCGATCACCGAACCGCGCGCCACGTTGACCAGCACGCCGCGCGGACCGAGCGCCTTCAGCACCTCGGCATTGATCATCTTGTTGGTCGAGGCGCCGCCGGGCACGATCACCATCAGCGTGTCCACGGCCTTCGCCATCTCGATCAGATCGGGATAGTGCTTGTAGGAGACGTCCTTCGACGGATTGCGGGAGTGGTAGACCACCGGCACCAGCGAGGCATCGAGCCGGCGCGCGATCGCCTGGCCGATCCGGCCCATGCCGACGATGCCGACCTTGCGGTCGCGCAGCGAGCCGACGCTGAGCGGATAGTTCTGCGTCTGCCAGAGGCCGGAGCGGACGTAGCGGTCGGCCTTGATGAACTCACGCACGGTGGAGATCAGAAGGCCCATCGCAACGTCGGCGACCTCCTCGGTCAGCACGTCGGGCGTGTTGGTGACGATGATGTTGTGCTCGGCCGCGTATTTGGCGTCGATGTGGTCGTAGCCGACGCCGAAGCTCGCCACCATCTCCAGCTTGGGCAGCTGCGACAGCGAATCCTTGTCGGCCCGCACGGTGTGATAGGTCACCGCCACGCCGCGGATTTTTTCGCGGATCGCCGGTGTCAGCCGCTCGAGATCGCCCCGTGTCTCCGCCTTGTGCACGACGAAATGATCGGAAAAACCGTTGTCGAGGATCGGCCGCACCGGTCCATAAATCAAAAGGTCGATCTTTTCGGACGAAATCGAACCGGCAGTCATCAGTTATCCTTTCCAAGCGCGCTCTCGTGCCAGCGCCGTAAAACGAGGTGGGAAACTAGCGCCAGCACCCCATAGATGACAATCCCGGCCAGCGACAACAGCAGCAGCGCTGCGAACATGCGGGGTATGTTCAATCGATAGCCGGATTCGGCGATCCTGTAGGCGAGCCCGGAGCCCGCGCCGGCCGTTCCGGCTGCGATTTCGGCCACGACCGCGCCAATCAGCGACAGGCCGCCGGCAATGCGCAGGCCCCCGAGGATATGGGGCAGCGCCGCCGGCAGCTTCAGGAAGCGCAGGGTTTGCGGCGGCGAGGCGCCATAGAGCTGGAACAGGCCGGCAAGGTTGCGATCGACCGAATTCAGCCCGAGCGTGGTGTTGGACAGCACCGGGAAAAAGGCAACGATGAAGGCGCAGACCACGACTGCGGTCTGCTGCTCCAGATAGATCAGAAGCAGCGGCGCAATCGCGATCACCGGCGTCACCTGGAGCACGATTGCATAGGGGAATAGCGAATATTCCACCCATTTCGACTGGTTGAACAACAGCGCCAGCGCGATGCCGCCGATGCCGGCGGCGACAAAACCTTCGACCGTGGTCAGCAGCGTGGTCGCGAGCGATTGTGACAGCACCGCCCAGTCCTTGATCAGCGTCAGGAAGATGACGGAGGGCGCTGGCAGAACGTAAGGCGGGATGTCCTTGATGCGGACGACCAGTTCCCAGGCCGCGAGTCCGGCTGCGAACACGATGACGGGAAGCACGAAGCGGATCGCGCGTTGCGCGCCGGATGGTTTTGCGGCGGGAGCTTGCGCGTTCATAGCATCGATTGCCCCGAATAGGACGGCGCCAGCGCGGCCGACACCTTCCGGCAATAATTGGAATAGGCGGCAGAGGTCCGAAACTCCTCACCGCGCGGCTCGACCGTCTCGATGCGGATATCGGCCTGGATGCGGCCGGGCCGCGCGGTCATGACCACGACCCGCTGCGACAAATAGACGGATTCGAACACCGAATGGGTGACGAAGATGACGGTCTTGCCAAGGGCTCGCCACAGCGCAAGCAGGTCGTTGTTGAGGCGAAAACGCGTGATCTCGTCGAGCGCGGCGAACGGCTCATCCATCAGGAGGATATCAGGGTCGGTGACGAGCGCACGCGCCAGCGACACCCGCATCTTCATGCCGCCGGAGAGCTCGCGCGGGAAAGCATCGGCGAAATCGGCAAGACCCACGCTGGCCAACGCCTCATCAGCCCGCGCGCGCGCCTCCGGCTTCGGAACGCCTGCGAGCCTCAAGGGCAGCCGCACATTCTCGCGCACGCTGGTCCAGGGCATCAGCGTCGGCTCCTGGAACACGAAGCCGATGCCATGACCTGGCAGCACATCGCCCTCGTGGTGCGCCACCCGCACGATGCCGGACGATGGCGCGCTAAGCTCTGCGATCAGGCGCAGCGCAGTGGACTTGCCGCAACCGGACGGGCCCAGCAGCGAGATGAACTCGCCCTTGCGAACGGCAAGGTCGAGCGGGCCGAGCGCCATGACGCCATTATCATACGCCTTCGTCACGCCGCGCAGGCTGACGGCGAGAGCCGTCAGGCCGGCCTCGACCCCGGACGAGGTTTTGACGGATGACATGGACCTTGCACTACGGCTTGCTCGGGCGCAGCTCGACGCCGACGCCCTTGTTGACGAAGCGCAGCGTATAGGACTTGCGGAAGTCGAGATCCGCCTTCACGACGCCGGCCTTCACCATCTTGTTGAAGAAGGAGGTGTAGCGATCGTCGCTCATCGCGCCGATGCCGTTCTTCAAGGACTCGCCGGAATCGACGATGCCGTATTCCTTCATCTTGGCGACGGAATAGGCGAGCAGCTCGTCGGTCATCTCCGGGTTGAGCTTCTTGATCATGGCATTGCCCGCGGAATTGTCGCGGTAGATGTAATTGTACCAGCCGACCATGGAGGCATCGACGAAGCGCTGCACCAGGTCCGGCTTCTTCTCGACCATGTCGCGGCGGGTCTCGATCAGGGTCGAATAGGTGTTGAAGCCGTAATCGGCAAGCAGCAGCACATTCGGCTTGAAGCCGGCGGCCTTCTCGACCGCGAAGGGCTCGGAGGTGACGTAGCCCTGCATCGCGCTTTTGGGGTTGGCGATGAAAGGCTGCGGATTGAAATTGTAGGGACGAACGTTCTTCTCGTTGAAGCCGTATTCGGACTTCAGCCACTGGAAGTAGCTGGTCATGCCCTCCTTGGAGACGAACAAGGTCAGCGGCTTGAGATCCTCGATCTTGGCGACCTTGGCGTCCGGCTGCGTCAGCATCACCTGGGGATCCTTCTGGAAGACCGCTGCGATGGTGACGACGGGGACGCTATTTGCCACCGCATCGAACGACATCAGCGTGTTCGCGGCCATGAAGAAATCGATCTTGCCGGCGATCAGCAGCATCCGGTTGTTCTCGTTCGGACCGCCGGGAACGATGGTGACGTCGAGCCCGTATTTCTTGTAGGTGCCGTCGGCGACCGCCTGGAAGAAACCGCCATGCTCGGCCTCGGCGACCCAATTGGTGCCGAAGGTGACCTTGTCCAGCGTCTCGGCACGCGCCGGCGCAAGAGAGACGCAAGCGGCCATCAAGCCCGCCGTTAACGCTCGCCGCAAATGAGAGGGGGTCATGATGGCACTCCGTCGATCGTGGCTGGCCGATGTGAAGGCAACGCGATAAAACCGCAAGACATTCGGGGACGCGAGCCGGCCAGGCCCGCGTCCCCTGATAACCCCAAAATACGCGACAAATTCGGGCAAAGAAACCACGATGACGCCGTCTCGGGACTGGATCGACATCAACTGGGCCGATGCGAGCCTTGCAGACGTGTCGCGCTGGATCGCGGTGCTGCCGCTGGCGGCGACCGAGCAACACGGCCCGCATCTGCCGCTCGAGACCGACGTGATGATCGCGGACGCGTATCTCGCGCGCGTGCGCGAGCTGTTGCCCGCAAATGTTCCGGCGACGTTCCTGCCCGTTGAAGCGGTCGGGATTTCCACCGAGCATATCGACTATCCGGGCACGCAGACGCTGCCGACCGAGGTGGCGCTGAAGCGATGGACCGGGATCGGCGAGGACATCGCGCAGCGCGGCGTGAAAAAGCTCGTCATCATCACCAGCCATGGCGGCAACAGCGCGGCAATGATGCTGGTCGCGCAGGATCTTCGCGCGCATCACAAGCTCTTTGTGGTGACGACGTCGTGGTCGCGGCTGTCGGGCGCGGAGGAGCTGTTCCCGGCGGATGAGGTACGCCACGGCATCCATGGCGGCGCGGTCGAGACCTCGATCATGCTGGCACGCTATCCAGGTCAGGTGCGCAAGGATGCGATCGCGGATTTTCCCGCGAGCAGCATCGCCATGGAAAGGCAGTATCGCTGGCTGTCGACGCAGCGGCCCGCACCGTTCGCCTGGCAGGCGCAGGATCTCCACACGAGCGGCGCGATCGGCAATGCGACGCTGGCCGTCGCCGAAAAGGGCGAGCAGCTCATCGATCAGGGGGCGCGCGCCTTTTGCGAGCTGCTCGCCGAGGTCGATAACTTCGACGTGAACAGGCTCGTCAAAGGGCCTCTCGGCTAGCTCGCATCCGGCTGGAATCATTCAGGAAACAGCCGGGCTGCACGCTCGCTTTTGCGGGATTCGAACCGGACGCGGCGAGCCTCCGTCCAACTGGGCACGCGGGCCACAACGGACCGCCTCAACCCGGATGGAGTTTCACATGTCGATCAAGACCAGGATTGCCGCCGTCGCACTCGCTGCCCTCGCCGTCACCGGCAGCATCGTGTCCACCACCTCCTCGGCCGAAGCCAAGCAGCCCGGCTGGGTCTGGGGTGTGGGTGCCGGCATCGCTACCGCCGCCGTCGTCGGCTCCGCGATCGCCGCCAGCAACGACCCCTATTACTACGGCTATCACCGCTGCGGCTGGGTCGCCCAGTACAACGCCTTCGGCCAGTACGTCGGCCGCGTTCGTACTTGCTACTGATCTAGGTACCTGAGGCTGATCTCACGTGGATCCTGCGTCCGACACGGGCGCCTCATCCACCCCGTGTCGTGTCCCCGACCCCGCCCGGCTGTCCCCCCGGGCGGGGTCATCCATTTTTGGCCTGGGAATTTGTTGCAGTCGCGTCACACAGCGGTGCCAACCATCCCCTGTGGCAATCTACGCCAGTTGCTATTGCGAATTAATCGCAATAAGGTTGGCAGCAAGTGCAGGGGCTTGGGACGAAACCGCATCGAATCGAGATCATCTCGGCCGGTGGCGTGGATAACCGGAACCTGATGACAGGATCGCCGCGAATCGGCAGGGATATCGCGGCGGGTGGATGACATTCGCGTTTTGGGGGCGTGCGTTTTGACGTTGAGAGGTCACCGTTACAGGTATTTGCGGACGGCCGCGGCAATCGCCTCGGGCGTGATGGCGTTTCCCGCCGCAGGCTTCGCTGCCGACCTGCCGCTGAAGGCACGTGCCGCGAAGACGGTTTATGACTGGACCGGATTCTATGTCGGCGGCCATTTCGGCTACGGCGATTCAAGCTTCGGACCCGGCACCAATTCACTGCCGCTGCAAGGCGTGATCCTGCCGCCCAGCGCAACCGGGCTCAACGGCGGCTATCAGCTCGGCTACAATCGCCAGCTCGCAAACCGTGTCGTGCTCGGCATCGAGGCGGACTCCACGTTCACCGGCGCGCGCGATATCGTCGCGCATGAACGGTCGCCGGCGCCGTTCAACACCACGGCCGACTATGTCGGCACCGTGCGCGGCCGCATCGGTTATGCCTTCGACCGCTTCATGCCCTTCGTCACCGGCGGCTTCGCCTGGGGCCACACGCATATCAACGTCAACGATGCCGACGGAGTCTCGGAGCTGTTTCCGGTCGGAAAGTACCAGACCGGATGGACGGCTGGACTCGGCCTTGAATACGCCGTCAGCGGCAATTGGACCGCAAAGGCCGAATACGATTACGTCGCGTTGTCGCGCCGGACCTATGACCTCAGCGGCTTTGGCCTCGGCAACGTCGATGTCGAGCCGCGCGTTCACCTGTTCAAGCTCGGCCTCAACTACCAGTTTGGCGACACGCCCTGGATGGCGCCGATCAACGGCAAGACCAAGCTGCCGGACTCCGGCGACTGGAATGTCCACGCGCAGACCACCGTACTGCCGCAGGGCTACGGGCCGATCCATTCGCCTTATGCCAGTCCGCAGAGCCTGCCCGGCAGCGGCCAGTTTCAGGCGACATGGACGACGACGGCGTTCCTCGGCGCGCGGCTGTGGGATGGCGGCGAATTCTACTTCAATCCCGAGTTGGCGCAGGGTTTTGGCCTCAACGGAACGCTCGGACTTGCGGGCTTCTCCAATGGCGAGGCGCAGAAGGCCGGCGCGCCATTCCCGAAAATCCGCGCGCAGCGCTACTACTTCAAGCAGACTTTTGGGCTCGGCGGCGAGCAGGAAGAGGTTCCTGACGCCCCGAACCAGCTTGCCGGCAAACGCGATATCGACCGCGTCACGCTGATCGTCGGCCGCTTCGCCGTCGGCGATTTCTTCGACGGCAATTCCTACGCCAAGGACCCGCGCGCCGACTTCATGAACTGGGCGATGTGGTCGTCGGGGGCCTATGATTTCCCCGCCGATCTGCCCGGTTATACGCGCGGCGCCGTGGTCGAGCTCAATCGCAAGGATTGGGCCGTGCGCGGCGGATTGTTCCAGGTCCCCGATGCGCCCAACAGCGATACACTGGTCTACAAGATGGGCGGCGCGGTCGTCGAATTCGAAGAGCGCCATTCGATCTTCGAGCAGCCCGGCAAGCTGCGCGTCGGCGTCTTCGCCAACGGCGGCAACACCGCGAACTATCGCGAAGTGCTGGCTCTGGCGGCCGCGAACCCTGCGCTCGACATCAACGACATCGCCACCGCAACCCAGCGCATCCGCCCCAAGTACGGCTTCTACGTCAATCTTGAGCAGCAGATCGTCAACGACGTCGGACTATTCGCCCGCGCGAGTTGGAACGACGGCCAGAACCAGATTCTGTCATTCACCGACATTGACCGCAGTCTCGCTGGCGGCCTCTCGATCAAGGGTAGCCGCTGGGGACGGCCGGACGATACAGTCGGCATCGGCGGCGCCATCAACGGCCTGTCGGCCGGGCATCGCGATTTCCTCGCAGCCGGCGGCATCGGCCTCCTAATCGGCGATGGTCGGCTGAACTACAACAATGAGCGAATCCTCGAGGCTTACTACGCCTACTCGGTGATCAAGAACGTCACGCTGACCGCGGACTATCAATTGATCACAAACCCGGCCTATAACGCCGACCGCGGGCCGGTCTCGATCTTCTCGGGCCGCCTGCACGCAGAGTTCTAGCCCAAAATTCCAGCCCAAGGGCGGGCCGATGAAGCCGAGAGATATCCGCACGGCCGCGATCGGCCGCGCGCTCCTCCCCAATGTCTGGGATGTCGCGGCGCTGATCCTCGTGATCGGCGCCATGGTACTGATCGTCTATGGCGGCAAGCAGACCGTCGCGCCCCTGTCCGAGCTGGACCGCACGCCCGTCTCGCTCGATCCTTCAAACTTGCCGCTCTACGCCTTGCGCACCACGTTGCGGATGCTGCTGGCGATGGCATGCTCGACGGTCTTCACCTTCGTCTATGCGGCGATTGCCGCCAAGAGCCGGCGCGCGGAGATGGTGATGATCCCGCTGCTGGACATCCTCCAGTCGGTGCCGATCCTCGGCTTCCTCACCTTCACTGTCGTCTTCTTCATGAATTTGTTTCCGGGCCAGGTGCTGGGCGCCGAGCTCGCCTCTGTGTTTGCGATCTTCACCAGCCAGGCCTGGAACATGACCTTCAGCATGTACCAGTCGATGCGCAACGTGCCGAAGGACCTCGAGGAGGCCACGCAAAGCTTCCATTTGTCCGGCTGGCAGCGCTTCTGGCGCCTCGACGTGCCGTTCGCGATGCCGGGACTGATCTGGAACGCGATGATGTCGATGTCGGGTGGCTGGTTCTTCGTGGTCGCCTCGGAAGCGATCACCGTCGGCACGACCACGGTGACCTTGCCGGGAATCGGCTCCTATGTCGCGCTGGCGATTCAGCAGCAGGATTTGCCGGCGATCCTCTACGCCATGCTGGCGATGCTGCTCGTGATCATCGCCTATGATCAGCTGCTGTTCCGCCCCATCGTCGCCTGGGCCGATAAATTCCGCTTCGAGCAGACCGCCTCAGGCGAGGCGCCGGCCTCCTGGATGCTCGACCTGTTCCGCCGGACTCGGGCGCTGCGTGCGCTGACCCTTCCTTTCGCGGCGCTGAGCCGCGCGATCTCGAACTTGCGCATTCCGCTGCCGAAGCTGCCGCCCGCGGCAGCAGGCAAGGTCCAGACTTCACGCCTCGTCGATACGGTCTGGATCGCATTGATCCTCGCCGGCACAGCCTATGCCGCCTGGCTGACCTATCGCTATCTCTCAGCCAGTCTCGGAATGTCCGACGTTCTCGTCGTCATCAGGGACGGGCTCATCACATTGTTGCGCGTCGCCGTCCTGATCAGCCTCGCCACGCTGGTTTGGGTGCCGGTCGGGGTCTGGATCGGCCTTCGCCCGAAACTGGCGGAACGGATTCAGCCGCTGGCGCAGTTTCTGGCGGCCTTCCCGGCGAACCTCGCCTTTCCCGTCTTCGTCCTCGCCATCGTGCACTTCAAGCTTGCCGCCGACATCTGGCTGAGCCCGCTGATGATCCTGGGCACACAATGGTACATCCTGTTCAATGTCATCGCGGGCGCCAGCGCCTTCCCGAGCGACCTGCGCGAGGCCGCGAGCAGCTTCCACCTCGGCGGCTGGCGGTGGTGGTTCAAGGCGATCCTGCCCGGCATCTTCCCCTATTACGTCACCGGCGCGATCACCGCGTCCGGCGGCTCCTGGAATGCGTCGATCGTCGCGGAGGTCGCAAGCTGGGGCGACACGCATCTGAAGGCCACCGGGCTCGGCGCCTATATTGCTTCCGCCACGGAAGCCGGCGACTTCCCGCGCGTCGTGCTTGGAATTGCCACGATGTGCATCCTGGTGACGTTGTTCAATCGTCTGGTCTGGCGGCCGCTGTATGCCTTCGGCGAGCGTCGCCTGCGGCTCGGCTGACGAGGAGACCATCATGCTCGATCAACCCTCTGCGCTCATCGACATCCGCGGTGTCTGCCGATCCTTCCCGAAAGGCAGCGGCGAACAGCTCCTGGTGCTGGACAAGGTCGACCTGACGATCCGCTCGGGCGAGATCGTCGGCCTGCTCGGCCGCTCCGGCTCCGGCAAGTCCACCTTGCTGCGGATCATCGCCGGCCTGGTCAGCCCGTCTGCGGGACAGGCGACCTGTCGCGGCGAGACCATCGTCGGGCCGCCGAACGGCGTCGCCATGGTGTTCCAATCATTCGCGTTGTTTCCCTGGCTGACCGTGCTCCAGAACGTCGAACTCGGACTCGAAGCGCTGGGCGTCGATGCCACCGAGCGCCACAAGCGCGCCCTTGCTGCGATCGACCTGATCGGCCTTGACGGGTTTGAGTCCGCCTTCCCGAAGGAACTGTCGGGTGGCATGCGCCAGCGCGTCGGCTTCGCCCGCGCGCTGGTGGTGCATCCGGACCTCCTGCTGATGGACGAGCCGTTCTCGGCACTCGACGTCCTCACGGCCGAGACGCTACGCACGGATCTGATCGACCTCTGGATCGAGGGCCGGTTGCCGATCAAATCGATCCTGATGGTGACGCACAATATCGAGGAGGCGGTCCTGATGTGCGATCGCATCCTGGTGTTCTCATCCAATCCAGGGCGTGTCGCCGCCGAGATCAAGGTCGACATGCCGCATCCGCGCAACCGGCTCGACCCCCATTTCCGGCAGCTCGTCGACAACATTTACGCGCGCATGACCCAACGCGCCGAACCGAAGGCGCCTCCCGTCGAAGGCATCCTGGGCTCCGGGGTCGGCATGACCCTGCACCACGTATCGTCCAACGTGCTGTCGGGCCTGATCGAGACGCTGGCGGGGCCGCCCTATCACGGACACGCCGACCTGCCCGTGCTCGCAAGCCAGCTCCGGCTCGAGGCCGACGAGATCCTCCACCTCGGTGAGTCCCTGCAACTGCTGCGCTTCGCCCAGCTGAGCGAAGGCGACCTGATGCTCACCGACACGGGCAAGCGTTTTGCCCATCTCGAAACCGACGCGCGCAAGAAGCTGTTCGCCGAGCATCTCGTCACTTACGTGCCGGTGATGGGATTGATTCGCCGCGTGCTCGACGAACGTCCCTCCCATACCGCCCCCGCGGCACGGTTCCGCAACGAGCTCGAAGACTACATGTCCGAGGACTATGCGGACGAGACGCTCAGGACCGTCGTGTCCTGGGGCCGTTATGGCGAGCTGTTCGCGTATGATGAGCAGTCGGAGACGTTCAGCCTCGAAAACCCGGGCGAGAGCGCTTGATACCGCCTGCGGCAATTTGGCTGGAACCGGACAAATTGTGCGTCGAGTTCATATATAATGGGCTTGGTCCGGCGTTCGCCGGGTCAGGTATCCCTTTTCCTTGCGCGCAATGTTGTCCGTCGAACTCATCATCGTCGTCGTCCTGATCGTCATTAACGGCCTGTTGTCCATGTCCGAGCTGGCCGTGGTCTCGTCCCGCCCGGCCCGGCTGTCGCTGCTCGCGGCCAAGGGGGTGCGCGGCGCCGAGCGGGCGCTGACGCTGGCGGCCGATCCCGGAAAGTTCCTCTCGACGGTGCAGATCGGCATCACGCTGGTCGGCGTGCTCTCGGGCGCGTTCTCGGGCGCGACGCTCGGACAGCGGTTGACGCAATGGCTGGTCGAGCTCGGCCTGTCCTCAGGGATTGCCGACATCGTCGGCGTCGGCATCGTCGTCACGCTCATCACCTACGCTACCCTGATCGTCGGCGAGCTGGTGCCGAAACAGGTGGCGCTGCGCGACCCCGAGAGCATCGCGGTCAAGGTCGCGCCCGCGATGCATGTTCTGGCGCGGATCTCGCTGCCGCTCGTCTTCCTGCTCGATCTCTCCGGCAAGCTGATCCTCACGCTGCTCGGCCGCGGCGGCAAGGCCGAGGAGAAGGTCTCGGAGGACGAGATCCATCACCTCGTCAGCGAAGCCGAGAACGCGGGCGTGCTGGAGTCGGGCGAAAAGGAGATGATCGCGGGCGTCATGCGGCTCGGCGACCGGCCGGTCGGCGCGATCATGACGCCGCGCACGGAGGTCAACGAGATCGATTTGAACGATGCGCCGGAGGCCATTCAAGCGATCATCGCGAAGAGCCCGCATTCGCGCTTTCCCGTCTCGGACGGCGATCGCGACAAGCCGATCGGCGTGCTCCAGGCCAAGGACCTGCTGGTCGCCTACATGAACGAGCGCACGCCGGATCTGCGAGCGCTGGTGCGCGAGGCGCCCGGCATTCCGGCATCAGCCGACGCCCGCGACGTGCTGGCGATCCTGAAAGCCGCTCCGGTTCATGTCGGCCTGGTCTACGACGAATACGGCGCCTTCGAGGGTATCGTGACGACGGCTGACATTCTGGAATCGATCGTCGGCGCCTTCCACTCCGAGGAGGGACCGCCGGAGCCGGCCTATGTCAGGCGCGACGACGGCTCGCTGCTGGTCTCCGGCTGGATGCCGGTCGACGAGTTCGGCGAGTTGCTCGGCGTCGAGCTGCCGCCGCACCGCTACAACACGGTGGCGGGCCTGGTGCTGCAACAGTTCAGCGTGCTGCCCAATGTCGGCGATGCCTTCGACTTCGCCGGCTGGCATATCGAGGTGGTCGATCTCGACGGTAGGAGGATCGACAAGATTCTGGCGGGCCGGTTGAGTGAGGTCGAGACGGGGTGATTGCGCACCCAACCCTCCACCCGTCGTCCCGGACAAGCGCGCCCTGAGCGCGCGCCGATCCGGGCCCCATAACCACAGGGAGTGGTTTGACGAAGATTCGTCGTTGCCAGCTTGCCCGGCAACTTCTCCTTGGGGTTATGGGTCCCGGGCTCGCGACTTTGTCGCGCCCCGGGAAGACAGCGGAGTTTGTGGTGCGAGCTCGCGCCAAACGCGCACCCATCACCCGAACCGCACCCCGATCCGCTTCTCCTTGCGCCAGACGACCGTGCAGGCGAGATGCGTTCCGTCGGCCTGGATGACCAGGGTGAAGCGCTCGGGGATACCGACGGGACTGGTGACATCGAGCGCGGCACCCGTATCGGAGAAATTACGGACGGTGCAGTCGATCGCGCCGCCGCCGAACTCGATGGTTCCGGCTTTCAGCACACGGTGCCTGGCTTTGTCGCGTCGCTCGTCCATGGGGCCAATCTACACCCCAAGCTGACACAGACGTTAAAACACAACCACAATCCCCGATGAATTTACACCGCCGCAGGATGAGGCGGATCATGCGGTGACTCCTACGGCGCCGGCTGGAACGACTCCGCCCGCGCCATCTGCCAGGCATCACGGAAGCGCGGATCTTCGGTGCCTTCGAGCAGTTCGCCCGGACGCAGCGACGGATAGAGCTGCGCAAAGGATCGCACCTGGGTGGTCGATGTCCGCTGGCTGAAATGGATCGGACGCAGCTGCTGCGGATGTTCGAGACCGGCCGCTGCGATCAGCTCGGTCAGCGAGTGCAGCGTGGCGTGGTGATAATTATGCACGCGGTCGATCTTGAGCGGCACGTAGAGCGCGCGCGCCCGCGTCGGGTCCTGGGTCGCAACACCGGTCGGGCAGCGGTCGGTGTGGCAGCTCAGCGACTGGATGCAGCCGAGCGAGAACATGAAGCCGCGCGCCGAGTTGCAATAGTCGGCGCCGATCGCCATCGCCCGCGCCATGTCGAAGGCGGTCGCGATCTTGCCGGACGCGCCGATCCTGATGCGGTCGCGCGCATTGATGCCGACCAGCGCGTTGTGGACGAGATTGACGCCCTCGCGCATCGGCATGCCCAGATGGTCCATGAACTCCAGCGGCGCGGCGCCGGTGCCGCCTTCATTACCGTCGACAACGATGAAATCCGGATAGATGCCGGTTTCCAGCATGGCCTTGCAGATCGCCAGGAATTCCCAGGGGTGACCGATGCACAGCTTGAAGCCGGCCGGCTTGCCGCCGGACAAGCGCCGCATCTCGGCGATGAACTGCATCATGCCAACGGGCGTGGAGAACGCGCGGTGCGAGGCCGGCGAGATGCAGTCCTCGCCCATCGTGACGCCGCGGATCTTGGAAATCTCCTCCGAGACTTTTGCCGCGGGCAGCACGCCGCCATGGCCGGGCTTGGCGCCCTGGCTGATCTTGAGCTCGACCATCTTGATCTGGTCCTGGCTCGCGACGCGCGCGAACGCCTCCGGATCGAACGTGCCGTCGAGATGACGGCAACCGAAATAGCCGGAGCCGATCTCCCAGATGATGTCGCCGCCCATCTCGCGATGGTAAGGGCTGAAGCCGCCCTCGCCAGTGTCATGCGCGAAGCCGCCCTTCCTGGCGCCGGCATTGAGCGCGCGCACGGCGTTCGGGCTGAGCGCGCCGAAGCTCATCGCGGAGATGTTGAACACCGATGCCGAATATGGCTTTGCGCAATCGGGCCCGCCGATGGTGACGCGAAACTTCTCCTCGGCGTGCGTCTTCGGCGAGACCGAGTGATGCATCCACTCGTAGCCCTCGCGGTAGACGTCCTCCTGGGTGCCGAACGGGCGCTTGTCGAGCTCCATCTTGGCGCGCTGATAGACCAGCGAGCGGGTATCGCGCGAGAACGGCATGCCGTCCTTCTCGCTCTCGAAGAAATACTGCCGCATCTCGGGGCGTATCTCTTCGAGCAGAAAACGGATATGCGCCGAGATCGGATAGTTGCGCAGCACCGCGTGACTCTTCTGCATGAGATCGCGGACGCCGAGCAGCGTGAGAGCGCCGAAGATCGCGATCGGGATCAGCAGGATGTCGAAGATCTTGCCATCGGCGAGGCCGATGCCGATCAGCAGCGCGGTGACGACCGCGCAGATGGTCAGCACGATGAAGCGCGGCGAGAACGGGAGCAGCAGGGTTTCCATCAGCCCTTCGGGCGAAGCTTGCGTCTTGTTATCGTTGGCCACGACCACATCCCTCTCGTCAGTCTGACAGGGCATGATACGCCCGCGCCACGTCCATGGATATGACGCGGCCCCCGCCTTGAGGCTACCGAATCCGGATGCCGCAAATCAATCCATCCCGCGGCGGGCTTCGCAGTGCAATAGATTCAAATGAAATGACAAATCAGTGACCATGAGGCTGCGCCTCGTGCGGAATGACGCCGTGCTGCTCGAGGCCGCCTCGCGCCAGCCAGGCATCGGTGCTCGCGACCGCGCGCTCGATATGGTCGTCGGTCCGCGAAAAATCGTAGGGCGATCCCACCAGCGGACAGAGCGGCGGCACCACGACATATTCGATGTCGGACGCCAACCCCTCGAGCTCCGCCACCAATTGCCGGGCGATCAGCAGTGTCAGCGCATGCAGGGCATTGGCAACCGCGCCCACCGGCGGGTCCTTCACCGCGCAGGCGTGCCCGGTCGGCAGCACGACCAGCCGTTTTGCGCCTTTCCTGATCGCGACCCGGACCGGGGTGTTCGAGGAGATCGCACCGTCGGCGAGGAACCGATTGCGGTAGTAGACCGGCGAGAACGCGCCGGGGATCGCAGTGGACGCCAGGATCGCGTCCACCGTCGCCCCCTCCGACAACACCACGCTCTCTCCAGAGACGAAATCGGTGGTGACGATGTGCACCGGAAGCGCGGCATCCTCGAGGTTGCGATAGGGGATGTGGTCCTCGACCAGCTTGCGGATGCCGTCATGGGGAATCAGGAAATCGCGCCGCCACATGAATCCGGCGAGGCTCTTCCAGGTGACCGGGAAGACATCATGACGCTTCAGGCCGCGCCAGACGGCTTCAAGCCCGAGCACGCCCTTGAGCGAGGGGTCGCCGGCATAATAGGCGCCGTTGATCGCGCCGACGCTGGAGCCGACGACGAGATCGGCGACGACCCCGTGCCGCGCCAGTGAATGCATCATGCCGACCTGGATCGCTCCAAAACTGCCGCCGCCCGCCAGCACGAAGGCGGTCGGTTTCGGCGGACCATGGTCGATCACGGACAAGATTTGCGCAGCTCCCCCAGCTCTCGCATTGCAACATCGCGGCGAGATTTTGGCGCGAGCTTATAACAAGGGGCGCGCGAGACGCGCCAATAACAAAGTCGAGGGAGGATGGTGAGGGAAGAGGGTGGTGTTAGCGAGTGTGAGGCGGGATGGCAGCCACACTCACCGCCGTCATCCCCGCGAAGGCGGGGATCCATAGCCACAGGGAGGAATTATTGCGCGAGCTGATAACCACGAGTCTTCGCCAAACCACTTCCTGTGGTTATGGGTCCCGGGCTCGCGCTTCCGCCTTCGCTCGTCGAGCTACGGCGGACAAGTCGCGCGCCCCGGGACGACAGCGATGTTGTGGCTACGGAGCGTCAATCAAAAGCCGAACGGCGCTTACCGCTCGACGAACGCCTTCTCGATCACGAAATGGCCGGGCTTGTTGCCGGAGCCCTCGATGAAATCGCGGCCTTCGAACATCACCTTCAGCTCTTCCAGCATCGCCGGGCTGCCGCACATCATGATGCGGTCGGTTTCGATGTCGAGCGGGCCCTGTCCGATATCGTTGAAGATCTGCTCGGAGTTGATGAGGTCGGTGATGCGGCCGCGGTTCTTGAACGGCTCGCGGGTCACGGTCGGATAGTAGATCAGCTTGTCCGCCAGCAGCTCCCCGAACAGCTCGTCCTCGCGCAAGGAAGCAACCAGCTTCTCGCCATAGGCAAGCTCGGAGACCTGGCGGCAGCCATGCACCAGCACGATGCTGTCGAACTGGTCGTAGACCTCGGGGTCCTTGATCAGGCTGGCGAAGGGCGCGAGACCGGTGCCGGTCGAGAGCAGCATCAGCCGCTTGCCGGGAATGAGGTTGTCGGTGATCAGCGTGCCGGTCGCCTTGCGGCCGACCAGGATGATGTCGCCTTCCTTGATCTTCTGGAGGCGCGAGGTCAGCGGACCGTCCTGAACCTTGATCGAGAAGAACTCGAGCTCTTCCTCGTGGTTGGCGCTCGCCATGCTGTAGGCGCGCAGCAGCGGACGGCCGTCGACCTCGAGGCCGATCATGGCGAACTGGCCATTCTGGAAGCGGAAGCCGGTGTCGCGCGTGGCGCGGAAGCTGAACAGCGTGTCGGTCCAGTGCTGGACGGAAAGAACCTTCTCTCGGTAAAACGCGCTCATGATTTTCGATATTCCGAATAATTGCGGTTTTAGGGCAAAAGCATTGCCCGGCCCCCGAAAGCGGGGCGGACACCATTGCCATGGCGGAGGATTTCGCGTGTGTGATCTACGCCATTGAGGCCAATAATCAACCTCGTTCCGGATGCAATTGATGCCGCTCAGACCGGCATTTGCGGCGGAAACGGCCACATCATTAATGAATCTGCTGTCGGGCATGCGCGGCGGGCAATTTCTTTTCCCTTCAGGGCCTGATTGCAGCACTTAATTTCCGTCGCGCTCGCGAGAATTTCATTAAGAATAGCTCTGACTTTCACCCCGGCTTGGCGCCGTTTCCCGCATTTTTGCGGCTTTTTGCGACAGGAACGACTGAACACATGGCAAGCGGCGAGCGGATCTTCGTCCAGGCGATCAGGCGCTATTGCGCGACCCATGGCATCGCGCTCGATGTCCGCGCCGGCGGCTGGCTGCTCGCGATGCGCAGCCGCGCGAAGCGCCATTTCGCATTCGGCTACGACATCGGCCTCAACAGCGCCATCGCGCACCGCCTCGCCAACGACAAATCGGCCACTGCCGAGGTGCTGGCGCTTGAGGGCGTGCCATGCGTTCCGCATCACCTCTTCCTCAACCCGAGCATGGGCGCGCACGTTGCAGGCCCCGATTGGCAGCAAGCGATGCTGGCGCTGCTCGGGCAGAATCCGCAAGGCATCGTGGTGAAACCGAACGAGGGCACGTCCGGACGCGCGGTGTTCAAGGTGACGGGCCGCGACGCGCTTGATCGTGCCGTGACCGAGGTATTTGCATCGAGCCTCGGGCTCGTCATCGCGCCCTATGTCGAGATCGAGGACGAGGTCCGCGTCATCCTGCTCGCTGGTCAGGCGATGCTCGTCTACCGCAAGGAGCGCCCACAGGTCGTTGGCGACGGCGTGCACACCTTGCGTGAGCTGGCGACCGCGGCGGGACATGACGGGGCGCTCTCCGAGCTCGGTACGCGCGAGGTGAACGCCATTGTCCCGAAGGGCGAGCAGCGTATCCTGAACTGGCGGCACAATCTCGACGCGGGTGCGCGGCCGGTGCTCATGGAGGACGGCGAGGTCCGAGCGGCCTGCGCAAAACTCGCCGGAGAAGCCGCCGACGCCATCGGCATCACCTTCGCATCGATCGACGTGGTCCGTGTCGATGGCGTGTGGCGGGTGCTGGAAATCAATTCCGGCGTGATGATGGAAGCGCTGGCGAAGCTGCATCCGGAGCTGGTGCAGGCGACGTACGACGCGGCGCTGGATCGGGTGTTTGCTGGAAACTAGTGCCTGCTGGTTCGCTGCACCCTCCCTTGGAGCGGGAGGGTCGGCTCGCAGCGCGTCAGCGATGCGAGACGGGGTGGGGTGACAGTCTCTCAACATACGCGGTGCCGCTGGAGAGATCACCCCACCCCGCTCGCGCTTCGCGCGATCGACCCTCCCCCTCCAGGGGAGGGTAAGGGAGATCGCCACTAGTTATTCGCGCTCGCGGAATCGTCCATCGACTTGAACGCTTCCTCCAGCTGCAGGGAGATCGGCACGTTCAGACGCTCGCCGGTCGGAAGCCGTGCGATGAACCATTTGTTGTAGAGTGGGATGAGGTCCTGATTGGAGCCGAGCTTGCGGAAGGTACGGTCGACCACCGCCGTCAGCGGAGGCTCACCCTTCCTGAACATGATGCCGTAGGGGTCATAGGACAGGTAATCGCCGGTGACGCGGAACTTGTCCTGCGCCTTGTGGCGCGCGATCAGGCCGGAGAGCAGGATGTCGTCGGTCGCGAATGCATCGGCCTTGCCGTCGACGAGCATCTGGTACGACTGCTCGTGATCCGGCGAGGTGACGATGTTCAGCCCGAGCGAGGACTTCTTGTCGGCCGCCTGGATCGCCTGCTCGTTGGTGGTGCCCTTCGTCACCACCACGGTCTTGCCCTTCAGATCGGTCAGCGACTGGACCTTTGATGCCTTCGGCACCATCAGCTTGGTGCCGGCGACGAATATCAAAGGCGAGAACGCGACGCGCTTGCCGCGCTCGGCATTGGCGGTGGTCGAACCGCATTCCAGGTCGATCTTGTTCTGGAGCACGGCGTCGATGCGGTCGTCCGAGGTAACCTTGACGTAGTCGATCTTCAGGTTGGGATCGTCGACCTCGACGCCGATCTCCTCGACGATGGCCTCGCAGAGTTCGAGGCTGTAGCCGATCGGGCGGCCCGACTGGTCGAGGAAGGAGAACGGCGGCGAGCTCTCGCGATAGCCGAGCCGCACGGTGTGCCTGTTCTTGATGGCCGACAGCGTCGGGCTAAGCCCTTCGCTGCCACCGGTCTGGGCGGAGGCGCCGGTTGCCAGCAGGCACGCCACCGCCGCCAGCAACAGGCCGCCCGATATCGCCGTTGAAAGGCGCATGACGCACTCCCGTCAATGGCCGGCCATCGCGGGCAGTTCGCCCGGAACCATGTCCGGCGTCGCCGCTTCGCCGGGTCCGAGCTCGTGCTCGGGCCCGAGCTCACCTTCCCACTTCGCGACCACGGCAGTCGCGAGCGAATTGCCGATGACATTGGTGGCGCTGCGCCCCATGTCGAGGAACGTGTCAATGCCCATGATCATCAGCAGACCTGCCTCGGGGATGCCGAACTGCGACAGCGTCGAGGCGATTACCACGAGAGACGCACGCGGCACGCCGGCAACGCCCTTGGAGGTGATCATCAACGTCGCGAGCATCGCCAGCTGCGTCGCGAGCGACATCTCGATGTGGTAGGTCTGCGCGATAAAGATGCTTGCGAAGGTGCAGTACATCATCGTGCCGTCGAGATTGAAGGAGTAGCCGAGCGGCAGCACGAAGCTCGAGATCCGCGACGACGCGCCGAACTTGGTCAGCCCCTCCAGCGTCTTCGGATAGGCCGCTTCCGAGCTCGCGGTGGAGAACGCAATCATCAACGGCTCGCGGATCAGTCTCAAGAGATGGCTGTAGCGCGGCCCGATCACGATGAAGCCGACGACCATCAGGATGCCCCACAGGATCGCCAGCGCGAGATAGAAGCCGCCCATGAAGACGACGAGCTTCCACAGCACGCCGAGGCCGTTCTTGGCGACGGTGGCCGTGATGGCGGCCCATACCGCGAGCGGGGCGAACAGCATCACATAGCTCGTCACCTTGAGCATGATGTGAGCGACGTCATCGATCATTGCCAGGATCGGCTTCGACCGTTCCGGCATCGAGCCCATCGCCACCGAGAAGAACACGGCGAAGATCACGATCTGGAGGATCTCGTTCTGCGCCATGGCGTCGGCGATCGAGGTCGGGATCAGGTGGGTCAGGAATTTTTCGATCGAGAAGGCCGAGACCGGCAAGCCGGTCGATTGCCCCGCCTGCGGCAGCGTACCGGGGAAGTTCGCGCCGGGCTGGAGCAGATTGACCATGACGAGGCCGAGCAGCAGCGACACGAAGGACGCGCTGACGAACCAGCCCATGGTCTTGGCGAAGATGCGCCCGAGCCGCGAACCGCTTCCCATATGCGCGATGCCGCCGACCAGGGTCGCGAACACCAGCGGCGCGATGATCATCTTGATCAGGCGCAGGAACATCATGGCGATCAGGTTGATGGAGGAAGCCCATTCGGCTCTGGTGTCGGGCAGGAAGTTGAAGATCGCCGCCCCCATGACGATGCCCAGCACCATCGCGGCCAGAATGTATTGTGTAAACTTGTTCGACATCGCTTACCCCCACCTACACCGGCGCTTCATGATGTCGCAGATATGACGACGACGCAACACGCTTGGCGTGCGCGCGCGATGGCCGGATGTTCCCGTTGCGAAACGGGTCGGCGCGATCTAGCCTTCATGCAGCGCACAACGAATGCGGCTTGCACGTTTTCTCTGCGGCGGCTGCATCAATAATCGTCAAGCAAACGAAGAGGAAACGCCATGAGCAGCAGCATCAATCGCCAGATTCTTCTGGTCGAAAAGCCCAGCGGCAAGCTCGGTGCAGAGCACTTCAAGATGGTCGAGGGTGCGATGCCGGAGCCGAAGGACGGCGAGGCCTTGCTGCAGGTGCGTTACATCTCGCTCGACGCGGCCAACCGCGCCTGGATGCACGGCGCGACCTATCGCTCCGCGGTCGAGGCCAACAGCGTGATGGCCGGCGGCGGCATCGCCGAGGTCGTCAGCTCGAAGGCGCCGGGGCTGGCTGCCGGCGACATCGTGTTCGGCGACACCGGCTGGCAGGAGTTTGCCGCGGTGCCGGCAAAGCATCTCACGAAAATGCCGAAGCTGGAGCCGATGACGCATCTGCTCAGCGTGTACGGCATCGCCGGCCTCACCGCCTATTTCGGCCTGCTGGAGGTCGGCAAGCCCAAAGAGGGCGAGACCGTCGTGGTGTCCGCAGCCGCAGGCTCGGTCGGCTCGATCGTCGGGCAGATCGCCAAGATCAAGGGATGTCGCGTGATCGGCATCGCCGGCGGCGCGGACAAGTGCAACTGGCTGACCTCCGAGCTCGGCTTCGATGCCGCCGTCGGCTACAAGGACGGCGCGGTGTTCAAGGCCCTGCGCGCGGCCGCGCCAAAAGGCATCGACGTCTATTTCGACAATGTCGGCGGCGACATTCTGGAAGCCTGCCTGCCGCAGATGAACAATTACGGCCGCATCGCCTGCTGCGGCGCGATCTCGCAATATGACAGCGCGCCTGCCGCGCACGGCCCGCGCGGCGTGCCCGGCCTGATCGTGGTGAAGCGACTCGTCATGCAGGGCTTCATCGTGATGGACTACATGAAGGAGAGCCAGCGCGCGCTCGCCGACCTCCAGGGCTGGGTCGCATCCGGTAAACTGAAGGTGCAGGAGGACATCATCGCCGGATTGGAGAACACGCCGAAGGCGCTGATCGGATTGCTCGCGGGAGAGAACCGCGGCAAGCGCATGGTCAAGCTCTGACGACGCATTGTTTGAGCATGATCTCCGCGCAAACGCGTTCCGCGTTTGTCGCGAGGGAAAGCCACGGCACACTTTTCCGGATCGTGCTCTAGTTGCGTCGCAATTGCGCCCGTATAATCTACTTGCGGTAGAGGTCGAGGCAGCCAATGATGCTGCACGCGGCATCACCCGCAATGATTGCTTGCATTGCATTTAAAAATCGTCGGCGTTAACCGACAGGGCAGGGAATTTACCCAAATGTTCAACACGTTGAAACATGCATCAACGCGTCGCGCGCTGCTGGCGGCAACGCTCTTCGCAACTGCAACAGGCGCATTCGCGCAAGCGCCGACCGAGGCTCAGAAGAGCGCCATCCGTTCCGCATGCCGCTCCGACTTCATGGCGCACTGCGCGAGCGTCACGCCCGGCGGCGTGGAGGCGTATCAATGTCTCCAGAAGAACATGTCCAGCCTGTCATCGGGATGCCAGACCGTGGTTCGCGCGGTCGAGCCCGCTTCGGCGCCGAAGACTGAAGCTGCGCCCGCCAAGTCTGAACCGGCAAAGACCGAAGCGGCCCCCGCCGCCGGGGCGAAGCCCGCCGCCGCAGCCGCTCCGAAAGCGGCGGCGTCAAAGCAGCCGAGCAGCACGCAGATTGCCGCGGTCAAGAGCGCGTGCCGCGCCGATTATCCCAAGGTGTGCGCCAGCGTGCCGCCGGGCGGCGCCCCAGCCCTCGAATGCCTCGAGAAGAACAAGGCCAAGGTTTCGCCGGCCTGCGAGAAGGCGGTGAGCGCCGCAACCGGTGGCGGCGGCGCCGCTGCAACGGCAGCCCCCGCAGGCGCAGCTCCAGCGGCGGCAGCACCAGCGGCGGCGCCGGCCGTGATCGCTCTGCGCCCGCTGCGGCCGCGCGAAGAGCTGTTCATCGTGCGCTCGGCCTGCGGTGCCGACATCCGCACGCTCTGCGCCGGCGTCGCGCCGGGCGGGGGCCGCATCGTGCAATGCATCTCCAGCAATGCCGCATCACTGTCGCCCGCCTGCAAGGAAGTGCTGGCGCCGTTCGCGGCGCGATAAGCGGCGCGCGATTGCGCGCCAAGGGCGCGCCACCGACCGGCCGCGCGCGAATGAATTTTCGCGCGCCTGCCGCGACAAACCCTTTGCAAGTAACCGATTTCAATCACGACAAGACCGGGAGGACAACATGCGTTCATTTCTGCTTATTGCTGCCGCGCTCCTCGCCTTCGGCGCGAGCATGACCTTTGAGACCACCGATGCCAACGCGGTGGTGTGCGCCCGCGGCGTCTACCGCGCCGGCTGTGCTGGGCCGAATGCGGCCGTCGTGGTGCGCAAGCCGGTTCCCGCGGTCCGCTGTACCAGGGTGCTGGTGAACGGCGTCTACGTGAAGCGCTGCGTCTGACCCCGGATGGCCAAGCCCGCGCCGTTTGGCTATGGTTCGCAACGCCACTGCTTCGGACACGTGCCAGACGCGCATGTCCGGGAGTAGGCTTCGACGCGCCTCGCCTTCGATAATTCCACTGGCGTGGACGGCCGGAGCACATTAGGCTACCCCTAGATAGTAAGTATACTGTCAATTAGGGAGGCAGACGTTGCGGATCGCCGTGATTGGCGGGGGGCCCGGTGGGCTCTATTTCGCCTATCTCTGGAAGAAGCGTCACCCCGAGGATCAAGTCGACCTGTTCGAACAGAACCCGGCCGACGCGACCTGGGGCTTTGGCGTCGTGTTCTCCGATCAGGCCCTGGAATTCCTGCGCGCCGACGACCCCGAAACGGTCGATGCGATCGCGCCGCACATGGAGAGCTGGGAGAACATCACGCTCAACCTGCACGGCGACAGCGTCGCCATCGACGGCGTCGGCTTCTCCTCGATCGGCAGGCTGGAGCTCTTGCAGTTCCTCCAGCAGCGCGCGCTCGACGCCGGCGTCACGCCGCGCTTCGACACGCAGATCCACGCCATCGACCAGCTCAACGGCCACGACCTGATCGTCGCGGCCGACGGACTGAATTCGCTGGTGCGGCGCGCCTATGAGGGCGATTTCGGGACGTCGCTGTCCTACTCCTCCAACAAGTTCGTCTGGTACGGGACCTCAAAACGCTTCGACACGCTGTCGCAGACCTTCGTGAAGACCGACCGCGGCGCCTTCAATGCCCATCACTATCGCTACTCCCCGACCATGAGCACCTTCCTGGTCGAATGCGACCACGCGACATGGCAGGCCTATGGCTTCGCCTACAAGGATGCAGAGCAGTGCAAGGGCGTCTGCGAGGAGGTCTTTGCCGACACGCTGGGCGGCCACTGCCTGGTCTCCAACAAGTCGGTCTGGCGCAACTTTCCCTGGGTCTGGAACGAGCACTGGTCGTTCAAGAACATGGTGCTGCTCGGCGACGCCCTGCACTCGGCGCATTTCTCCATCGGCTCGGGGACGCGGCTCGCGATCGAGGACGCCATTGCGCTGGTCAAGGCGCTGGAATCGGATGCGCATCTGTCGACCGCGCTGCACCGTTACCAGGCCGCGCGAAAACCGGTGGTAGAGAAGCTCGTCAATGCCGCGCGCACCTCGGCCTTCTGGTACGAGCACTTCGCCCAGCACATGCAGCTCGGCCTGATGGACTTCGCCTACAGCTACATCACCCGCTCCGGCCGCATCGACGACCCCCGGCTGCGCGCGATGTCGCCCGCCTTCATGACGCGCTACGAGGCCGAGAAGAACGGCGGAGATGCCGCATGAGCAGCGAGATCCGCGACCAGGTGCCCGCCGCCAGCCCGGGCGCCCGCGAAATCGGCTTTGCCATTCCGCAAACCTACAATGCCAGCCGCGTGCTATTCGACCAGCTTGCCAAGGGCCGCGGCCACAAGCCCGCGCTGATCGGCCCCGCGGGGACGCGCAGCTATGCCGAGCTTTGCGCGGAAGCTTGCCGCTGGGGCAACGGGTTCGCATCGCTCGGCCTGAAGCGCGGCGACCGCGTGCTGCTGTTCCTCGACGATACCCCCGCCTATCCCGCCGCATTCTTCGGCGCGGTGCGCGCCGGTTTCGTGCCGCTCCTGATCAACACGCTGACGCCGCCGGACCTGCTGCAATTCTATCTCGCCGATTCCGGCGCCGCCGTCGCGGTGGCGGATGCCGAATTCGCGACGCGCTTCGATGCGGAGGCCTGCAAGGCGACCGGCCTGCGCACGCTGATCGTCGTCAACGGCGAAGCGCGCGGCCACGCCGCGCCTGCGGCGATCGCGGCGCCCGGCTGGCTCGCGCAGTTCCCGGCCGAGCTCGCGGAAGCGGACACGCATCGCGACGAGATGGCGTTCTGGATGTACTCCTCCGGCTCGACCGGCCGGCCCAAAGGCATCGTGCATCTCCAGCACGACATGGCCTACAGCAATGCCGCCTTCGCCCAGAACGTGTTGAAGCTGACACCCGGCGACATCTGCTTCTCGGTGCCGAAGATCTTCTTCGCCTACGGTTTCGGCAACTCCGTCACCTTCCCGTTCTCCGCGGGTGCCGCGACGCTGCTGCTGCCGGGCCAGCCGAAGCCTGCATCGATCTTTGCCGCGATCGAGCAATACAAGCCGACGGTCTTCTTCGGCCTGCCGACGCTGTACACTTCACTGACCAAGGCGGAGGGAGCAGACAAGACCAACTTCTCGTCGCTGCGCATGTCGCTCTCGGCGGCCGAGGTCTTGTCTGCGGACGTCTTCAACGGCTGGAAGACTCTCACCGGCCTCGAGATCGTCGAAGGCCTCGGCTCGACCGAGGTGCTGCACATCTATCTCTCCAACCGCCCCGAGCAGAAGAAGCTCGGCGCCGCAGGCCTGCGCGTGCCAGGCTACGAGGTCGCACTGCGCGACAAGGACGGCCGCGACGTCGCCGACGACGAGGAAGGCATCCTGTGGGTGCGCGGCGATTCCAACACGCCGCTGTACTGGAACCGGCCGGACAAATCCGCCGAGACCGTCCGCGAGGGCGGCTGGATCTACACCGGCGACCGTTTCGTGCGCGATGCCGACGGCTTCCACTTCTTCCGCGGCCGTGCCGACGACCTCATCAAGATCTCCGGCCAATGGGTCTATCCGCTCGAGGTCGAGCTGTGCCTCGCCGATCACCCCGACATCCGCGAATGCGCGGTGTTCGCCGCCGAGCTGCCGGACCGACGCATGACGCTGAAGGCGGTGGTGGTGATGAACAACCGCGCGACTGATCAGAATGAGGCGACGCGGCGGCTACAGGATTACGTCAAGGGCAAGCTCTTGCCGTATAAATATCCGCGCGAGGTGATCTTCATCGACGAGCTGCCGAAGACGGGAACGGGGAAGATCGACCGGCAGGCGTTGCTGCGGATGTGACCAACGGCGCCGCCACGTTCTCAGCAATCGTAGGGTGGGCAAAGCGAAGCGTGCCCACGACTTCTCATCCAATGGAGAGATGGTGGGCACGGCGCAAGGGCGCCTTTGCCCTACGAGATTTGGTGCTGGGCTCGCTGTGGCGTCGCCCTCACGCCTTCCCCAGATGCTCCAGCGCGTCCTCCGCGCGCAGCGGCACGCGCGAGGCCTCGTTGTTGAGGTCGACGAGCTGCACCAAAAGCCCCATCAGCGCCTTGCGGTCGGCGGGTTTCAGCGGCTCCAGCATGCGCGCCTGGGCGCGCTCGACGGCGGGGATGATCTCGCGCAGGATCGCCGCGCCTGATTTCGTCAGATAGAGCAGCTTGATCCGCTTGTCTTCGGGTGCCGGCTTGCGCTCGATAAAATCCTTGACCTGCAGCCGCTCGATCACGCTGCCGAGCGTGGAGCGGTCGAAGGCGATCACCGCCGACAGCCGCGTCGCGTCGATGCCGGGATGGGTGTGGATCGCGATCAGCGCCGCATATTGCACCGGCGTAAGATCGAACGCCTTGCACTCCTCCATGAAGATCGAGACTGCGATCTGCTGCATGCGCCGGAACAGATAGCCCGGCGCGGCATAGACCGCGTCTATCGTGATCGGAGTGGCGGGCTTACTCGGCATCGGGCTGCTTCTCCGGGGCGGCGTTTGCGAAGGCCGGCAGCGCCTTTGCCGCGGTTTCCGCCTTCAGCAGCCGCGGATAGGCCGACACATCGACGCCGAAACGGCGGGCATTGGCGAGCTGCGGCACCAGGCAGAGATCGGCGAGCGTCGGCACATCGCCGAAGCAGAACGGTCCCGGCTCGTCCCTGATCAGCGTCTCGCAGGCCGACAGCCCCTCGCGGTTGACCCACGCCGCCCAGTCCTGGACCTTCTCCTCGGCGAGCCCAAGCTCGCGCAGCCGCGCCAGCACCTTCAAATTCTGCACCGGGTGGGTGTCGCAGGCGATCGCCAGCGCGAACGCCCTCACCTTCGCGCGCCGCAGCGGATCCTTCGGCAGCAGCGGCGGATTGGGGTGCGTCTCGTCGAGCCATTCGATGACTGCGACCGATTGGGTCAGCACCGCGCCCCCATCGTTCTCCAGCGTCGGCACCAGCCCTTGCGGATTGATGGCGAGATAGGCGGGCGCACATTGCTCGCCCTTGCGAAGATGATGCGGCAGGTGCTGGGCGCCGAGGCCCTTGAGGTTCAGCGCGATCCGCACCCGATAGGCGGCGCTGGAGCGGAAATAGCCGTGCAGCTTCATCGGAACCCTCCCTTTTGTTTTCCGTCATTCCGGGGCCCGCGAAGCGAGAGCCCGGAATGACGACGACCTTGTATGTCGTTCGTCACGTTGACGCTACCTAAATCGTAAGTATACTGTCAATCAACAAAACGAACGGGAGCCGCACCATGGAAGCCGTGACCAAGACGCCGGAACGCGAGGCGTTCTACAAGAAGATCGACGGCGAAAACCTCACCGCGCTTTGGACGGTGATGAGCGATTTGATCACGCCGGAGCCGAGGAGCGCCTGCCGGCCGCATCTGTGGAAATTCGACGTCATCCGCGACTACATGACCGAAGCAGGCCGACTGATCACCGCCAAGGAAGCCGAGCGGCGCGTGCTGGTGCTGGAGAACCCCGGCCTGCGCGGCCAGTCGAAAATCACGACCTCGCTCTATGCCGGCGTGCAGATGGTGGTGCCCGGCGACGTCGCGCCCGCCCACCGGCATAGCCAGTCGGCGCTGCGCTTCGTGCTCGAAGGCAGTGGCGCCCACACCGCGGTCGACGGCGAGCGTACCGCGATGGAACCCGGCGACTTCATCATCACGCCGTCGATGACCTGGCACGACCATTCCAACGAGACCAGTGAGCCGATGTTCTGGCTCGACGGCCTCGATATCCCTCTGGTGCAGTTCTTCGACTGCTCTTTCGCGGAAGGCTCCAAGGAAGATCAGCAGAAGATCACAAGACCGGCCGGCGACAGCTTTGCGCGCTACGGCCACAATCTGCTGCCGGTCGACGTGAAGCGGAGCTCGAAGACCTCGCCGATCTTCAGCTATCCCTATGCCTACACCCGCGAGGCGCTGGAGAAAGCCCGCGCGAGCCAGGAGTGGGACGCCTGCCACGGATTGAAGCTGAAATTCAGCAACCCCGAGACCGGCGATTTCGCAATGCCGACCATCGGCACCTTCATCCAGTTGCTGCCGAAGGGTTTCAAGACCGCGCGCTATCGCGCGACCGATGCGACCGTGTTCTGTCCGATCGAGGGCCGTGGCCGCAGCCGCATCGGCGATGCCGTTTTCGAGTGGGGCCCGCGCGATCTGTTCGTGGTGCCGAGCTGGCAGTGGGTGACGCACGAGGCTGACGACGACGCCGTGCTGTTCAGCTTCTCGGATCGGCCGGTGCAGCAGAAGCTGGATCTGTTTCGTGAGGATCGCGGGAACGGGTAGGCGACGCTGCTAGCCACACCGTCATTGCGAGCGAAGCGAAGCAATCCAGAATCTTTCTGCGGAGACAGTCTGGATTGCTTCGTCGCAAGGGCTCCTCGCAATGACGGCTGTGGCTACCGCCAGTGCAGCAGTCTCGTAGGGTGGGCAAAGGCGTCCTTGCGCCGTGCCCACGTCTTCGCGACTCATGGAAAATGGTGGGCACGCTTCGCTTTGCCCACCCTACGGCAGCAGTGATTGCGGCTAACGCCAGTGCAGCAACCTTGTCTCCAGCCAGCCGATCACCTTCCCGACCACAAGCCCGAACACCGACAGGATCACCACGCCCGCGAGCAGCTGGTCCGTCTGCATCAGATTGCCGGCCTGAAGCACGAAGGCGCCGATGCCGTACTGGGCGCCGATCATCTCCGCACTGACGACGAGCAGCAGTGCGACGGACGCCGTGATGCGGAAGCCGGCGAGGATGGCGGGTAGCGCGCCGGGCCAGATCACCTTGCGCACGATGGTGGCGAAGGGAACGTTGAAACTCTGCGCCATGCGGATGAGGTTGCGCGGCACCGCATCGACGCCGCTATAGACCGAGATCGCGGTCGAGAAGAACACGCCTAATGCAATGGTCGCGATCTTCGGCTCTTCGCCGATGCCGAGCCAGAGAATGAGCAATGGCAGCAGTGCGATCTTCGGGATCGGGAACAGCGCCGAGATGAAGGTGATGCCGACGCTGCGCGCAAGCCGCGACAAGCCGATGGCAAAGCCGACGACGACACCGGCCGCTGTTCCCAGCAGCCAGCCGACACCGATGCGCAGCAACGAGGCGGAGAGATGCTGCCAGAGCGCGCCTGAGACCGCGAGCTCGTAGATCGCCCGCGCGATCGCAGCCGGTGCCGGCAGGAACAGCGGATTGACGAGCCCCGCGCTGCCGGCCGCCTGCCAGATCGCGATGACGAGGGCGAGCGCGATCCAGCCGCCGAAGCGGCTGCTGGCGGGCACGAAGCCGGCGCCGCGAAAACGGACGCGCCGCGTCGTGTCATCCTTCGCAGGCATCCCCGCGCGATCAAGCATGCTGGACCTCGCGCTCGGCGTCGATCGCCTCGTTGCGGATCAGCGACCAGATCTGGTTCTGAAGCGCCAGCAGCTGTTCACGCGCAGCGATCTCGCCGCGTTCAGTGCGCGTCATCGGCACCGTCACGACTTCGCGAATGCGGCCCGGCCGCCGCGACAGCACCACGATGCGGTCGGCGAGCCGCGCCGCTTCCTCGAGATTGTGGGTGACATAGACCGCGCCCATGCCGCCGTCGGCGAGCAGGCGGACGAAGTCTTCCATCAGCAATTCGCGGGTCTGCGAATCCAGCGCCGAGAGCGGCTCGTCCATCAGCAGGATGGCGGGCTTGACCGCGAGCGCGCGCGAAATGCCGACGCGCTGGCGCATGCCGCCGGAGAGCTGCTTCGGATAGGTTGTGCGAAAATCGGTCAGCCCGGTGCGGCGCAAGGCGTCGTCGACCAACGCGCGGCGTTGGGCTGCCGAGAGCTGCGTGTGCAGCAGCGGAAATTCGACATTCTCCTCGACCGTGGCCCAGGGCAGCAGCGCGAAATCCTGGAAGACGAAGGTCAGCGGATTGAGACTGTCCGCCGGCGGCGCCCCGCGCAGCTCGGGCGCGCCCGAGGTCGGCTGCAACAGCCCGCCGAGGATCGACAGCAGCGTGCTCTTGCCGCAGCCGGACGGACCGACGATCGCCACCACCTCGCCGGCACCGACGGTGAAGGAGACGTCGCCGAGCACGGCGAGGTCATCGAAACGATGGCTGATGTGGTTGGCGATCAGGTCCATTAACGCAACTCCCCCGCCCTAGACCCGTCATCCTGAGGTGCTCGCGAAGCGAGCCTCGAAGGATGCGCGGCCCGGATGCAGCTCGGCCGCTCATCCTTCGAGGCTCGCAGCGCAGTGCGGATGCACTGCGCCACTCGCACCTCAGGATGACGGGGATGGTTGGAGGAGCGCAGCATCAATCCGCCTTCACAAAATCCTTGGCGATGATCGCGTTCGCATCAAAGCCCTTGTCGGCAAAACCTTGCTCCTGCAGCCACTTGATCTGGTTGTCGACGTTCTTGACGTCCAGCTTGCCGTCGGGATCGATGTAGGCGCAATTGCCGACCACTTGCTCGACCGGCAAATTGGTGTATTTCGCGATGATCTCCAGCAGCGGTTTTGTCTTGTCGTTGATCGGGGCAACGCCGTCCTTCATCGCAGTGAGGATGACGTCGTGATATTCGCGGTCGGCTTTCGCGAGCACGCCGAGAAATTTCGTCACCAGCACCTTGTTGGTGAGTGTCTTGGGCGAAGCGAACACCGCACCCAATTGCCAGGGTGTCTCGTCGCCGACCCATCCCAAAAACTTCGCGCCGCCTTCGTCCATCAGCTTTCGCGCAGTAGAAATGGGCAGCAGCGCCGCATCGACCGTCTCGCCCTTCAGGGCGGCGGCCGCGTTCGACAGCGATTGCAGCGGCACGATCTTCACGTCGGCGAGCTTGAAGCCGTATTTGTCGGCGAGCAGCCCCAGCGAATAGTGAAAGCTCGAGCCGACCTGCGTCATCGCTATGCGCTTGCCCGCGAGGTCCTTCGGCGTCTTCAGTCCGGCGGCATAGGCGTTGTTGCTGGCGAAATAGCCGATCAGGGGATAACCGGCCTTCTCGCGGCTCATGCCGCCGATCACCTTCAGCGTGCCTTTGCCCGCAAGATTGTAGAGACCCGCGGTGAAGGCGGTGACGCCGAAATCGACGTCGCCCGAGGTCGTCGCGACCGCGATCGGCTGCGCCGCGTCGAAGAACTTCAGCTCGACGTCGAGACCGGCCTCGCGGAAATAGCCCTTGTCCTGCGCAATGAAGACCGGCGCGGACGACGACAGGCGGAGTACGCCGATCCTCGCCTTCAGCGCGTCTTCGGCCCGGGCCGTGCCCATCGCTGTGATCGCCATCAGGCCAGCCAGTGCGAGCCGCGCAATCCCGATCATCCCGTTTCCTCCGTCGTCGTTCCCTCGGTCGTAATGTTACAACCGTCACAAACCTTCGGGCACGGGCTGGTCTCGCCCGATGAAGGCGCCCTGTTGTTTCAACGTTTCCTGCAATTTTTCAATGGGGATGTCGCGCGGGATGCGGTTTCCTGAGAGCGCGAGCGCCGCGGCGGAACCGGCGGCCTCCCCCATCACGAAACAGGCACCGGAAACCCGCGCCGCCGACTGGCCCTCATGGGTCATCGAGGCGCAGCGGCCGGCGACGAGGAGATTGTCGACGCCTTCGGGCACCAGCATGCGGTAAGGCAGCTCGTTATAGCCGCGCGATTCCGGGATTGGCGGGAACGTGAAGACGACGTCGCCGGGAACATGGGCCTCGATCGGCCAGCCATTGACGCCGATCGAATCCGCGAACGAGGCGCAGCCGAGCACGTCCTCGCCGCTGAGCTGGTAGCCGCCCTTGATGCGGCGGGTCTCGCGGATGCCGAGCTGCGGCGGCAAATCGACGATGTAGGACTTTTCAAAGCCTGGCACGGTGCTGCGCAGGAACTCGAATGCGGCCAGCGCCTGCTTGCGGCCCTCGATCTCGCCGCGGGTGAGGTCGTCGGGCTCGATGCCGTTGATGGCATGGCCGTCCTCGCGCGCCACTTGCGTGAAATTCACCCGCCATTCGATGCCTGATTTCTGCGGCCGCACGATCGCGCTCTTGCGCGGGAATGTGTGGGTGCCGGCGGCGAGCGCCTTCTCCATCAATTGCGGGATGGTCCGCCAGGCATCGCCCGCCTTGTCCGGATCGATGCCGTTGAGACGAAGCATCATCGAGGGGTACATCGGATGGCCGTGCTCGTCGCCGACCTCGAAGGGCGCCCCGGCCCAGACCGCGAGGTCGCCGTCGCCGGAGCAATCGATAAAGACCTCGGCGCGGACCGCCTGCCGTCCGGCCTTGGTCTCGACCATCAGCGCATCGACGCGGCTGTTATCGCCCATCACGACACCGGCACCGAGCGCATGGAAAAGGATGTGCACCTTGTGGCTGGCGAGCAGCTCGTCGGCCGCGATCTTGTAGGCCGCGGTGTCATAGGCCTGGGCGAAGACCTTGCCGAGGATCAGATGCGGCGCGTTGAGGCCGTTCAAATGATCGATCCGCGCCAGCAGATCGGACGCCATGCCCTGCACCAGCCGGTGGGCCTGGCCGTAGACATTGCCATGCAGGCCGCAGAAATTGGTGACGCCGGCAGCCGTGCCCATGCCGCCGAGGAAGCCGTAGCGCTCGATCAGCAGCGTCTTTCGTCCCGCGCGCGCCGCTGACGCCGCCGCCACGATGCCGGCGGGTCCGCCGCCGAGAACGACGACTTCATATTCGCCGTAGAGCGGCACCTGGCGTGCCGGTTCTTCGATCATCATGGCCCGCATGAGCGTCCGCTCCCAAAATCTCTTGCTTGAAGCCGACTATGAATTAACGCAGGGCGAGCTACAATCCACCAAAATACGCGATCAGCTTTCTCGAATCGAGAAAGGTCGACATGGACATCCTGGTAAACCTTCAGGCCTTCCTCGCCACTGCGGATACGGCCGGATTCTCTGCCGCCGCACGCAAGCTCAATGTCTCGACCTCGGTCGTCGCCAAGCGCGTCACGCAACTGGAGGCGCGGATCGGCGCGCCGCTGTTCCATCGCTCGACCCGGCAATTGCGCCTGACGGAAGCCGGCCAGCGCTATGTGCATCGCGCCCGCAGTGTCGTCGCCGATGCCACCGACCTGCTCTCGCGCATGGGCGAGAAGGGACACGATCTCGTCGATCACCTCCGCATCAAGGCGCCGACCTCGCTCACCGTGGCGCGCCTTGCCGACGCCTTCAGCGCCTTCCAGACGCAGAACCCGCGATTGAAACTCGAGATCGTGCTGATCGACCGCCCGGTCGATCCCGTCACCGAAGGCTTTGACATCGCCATCGGCGCCTTCCCTCATTCCTTCGGCGGCGTGGTCGACGAGCCGCTGTGCCCGCTGAAGCGCCTGCTCTGCGCCTCACCGGTCTATTTGAAGAAGCACGGCACACCAAAGCATCCGCGCGACCTCGTCGACCATCGCTGCCTCAGCTTTCTGCCGACGGGACCAGAGTGGATCTTCGACGGCCCGCGCGGGCGCATCAGCATCCAGATCAGCCCGCTGCTCTCCTCCAACGAGGGCCATGTGCTGGCGCGCAGCGCGATCGCCGGCAACGGCATCGCGCTGATCTCTCATTACCTCGTGGCGGATGCCCTGCGCGACGGTACGCTCAAGCCGGTGCTGCGCGACTTTCCAATTCCCGAGCTGTGGGTCAAGGCCGCGATCCCCGAGCGGCGGCGCAACGCCGCCGCGGTGCAGGCTCTCTTGCGCGAATTGAAGAGCGCGCTGCTACCGGTGCTGTAGGCCGCCTCGTTCGCCCCCGCGGCGTCGCCGACTTCTCCGGAGTTCAGGCCGCCGAGCGGATGGTGTGGAGGAAATCGTCGACGTTCGACCTCATCGAATCCGCCTGCTGCTTCAGGGCGGCTGCGACCGTAAGGGCGGCTTCGGCGCCGGCGTCGGTCTCGCCCGCCACGGCGCGCACCTGACCGATTTCCTGCGTCACCGCCGTGGTGCCGTTGGCCGCCTCCTCGACGTTGCGCGCGATTTCGCCCGTGGCCGCGCCCTGCTCTTCGACGGCCGCGGCAATCGCAGTGGCGATGTCGGCCATTTCCTTGACGGTGGAGCCGAACTGCCTGATCGCCTGAACCGATTGGCCGGTCGCACTCTGGATCGTCGCGATCTGGCTGGCGATCTGCTCGGTCGCCTGCGCCGTCTGGGTGGCGAGACTCTTGACCTCGCTGGCGACGATCGCGAAGCCCCGGCCGGCGTCGCCGGCGCGCGCCGCTTCGATGGTCGCGTTCAGCGCCAGCAAATTGGTCTGGCTCGCGATGGCCTGAATCAGCTGAATGATGGTGCCGATCTTCTCAGCCGCATCCGACAGCCCATGCATCAATTCGGAGGTGCGGTTGGTCTCGTCGGTCGCCCTGTTCGAGACTGCGACGGAGCGGTGCACCTGGCTCGAGATTTCACGGATCGAGGCCGCCAGCTGCTGGGTGGCGGAGGCGACGGTCTGCACATTCATCGATGCCTGCTCGGCGCGGGTCGCGACCGCTTCGGCGAGCCCGCGCCCGCGTTCGGCGACCTTTGCCAATTCCTCGGCGCTGCGCCCCATGTCGTCGGCACGGCCGCCGACACCGGAAATGACGCCCTGCATGCCCTGCTCGAAGCGGCCGGCAAGATCCGACATCATGCGGGCGCGGTCGGCCTCGCTGGCTTCGCGCTGTGCCGTCGCCTCACCTTCCATGCGGCGAACCGCCAGCGCGTTTTCGCGGAACACCTCGACGGCGCGCGCCATGCGGCCAATTTCGTCGCGCGAGTCGCCGCCGGGGATCGGCTCATCGAGCTCGCCCGCCGCCAGCGACTGCATCCGGTCCGTCATGCCGCGAATAGGACCCGACACGCTGGCGCCGATCAGCCAGGCCAGCACCGCTCCCAGCAGCAGCGCGCCGGCCGCGGTCGCGATCACGGTCTGCTTGGTCTGATCGACCGCTGCCGCGGTCTTGTCGCCCTGCTCGGCGCGCACGGTGCCGAGGTTCGCGTTGATCCTGTTGACGTGGTCGTCGATTGCCGCACTGGCCTTCTTCAATTCAGCCTGTCTGGCGCGCAGATCGGCAGCCACCTTGATGACCTCGTCCAGCGCGGCCGCGTCGGCAGTGATCGCAGTCTTGAGCGCCGCGACCAGCGCCTTCAGCTTGGCGTCGTTCGCCCCCGCCAGCTCAGCCTCGGTGTCTGCGATCGCCAGCTGGGCATAGGACAACGCCTGCTTGGCGTCGTCGGCATCACCCGTCGACAGAGTGGACCCATAGCGCATCACGGTGATGCGCAGTGCGTCAACGACGCCGGCCAGGCGCATCGGGTTGACCAGCCGTTCCGCGTCCTCGGACCGGTTGGCGAGCGCAACCTGAATGCCGCTGACATTGAGGCCGGCGGCTGCCCCCTGGGCGTCGGTCTTCGTGGTCGCGGCGCGCAGCCGATCCGCCGCCTCCGCTGCCGCGGTGAACGACGAGCGATAGGTTTCCAGCGCGGTCTTGACCGGGCCGATGCCTTCCGCGATCGCTTGCAGCTTGCCGAATTGCCGGTCGACCTGATCGGCCAGTTTGCCGACGCCGTCGATCGCCTTGGCCGCGGCATCCTTGTCGCCGACATTCCAGGTTCGGATGAATTTCTCGACCGCCGAGTTCGCCTCCAGAAGCGCGGCCCGCGCCTGTGACATGCCGGCGTCGCCGGCGGCGCTGGTCACGAGCTCATTGACCGTTCCGCCGATCCGCTCGACCTGGACCATGGCAAAGCCCGCGAGCAGGACCAGAAAGCTGAGAACCAGCGCGAAGCCGCCAAACACGCGCGGACGAACGCCGACCCGGGACATCATGTGCGATAATTTCATGGCAAATCCGAAATTCTTCAACGAGTGGAGCGGATGGCGGCGAGCAGATCCTTGCCAAACCGCTTCTCGAATTCCTGATCGAGCGGCTTGACCGCATCGACGAAGGGCTGGCGATCGAATGTCTCGATGACGTTCATGCCGCCGCTACGCACTTGCTCAAGCGATGCGGCATCGAGCTTCGCCTGCCAGGTCGCCTCCGCTCCCTCCTTCGCCAGCGCGATCAGCATGGCCTGGTCGGCCGGCGGAAGCTGTTCGAACATGGCACGGTTGGCGACGAACGCGATCGGCGCGAAGAAGTGACCGGTCAGCGTGAGGTATTTCTGGACTTCGTAGAGCCGGGAGCCGGCGATGGTCGGCACCGGATTTTCCTGCCCATCGAGCCGGCCGTCCTTCAGCGCGGTATAGACCAGCGGAAATTCCATCGGGACCACTTCGGCGCCGAGCGCCTTGAACGTCATCTGGTAGATCTCGTTCGGAATGACGCGAATCTTGAGCCCTTTGATATCCTCGGGCGTGCGAACCGGCCGCTTCGAATTCGTGACGTTGCGAAATCCCTGTCGGCCGATCGCCAGCAGCGTCAGCCCCTTGTCGGCGAATTTGACGGCGATCGCCGCGCCGATCGGACCTTGCGCCACGGCCTTCGCGTGGGCTGCGTCGCGGAACAGGAAGGGAATGTCGAAGACGCCAAGTTCGGGGACGACCGAACTGACCACAGACCCCGACAGCACCGCCATATCGACCGAACCGGCCCGGGTCGCCGCCAGGATGGCGTTCTCGCTGCCGAGCGCGTTGGTGGCCCGCTCGTCGATCACCATGCGCTTGCCGGCCGATGCCACCAGCTTCTGGCGAAACTCATCAGCCCCGATTTGCTGCGGGCTCCCCAACTGGGAATTGAACGCCAGAGAGACCAATCGCGGTGAAGCGGCAGCCGGTTGCAGAACCAGCAACCCTGCCGCCGCGGCGACGATCGATCCGGCTTTCCAAAGTCCCAAAACTTGTCTGTGCATTCGACACCGTGGCGTGACAATTGTCGTAACCCTAATGTCCTGGAATGATTGAACCCTTAAGGAAGGCCCCGCGGAATTACGGAGATTCGGGTCGATCGGCCGCCGACGAGATTTGGGACAGAGGTCCGATGCAGATGGTATCGGATTGCTGTGGGATAATGAGCGGTTCGAGAGAATGACGATGGGATCAAGAATACAAATGGCTGCCGCCATCGCGATCGGCATCATGGGCGGTACGGCCCCGGCCCGCGCCGAGGTCGCGCAATGCCGGTTCATCCAGGCCAAGCCGGAGCGGGAGGCGTGTTACCAACGTCAGGAAGCCGCGCTCGCCGCCAAGCGCAAGCCGGAGCCCAGCGCGGAAAGCAAGACGCTCGAATCGATGCGCCAGATGCGGCAGGACGACGATGCCGTCTATCGCAGCATCAACAACATCTGCCGCGGCTGCTGAACGACAGAGGCTCAGCCTTGACCGCCACCCCAACTCGCCGCCCGCTTCTCGGCGAACGATGCCAGCCCTTCCGCCGCCTCAGCGCTCTGACGCTTGACTGAATGCAGGTGCACGAGCCGCTTGTACGCGGCATCGTCCACCGCCATCCCGCCAAACGAGCTCTCCAGCGCGAGCTTCTTGGTTTCCGCCATCGCCTCCGGTCCGTTGGCAAGGAGCTGCTCGACCACCTTGGCTCCGGCGGCCTCGAGGTCGGCGAGCGGGACGACCTCGTGGACGAGGCCGATGCGGCGGGCGTCTTCGGCGCCGAAGCGTTCGCCCGTCAGCGCGTAGCGGCGGACTTGCCGTACACTAATGGCATCGCAAAGCTGCGGGATGATGATGGCGGCGGTCAGGCCCCACCGCACCTCCGTGATCGAGAACAGCGCATTGTCCGCCGCGATCACGACGTCGCAGGCGGCAATCACGCCGGTGCCGCCGCCAAAGCAGCCGCCCTGCACCAGCGCGACGGTCGGGATTGGCAAGGTATTGAGCCGCTGCACGGCCTCGAAGGTCGCCCGCGACGCCGCCTCGTTCGCCTCAGTCGATTGCGGCCGCACGCCGTTGATCCATTTGAGGTCGGCGCCGGCCTGGAAATGCTTGCCATTGCCCCGGAGCACGACGACGCGAAGGTTGGACTTCCTGCCGAGATCGTCCGTGGCCGCGAGCACGCCTGCGATCAATGCGCCGTCATAGGCATTGTTCACTTCAGGCCGGTTCAACGTGACGGTCGCAACCCCACGCTCATCGAGGGTCCACAGGACGGGGTTGGCAGTCATCGGCGATCCTCCGGTCATCTTGTTTGCCGCCCACTATGGCTGAGGCAACTCATCCCGATCCATATCTTTCCGGCGTAGGGCGGCCGCGTCCATCGCATGGCGGCTTGTGTCATGCTGCTGTCGGGCGACATCACGGGATCAGGGACGGGACATCACACCATGCGCATCTGCATTTTCGGCGCGGGCGCCGTCGGCAGCCATATCGCGGTCAGGCTGGCCCGCGCCGGCCATGAGGTCTCGTGCGTGATGCGCGGCGCCCATCTGGAGGCGGTCCGCGCCAATGGCCTGAAGCTGCGCGTCGGCGATTCCGAGGTCACCGCCAAGGTGAACGCCTCCGGCGATGCGGCCCAACTCGGCCCGCAGGACGTCGTGATCAGCACGCTCAAGGCGACCGCGCTGACGGGGCTGGTCGCCAGCATAAAACCGCTGCTCCAGGACGACACCGCGATCGTCTTTGCGCAGAACGGTATTCCCTGGTGGTACGGCATCGGCCTGCCGCCGCGGCATCCGACGCCGCCCGACATTTCCTTCCTCGACCCCGGCGGCCGCTTGCGCGCTTGCATCCCGAAAGAGCGGATCGTCGGCGGCGTCGTCTTCTCCTCCAACGAGGTGACCGCGCCCGGTGTGGTGCAGAACCTGACGCCGGACCGCAACCGCCTGCTGATCGGCGAATGCGACGACCGCAATTGCGAGCGCATCACCAGGCTTCGCGGCGTTCTCAACGATGCACGGCTGGAATCGCCGCCGGTGGCGGAGATCCGCGAGGCGATCTGGTCAAAGCTCCTGACCAACATGTCACTGTCGGTGCTGTGCCTGCTCACCGGCCAGACCGCGCGCGGCGTGCGTGACGACCCGGCCTTTGCCGAGGTCATTCCGCGCATGCTGAACGAGGCCAACGACATCGCGCAGCACTTCATCCCCGAGGTCAAGCGCGTGACGCGCAGCGGCCCCGCCCCCAACCACAAGCCGTCGCTGCTCCAGGATTACGAGCTCGGTCGCGCCATGGAAATCGACGTGCTGGTGAAGGCGCCCGCCGCCTTCGCCCGCACCGCCGGCCTGTCGACGCCGACGCTCGACCTGATCGCCGCGCTCGCGATCCAGAAGGCGCGCGACAAGGGGCTTTATTCGGCGTAAGCTTTAGGCGAGCCCGTCGATCCAGGCCGCGAGCGTATCGAGCACCTCGGTAATTGCCTCTTCGTTGGTTCGGCCGGACTTCTTCAGCACCGCGAAGGAATGATCGCCGCCGGCGACCTCGTGCAGCGTCGCCTTCGGGCCGAGTTGCGCGATCACGGGCTTGAGGAGGCTGAGATCGGCAAGCCCGTCGCGCGTGCCTTGCAGGAACAGCATCGGGATCTCGACATGGGCCAGGTGCTCGGCGCGCTCCGTCGACGGCTTTTTGTCGGCGTGCAGGGGAAAGCCGAGAAAGGCGAGCCCTTTGACGTTAGCCAGCGGCGCCTTGGACTGCGCCTGCGAGGTCATGCGCCCGCCAAACGACTTTCCGCCGGCAACGAGCTTCAAGCCGGGGCAGAGCCGGCTTGCGTCCTCGACAGCCGCGCGGATGGTGGCGTGGGCGACCGCTGGCTGGTCAGGACGGCCCTGCTTGTTTTCCATGTAGGGAAAATTGAAGCGGAACGTCGCGATGCCACGATCCGCGAGCCCCTCCGCAATCCTGTCCATCGATGCGTGCCGCATCCCTGCGCCGGCGCCGTGCGCGAGGACGTAGCAGGCGCGCGCCTTGGTCGGCCGCACCAGGATCGCCGAGACCGTGCCGATGCGCTCGACGTCGAGCTTGAGCTCTTGAGTTTTGGTCGCCACAATCAGCCATCCCGACAGACGCGTTTTCCGGCCGCCTTGGTAGCGTCACCCGTGCAGCCTGAAAACACAATAATTGCCGCGGCCGACTGGCCTACCAAGCCGAAGCCGTATCAACCGAGGTAATCATGTCCTACCGCTCCTCCTGGATGACTGAAGAGCTCGAAATCTTCCGCGACCAGTTCCGGAAATATCTGGCCAAGGATCTGGCGCCGCATGCCGAGAAATGGCGCGAGCAGAAGATGGTCGACCGCTTCGCCTGGCGCGGGCTCGGCGAGATGGGCGCGCTGCTGGCGAGCGTGCCGGAGGAATATGGCGGCCTGGGCGCCACCTTCGCCTATGACGCCGCCGTGCTCGACGACCTCGAAAGCACGGTGCCGGAGCTGACCACCGGCGTCTCCGTGCACAGCGCCATCGTCGCGCACTACATCCTCAATTACGGCTCGGAGGAGCAGAGGAAGCGCTGGCTGCCGAAGATGGCTTCCGGCGAGATGGTCGGCGCCATCGCCATGACCGAGCCCGGCACCGGCTCGGACCTGCAGGCCGTCAAGACCACCGCGAAGAGGCAGGGCAATTCCTACGTCATCAACGGCCAGAAGACTTTCATTACCAACGGCCAGGCCGCCGATCTCGTCGTCGTCGTGGCACGCACGGGCGAAGCCGGCGCCAAGGGCATTTCGCTGATCGTCGTCGAGACCGCCGGCGCCGACGGCTACAAGCGCGGGCGCAACCTCGACAAGATCGGCCTGCACGCCTCCGACACGTCAGAACTGTTCTTCGACAACGTCACCGTGCCGCCGGAGAACCTGCTCGGCAAGGAGGAAGGCCAGGGTTTTGTCCAGCTGATGCAGCAGCTGCCGCAGGAGCGCCTTGCGCTCGCGGTCGGCGCCGTCGCCGCGATGGAGCGCGCCGTCAAACTCACCGTCGATTACACCAAGGAGCGGAAGGCGTTTGGCAAGCCGCTGATGGATTTCCAGAACACCGCCTTCACGCTCGCCGAGCGCAAGACCGAAGCGATGATCGCGCGCGTCTTCGTCGACTGGTGCATCGAGCGCCTCGTCGCCAAGGACCTCGACACCGTCACGGCGTCGATGGCGAAATACTGGTGCTCGGACAAGCAGGTCCAGACCGCGGACGAATGCCTCCAGCTGTTCGGCGGCTACGGCTACATGCAGGAATATCCGATCTCGCGCATCTTCATCGATTCCCGCATCCAGAAGATCTATGGCGGCACCAACGAGATCATGAAGCTGCTGATTGCGAGGTCGCTGTAGCTCTGTTCAACGCGCACGCCAATCGCGTGGGCGGCAGCCGAAGCGCTGCTTGAAGCGCCGCGCGAAGTGGGAGAGATCGGAGAAGCCCCAGTCGAACGCGATAACGCCGATCGCGCGGCCGCCCGATGCCGGATCCTTCAGGTCGGCCGCCGCGCCCACGAGGCGGCGATCCATCAAATAGTCCGAAAATGTCGTGCCGGAGCGTTCGAACAGCTTGTGGACATAGCGCTCGCTGATGCCGACGGCGCCGGCGACCGCCGCGACCGTCAGTCCCGGCTCGCGCAGCCGCTCGTGAATGGCGCGGCGCAGCGCCAGCACGGTCGCGTCTGCAAAGCTTGCGGCCTCCGCCGTCTGCGCCCGCGAGCGGCGCGACAGGCTGAGCGCAACGAGATCGAGCAGCACATCGAACAGCCGAATGCTGTCCTCTTCCGCCATCCGCAATGCGCCGGCATTCAGCGATCGCGCGGTCTCGACGATGAGATGACCGACATGGGGATCGTCGGAGACGCGCTCGGCTCTGAAATCGAACGACGGCGGCAGCCGGTCGCGTAAGGCGCGCGATGGCACCCAGAACGAAGCGACCTCCAGCGTCGGACCGCGATCGTGCAGCAGCGTCACCTCGCGGTCGCTGTCGACGATGCCGACCTGACCGCGGGACAGGCTGACCTCGCTGTCGCCCTGGAGCATGCGGCAGCGCCCGGCGAGCTTGAAGTTGAGATAGAAGCAGCTCTCGGTCGATGCCGCGATATCAGCGCGCGAACGATGCACGGTGTGCTCGGGAAACATCACCCGGTTGATTGCGCCGGCGCCCAGCCCGATCGTCTCCACCTTGGCAGGGAAGCGTGACGTCGTCGCCGCCTCCGGCGTCAGGTTCATGAATGCCTGGCAGATCGCCTCGCGATAGTAGGAAAACTGCTCGTCCGGCCGGGTCACTGCGGTGTTCCAGATGACGTGCCGCGGCCGGCTTGTGGGACTGACCTGCTCCATCAGTTCGCTCCGAGACCAATCCGGTTCAGCGCCAGCCAAGCGGAAAATGGCCAGCCGGTTCACACTTCGCACAACAAGAATTGTCCGCCGCGCCTCGTGAGCGCCGCAAAGGACCCACGTCATGCCGATCTAACCACACCCTCGGGAGCAGCTACAACATGTCGACCTACGTTCTCGTCCATGGCGCCTGGCACACCGGTGCCGAGTTCGAACCCGTCGCGGCCCCGATCCGCGCCGCCGGCCACAAGGTCTATACGCCGACAATCAAGGGCAACCGCCCGGGCGATGCCAAGACGACCGGGCTGAAGGAAGCGATCCAGTCGATCGCCGATTATCTCGCCGAGAACAATCTTAGGGACGTCGTCCTGGTCGGCCACTCCTATGGCGGCATGATCATCACCGGCGTCGCCGACCTCGCGCCCGAGCGCATTCGCCGCCTGGTCTATTGGAATGCCTTCGTGCCGAACAACGGCGAATGCCTCAACGACATGGTGCCGCCGCACTTTATCGGGCTGTTCGATGCCATCGCGGCCGAACGCGGCGACAGCTCTGTGGTGTTGCCCTTCCCCATCTGGCGCGAAGTCTTCATCAACGATGCCGATCTCGAGACCGCGCAGCGCGCCTATGACGTGCTCAACCCGCACCCGTTCGCGACTTTCACCGACAAGATCGCGCTCAAGACCAATCCGGCGGAGATGCCGCTGGCAAAGTCCTACATCAACTGCACCGAGGACATCGCGATGCCGCACAGCCATCCCTGGCATCCGCGTCTGTCGGAGAAGCTTGGTCTGTTCCGCCTGGTGCAGGTGCCGGGAAGCCACGAGCTGTGCTTCTCCGATCCCGCGCGGCTGGCCAAGGCGATCATGGAGGCGGGGCGCGACTGAGCTGCGCGGCTTGATCGCGCGGTCGCCGGTCACCTCATCCGCTTGTCGGCGGCGACGAAGTCGATGAAGGTCCGCACCTTCGCGGAGAGATATTTGCGGCTCGGATAGACCGCGAACAGCCGCCCGTCGAAGATGATGTCGTCGGGCAGGACGTGCACGAGACGCCCGGCGGCGATGTCCTCGGTGACCAGCCATTTCGGCAGGAACGCGAAGCCCATGCCTTCCAGCGCGGCCATGTGCAGCAGCGTCTCGTTGCCGCTGCGCAGGACCGGGGTAAGCTTGACGGTCTCGACCGTGCCGTTCCTGTTCAAGGAGAAGCTTTCGCCTGGATAGAGCGCGTAGTGCAGCAGCGCCTGGCCGGCGAGGTCGGCCGGCCTCCTGGGGCGTCCGGCGCGATCGAGAAAGGCGGGCGCAGCGACCAGGTGGAATGCGACCCTGGTGATGGGGCGCGCGATCAGCGCCTCGTCGGGCGCGCCGGTCGCACGCAGCGCGAGGTCAAATCCCTCCTCGACCAGATTGACCAGCCGCCCGCTGAGATCGACATCGAGGCAAACTTCCGGATAGCGGGCCTGGTAGTCCGCGAGCACGCCCGCGAAGATCGTGTTCGCCATCCAGACCGGCGCGGTCAGCCGCAGCGTGCCGCGCGGAACGACGGTCGCGTTGCTGACGGCGGCTTCGACCTCGTCGAGCGAATCGAGCATCTGCCGCGCCTGCTCGAAATAGAGCGCACCACTCTCGCTCAGGCTGACGCGCCGGCTGGTCCGGTTGAGCAGCCGCGTGCCGAGCCGCTTCTCGAGCTGCATCACATGCTTGCTCGCCATCGCGGGCGAAATGCGCAGGCGCTGCGCCGCGGTCGCAAAGCTCTTCAGCTCCGCGACCAGGCAAAACACCCTCATGCTGACCAGGGAATCCATGAAATCATCAACATTCAGGAAAGGAACTCATCCCGGAACACATAATGATCAAATAAGGCGAAACCATCAAATGGTGGCAACCCTCACGTTCTGGAGAACCACGATGTCCACCACGACCTTCGAGACCGCCACTCCCGGCCGCGCCCTTCGCATCTGCCTCTGGGTCGCGCAGGGCCTGATCTTCCTCGCCTTCGGCTCGGCCGGGCTGGTCAAGCTACTGACGCCGATTCCCGAGCTTGCCGCGATGATGCCCTGGGCCGGCCAGTATTCCGAGACGTTCGTTCGCTTCATCGGGCTGGTCGATCTCGCCGGCGGGATTGGCATTCTGCTGCCGGCCCTGACACGGATCCTGCCGCGGCTGACGGTGCTGGCCGCGCTCGGCTGTTCGGTGCTGCAGGTGTTCGCGCTCGTCTTCCACCTCTCGCGCGGCGAGGCGCCGGTTGCGCCTCTCAATGTCGTTCTGCTCGCGCTCAGCCTGTTCGTGCTGTGGGGACGCGGCCGCAAGGCGCCGATTGCTGCTCGGCAATTTTGAGCGGCAGGACGGCGCGGCCATGATCTCAGCCAATGGATGGTCCCGGAGGGGTCTGCTTGCGGGCACCGCGATCCTCACGGCCGGCGGCACCGCCGCGGCCAAGGAGGATCGTCTCGCCGACGGCGTCGTGATCCTGATCGACAGCAACGAGCCCTATGTCATGGGTCATGCGATCAGCTACTCGGCCAACCTCTCCAGGCATTTTGCCGACAGGGGAGCGAGATTGCTGATCGAGGTCGTCGCCAACGGCAAGGGCATCGACGTCTTCCGGGCAGACAAGACCCCGCTCATCGAGCCGCTTGCGACGCTGCGGCAGTCGCTGCCCAACCTCACCTACAGCATGTGCGCATCGTCCAAGGCGATCGCGGAAGCCAAGGAGCAGATCTCGATTCCGCTGATATCAGGCGCGAGCCTCGTCCCCTTCGGAATCGGCCGCGTGGTCGATCTGCAACTCAAGGGCTGGGCGTATATTCATGCATGACGAGGCGCGCGAACGCGTTCCAGCAATATCGCGGCGATCGATCCTGATGGCTGCACCGGCACTTTTTGGTTCCTTGCGCACGGCCCGCGCGCAGGAAAGCTGGCCGCCGGTGTTCGAGGCCGGCCGCAGTCAGTTCACGGTGGTGCGGCCGCGCGCGTTAATGCCACAGCTAAGGCTCCACGACATCGGCGGCAGGGAGGCAGTGGTCAAGGCGAAGCCAGGCCGCATCACCCTCATCAATTTCTGGGCGACGTGGTGCGCGGCCTGCCGGCTCGATCTGCCCGTGCTCGCAAGCCTCGCCGGATCGCAGCGCGACCAGCTGGATGTCGTGGCGATCTGCACCGACACCAAGGACCTTCGAAAAATCCGCGCGTTCCTCGGCGGCCTCGCCGTGCAGAACCTCGCCTGCTATGTCGACGCGTATGGCGCGGCAGCCGAAGCATCCACCTCGGTCTTCACGCTCAATGGCATGCCCATCACCTATCTGGTCGGAACAACCAACCGCGTCGAAGGCTACATCACCGGCGCGGCCGAGTGGCTCTCGCCGGCAGGCGCGCGGCTGCTGACATTCTATCGCGAACAAGCCTAGAACGAGACAGCCGGCCGCCGCGCCACCGGTCCCGGCGGTCCCTGCTCGCCCGCAAACGACGTCAGATTTGCGAGACAACCGTCATTGCAAGGTGCGGCAGCAAACCATACGCTGCCCATCATCGGCAGCCGCCGTCTGGTCTCGCTTGCATCGGGAGAATTGCGAATGGTTCACGTCTCGCGACGGAAACTGCTTCAGCTTGCGGCTGTTGCGCCATCGGCACTTCCTCTGGCCTGGACCTCGGTTGTATCTGCCGCGACCGGAAAGAAGACCCTGAGCGTGGTGATGCAATCGGACCTTCGCGTCACCGACCCTGGCTTCACGACAGCCATCATCACCCGCGACCATGGCTACATGGTCTACGATACGCTGCTCGGCATCGATTCCAGCTTCAAGGTGCAGCCGCAGATGGCCGACTGGACGGTGTCCGCGGACAAGCTGACCTACACCTTCACCTTGCGCGACGGCCTGAAGTGGCATGACGGCGCACCGGTGACGGCGGAGGATTGCGTGGCCTCGCTGAAGCGCTGGGGTACGAGCGTCGACGGCATGGCGCGCAAGCTGATGGACTTCACGGCCGGTATCGAAGCCGCGGACGCCAAAACAATCGTCTTCAAGCTGAAGGAGCCCTATGGCCTGGTGCTGGAGACGATCGCCAAGCCATCGTCGATCTGCGCCTTCATGATGCCCAAGCGACTCGCGGAGACCCCGATCAGCAAGCAGATTCCAGAGCAGATCGGCTCCGGCCCGTTCAAATTCGTCGCGGCCGAATTCCAGCCCGGCGTGAAGGCCGTTTACGAGAAGAACACCGACTATGTGCCGCGCAAGGAGCCGGCCGAATGGACGGCCGGCGGCAAGGTGGTCAAGGTCGACCGGGTCGAGTGGTTGACGATGCCGGACGCGCAGACCGCGCTCAACGCGCTGCAATCCGGTGATGTCGATTTCGTCGAGACGCCGCCGTTCGACCTGCTGCCCGCGCTCGAGTCCAATCCGGACATCAACGTGACGATCCTGAACAAGTTCGGCTTCCAGTCGTTCGGCCGGATGAACTTCCTGCATCCGCCGTTCGACAATGTGAAGATCCGCCGCGCCGCGATGCTCGCGATCAACCAGAAGGACGTGCTCGACGCACAGATCGGCAATCCCAAATACTACAAGCTCTGCGGCGCATTCTTCATCTGCGATACGCCGCTGGCCAGCGACGCCGGCGGCGAGACCCTGATCAAGGGCAACGGCATGGCGGACGCCAAGAAGGCGCTGGCCGAGTCCGGTTATGACGGCACGCCCGTGGTGATCCTGGCACCGACCGATCAGATTCTGCTGAAGGCCCAGCCGGTCGTGGTCGCGCAGCTGTTGCGCGACGCCGGTTTCAAGGTCGACCTTCAGGCGATGGACTGGCAGACCGTGGTCACCCGCCGCGCCAACCAGAAGTCGCCGAAGGAAGGCGGCTGGAACATGTTCTTCACTTACCAGGGCGCCGCCGATTCGATGAACCCGCTCGTCAATGGCGCCATGGTCGGCAAGGGCAAGGAGGGCGGCTGGTTCGGCTGGTCCGAGGACCCCAAGCTCGAAGAGCTCCGCGACGCCTTTGCCCGCGCCGCCTCACCGGAAGAGCGGAAGAACATCGCCTTCGACGTGCAGAAGGAGGCCTACGATCAGGTGATCTACGTCCCGCTCGGCCAGTTCCAGGCCCCGAGCGCCTGGCGCAAATCGCTCACCGGCGTGATCGACGGCCCGGCGACGCCGATGTTCTGGAATGTGGACAAGAACGAGTAGCTTCCTCTCCCCGTCCTCACGGGAGGAGGCAAAGCCCTAATTCGGATGCCACCAGCGGCCGCCGATCACGACGCCCTCGGAGACGATCTTGCGATCACCGATCAGGTGCTCGCCGACGACGTCCTCATAGTCGAACTGGCCCTGCCTGACCGTAACAAGCGTGGCGTCGCCGACGCAGCCGGGCTTGAGGCTGCCGAGCTCGGGACGCCGCAGCGCCATCGCCGCGTTCACCGTCGAGGCCGCGATCACGTCCGACAGCTCCATGCCCATGCACAAAAACTTCGACATGGTCGTGACCTGGTCGAAGGCCGGGCCGTCGATGCAGAGCTGATGGATGTCGGAAGAGATGGTGTCGGGATAGAAGCCGTTGGCGAGCATCGCGCGCGCGGTCTTGAAGGCGAACGAGCCCTTGCCGTGGCCGATATCGAACAGCACGCCGCGCTCGCGCGCGTCCAGCACCGCCTTCTTCACCGTGCCTTGCGCGGTCGCCGGCGTATTGGGGAAGGGGCGGAACGCATGGGTCAGCACGTCGCCCGGACGCAGGCGGCCCAGCACCTCCTCGTAGCTCGGCGGCGGATGGTCGATATGCGCCATCAGGGGCATGCCGACCTCGTTCGCGACCTCGAGCGCGATGTCGAGCGGCACGATCCCCGACGTGCCCGAGGAGTGCAGCCCCACGCGCACCTTGATGCCGACGATGAGGTCGCGGTTTGCATCGGCCACCTTGGCCGCCTCGATCGGATTCATCAGCCGCAACTCCTCGCTCTCGCCGACCATGATCCGGTGCGAGAAGCCGAAGATGCCGGCATGCGAGACGTGCAGATAGGCGAGGATGCGGACCTGGCTCGGCTCGATCACATGCTTGCGGAAGCCCGCGAAATTGCCGGGACCGGCGCTGCCGGTATCGACCGCCGTGGTGACGCCGGAGAGGCGGCAGAATTCCTCGGCGTCGATGCCGAGCGAAGTACCGCCCCAATAGACATGGGTGTGCAGATCGATCAGCCCCGGCGTCACGATATAACGCGAGACGTCGCGCACATCGGTGCCCGGATCGGCCTTAAGCCCGGTGCCGATGGCGGCGACCTTGCCGCCCGCAAAGGCGACATCGGTGACGGCATCGAGCTTCTGGGACGGGTCGACCACACGGCCGCCGCGCAGGATCAAGTCGAAAGGCATTGGTATCTCCGGATAGGGCAGCGAGGCGTGGCCGGCACGTCGGCAAGGCCAGGAAGGAAGTCTTCCGCTTCTAGCAAATTTTGCGCCGACGAGCGTGGCAAACAGCGACGATTGCCCATGACAAAATGGCGATCCCGGGACTGCTCGAACTTTCAACGCATGTTTTACGAAACCGGTCTCAGGTCAACAATATCAGCGGCCTGTTCGCTCGGATTCCGACTTCACGTGCAAAGCTGAAACATCCGCGGCCTATTGAAAAGACGGCGAGCGCGCATCCGGCAAACATGGAGTCGTCGGCAGGTCTCGGGCCAATGAGTGTCCGGCAAAGGTTGAGACGTGGCCGACATCATGTAGTTGGAGAAAAACGATGGAACGACTGAAATTGCTTGGCGTGATCGCTCTTTGCGCAGCCTTGGCGCCGGGACAGGCTGCCTCTGCGCGCGGCGGCGGACATGGCGGCGGTGGACATGGGGGCGGTGGCGGACATTTCGGAGGCGGCGGATTTCACGGTGGTGGGCACTTCGGAGGCGGCGGAGGCTTCCACGGCGGAGCTGGTCATTTCCGGGCCGCCGGCGGCTTCCATGCGCCCGGCGGTCTCCATCAGGCCGGGCGTCCCATCGCGGCCGGCGCCGGCTTCCATGGCGGTCAATTCCATCATGCCGGGTTCCGGCATCGCTACCGCCACGCATGGGCTTACGGCGGGGGTCTTGGCCTTGGCGGCGCCTTCGCATTGGGCGCCTATTCGGGCTGGCCTTACTATGGCGGCTACGACGACGGCTACTACGGCGATTACGACGACTCTGCGGATGGCTCGTCCTATTGCGAACAAAAATATCGCTCGTACGACCCGGCTTCGGGAACGTATCTCGGATACGATGGCAAGCGACACCCCTGCCCATAGCTCGATGTGGTGATGTCTTCGAGCCGTGCTAGCCGGCACTTTGGGAATCCCTGAGATCGCTGACGACGCAGGGCCCGAATCGCCGGCGCGTTGCCGTTGCCAGCCCCCAAAGCAATATGGTTGCGACGAATGTCTTTGGGAGGGTGCCGATCAATCAGCTCATAATGCGTGGCGTTGCGAAACCACCACGCTCCGCCCCATAATGCTAAGTCATCGAAAAGCTGGCGATCCCGGGAAGACTCGAACTTCCGACCTACGGTTTAGGAAAACGAAAACAGCTCTTTTCCTAGGTTCACCGCCACTCGTCATAGCCACCGTAAGCTATTCGTTCTTCTTGCATTTTCTCCTCCTAGGTACAACACTGATGATCGCTCCAATCCACCTGTTCAAGGTGCCAAGCAAGTGCCACGGATTAAGCTCTCTGATGTCGGCCTACGGTCTTTGCCAGCCCCTGCGCAAGGCACGGTCGACTATTGGGATCTGACACTTCCCTCATTCGCCTGCCGTGTGTCTCGAGGAGGCGCGAAGACCTTCATCCTCAAAACCCATAACTCCCGCAGGGCAATCGGCAGATGGCCTCTCATTAGTCTTGCGGAGGCTCGCCGCGAGGCAAAACGGCTACTCGCCGAGAAGACGCTTGGCAGAATTCAACCCCAGTCCATAACCGTCGAGAAGGCGCGTGAGCTCTTCTTGAAAGAGAAAGAGAAGGCGCGACGTGCACGCACCGTTCAGGACCTTAAGGATCGCCTCGAACGTCACTTCGATATTCTAGGAAAGCTTGGGAAGGTAACTCACAACCAGATCGTTCGACGGCTTGAAGGGATCAAGACATCCCAGGAGTTCAACGCGGCTCTCCGCGTGGGGCGCACCTTCTTCACCTGGTGCACCAACCGACGCTACATCACCGAAAACCCGACGACTGGCATTGAACGGCGCTCGGTCCCGTCTCGTACGCGCGTCCTCTCCGACGAAGAACTGAAGAGAATTTGGATTGCCTGCTCCGAGCCTCATCATGACATGCCGGAAAGCTATCGCACGATAGTGAAACTCTTGATGCTCACCGGCCAAAGAAAAAATGAGATCGCAGGCGTGGAAAAGATCTACGTCTCGCATAATCAAAAATCGATCTGCCTTCCTGATACGCTCACCAAGAACAAACGACAGCATGAGCTACCGCTGGGCAATATCGCTCTGTCCATCCTGGCGCCCCTGCTCACATGCGACGCCTTGCTATTTCCCGCTCGCGGAAGAGCTACGCCGTTTAACGGCTGGTCCAAAAGCAAGAAGGCGCTCGATAAGGTTAGCGGCGTGGGGAAATGGACGCTTCACGACCTGCGCCGCACCTTTCGCACCATTCACGCCCGCATCGGCACCCCACCTCACATCGCAGAGCGCCTAGTCAACCATATCTCGTCTCGCTCCGACGTTGAAGTCATATATGACAGGCACACCTACTTACCCGAAATGGCCCTCGCGATGGAAAATTTCGAACGCTACATTCTGCAGCACGTGATACCGCAACTCGTCGGCTGATACTTATCGGCCGTCCCATCGCCCCCCTCACCAGCATGCCCTCGAGCGACGCTAAACAGCCGGCGATGTGGGCACGCACTCGCCGCCCACCGGGGCGGGTTTTGTCATTCTGTATGGATCACTCTAGGCGGAACCATACTCGCGAGCTTAAAGCCCGTCGACACGGAGTTAAGCACTGCCGATGGCGCCTGCGCTAGGGCGGCGAGATCAGCCGGGAATATAATCTGCATCGGGAATCATCGCCAAGCGGCCAAAGTTCAATGCGACTCGAAGGAAGGACGTGAAGGCCCAGATGAATGCAGCGAACCAAGCAACGACGACCCAGTAAACCCAATTGTTGGATACATCGATTTTCAAGACCATGAGTGGGATGCAGTAGACTGTCAAAACGAAGCCCATGTACATGGCTCGCTCAGTGTAAAGCTGGAACTGAGCCATCACATTGGTGCCTCGGAATTTCTCGATAAACCCGCCGGTCTTCGTCGTGACGAAGCCGAAGACACTAAAAATGAAGCCCGTTTGTATTGCGGCCCAGCCGAACACCGCCGAAAACAGTCCGGATAGTGATATCTCACCCGAATTGATATTCGTGACGAGCCAGCGGCGTAGAAAGTAAGCTGCGATCAGCCAAGCTAATACGCAGCCGAGCGGCCCAAAGCGCTCGACCACATATCCAACGGTGGGAAATCTAGAACTTGGCATTGTTGCGCTTCATGCCGGCGTGTAGTGCCGCAAGCCTAAGCTGATAACTTTGGTTCGGATCATTGCGAGGGAGATCGAGCGAAATCCGTTCCGTCAGCACCTCTTCTAACAAATCCAACTCTTCCTGCTGCTCTGCTCCCTTTCCCTTCAGCTTTCGGAGGTCGATATCGCCGTTATCGCCCCGACGGAGAAGGTCTTTCGCGATTTCATGTGCCTTTTGAAGGGCACCTTTCGACTGCCCCATCGACATGGAAATCTCAATTAGATGCGGACTGTAATTCTTAGCCATCTGAGAGATGTTCTCATAAACGGCTTTGTTCGCTCCCGTGAGGTGGTCAAGGTCCTCCGGATTTGCAATCGCAAAACGAAGCTTTTTCGGCGGAGTCGAGATGAATTGGTTCCACGTGTCCTTCCGTACCAATGGTGTAAATAGGTACCAAGTGTGAGGCGGGAAGCAGCTTATATAGCCATTCACTCTCGATAGTGACAGGGTGCGCGGATCGTACTGAGCTGCGAGCACGTGTCGACTCTCATCATAAACAAACGCGACATGATGGCCGAGAGGCAGCGCCGTTTGGAGAGCCGCGACGCTGTTTTCGTGCACTTCCGAAGGATAGTCAGTTTCCTGAAGTCGAACGAACTCCCCTTCGAAGATTTTTGCGGCTGGCGTGGCGAAGCGCTCCAATCGTATCTTCATCCCATTGTGCTCTCTCATGCGCTTGCCCGGCGCTCCGAGAGCCGCGATGGCTTGCAATGTTCCTGCGAAGGTCAGGTGATGTTGCTCTGCACGCTCAACCCGATAGTATCTTATTGAAATTCCTTTATCCATTCGTTCCCCCCTTTTGGGAGAGAACCACAATCAACGCGCGCAAGAAATAAGTAATTCGCCTAGCCCGGTGGAAACGAACAGCGAATTGGCGACGCCGGGGGCTGTCCGCTCTTGATCGGGCCAATCGGAAAGGTATGGTGGGGCTCGGTCGGCGGTCTGCGCGACGTTCCCCGGCAAATTCCGTTCCCAAACCGTTTTTGGTCGACATAGGGCAGGTATAGTTACCTACCTGAGACGCACCGGTGCGCTGCAAATGTTCGAAGCGCGCCTGAAAAAGTTGACCACCTAATTCGCAACTTCAGATAGCATCGCCCCGTCGGCTGACACTTAACGGCCGTCGCGACGGCTCCAACCCAATGGAGCTCAGCGATGACTGGTAAGGAAGTGGTCAACTGGCGTGGACTTAAGGCACTTGGAATTCCCTACAGCCGCACGCACTGGTTCAGGCTGTGTTCTAGTGGAGAGGCTCCGCAGTTTTTCAAACTCGGCCGACACCGAAACAGCCCGCCGGTCTGGTGGCTGCATGAGATCATCGAGTGGCTTGACTCTCACGCAAACGCCAAGCCTGCCGACGCTCCAACAAAGTAGGAGCGGGGCTGGCCCTCCAAAGCCAGCCCTTCCTCTTGTTGGGCGATTAAGGTCGCGGGGTTAGTGACCAGCCCCCTTACGCCCCTCCTAACGCCCCGCCTTTAGGGTAAGGCGGGGTGAACAGTAGGCATGCCCACCAATGCGTCTCCATGTTTAAGCAATAAGGTGGGGCTCTCCGCGCGACTTCCGTTGTGCTGACGCACAACGCGCGCCAGCGCGGTTCATATGTTCCTCCTCGTATTCGCGATTGATCCATCTCAGACTTCGTCCGAGCCTCATCAATCGCTTCATGAGGAGGACAAGCTTCACTTGAGGGCGCCGCTAGCTTCATCGGCCTTTAGTAAGGAACGTGAGAGAACCCGGAATCCTGTAACGGGTACACCTGGCATTTTACTTCTCGAGCGTGCATGCTCCGTTTCCATTTTGCAGGGAAGGATTACTCCATGCATTTAAAGCTCAAACGCTCCCAGCGCACGGGTGGAATGCTTGGGGGGAAGATCATCTTTGCTCTCGATGCACGCACCGACCTCACGCCCGATGAAAAGGGATTGGTGGGAAAGTACGGTCTTGGAAAGCTCGTCGTGTACGATAGCGAGGCGCGTAAGAAACATGGTGAGGCCGCCTACGGTCATTTCGATGAGGGCGCAAATAGCACCGTTGGGCGTTCGATTTGGAAAAATGCCCGCGGAATTGCAAGCGCCGCCATGATGGCGCTCTCGCTTCGAATCACCGTCGAAAGCCTGATGAGCGGTCAACACATCGAATGCAAGGATCTCGACGAACTGCTTGGCGCCGAAGCGGCCATTCTCAATGCATGCAAGAACCTCAAGGCGTACCTTGAAACGGCGCAGACCTTTGACGGACGGGAGGAGGTCCTTGAGTTCTAAGCTTCCAAAGTACATACCTCCGTCACCTTTCACTCCGTTTCTGAGGCGCTTCACGGATGAGCGGGCACGTGAGCTGTCGGAGACCATCGCCCTGTATGATGAAGTACGCGCGGCTCATTTCGGATCAATGTGGGCACGTGAGGATTCGATCGCTCGCGTCAATACATACATTGCAGAGCAGGTTGGGGAGGTCATTGAACTGCCGACGTCAATCACGCTAGTGAAGGCCCTGGATCGCTGCCAAGAAGCGGTCCTCGCCCTCGAGACGACCGTCTTCTCCTTCCCGGAAATCGACCTGAACAGCGCGACGCTCTCGATCAAGGAACACGTAGACCTGCGCCGCATCCTGCGTGCCAAGCAGCACTTTCTCGCCAATGACGATCGCGTAAGCGATCTGCTCATTACGGCCCTGCGCGATGCATGTTGGGGCTTTATTTCCAGCCTGCCTGCCTTGTCCGAGAGCGCAGATGCCGCGCCGCTCACGGTTCCGCTCGTCTGTCTATTGCACGGCCCTCGCGACGTTGTGGGTCGAATTATCGGCACCATCTGCAGAAAGGAAAACGTTGAGGCAGGTCTCTTTACGACGCTGTATGAACGGCTGTACGCCAATTTGTGCGAGGCCTCTGGGGTCGCTCCCGAAGATGAGAAGCCTCGAAGGCCGATGATCTACGCGTCGGACTCCGAGCTTCCGCCCATCGAGTTGGTCGAGACGTATCTGAAGGGCACCCCCTTCGTTGACCTCTTTCTCTTCCCCATTCCCTTCGCACTCCCCCAAAAGTCTCGCTTCGAGCACCAGTGGATCGTGGCCCCGCCCGGGGCTGGGAAGTCCACGCTCCTCCAGTACCTCATCATGCGCGATCTGGAGCTCGTAGCGAACAACAAGGCGTCAATCGTTGTAATGGAGAGCAACCGCGACCTCATCAAAGCGATCGAAGGGTTAAAGGCGTTCGCGCCCGGAGAACGCCTCGACGGCAAGCTCGTCGTCATTGACGCCGAAGACATAGAATGGCCGGTCGCGCTCAATCTTTTCGACGTAGGAATCGAGGAGACGCAGTCCTACTCCTCCGCCGAGCATGAAGGCTTCCGCAACGCCGTGCTCGCGCAGTACGACTACATCTTCAGCTCGTTGCTGTCGGCGGAAATGACCAGCCGTCAGAACACATTGTTCCATTTCACGATCGAGCTGCTGCTTACCATTCCGTCAGCCACGATCGATACCCTCATCGACCTGATGCAGCCTCGCGGCCTCACCCAATTCGAGCAGCACCTGTCCAAGCTCGATCCGGATGCTCGGCGTTTCTTTGAGCTGAAGTTCAACAGCAAGGAGTTTGACCGTACGAAGGAGCAGGTCGTTGATCGCCTGTTTGCCGTCAAACGCATCCGCACTTTGTCTCGGATGTTTGCAGCGCCAAGATCCAAGTTCGACTTTTTCACGGAAATGGACGCTGGGAAGGTTATTCTCGTCAACGTGCCGCAAAGCCTCCTTCAAGAGGAGGGCGTGGAGATCGTGGGCCGCTTCTTCATTTCAATGATCTTGCTGGCCGCGCACAAGCGTCAGCTTCTTCCAAAGGAGAGGCGCCTCCCCTGTTTCGTCTACATCGACGAGTGCCAGGATTTCATCAAGCGCGATCCCAAAATACCGGTCATCCTGGACCAGGCACGTAAGCTCAACGTCGGCTTAGTCCTCGCGCATCAACGATTGCAGCAAATGCAGCCGCATGTACTTGATGCTCTGTATGGTGCGACCGCTATAAAAGTCGCTTCCAAAATCAGCGACGCGGCTGCTCATGCGCTCGCGCGCGACATGCGAACGACACCAGAGTTCATTCTCAATCAGCCGCCGTATCATTTTGCAGCATACATCCGCGGCATGACAAGTGCGGCGGTGTCGGTCGGCGTGCCGGGGATCGACATGAATGCGATGCCGCGCATGACGCCGGCTGAACGCGCTACCGTTCGCCAGAGAATCCGAGAGCGCTATTCGGTCAGGCCAGAGGCGCCGACAGCTGCTCAGACGGATGCGGGGGCACGGCGTGCGACCTTAGTAGAGCCGCCTACTGCCGGACCGGCGACAGCGTCAGACCTTGGCGGCGACGATTGGCGCTCATAGCGGGATAGAAGAAAGCCCGCCGAAAGCGGGCTTTGAAGTTCATTGAACGGCTACGGCCTGTTTTGATGGGCACGCGTTGGCTCGGTGCCCAGCATCGCCGCAATTCGAGCATTTCGGCGCGCGGCGTTCCTTCAGAGAGCCAGCGAACAACTCCTGAAGTTCAGCATTCAATTCCTCGCGTTTCGCGATCAGCTCTTTAACGCGTGCGATCTTGACATCTATGTCCATGGTATCACCTCCTCCTGGAAAGAGAGTACAGATCCCTATCGTCTGGGTCAGTTGAATTCGGCGGGGCGCGCTTCTCTGGTCGTTCGCTATGTGCGACTATGTGCTTCCGTGAGACAGTATGATCATGTTTCACTTTTTGGTGCGCTGTCGATGACGCATATTCGAACGCGATCCTGGCTCGGGTATGCTGCTCGACATGCAGGATGCTACGGATACGAAGCGCACACGTCGACCACGATTCCGCCGCGCGTCGGAGCCGCTATCCTTTCGCCTGACCCATAATGACGTGATTATCTTGCGCTTGCTCGCGCGATATCGGTTCCTCCGATCAACTCACATAGCCGCGCTCGTCGACCGTTCCCTCGACCGCGCGAATGATCGCCTGTTACGGCTTTTTCACGCCGGATACATTGATCGTCCGCGGGCGCAGCTCGACTATTATCCGACGGCGGGGTCGGCGCCAATGGTGTACGCAATTGCCGATCTTGGGGCGCATTTGCTGAGCCAAGGTGGCGGCACAATTGCGGCAAAGATTGAATGGAGTCGGAAAAACCGTGAGGCGGGCCGTCCATTCATCGAACACCAACTGGAGATCGTTGACTTTCAGGTCGCACTTGAGCTGGCTGTTCACAAGCGCAGTGATATCAGCCTCATCCATTCCGAAGAACTAATCGTCGCATTCACAGAGCAAACGCGTAGCGCGCGCAATCCACTCGCAATGCGTGTCGGCGTATCGTATAACGGAAAAACTCGGGAGATTGGGCTTGTGCCAGATCTGATATTTGGCATTAGGTTTCCCGATGGTTCACGCCGCTGCTTCATGGTGGAGATCGACCGGGGAACTATGCCAATAACCCGCGCTGACGCTTCGCAAACTAGCTTCGAGCGCAAGATGCGCGCGTACCTTGCAGCTCATCTGGCCATGCAGCATGAAATCCAATTTGGGTGGAAGACATTCCGGGTTCTGACGGTCACGACCGATCATCGCCGGGCACGCTCGATGAGAGAAGCGCTTCTACAATTGAATGTCCCGCAAAGTGTCGGACCAAGTCTGTTCTTGTTCGCAATACGCGACGAACTTAGCGCGATTGATCCGATTTCATACACTTGGGAGGATGGAACGGGCCGGCAAGTAAAATTGGTTTAGTACTTGGCGAATGTTCGCCTTTTCGCGAACGCGTTTCACGAATCTACTTTGGCCACCCTGCGATGCACGCGCAGCACAAGGCGCCAAGAATCAATGCGACACTTTTCGTTGTGAGTGTCAATACCGAAGAACAGCCTATGCGTGTATAGTATTTCCGGCAAGCTCACGTGTCGTGCAAGCCTCGGAGGAACCAAGGGTGACTGGGTCGCGCATTTCCGGGGCTCGTTGACAAGAGACGAGCTTTTCGTGGTTCATCGGCATGGACCTTGAAGAGCTCGTCTCATGGGAGACGGGTGCTCGCCCTAGCCGAACATCGGGCTGAAGGTAATCAAGATGTTCAAACGAACTTCACCCAGTCATACTGAGTCACAATCCGACAGTGAGGCAAAACCCCGCTATGCGTACCCAAACCGATATCGGCCGCGGCCGATCGAAGCCCAGATAGAGGTAATCGCAAACGCCTTTCAGCTTGATCCGATGTGGGCGCACGCCTTTGCAGCTAACCTTCCGGAACTTCCAAAAGGCGCCGAAGCCTGGTTCGCGATCCCTAGCGTCGAGGCGGTTGCGAAGAAGCATTTTTCGCAAAACTATGGTCCGAGCGATCAGTATTGCCGTGCCGTACAATTTGTACTGGAGAAGCTCGCTGAGTTGACGAAGCTTCGGACCTACCGTGAAGGGTATATCACGCCGGAGCGCTTACGAGTTCGTAAGCGTACGGCGGTGGCAGTTGCCGAAATCGCAAGAGAGATGCCAAGCGACATTCACATTGTTCCAGCTCAACTTGGGTTCCGCTATTGCGGGATTTCAGCGCGCCACGCAAGAGACGAATTCAGTGCGCGTGAATTCGGATTAACCACGTTTGCAGTCGGAGCCATTCTACTGAGCCATCCCGATCGGTTTGTGCATGTACAAGAGTTCGGAATAGAGTGTGCGGGCGATGAGTTCTTGGAGCATGGTATGGATGACTCCCCGTATGCAGATGTCCCGACATTCTTCTCGCTTGAGAAAGAGGCCGCATTCGATGGCCACTGCTGGAGTTATCCGTTCGACTCCTATGGTTCGGCGACAGGATTCGTGCCTGAGCAATGACCGCTATCACTATTCGGGTTTATCCCCGCTCCGGGACTGCCTAGTGTCTAGGCAGTCCCGTTTCTCTTGCGACCGCAGGTATCCAACAACTAAACCGCCATTGGATATTCGTCCCAAGCTAGGAGCAATTCTTAAGTCGCTGTGCGAAAGCGACTTACGCTTTCAAGATGGTTCAAAACCGACTCTGCTGTAGGCAAATCCGGATTGCCGCGGTTCTCTTGGCAAGTACAGAGAAGCCACAGTAAGTTCGACCAAATTCCATCCCATCGTCTCATCGACGCGTTCTGCAATTGGCTCTCAAAATAGTAACCCTCTGAACTCTTAATCTCGTTGAGTCCCAACTTCGCTCGATAAATATTTCCGTAAATAACTGCCTTGTCTTCATTGAATCCTGGCTCGCCAACCTTCCTATCTTGTAGTTCCTTCAATAGTTCAAGGGCCTGTTGGTATCTGCCTAAAGAAACTAGTGCTCCGGCTTCGTTATCGGTGGCGCGCATCATCGACACCAGGTCCCCTATAGTCTGGAATGTTTTTTCTGCAGCTTTTGCCCAGCCCAATGACTTCGTGTAATACGAACGGCGAGCTCGTTCGTCAGGTTCGCTCGCACCACGATCGATATAAGAGGCCGAAAGAGCTAGTTGTAGCGCACCCTCTATTTCGCGCTCGCGAGCCGAGGCCAATACACGCAAGCCACTTTTCAACTCTTGGATTGCTAGTTCGAGCTGTCCCTCAATGCGCCGTCGAAAGGCGAGGTAAAGATGCAGATAGCTTTCCTTAAGACCGTGCAATAGCAGTCGCTCAAACATGTCATAGTCAAATCGCTGATCGCAACACCTCACCAGCAGACCGAATATTTTTGTGAGGATTTCAACCCGCGCTAGAGGTGTAAGACTAGAGAGATGGGATGATTCCTTACTCAACAGCTCGCCATAATTCTCTAGCGTATCCAAGTAGAATTTCACATTCGGTGTCCCATGCGCGTTCCCGGCACCTAGACTTATCAATTCCAATGCGCGGGCGATTTGGCCGGCATCGAAATATAGTCGTTCTGCCTCGAGCAGGTAGTGCTCTCGCCTCAGGGACACGGACTCCTGCGTGCCTCGCGCCAGCGTATCTGCGACGGTGCGCAGGTATTCTCTGGTTGGCGGCCTTCTACTACGTAAAGCCTCCCACGCCGCTTGCCGGAGTCGAATTTTCTGACCCGCTGCTTCCAGTAGGCCGCTAGTTTCCAGTGATGTGAACTGACTTTCAAACTTGTCAGTTCCAACTAATCGCGCCCAAACCTCGCGCGGAGCAGCATGTCGGAGGGCAGACATCGCGGCAACTACGTCTCCGGCGGCATCCTCGATCTGCGATGCCTTGGAAGCTATCTCACTCACGTAGCGATTCTGGCGCTCGATCTCGCCAATTCGCTCTATCTTGAACTCTGACAGGACACCGAATACACGAATAGGAACCAATTCCATAAATCGCCGAAGGGAAAGGCTGCAAGTAAATACAAGATTGCCCGCCATTTCTTTAAGAAAGGCATCGATCAACAAGCCCAGCGCTCTTAGCCATTCTGCGTCCGTCTCGAAATGGCCGGAAACAACGTCATCGATAAGGAGTACTGCATCATTGGCGAAAATCGCTTGGTAGAGTTCACTCGATCGAGCAACGGCCAGCGTGTTCACTCCAATCTGTTCAGCGAAAGTGCGGAGGTCGGTCATAAAATGTGGACAAATCGGTAACTCTGAAAATTTGGGACTAAAATAGAAAAGTGGCCTATCGCCGAATTTCTTACTGACCTCGAACAGCATCTGAGTTTTTCCCGATCCAGGAGCCCCCGCGATCCAAATAGGCTGACGCGACTGGAGCTTCCCGACCACATCGTTGGCCGCGGCCGCCATATACGGCTCGGCCTGCCTTACAGGAAGGCCCTGAGGACTTCGTGAGTATCTTACGGTATAGGCTGTAAGCGGATTCTTGAACGAGGGATTAATCCCAAAGGGATAGGACGTCAGTACCGGCAAATTCAACGTCTGCGCCAAACATTCGAGAAAGCGCTTAGCGCTTGCCGGCCCAATTGGAGTCACTCTCGAATTATGCCTGTCCCCAACTTGGATGAGACGCTCAAATAAGGGATTCTCCAACTCTTTGCGATCGAAGATCAGCCACCAGATGCGGCTTTCGGCATAGACCCGTGCGGTTGTAGTCGCTACCCGCTGCTCAAGAAACTTCATTACCCTCTCGTCGAGCCCGCCGTATCCAATAACGATGAGATCTGAATTCCTTGTACCATCGATCAGTTTGGTTTTCATGTCGTCGGAGAGCTTGCGCTGCATCTCCATCTCAAGGTTGGCCAGATCATCGAACAAGAAATCGCCATGGACTTTTAGAATGGTTGGGCATCTCGGCAGCGGTACAGTTGGATAAAATGCCTCTTCGTCGACAAAGATCTGAATGGGTAGTGACGAGCACGCGACCAGCGCCTGTTCGATCAAGTGATCAAAATTTGTCGTGAGTACGACGCGAAAGACACCATGCTCAATGAGGTTGGCAAAGAGGCCAGTCTGTACCCCAGGTCTGTAACCAGCACAAAGGGCCTCAAAGAATTTACGCCGCTCAAATCTGTTTTCAGGGCCTGGAAGAGCAGCGTTAAAAGCCTCGGAATATTCATAATGGTCGTTCGGTAGACGGTCGGGAAACTGCGTCTTGAGAAGCTTTACGACGCCTTGACCAATCGGGATTCCGGCGTCATACGATAGTCCAGCGCCGACCAACGGTACGAAGGACTTTCCGTCTTTGAGCCGCGCGACAATTTTTTCGATCCCACTAGGGAGATCGGTTCGATATTTGGCAGCAAGCGACATCGTTGCAACTCCTCCTCCCGCTCCTCAAATGTAATTACCTCTCGCCGATTTGGCCAAAGGGGGGCGCTTCGAGATTTGTCGTTCGGCGAGAAGTCTCCCTCGGTGTTGAAAAGCACTCTCAGCTTCGTAACGGGATACACATCGTCATTCTTGTGGCGAGTACAGCTCCGAACGACAATCGCAATGCGATCGGGGCCGAAGCCTCGCGCCCTGCTCTTGGTAGTGACCGAGCCGTCGACGCTGCGTGCACAGCCGCTGTCGGTTGCGCTTCTTGACCGATCAGCTAGATTAGATAGCCGCTAACGCCACCGAAGCTATGGACCACCTCCGGTGGAAGGTCCGGCGCTGTCTCTGCGGTGCCTGCCGATGGCATCGACGTTGCCAGTTAGATGAACGGCGAGCTAGGTGTCTCGCCGTTCTGTGGGCAAGCGGTCAGGCGCCAATTGTGCCCTTTCTCATTCTGGCCATCTTTTGGTTCGGGAACGCAAGGGATAAAAAGGGGTAAGAAGGCTCTTAGCGGTCGTACAGGCAGTGGCTGGCGCGGATTGTAAGCAGTTTTCGAGATGGCTACCGGGCAAGACGCAGTACCCGCGAGGACGCAGGTTTGATGGCGCTCTTCGGCGACAACGCCTGCGATCGCCTCTCAGGGGATCCTACAGCTGGCGCGTCGCGTTCCGCGAACAGTGGGAGCACCGACGTCGACCTGCACGAGGCATATGCCGCATGGATACCAGCGCCGAGGCTCCCAAGAGCCTTCGCGATCTCCTCTGCCTGCACCCGCAGGCGGCCGAGTTCATGGACCGCAAGTACAAGTCGGTTTAGATCCTCCTTGGCCCTGAACGAGCCGGGCCGTTCGCTTTCTACTTCCTGCTGCGTGGCGGCCAACGAATTTGCGAGCTCGCGATCAACCCGGACGAGAGTGGATAAGAAATGCCGCGCTTTCCTAGTAATCGCTTCGGTTTGCGGCGCTTCCAAGCCGTCGCACGAGCTGAAGGTAGCAGCGTGCAAACGCGCAATGTCAGCGACAATAGACTGGGCCTTGATGACTTGCGCTTTGACATACTCATTTGCCGCTTCTATATCCCGCATCGTGCGAACACCTTTATAGAGTTCGATCACAATCTCTCCATCGGGTACCTCATCGATTAGTTGATTCAGCGTCACCGTTGGTGGGGTGATTGGCGTTTCATTCATAACGGTCTGAGCGTCCGTGCTCGACATCACGTTGTCGTGGACGCTTCTTGGAACTGCGCCGACTGTTGCAACACATCCGACAATTACTATCAGAGATGTAAGTCCTACGCGCACGATAACCTCCCGATCTTATTGATGGCCCTGTCCGCCAAAGCCGAAGCGGACAGGTCAAAAGGTGCAACCGGCGTCAAGCGCCAGCGTTTCCGAGCTTCCGCATATTGCTGCGAATCTCTTCGATCGTCTGTCCGACACTGCCCAACACTCCAAGAAGTTCCTTGACCGCGCTAGCGGCATCTTCGGCCATCAACAATTCCGCCGCGCGTAGCTCGGCTGTCGTCAGTTCTTTCAGAGCGTGATCAATTGCATTCGAGTGGTTGCTGACCGATTCCCGCGCGCGCGTAACCTCTTGTTGATATTGCTGGTATCGGCGGACAAGCTCTTGGACGAATTCGGGGCCAAGCGTAGAACGTTGATTGTTGACACGCCCCATCTGCGCTGAAATCCAACTCTGATATTGGTCGATGCTTTGGGATAACGGTGCGTCTGGTTGCAACTGGGTGCCTAATTGAACCAATGCGTCCCTCAAGCTCCGAACCTCAGCAATTCGGCTTTCTACCGTCGCACCGGACATTGCCTTTAGGCGATCCACCAAGCCTGATATCTTTGCCCCATACGACTCCAAGGTCTTTTGCTGATCCTGGAGACGCGAGCGGAACGAGTCCACTTTCGACGCCTCAGGGGTGATCGTTTTTAAGACCGCAGGAGGACCCTGCCCTGTAGGCGTTTGACCGAACGCCGGAGGATTTACCGATCCGGCGAGGGCCACTGCCGCCGCGGTGAAAACAACGATGTTCAATAATCTAACCATCACTACTACTCCATGTCAGGCGCTATGGAACGTAGTAGTGGCGAAGCCGCGCCGAATTTCTTCGCGCACCTATCCCCCAACCGAACTGGCGCGATAATTTGCGAGCAGCTTCGATCGTAGATGAACGCATTCAATCACGGCCAGCCGTCGATGAGAATCGAGTGCGAGTGCGGCATTCTGACTCAGGACAAGGTCTTCCTTCTCACTGCGGGAAATCGCTCTTTCGCACTCGGCTTTCGCGCTTGCCAAGCGACTGAAAGAACAGCCATGCCAAGGCAGCGGCATCAAAAATTCCCATGCGCGCGTCTTCGCTCATCCAAGACTTTCGCGTGGGTGGCAAAGATAGATTGAGGGCAGGGATATGGTTCGCGATCGTCTCCGCTATACGATGTTTCGTAACGGCACCAAGCTCTTCGAAGCACTCGATGACTTGCGCTCGCGAGTACGCACGTACGAGCATGCCCGACTTTTCTGCGAACTCTGCTGCGGAGCGGTTGAGGTCTCGAATACGCTTGGCGCGGCTCGTGCCACGGTCCGACATGTCTTGCAAGAGGAGTATATCGGGCGTGTGCAATTCGAGCAATGAACGGAAGCGTTCCAGACAGCGTGCATTCTTCTCGTCGCCTCGCGGCTCGTACACTCCCCAATCGACCGGCGATAGCCAACCTTCAAAGAGCACAAACGCGAAGCCGCGCGATTGAAAATGAACGGCAAGGACCAACTCGTATCGTTTTCGGAAGTTCATGAGCGGGGCTCGTTCTTCCTCTTTTCCGATCGTGCAATGGCCCCTTCAAGCAACTGGATCTTCGCTCTCGTCTTCCTGGATGGATCGCCTTGGATTTCCTCGTACATCTCCCAGACGCGTGTCATCACGGCGTTTTCTATGCTTGCCGAAATATCCGGGAAAAGCTCCGCTGCAGGAGCACCGAACAGAATGAAGCAGGCAATGACGAGCTTTAAAGTCGGCGGACGCTGCTTCTTCTCGATCCGCGAGATGACGTCCGGCCTGGGCCATCCCAGGAGATACGCAAGTTCGCCCTGCGAAAGGCCCCAACGAAGGCGGCGAGAACGTAAGTAGTTGACAGGCTTTGTTGTTTTCATGGTTTCTGTTCGCCGACTAGGCGTCGGGAAACACGTGCCATGATGTGCCAACTGCACTGGCCACTGTAGACGTGAAGAATTGCCAAATTGGCAAACTGCTGAGGGTTCCGGAGCGGCGCGAAAACGGGGACGAGGGGACGTGGGGACGTCCTCCCGGACCTCAAGGCCGCCGCCAGTAGGGAGTAGCGATTTGCTTGTGATGTGTATGGGTGCGGGCAACGACTGCTCGAGGGACAGTCCCCACATCCCCATGTCCCCTATTATACCGCCGGCGGAGCCCCCCCGATCACGCTAACCCCATAGCGAGTGCACAGCAGCTCTAACCTGGAGCGATCTCCAATTGGCACGACGTATACGCCGTGACTCTTATAAGTGCCAATGTTGAGCCGCTTTCGAAGGATGCTCCCGATCCAGCGATTGGTGATCGCCCGCTCGTACTCAAAGCCATACCGCTCGATGAATATCGCGACGATGTCGGACACGGGTACCACCGAACGATCCGAGCCAGCCATCAGTTCGGCGAGAATTTCCAGCACCTGAGCCTCAACAAGCAAACCGCGGTCGGCAACTAAACTGTGCTGTGCGTCCAGCGCCATAGAGCGCAACTCTGTGCGCAAACGTTCATCGGAAACGACGCTGAGGAGCGGAAGCAAGATCTGATTGAGCCGCGGCTCGAGTCGCGGGTCCGCTAACCTTTCGTCCAACTTGATGTCCATTCTTCGATGGAATCGATACAACAATAGTTTATTGCGAAGATCGCGCGCCTCGTCCTTGAAGCTCTCAGGTAGATTTATGGGAATGTCTGAGCGCAGCCTTCGCGAGCCCATCTCCTCTGTTATGAAGCGGCTTTCCAATCCTTTGTCGTCATAGCTGCCGCGCGTTGCCACGATCTTGGGGCCAAATACGTGAAAAGCCTGCGGATTGAACTCGCGCTGGTGGTTCATCATGGTCCGCAACACTGGCAGGCCACTGACGTTTCCATTGTTCAGAATCTTCACCATCTCGGCCTTTTCGTCGCTGAAGCGGAAATCGGCTTCATCGAAAATGAGCGTTCCTCTGAAGGCGTTGAGCGTATGAAAGATAGGAGAAACGGTAGAGGCGCCACTCGCGAAAAATCCTCTGTAACAAAGCGAACCAATCGTCAGTAGTGCGCGGGTCTTGCCGCTGCCATAGTCGCCGCGCAATCGCAGATACGGCAACTCATTGAAGGCATCATAGAGCCACGTCAGTAGGACATAGTACGTCGCCACCTTCTCAAATGATGAGCTGAAGTCTACGTGGCGGTGAATGAAGTCCTGTACATCCGCGACCAGTTTCCCCTCGCTTCCATAAATTGACGGTTCGGATGGAAGCAATACAACGTCATTCTTGATCAAGTTGTTGTTCGGAGAAAATGGCACGAGTCGCGCTTCGGAGCCGAGGTCGATACCATCCTACAGCGTCCAACGCCCGGCAGTATAAATCGCGAAAACTGTTCGTCGCTTCTTTGGGTGGAATGCCATCTCAACAATGCTGCCATCATCAAGGATCGCGGATGCCGTCGGTACAATCATCTTCTTTGCGTCAGCGTTGCTTTCCACCTGACCAGGCTATCTAATCCTCTGGTCAGTTCGCAGGAGGGAAATACTGCCCAGGTCGGCATATCGCTCCCCCTCCAAGATGGTCCACGATCACACATCATGTGGATATCCGATTCGCGCAACTTCGATTCCGATTCTAGAATCGCGAGTCCAGCCACATATGCGGTATTTCATCTATTGTAGAAAATCGTCGGAAGCCGAAGATCGGCAGGTCGCGTCGATCGAATCCCAGCTGACTACGTTGCAGCGAACATTCGGCGGAAGGCCCGACATCGAAGTCGCTGGACTTTACGAAGAGGCGTTCAGCGCCAAGGCGCCGGGGCGCGCGAGATTCAATGAGATGCTCGCTCAGATCGAGAAGGGGGCGGCTCACGGGATCATTGCGTGGGCGCCAGATCGTCTTGCTCGAAATTCGATTGATGGAGGGCGGCTCATCTACATGATTGACTGCGGTGTCATCAAGGACTTGAAGTTTTCGACCTACACTTTCGAGAACAATTCACAAGGCAAGTTCATGCTGCAGATCATGTTCGGTCAGTCGAAATACTACTCTGACGCATTATCGGACAACGTAAAGCGCGGAAACCGGACAAAAATTGAAAACGGTTGGCGCCCTAACCAGGCGCCGCTCGGATATCAAAACGACGGCGCGACCAGGACAATCATTAAGGACCCCGTAACTTTCCCTCTGGTGCGCAAGATATTCGAATTGATGATGACTGGGGCGTACACTCCAAAGGAGATCGCTCTAGCGGCCCGTGATGAGTGGGGTTTTCTGACACCAAAACGCAAGAGGTCTGGCGGCAAGCCGCTTGCGATGAGCTCCGTCTACAAGATTCTGAGCAACCCGTTTTATGCCGGAATGATTGTCTGGGATGGACAGATCTATCCAGGTAAGCATGAGCCAGTTCTTTCAATCGACGAGTTTCGGCGGGTTCGCCGAATGCTCGATCGTCCTAACCGTCCAAGAGCAAAGCATCATACATTTGCATTTACGGGAATGATCCAATGCGGCGCCTGCGGCTTGGGCATCACCGCCGAGCACAAACTGAACCGCTATCAGCAGCATTATGTCTACTACCATTGCTCTCGACCCCGACTAGACAAAAAGTGCACCGAACCATCAGTTGAGCTCCACGATCTAGAGCGACAAGTTCTTGCGCTTCTGCGATCCGTTTCCGTGGACTCAAGGATCGAACGTTGGATCAGCCAGGAGATGGCAATCGACGACGAACAACTCAAGCTCGAAGTTCAAGCGCGCGAACGGTCTCTGCGGCAGGCTTTGGACAATGTGAAAGGTCAAATGAATGAGTTGACCGGTTTGCGGCTTCGAAACCTCTTGACCGACGAGGAATTTGTCAGCCGGCGCCAAGAGCTGCAAGAAGAACAAATCCGCTTGCAACATACGCTATCAGATACAAGCGGAGGAGCAAATTTGTTCGAACCTTTTCGCGAGGTCGTATTGTTCAGGAATAGAGCCGCGGATTGGTTCAGGAACGGTAACAATCGAGAAAAACGGCAAATACTTCAAACGGTATGTTCGAACCTTTATTTGAAAGACAAAATACTCAAGTTTGAAGCCAAGAAGCCATTTGCTTCGCTCGCTCAAACGGCAAGCATTCCACATCAGCTGGGAGTCGTCGACGACGTTCGAACTTCACGGGGCACAATTGCCAAGCTGGCAAAAGAGATATCGCAATACTCGAAGACCGAAGAAGGTCAGCATACGTTTGACTGTATCAGGGCTGTGTTGAATCGAGACGAGGAAGCGATGGAGAGGCTGGCTCCCCTTCGTCGGTATGCAAAGGTCGGGCGAGGAGTTGGTAGAGCGCGAGGGGTCGACGGGTCATTTCAGCTGCCTCGGGCCGGGTGATCTCTTCTCCGTACACTTCTTTGTAGATCGCTCTGAAATCTTCGAGGCGCTCGGGTGAGATTTGGTGGCTGGTCGGCAAAAGCATATCTGAATCGTACGCACGCCATTTGTGAGCCATAGACCCGGGATTACGTCGGCGAGAACTTGACTTATTTGCAACTTTAAGGCATTGTGCATTCGATTTCCTTGCCAATTCAGCTTCGGGATGGTCCGAAGTTGTGAGGCAAGGAAATCAAGATGTTGTTCGGTAACGATTACGATTTTTTTCTGGGAGACGCTCTCCTAATTCTGATGCTCTTTGGTTTCCCGCTAATTATGCGGCTCGCTGAGGTACCAGTGCTAGTCATCCTGGGTATCGTGGGGCTCACACTCGCACTGATAGCGCTCGAGGTTATTTTCAACCGGGGTCCGTCACTGGAGTCAATCTGCGGCTCGGCCAGGAAGGCAAATTACCCGTATCACTGCGCGCTGAGTACTAAGGAGGCCTATGGCCTCCTTTTTTATGGCAGTTGTTGTGGAGATTTTCATTGCCCATTTCTTCCTTTTCTTCTTGGGACGTCGTTCATCTCGACCTTAAACGGCGCGCGTCAGAACTAAGCGATCAGCGCAAACGACACTCTAGCGAAGAACGAGTAAACGCGTTTCAACTCGCTGCGACAGACGTCTTTGTCGAAAAAGCTCAAATACATCTCACTGAACGAGGGAAAAATTATTACCGGTCGGGTGTGACCTGTGGAGGTTTAGCAGCATTGGTTGCGGGCATCGCTATCGCAACGATTATACGTTCCGATCCTGCTATTCTTTTTCAATCGCTGAGTGCGTTAGAGCCTCCTCTGACAGACCATTTCTCCTTATACGTTGTCGTCTATTTCATCCGGACTGTAGTCGTCGGTGGTCTTACCGCCGGACTGATCTACTATTTCGCCGCTCTTTCTCGCGCGTTCTTTCATGAGGCAACTCTCTTGTTTGCGCGCAGGCATGCAATTCGGTTCGGTCGGATGTATGTCTATCTGAAGTACGGAACACCTATTGGTAAAAATACCTTGGTCGAGCTTTTGAAGCATCGCTCAAAGGATACTCAGTCAGAAAGCATTGCAGCTCCGTCAGAGGCAACTTTTGCCGCACTCATCGACGCGACGGGACTTCCGGAAAACGTTAGAATCGATGACCTCGAAAAGGCGTTTGGATGGAATTTGGAGGTGCGTACCGCCTTCAAGGATATCAAGCCAGACAAGATGTCGACGAGCCTATTCGCAAAGATGGTCGACACCGTCGGGGAGCTGGGTAGAGCGTTAGGAAAACCGAGTTCTGATCGAGAGAGGTAGCACCTTTAGTTTTCAAGGACGTGCTTACCGTGTGCGAGCATCGAAGGTCGCGCGTCGTCGCCGGCGTGTTCTCGTCAGGTAAGCACCTCAAAATATCCAATGCAGTTGTATAATTCTATTCCCAATCTCTACAGATCCATATGTGAACGGGGTGTGACTGTGCCAGCTTGGCAATTTTGCTGGGAGTCGTCGACGACGTTCGAACTTCACGGGGCACAATTGCCGAGCTGGCAAAAGAGATAGCGCAATACTCGAAGACCGAAGAGGGGCAACATACATTTGATTGCATCAGGGCTGTGCTGAATCGAGACGAGGAGGCGATGGAGAGGCTGGCCCCCCTTCGTCGGTATGCAAAGGTCGTACGAGGAGCTGGTAGAGCGCGACGAGTCGGCGGGTCATTTCAGCTGCCTCGGGCCGGATGATCCCTTCTCCGTACGCTTCTTTGTAGATCGCTCTGAACTCTTCGAGGCGCTCGGGTGAGGCTTCATGGCCTGTTGGAAGCATGTCCCGATCATACGGACGCTGTTTGCGAGTCGTAGACACGGGATCGTGCCTAATCAATTGGCAGAGTGCTTGGTCGGTCAAATTCCGACGTCATTAATCGACAATTCCACATCTTCGACAGAAGCGGTTCTATCGCGAGAAGGTATCCCAGTTGATGCTGGTTGTGAGCACAAGCGGCCGGAATGGTAGGAGGCTGGATCTACCGACGCTACCAGACTTAGTAGGTTATTTGTTCGCTCTCCTCACGTACAATAAAGAAAGACTCGAGTGGACAGCCGTCCTTGCGATGGGCGACTGTCCGCATCACCGATCCACGGAGGAAGTCATCATGGAGACCATCGCTGGCATCGCGACGCTTGGGAGCTCGGCCGCCGGAAGCCTCGTCCCGGAGGGCGGCACGAAGGGCACCTACAAGTACACCGTGACCTTCGGGACGCCGTTCCCGAAAGCCCCTGTCGTCGTCGCGACACCGCTGCAAGGCACCAACTACACGGGGAACATCGCCGACACGTTCGGGATCGCCGTCACGGCCGTCACGGAGAAAGGCTTCACCGTGAACGTCAACCGCCTCGATGCGCTCAACGGCGGGTGGGACCAGAACCTCCGCCTCCAGTACATCGCGTCCCTATAAGACCAAGGGCGCGTGGAGACGGTAGATCCGTTCGGATCTGCCGTTTTTGCTAAATATCAAGGACCGCTCGGTCCCGGATTTGCCATTCGCGCAACCGAGTTTATGGGAAATCTTCCAAAGACTTCAATTCAATACCTGCGCAATCGGCTCGCCACATGCGGCAAGCTCTTGATGAGAAGCGTTCCCTGGCTACCAGGGGCCGGAGAGCAGCCAGTCACTTATTTTATGCGAACCACTTTAGAACGGTTTGACGGCAGAGTAACATGGCCAACTCAAGTATTGAGGAGGTCTGCCATGAAGCTCCTTAATCGTCTCGTTCTTTGGGCAGGTTCAATTAGTTTCTGCGGCCTTGCAATCACGGGCCAATGTAATGCGCAGTACTATCAAATAACACCAAGGACCTTGGTCTATCCGTACTATCAGGGGGCCAACGCAATTTATCGACATTATCGGCCCTATGATATCGGCTCACCTACGTTCTTCCGACGTAACCTTCCTCCTCCAAGTTGGAGTTACTATTCGCGATCGAGTGGCGGAATTTTCGTAAGACCTAGAAACTGCTACGGCCCATACTGCTAACGGTGATTAGTTCCACCATCCACTTTTCTTTTCAATTGAAAATTCTCCAAGCAAAAATACGACCGTGATCCCAAGATAAAGGAGCCAACTGATCTGATCGCGTGTGAATATCGGATCCCTTGCCGCCGTCCAAAAGAACAGAAGCAGGGTCAACGCGTATGCTATGTGGAATGGATATCTACGGAGCAACTGCTGTTGTAGGTGCGGTCGATGTAAGCAAGAGATCCAGATGATGAGCAGTGCAAGTTGGACACACAGTGATGCGATCGCCATAGCTTAATTATGCTGTTTCGCAGGTATCTTAGCCAGCCGAACGTGTGAACGCGTCCGTTCTGAAGTACCGACGTAGCGCTTCGCGTATAAGCTCGGATCGAGTGCGGCGCTCCACCTTCCGCACTTGCTCGAGCTCTTCCAGCATCTCGGGTGGCAAAGAAACCGAGAATATTGACGTGGTGCGGGACATAAGTCGGAATCTAGCGGTCGCGCCTCTTTGAGGCACGGTGGGTGCTTTTGCCAAATCGGCAGAATAGGACTCAGCTGCGAGCTATTTTCGATTTTCGTGCTAGTGTGAACAAGTAACACTCTGCTGGGAGTCGTCGACGACGTTCGAACCTCACGTGGCACAATTGCCAAGCTGGCAAAAGAGATAGCGCAATACTCGAAGACCGACGAGGGGCAGCATACATTTGACTGCATCAGGGCTGTGTTGAATCAAGACGCGGAGGCGATGGAGAGGCTGGCTCCCCTTCGTCGGTATGCAAAGGTCGGCCGAGGAGTTGGTAGAGCGCGAGGAGACGGCGGGTCATTCCAGCTGCCTCGGGCCGCGTGATCTCTTCACCGTACGCTTCTTTGTAGATCGCCCTGAACTCTTCGAGGCGCTCGGGTGGGGCGTCATGACCTGCGGGAAGCATGCCCCGATCATACGGATGCTGCTTGCGGATCATAGATTCGTGATTTTTTCATGCGTTCGGTTGGTAATCAGAGAAGACGTATAACCCATCCTACATTCTTGACTAAGGGCACTCTTAGTATAGTGTGACCATAGTTTCTCCCTTCCTTGTGCTGATTCTCGCTGGCAGACGTTTGGCTGAGTGGCGCCTGACGCCTGCCCACGCAGGATATCGCAAACCATGAAGATAAGTGGGAGATGACGATGGATCAGTTCTTGCTCCTGGCTGCCGAGGTATGGACCGCGTTTGGCGTCCTCCTTCTGATAGCCATCGCCGGACAGTCGCTTGTTGCGCTCAGCGACTGGATCGAGAAGCGTCTTCGCAAATATCGTTACAGCAATCGCTAGTTTCGATAAATTCCCCGGTTATAACCGGGGAGTTTTCTTCAATGAGCTCCTTGAGGCGGGCTGCCATGGACCGTTTTATTCACAAGCACCGAGCAATCGTGCAGTGGGTCCCATTTGCCATACCCAGTCTTCTCGTTCTCTTTCTGAGCCTCTTCCGAGATGTCGGTAGAGATCATCCCTACGTGGCCTTCGTCCCTCTAGCAGTTCTCTTAATAATCGTATTCTATCTGCAAGCTAAAGTATCCCGGCTTGACCGTGAGAGCTCGTACGCGCAAAAGCTGGCAGTCTACGGATTTCGTTCAAGCCCAAAGATCGTCACAGGAGTCTTCTATGAGGAGAACGGGTCGGACAGACTGACTAATGTGCATAGATGCGATACGCGCGCTGCGGAGTTGATTAAATCGGAACTGGCCCGGGTCGGCTTCAGAGTGAGTCAAATTATTCCATCTTCTGACGACGACATCTCTCCCAGGGCATTTTCGTCGGAAGACGTAATCCTGATTTGCGGCCCCGTTGGGAATTCACTCAGCCGGGAGTTAGTTGGGGCTGCGCGAGCACTCATTGATCCGCACATACAGGCCCAAATTTCTGACCACTTGCGATCAAATGACTTCGTCTCAGCTCTTGTAAAGTGGAAGTTCGACAGGTGGGACAGAGGTGAGGTTGATTCCATTCTATTTTCTCCTCACCGAACTCGCTGAGACTTGCTTGCGATTATGAACCCATCCCTGCTCGAGTGAAATACAGACGCAACGATTCGCGTATCAACTCAGAGCGAGTCCGGCGCTCTCGCACTCTCACCTGCTCCAGCTCGGCGAGCATTTCGGGTGGCAAAGAAACCGAGAAGATTGACGTGGTACGTGACATGAGTCGAAATCTAGCGGCCACGCGTCTCTGATGCATGATGGGTGCTTTTGCCAAATCGGCAAAATATGACTCAGCTGCGAGCTATTTTCGTTTTTCGCACTAAGTATGAACAAGTAACACTCTGCTGGGAGTCGTCGACGACGTTCGAACCTCACGTGGCACAATTGCCAAGCTGGCAAGACAGATATCGCAATATTCGAAGACCGAAGAAGGTCAGCATACTTTTGATTGCATCAGGGCTGTGTTGAATCGAGACGAGGAGGCGATGGAGAGGCTCGCTCCCCTTCGACGATATGCAAAGGTCGGGCGAGGAGTTGGTAGAGCGCGAGGAGACGGCGGGTCATTTCAGCTGCCTCGGGCCGGGTGATCTCTTCTCCGTACGCTTCTTTGTAGATCGACCTGAACTCTTCGAGGCGCTCGGGTGAGGCTTCATGGCCTGTCGGAAGCATGCCCCGATCATACGGATGCTGTTTGCGAGTCATAGACCCGGGGTTTTGCCACAACGTCGCACCATGCAATCCTTGATGCGATTTCAATCCCGCCGATAACTAAGTCCATCCGGCACTACGGTTGCCATGCCTTCGGCTAGCGCGCCAGGACATTCTGAAGTCAGCGGTAGCCGCCGTGTCACCAGTACGCGCGTCTAGGGTGTTAAAGCAGGTTACATGAAATGTCCGGCAGCAAAAACTTCGCGCATTTCATTCTGAATTCACGAGACCGGATCTTAAATTCGAGAACCTCGTTGCGAACGATTGATCGTGTAGGCAACTTGTCAGCTAATAAAGCTTAGCGTTCAACGCTCAACCTATGCAGCGGAACGATTGATTCCGAATTGGGATCGTCGCCGTCGACTAGGCGATCGACTATGTGTAGGAGCTCATCAGGAGTGCACACGCGCGGAATGTCTTCATAGATCCAGAATTTCTTGTCCAGCGAGACAATCCATTCCGGAAAGGGACAACAAACAAGCGGAACGATGCCTCGGATTGAGCGAGGAATTCTCAAATTAGATTCGCGTCGGGCAATACTAGCAGCAAGATAATCGATGTCGGCGAGAGCTGGGCGTATCCGCTTGCGCCAACGTTCGTGCATCTCGTCAATGGTGCCGGAAAAGAGCAACTTACGCGATGCTCCACGAGCCTTTACCTCGATGGCTAACATAAGATCGTTAGCGAATATCCCGATGTCGAGATCCGGTTTTCTTCCATTGGTTAGCCTAAGCCTCTTTCGACCGCCGTCACCGTGCCATGCTAGCTGTACCGAACTTCGATAACTAGGATTCTCCGCAAATTCGTTTGATAGATGATCCACTAGTATCCGCTCAAAATCCTTGCCGCGTGCCTTAGCGGCCGTACCGCTCATCCAACCGAACTGACCGAGCCTCTCGGCTAAGATCACGTCCATGTTGGCCCAGTCGAGGAGCCAACTATTCTCATCGAGAGGCACAATGAACCGAGCGGGCGTTAGTAATCTGAGATTCAAGCTTTTGCGGCTGCTGTGGTCCCAAGTTAGTTCGGAAACAATCGCTGAGAGACGCGCGGCCTCGTCTTCTGTAGACTCGCATCCACCATATTTGCGGCGGAGATGCATGAAATGCGGCAACAAGCCATCTCTAACAATTCCGTCGACCTCAGTCCAGATCGAATAGCCAACCGTCATGATTGAGAACCAACGCTTAGGACAACTTTGCGCCGATATTCGTTGGCAGTGTGTGAAGGCACTGAGCGCGAGCAACATGTCTTTCACTGTATACGCCGGCCGCTTCGACGAGCGACGATATACTCGGTCCAAGTCATCTCCAAACCGAATTCGAGATAGGTGTTCGGCCAAGTTTAGCCATCCGAAAAGCCATGTAGGCCTCACGCCTTCCGTTCTCTGTGCGCGAAGCGCAAGATTTGGAACGAGGATCAGAACGACGGGAAGATCTATATCTTCCAACTGGAACGAAGGAAGATCTAGGTCCGCTGCCAACCAAGGATGAAAGAAACTGTATCCTCGACTTAGTTCAGGAAATAGAAAGCTGGCTTTTGTCGGAGCCCATGTGCCTGATAGACCTAGAGGCGTCCCGCCGATTACTCGTGCATCGTACAGCTGGCAAAGATCCAAAGTGCGCTGGTCGAGGGCAACGTCAAAAGGCCACTCATCGGAATAGTTCCAACGTAACTTCCCGCCTTTCTCCGCTCGCTTAAGGCAGTGTAGGGCGCCTTGATACGCACCGATCAAGATAAGAAGGCTACTGAACAATTCGAACACAGCTGGATCATCAAGCGGCAAGAGAGGGCGAATACTCGTTTCAGAGGATTGCCTCCAGTCAACCTCTAAGCAGTCTGAATACTTGAGCGCTGCGGCGATAGCACGACGGTGCTGCATCACCGTAATTCCGAGCTCTGTCAGGAATTCCTTCAACTGCGCAGTGTAATCAGGTATTGACGGTTGTCGACTCACCAATTCACAAAGAAATTCACGCCGAAGCCCATGTACCAAGAAGTACGACGAATATTCCCTCTTCAGCTCGGCTCGAAACTTTCGAATGAAGTACCTTAGAAGCTCTTTCAGAGCACTGACTAATTTGTTTCCTCCAGCACCGGTGCGCAACCTACCGAGATACTGGTCGATACCCTCCTGAACTATGATAGGGAGTCGACATCGATTATGAGGTCGCGATTGCTTGTGAAACCCTTCACGCATTTGTAGTCCCAATATTTTGGACTGCTACGTATTTCGACAGGGTATACTGAACTCTCTACGAGAGCAATCGGATGTGCCGTCTCTCGCGAACGATGCGCTTCTGTGATACCTTACCATAAGCAGTGTTCTCTACCATCTCGCCATAGCTCGCAGTAGTTCAATCCGCAGAGAGTGCTCTTCAAAAGGCGCTCGGAGTATGCTTTCGCGCGACTAAGGGGTGACTGCTGTTTACGCAAGCCCAAATCGATCGAAACACTGGTTGGTGAACAAGCGCGACTCAGTCATCACGCCACCCTTACGCGCGTTTGGGTAAAACTCGGGTTGCTGCCAATCCCCTCTCTTACGCAGAGCGTAAGGTCTCATCGCCACTCCCCGCAGGGCAACCTGCCTTGCCATTGCATTTGCTTGCGGACCTGCCCTTTTGCTGCTCTCGGTGGCCGGACAGTTGTTCACCGATCTGGACTGCTTCGAGCTATGGCGAGCATTTCGTCGCCCCCTAGCACAACCGGCTGGTAGTTCGACATGTCCATCCACAAGCTGAAGACTAGCGACGGTGCCAGCAAATCGGCTGGCCAGCTAGTCAACCTCGATACTGAGCCATTCGTTCCGGATCGCTGGGCTGTTATGAAGGGGGCGCACCAGAAAGGCGGCCTTTTTAATTGGGATCCCACGAAGGTTGGACTCTATTTGTCCAAGAAGCAGCAGAAAGGCAGATGCGCATCTGGCTATGCACTCTACAAAGAACTGGGGCAACGATCGCGGTTCAACGCTAATCTGCTCGATTACTTGCATCAGAATTCGCACTTGATACCTTGCAAGTGGAAGAACAAGTACATCTTTTTCTGGGGTACGCTCTACCACAACCACAACGGAGATCCGTGCGTTCGGTACCTTTACTGGTATCGTGAGGCTTGGCGTTGGGACTATGCACCACTTTATGTGCTGTGGCGTGACCATTGTCCCGCCGCCGTGCCAACTACTGTCGGCCGCGTATGACAGCTTCTACTCTCTTTGAACCGCGCATCTCCGGGTGCGCGGTCTTCTCTTTGTCAGAAACATATCGGTCAATTCAGTTGCCTCGAGCGTCTTGATCTCTTCCGCGTACACTTCTTTGTAGATCGCCCTGAACTCTTCGAGGCGCTCGGGCGACACTTCATGACCTGTTGGAAGCATGTCCCGATCATACCGATGCTGTTTGCGAGTCATAGACCCGGGATTATGCCTGAGGAGGAGTTGCCTCTCAATCTGACCGCGAAGCCGAGATTAGGCAGCCAGCTTGCTGCGGATCCCGAGATGCCTTTCGATCGTCGCGATGCGTTCGAGTGCATGGTCAATCTCTATGCGATAGCCTTCGATGTTCTCGACTTTTGCTCTCAAGACATCAAGGCTCCGATGAACGTCAGCTATTTCACTTCGAAGCTCTTGGAAATTCCGGCTTGTTTCGGCGCGAAACTCCTCAATTTCGATCTTTGTCGCCATGTGCGCGATGATAAAATCGAGACTTTCCTGAACACTGTTTGGTTTTGGAGTAGCCATACCTATCACCCTATCTTATACCCCTTCAATATCTGCGCAACTGAAGTACCGACGCAACGCTTCTCGAATCAACTCAGAGCGAGTCCGGCGCTCTCGCACTCTCACCTGCTCCAGCTCGGCGAGCATCTCGGGTGGCAAAGAAACCGAGAAGATTGACGTGGTGCGCGACATGAGTCGAAATCTAGTCCCCACGCCTCCCTGATGCACGATGGGTGTTTTTGCCAAATCGACAAAATATGACTCAGCTGCGAGCTATTTTCGTGTTTCGCAGATACTCCCCGCCCCCTGGGGCACCAAACATTCGCTCAAGGAGTGGCGACGGCTCGCGGGAGAGAGGCTGAAGCATCTTCAACGGGCGCTACGATTGGCGCTTCGTCCGCGGACTTTGACGCAGTCTTTTTCCGAGTGGCGGCTCGCTGCAACCGCTTGATGTTCTGAAGAGCCGCTTTCGCTTCGTCACTATCCACCAAGTCGCGTTTGATGACCTCTTCGCGCAGTAGCGACTTGAGATAGTCAACTTCCACCTTCACGCCGGAACTCATCCGACGGATCTCGCGGCGTAAAACCTCAAGAATGAAGTCGGTCTGCAAGACGGCTGCGACGGTGAACTTGTTCGTGACCTGCTTGTGCAACAAGAACTCAGCCATCGTGCTTTTTGAAAAGCCTTCGCGACTCAAGTTTCCGAAACACTCCAGAGCTTCCGGACTCTTGGCGCTTTCCTCGATCGCGTCTAGTTCGCAAACAAGGATTTTCTCAATCGGTTGACCGAAGTGAACCTTATAGATTCTCCAATGAGCACCGTTTGTGAGCACTACCCACTCGATTCCCTCGTTGGCGGCGTAATCGATGGCTTGCTTGACATGGGCATCCTTGAGATCGATCCCGATGGCCTTGACTTCGATAATGAACCGGATGTCGTCGTCAACCTTCACAGCAAGGTCAACATAAGTGCCGCGGATCGCATATTGACTGGTGACATGTAGATACTTGTCATAGCCGCAGATATCGGAAAGCATATCGTTAACGACAGTGACGGTATCTGCCTCGCTAACATCGCGCTTCAGCAGTCCCGACAATACGCTTTGGTACCGCTTGAGCTGAGTGGTGATCCGCGTAGCGACTTTAGTAGAGAACTTCGCCATGATTCGTCCCCCCGAAGATATGGCCGCAAGCATCATGCAACCTTTCGGCGAGCACAACCCCCCATTTAGTCAAAATGAAGCTTGCATATCGATTCGTCCGGACCCGCCGACAGGGAGGCGAACGATGAATGTACGGTACCGGGTCGAATTGAGCCAAGCTGACCGGCAAGGAGGAAGCCCCGCTGGTGACGACCGCATGCGCCAAACCGCCCACCGGCCGGAGGCCCTGGACACTGGCGCTGCTGACCGACGTGATGATCAAACTCACTGATCATGACGGCCTGTCAGGCGAGACCGTGCGCCGACGGCTGGCCGATAATGACCTCAAGCCGTTGCGCAGGGACATATGGTGCGTTCCATCATGTCGATGGCGAATACATCGCCCGCATGGAAGATGTGCTCGATCTCTACACTGAAGCGCCTGATCCCGAACGGCCACTGGCCTGCTTCGACGAAACCCCCGTCCAGCTCATCGGCGAGGTGCGCCAGCCGATCCCACCCGAGCCGGGAAAGCGCGAGTGTTACGATTACGAGTACCGCCGGAACGGCACCGTCGATCTCTTCGTCGCCTTCGATCCGCATCGGGCCTGGCGCAAGGTTAAAGTCACCGAACGGCGCACCGCCGTGGATTATGCCTCACTGCATGCGCGAACTCGTCGATGTCCATTACCCCAGGGCCGCCTGCATCCGTGTCGTGCAGGACAATCTGTCGATCCATGCCCCCGGCGCTCTCTACCATGCCTTTGTCCCCGCCAAGGCCAGCCGCATCCTGCGTCGCCTCTTAGTTCCACTACCCCCCGAAACACGCAGTTAACTCAACATGGTCGAGATCGAGATCGGCGTCCTCCAAGGGCAGTGTCTCGGCCGCCTGATGGCCGATCCAAAACGCCTTACAAACGAGATCGCAGCATGGGAGCGGCAGCGAAATAAAGCTCGCGCCCGTATCAACTGGATGTTCACAACAGACAAAGCTCGCGCCAAACTGGGGCGCGCCGATCCAGGCACGACCAAAGAGTCAAAATCACTGTGACGAGCTGCCGCGGCCAATCGTTGCAGCTGTTTCTCGCTCTTCAAACCATTCGACAATCGAAAGGTTATTGCGCTGCGCGAATGCAATGATCGCAGCTCTTTGTTCTTGCAGAGATGGGCCGTGTTCGCCTTGCTTGACTGTCGAGACGCGTACACATGCGAAGTACTATTTCATACATTGACGAATAATCTGAATGTAACTCAAGGATCGGAAGTTGGCGAATCGCGTCGTATCCCCTCAGCAAGAATTCGCTCTACTATTTTCCAAACGATATCCATGTACTCCTCAAACGTCTCAGCGGCTTCCAGCAGCTTGGTTTCTGTTGCATCCGGTATGGCACGCTGAATTTGTCTACGTGCGCTCATGGCGAGAGCGTACCTCCGCGGTCGATTGAAGCTCGGCGCGTAAATGGTCATGTGCCGGCAATATCGCGTGTCGATCAGGTCGGATCAGCAACGAGCTCATTGAACCTCTGAGGGTCTGTGTGATCTCCCCACATCCCTAAGTCCCCAGAGCCTGAACATCCCCGCAAATGGCTGAGCATCGCCTCATTCGTAGGGACATAGACAATCTCGGTCGCGCGCGGCTGCGAACTCGACTAACTAACTAGCCGTGAGCCGTACAACGTTTCCGCTCCGGGCGTCGCGGGCGCCCGCCAGGGAAGCCTACCAGTTTCGGTAGTAATTCCGAATAGGGATCAGTGGTATTCGTTGCAGATACGGATATCCGGGGCGGGAGGATTCCAAGCCTAAAGAATGCCGTCGGGCGCCTCAGGGCCGTCGAATATTCGCTGTGTTTGCGGTAGGGCAATCAACAAGGCTATCACGTATGCTCAGCGCCGAGCAAATAGCGGAAGCCAAGAAGCGAGTTCGCTATCAGGGACAAGAGTGTCCGTCGTCAGATAATTTGAGACTGATCAGGCTTTTCGAGAAGGGAGGCTCTGGCTCATCAGGGGTTAGAGTTTAAGCGGCCTGCAGACGATGCTGCAAGCGACGATTTGCAATGGTGTCGCGCTTGATGCGCTGACGTTCGGCCAGGATTGTCTCTGCTCTGCCGAAGTAGACATCGGCCGGTGTGAGATTGTCGATGCTCTCATGGTAGCGAACGTGATTGTAGTGCTCGACGAAGGCACTGATCTGTCGTTCGAGATCGCCGGGTAAGTAATAGTTGTCGAGCAGAATGCGGTTCTTCAGCGTCTGATGCCTGCGCTCGATCTTGCCCTGGGTCTGGGGATGATACGGAGCCCCGCGCACATGTTGCATGTCTTTGCCCTTGAGCCAGGTGGCCAGATCGTCCGCGACGTAACTCGATCCGTTGTCGCTCAGAAGCCTCGGCCGCTGCATGACGGTGATGTGGTCGAGGCCGGAAGCTGCGAGCGCCTGGTCGAGCGTCGCCGTGACGTCGGAGGCGCACATCGTCGGCCCCAATCTCCAGGCCACGATGTAGCGCGAGAAGTCGTCAAGGACGGTCGACAGATAGTACCAGCCCCAGCCGGTGATCTTGAGTGGAGTAAGAAGCGCGAGCGCGCTTCTCCTCCCCGAACCGTACGTGCACCTTTCAGCGCATACGGCTCTCTGTTCAAGCTTGGCCCATGGCCATAGCAACATCCTGATAGTGCGAGGTGACAGTGCTGCGGGCTTCTTTTCGGAAGATGTAGGGATTTTCCTCCGGATTGCGCCATCGGAACTGCGCCTTCGGACTTGAGACAAGCCGGTAAAGTGCTTTTCCGTGGGGCCCGCCGCGTTCATTTCGACCAAACACGAGCCAGGTTTTCGCCTTGCCCGGTTCCGGGGGTCGGTACCATTTCCGCATCAAAGGTTTGATGCGAGACCGGTATTTGTGCCCCAGCCAGTGCGCCATTTTCCAGAATACGACATGGTCGATGCGCCGGAATACGTGCGCGGTGAAGTCGGTGAACTTATAGAACGCTGCCCATCCCGCCAGTTGACGGTTCAGGCCAGCGATCATGTCGACCGTGCTGACACTATGATTGCCGGAAAGGGCTTCAGTGAGCCTGCGAACAAACCCCTTCGCCTTTTCCTTGGGTATCGTTGTGACGACGGACATGCGCCCGTGCGACCCTCGCTTGCGAATGATCCTGTGCCCCAGAAAGACGAAGCCGTCATTGACGTGAGTGATATGGGTTTTCTCCATATTCAGCGTCAACTTCAGCTTGCCTTCCAGAAAGGCGCGGCATTCTTCGCGGATTTCCTCTGCTTGAGCTTTGGTCCCTTTTACGATGACGACAAAGTCGTCAGCGTATCGGCAATAAGCAACCGCCGGCTTCCATTGCCGGTTCTCTCGAACCGTGATCGGGCGGCCAAGCTTGATGCCGAAGTTCCATGCCCAGCGGTCCTTGCGAGCCTTGTCGCTCAGGTATTTCGCTTCCAGCCACGCATCAAACTCGTGGAGCATGATGTTGGACAAGAGCGGTGACAGCACGCCACCTTGCGGAACACCCTCGCTGGAGGCTGTAAACAGGTCACGGTCAATGTGACCTGCCTTCAGGAACCGCCAGAGAAGATCAACAAACCGCCCGTCCTGCACTCGTCGCCGCACACATCTGATAAGCAGCCGGTGATGGACCGTGTCGAAGTAGCTTGCCAGATCACCTTCGATGATCCAGCGGCCCCTCGTCATGTCGGCTCCATCCTGGAGCTGTATCTTCACGGTGCGGACGGCATGGTGCACGCTCCGTTCAGGCCGGAAGCCATAGGATAGGCGATGGAAGTCGCTTTCCCAGATTGGCTCCATGGCCATGAGCATGGCTCGTTGGACGATGCGATCCGTCAGAGTCGGAATGCCCAGTGGGCGTAGCTTGCCGTTGGTTTTCGGGATATAGATTCGCTTCACCGGCTGGGGGCGATAACTCTCCTCCAGCAGGCTTTTCCGCAGGTCATCCAGATGCTGATCCAATCTGACCTGCAGTCGTTGCTTATCTATTCCGTCGATGCCCGGTGTTCGTGCGCCACTTGACGCCAGAACAATCCGAGCGGCCTCGGCAAGCCATTCCCGGTTGGCAATCAGCCGAAGGAGGCGATCGAACCTTCGGTTCGGATCGCTCCCGGCCCATGTCGCGAGCTTGTGCTGCATTTCACTGATTATCAAAGGTCTTCACCTCATTGGGTCAGGTAGTTTGCACTCCAAGCAGTTTGAACTGTTCCCCTTCGCCATGTGGCAGGCTTTCCCTGCCGCGGACTACTACGGAAACTCCGCCAGCATGGTGGACGTCAGGGTCAACTCCCTTGCGACACAAAGCATCGTGGGTATTCCATCATGCCTTCCCTCGTTCATATGCTGGACGTCATCGTATTGGTGAGGCTGCCGGTCGCAGTCTTTTCCCTTGCTTTCCGCAAGTCGATGCCGATGCCATGGTCTGGCTGCGTTCTCCCCATGACCCCTCGCGAGCGTCCTTACATCTGGGCTCGCGTTCGGATGCCGGCCGTCATATCTGTCCGGCGACATCATCAGCATTCCACCTGTTAAGCCGTGTAGGCGGAGGCGACATTTCAGCCCTCAGATGCGGGTGAACCGGTTCGTGTTCCTCAACCTTCCAATACTTCAGCCTCGGGGACCATCTCGGCTTAACGGCTTCGCCTCAATCCCCTTTACCTGCGGGCTACGTCACCCTGCCAGTTGACGACAGGTCACCGCCGCTTGGGCTCGTGTCCCCTCACAGCAGGGGACAAGTCATTTTTTTTTCTTCCTCCTTTCGCTTTTGCATTCCAGTCATACGCGCTTCCCCAAATGTGGGGCGAGGCGCACGGTAGGTGAAGTCGGTCTGCCAGAGCTGATTGATGGCCGTGGTCTTGTCCTTGAACTCGTCCGCGGCCTTGATCACCACATAGGCCGGGCTGGTGACCAGGTCATGCGCCTTCAGCAGCCGGTAGACTGATGCTTCCGAGACGAAGTACTTCCGCTCGTCGGTGAACCGCACAGCCAATTCGCGCGGCGACAGCTCCGGCAGTTCCAGCGCCAGGTCGACGATCTGGCCGCGAACGTCGTCGGGAATGCGGTTCCAGACCCGATCCGGCCGCGATCGATGATCGGCCAGCGCCTCAACACCGCCGTCCCGATAACGATCGTACCAGCGATAGAACGTGGCTGGTGGGATACCGAGCTTCTCCAGCGTGCGCCTGGCCGGCAAGTGCGACTGCTCGACCAGCTTGATAATCTCGGCCTTCTCGGAGGCGGGATACCTCACCTCATGCCTCGTCCTCCCCATCCCCGTTCATGCTTTTTTTCAGCAGGCGGTTCTCCAGGGTCAGATCGGCCACGACCTCCTTCAGCGCTGCGGCCTCACGGCGCAGATCCTTGACCTCGCCGGAGGTCGCAGCACGGGCCGTGTCGCCAGCCAGGCGACGCTTGCCGGCTTCCAGGAATTCCTTGGACCAACCGTAATACATCGAGGCGGCGATGCCTTCGCGGCGGCAGAGCTCGGAGATGTTCTCCTCGCCCCGCAGCCCCTCCAGCACAATACGGATCTTCTCTTCCGCAGAGTAATGCCGACGGGTCTGGCGCCGGATGTCCTTCAACACTTGTTCAGCCGCCGGCTTACGCGGCCCGGATTTCTGCTTCATCTTCGCTCCTGGTGGCTACGATGAACCAGAAATCCTCCCTCCGCAAAACCATTCAATTTGTCTCACAGGCCCTGACGGCGAACAGGCCCGGATCTTAAGAACAGAAAATGCCACTGAGAGTACGGCGACATGCCTTCTCGGAAATGTCGGCACGATTATCGCCATCCGTTTTGGCCGCACAGTATGATCGACGGAGTGCCTTCGAGAGCCTTCGCCAGCACACACCGCTCCCATGAGTGTGCCCGGTCACGCGGGCGGCTAAAAACGTGGGCTCTGCCGACTACACGCGTGGGCGATTGAGCGCCTCGTGTTCTACAGCACTGACGCTATCTGGTTAAAAACGCCCTTCTTCTCGTTGAAGCCGTCTGCCCAATCTCTTACCCATTCAGCACGCTTGAACCGCTTGTCCAGTTCAAGAAGCTCTTCGAGCAACTGCCGCCGGGTTTGTGCCGAGTAGATGTACTTATTTTTCACGGGCGCGTCGTTGTAGCCACGCAACCAGCTTGTGTTCTCGTACAGCGCGCCCACACAATGCTCAAAAGCAGCAAATAGGATCGGCACAACATCGTTGCTCTTGAAGTTTCTCTGCTTGTAGGCCAGAACCAACGGGTCATAGTCGAGGTTTTCGAAAATGGCCTGCAGACTCGGCGTCTTTCGCAAGTTTGCAATTCTCTCGTGAACCCGATCACCTAAGGAACGGAAGAGTGCAAATCCGACAAACTCAACAAAGAGCGTCAGCATTCCCCTGAGCATCTTGCCCTTTTGGTAGCCTGGATCGGCATCGAGCTCTCTGTCCTGTTCATCACGGCTTCGCCTACCAAGATCGAGATTCGCAATTGCCCGTTCGCGATTTTCTTTCCGTGTGGGCGCGAGGTGATCAGCCACCTCGCGAAGGAGAGTTGCCAAAACAAGCGCAGCGGGATCGGGCGACTTCTCTTTGGCCTCGGTATATACCTGAGTCTCTCGAGTGAGCTTGAAGTCATAGTCGAACCCATGTTTGGCTGTTCGCCTAAGAAAACTCAACGAATAAAGATGATCCTCGGCAAAGATAGATCGTTTGTCATTGATTGCTTCGGTTGAGAAGCCGATAAACGCGAGCCAGTTCTGGGCAATGTCCGCGTTGTCGACCTTCTTATATCCGCTCGCTTTCGTCTTGAACAACTCCGGCTTCCTACCGCCTAGAGATTTCCAACCTCGCGCGTCACTGGCGAATGCGCTCCATGCGCCTTCCTTCCGTTCATAGAACCAACCTAATTCAGCAAAAAGTGTCTCAAACGCGCGCTGTTCCGGATCATTAGACTTGAGGTTTCTGGGCTTCATTGGATTCTGATTATTCGTCGCTTTAATCAGATCCTCAATGTGTCGAACGGAGTCAGGTTGGTGGAGGCGACACAGAACCAAGCAGCTCTCTTGAAAATCGATCTGATCTTCGTGCTTTAGCTTCTTGAACGCATCGTGCATAGACTTGACGGTCTGCAATCCGTTCACGACGCCGGGCTTGCGCAGTTCAAACGCCGTCGGCTGATCCTTTGATCCGCGCGGCGAATAGCCGTCGCAGATTACCGTTATGCCATTGTTGAGGTGCCTGAAGTCTTTTCGTCCTGCGCGTGTTGCCACTGTATCTTTGATGGCCTTATTCACCTTTGATGCCTTAATTTCAGATCGAACGTTTGGTTCGAAAATTTGATAGCCAAGCATGTCGAACGCCTCGACAAAATCGTAAGCCTTGGCATAAAAGATAGCAGTCTTGGAATCTTTGATCACGTCGCCGACTGCGTGAAGGACGATTCGATCCTTCTTGACGCCTGTTCTATCTTTCCAGTCGTCGTTGCGCTGACTCCAAATTTCCTCGAGCAGATCATCAATGAAGATCGGTATGACCGATATTAGGACATCGACCCCCGCATATCGAATCCTAGTCTCGGCTAACATATCGAATTCAGTGCGTGCTTGCGGGGTGAACTTTTCACCCAACGCGAGAAGCATGACCGAAACGGGAAACGGTGGCGCCGCTCGATCGTCCTTCTCCGCAATCTTCTTCAATGATTGGCGGGATATCTCATTCTTGAGCGCATTCAAGGCGCGCGAAACCTGCTTGTTAGAGTCGGGCGGGATGTTGTCGAGATTACCAAGAACCTCCTTGATCTGCCGAACATCATCGAGGTAGTTCGGTCCAATTTGCAGGCCGAGGTCAATGCCATTTGTATAGCTAACCGATTTGGACTGAAATATCGTGCAGTTATCGGTCGAAATATCGAGGAAATCGAACCCGTAGTCTTTCGGGCCATCGGTGACGAAGCCATTTTCGATATCGTAGCCAAGAATGCGAACTCCCACAGATAGGAACGCAGCCTCTGGGCTTAGTTGCTCTTCGTCTTGTTCGCGCTGAAGCTGCCGTTCGAGTACCTTCACGAAATTTGCGCGCTGTGATTTTGGTACTTTTTTCTCAGTAAATGCGTCCATCGATCGAGCCCCCTTGCAAACAACCACAGATTACCCGAGTCTGTTCGGATTGCCAGAGGTGGGCTATGGTCGGGGCGGGCTAAATTGTGGAGCAAGGCCCTGCTGAGGTGCCGCAACGACTTCGAATCGATTGCCGAATCAGCGTGATTGGTTGCTTTGTTTCATTGAGGAGTCGCGCTAAACCGTCTCATGGAACGCGATTCTGAAGGGTCGCGTCCAAAGGATTGCCAAAGCCCGCATGCGACAAACCCGGCTCGGCGCCGGCCCGAGGCAGTAACCGCTGCCGGATGAAAGTTAAGCGGCAACGTCAGCGCAGCTCAAATTCCGAGTACGTCGGTACCCTCGCTATTAAATCAGGCGATGCGCTAAAGGTGCGGGCTGAGTCCACCTAGCAGATCGAGGTGAGAGTGGGCGGAAAAGATGACGCCATCGATTAGATTGCCGAAGTGATTTGATCGGCTCGCGCGCCGCCCCCTGGAATTATTCTATGGGCATTCGGGGAGCGAAAGAAGATTATCGGGCTGAACACCATCGGCGGTAGTCTTGATGTATTTGTGACCGTTGTGTTTGGCCACAATCACTTCAACCGTGCGAGCCGCCTCACTCACGAAGAATTCCCATTCGCTATTTTCGATTTCTCTAATTGTCTGGTCGACAGTTTGCTTCCACCGACTTCCGTCGGAGTTTGCTCCGCCAACATTCCGAATCCTTTCGTGAGGATTCATTCTGTCCGTCTTGTTGATACAGCGAATACGTACGCGTTTGGCCATTCTGGCCCTCCCATACGATGTTTCCACGAGACCTGCGGTTGTGCGCCGAGGGCTAGTTGTCAGCTTGAAACCGCGCAGGTTCACAACCGAGAAAGAAGACGGCATTGGCTTAGCCCGACGCCGGACGGTCAGGCGTCCGGGCCTCAAAATAAAGTCTCGGAAGTCATTGTGTTTCGCAGCGTTCCTTCTGGTAAGTTGTAAAATTTGCGACGAACGCGTCGAGGCCGCTTGTTTGCGAGCGGAGTTGAGGTGACAATCTTAGACGTCGGCATTGGATTAGTTAGCCGCCCAATCCTGGTAGGTGCCTGCGGGATTTCCCGACTATACAATTCGAGGGCTTTCCGGTGGACCAGATTGGACAGATGTCAGCTCCGCTATCTCCCGAAAGGGAGATTTAGTCTCCTACGGGTCGTCGAGAAGTTAGTTGCTGACACCCATTTGAGCTACTACCAAAACCAGGAGGCATTTATTCGCCCTACCGGCTAATGCCAAGGGTTTCACAACGGTTGATCAGCAACTTAGTGCGGTTCGTCACATTGGAGCCAGAACGGAGGCGATTGCTGGTATCGAAAGCCATCGCCTGCACGGTAGAGTATGCTTCCTACAGACAATAAGAACGAGCCGATCTGTGTCTCGAAAGCGACCTCAGCAAAAGTGTTCACGTCGATAACAAACATGGTCGCGCTGTTGGGCTTCGATGAGCACTAAGAGTTGCTTTTGCAAGTTAAGCCGACCATTCTAAGCGACACCGAACAGCCGGAGCCCTGATGGGCGGTAAAAAAAGCCGTGAACGACTGGGGCAGCTCAACCGTAGTAGTAAGGCAAATCGTACAAATGCCGCGCATGGCCGGAATTTACGATTCTTGGAGTGTTATACGTGCACAAATGATAGGAAGTTGCTGACGGGCGGACCGCCCTGCACTCAGAAGACGAACATAGGAGCTGGGAAAGCCTACCGGCTTTGGTAGTAACTTCGAGTCGGAATCAGTGGCAGTCTATCCAGCGTGGCGAAAGAATTCCGCCGGGCTCTTCTAGAGCCGTCGAATGCTTGTTGCTGTGTTTGCGGTATAGCAACCTAGGGCAAGCCATGGATACGAAGCTAAAGGTTACCTGTTTTTGAAAAAAAAGGAGGCTCCTATGCACGACATTAAACTTCGGAATCCTGTGCCAGAGAAAATCTCCGACGAGCTCGCTACCGGGGTGATACATGGCCTCATTGAGCAAGCAAAGGGCGGAGCGATTGAGGTGACCATGAACAATATTAAGGGTCGGCCATTCGAGGTGATCACTGACGCCAGTGGAAAACTCGCCTGGGGGGTTGGCGGTAGTAGCGGCGGCACGAGTTAGAGGTTTTAAGAGGCGACCGACTAGGCTCTCCTTTTGATGGCCGTGCATGCGTGACAGGAGCCAGCAATGGAGCTGGTGCAAAAGGTTATCGTAAGGCATGAAGACGATGGCTGTCTGCTATACAATGGCGGCAACGGTGCCTTGGTAAGAGTTGATCATGCAACTTACCGTCGTTTTTTTATCGCCAAGAGCGACAAGGGCGAAGGCTATGAGGAATTACGTTCGTGGCTACTCTGTCACGGATTTCTAAGCACCGCTCCTCCCAGTTCTCCCTCGCCAAATCCGGTCCTCGAACGAGCGGCCGGGCTCGGTGGCTTCTTTCGTCTCAGAAGCCAGCGCAGTCCGATGAATATACTGTGGGCAGTAACCCCTGCCTGTAATCTTCGTTGCCTCTATTGCTTCCCAGATGCTCAAGCACATGCCAAGAAATTCCAACAGCCTACGCTCGAACAGCTGCTGGGAGTGGCCAAGGACCTCATTGAGGCAAAAGTCCTGAGAGTGAGTCTCTCTGGCGGCGAATGCCTCCTCCTCAAGAACATATGGGAACTCGCCGACCGTCTCTGCCGCGCTGGCATCAGCGTCGTGATGTTGAGCAACGGGGGGCCGGTTACGAAGCGAGTAGCTGAGCGAGCGAAGTCGCTCGGCATAGCTTTTGGGATTAGCCTGGACGGCCCAGATGAATCAATCAATTCGCTCAGTCGGGGCCCGGGCGCATACGATCACTCGGTTCGAGCTCTGCGTAACCTGGTTCAATCGGACGTTCCCGTTGCGGCTATAACAACTATAACAAGATATAACTTCGAGCATATCGACAGGCTCGTGCAGCAGTTGGAAGACCTTGGGGTAGAATCGATCACTTTCCAGGACCTGCGACCTTTCGGCACTCCTGAAATTTATGATCGTACACGATTGACCATTGACCAAGAGCGGAGACTCGAGGCGCTGTTTAGTCGTCTGAATGCAGTACACCCTCGAGTATACCTGCAGACATCCGAGCTATTCTTCTGCTCCGCCAAAAAGACTAATGATCGCGTTATGCAGTGTGCAGCCGGTGATCATTTTGCGTATATTGACTTCAATGGAGACGTATATCCCTGCACCGCACTTCCCTCCTTCAAGCTCGGTAACCTCTTCCAAGGACATCGTCTGACGGATCTCTGGCAGACATCGGAAAACATTCTGAAGCTTCGCGCGCTCAAACGGCTTCCCTTAAGCGCCCTTCCTGGTTGCGCCAGCTGCGTTGAGGAGGAATGCTGCGACGGCGGATGTCGCGGTGATGCACTTTTCTATCGCGGGAGTCTATATGCCCGCCCGTCACGGTGCCTTAAAGAACTTGGTCTTCGTTGAAGTCGGTGATAGCTGCGGTTTCATCTAGAGAAACGATACAAGACGATGACACATCGCGCTGATTGTTTCATTTTCCGCCTCACTACCATCTGTGACAAAAAATGCATGCTTTGTTGCAACAATTACGATGAAATAAAAAAATACGAAAGCGCCTCCTTCAATCTCCTGATACGAAAATTGGCTGATGTGTGTGAGTACATCTCGCAGCATGATCAGAGAAACAGAGCTCCCAGCTTTATCCTGACGGGCGGAGAGGCTCTTCTCTACAAGTCGCGGGCCGATAACGGTTATGTGAATTTGAAGCATGTTGTCGCCGCCATAACAAGTATCATCCCGGGAGCAAAGGTAATCGTAAAAACAGGCGGATTCCGCAACGACAATCGATTTCAGCGAACCCTATTTGATTCCATCAGTCGGACATTCTCGTTTCCAACGCTGGAGTGGCGTTTTGGCTGGAATTTATACCAAGATGAGGAGCTGCGATCGCTAGATCGACTCGTCTGCACTGCTACTCGTATGCTCAATCATCAGCACTCCGTGGTTATTGACACCATATATGATAAAACAAATCTTGGAGATACCTGTGCGGTTCTAGAAGAGGGACTGCGACGTATTGGTGTGGACGTGAGCCCCGATATGATATCGCAATTTGTACTTAAGGATCCGAACACGCACCGTAGGCTAGCGATAAAAATAGCGGGCTATACATTTGTTCTCGATCTCGGCCCTTCGTACGCGCCCAATAAGGCAGCGACTGTCCACGAATATTATTCCGAGCCTTCTTCGGAGTGTGAGGCCATACACAACGGGGTCTCTTGTCTTTACTACGATATGGGCATGAGGCTCCTGCATTGTAATGATTCATTTGTGGATGCTCTAGTCCCGCCTAGGCCGTGCGGTAGTCATTCAATTTCAGAAGAATTAGCGTTTCTAAATGGGCGGTTTGAACAGTTTAGGCGATTCTTAGCTCTCACCGGAACGAAATTCGAGAGCCGAAAAGAAAGGTGCTTTTTCTGCACCAAATTTGTCATGAGTGATGCTACGGACAAGATGTTCTGGATAGAGAAGCCCCACGAAGCAGCTACGAAGCGAGCACCAGCTGCTGCAGCGCGGTTAGGGGCCGTCAATTTAAAGGAACAACAAGGCCCGCGTTGATAGTCCTAAGCCGAGTTGTGCCATAACGGCCAGCCGAGATTGCGGGTCACCGATTGTTCTACCGGCTGACCTGACCTCATTCACAATGATCACGACCGGCAGGATGAAATCTCAGAGAATGCCCCATTCTGCGTGAGCAAGTCGAGCCAGCCATGATATGGCACGTATGCAGCGTTGTCGCCCCTGTCTTGATGAGTCTCGGTTTCATTGCCGTCACGGAGCTATTTACTAGAAGGAAGCATCCCGATCTTCGATTAGCGATAATGCCTCTCGCCGGCCTTCTTGGCGCAGCGGTAATTCATCGGTTCGTTTTTTGTTTGAATGCACTGAGTAATATCTCGCCTCCAAGAATTGGATCGCCGCCTTCGCTACTCACTGGGATTCTCGTTGGTGTCTCAACTAGCGTGCTCGCCGCTCTGCTCTTTTTCTTAGTATACCGGCCAAGAATTGGTAGAGCTTGGCCATTCGCAAGACTCCCTCGCCTTATGGCGATCAACATTTTCGCCGCGGCGATCGAGGAGGTAGGTTTCCGCGGCGGTCTCGTACATAGTCTCGAGCGGCTGTTCAGCTCTGCAATCGCTTTAGCTTGTGGCGGGATTGTCTTTGGCTTAGCACATTTCTTTAACCGCTTTTTTCGCCAGCCATTCATTCCGATGCACGTCGTCGCCGCTACGTTTGCGGGGTTTATGTTCTCTGCGCTTTATCTGCAGTTTGATTTACTGTGTGCAATTGGTGCTCATTGGGGCTGGAACTCGCTCTGTAGGGGTTGGACTGAATTTTTTGACTTGGATCCACACAATGGTGTGCAGGCATTTGAGGGAGCTTGGACGACCTCAATTTTGATGCTAACAATTGCAGCGTTTCTCACCACGTTTCCACAGCCCCTAGTCAGCTAAGGCGCAATTCTGAGCTACTTGCTATGGCTGCGGTGCGCAGAACGATGGAAGAATGGTAGTTAAGCGATTGCTGAGAGATGTTGTGACGCCATGGTCTATTGTAAGCGGCAAAGAGACCTCTGTGGAGCAAGGCCCTGATCTGAGGCCGATCAAGCTCTTTGAGAAGGGAGGCTCTGACTCGTCAGAAGTTAGAGTTTTAGAGCAAAGAAATGCCCCGCCGACCGCGGGGCAACAAGGGAGCAATCCCATTACTCAACACTCTTGGGCGAGCATGAGTGTGAGAACGCGTGTCGTCTTCTCCGGGTCGGCTGGGTCTTCCGACCCAGACTGACAAAGCGCGTCGTAGTAGTCGATTTTCCAAAAGAACTCGAGATAAGACGACCGTTGTCACCGCGTATTGAAGTGTTCGCAGGCGCAGGTCGCAAGCGCTGGCCGGATGATTTGAAGGCGCAGATTGCTGCGGAAAGCCTCGAGCCGGGGGCGGTTGTCACAGACGTCGCCCGTCGCCATGGCTGCCGGCCTCAGCAGGTGCACGACTGGCGTCGCTTGGCGCGTTTGGGCCAGATGGTATTGCCGGCGTCGGCGGACACGCTGTCGTTCGTGCCGGTGGTGTCGGAATCGGCGTTGCCGGCGGCTGCAAACCTCTCCGGGTCGCCGGAAGCCGCCGTTGTGACGGTTGAGTTCCAGGGCGCGCGCGTGGAGGTGCGCGGGGCACCTGGCCTTGCTGTATTGAGTGATGTGTTCATTGCGCTCCGACGGACACGTTCATGCTGACGCCACCCGGGAACCTTGCGATTTACATGGCGACGCAACCTGTGGACTTCAGAAAAGGTGCGGAGGGCTTGGCGCTTTTGGCGAAGGAGACGCTGGGCCATGATCCGATGAGGGGCGTGGCGGTGGTGTTCCGTAAGCGCTTAGCCGGGACCCTTATTGGGGCTGGCTTGACGATTTGCGGAATCGCCACGGCATGAGGTGTTCGATCCTGCTATGAGGGTGGCCGTCGATGATCGCCTCGAGTGTTTCGGCGATGTAGGCAGCCGGGTTGACGTCGTTGAGCTTGCAGGTGGCGACGATCGACGCGAGCAAGGCCCAGTTTTCTGCCCCGATTTCGTTACCGGCGAAGAGCGCATTTTTCCTGGTCAGGCAAACTGGCCGGATGGCGTTCTCGACCGGGTTGGTGTCGAGCTCGAGGCGCCCGTCTCCGAGGAAGCGGGTCAGCCCCTGCCAATGATTGAGCGCATAGCGGATGTCTTCGGCCAGTGTCGAGCCGCTGGAGATCATGGACAGCTGCTTCTCGAACCACATTTTTAAAGCGGCGACGAGAGCCAACGAATGCTCCTTTCGCGCGGCGAGCCGGACGTCTGGCGATGAGCCGCGTACCAAGGCTTCGATGGCGTAAAGCTGTGCGATGTGCCGAACGGCGGCCTCGGCGATCGGCGATTTGCTGTTACGGGCCGATTTGACGAAGCGCCGGCGCAAATGGCTCCAGCAATGCACGAGCGTCCACGGCCCTTGCGGTCGATCGACTTCGGCCAGCCGGTCATAGCCGTCATAGGCATCGCATTGCAGGAAGCATCCGCCAAAGCCGTCGAGGAACTGCTGCGCGAAGGCACCGCTGCGACCGGGGGCATATCTGAACAACACGATTGGTGGACTTGGACCGCTGTGGCCGCGGTCGTCTGAGGCGATCGCCCAGAAGTAGCCTTTCTTCGTTTGGCCGCGCCCGGGATCGAGTACCGGTGCCGTGGTTTCGTCCATGAACAGGCGATCCGCCATGGCCAGTTGGCGACGCATGTGGTCCGCGATAGGTTGAAGATGGAAGCAGGCGCGACCGGACCAGTTGCCCAGTGTCGCCCGATCAAGCCGGATGCCCTGGCGCGCATAGATCTCGGCCTGACGATAAAACGGCGTGTGGTCGCCAAACTTGGAGACGATCACGTGCGCGATAGCCGCTTCGGTCGGCAGCCCGCTGGGCACGACGTGCTCCGGTGCGTGCGCCTGCACGACGGGGCCCGAGCACCGGCGACAGATGTATTTGTAGAAGTTTCGACTTAATCTTACAGCATGGTTCGAAACTGGCAGGGAACGGAGCTGCGGGCGAGCGGGAGCGCTCACCCAAACGGGCGCTCCCGCGCAGCCCGCAGCGTCTCACAGGAGACGTCCCATGACACAAGAGCAGAAGGTCATTCGCGCGAAGGTGGGCATGCTGGAACTGGCGAAGCAGCTTGGCAATGTCAGCCAAGCCTGTCGGATGATGGGCTATAGCCGCGATAGCTTCTATCGGTTCAAGGAACTGTACGACAAAGGCGGTGAGCTGGCGCTGGCCGAGATCAGCCGCAAGAAACCGATTCCGAAGAACCGTGTAGCGCCTGAGATCGAGGCCGAGGTGGTGGAGCTGGCGATCGAGCAACCGGCATGGGGCCAGGTGCGGGTGAGCAACGAACTGAGACGCCAAGGTCTGTCGATCTCGCCATTTGGCGTACGCGCGGTGTGGCTGCGTCATGACCTTGCCAACGTCAAGAAACGGCTGACGGCGCTGGAGGCCAAGATGGCCCAGGACGGCCTGGTGTTGACCGAGGCCCAACTCGTCGCGCTGGAGAAGGCCAAGTCCGAAAAAGAGGCGCATGGCGAGTTCGAGAGCGAGTGCCCCGGCTATTGCGGTGCGCAGGACACCTTCTATGTTGGCAACATGAAGGGCGTGGGTCGGATCTATCAGCAGACCTTCATCGACACCTACAGCAAAGTGGCGTTCGCCAAGCTGTATGACCGCAAGACGCCGATCACGGCGGCAGAGCTGCTCAATGACCGCGTGGTGCCGTTCTTCGATGCGCAGGATATCCCGCTCAGCCGGATCCTGACCGACCGCGGCACAGAGTATTGCGGCAATCCGGAGCATCACGAGTACGAACTGTATCTCGCCGTCGAGGACATCGATCACACCCGCACCAAGACCAAGAGCCCGCAGACCACTGCATTGTCGAGCGTTTTCATCGCACCGTGCTCGAAGAGTTCTACCGCGTCGCGTTCCGCAAGAAGATTTATCCGAGCATCCTCGCGCTGCAGGGCGATCTCGATGAGTGGATTGCCGCTTACAATGAGACACGTCCACATCAGGGCCGCTGGTGTTACGGCAAGACGCCGATGCAAACCTGGCTTGACGCGCGGTCTTTGGCGAGGGAGAAATGGCTGCCGGCCGCATGAGGTCGGACATCAGATCTTTGTCGGACACCTGCCGCGACAAAGCACCGGCTGTCAGCTCAAGTCTCTACTTTTACAGAGCCTTGATCCGGATCGCTCCGCGATCGGCCCTTAATCACAGCCGCGGCTCTCTCCTGCGCCGCGTCCAGGATCCCTTGGGCGATCTCCGCGTCTTCCAACGGCAAGTGATACTGATCTGGCCGCAGCTTCTCGGACTTCGCGCCGAACCTGTCGCGCCGCAATTCGCCGAGGATGACCTCCAGCCGACGCCGGGCTTCCTCCGACGCCGCCAGCGCCCCCTGATGCTCGCTCAAGGCCGCCTGCGTTTGCGCCAAAAGCGCTTTCAGTTGTTCATTTTCGTCGCGCAGCGTCGCGATGCTCATGCGCTATTTCGAGCACATCGCCGCCGCGCGTGCCACGTTCAAAATAGCAGCCGAGTCATTCGGCCGCAGTTATCCAGCCGCCTGAGGACGCCGCGCTTCTTCCGGGCGGACCAATCTCCAATCCAGCCCCTCGAACAAGGCCGCGAACATCGCCGGCGATATCCGCATCACGCCGTCCGCGATCGTTGGCCAAACAAACTTGCAACCTTCGAGGCGCTTGTGCACCAACACCAGGCCCGTTCGATCCCAGACCAAAATCTTGATCCGGTCCGCTCGTTTCGATCGGAACACGAAGGCTGCGCCGCTGAACGGGTCGAGACGAAGCATCTCCTGCACCTTCGCTGCAAGCCCATCATGGCCACACCGGAAGTCGATCGGCCGCGTCGCGATGTAAATCTTCAGATCAGAACCGACCGCGATCATCGTGACGCTCGCACCGCACGGATCACCCGGGACAACTGCTCGGCATCGATGGCCGTATCTGTCCGCAGCACGACATCACCGATCGCGATCTCAAGCTTGATCGCCGGAGCCTGACGCTCCTCTAACGCACGTTCCACGACCAGCGGCGCAAATGTCGGCGGGGACGCCTCACACAGCGGCAACATGCCTCGCTGTCGAAACCGCCGTCGCCAATCGTAGATCTGCCAGCGCGTCGCTCCGTGCCTGCGCGCCACCTCGGATACCTGGGCGCCGGGTAGCAGACTCTCACAGCGATCCGGGCTCTCTCTGCTTCCGACCGAATTCGACGTCCTGAGGGCCCTTCAAGGATTTCCAACCGGCTCACCGACCCCGTCGGTGAGCCGTCCAAATGGACGTCCTTTTTGCTGTCCAATCCCATCCCAAACCTCCGTCCAAGCCGGAGGCTTCTTTCGCACAGCTATACGGATCCCGAAGCAAGGGTTCCGGCTAAGCGCTTACGGTGTTCCGTGCGAAGCGCGCCGATCGAGTGAAGATCGTTGTCTGGGATGGCAGCGGCCTTGTAATGTACTGGAAGCGGCTCGATGGCGGCGGCTTCAAATGGCCACCCATCGTGGCCGGCGTGATGCGGATGAATGCGGCCCAGCTGTCAGCACTGGTGGCGGCAAAGGCACGCAACTCGGCTGGATCGCTCGGCAGCTCATCGGGCAAATCACTCATTGGCCCGAGCTTGCCATGCTTCGCGTCACGATGGTATTGAGATCGTGTCATGTGGAGCCTCCGCAAACGACGCGGACGGTAAAATGGCTACAATCTTGTAAGCCATCACTCAGACTCATCGAGCAGTTGTGCCGAATGAGATCTCCTCTTCCACGCTCGTGCCAACTACGAGAGCTTGATTGATAAAGGTCACATGCCCAGGGTCGTATCGTGACCAGCATGTCCGAAAACCGCTCAAATGGGGAACGCTGCAGCGGGTCACAGTGTCTTTAGGTATTCAAGCAACGCTTTCTTGTCTTGGTCGCTCAAACTCGTCCCGTACTCGTGGCCACATCGGCTATTACCAGAATTGTTGTCACTACAATCCGTTACGGATCGTGTTTCGCTCAGCGGCTCCTGGGTGGTCGCAAGACCAACGTTTTCGATGTCGTATTTCCGTCCAACGCTAAACTGTGATGTGCGCTGCGCCGAGGGCTTGAGCATTTCCGACAGCGTAGGGACCGAACCGTTGTGAAGATAGGGGGCAGCGGCCCAAATACCCTGCAGAACGCGAGCCTCGTAGGCGCCGCTTGGAGGGAGCTGGCTAGAAGAAGCTCTATCCGTTCGCTGCCGCTTGGCCCTTTTTGTCGCTTCCGAGGTGCTGGCAGTATCGAATGCCGTTAGCAGATCCTGCAGCGTTGGCGGTAGTCGTACCAGCCCCAGAGACTCCGGTGTGTCGGACGACCCCGGATCTGGCGCCGCGGCGACCCGCGCGTTGGTGGAAGCGGCGCCGCCGGTCAACACGTGTTCTGCGATTGAACCAATAACCGAGGTGGCAAGAATGTTAAGAACCTGGTCATTGTCCTTCAGTGGGGCGGTTGCCAGGGGAATGTACGCTCCTTTCAGCACGCCGGTATTCGCTTTCCAAGCGAGGACATCGTATTCCCGTGTATCGGTACCAACGTTCTGGATCGCAGTTCTCCACGTCTTGATGAATGGAAAGCGTTGCTCGCCTTCTTGAATTCCATGGCATGCGCTACATCCCCCTTCGGCGGTATCCCTTTCAAAAATCAGCTTGCCCTTGGTCGCCAGGGCAGCGTCAATCTTCCAAGGCCATTTCGGAGGGCCAATTCGCTTCACCAAGTTTTCGAGCTCGCTCAGGCCGTCAAAGTTTGCGGAATTATTGTTGAGGAAATTAATGACCGCCCCCTGACGTTTCGGTTCGAACGTAGCGAAAACCCCCAGAACCTCGCCCACGTTCCGTGCCAACCCCAAGATGTCACTTCCGTTTTTTGCGAATGCCGGCCACTGCGTCTTGTCTTGCCGCGTCGCGTTCCAAAGGAATGGGTATCTCACTGGAGCGTCAGCCGTTTTGATGTTTTCCGGGATCATGAAGTCGGGTGGCGAGCCGATGTCCAATCCCGATACGCGGTTGAAGATCATTCCGACTGCATCCAGACGGCCAACTCCCCAGCCGTTCTTGGGCAGTGCGCGCACCATGAGGGTGTGGAACCGCAAGTACCAAGCATCTACCTGTCGACGAAGATCCGCAACGTCAGTCGCATCTGGCGTTGCGGACCGCAGAACAGCTGCAGCAAACGGAGCGAACGAGCTATCGCTGGCAATCACGTCGCCGACTGCCTTGTCCAAATCGCTAAGCAGTGCGTAGAAGTCCACAAACGCCGGACCACCATCGACGCGATACACCCTGCCGTCAACTTCAATCTGGCGCGTGTGACATGCGGAGCAGGTCATGCCGACGACCTGAAAGTCTTGAGGGCCAGAAGCGTGAAAGCCGACGGGGAGGTTGGCCGTGTTTCCAGGGCTCGGTAGATAGCCGTACCGTGATAGACCATCCGCGATGAACGGCTGTCCGTTCCTTTGCTTCAGGGCCTGCATCCAGGACAATGTGATCAAGCGCGAGCCCTGATCGCGCGAATAGAAGTCCGCCCTCGCTGTCGCGCTCCAATCGGTACCTTGGTCAGCATAGATAGGATTGGCGTCGGCTCCCTGCGCGCTCGATCTTGTCGTCACGACAAACGTTAAGCCGATCAGAAAGAGAGTGCGTATCATTGTATGACCTACCGTTTCATCGTTAGAACCGCCTGAAGAAATGTTCGCGACACGAACTTCCTCGCGGTCGCGGCAAATTGGGGTCGCCCTCTCGCCTGCCTATCAATGCAGCCTGAAGATCGCCTGATGATTAGCCATTAAGGGCGCGGGCCGACCTAAGTTCAACCTACCAGGCTTGGGAGTGGCACCGGCTCGCTGGTGTATCGGTATCCGCTTCGTTGGCGCTGTTCGCGAATTCGATGGAGAGGTCGATACAGCCGCCGCAAATGCAACGTCGATATCGGCCGGCCTGCCCGACACAGGCCCGGTGAAGGGTAAGGATGCAGCGGTCGCGAGGAGGGCGAGAGCCGAAGCCGACCAGCGGGCGTCGGACGTTGCTATTCGGGATGGTGGCGCGACAACGCTCTTGGCAACAGCCGACGAGTTGAACGACCGGGAGATGATAACGCCGCGGGGTGGGAGGTGGCGCTCATCCGCCGTGGCAAACCTGCTACAGCGGCTAAAGGCCTGACCGGGACGACAGTTGAGCGGATGGATTTCCGCCGTCGCGGGCTTCGCGGTCACCTCTTGCATTTTGTCCCTCTGCGCGATGTCGGCCGGATAGACGATCTGACATCGAGAAATCTACCCCGTGCACCTTCAAGCAGCCTAGCGAATCGGCGTAAACCAATGAGATTCGGTGGTTCTGGAAGCCCATGCCCTATTTCACCCAAGACCATATATCGCACGCTCTGGAAGTCTTGCCGGAGCAGACGCATCAGTCTTTGATCAGCTTTCTTGCAATGTTGCGGGACGGAGTGCCCATTTCACCCACTCCATCGAAGACGTTCGGCAGCGCACAAGAGACGTCGCTTTTGCGGGACTATTTTCAACCATCCGGCGGCAGCTCAGCCAGGCCATGGTATGTGCCCTTCGGAAAAGCCATCGCGGGTTTGACGCCTTGGCGTCCCAAGCACCATGCTGGGACGAGTTTGCAGCGCATGCGTACGGGCAAACAGTTCGTATACAGGCAGGGCAGCGATACAGCGAATGATCTTTGGTCGTTTGATCCAGACCTTCTAACGGTCCTTTCGGCACGGCATAGCGACGTAATTGGTCGCATCCCAATATCGATCCACAATCTCGCAACTTGGTGCTATCGACAAAAGGATGTCGCGTCGCAGAAGGCCGCCATTGCCCAATTCGTTGAGGAGTTTCACCTCAGGACTTACGGCCTAGTTGGGGCAATCTTCTCGGATGATGGGGACGCGGTGCTGTCCTCGATTCCGCTCGGCGCGAGTCTATTAAGTGATGCGGATATTTTGGCGCTGCTTGTGCCGCCCGGTTCTGTTGCAGCTGCTTCCGCAAGCGTCACATCAACTGATGATTCGCAGCCTGCTTCCCCTGACGAGGAGGATTTTACGTGGGAAGTTGATGGCGATGATCTTAGTGCGGCACTTGGCGGCCTTGCCGGGGTGGAGGAATCGGCCTTTCGCGCTGCCTCAGCGCTAAGGGCGGGCATGCATGTGATCTTCACTGGTCCGCCCGGCACTGGGAAAACGCAACTTGCGAGGAGGCTTTGCGGGGCGTCCGGAATTCCCTGGACCATGGCGGCGGCTACCGATCAATGGACCACCATCGATACAATTGGCGGATATCTACCCTCTGCAGTGCTTCCGGGGCAGTTGGATTTCCAACCCGGTTTTGTGACCGCCGCACTCAAGCAACGCCGGACACTGATCATAGATGAGATCAATCGTGCGGACATCGATAAGGCATTTGGAGAGTTGTTCACTCTTTTGAGCGGCCATGCCGTCGATTTGCCGTATGTGACGAGAGACGCGGTCGGCGGTGCCGCTCCGCGAAGAATTCAACTTGCGATGGAGGAAGCTACAGCCGATGAGGCGCTTGAGATAATCAGAGTGCCGAACTGGTGGCGGATCATCGGTTCGATGAATGATGCAGATAAAGCGAGTCTGAAGCGCCTATCATATGCATTCATTCGGCGCTTCGCGTTCATTCCCGTGATGGTCCCAAGTGCGGAGGTGTATAAAGGACTTATTGATGTTGGAGCAGGTGAAGGCAGCGCCGGTCTGAAGCCAGCGAAAACGGACTTCCTTGATGCATTGAAGGGCATCTTTGCTGAAACTGACGGTCTAGCTTCGTTCGGGATGGCGATGGGTTACGCCATACCAGAGGCGATAATGCGCCATGCAAGAGGTGAGCTCGCGCTGGATTCCGCTAGGACGATTGAGGGGCTGCTATTGTCAGGCCTCGAGTTGTTTGTTGCGCCGCAATTCCAAGGGCGGGCAGACAAGCACGAGGACTTGGTCAAGCTAGTTAAGCGATTCATTATTACTCCGAATGCGATTGACCGGTTCGAAACCACGTTGTCGGTTTGGACAGGGTTTGTCGATTGAGCCTTTCGCAGCAATGGAAAGAGTTCGTACTCGATCCCAGGCGAGCCGGCCGGTATCTGTCAAGCATTGGGGCTTCTGTCGAGGCGAGCCAAGCCCCTGCTATTGAGCCGAATGTAGTGCAGCATTTTCTGGACGCATTGTCCGCAGCCTCCACGGACGTTTGGTTTCTAGGATCGGTAGTTGATCTACTCTCTGCCGGCTATGCGTCGTTCTGCACGCAAGCGTTACCGGCCTTGCTCGATTCATTGTCAAATGAACATCTCGGTGAGAACGCTGTGGTGGGTCCGGCGCTAAGGGGCAACGTTCGATGGGACCTGACCGCTACGGCCCGCCAGTCGGGACGCATTTCGCCGGTTCAATTCATCACGCGGCTTCCGGCTCGAAGTTTTGCTCTTCCAGAAAATCAGTTGGTGAGATGGCTGGTCGATAGCCTAGAGCGCTCGCTTCGCGAGGTCGAAGAGCGCATCGGGTCTAAGGCACTCCCGCTGCAGCTGCAAATGATTCGCGACGGATGTCGTGAGGCCAATAGGCATCCCTGGTTCAAGGACGTTCCATCTCCAAGGGTGCTTGAAGCTAACATGATTACGTCTGCCCAGCGACAGAGATTGCCGGCCTACCGGCTAGCGGCAGCGCTTTCGCAGCAGCGCCGGCAAATGGTGGACCGAAACAGGGCGAGTAGGTGGCTTTCAGTTCGCGAATTGCTATTAGTGAACTGGCTCTCACCATTAGACGAAGACGACCTTTTTGAACTGTACGGTCTCACTCTAGTGCTGGACGTCCTGGAGCACGAAGCGGCATTTGGGCCTCCCCATCAGTACGGCTTGGCGATATCGGGGCGGGCTCACGTCGCTCGGTTCGTACGAGGTGCGTCAACTGTCACTGTTTACTTCGACCAGTCGCCCGTGACTTTTCTTGGGTGCCACTCTGCGCAGCTTGCGATCCAAGAAGCTCACCTGGGAGTGAGATCCTCTCCGCTGCGACCAGACATTGTGATCGTCCACGAGAAAGATGACGAACGCCACGTCGTTTTTGTGGAAGCAAAGAACTCATGGCGGGGAAGCTACCTCAGCGACGGCATTTACAAGGGGCTGGCTTATATCGCCGACTTTAATGACATGTGGCGCCCCAACCAGTCGAATCCAAAAGTGGTTCTGCTCGTACCCGAAGACGTCGGATTGAGACCAGAAGTCGCTCTCAATTCAACGAGTGTGGTTTTGGTGTCGTCGTTTGACAGGCGGACGTTTGCTGCCGGTATTAAAACAGCGTTGACAGTAGACGACGGCAAGCGTGACCACCATTGACCATCTATGGCAAGTTCTGGCATAGAAACGCCGTTGGCGTAGTGGGCAATGATTCGGAGGGGAAATGCTCCAGCGACTTTTCACGCTTCAGGAGCTTGAAGGGGTACTCAAAGTATCCATTTCCACCCTCCGTCGAGCAGTCCGCTCTGGTCAGCTTGCCCACGTAAGAGCGGGCGACAGGGGGCAAATCCGCGTTTCAGAAGATGCGGTGAATGCGTATCTCGGTCGGGAATGTACGCCCCAAGAGGCTTCGCTCAAACAAGCTGACCCGCAGGCTTCTCCGAACGATATCCCAGGTGTCGAGACACCGCGAGTTAAAGTTCGTGAAGGAAGTGTCGGCCGCCGATTGACCTATAAAATATTGGCGGCTGACGTCTCAGACGGCCTGAAGTCATTGGCGTCGGAGTCGGTCGACTGTGCGGTGACCTCACCCGCTTATTTTTGGCAGCGCGATTACGGCTATCAAGGCCAAATCGGCCATGAGGCGACAATTCAGGCTTACGTTGACGCGCTCGTTAAGCCGTTCGAGGAATTGCGCAGGGTCCTAAAGGAAAGAGGGACCTTCTTTCTGAACATCGGGGATGCCTACTACAATGCGAAAGGCCGCCCGCATGGACGTGATCGAAAAAGCGCTGGACGCCAGCTAGCAAGAGCCAAACTCCGGGCGGTAGATGGTCCAGGGCTAGGTCTCCCGCGGAAATCGCTCATCGGTCTTCCCTGGCGTGTAGCGCTTGCCATGCAGCAATCTGGGTGGACGTTGCGGACCGCAGTGATTTGGGAGCGCCCCGGCTGCTTGAGTGAGCCCACAGCGCACGATCGGCCACACCGCACCTTTGAGCACGTTTTTATGTTCTCGAAGGGGCCAAAATATTTCTTCGATCGATCCGCGTTGAATGGCGAGGAAGATATCTGGCGGATTGCCGCTCGACCTGAAAATCCCTTCAGCCACGCGGCGCCATATCCGATCGAGCTTGTTGATCGTTGTTTGGCTTGCGGATGCCCGGAGGGCGGGGTTGTACTCGACCCGTTTCTTGGTTCGGGCACGACAGCCATGTCGGCGCTTCGCTCCGGGAGGTCTGTCATTGGAATCGACATGAACGAGAGCTATTGCGAGGAGGCTGAACGCCGCATCTTGAAAGAGCGGGATAACAGCGCAACGAAATCGCGCGCCCTATCTAGCAAAAGGCTCGCTTCAGAAGGCAAAGCTGCGAGAACACTGCGGGAAGCTAAACGACGCTAACTAAGCGTCTCGACATCTCGATACAGCTTTCGGAGATGATCGTCGGACATATCAATGATGGGCTCATACATGAAAGAGTTCAGGTGGATATTCTCCGGGGTCATCAGCATTACCCTTTCGATAATGGCGATGTTGGCGGCTTCAGCCGTGAACCGCTTCTTGTACTCTCTTAGTAACCTGGGCGTTTGAGCCGAAGTTATGCCGGCTAGCAGTTTCTCATCCTTGATTTGTTCCGCCATGAACTTCTCGGCGGAGAGCCGCGTGGCTATCGACAGCACGACTTTGTTTTCGAAATTCATTCCTTCCGTGGCTTTGAGGCATTCCTTGGCCGCGGTGAAAATGTCCGACAGTACAGAACCCGTACCATCGGCCAGCGTTATCGTTGAATGGAACACGCGATTGTAGACCTCGGCTAATGCATTCCGCGTGATCGTGGTGCTGTCCGCCTTCCAATGCAGCAAAGACGTCAGAGTCCCGTAGTCCGCATCGGCGTCGCCCTTCGTGAATTCAACGAGGTTGCGAATGAACGGTATGGAGGCAATTTGCTTCTTTGCATCCGAGTGAAAGTTCAACTTCCAGTCATTCACAAAGATGTTCTTTATGCCGGCGGCCTTCTGTAGCGAAAGTCCAGCAGAGCTTTTCGATGCCATGTAGCAATAGTCGTAGTCTACAAATCTGCTGTTTACGGTACGGAAAAAATCGAAATTGTGCGTGAGGATTATCTGATTAAACGTTTCATCATCCGCTATGTCCTTCAGGTATTGGATGATTGCGTACTTATTTTTGTAGTCGAAAGAATCAGCGATATCATCAACGATAAGGACAGTCTTCTGGTTTGCAGCTCGCCGCGCCTGGATTTCAAAAATAATGTTCAGAACGTATAGGGCTTTCTTCTCTCCAGTGCTGAGCGCCGAGATAAGTGCGTCCCGGTCAACGGATGTGCTCTCACTGCCGTCCTTAAAGATGAAGCCAAGGTTCAAAACGGGGTCTTCACCGAGCATGACCGAGATTTTGTTCTTTGCGACAAGCTCGAATGGCACAAAGAAACGATCGTTGAAAATCTCAATAGTCTCTTCCCAGCGGGTTCGTTCGGCGGCAGCCTCTTTTTCGATCTCGGCTTTCCTTTTCTCTACTGCGCGGTAGTGAGCTAGCAATTCCTTAAACAGGTCGATATTCGCGAATATGTACGACTTCCAGACCTCTTCCCGAAAGGCGTCAACGTTTGCCAGCTGGGCTAACAAATCTTCACGTTGTTCGATGTAAGACTGGAAGTCGCGCACCGTAGCATTCTTTTGCATAAGTTTTTCGATTTCTGAAAACTTCTTTCTGAGGGTTGCATCGTTTGTAATGCCCTCCTTTTCCTTGGCTATAAGGCTCTCTAGGTCCTTCGCATTGCTTATTTCGAGACGCGTCCCAGATACAAGATTGATCGAGTGGTTCGCTTTGAAGAAGCCGTGGTCAGCGAGGCTTTTCGCTACTGACGCAGCATTGTAATAGTTGAAAGTACCCCGTTTGAAGTATGTCGATTTGGCTAAGAGCTCATTGTACTTTTTGATGTAATCCTCGATGGCTGTTTTGACGTCTTTCGTCGCGAGGAGACCAAGAACTTTATCATCGAAGACTGTGTCGTAATCGACATCACTGAACGGGGCGGACTTTTGAGCAAGCACCTCGGATTCGATGCGGAATAGAGCTTTCGCGAACTGATCTTCATTTGCCGTGAATGTCCGTGAGATCTCCTTTTCGATATCTCGCTTTGATCCGGATTGGGTCCGGAGTGCTTTGACGAGATTGTCTTTGCATTCCTCGATTGCCTCGTGCAGGCTGAGGTATTCCTGCTTAAGTTTTGCGTTTATGAGCAGGGTCGACGTCTTCTCATTGTTCCCAAAAATCTCGTCATAGGGCCGAACGACCAGCACAGCATCCTCGGCAAGGGGAGCACCGTCGATGGTAATAGTTCGCCTTGTCGTGCGCGTGGGGAATATTCGGTCTTTTGATGGCTGGCCGTCTGCGATGTCCTGGAACGTCGTCGCCAATGAGGATTTCATTGCCCCATTGGGAGCGTAGATCGCGAACGCTCTCGCCTTTTTGAAATCGAAGTCCGCCTTGAGCTTCTTGATCCCGTAGCAGTTCTCGAGGTCTACACTGATCTTAGTCATCACATGCCCCAATAATATGCAGCACATCGTAGGGCCCGGGCTTGGCTGAGCCGAGGGCCGTTTCCACTTATCCACGAAGATCATTAGCTATCGGCGTGAGCAGGTGATTGGCCGGGACGCGCTATTCGTGCTACATATCGGGGAACTGGCTGGCCGCTTAGTCTGCTGCCCCGGGTCGTGCTACGGGAGGCGATGAATGCCGCGGGTCTCTCACCTGCTTAGGCGTAATCGATCTCGGTCACCAGGTCGCGGGAATAGCTATTCCTTCCTACGACGTGGACGCAGCTTGCGACCTTTAGGCAAGGCCTTGAGGGTCCCCGCACGTTTGGATGGCCGGACAAAAAATTCAGATAAATGAACGCCCAGCGTTTCGGCGATACGGTCGAGAATATCAATCGTCGGGTTTTTCGATTGCCGCTCAAGACTAGCCATGTAGGACCGATCGATCCCGGCGTCGCAAGCCAATTTTTCTTGCGAAATGCCGCGTTTCAGGCGGATCCAACGGACGTTCCAAGCAACAAGCGCACGAGTTTTCATGCGGCGAAGCATCCCATACGTCCGGCCCGTCAAACCACTGGGCATAACCCACTATCTTGTTTGCCGCGCGGCACTGACGTCTTGGTCCTCATCACCGATTGCGCAATCGGTCGGGCTTATTGATTGAACCAATTACTTACAGGAGATTTCGAGAGTGGTGATGGGGATCGTGAAGCGGTTCAACGCAACCAAGGGGTCATAGAAAATACCCTCGCAATGAAGCGAGGGTCAAAAAGATCGTCCGAGTAAATCCGCACTGGTTGGGCTCTACGGCATCACGCCGCAAGTCGGGTCTACCAACGATCCCCGCAACGGGCGACCAGCCCGCTAGATGCTTATTCCGCAGCGTCATGAAGGGAGGCGGATAAGGTCAGTGTCTCGCGCGATCGACGCGGCACCCCTCTTCGAGATGGTTTCTGAAGCAAGCCCCGCCTGGGCAGGGCTGGAAAGAAACGGGCTACCCATCTGCGAGACGAAAGCTTGGTCACTGAGGGGACGCATCAAGCCCAGCAAAAATCTCCGAGCAGCACGGGATGCCGTGATTTGAGACGCGCCGCCCCCCCCCTGCTGCTCAGTTCGTGAAATTCAACCTGACAGAAAGAATAGGGTCAAAACGTGTAGGACCATAGAGCACGTTCTACAGCGGCCTTCGTGATCGAAGGTGACAATTTTGATCCTATCAGTACTCTGCGGCAAGCATGAGGGTTAGGACTCGCATGGTCTTCTCAGGGTCTGCAGGGTCGTCAGAGCCGAACTCGCACCGCTTGTCGTAATAGTCTATCTTCCAAAAGAACCTCCGACCGACCAGATCGAAGCTGCCGAAGTCGTGCTCGTCATACGGATCGTTGTTCTCGGTGAATTCAGCGAAGTTCGCCACTTGAACGAGCGCTTCAGCCTTCACGCAGTCCGGCAGTTCATTGACGCCTGATGTCATCATTACCTTGCCGCCGCTAAACGTGCGGCGGAAGGCGTCGTTGAGAAGAGCAATCCTATTCGTCATCGCTCTCCTCCGCGTCTTCGCTTTTGTACGGCGAGATATGACATGCGCCGCAGTGCGGGCAGTCATTGTCGCACTGTGCGGACCACACGTTCGTCCACTCGCGACCGCGCTCTGGGCAGTGATAGAAGTTTCGGACCTGCATGGCTGATCTCTTAGATGAGACCGGCGAGCACAAGTACCGACACGACGGTGTTGCCACCGCAGGCCTCGCAGAACCCCCGGTCCTGATCCGGCTCCATGTTTGCCGTGTGATCACATCCTTCCGTTATACAGATGGCGGGACATGCCGAGTCCTTAAGGGCGACCACCAACAGAAGATCGTCGAGGCTTTGGAAGCCTTCGAGATCGCAGAGCTTCATTAGCTTTACGGCCTTGTACGAAAGGGCAATCGTGGACATGTTCTTCTCCTCACTACCGTCAGCCCGAACCATTCGGGTGCCGGATAGCGAGGCGGAGCTGCGCCGTCCTCAAAACAGCAACAGATCGATCCTCCGTCTCGCTACCGACATCCGAATTGGCGCCGGAAAGAACAATGTCCGAGCGCGATCGTACTTCAGGAGAAAAACGGGTGGTAGACACGGGATTATGCCAGTTTGGCAAATGTCGCTATAGCGGCTCAAGCGTCGCGGCGCTGAAAGGTATTGATGGCGTTCCATCGATCATAAGCTTGAGATAGATGCGGTGGTTTGGCAGCCTCAAGAGATCGATTTCCGAAAACCGGCTCTGGAATTCTCGAACGAGATATGGAGCATCCTCGACGCCGACACGGAATGAGATGATAGAGCCGACGTTGCCGAGAACTGCATGGCGCACTTCAGGAGCAAGCTGGTTCAGATATTGATGCGCCACGGTGAAGCCGACTCGGTACTTTGCGAAGCTCGGAGAACATGTTCGCCAGCGCGACCGTGGTAAAGCTCTGAAACTCGTCGACGTAGACGAAGAAGTCCCGACGTTTGTTTTGTCGAGTGTCGGCCCGGCTAAAGGCGGCCAGGCCAATCGTTGTGACGAGCAATCCGCCAAGGAGCGACGAGCTATCTTCCCCAATGTGCCCCTTCGCCAGATTGACCAAGAGAATCTTGCCTTCGTCCATGATCCGGCGGATATGCAAATCCTCCTCGGGGGCCGTTAATATCCGATCGAGCAGCGGATCAGCCAGAAACGCTCCGACCTTGTTCTGGATCGGCGCGGTGCCGTCAGCGCGATAGCCAAATGAGAATCGCTCAAACTCATTGAGCAGAAACGTCCGGACGGTTTCATTCCGGAGGGATTTGGCCGTTCTTTTACGAAACTCGTTGTCAGAGAATATGCGCAACACGTCATGGAGCGTCGCGTCCGGTTGCTCCAAGAGGGCCATCAGAACATTTCGTAAGATGTGCTCCATACGCACGCCCCATGCGTCCGGCCACATCTTCTTAAAGACATCCATCATGCCGGAAGCCGCGAGAGCAATACGATCTTCGCTGACGTGACGAAGAGGGTTATAACCGTATGGCTGATTTGGGTTGGTTGCGTCGAGGTACACTACCCTATCGGTATGTGTTGCCGAAATGCGCGAAGCGATGCGGGCAACAAGATCGCCATGCGGATCAATGAGCGCAAAGCCGTTTCCGCGCGCCAAATCCTGGAGGGCCATCGTTTCGATGAGCGTCGATTTGCCTGTGCCGGTCTTCCCGATCACATACATATGCAATAGTCGATCTTCGTCATTGATACCAAAGACACGATCATCATTGCGGAAATCGACCCGCGCAAAGCGAGTGGTGTGATCGGCATCCATATTGGATACGCATGGTTTCGTTTCTTGTTCTCCTGGGCAAGGCCGACGGATTCGCCAAATGGCGGTAATGGATTTTGTCTGAATGTTGCGAAGCGCCACTATCAACTGAGGACCTGGCATATCACTCGAACCTGTGAATTTTGGTGATGCTTGGTCTTACAATCTGTGTCCCGTAAGGAAGTATTATTGGAGGGCGATCATCCAGGTTCGAAAGCTTCTATCATTGCAGAGAGTGTGGCCCGGGAGGAATGACATGCGGCCGGCACAACGTGATGACGGTTGTTCGCTTGGCGGCGGCCCTCACATCTCCCTACAGAGCCAACGCGAAGGAGTTTCTGATGCATTCCAGTGAGTACCCGAGTGAAATCTGTGCTCAGCCGAGTAGACAGATTTTTACTCGAGTGCTGCTTCGGAAAACGTCTGCTGCGTTTGCCTCACCCGGCATAAACGCTTGCCAGGGACGAACTCGCCGTCTTTGCTCTGTTTGAACAATCTTGAACACCTACTTCGGCGCTTCAATCGATCAACCTGACCTCGGCAGCTCTGTACTTTGAGCGCCGTTTGTTGAAGCAAAGATCGAACGTCACGCGCGTGCCCGGCACCAGATCGGTACCTATGCAGTTGCGTAGTTCGGACATGTGCACGAACAAATCCTCGCCGCTGCGATCATCAGGCCTTATGAAGCCCCAGCCCTTTTCAACACTGTACGAAACTACCGTTCCAGTCTGCATCTTTGCTATCTTTGCTCTAGCTTGTCGAGATTGGAAGATCGTACATTGACGTTTACGCGACGATATGGAGTCGCGAGCTATGCCTGCGCGGCTGCTTCGGAGGTGCGGGTACACTTTCCTAACTTGCGCGGAGCAAAGATCTCGCGGGCATGACGGTTTCGGCTCCCGCGGCTTAGGGAGACACTGATTCGGTCCTTACCCCCTTCGCGTTCGTGCCCGCGTAGGACATAGCGGCGGCGAGCGTGACCGAAACCGGTCGCCGGTTGAAGATCCTGTTTCATATCGCCTCACAGCACCAGCGGGACGGGCCAGACGCTAGCGGCGACGCGGCGCCGAGCCCGCCCCTAACATCACCGCATCTGGAGTAATCGGTGATGCTGCCTCGAACGGAGCGAGGGCCGTGCCGAATCGAGACTCGGAGGTCCTGCAGGCGCTTCGTAGCGGGGCTGTATGATCAAGTTGTCGACATTGGTCTGAAAGCTGACGATCAACGCCAACATTGTCTGAGCTTCCTGGTCCTGGCTGACTACGGACCAATGTCGGGATCACGGTCGCTTGTCGGATCCCCTATCCCCGCTCGTCCGGATGGGTTGCGACAGCAAGGCTAGCCTAACGCGCAGAAATGACCCAACCAAGGCGCCGAGTATGACGCGCCCGAATGCGAAGCCGCGGTGGAAGCGCTAATGATTGTTGGAGAGCGAGGCCGACTTCGGTCCGGAGGGACTTGTCCGCGTTCAACTGCGAAAAAGGAATGAGGCCGCGAGACGATGCAGTCCCGCGGCCTCGCCACCGGAATCTCGCGAAAAAACCGTTTAAATATGAAATCCCTCCGCCGGTGTTCCTCCAGTAGAACACCGTGTTCATAAAATTGACAATCCGGGCGGCTACGGAGAAAGGAGCTGATGGGCGACACTCGCGGATTCTTGAGCGCTCACGCTCGATCGAACCTGCGATCCAGTCAATGTTATCATTGCGTTGCTCAGATGGGCTCCGTCCTGCTGTCGCCGAAGAAGACCTCCGCGATTGGCGCGCTTAGCGCAAATCCGCCTTTCACCGGTTCTTTCCGCGGCCTGAAAGCAAAAGAGTTGGGCTGCACCTGTTTTGGAGCGCGGTTGAACGTGCGTTCTTCTCGCCTTGCTTTCGAATCGGGTTTCGCGCCGAAACTCCATTCCGAATTTGGATACCGAACACCTGGCGGTCATTCCGAAGATCGCCGCGTGCGAAGCACGCAATTTGTCCTCCATCCATACTGGAAATGAATCGTATCTTCGGCCTCTCACGCACGAGGCTTGCGGCTTTGCCGAAACTCGCTCGCGCCGCTACCCCGATCAGAGTCCAACAAGCGTCGGCTGGCATGCATGGCGAGTGTGCCGAGCCAGGCAAATCGATTCGCATGGTCTCAACACAAAAAATCTGCACGCTCAAACTTGAACTTTGTGCCTGGCGTTCGCAAATCGCTCTAGTTTGCAGCGCAAACAGTTGAGGGGGCCGTTAGCGAGCACCGACCGGACCAGCACCCAACCGGATGACCGGGGGATGTGATCACGACGCCGGTAGTTATTGCACAGATATTAGCGGTCGGTTTGACCGCATCCCTCCTCGTCGTCCTTGATTTTTGAGGACTTTAAGAATGTCGAAGCGGAAAGTATTTCACTCCGTGCCGAAGAATGACGGTCGGGCCGTAGTTCACAACGGCAAGATCGTCTCAAAACACCATACTCAGCGCGCTTCGGAAGAAGCGGCTATCCGTGCCGGTTCAAAAGCCGGAATTAGCGCGCGATCGCGCGACGTTGCGTGACGACGTAGTAGCTTAATGATGGGTTAGTGAGGGCGCCGACCGCCTTGTGAGACGGCCGGCCTCTCGTGCAGTCCGTATCAGGCGGCGAGTGGATCGCTCAGGAGAACGCCGCCCAGGGATGCCCAGCCGGACCACGGTCCGGAGTGCGGCTTCTCCTGCCAGATGTGCCAGAGCGCGTTGTCGGTGCCGCGCGCAAACACTTCTAGCCGGCCGTCGGAATTATCGAAAGCCACCGGATCACTGGTGATGGAGCCGCCCAGAGATGCCCAGCGTGACCACGGTGCGGCATGCGGCTTCTCCCGCCAGATGTGCCACAACACGTTGTCGATGCCACGGGCGAACACTTCCAGTCGGCCGTCGGAATTGTCGACCACGGCCGGATCACTGGTGATGGCGCCGCCCAGAGATGCCCAGCGTGACCACGGACCGGCATGTGGCTTCTCCTGCCAGATATGCCACAGCGCATTGTCGGTGCCACGGGCGAAAACTTCGAGACGGCCATCGCTGTTGTCGACCACGGCCGGATCACTGGTGATGGCGCCGCCCAGGGATGCCCAGCGTGACCACGGACCGGCATGCGGCTCCTGTTGCCAGATGTGCCACAGCGCATTGTCAGGGCCACGGGCGAACACTTCGAGACGGCCATCGGAATTGATGAACACCTCGGGGTCGCTGGTGATCTCGCCGCCAAGCGAGGCCCAGCCTGACCACGGACCGGCATGTGGCTTCTCTTGCCAGATATGCCACAGCGCATTGTCGGTGCCGCGCGCAAGCACTTCCAGCCGGCCGTCGCTGTTGGCGATCGCAGCGGGATCGCTGGTGATGGCGCCGCCGAGCGAGGCCCAGCCCGACCACGGTCCGGCATGTGGCCTGTCCTGCCAGATGTGCCAGAGTGAGTTATCGGTTCCGCGCGCAAAGACCTCCAGCCGACCTTCGGAATTATCGACACTGGACGGCGAGCTGGTGAGAACGCCGCCAAGCGAGGCCCAACTCGACCATGGCCCCGAGTGCGGTTTTTCCTGCCAGACGTGCCAGAGCGCCCTGTCGGTTCCGAGACCGAACACCTCCAATCGTCCATCGGAATTCTCTGTCACTGATACCGAGTGGGTAAGCGCCGCTGCTGCATTTGTCATAACAATCTCCAATTGCATTTATGCAATGAGGGGAACATCTCGCCTCAAGCAATCTAAAGTAGTATCATCCTTTCACACTGCGATGACGCCGACAATGATCTCGCGTGAAAGTGATCCGCGCGCCCAAGTTCCTTGCATTCTCATTCGCTTTTGTTGCAGTGAGCGAAACAACACTTTGGTGGCGCTCAGTCCACACGTCCTTCGATCATGCCAACCTCTGATAGCGGTGTACAAAAGTCGTGTTCGGAAATAATGGCGCCAACTAATGATCCGGCGGGCAAATCAACTCGATTGATCGGAAACGACGTCAGGCTTTTAGCCAAAATATGTGTCTCCCGTTCGGTGGACGCCGGGATGTTCAGCTCGCATGAAGAGAGACGCTTCGCGATCGGCACTAACGTTGAGAGCGGATGAACAACGCTCACCTGACGCTGCGTTGGCGCGGCGGTCTCTTCAGTGAAGTTAATGTCCCATTGCCGCACTCGCACCCATCGCCGATCAGCACCGCCGACGATACGATCGATCTGCTGCGGCGACTGGCTGCACATTATCCCGACACCAAGATCGCCGGCATCCTCAATCGCCAAGGCCGTACAACGGCCACAGGACTGTCGTTTACGGCAAATCGTGTGTCGAGCCTGCGGACGCACTGGGAGATCCCGTGCTTCGAGCCGAAACAGCAAGTGCAGGACGGCGAGTGCATGACGATCGAGAAAGCAGCACGCGCTCTCGGGATCGCACCCTCTACTTTGCATCGCTTCCTCAACGAGGGCTTCATTGCCGGAGAGCAGATCACACCTGGCGCGCCGTGGCGCATCCGTATCAATGACGAGTTGCGGTCGCGCTTTGTGGAGAGCACGCCCGAAGGTTACGTGAAGATGTTCAAGGCCATGAATCTACTGGGCGTCTCGCGGCAAACCACCTTGCAACGTGTAAAGCGCGGCGAGCTTAAGGCCGTTCACGTCTATCGCGGACGGGCAAAAGGCATACGAATTCAAGTACCTGCAGTTGCTCCGGACCTCTTCGACCCTCTCAAAAAAACTGAAGGTGTAGTATGACGCAACATCGAAGAACGACCGAATGTCGGCGTCCAGGATGTAGTTCACCTTCGTGCTGTTGATCCCGGCAACCAGGGCGTCCAGCGCATCATGCTGGCCGCGCCCGGGCCGGAAGCCATAGCTAAATCCGAGGAAGTCCTCCTCGAAGATCGCGTTCAGCACGGCAGCAGTTGCGCGTTGGACGATCTTGTCTTCCAGGGCAGCCACTGCGAGCGGGCGCTGGCGGCCATCCGCCTTCGGAATATACCGGCGGCGGCTTGGTTGCGCCCGGTACGCTCCCCGATGGACCCGTGCGTGCAGGTCTGCGATCTTGCGATCGAGATCGGCCTCGTCACGTCACCCCATCCACTCCAAGCGCCGCCTCCCGCTTAAGCGCGAAGAACGCCGTCCTGAGCATAGGCAGGCTGAGATGGTGGTAGAGCGCGGTGAACCGTTCCTTCTTCCTTTGCCTTGCGGCTTGACGTACGCGCTCCAGCGCCTGTGACACGCTTTCCCGGTCCTGCGCCCGGCGCGTGCTGAGCTGGTTCGCGTTCCCCTTGGCCCCCGCCCTTCGCTCCACCGACTCCGCCGCCGGTCGCCCGGCTTTGTTCGTCAGCTTCGTTGCTAGTATGGCGGGGTCTGACTTCTCGTGTCCGTGCATCACCGGCTACGGCTCCTCGCCTTCCCGGTGCGGGCCGGGGCGGCCGAACCGTCCCCCGGTCAGACTCGAGATCTCCCGGTTTCCGCGCAAGGAACGTCCATACATGCCAGGGTCTACGACCACGCCGGGACGTCCAGGTGCTCGCGTTATCGCACCCGTCCGTGTCGCCTTCCGCTCTGAGTACAGCGTCGGCTCCCGGAACAATCTTCTTTCGCGGCTCAATGGCTGGCCTGCATGCTCCCCTGCCGACGCTTCGCCAGCGCCCTCACGGACGCTGCCGCACGGCTCGGGGCCGATGTGGGACGCTACTCCTTCATCGTAATGGACTCTCACCATCTATTCCTTGCCGGCCTCCCGGCGCACACACAGTAAGACGAGGTCCACAGCTGGCAGGGGCCATATCCCTTCAGGCCGGCCTAAACTAGAAAGCTTCGGCGCGGAAGCGCAGGCAGGGTCAGTCTATATCGCTTCAGAAGCTGAATCTGATATTGCGTATCCATGTGCTGCTGAAATTCAACAAGCAGCGCGGCCTGCTCCTCAGTCAATGGCGTTAGCTGTTGCATGATTGCTGCTGATCTTCAGGCGTGCACCGCAGCCATACTGACGGCTTCCAGCTCGGCCGCGTGTAGCCAACCAGCCAACGATACAGCGGTTATGAGCTCGCCGAGCGTGTGCCCTACTCGTGCCAGCGCGCATTCGACCGTGGGATGGTGCAGCAATCACGCTTTCTCCGTCAATTACCTAAGAACCAAGCAGAGGATATCCGGGCTGGTCACCGCGCGCATGATGCCGGCGGACTTGGCCAAGCCGTCCTGCACAAAACCGAAGGAAAATCCGGGAAGAGCGCAGCTACGGCGCGGCGCTGACCCGCGCGACGTGAAGGGTTAAAGGCATGGCCAAAGACTTTTACGATCGCAGTGGCCGCGCAACCCCATTACACTGATGACGACGGGACCATGTATACGTGGTCTGGCCAGACTGTTGGCTTTGTGAACGGAGAGAGCGTCTACACGAATGGCGGACACTATGTTGCAAGGCTGCACAACGGTTGGATCCGCGGCTCAGGTGGAAATGCAATTGCATTCACGGATGGTGCATCGGGCGGCCCCCTTCCGCCGATGCGATCAATCCCGTCGATAAAGAGCGTCCCGAGCATTCCACCGCTTCGAGCGATTCCCTCAATTCCGCCCATACCGGCTATACCGACCCTTTCGTGGAGCGGGCTGACATTGCACGATCTGTTCTGAGACAAACAACCGGCGCAACGTGGCCCACGTGCGCCGGCCCTCTCAGCTTGGGTTTACACGACACGAGCCGCGACATAACCGGCACATGTCGCCTGCATCTGTGTGCCGTTGGATAAGCCGTCGGACGAAGTATTTGGCGTGCCAACGAAGTGCCACACGTCAGAGCGCGCTCTAGCTATGTAACTGAAAGAATTGGCGATCCCGGGAAGACTCGAACTTCCGACCTACGGTTTAGGAAACCGTCGCTCTATCCGGCTGAGCTACGGGACCGCGGAACCTGCGGGTGCGGGTTCGGCCCCCTCATAGCAGAGCAGGATACGGTTCGCCAGCCGCAAGGCGGGCCGGATCATCGTCAACCTGAACAAGGCGGCTATACAATCGCGTCCAGGTCCCTCTCGGCGGAGCAGCTCACATGATCGAAAGCATCAGCGCCATCACGCTCGGCACGCATGACATGGGGCGCGCCGTGTACTTCTACCGTTCGCTGGGGTTCGAGCTCCTGTATGGCGGCGAGGCCGCGGCATTCACAAGCTTTCGCGCCGGCACCGGCTATCTCAACCTGACGGCGCAGCCGGACGACAAGCGCTGGTCCTGGTGGGGCCGCGTCATCTTCTATGTCGCCGATGTCGACGAGACCTACGAGCAAGCGCGTGCTGGCGGGTGGCAGCCGTCGACCACGCCGCGCGATGCGGAATGGGGTGAGCGCTACTTCCATCTCACCGACCCAGACGGCCATGAGCTCAGTTTCGCGCGGCCGTTGTCCTGACCGAGTAAGTCACAGCCGCTGACATTCCCAACGCGCAAGTGGCGCCGTCTCAGCGGCTGTGGCAATCTCGGCGCGGTTGCCTCAAGCGAGAATTGTATCTGGGTTCTAACCAGGGAGGACGACCATGGTAACCTATGTCGTGCTAGCGAACTTCACTGATCAGGGAGTCCGCAACGTCAAGGACTCGCCGAAGCGGGCCGACGCCTTCAAGGAGATGGCCAAAACGTTCGGCGTGACCGTGAAAGAGATCGTCTGGACGCAGGGACGATATGACGTTGTGACCGTTCTCGAGGCTCCAGATGAGGCTGCCGCGATGTCGCTCAGCCTCAGTCTCAGCGCACTCGGCAATGTCCGCACCGAAACGCTGCGCGCGTTTTCGGCGGCAGATATGACAAATATCGTCGGCAAGATGCTCTGACGCTCAAGCCCGCGCGAGCGCACCGGACCTGGGATCGCAATCCCGGGGAGAGATTTCTTAGGCCCTGGCCGCGCGGGGAAACTGTCGCTCTATCCGGCTGAGCTGAGGGACCGCGGAAGCCGCGAGACAGGTTCGATCCCCCTCGTAACGGAGCGTGATGCGGATCGTCAGTCGGCGAGACGAGCCGTCCGGCACGCGGTCCGAGGAAGATCGCAAACGAAATCAACGGTGGCGACAGCGGTATCCGCCGCGCCTTGTCCGCAGCTCCGGCGGGAGAACGACGCTTGCCTCGCGCAATGGTCAAGGGCATGCTGGGGCTCCGTCGTGCCGGAGATCGAGACCCCTTGAGGTGAGCTATGAATCTTCCGCAAGAACCAGATCTTCTGATTGAGAAGGATGCGGACGGGATTATTCGTGAGTTGCGCCATCTGCAAACGCCGGCGGTGGCCGACCCCGACGTGTCAGCGAAGCGAGCAGCGTTCGAGTATCTGAGGCTAGCGTCCCGCACCGACCCGCCTTTGCTACCGCTGAGCGCCGCCGATTTGGACCACCTCGACCAAACGACCGACTCCGACGGACCGGGGCGATCCAACAAATCAAGATTTCGATGGTCACAGCCGCGCGAACTGAAGCGCAATGGCGGGATCGAGACGACGGTCGTCTGGTGTCAGCAAACAATTCCGATCAAGGTCAGCAGTAATGACTTCATCCCCGATGTTCGGGGTGGCAGCATACGTCTCGTCGCACACTACGGGCGGCAGACCGGCCGGTGGCAAATCACCAGCGCCCGATCAACGTTACTCATGCATGCCAATCTGTCGATCAAACCGGGCTTCGTGGAAAGGACGTTTCGCAGTTTCGATCCGGAGTGGGCCGACAGCCTTCCCGCGGAACTGATTTCGGCCTGGCTCGGCCCTGTTCTGGGCTTAGTGTCGCCGGACGTAATCGCAGATGGACAGCTCGTTGCGTATCATCGAAGCGCGTCCAGCACCGTGTACGAGGATGGCGGGCTTGGCTTGGCGGCTAGCGCCACGGTTTTCATGTCGATGGCGAGCGGCGACTCGATTGCGCACCGGATCCTCTTTGATCCTCTCGAAGCCAGGCTTATCCGCAAGGCCCCGATCGCGTCGGCGTGCGCTGGGTACGCCTTTCTCAGCGATCCCGACAGCAAGACAGGCGCGTTCGACATACGGCCTGACAGCGGCGGCACCATTCTCGACCAACAGCACGACCCCGTTGCACTGGCTGATCTCGATCACGCCGGTGGCGGACGGCGCAGGCTGTCCGGGCCGCGGGTGAAGGTGCGCAAGCCGGCTGCGCTCGGCCCGCAATACGATCCGCCTGAGCAGGTGCCGCCATTCGCCTTCTCGGCTCGAACCAACGAATTTGCTGCGGTCAGCGCCTACTGTCATTGCGATTCCATGATGCGACTGGTCGAGGGATTCGGCTTCGATCTGCACAATCACTTCCATGATGTTAAACAGCCTCTGACCGTCGACCATCGGGCCAAGCTCCTGGCGGGGTCCGGCGCACGTGACGGCCGCGGCATGAACGCCTATGTGACGCCGTTTCTGGGCGACACGGCACAGCGGCCCTGGAACGTCGCGATGCTGTTTGCCCTTGCAGATCTTTCGGACACCTGGAAGCACCCCCTGGGGCTCGTCGCCGACGTACGTTTCGTATGGCACGAATTCTGCCATGTCCTGATCCTTGCCGCGACCGGCTCGACCGAATTCGATTTCGCCCACAGCGCCGGCGACGCGCTCGGGGCGATCATGTGCGATCCCGCATCGAAGCTTTCGGCCCCCTGGCGCGGGGTGACGTTTCCCTTTGTCCAGCTACCGCTGCGGCGGCACGACCGTAAGGTCGAGCAAGGTTGGGGCTGGAGCGGTACGCTCTATGAGAAGCCCGCACCCACTTACGGCGTCCGTGATCCCGCTGGGTACAATTCCGAACAGATCCTGTCGAGCACGCTGTTCCGTCTTTATTGCGCGGCGGGCGGTGATGCGGTTCGCAGCAATCAGGCACGTGAGCCGGACCTCGAGCGCCGCCGCGCGGCCGCATACCACACTGCTTACCTCATCGTCCGCGCCATCGCTTCGCTCGGCGCCGTTGAGACTGAGCCGACAGGCGAAGCGAGTCAATTCGCGACCGCACTCATGGACGCAGACGTCGGCACGCCCGATCTTGACTATGAGGGATCGACACAGCGCGGCGGAATGCTGCACAAGGTTGTCCGCTGGACTTTCGAGCAACAAGGTCTGTATCAGACGTCTTCGCCCGGCCAGAACAGGCCGGGCAGCGCACCGCCGATCGATATCTACGTCGATGATGGACGCAAGGGACAATACCAATACAGCGACACTTGGTCGGCACTTCCCGCGGTTCTGTGGGTCCAGCACAGCGAGGGCGACAGCGCGCCACATGAGACCCCGCGCCCGGGCTATGTCAACTATGTCTACGTCATCCTCCGCAACCGCGGCACCCAACCGGCGGATGGCGCGACGGTCAGCGTGTTCGCGGCCACTGACGATGCGGCCGATGTCTGGAATACCGCATCGACCGGCTGGGAGCTGCTGGATGGCGACACGACGCAGCGCTACGTACCCAATGGGGCCTCGGTGAAATTCGGACCCTTCAGATGGACACCACAGGCGGGGAAGAGAAACGCTTTGCTCGTCCGCGCGACGGTCGCAGGCGACCGCAGCAACATAGATACGGGGTCCACCCTGCCGTGTGCTACCGGTCCCGTGGTCGTCGCGGACCTTGTCCGCGCCGACAACAATCTCGGTTATCGGGAGTGGACCCTCTCGTAGAGCTTGCGCCGATCTGGTCCGGCGTTGCCTCAAGATAGACCGTCATCACCTCCCGAAATGCCGCCTAAACCGGCGCGACGGCAGGGGCTATTGCTGCTGGCTGGCTCCACTCATGCTTGGCCTTTCCGAACAGGTCTTTGATCTTGGAGTCGGCAGGCAGAGCCATGATCTTTGCCTTGCACTTTTCGGCAATGAACTTTCCAGCCTCGGTATCGCTTCGATAGTGCACCCCCGCTCGCTCGCGGTTTAATGCGACTCTTTCGGCAAGCCATTCCAGCTCATACTTGTAGGAACGCGCTACCTCCTCCAGAAACAGGGACATGAGCCAGCTCTGCAAGGAATGACCGCTTGGAAATGAAGCATGCGCTGGTGGACCGAAGGCCGGCAGCAGGCCTGGGCAGGCGTAGGATGGTCGCGTTCGCTGGTACTTGTCCTTGTAAAAGGCCGCAACGATCTGGCCGATTCGGACCGCAAGATTCATGACCACCAGCGTATGGTGGTGCTCACGATTGTTGACGGCCATCAGGCTCACCCAGTATCCGGGTGCATTGTCATGCTGTGCAACGATTTCGCCCATGTAGCGCTCGCGATCGTGCTGCATGAGCAGCTGTAGCTGGATGATCTCGCAGGCCACAAAATCCTGATAGTCCGCCTTGCCCGGCTGCCAATCGAGCAGCTTGGGCCGCTCCCTGGCGATGTCCGCGTCGATCGTGTCCCAATCGGTGCCTCTTATGAACTCCGTGAGATAGAGCAGACAAAGGACGTCGGGATCCCACGGCCCGACCCTGTCCTTCCAGCATTCCTTGGGCAGCAATTGGTCCGGGAAACTCGGATCGGTGTTCGGGCCAAGTTCGTATTGCAGGGTCAAGGGTCGGAAGCCGAGCTCGGGTGGCGTGGCGCCGAAGGCCATCCCCATACCCATACCCATACCCATACCCATCCCCATGCCCATTCCCATTCCCATTCCCATTCCCATGCCCATGTCATCCTCCAGAGCTGTTCTGCGGGAACCTGTATCTTGTAGGAGGCCACCAAACACTGCGGCGCACTTTGTCGCGCCGTCAGCGAGGCAGCCCGGCTTCAATCAATCGTTCAGCAAGTAGAGCGCGTCGATCAGGCTGCTTAATCGGGTACCAACTGCAATATTTTTCAACCGAGAACGAAGGATCGACCCTCATATGCGCGGCGCCAACTTCGCGCGCCCGCTCGAGAGAGCCGGCGGCGACGAGGCTCGCGGCAAGAAGCCGCAAATTCGCGGCAAACTGCGGAGCCGCCGCCATGACCTTCGTGCCCCAGTGCACGGCATCGTCGAAGGTCTCGTTGGTGTAGTGCGCGTTGGTGAGCGCCGACTGATAGAAATAGGCGTACGGATCGAGCGGCGACAGCGATATGCCGTAAGACGCGCGCGCCACGGCACGTGGTCCGTCGCCGAGATAGCAGAAAGTCGATGCGCTCAGGGACCACGCAATAGCGGAATTGGGCGTTCCCCCAATGGCACGGTCGAAAGCATCGATGGCACGGTCATACGCGCCGAAAAGAAACGAATTGATATGCCCGAATATCGCGAGCGCCATCGGGTCCGACGGTTCGAACTCGAGCGCGCGCGACGCAAGTCGCAATGCCTCGCGGGAATCTGCCTTGAAGTCGGTGGAATGACCCTCGCCGATGTGCAGGATGTACCATTTTGCCATCAGCGCATAGGCTGCGGCATATTGCGGATCATGGTCGAGGGCGAGTTCGAACAAGCTTCGCGCCGCAAGCATGTCGTCATGACCGAGGCGATACAGGCGATACATGCCCTGCAGGACCAGGTCGTAAGCGTTCATGCTTTGTGGCGCCTTGCGCTCGGCGTGCTGCAGCTCGGAGATATGGATATGCGGCAGGAGCGCGTATGCGATGCTCGTTGCGATCTTCTCCTGCACGTCAAACAACTGGCTGATCGACGCCTCGTATTGGTTGGTCCACAGCATGGACCTCGTATCGACATCGATCAATTCCACCCGCAACCGCAGTACCTCGCCGTGACGCTTGAGCGTTCCCGTGACGAGATATCGCACGCCAAGGCGATGGCAAACGGCCGCAGGGTCGACGGTGGGATCGGTGAACCCAAGTGTGGACGTGCTGGATACGACGAACAATTCGCGAATACCCGCCAGCGAGGCGACGATATCGTGGACGATTCCCTGCGCGAGATAGGCATCCGCCGCCTGAAGGCCGAGCATCTGCAGCGGCAATACTGCCACGGACGGCTTGAGCGAATGAGCCACCGAGATTGTCGGAGCCCGCAGGTCTTGATGCGCTATCTTGAATGCCCGGATGCGCCGCTCGATATTCTTGAGCGTGAGGAATCCTAGGTCGGCGGCTTGGTAGCGCAGATGATCCTTCACCTGATCGTGAATGGCACCGGAAATCACGACCCCGCCCGGGCCGGCGAATTCCTGAAGCCGGGCTGCAATATTGACTCCGTCCCCGTAGATGTCGTCACGCTCGGCGATGATGTCGCCGACATTTGCCGACATCCTCAACTGCAGCGGGTTACTACCGGCAGGTGACGATTTGACCAGATGGATCTGCGTGCCGAGTGCGAACTCGATTGCGTCAACCGGATTCCTGAACTCCAGCAGTAAGCCGTCACCAGTACTCTTGATTACCTTGCCGGCACTTGAAGCGACGCGCGGCTCGATAACGTCCGATCGCAACGACATCCATCGTTGATGCGTGCCTTCCTCGTCGCTTCCCATCAGGCGGGAATATCCGACGACATCGATGAAAATCGTAGCTGCGATACGCCTTCTCGGCCCTTGATCCGAGCCGTTGTCCGCGGACGTGTTGTCGACTCTGATTATCATCACAGGCGCAACAACTCTGGGGCAACCACAACCATTGTGACGCCGAAAGATTGTAGCAGACAAGGACAGTCAGGCAAATGCAAGGCCTGCCAGGCAGAGTCCCTCGGTTGAGCCACCCCAATCGCCTGCCGCGTCACGGAGAGCGGACCGAAAAGCCACTCTCAACAAGACGAATGACAACACCCGTTTGCCCCACGGCCAGGGCGGGATCGGAAGCCCTCGCCTCGATCAATGCAGACATCAGCCTGCAGCCTCACGCCTTGATATTGTTGTCCTTCACCACCTTGCCCCAATAGGCGACCTGCTTGTCGAAGAAGGTCTTGAAGGCGGCGCCGTCCTGGAGCAGCAGCGTCATCTGCTGGGTCTCCTTGAGCTGGGCGGCGGTCGCGGGCTCGCTCAGGATCTCCCTGGACGCCGTCGCCATGGCCGCGACGACATCCGGCGGCGTACCTGCGGGCGCGAAGATGCCCCACCAGGCAAGCGTCTCGAAGTCCGGAAAGCCGGCCTCGATCGCGGTCGGCGTATCCGGCAACGCCGGCAGGCGCTCGCGGCCGAGTTGCAGGATCGGCCGCAGCATGTTGGTGCCGAGTTGGGCCGAGACCAGCGCCGCCGATCCCGCGATCAGATCGACATGGCCGCCGAGCACATCGTTCATCGCCGGGCCGCCGCCGCGATAGGGCACGTGCATGATCTCGACGCCGGCCCTGGTGCCGAGCACCGTCATGGCGAGATGGCCGAGCGTGCCGATGCCGACGGAGGCATATTTCACCGCGCCGGGCGTCGCCTTGCAGGCGGCGACCACGTCGGCAAAGCTCTTGTAGGGACGGCCGGCGCCGGCGGCGATCACGTAGGGCGCGGTGCCCACCAGCAGCACCGGCATCAGCTCGCGCTCGACATCGACCGGCGGCTTGTCGAGGATGGACGGGATCACCGCGTGGGAATCGAAGGTGACCAGGAACGTCGAGCCGTCCGGCGGGCTCTTGGCAACCTGCGCCGCGCCGAGCGCGCCGGCGGCGCCCGACTTGTTCTCGACCACGACGATGCGGTTGAGCTTTGTCTGCAGATTGGCCTGCAACAGCCGCGCCATCGCGTCGGTCGATCCGCCCGGCGGAAACGGCACGACCAGAGTAATCTTGCCAGCCTGCGCCACCGCTGGCGCGATTGCGAGAATAGCGGGCGCTGCCAGCAGCGTGCGTCGTGTGATCGTCATGGTCCCCTCCCTGTTTGTTCTTGCGCCTGGCTTTTGCTCTTGGCGCTTAGGTCGTGCCGAAGCCCGAGCCCGCTTTTCTGTATTCTGGCCGTGGTGGACTGAAAATGTCCAGCACGCGGGCCCCATCGGGGCCGGCGCGCATCGTGTGCGGCACATTGCCGGGCGTGCGCCAGAAATCGCCCTTCTTCACCGGAATTTCCTCGTCACCCTGGACGCGGATGGCGGAGCCGTCGAGCAGCACGCCCCATTGCTCCTCCGGATGATGATGCAGCGTGCCTTGCGCATGCGGGGCCAGCGTCACCACCGACAGCATCGCCTGCTCGCCGGAGAAGATGCGCGTGGTGACCCCCGCCGCGAGCTCGCGGAAGAGGCCATCGCTGGTGTCGTCGATGTTGTGAAATTCGTCCTTCTGGCTCACGCCATTCTCCCCTTCGTTTTTCTCTGATCAGGATTTGCCATAGGAGCCCTGGTAGCGGCCCTCGCGGATCGCCTTCATGGTCTCCTCCTCGCGCGCGACCTGGGCGCGGACGGCTTCCAGCAGCGCCGCGGCGCCGGCGACAGGGAACGACACCACGCCGTCTTCGTCACCCACGACGACGTCGCCGGGCGAGATCACGCTGCCGCCGATCGTCACGGGCACGTTGATTTCGCCGGGGCCGTTCTTGTAGGGGCCGCGGTGGATCACCGCGCGGGCATAGCAGGGAAAGTCGTCAGCGGCGAAGGCCGCGACATCGCGGATCGCGCCGTCGATGACATAGCCCTCGGCTTTGCGCCACTGCGCGATGTTCTTCATGATCTCGCCGACCAGCGCGCGCGTCTCGTCGCCACCGCCATCGACCACGATGACGTCGCCCGGGCCGACCAGTTCAAGTGCGCGGTGGATGGCGAGATTGTCGCCGGGACGGGTGCGCACGGTGAAGGCCGTCCCCACCAGCTTGCCGCCGCGATGATAGGGTTTCAGCCCGACCGCGCCCGGCAGCCGGGCGAGATTGTCTGAAATGACCGAAGTCGGCGCGCCGCGAAACCCCTCGATGATCTCGGCCGGCGGCTTCGGCACGCTGTTCGCTGCGATGGTGATCGTCATGTCTCAATCCTTCTGTATTTTTCTTATTCGGCGTGCGCCCGCGCCTTCGCCGGCCGAATCCGGAAGGCGCGCCCTTCCTTCATCCACGCCGCGCGCTCGTCGCGCAACAGGGTGCGGCGAACTTTTCCGGAATCATCGCGCGGCGGGGCGCAGACGATCTCGAAGCTCTCGGGGTGCTTGTAGCGGCTGAGCCGGTCTTTCAAGAAGTCCGCCATGCCGTCGGCGATGGCCTGGCCGCCCGCGTCCGGCTCAGGCTCGATGATGGCGTGCACGCGCTGGCCCAATTCCGGATCGGGCAATCCCACCACCACGCAGGAGCGCACCCCGGGGCATTCGGACACCGCGGCCTCGACCTCGGCCGGATAGATGTTGGCGCCACCGCGCAGCACCATGTCGGCGAGGCGGTCGCCGAGATAGAGATAGCCATCCGCGTCCAGCCGGCCGATGTCGCCGAGCGATTCCCAGCCGTCCGCGCGGCGCTTCGGCTCGGCGCCGAGATAGTGATAGGTAGCGTCCTTGCCGTCATTGTTGAGGAAATAGATCTCGCCGGTCTCGCCGGGCGCGACGTCGTTGCCGTCCTCGCCGACGATGCGCAAGCGCGCCATCTCGCCGATCTTGCCGACCGAACCCTTGTGGGTCAGCCATTCCGTGCCCGAGATGATGCAGGAGCCCTGCCGCTCGGTGCCGCCATAGAGCTCCCAGACCCGCTCAGGCCCGAGCCAGGCGATCCAGTTCTCCTTCAGCCAGGCCGGCATCGGAGCTGCCATGTGAAACACGGTCTGGAGGCTCGACATGTCGTAAGAGTTGCGCACGCTCTCCGGCAGCGCCCAGATCCGGTGCATCATGGTCGGCACGAAATTGGCCCATTGCACGCGCTCGCGCGCGATCTGCCGCAGCGTCTCCTCGGCGTCGAACTTGACGAGGCCGGTAAGCTGGCCGCCGGTGAACAGCGCGTAGTGCGACACGATGAACGGCGCATTGTGGTAGAGCGGACCGGGATTGAGCAACGAGACGCCGAACGGGATGTTGAGCGGCGGCGCGGCGACCGTGTCGGTCACCGCGGGCTGATGATCGAGGATCACTTTTGGCCGGCCGGTCGAACCGCCGCTGGTCATGGCTTTCCAGTAGCGGGCCACCGGCGGATCGAGCGGCTCGTCCGAAAAACCTTCCGGCACGAAATCCGCCGGCAGGCGGTTCGGCGCGTTCCAGTCAGCCTCGCCGCCGACCACCAGCGCGGGCTTCAGGATGTCGAGCACCGCTGCGGCTTCGCCGCGCGGCAGCCGCCACGACAGCGACGTCGGCGTCGCTCCGCACTTCCATACCGCAAACGAGGTCTCGAAGAATGCGTTGCCGTTAGGCAAACCGATTGCGACAAAGTCGCCGGGCTTGACGCCCTTGGCCATGAACGCCCGTGCGCGCCGATTGGCGCCGCGTTCGAGCTCGTCCCATGTCAGCGTATCCTGCCCGTGGCGGACGGCGATCGTGCCTTGCGGTTTGCGTTGAGCGTACCAGCGAGGCACGTCGGACAGGGGCAGCAGCATCAGGTGTTTCCACTTCGTCTTCTTGGCGTCGTCTCAGGATGAGGCGTCGCGAGACGAAGTGTAACAGCCGGAGCCAACGCTTCAAGGCATCTGCCTTCAAGGTGCCCGCCTTCAAGACGTCCGCATCAGCGCTCCGCCCCGCAGCCCGGAATATCGAACAGCGCCGTGAGGCCGCATTTCGAGGTCAGCATCTTGTCGCCGTCATGGCCGACGCCGGCGACGTCCCAGACCCGGTGATTGGGCGTGCCGCGGTCGCGCTTGGCCATCGCATCCGCATAGGCGTGGCCGCGGGCGTAGCGCGTGGGACCTTGCGCCTCGGCCATGCAGCTCTTGTCCAGCGCGGAGTGCTTCGGATTGGTGTCGAGCATGCCGAGCAGATAGATCACCTCGCGCTCGACATAGCGCTGCTCCAGCGCTACCGGCGTTGCGTTGGCAAGATAGGGCGGACGCCCGTCCATGCCGTATTTCCAATTGTTGTAGCCCGGGCAGGATGCGGCGATCGCCGGCACGGGCCGCGTGTTGCTGAAATAAGCGTACGAGGACGGATTGGCGACGACGTAGCGGACATCGATATGCTGGCGCGACAGCGCCGCCTCGCCTTTGCCGGCGATGGCATAGCGTTGCGCGACCTGGCCACCGCCGGAATGGCCCGCGACGACGACCTGCTTCAGGTTCGGGAAGATGCGCCGGTCCGAGAGTTTTACGAGGATCGCATCGAGCGCATCGAAGGACGACACCGGATTCGGCGCCAGCGCGGCGTCGCCGCCCTCCCATCCCTCCAGCGACCAGCGCAGCGTATCCGCGGGCAGCTTGTGCGCGTCGATATCGATCTCCGCCAGAAACTGCGGGACGATCATCAGCGCGCTCTTGCCGTCGTCACCCGCTGCAACCTGCGCAGTATGGGCCGACATGTAATATTCGTCGGCATTGCGCAGGCGTCCGTGCAGCACGATGATGGCGCGCGAGATCGCCGGCAGCGGCAGCGACCAGTCGCTGGAGAGATAGAGCGGCAGCATTCCCTGGCCGCCGACCGAGAGCCGCGCGTCGGCAATCGCCCTCACCGGCTTGCGGTTGGGCGCCTCTTCGTCCGCTGCGAACGCATGGCTGGAAATGAACGCCAATGTGATTGCGGCGAGACGGGCCAACGCTCTCATGACGGATATTCCCCTTCGAATTCAAACTAATAAAGTCTAAGCCGATCATGTGCCGCGCGGCTGTGACTCCCGCGCCACGTCAAGCAAAAAATGTCAGCATTCCAGCCATGAAATTCCCGAGTTCCATGGGTGACAAGCCGGCGATAAAGGGGCAAAAATCGGACCCGACTCAGTTCGGGTTGAGTTTTGCAAGGAATGCTCTCGTAGAATGTCGGACGTAGTTGCATCGCGTCGTGCGGCGCTTGTCGTTGCCGCAGCAGGATTTTTTCTGCTGACGCCGTTGTATGCCCACGCCCAATGGTGGAAGCGCGCGCCCGTCGATTTCGAGGAATGCGCCGACGCCGCCGAGAAGGCCGCGAACAAGACCGAGAAGACGGCTGCGCTTGCCGATTGCAACGCCAAGTTCGCCGGCCGCCGCAAGGCAGGCGGCGGCTATTCCTATTACGATTTCCTCCAGGACCGCACCTTCGACATCGCAGGTCCCAATCCGACGCCGGAGGAGCAGAAGAGGATCGACGAATCCTACACCGCCTACCTCGCCAATCAGCGCCGCAGCAATGAAGCGGCCCAAGCCGCCGCGCGCCAGCAACGCGAGCAGCAGGAACAGCAAGCGCGGCAGCAGCAGGTCGCACTGCGAACCGAGGTCGAGCGCGTGTCCGTCCCCGCTGAGCGGGTGCCCGTCCCGGTCGAGCGGCCGAAGGTGCAGCAATCCGTCAGCCCACGACCGAAGGGCGCACCCTGCACCAAGGGCTCGTTCTCCTGCGAATGGCCGCGGCTATCGGAAAGCTTGAGCGATCTGAAGAAGCTGTTCACCCCGGCGCCAAGCAAGCCGGCGAAGAAGGGGTGAGCCACGGCTTCAGCCGTCATTGCGAGCGTAGCGAAGCAATCCAGAGTCTTTCCGCGGAGGGATTCTGGATTGCTTCGCTGCGCTCGCAATGACGAGTTGGATGGATATTCGTACCCCCATCCTCAGTTCGGATGCTTCTTCTTGACGCGCTTGGGTGCGGGCACCGATTGACTCACCGGCGCCGTTAACGCCTTGCGGCTCTCCTGCAACCGCCTGTCATAGCCGGGCGAGTTCACGACCGTTGGCGGTCTTGCGTAGGCCAGCGTCGACGCGGCGCAGAGCACGGCCAGCGCGAGCCCAATCACCAGACAACGCCTCATCGTTGCTCCTCCCGCCGCCCGGCTCGCACTCAGGCCGCTCCGCGGATCTGCTGCGGCGTCAGTCGCGGCGGACCATTGCCTGCCGCCTCGGCCTGCTTGATCAGCGCAACAATGCGGCGCATCAGCGGCACGTCGACGTTGTTCTGCTCGGCGAGTGCGATGACTGCGCCCTGAAGATAGTCGATCTCGGTCTTGCGGCCCTGCTTCAGGTCCTGCCACATCGAGGAGCGCGCCTCGGGATCGATCTTCATCGTGCGCCCCAGGATCGCATTGAAGATCACATCGGGCAACCTCAGCAAGGTCGGCGTCCACCTCAGCGGGATCGGCGTCGCCGAGACCGGCGCGATGCCGGCGGCGTTCATCGCAGTCACGCCTTCGGCCATCTGGTCGGCGAACAGTTTTCGCCAGTCGCGGTTCGCCAGTTGCGCGGCGAGCGGCATGTCGGACAGCGCGCTGAGCGCATTGTTCAAATTGATGATCAGCTTGCCCCATTGCACGCCGGTGATGTCACGGCTTGCGCGCATGGCGAGGCCGGGCACCGACAGCGCGGCGGCCGTATTCGCCTCATCCTCGCCGACATGGATGTCGCCGGACGTCGAGCGGTGGAAGCGTCCCTCGCCCATCGCGATCACGTTGAACGGCACCATGCCGGCGAGCACGCGCCGGCCGCCGAGCCGCTCGCGCAGAACCGCGACATTGCCGACGCCGTTTTGCAGGGAGACGATGACGGCGTCCTGCGGCGCGTGCCGGGCAATCTGGTCCGCGACATCGGCGGTGTCGGCGCTCTTCACTGTGACCAGCACGATGCCGGCGTTGTGGAAGATCGCGGGATCCTCCGACAGCGCGAGCTGGCCCGCGCCGAGCTTGTTCTCGGAACCGTCGAAATCGGTCAGCCGCAGGCCGAACCGCTCGATCTCGGTTTTGACCCGCGGCCGCACCAGCAGCGCGACGCGGCGCCCTCCGGCCGCCAGCAGACCTCCGACGAAACAGCCGATGGCGCCCGCGCCGGCCACCACGATCGGTCGATCCGCAACCACCTGACCTTGCTCCCTTGAAAGACCCGCCCTCGATAGCAGAGGCAACGCCTGCTGCCCATTGGTTGCGGTGCATTCGCCTTGTAACCGTCATGAGAGCCTCATATGTTTTTGCCCCGGGGGCTGTCACCGGCGAGAACTCGCCGACGAGAACGCCAAAGGAGAGCACCATGGGTCTACTCGACGTCCTCAACGGCATGCAGAACGGCCCCCGCGGCCCGAGCACGCCCAGCTCTGAGCAATCCTCCGGCGGCATGTCGCCAATGACCATGGCGCTGCTCGGCCTGATCGCCTGGAAGGCCTTCAAGCATCTGACGGCAGGACAGCCCGACGCGGCGCCGGCGCCGCAGCGCTCGCCGCTGCCGCCTCCGACGCCTGTCAATACGGGCAGCAGCGCTGTTCCCGGCGGCCCCGGTGGTAGCGGCGGCCTCAGCGACCTGCTCAAGGGCGGCCTCGGCGGCCTGCTCGCGGGCGGCGCCGCCGGCACCGTGCTGAGCGGCGGTCTCGGCGATCTCCTCAACCAGCTTCAGCAGGGCGGCCACGGCGAGGCCGCGAATTCCTGGGTCGGCAAGGGCGAGAACAAGGCGATCGCGCCCGGCGATCTCGCCAGCGCCCTCGGCGCCGACCAGATCCAAAGCCTGTCCGCCCAGAGCGGCCTGTCGCGCGACGAGCTGCTCTCCGGCCTCAGCCAGTATCTGCCACAGGTGATTGATCACCTGACGCCGGATGGACGGCTGCCGACCGAGAACGAGCTCTCGGGCAGACTTTAATCGAACCTTGATCTACGCGTTCTCGGGAAGGGGAGCACTGACATGAGCATGGGTGGCCTGTTGTGGATCATCGTCGTCGGCTTCGTCGCCGGCCTCATCGCGCGCTGGCTGGCGCCGGGACCGAACAACCCGAGCGGCTTCATCCTCACCACCATCCTGGGAATTGCGGGTGCGTTTCTCGCGACCTTCATCGGACAGGCGATCGGGCACTATAGCCCCGACCAGGGCGCCGGCTTCATCATGGCCACGATCGGCGCGGTGGTGGTGCTGTTCATCTGGCACCGGCTGGTCGCGAGCGGCGTAATAAAAGGATAGCGGTGCGGGACGTCGGGCACGACGCCGCCCCCGCACTCCGTCATTGCGAGGAGCCCTTGCGACGAAGCAATCCAGACTGTCCGCGCGGACGCTCTCTGGATTGCTTCGCTTCGCTCGCAATGACGAATTAAGTAATCAAATGCATCCCCGCATCCATGCGCACGACCTCGCCGGTCATGTTGCTGGACGCCGGCATCGCCAGGAAGCAGACGAGCTGCGCGATGTCATTGGCGGATGATGCGACCTTGAGCGGCACCTTCGCCACCACGCTGTCGCGCACCTGCTTGGCGCCGGCCTCGCCGCGGCCCTTGGTGAACCAGGGCGTGTCGATATAGCCGGGACACACCGTGTTGACGCGGATCAGCGGCGCCAGCGCGCGCGACAGCGACAACGTCATCGTGTTGAGCGCGCCCTTGCTCGCGGCATAAGCGATCGATGAGCCGACGCCGCTGATGCCGGCAACCGAGGACACGTTGACCACGGCGGACGGCCGCTCCGAAGCCTTCGCGCCGGCCTCGAGCAGGCTGCGTGCTGCGCGCACCATCTGGAACGGGCCGATGGTGTTGACACCGTACAAGCGCTGGAAATCTTCAGCCGACAATCCATCGAGATCGGCATGCGCAACATGCTTGGTGATTCCGGCATTGTTGACGAGCACGTCGAGCCGGCCCCAGCCGCTGGCTGCCGCAACGATCTTGCGGCAATCCTCGTCGCGCGAGACGTCGCCCTGCGCGACCAGAACTTCCGCCGCCCCCGCCTTGCGGCAGAGTTCGGCCGTGGCCTCGGCTTCCTTCTGGCTCGAGGAATAGTTGATGACGAGCCGCGCCCCGGTCCGCGCGAGAATTTCCGCGGTCGCGGCACCAAGTCCGGATGCGGACCCCGTCACGATTGCGCACAAGCCGTCTTTTGCCATCCGGATTTCCTTCCCCTTGATTGAATGCGAGCCTTGAGCAGCTGGCCCTGTTTAGCGAGTTTGCCGCGCCCTGCAAATCGAGCAAACTCCGCTAAGCGGAATTAGTCCATAGCAGCTCTTGCGCCCATGCCGGAGCCGCAGATGGGCCTGCGGTCAACGCTTGTCAGGGCCATGGCTTTTTCGGATCATCGGGCGCAAGAAGAGACCGCGCGCCGCGCCGACCGGACGGACCGCGCCAATGGCAAAACACGGGGAACGCTGTGGCGGAGAGTGACAATATCGTCGTCGAGACCGCGGAGAAAATCTTCGCCGATCTCGCCGATCCTCAGACCATCAACAACAACAAGAAGGGTTCGTGGCAGGCGCCGCTGTGGCAGGCGCTGAGCGAAGCCGGCTTGCCTTTGTCCTGGGTGCCTGACGATCTCGGCGGCTCCGGCGCCAGCCTTGCCGACGGTTTTGCGCTGCTGAACGCCGCCGGCCGCTTCGCGGTCGCGGTTCCCCTGGCCGAAACCATGCTGGCGGGCTGGCTGCTGGCGCAGGCGAAGATCGCCTCACCGGAAGGTGAGATGACGGTGCTGCCGGCGAGCCCGAAGGACCGCATCACGCTCGATGCCGACGGCGCGCTCTCCGGCCGCGCCCGCGGCGTGCCCTTTGCCAAGGCGGCGAAGCACTTTGCGGTGCTGGCGCATGGCAAGGACGGCGTTTCCATCGCGCTGGTCGATGCGAGCAAGGGCCGGATCGAATCCGGACTCAACGTCGGCTACGACCACAGCGACACCGTGACGTTCGACAAGGTCCAGCCCGTCACCGTAAAGCCCGCGAAGGACTTTGACCAGAACACCCTCATGCTGATGGGCGGCGTTGCGCGGAGCCTTCAGATCGCCGGCGCGCTGGAAGCGATGCTCGACATCTCCGTGCGCTATTCCAACGAGCGCGTCGCGTTCGAGAAGAAGATCTCGAAGTTTCAGGCCGTGCAGCACAATCTCGCCCGGCTCGCCGGCGAATCCGCCGCCGCGCTTGCGGCCGCGACATCGGCGGCCGACGCGATCGCAAACGCAAAGTCATTCGACGACGAGGTCTACCTCGAAGCCGCCTCGGCAAAGATCCGCTGCGCGGAAGCCGCGGAGAAAGGCGGCGCCATCGCGCATCAGGTGCACGGCGCCATCGGCTTCACCAGCGAGCACATCCTGCACCGCTTTTCGCTGCGGGCGCTGGCCTGGCGCGACGATTTCGGTTCGGAGAGCCACTGGGCCGTCGAGCTCGGCAAGCTGGTGGCCAACCGCGGCGCCGACGAATTGTGGCCGCTCGTGGCTTCGCGCTGATCAGGGGACGAGACAACAATGACCGCTGCCCTTCGTTTCGATCCGATCCGTCTGCCCGAGAAGTGCGAGCAACTGCGCAACGAAGTGCGCGCCTTCCTCGCCGAGGAAATCGCCGCCGGCACCTTCGATCCGCACAAGCCCAACCGCGAGGACACCGACGCGCCGGAATTTTCCCGCCGGGTCGGCGCCAAGGGCTGGCTGGGGATGACCTGGCCGAAGAAGTATGGCGGCCAGGAGCGCTCCTTCCTCGAGCGTTATGTCGTCACCGAGGAGATGCGCGTCGCCAACGCGCCGACGCGGCGCTTCTTCGTCGCCGACCGCCAGAGCGGGCCGGTGCTGATCAAATACGCGCCCGAGCATATCAAGATGGATATCCTGCCGCGGATCTGCCGCGGCGAGATCTGCTTTGCGATCGGCATGAGCGAGCCGAACTCCGGCTCCGACCTGTTCGCGGCGAAGACGCGCGCGACCAAGACCGACGGCGGCTATCTCATCAACGGCACCAAGATCTGGACCTCGTCGGCACACATCGCCGACTACATGATCGCGATCTTCCGGACCTCGCAGCCGACCAAGGAAAACCGCCGTCACGGCCTGACCCAGTTTCTGGTCAAGATGAAGCAGCCGGGCATCCAGGTGAACCCGATCGGCCAGATCACCGGCCAGTACGAGTTCAACGAGGTCGTCTTCACCGACTTCTTCGTGCCCGATGATCACGTGCTCGGCGAAGTCGACGGCGCCTGGAAGCAGGCGACGAGCGAGCTCGCCTATGAGCGTTCCGGCCCCGAGCGTTTCCTCGAGACCTATTACGTGCTGACCGAGCTGGTGCGCGCGGTCGGCCCCAACCCGGACACGCGCAGCGCCGAAGGCATCGGCCGTCTCGTGGCGCAGCTGCACACCATGCGGCGCATGTCGGTCTCGGTTGCGGGCATGCTGCAGGCCGGCAAGGAGCCGGTGGTGGAGGCGTCCATCGTCAAGGACATCGGCACGGTCTGGGAGCAGCAGCTTCCGCACCGCGTGCGCGATCTCGCCGCCTTCGTCGAGGAGACCGCGACCAACCGCGAGACGCTGGAGCGGCAACTCGACTTCGCCATCAAGACCGCACCGAAACTCACCATCCAGGGCGGCACCACCGAGGTGCTGCGCGGCATCATCGCGCGCGGACTTGGTTTGCGCTAATTCAATCGAGGATCGTCATGAGCACCTATAAAGATATCGGCGTCGAAAAAGTTGGCCACGTCGGCACCATCGAGATCCGCCGCCCGCCGCTGAACTTCTTCGACATCTCGCTGATCAACCAGATCGCGGATGCACTCGACGAGTTCGATCGCGACATCGAGATCCGCGCATCCGTGCTGTCGGCACAAGGCAAGGCATTCTGCGCCGGCGCCAATTTTGGCGATCCGGCGCGGCAGGCGCAGGAGGCGCGCGAGGCCGAGAAGAAGGGCGACCCGGCCGACAACCTCGGCCCGATCAACCATCTCTACATCCAGGCCGTGCGTATCTTCCGCGCCAAGAAGCCGATCGTCGCCGCCGTGCAGGGCGCAGCCATTGGCGGTGGGCTCGGTCTCGCAGTATCGGCCGACTTCCGCGTCACCTGCCCGGAAGCGCGCTTCTCCGCCAACTTCACGAAACTCGGCTTCCATCCCGGCTTCGGCCTGACGGTGACGCTGCCCGAGCTGATCGGCAAGAACAACGCCGAGCTGATGTTCTACACCAGCCGCCGCGTCACCGGCGAAGAGGCGGTGAAGTGGGGCCTCGCCAACGAGCTGGTGCCGCAGGACCACGTGAAGGCGGGCGCGATGAAGCTCGCCGCCGAGATCGCCGAATGCTCCCCGCTCGGCCTTCTGTCCACCCGCGCCACGATGCGCGCCAACCTCGCCGACCGCGTGATGGCCGCGACCAATCACGAGCTCGGCGAGCAGACGCGCTTGCGCGCGACGGAAGACTTCAAGGAAGGCGTCAAGGCCACCGAAGAGCGCCGCGCGGCGAATTTTAGGGGACGGTGATTGCCGCAGGGTCTCGCCGTATCACTCTAGCGCTTTCACAAACTCCCTTGTCGTCCCCGCGAAAGCGGGGACCCATAACCACAGGGAGTGGTCGTAGCGCGAGCTGACAACTCCGAGTCTTCGCCAAATTACTCCCTGTGGTTATGGGTCCCGGATCTGCGCTTCGCTTGTCCGGGACGACAGCCGGTGTGTGTGGCAATCGCTCAAGCTACAAGCCGAAACGTCACCCCGCCGAGCAGGAACTCATTGCCGGCAACCGCGAGCCCTTTTGCCTTCGCGGCATGCAGCACGCTCGCGACATCCGCCACCCGAAACTCCAGCGCGCTCATGATCTCGCTGGCGCCCTTCACGAAGCGGAAAGTGGCATTTGGCAGTTTCAATTCGACATCGCCAGTCGGTACGACCCCGATGATCTTGCCCCAATGTTCCGCGAGCCCCTGAGGATCCGGGCTCTGCATCTCCACGCCCGTCAGCGCCTGCGTCACGTCCTTGCGGATGAACTTTTGCCAGTCCGGCCCCGCGGGCGGATACGGCCCAAAAATATCGTCGCTGCCTTTGGTATGGTTGAACTCGATGAAGGCGGCGCGGCAGTCGCGGGGGTGGAGCTGCACGCCGTGATAGGGCGCGTGGTCGATCACGTTGGCGGTGCGCACGCCCATCGCGTTGGCGTTGCGGCCGCGTTCGTCCGGATCGTTGCAGCAGAAGATCGCCATATAGCCGCCGCGGCCGCCGGTCTTCTCGATGAAGCGGCCGGCGGTGGTGCCGCCCTTGAACGGCGCGACCACCTCCAGCAGGATCGTGTCGACCGGGAGCAGCGCGTTCTCCAGGCCGTATTTGGCGACATTGCCATCGCGGTAGCAGACGTCGAGGCCCATGATCCCGGCGATGTCGGAGACCACAGGCGCGAGCTGCGGCGCGACGAGACAGATCTGCCGGAGCCGCATATAGGGCGCCATCGTCACGCGCCCCTAAAGGTCGGCTTGCGCTTCTCGACAAAGGCCTTCGCGGCTTCCTTGTGATCCTCGGTGTCGCTGCAACGGGTGTGATGGATTGCCTCGCCGTCGAAGCAATCTTCCAGCGCCAGATGCTCGGCGTTGTTGATGTTGCGCTTGATGAAGCCGAGCGCGATTGATGGGCCCTGCGCCAGCGACAGCGCGAGCTCGTGCGCGGCCGTGTCGATCTCGGCGTCGGGCACCACCTTCGTCACCATCCCGATCGCATGCGCCTCCTTCGCCGTGAGCACCGGCGACATCAGATAGAGCTCGCGCGCCCGCGCGCTGCCGAGCAGCTGCGTCAGGAAATAGGTGCCGCCATAGTCGCCGGAGAAGCCGACCTTGGCGAAGGCGGTCGTGATCTTGCAGGATTCGCTCGCGATGCGCAGGTCGCAGGACAGCGCCATGGAAAGGCCGGCGCCGGCTGCCGCGCCGTCGAGCTGCGCCACCACGGGCTTCGGCATCTGGTGCAGGATGCGCGAGACCTCCATGCCGCGGCGCAGGTTCGCCATTTTCACTTCGAACGGCAGCGGCGCACGGCCTGCCGCCATCGACTTGACGTCGCCGCCGACGCAGAACGAGCCGCCTGCGCCTTTGAACAGCACCGCGCGCACCTCGGGATCGTCGGCCGCGCGCCGCGCGGCCTCGACTAATCCTGCGACCATGTCGGGGTTGAGCGCGTTCTTCCGCTCGGGGCGATTCATCGTGATGGTGAGCAGCCCGCCTTCGAGCTTTTGCAGGACCATGTCGTTCATGGGTGTTCGCCTCTTTTCTGTGGTGCTACTCTCTCACTTCGTCATTCCGGGGCGCGCGAAGCGCGAGCCTGGAATCCATTTCTCGACAGTCACTGCGGCCCGATGGATCCCGGGTTCTCGCTACGCGAGCCCCGGGATGACGACCTGTTGTTGGGCGCGTTGGCCGTCACGACGACTCACGTCGTCATTTCTTCACCAGCGGGCAGCGCGACTGCTCCAGCGACTGGAACGCCTCGTTGCCGGGCACGGTGGCGAGCAGCTTGTAGTCGTCCCAGCGGCCCTTGGACTCCGACGGCTTCTTGACCTCGAACAGGTACATGTCGTGGATCATGCGGCCGTCCTCGCGGATCTTGCCGTTCTTGGCGAAGAAGTCGTTGATCGGAGTCTCCTTCATCACCTTGATGACCGCGGCCGAGTCCGTCGTGCCCGCCGCCTTCACGGCCTTCAGGTAATGCGTGACGGACGAATAGACGCCGGCCTGCGCCGAAGTCGGCACCCGCTTGGTGCGCTCCATGAATCGCTTCGAGAAGGCGCGCGTGTCGTCGTTGAGGTCCCAGTAGAAGGCTTCGGCGAGCAGCAGGCCCTGCGCGGTCTCCAGCCCGATCGAATCGATGTCGGAGACGAAGGCGAGCAGCGGCGAGACCTTCTGGCCCCCCTTGGTGATGCCGAACTCGGCCGCCTGCTTGATGGCGTTGACGGTATCGCCGCCGGCGTTGGCAAGGCCAATCACCTTGGCTTTGGACGCTTGAGCCTGGAGCAGGAACGACGAGAAATCCGACGTGTTGAGCGGATGGCGCACGGCTCCGAGGACCTTGCCGCCGGTCTTGGTGACGACAGCGCTGGTGTCCTTCTCCAGATCCTGGCCGAAGGCGTAGTCGGCGGTGAGGAAGAACCAGCTGTCGAGGCCGGACTTCACGGCGGCAAGACCGGTCACGTTGGCCTGGCCGTAAGTGTCGAACACGTAGTGAATGGTGTAGGGACCGCAGGCCTCGTTGGTGAGACGGATCGAGCCCGGGCCGTTGAACATGATGATCTTGTTGCGCGCTTTCGCGATCTCGCCGGCTGCGAGCGCAGTGGCCGAGGCCGCGACGTCGTAGATCATTTCGACGCCCTGGTTGTCGAGCATGTCGCGGGCGATGTTGGCGGACAGGTCAGCCTTGTTGAGATGGTCGGCCGCCAGCACCTGGATCTTGCGTCCCAGCACCTCGCCGCCGAAATCTTCGACGGCCATCTTGGCCGCGGTCTCGCTGCCGGGGCCGGTGATGTCGGCATAGAGGCTCGACATGTCGAGGATGCCGCCGATCTTCAGCGGCGGCTTGTCCTGGGCCTGCGCGGCGGCGCTCGCACTCAGGGCAAACGCTGCGGCAAAAATGCCCGACAAAATATGCTTCATCGAAAAAGACCTCCCTTATCGCGCCGTACTCTGATGGCGGCTTGGTTATCGTTGTTGCCGCGATCATGCCGCATGCGCGATACGGCAGCAAGCGCGAGGGACGTTGCGGCAGCACGATTGCCGCGCATGTTTTCCGCAAAGCGGAATGGAAATTGAGCCGCACCTGCTTCCACGCGTCATTGCGAGCGCAGCGAAGCAATCCAGACTGTCGCCGTGTAAAGACGCTGGATTGCTTCGCTGCGCTCGCAATGACGGAGTGTGAGGCAGAAGCGAAGTGTCACACGACGACTGCCCCCTTTCGTCATTCGCCACGTTTGGGTTAAAGCTAAGGCGTAACGCAACCTCTCCGGGTCATGTGACGCAACGGCTTCACCTCATCGTCGCATTTCTTCTCGTCGTAGGTCACACGGCGTTCGCCGCGCCGTGCCAATTCGAGACTCAGGGCGAAGGCCGCGTCGCGGCGATGGTCGATGCCCGCAGCGTGCGTCTCGATGACGGCCGCGAGGTCCGCCTCACCGGAATCGAACCGACCGCGACGACGAAGCAGGCACTGACCTCGCTGCTCGTCGGGCGCGACGTGAGTCTGCGGAGCGCGGACGACACGCCCGACCGCTACGGCCGCCAAGCTGCGTTCATATTTGCCGGCGACAGCGACATCTCCGTGCAGGCCGCGCTGCTCGCCCAGGGCGACGCCCTCGTCTCCGCCGAGATCGCGGACAAGGACTGCGCGGCGGCCTTGATGGCGGCGGAGACCGAGGCACGGCGCCAAAAAAAGGGCAACTGGGCTGACCCGTCGGCCATAAAAAACGCGGAAAGTCCGGACGATATTTTGGCGGGGATCGGGCGCTTTATGGTGGTCGAGGGCAAAGTCCTGTCGGTCCGGCAAGCTGGGGCAATGACCTACCTCAACTTCGGACGGAACTGGACACGCGGCTTTGCTGTGACTATTTCAAAGCGCACGCAACCCGCGTTCGAAAACGCCGGGATCACTCTTAAGTCCCTGGAAAATCGACGCATTCGCGTCCGGGGCTGGGTCGAGGGGAATACAGGGCCGCGCATCGATGTGCGCCTTGCGGGGCAGGTCGAGTTGCTGGGCGCAAACGAGCCGACAGGGGTAAGGCCCTAAAACGGGCCAGGCACGGGTTAAGCGACGTGAATGGGGTGCTAGAACGGCACGTATGGAGTGAACGCCGCCGCCTGCGGGCTGCGCCGGCCGCGCTGTGCCTCGTGCTGGGCTCAGCCCTTGCCGGTTGCGGCGACATGAACCGGTTCCAGACTGCGGCAGCCCCGCCGACCGTGGCGATGCCCAAGCCGAAACCGGCCGTCGCGCAGACCCCCGCCACCGAAAAAGAGCACGAGCGCATCCTGGCGAGCTACGGCGGCACCTACGACGACCCCAGGCTCGAATCGCTGGTCAGCAAGACCGTCGACCGGCTCGTCGCGGCGTCCGACCGCCCCGACCAGGGCTATAAGGTCACCATTCTCAATTCCGGCGCTGTGAACGCGTTCGCGCTGCCGAACGGCCAGCTCTATGTCACCCGCGGCCTGCTCGCGCTCGCCAGCGACACCTCCGAATTGTCCTCCGTGCTCAGCCACGAGATGGCGCATGTGCTGTCCAAGCACGCCGCGATGCGCGAGGACCAGGCGCGCCAGGCCGCGATCGTCACCCGCGTCGTCACCGACATGAGCAACGATCCCGATCTCACCGCGCTTGCGCTGGCCAAGACCAAGCTCACCATGGCGAGCTTTTCGCGCAACCAGGAGTTCGAGGCCGACGGCATCGGCGTCGGCCTTTCCGCCAAGGCGCATTTCGATCCCTATGGCGCCGCCCGCTTCCTCTCGGCGATGGAGCGCAATGCCGAGCTCAAGGTCGGCAAGACCTCGCTCGATCCGCGCGCGCAGGATTTCACCTCGTCGCATCCGGCCACCCCCGAGCGCGTGCAGAATGCGCAGACCATCGCGCGGCAATATGCGGCGCCCGAGGGCGCCGAGCGTGACCGCGAGACCTACCTCGCCGCGATCGACAACCTCGTCTATGGCGAAGATCCCAGCGAAGGTTTTGTGCGCGGCCGGCGTTTCCTGCACCCGAAACTCGGCTTCACCTTCCAGGCGCCGGACAATTTCACGCTCGACAACACCGCGCAGGCGGTGATCGGCGTGCGTGACGGCGGCTCGCAGGCGATGCGCTTCGACGTCGTGAGGGTGCCGGCCGAGCAGTCGCTCGGCGACTACCTGAATTCCGGCTGGATGGAGGGCGTCGAGAAGGCCTCCACCGAAGACATCACCATCAACGGTTTTCCGGCCGCCTCCGCCACCGCCAAGGGCGATCAGTGGCAGTTCAAGGTCTATGCGTTGCGCTTCGGCAGCGACGTCTATCGCTTCATCTTCGCGGCAAGGCAGAAATCGACCGAGAGCGAGCGCAACGCGCGCGAGACCGTCAATTCGTTCCGCCGCCTGACGCTCGACGAGATCCAGGCCGCGCGCCCCCTGCGCATCAAGGTCATCACCGTGCAGCCCGGCGATACCGTGGAATCGCTCTCCCACCGCATGGCCGGCGTCGATCATCCCGCCGAGCGCTTCCGCGTGCTCAACGGGCTCGATCGCAACGCTCAGGTGAAGGTACGGGATCGCGTGAAGGTCGTGGCGGATTGACGCGCGCCAAGCGCGCGTCAATCCGGGGCGCGCTTAGCGCGAGCCCGGGATCTCGAGCCACAAAGACAGTGCCGTAGGGTGGGCAAAGGCGCGTAGCGCCGTGCCCACGATCCGCCAATGATAGCGACAGATGGTGGGCACGCTTCGCTTTGCCCACCCTACGAGACCTGCTCTGCCGACCTACCGCGCCTTTTCCTTCAGAAACGCGATGATATCAGCACGATCCTGCGCGTCCGGGACGTCGAAAAACATCTTGGTTTCCGGCACCATGGCCTGCGGTCCGGCCAGCCATTTGTCGAGATTTTGCTCGGTCCAGACGATCCCTGAGTTCTTCAGATCGGCCGAATAGTCATAGCCGGGCACGCTGCCCGCCTTGCGACCGACCACGCCCTTGTGCATCGGGCCGACAGCGTTCTCATTGATGGAGTGACAATCTGCGCAGCCCTTGTAGAGCGTTTGGCCGCGCGCGACGTTGCCGGTGGCGTGGGCGAGCCCGGTCGAGAAAACAATCGCGACGATGGTGAGGACCAGGCTTGCAAAACTCTGCTGGTGGACGGGATTGGACCGGACGTTCATGGGATCTCCTGCTTGCGTCGCCGCAAACAGGATCGCCCGGCCTGAATTTTATTCCCGTCCGAGGGACGCTTTAACCGCCCGCGTCCATGTCGCCCGCCTCGCGCTGGCCGCTGAGCCAGAGTGCGAGCAGCGTCCAGAACGCGCCTGACAGCAGATACGCACCCGATGCGATGACGCCGAGATTGGTGGCGAGCAGAAGCGCGACCAGCGGCGCGAAGCCCGCGCCGAACAGCCAGGCCATATCCGAGGTCAGCGCGGAAGCCGTGTAGCGGTACGCCTGCCGGAAGTTCGAGGCGATCGCGCCCGAGGACTGGCCGAAGGAGAGACCCAGCAGGATGAAACCGATCACCATGTAGATGGTCTCACCGAACGCGCCGGCATCGAGCAGCTGCGGAGCAAAACCGCTGTAGATCGCGATCGCAATGGCCGATCCCATCAGCAGCGATTTGCGGCCGACGCGGTCGGCGATGATGCCGGAGGCCACGATCGCCGCGACGCCGAACACGGCGGCGACGATCTCGATGATCAGGAAGCGCACCGGGCTTTCGCGGGTGAACAGGAACACCCAGGACAGCGGAAACACCGTGACCATGTGGAACAGCGCGAAGCTCGCGAGCGGCGCGAATGCACCGAGCATGATGTTCTGGCCTTCGCGCGCGACGGTCTCGGAGATGCGCGCGGGCTGCAATTCGCGGGTCTCGAACAACGAGGCATATTCTTCGGTCGTCACCATGCGCAGGCGCGCGAACAGCGCCACGACGTTGATGGCGAAGGCGACGAAGAACGGATAGCGCCAGCCCCAGTCGAAGAAGTCGTCGGCCGAGAGGTTGCCGGCGAAATAAGCGAACAGCGCGCTCGCCACGATCAGGCCGAGCGGGGCGCCTAATTGCGGCACCATCGCATACCAGCCGCGCTTGGAGGGTGGCGCGTTCAGGGCCAGGAGCGAAGCCATGCCGTCCCAGGCGCCGCCCCAGGCCAGACCCTGCGCGATACGCGCCAGCGCCAGCAGCCAGATCGCGGCAACGCCGATGTCGTGATAGCCGGGCAGGAATGCGAGCGCGACGGTGGCGGTGCCGAGCAGAAACAGCGCCGAGACCAGCTTGGCGGTTTTGCCGTACTCGCGATCGACCGTCATGAAAATGACGGTTCCGATCGGCCGGGCCACGAAGGCCAGCGCGAAGATCATGAAGGAATAGAGGGTGCCGGTCAGCTCGCTGGTGAACGGGAACACCAGGCGCGGGAATACGATCACTGAGGCGATCGCGTAGACGAAGAAGTCGAAGAATTCCGAGGTGCGGCCGATGATGACGCCGATGGCGATCTCGCCGGGACTGGCCTGGTCGTGGCCGTGCTCGCCCGAGTGGAGGTCTGCCATTGCGGGGGTCTGTGCCGTCGCCATTCGTGCGCCCTTAACGTCCTGAAAACCAAAGCCGACCGCCCGGCGGGGCGCCAGGCAATCTGCCCCTGTCTGACCCAACATTCCGCACTGCAACATTGGACAAATTGTCCAATGTCCGGATTGCTGCGCCGCAGCTACCCCTTGGGCCCGCAAAGGAAACTCATTCTCATAAGGCTCGGCCCGTGTCCCGTCTCAAGATCCTGGCGCTGCTACCTCTGGCAGCTGCGCTCAGCGGCTGCAACTATGTCGTGCTGGCGCCTGCCGGCGATATCGCAGCGCAACAGCGCGACCTCGTCATTATCTCCACCGTCCTGATGCTCCTGATCGTCGTCCCCGTGATGGCGCTCACGGTGCTGTTTGCCTGGCGCTACCGCCAGTCCAACACCTCGGCCCGCTACGAGCCGGATTGGGACCACTCGACCAAGCTCGAGCTGGTGATCTGGTCGGCGCCGCTGCTGATCATCATCTGCCTGGGCGCGCTGACCTGGATGGGCACGCATCTGCTCGACCCCTACCGCACGCTCGGCCGCATCCATGCCGACCGCGCCATCGACCAGTCCAAGGCCCCGCTCGAGGTCGACGTCGTCGCGCTCGACTGGAAGTGGCTCTTTATCTATCCGGACTACGGCATCGCCACCGTCAACGACCTGGCCGCTCCGGTCGATCGTCCGATCAACTTCCGCATCACCGCGTCTTCGGTGATGAACTCGTTCTACATCCCCGCGCTCGCCGGCCAGATCTACGCGATGCCGGGCATGGAGACGAAGCTCCACGCCGTGGTGAACCACGCCGGCACCTACAAGGGCTTTTCGGCGAACTACAGCGGCGCCGGCTTCTCCGGCATGCACTTCAACTTCCAGGGCCTCGACGACAAGGGCTTTGACGCCTGGATCGCCAGCGCCAAATCCGCCGGCGGCTCGCTCGGCCGCGCCGAATATCTCCAGTTGGAGAAGCCCAGCCAGAACGAGCCGGTGCGCCGCTACGGCACCATCGATTCCGATCTCTACCGCCTGATCCTCAACATGTGCGTCGAGACCGGCAAGATGTGCCAGAGCGAGATGATGGCGATCGACGCCAAGGGCGGCAACGGCCATGAGGGCCTGAACAACACCCTGCCGCTGGCCTACGACAAGTACGCCCGACGCGGCACCGTGCTCGGGCCGGAGCCGACCTTCGTCGCCGGCACCTGCACGCCCGATGCGCCGCAGGGCAAGACCACCGCCTCCATCACGGCACCACTCGACACCGCGCCGCTTACCGGCGCCGGGCTGAAGCGGCCGACTTTCGCGCCGCTGAAGTCCTCGTCCTTCTTCCTCGGACTACGTCCGAAGTCAGACTCCTAAAGAGATCCCGCATGTCTCCTGATCTTCTCAAGCTCATCTTCGGCCGGCTCAGCATCGATTCGCTGCCGCTGCACGAGCCGATCCTTGTCGGCACCTTCATCATGGTCGCGCTCGGCGGCGCCGCGTTGCTCGGCGGCGTGACCTATTTCCGGCTCTGGGGCTATCTGTGGCGCGAGTGGTTCACCAGCGTCGACCACAAGCGCATCGGCATCATGTACATGATCCTTGGCATCGTGATGCTGCTGCGCGGCTTCGCCGACGCGCTCATGATGCGCGCGCAACAGGCGCTCGCGTTCGGCGGCTCCGAAGGCTTCCTCCCCGCCCATCACTACGACCAGGTCTTCACCGCCCACGGCGTGATCATGATCTTCTTCGTGGCGATGCCGCTGGTCACCGGCCTGATGAACTTCGTCGTACCGCTCCAGATCGGCGCACGCGACGTGTCGTTTCCGTTCCTGAACAATTTCAGCTTCTGGATGACCGTCGGCGGCGCGGTGCTGGTGATGGCCTCGCTGTTCATCGGCGAGTTCGCCCGCACCGGCTGGCTGGCTTATCCGCCGCTGTCGAACATCGGCTACAGTCCTGACGTCGGCGTCGACTATTACATATGGGGCCTCCAGGTCGCGGGCGTCGGAACGACTTTGTCCGGCATCAATTTGATCTGCACCATCGTCAAGCTGCGCTGCCCCGGCATGACCATGATGAAGATGCCGGTGTTCACCTGGACCGCGCTCTGCACCAACATCCTGATCGTGGCGTCCTTCCCGGTCCTGACCGTCGTGCTCGCGCTGCTCACGCTCGATCGCTATGTCGGCACCAACTTCTTCACGAACGATTTCGGCGGCAGCCCGATGATGTACGTGAACCTGATCTGGATCTGGGGCCATCCCGAGGTCTACATCCTGGTTCTCCCCGCTTTCGGCATCTTCTCGGAAGTCACCTCGACCTTCTCCGGCAAGCGCCTGTTCGGCTACACCTCGATGGTCTACGCCACCGTGGTCATCACCATCCTGTCGTACCTGGTCTGGCTCCACCACTTCTTCACGATGGGCTCGGGCGCCAGCGTCAACTCGTTCTTCGGCATCACCACGATGATCATCTCGATCCCGACGGGCGCGAAGATGTTCAACTGGCTGTTCACGATGTATCGCGGCCGAATCCGCTACGAGCTGCCGATGCTGTGGACGATCGCCTTCATGCTGACCTTCGTGCTCGGCGGCATGACCGGCGTGCTGCTCGCAGTGCCGCCGGCCGACTTCGTCCTGCACAACAGCCTGTTCCTGATTGCGCATTTCCACAACGTGATCATCGGCGGCGTGGTGTTCGGCGCGTTCGCCGGCATCAACTACTGGTTCCCGAAGGCGTTCGGATTCAAGCTCGATCCGTTCTGGGGCAAGCTGTCGTTCTGGTTCTGGGTCACCGGCTTCTACATGGCCTTCATGCCGCTCTATGTGCTCGGCCTGATGGGCGTGACCCGCCGCCTGCGCGTGTTCGACGATCCTTCGCTTCAGATCTGGTTCGTCATCGCCGCGATCGGCGCCGGCCTCGTCTTCCTCGGCATCCTCAGCATGTTGATGCAGTTCGCGGTTTCCTTCCTCAAGCGCGAGCAGCTCAAGGACGTCACCGGCGATCCCTGGGACGCGCGCACGCTGGAATGGGCGACCTCCTCGCCCCCGCCGGACTACAACTTCGCCTTCACCCCCGTCGTTCACGACAATGACGCGTGGTGGGACATGAAGAAGCGCGGCTACCAGCGTCCGCTCACCGGGTTCAAGCCGATCCACATGCCCAGCAGCACCGGCACCGGCGTGATCCTCGCCGGCCTCGCCACCGCGATGGGTTTCGGCCTGATCTGGTACATCTGGTGGCTGGCCGCCGTGAGCTTCATCGCGATGCTCGTCGTCGGCATCGGTCACACCTTCAACTATCACCGCGACTTCGACATTCCGGCTGACGACGTCATCCGGGCTGAGGACGCGCGCACCAAACTGCTCGCCGGAGCCAAGTAAATGACTGTCGCTGTCAATCCCGCCCAGACCGGCGAGCCGATGTTCTACCTCGCCGACGAGCATCCGCATCCCGAAGGCTACAGCACCTCGCTCGGCTTCTGGATCTACCTGATGAGCGACTGTCTCATCTTCGCGATGCTGTTCGCCGCCTTCGGCGTGCTCGGCGGCAACTACGCCGCCGGTCCCGCCCCGAAGGATCTGTTCGAGCTGCCGCTGGTCGCGGTGAACACCTCGATGCTGCTGCTGTCGTCGATCACCTATGGCTTTGCCATGCTGACGATGCAGCAGAACAAGATCGCCCAGACCCAGATGTGGCTGGCGATCACCGGCCTGTTCGGCCTCGCCTTCATCGGCATCGAGCTCTCCGAGTTCGCCCACATGATCCATGAAGGCGCGACCCCGCAGCGCAGCGCCTTCCTGTCCGCGTTCTTTACCTTGGTCGGCACCCACGGCCTGCACGTCTCCTGCGGCCTGATCTGGCTGGTGACCCTGATGGTGCAGGTCTGGAAGTTCGGCCTGATCGAAGCCAACCGCCGCCGCCTGATGTGCCTGTCGATGTTCTGGCACTTCCTGGACGTGGTCTGGATCGGCGTCTTCACCTTCGTCTATCTCCTGGGAGTTCTGCGATGAACACCGATACCCACGCCGCCCACGCGGACGGCCATCACCACGGCGACGGCCACGCCCACGGCACGTTCTCGACCTACATGCTCGGCTTCGTGCTCTCGGTCGTGCTGACCGCGATCCCGTTCTGGCTGGTGATGAGCGGCGCGCTGCCGAGCAAGCAGATCACCGCGCTCGTCATCATGGCCTTCGCGGTCGTGCAGATCGTCGTGCACATGATCTACTTCCTGCACATGAACACCAAGTCCGAGAACGGCTGGAGCATGATGGCGCTGATCTTCACCATCGTCATGGTGGTGATCGCGCTGTCCGGTTCGCTGTGGGTGATGAACCACCTCAACAGCAACATGATGCCGATGCACCAGATGACGGGAATGAAGTGAGCGATATCCGGACCGTGACGAGCGAGGCAAAGGACGCGCGTCGCAAGGCTGCGCGTCCGCGCCTGTGGCTCACGGTTCTCTCGCTCGCGGCCTTTGCACTTCTGATCGCACTCGGCGTCTGGCAGATCGAGCGCCGCGCCTGGAAGCTGGCGCTGATCGACCGCGTCGAGCAGCGCGTCCATGCCCCGGCCCAGCCGATCCCGTCGCCCGCGGCCTGGCCGGCCGTCTCCACCGCGAACGACGAATACAGGCACGTCAGCCTCACCGGCCGCTTCCTGCATGACCGCGAGACTCTGGTTCAGGCCGTCACCGAGGAGGGCCCCGGTTATTGGGTGCTGACGCCGCTTCAGCGCGGCGACGGCGCGCTGGTCCTGGTCAATCGCGGCTTCGTGCCGACCGAGCGGCGCGACGCATCGACGCGCCAGAACGGCAATCCGGACGGCCAGGTCGAGATCACGGGCCTGCTCCGCATGACCGAGCCGAAAGGCGGTTTCCTCAGGAACAACGTGCCCCAGCACAACCGCTGGTACTCGCGGGATGTCGCCGCGATTGCGGCAGCGCGCGGCCTCCACGATGTCGCGCCCTTCTTCGTCGATGCCGACGCCGGATCACATTCCGGCAGCGGCCCGATCGGCGGATTGACCGTGATCAGCTTTCCCAATAACCACCTGATCTATGCGCTGACGTGGTTTGCCCTGGCTTTCATGCTCGCGGGTAAACTTTTCGTCACATTCGGCGGCGGGCTGTTCCGCCGCAAGCGCTTCGTCCACGAACCGGCCGGCGGCTCGGATGCCACCGCCCGCAGGACGGGATCAGATGCTGGAACGATCGTCGAATCTACCTGACGACGGAATGACGCACGACGCCGTTACGCTGCAATCGCAGGCGGACGCGCGCAGCGAGCTGATCGGCGTTGCGCCGACCGACGACGAGACCAACCGCAAGAACATGGCGCTGCTGATCCAGCTGCGCTGGACCGCGGTGGTCGGCCAGATCGTGACCATCGGCGGCGTGCATTTCGGCCTCGGTATTCCCCTGCCATTGGAACGGATGGGCGCGGTAATCGGCGCGCTGCTGCTGCTCAACGTCTCCAGCCTCGTCTGGGTGCGCCATCGCGCCGCGATCACCAACAACGAGCTGCTGGTCGCCTTGATGCTCGATGTCGCCGCGCTGACGGCGCAGCTCTACCTCAGCGGCGGCGCCACCAATCCCTTCACCTCGCTGTTCCTGCTCCAGGTGACGCTGGGCGCGGTGCTGCTTAATGCCCGTTCGACTTGGTCGCTGGTCGCACTGACCTGCGCGAGTTTCATCTGGCTGACCATGGCCTACCGGCCGCTCGACCTGCCGCCGAACCCGATCAGCGAGGCCTACAGTCTCACCGTGACCGGCATGCTGCTGGGCTTCGTCCTCAACGCCGTACTGCTGGTCGTGTTCGTCACCCGGATCAACAGGAATTTGCGCGAGCGCGATGCGCATCTGGCGGCATTGCGCCAGCATGCGGCCGAGCAGGACCACATCGTCCGCATGGGCCTGCTCGCCTCCGGCGCGGCGCATGAACTCGGCACGCCGCTCGCCTCGCTGTCGGTCATCCTTAGCGACTGGCGCCGCATGCCCGATCTCGCCGGCGATCAGGAACTTGCCGAGGATCTTGCGGAGATGGAAACCTCTCTGCAACGCTGCAAGACCATCGTGACGGGCATCCTGGTGTCGGCGGGCGAAGCGCGCGGCGAAGGCTCCTCGCCGACGACGGTGACGGCCTTCGTCACCGCGCTGGTGAACGAGTGGCGCGACGCGCGCTCGGCCCGCACGCTCTATTTCGTCAACACGTTCGGCGAGGACGTCGCGATCGTCTCTGACGTCGCGCTGAAGCAGGTGATCTTCAACGTGCTCGACAATGCCTATGAGGTCTCGCGCGAATGGGTGGAGCTGCTGGCCGAGCGCGAGGGCGACAATCTCGTGCTGTCGATCAGCGATCGTGGCCCGGGCTTTGCGCCGGAGATGCTGGCGCAACTGGGAAAACCCTATCACTCGAGCAAGGGCCGCGCCGGCGGCGGGCTCGGCCTGTTCCTGGTGATGAACGTCGTGCGCAAGCTCGGCGGCAGCGTGACCGCCGAGAACCACAGGAAGCGCGGCGCCACCGTCCGCCTGACGCTGCCGCTCGCAACGCTCGCGATCGGAGGAAATTTTGACGCCTGACCGTTCGCTCATCGTCGTCGAGGACGATGCCGGCTTCGCGCGCACGCTGAAACGCTCGTTCGAGCGCCGCGGCTACGACGTCGTCCTCGCAGCTTCGATCGAAGAGGTGCGGAAGGTGCTGGAGGAGCGATCCTTTGGACACGCGGTGGTCGATCTCAAGCTCGGCGGCGCCTCGGGCCTCGCCTGCGTCGAGCTGCTGCACACGCACGACCCGGAGATGCTGATCGTGGTGCTGACCGGCTTTGCCAGCATCTCCACCGCCGTCGAGGCGATCAAGCTCGGCGCCTGCCATTACCTGGCAAAGCCATCGAACACCGACGATATCGAAGCCGCCTTCAACAGGGCTGAAGGCAACGCCGAAGTCGCGCTCGATACACGGCCGACCTCGATCAAGACGCTGGAATGGGAGCGCATCCACCAGACGCTGATCGAGACCGATTTCAACATCTCGGAAGCAGCACGAAGGCTGGGCATGCACCGGCGCACGCTGGCCAGGAAGCTCGAGAAGCGGCCGGTGAAGTGAGAAAACGTAGGGTGGGTTAGAGCGTTTCACATTTTGACTGAAGCATAACCGGCGTTGGCGAAGTAGTTGGCGCATTCGCGAGGCTGGATGTCGTGGACGAGGTGACCGATGTGGCGCCAAGTGTCCTCGATGGTGCGCTTCTGAGCTTGCCGCATCCAGTGTTTGATCTTGGAGAAGGCCTGTTCGATCGGGTTGAGGTCGGGCGAGTATGGCGGCAGGTACCAGAGCCTGGCGCCAGCAGCCTGGATCATCTGCCTGACAGCTTTCGACTTGTGGCTTCCGAGATTGTCGAGAATGACGATGTCGCCTTCGCGCAGGGTTGGCAGGAGAAGGTGCTTCACATAAGCGCGGAAGCATTCGCCGTTGATCGGGCCGTCGAAGACGCAGGGTGCCGTGAGTTGGTCATGACGGAGCGCGCCGAGGAATGTGAGGGTACGCCAGTGACCGTGTGGGGCGAAGCCGCGCAGGCGTGCCCCTTTGGGGCCCCAGCCCCGCAAAGGGGCCATGTTGGTCTTGATCCAGGTCTCATCGATGAAGACGAGCCGGCCCGGATCAAGTCCGGCCTGCCAGGATCGCCAACGCTGGCGCCTACGAGAGACGTCGGCGCGAGCCTGTTCGAGGGCGAACAGTGTTTTTTTTGAACCGCAGCCCTTCCCGACGCAGGAACAGCCAGACCGCGTTGTGTGAGACCTTGACCCCACGGGTTGCCAGTTCCGCCTTCAGACCATGCAGCGTCAGGTGCGGCGTCTGAGTGATCCGCTCGACGATGAAGGCGCGGTGCGGATCAAGCACAGGCTTGCGGTGACCGCCCATCTTGCCAGGCACAACCGAGCCGGTCGCCCGCTGCCGCTGTGACCACTTCACAACCGACGAGACCGCAACACCAAACCGTTCCGCCACAGACCGGCAGCTCTCGCCCGCCAAAACCGACGCCACCACACGCTCGCGAAGATCCAGGGAAAGAGGTCGGGTCATGCGATGCTGGCCTCCAATCCAGTCAGCATCTTGAATCACAATCCGCCAAAAACCGGAATCCCCTCCGATTCAATTAAGCAATGAAAGGCTCTAGCCGTGGCGGCTGCGCGAAGCGCAGTCGTTCGGCGTAACCCACCCTACGAAGTACGAAACTCAAAACAAAAAGCCCGGCCAACCGGCCGGGCTTTTGATTGCATGCGATCGACGCGACGAGACGCTTACGCAGCCTCGTCGGCGACGGCGGTGTCGTCGCCATCGGTATCGCCGTCGGCATCCGTCTCGCCCTCGCCGTCGGCGGCTTCCGCCTTGGCGTTGGTGCGGCGCGGGCTCTTGGCGAGCTGGGCCTCGATCTCCTTGACCGCTTCGGTCTCGGTCGAGTGCTGCACAACCGCGATCTCGCGGGAGAGACGATCGAGCGCCGCTTCATAGAGCTGGCGTTCAGAGTACGACTGCTCGGGCTGCGACTCGGAACGGTAGAGGTCGCGCACGACTTCCGCGATCGCGACGATGTCGCCCGAATTGATCTTTGCTTCGTATTCCTGGGCGCGGCGCGACCACATGGTGCGCTTGACGCGGGCGCGGCCCTTCAGCGTCTCCAGCGCCTTCTTCACCAGCGCGGGGTCGGACAGCTTGCGCATGCCGACGTTCGCGACCTTGGCGGTCGGCACGCGCAGCGTCATCTTGTCCTTGATGAAATTGATGACGAACAGCTCGAGCTTCGCACCGGCGATCTCCTGCTCCTCGATGGCCAGGATCTGGCCGACGCCGTGAGCGGGATAGACGACGAATTCGTTGGCCTTGAAGCCCTGACGCTGGGTCACGACCTTCTTTTCCTCGACCTTCGGCGCAGCCGCGGCGGGCTTCACGGCCGGCTTGGCAGCGACAGGAGCCTTGGCAGGAGCAGCAGCAACGGGAGCCTTCGGCGCGGCCGGCTTGGCAGCGGGAGCCTTGGCAGCAGCAGGCTTGGCAACGGTCGCTTTCGCGGCCGGTTTGGCAGTCTTGTTAGGCATTGCGCTTCTTTTGTTCTTCGAGGACTTTGCAGCCGGTGCCTTCGTCGCGGTCCGACCCTTGGATGCGCTACGGCTGGCCGCGGCGACTTTTTTGGCCTCCTTATGGGAAGCCCTCGCTGAAGTACTCTTTTTACGCGTTTTCTGTGACACAGCCTGCGCGCGGAAACTGCCACGCCCCTGTTCGACATTTGGTTTCACGGGAACCCAACGGGGCCAACCGGGCTGACGGGGGTTCGGCTTAATGTGCTCAATATAGCACATTTCCCGCAAAAATCAATGATTTAGGGGTCTTGAGGGCTGGTTTTCGGCGCTGACGAAGGTATTAGGGTTAAGTTTGGGCGAGAATTAGTCTCCCGAGCCCGGGTTCGGAGAAAAATATTTCTCGAACTTGCCTTCCTGACCGTCGAATTCCTTCGCGTCGGGGGGTGATTCTTTCTTCTGGGTGATGTTCGGCCAGCTTTTGGCGTAGTCGGCGTTGACCTGGAGCCACTTTTCCAGGCCCGGTTCCGTGTCCGGCTTGATGGCGTCGGCGGGGCATTCCGGCTCGCACACGCCGCAGTCGATGCATTCGTCAGGATGGATGACGAGCATGTTGTCGCCTTCGTAGAAACAATCGACCGGGCAGACCTCGACGCAGTCGGTGTACTTGCACTTGATGCAGTTTTCAGTGACGACGTAAGTCATCCAACGCTCCGAAAAGCTCTTTTAAAAGTCGCGGCTTGCGTAGCGCGGATGGCCCGGCGCCGCAAGGTCGGGAACGGCCGATCATGACGGCTTTACGCGTTTGATCGACCAAGAAATGAATTCAAAGCGCAATTAATTGCGCCGAGAACTTTGATTGCCTTCGCTCAGCTCCTCGTAGAGCACGCGGGCCGAGGCGGCATCGCCGCGGCGCTCGTTGAAAGCGGTTACTTTCAGCACGCGCACGGTGCGATCGAGCGCGATGGTGATCACATCGCCGATCTTGATCGCATGGCCCGGCGACTTCTCGCGCGTGCCGTTGATGCGAACGTGGCCGGACTCGACGAGCTCGGCCGCAGAGGTGCGCGCCTTCACCACTCGCGCGTGCCACAGCCATTTGTCGAGGCGCTGCCGCTCGGTCGTGGGATCACTCCTTGCGACCGGACAGCTGCTCTTTCAGCGCCGCGAGCTTTGCGAAGGGCGAGTTCGGATCGGCCGGACGATCGCGCTCGCGCGGGTTCGCGCTCGAGGCGTAGGGGCGCAGCGAGGGACCGCCCTGACGGTCGCGGCCCTTGTCGCGGTCACGACCGCGATTGTCGCGACCCTTGTCGCGATCTCCGCCGAACTTGCCCTTGTTGCGATCGCGATCCTTGTTGTCGCGATCCTTGCCCTCGAAGCGGCGGTTCCTGTCGTCGCGCCCCTCTGGACGCGGCGCACCTTCACCGCCACCTTCGCGCGGCTTGCGGAAATCCCTGCCGCCATCGCGGCGATGACCGCCGTGACGATGACGCTCGCCGCGCTTCTCGCCGTCAGCAGCTTGCGCTGCTTCGCCTTCCGCTGGTGCAGCACCCGCCTCTGCACCCGCCTGCGGGCGCTGATTGTGGTGACGCTGGTGGCGATGGCGCTCGTGGCGCGGCTTGCGATCCTCGTGACGGCCGCCGGGACGCCAGACCTCAACGAGCTCGGGCTCGGCAGGCGCAGCGGCAGCCTCAGGCGCGGCAGCATCGGGCGATGCGGCTGCTTCCGTCGCAGCGGCCTCGGCGGGCGCGGCTTCCACCGCCTCGATGGGCGCAGCAGCCTCTTCCGCCGGCGGCGCGATGCCGGGGGCATCCTCGGGCGTGACGGGGGCATCGGGCGATGCTTCGAGCGCCGGCTCTTCATGCGCGGGCTCGTCGTGCTGCTCCATGCCGGGCGCGTCTTCGACGGTGACGGGCTCGGCCGCGGCTTCGATCGCGGTGTCCGCGGTCGCGGCGGCATCATCGGTCGCCGTCGGTTCAGTCGGAGCCTCGGCACTTGCTTCGGCCGCCGGCGTCTCCACGGCAGCAGCCGCTGGCTTCGGCGGCAGCGGCGCACGCTTCTCCATGCGATAGCCGAGCGCGCGCAGCACCGAGGCGAAATCCTCGCCGGCCGAGCCGGTGAGCGAGGTCATCGCCTGCGTCACCACAAAGCTGCGGCCGTCGAACGCGCCGGCGGGCTTTTCGCCGGGCGAGTTCTCGCGCCAGGCCAGCGCCGGGCGGATCAGATCGGCGAGCCGCTCCAGGATGTCGACGCGCACGGCGCGCTCGCCGGCCTGCTTGTAGCCGAGCACGCGATAGGCATCGCGCGGCAGCTGCTTGTCGACCGGAAACGAGGTGCGGCCCGAAGATGCCAGATGCTGCGCGCCCGACAACGACGACAGATCGACATTGTCCTGCTTCAGCGCCCACAGCAGTGCTGCCAGCGCGCGGCCGGCGGGCTTCAGCAGGCCGGGGAAATAGATGTGATAGGCGCCGAAACGGACGCCGTATTTGCGCAACACGGCGCGCGAGGGCTGGTCGAGATCCTTCAGCTCGTTGGCGATCTTGGGACGCTCGAGCACGCCCAGCGCCTCGACCAGCTGATAGGCGATGCCGCGGGCAATGCCGGTGACGTCCTCGGCCTTCGACAGCTCGAACATCGGCCCGAGCAGCTTTTCGATATGGGTCTTGAGCCAGAGCTCGAGCCGGGCCTGCACCTTCTCACGGGGCGCACCGGTGAGGCGTTCGTCGGAGATGATGCGGATGCGCGGCTGCAGCGCCTCCTCCGCGGCAGACAGGCGCGCCACGGCATCGCCGGTCCAGCGGATGGTGCCTTCCGAGGTCAGCACGAACTGATCGTCCGGCGCATTGCCCAGTTTTTCGGCGCGTGCGTTGATCTCGCCGGCGAGCACCGCTTGCGCTGCAGCCTGCAAGGCTTTCGCATCGGAGCCCGCTTCCGCAGCGTCCGGTGCAAAGGTGAAGCCATCGAGGCGGCCGATGACATGGCCTTCGACGATGACTTCGCCGGTCTTGCCGATTTCAGTATTCAAGCTCGTGTTCTCCCGCAGGCGGCGCATCAATACACTGGTCCGGCGATCAACGAAACGCTCAGTCAAGCGTTCATGGAGCGCATCCGATAATTTATTTTCGACCTCCCGTGCGATCCCCTGCCAGCGTTCGGGGTCTTTCAGCCAGTCCGGGCGGTTGGCGACGAAGGTCCAGGTGCGGATCTGGGCGATCCGGGCCGACAGCGTGTCGATGTCGCCGTCGATGCGGTCGGCCTGGTCGACCTGGGCCGCGAACCAGGAATCGGGGATGCAGCCCTTCTGCATCAGGAAGCCGTACAGCGTGGTCACGAGCTCGGCATGGGCGGCCGGCGACAGTTTTCGGTAATCGGGGACCTGGCAGGCCTCCCACAGCCGTTCCACCGCGGCCTTGCCATGCGCGATATCGCGCACCTCGACGTCGCGGGCGGCATGGTCGAGCACGCGCATGTCCTCGGCGATCGGGGCGCGCGTCAGCGCCTCATGGCCGGGCGACTGGTTCAGGGACACCTGGAGCGCGCCGAGGGAGGAGAAATCCAGCTTCGAATTGCGCCATTGCAGCATCTTCACGTTGTCGAAGGTGTGGTTCTGCAGCGCGTTGACGAGCTCGGGCTCGAACGGGGCGCAGCGGCCCGTCGTCCCGAAAGTGCCGTTGCGGGTGGCGCGTCCGGCACGCCCGGCGATCTGCGCGAATTCGGCCGGCGTCAGGCGGCGGAACTGGTAGCCGTCGAACTTGCGGTCGGAGGCGAAGGCGACGTGGTCGACGTCGAGATTGAGGCCCATGCCGACGGCGTCGGTGGCGACGAGGTAGTCGACGTCGCCATTCTGGAACATCTCCACCTGCGCATTGCGCGTGCGCGGCGACAGCGATCCCAGCACCACGGCGGCGCCGCCATGCTGGCGGCGGATCAGCTCGGCGATGGCATAGACCTCATCTGCCGAGAAGGCGACGATGGCGGTGCGGCGCGGCTGGCGCGTGATCTTGCGGTCGCCGGCGAATTCGAGCTGCGACAGGCGCGGCCGCGTGATCATGGACACGCCGGGCAGCAGCCGCTCGATGATCGGGCGCATCGTGGCGGCGCCCAGGAGCAGCGTCTCGTCGCGGCCGCGGCGGTTGAGGATGCGGTCGGTGAAGACGTGGCCGCGTTCGAGATCGGAGGCGATCTGGACCTCGTCGACGGCGAGGAAGGAGACGTCGATATCCCTGGGCATCGCCTCGACGGTGGAGACCCAATAGCGCGGGTTCTTCGGCTTGATCTTCTCCTCGCCGGTAACAAGCGCGACGGCCTCGCTGCCGACCCTGGCTGCGATCTTGTTATAGACCTCGCGCGCGAGCAGCCGCAGCGGCAGCCCGATCAGCCCCGAGGGATGCGCGAGCATCCGCTCGATGGCGAGATGGGTCTTGCCGGTGTTGGTCGGCCCGAGCACCGCAGTGACGCCCGCGCCAGGTGCGCGCTCGGAGGCGAAGGGGGAGGAAGAGAAAGCCATGTCTGGGGATTAGGTAGTGGCGATTTGGGCGAATGTCAGTGCTGTCTGGGGCGGGTCGGTGTCGGCCATGTCTCCGAAAGCTACGCTGCAACCAAGCATTCCGCTGTCATGCCCCGGCTTGACCGGGGCATCCAGTACGCCGCGGCCTGTCCGCTCAACCACAACGGCCTCGGCGTACTGGATCACCCGGTCAAGCCGGGCGATGACACCGAGTGTGTGGGAGCGCGCTCCCCAAACCTCGCGCAACTGTCTCACTTTGCGACGCTTTTCCCGTTGGCTTTAAGCTTCGGAACGACTCTAGAACGAATCGCGGCCGAATCGCTGACTCCCGCTGAAGTCCTGTTCCGTTCACGCCACATGTCGCGGGACCCTTATTGGTTGTGCACTAGATGGAGTTTTGCCCTGCCGCACAAGCGGCGTTTCGATGACCGGTTCCTTAAAATTGGGGACGGCGCGGAGTCGAATCAGAATCGGCGAGGAGTCAAATAGATTCCCGACAGCCGACCCCCAAATTCATTTTCGCGAAAACAACCCCATGCACAGTAGAGACGGCTGGCGCGGGAATGGCGGGGTGGCGGCAGGTAAGGTGTTGGACTCGCTGTCCGAATTCCCCTCGCTCGTCATTCCGGGGCGCGACGCAGTCGCGAGCCCGAAATCCATCGTGAGACAGTCTCTGCGGCCTGATGGATTCCGGGCTCGCGCCAAGGGGCGCGCCCCGGAATGACAGAGGTGGGAGGACGGGCGCAGCGCGCCCTACTGCGTCTTGGCGACCTTTGGCGGCTGGGCTGAGGTGATGAAGCTGGTCGCTTCCAGCATGGCCGGGCCGAGCGGCGTCGGCACTTTCAGCCAGAACGGGACCAGGATGCGCGTGCCGGCGACGGGGGCGAAGGCGATCTCGATGTTGCGCTGGGCGGCGAGGTATTTGATCACGGGGCGGTCGGGGATGTAGCCCGCCACGGGCACGAAATAGAGCGCGCAGACCACGACCGGGCCACGATAGCCCTTCTCCGCCTTCACCGTCTCCATGCGCTTGAAATCGAGCTTGAGATCATAGCGCATGCGGCCGTCGAACACCGGCGCGGCGTTGTGGCAGGCGTCCGGCGTCACGGGGTCGCCGGTGCCGGGCACGCGCAACAGCGAGGCCGTCATCGGGTCCCAGACGCCGCGGCGATGCGCGTCGGTGACGACGATGCGGTCGGCATCGACAGGCGGCTCCGGCACGATGCCGAACTCCTTCACATTGCCCTTGTCGAGCGTGATGTGGATCTGTTCGGTCTTCTTAGAGGTGGTGGTGGAGGCCTGGTAGCCGGTCGCGACCAGGGCGCCGTTGACCACCCGACCTTGCGAGGCGCCGGTGCCGGACCCGCCCGCAAACGATTTCAGCAGCCCCGTGGTGCCGCCGGAGGCCGCGGCCGCGAACACGTCGTCGCCAATATCGATGTTCCAGGCGCCTCGGCCTACGGGAATGCCCGCCAGCGAGGCCTCGTACTGCGCCTCGAGCTTGCCCTGCGCCGCCACGGGCTCCGCGCCCCACGCCACGACGAGCCCGCAAAGGGCCGCGAAGGCCAGCCGGCCGGCGGAGCGCGGACCGACTGAGCGCGGACTGACTGAGCGCGGACTGACCAAGCCTTGGGGCCAAAGTCGTGGTGATGCGAGCACGAAACAATCCAATCGGGGCGCGAACGGTTGTTACTTAAGCCAAAAACCGCGGCAAACAATGCGTCCGGGCGTCAAGGCTTGCGGAACTCCACTTGATACTTCGGGGGTGAATACGCCCTTTATGTGATGGTAAGGCACTTCAATCATTGCCGTTTTGGTGATCGGAGGGTGTGTCAGGGACGCGCACTTCGCCCCGCTGTCTTTCCCCCTCGCCCCGCTTGCGGGGAGAGGGTTGGGCTGAAGGGGGCTCTCCGCGAGGGAGGTCCGAGTGGTTGCGCCCAACCCGCCCCTCCCTCGCGGAGACTCCCCCTCACCCGGAATCCGCGCTATTCGCGCGCATTCCGGCCTCTCCCCGCACGCGGGGAGAGGCGAAAAGACCGCCCAAAACCTTGACGTCCCGTCCCTTCCCCCCTATACGTCCGCCCGCTCCCTGCAAGGACACAGAATTAGCCCCCGTGGCGCCCAGAATGGCGGCCGCAAATCGTTGGGGGACAGAAGAGGATTTCTACCATGTCTCGCCGCTGCGAACTGACGGCCAAGGGCCCCCTCGTCGGCCACAAGGTCAGCCACTCCAACATCAAGACCAAGCGCCGCTTCCTGCCGAACCTCGTCAACGTGACGTTCATCAGCGAAGCGCTCGGCCGCAACGTGCGCCTGCGCGTCTCCACCAACGCGGTCAAGAGCGTCGACCACAATGGCGGCCTCGACCCCTTCCTGCTCAAGGCCAAGGCCGACGTCCTGTCGCCGCGCGCCCTCGAGCTGAAGCGCGCCATCCAGAAGAAGGTCGGCGACACCGCGCCGGCGAAGAAGGCCAGCTAAGCGAATTTTGGAATTGGGCGGGGGCTAGGTTGCGTCGCGTGGCGTAGGCTTAGCCAGTAGCGTTTTGCGTTTGCGGCCGGATCGGAAGATCCGGCCGTTTTTGTTTGGGGAAGCGGCGGCCATTGCGCCTCGAAGTTGCAATTGAGACGTGGACATACCAAGGTGAATCGTACAAGCCTGCAAGACTGCCGAACTAGTTGATTCAACCATTTCATTTGTTGCGACCCGAGGAACGTGATGAGCGGGGATGGTAGTGTTGCGGCTTGGTGCGTCCACCGAGCGGGACGAGACGGTTGCCAAGCGGAGTTTCACTGCAACTACTGGCGGGTTGCCGGTGATCCCGACTTCAAGGGGAAGAACGGCAAGGTCCGTGATTTCGTGGAATTTGGCATCTGGCTATCCGATCCAAACCTAATCGAAAAGGTGAACTTGTTTCTTCCGCAAACCCTGGCGAATGATGCGTTGGAAGACTGCGGACCGCATTTTGCGCGATTGGACATAGCCGAAGGAATCTTCAACGAGCCACTGACCTGCAATTCGAGGCGCGGGCCTAACAGCGTTGAACTGATAAAGGACAGTAGTCCCTACTGCCGTGTGCATGTATTCCCGATGGACGGGAGTCGACCCGCAGCAAGTCAGTTAGCAATCACTAAGATGGCAGAGGGTACTTTGCTCACAGTGACCCGTGAAGCCATCGACGAGATTTGTACGAACTTAGCTAGCAAGTGCCCCGGCTATTTTCGTATTCGGGTGTACGTCGAGAAGAAGGAGCCATTCGTTCGGGCAATCATGCCTCGGGATCGCTTCCTTCAAAGCGGCTTTGAAGAAGTGGAGTATGTAGACTTCAGATTCAACGAGGCTCGCACCCTGCCAGATCGCATAGAAAGTCTAATGCGGTTGGATCATGCAAACGCCTCGAAGGTCCCCTTCACGCGAGTTGCCTTCCTTACGGCTATACCGGTTCTTGCAGATCTAACTCTCAGCAGCAGGCAACCGCATAAGAACAGACTGCTGGAACATGGATTTTGGAACGACTACGTCCCCAGTGGAATTCCTGATGGCATGATGGTCTATCATTGGCGAACGGACAATACGGCCGGAGTCGAAGACTTCTCGGCATTCGTCAAACTGCAAACCAGGCGGACAGGGCGTCAAATTCTCTGGATGTATCTTCTCATTGCCTTTGCATTCGGTGTCATGGGCAATCTTTCTGCCTCCGCTTTAGAGGCTTTGATTTCGTCCTTGTGGCACGCCTTGACGAACAGATGAACTCAGCGAGAAGCGCAAATATGACTCTGAGATCGAGGGCACAGACTGCGTGCCAGCTAACTTTACGGGATAGCGAGATCGAAGCTCTCACGTTTTTGCTTCCGTTGTCCCCGGATTATCCCGGAATCGAATCTTGGTTTCGAACGAAGGTTGTTCCGGGCCTGAGAGATGAGAGCCGAGTACTATTCCGCGTCGAACGCCACGGCCAATTGGTTGGTATAGCGATCGCGAAACGATACCCTGAGGAGAGAAAGATCTGCACAGTGCGGGTAGCGCCGCAATATTTCGGGCGCGGCATCGGAGTAAGGCTATTCGACAAAGCACTACGATGGCTGGACGACGATCGACCGCACTTGACCGTAAGCGAGGGCAAGCTCCCGGCTTTTCAGCGCATTTTTGATTTCTACGGGTTCGATCTTACCTCGATACAAAGCGGCCTATATAAGCCCAACGCGTCCGAATTTTCTTACAACGAATGCAGCCGGCCTGACTTGGACAGAGCTCTAACGATCAATTCGTCTAAATTCCCATACTGAGAAAGAGCTCCAACTTCAAACGGCAGGTCTAGATCTTCGGCATAACCGCGGCAGACTCTTCTAGCTGTCTCAATTTGTCGATGCAGATCTTCAATTGAGCGGAGCGGACGACTTCGAGAATCAAGCCTTCGACGCTCGACTATCACCTCGGGCGCTTCCTCTAAAAGCACCAAGACCGACGGCTTTAAGGAGCGGATTACTTCGACCGGTATTTCAATCAGCGCTCTGTCGTTATCGATCACACTATGCGCATCAACCAGTACCGCGTTAGCACCGTGCTTGGCCTGCCAATTCGCGAAGGCCTCGCCCAGAATCATCTGGGTCTTTAGCAACGCTTCGGGACTTTCAGTCCTCAAGACTTCGCCGGCAGTCGCAGTAACAGACTGCAACAACGCGCCAGCGCTCGTATGCATGACTTCGGGATGACGACCGATAAAATCCGAACAAGCCACTGTCTTCCCGACGCCCGATACGCCGAACACAACAACAGTGCCAATTTTAGAGAAGTCGCGGCTGCTCAAAGGCAGAAGTCCTCTGCTTTTCGACATACATGAACGATTGTGGGGGACTGAAGTTCTCTAGCAGGTCTGATGGATCTACATGACTTGCGAACGGCCTGACCTCTCCTATCTTCAGCGCATAGGCTTCCGTTCGACCGCAAAAGTAGCCATCAAAATATTCTTTCGAAATTCCAGAGCCGCCGCGGGTCCGCAGCCACAAACGATCAGGATGGTCCTTCAATATCTCGGCAATGTCGAACTCACCAACCAGACGCCCGACGGGCCTTGTGCAGTAAATAAGTACAGTCTTGACATCGCGCCGCGTGAACAGTTTCCGACGAAACTCAAAAGTCTTTACTCCGGAAAGAATGTTTTCCACGTGCACAGGTTTAATCGATAATAATACGCGCACTTACTTCTCCCATTGTTGTTATCGCGCGGAATTGGTCAGAACTCAGCTCTCGAAGGTCCCACCTAGGCTGCTCGCTCACTCCGATCTCATCAAGCAACCGGCCCCGAGTGATACGACGATGGAGTGCGACGTTGTACGTCATACGCGCCACATACAGACGATCACCTTCTAGGAACTTTTCGCGAAGTTCCTCTTCAGGGAAGACGCTATGCGGTGCCGTATACGCTAAGAAGGCATCAACGTCTACGAAGTCGCGTTTGCGACGAACTTCTTCAACTACACAAACCGACGATGCGACGGATCGATAGCGAGCGGGGCCTTTTTTGTCAGTCGTTCTGTAAATAACAACCGCATCGCCCCGAGACATACGAGTGAGCGGTATTTTTCCAATGTACACTTTATGAATTGTGTTGGTGTGAGATACGTCGCGGACGACCTCGCGAGGCTCATTCTTCAAAATCGAGTCAGGGAGCAGTTGAGTATGATACTCAGGATACACCGCGAGCAGCCAAGCACGGCGACCCGCCGTGTGTACAAACGGGTAGTCGCTAATCATGTCGTCCGTAAATTGATCTAAACGTCGGACGTAGACTAATTCTTCGCCACTTTCTGTAGTTTTCGTGCCAACGCGATCAAATCCGTATCGCTCGAACAAGCGAATTAGATCTTCGTGAACGTCAAAGACCGTCACGTAGACGCCGTCCACATTCTCGGAGATAGCAGTATCAAAAATCTTCTTTACAACGCGCTCGCCTAGCTTTGTTCCTCTGCCCTCGATCTTTAGCGTCCCAACTTTCAACCATCTTAGCTCAGGCAGCGGCGGATCAACGTCGAGCACCGCGCCAATTTCAGGCTTGAGATAGATCATGCCGCTGAGCGTCGAATCATCCTCGACGACGTAAACCTCTTCGTCGGCCTTTCGCGAGAACCAGCCAGCGAAATCATTGTAACCAGATTTCAGGCTGTCGAAAAATGGATCGCCAATATTGAGTTCGCGAAATTTGGTTAGTCGAAGTTGCCTGGACACCCGCCTTGCCCCCCAAGTCGAATTTCTCGATCCCTAGCGTGATTTGGGACCGAGGCACAACCTATGAAATAGTTGAAATAAATACTCTAGCGTTGAGAGCACCATCTCTGCCCCTTTTCAGCTATACTCGCCCCGGTAGCATCACCGGGAGGGGCTGACCTGTGGAGCACAAGCGCACGACCGCCCCCAAATCCTCACCGAAAAACCTTGTCATCGCCGGAACGGCACCGGCAACGAGATTTCGGAGAACGTCTCCAACGTCCTGAAGCTCCATCCCTGCCTGCGTAGGACGGACAGGACGTAAGCTCCGGCAGATGTGCCCTGCGATCCCGGGGTCGGCCCGGTGTCGGCATCGGTAAAGAACACCCCGCGCGCGTTAACCGTCCGTTAACCAACGCAGCCTAGCCTGCGGTAATCGTCCAGCCATCATTAGCCCGAAATGCCTTCCCGGTTCGCTCCAGGAGAAGCGTCGATGTCAGTTGCGTTGTTGACGTATGCCGATCTCAGTGCCCGCCTCAATATCTCGCGCGAGGCCGCTCGTGCGCTTGCCAGACGACGCGGTTTGCCGCGCTTGCGTTCGGATGACGGCAAAGCGCTGGTGAGCGTTGATTTCGCCGAACTCCGGTACACGCCCCGCCCACGGCGGGCCCGCCGGGCAGACCGCATCGATGCCTCCATGGCAAAGATCGAGGCAGTCGAGATCGAGACATTAAAGATCGAGACATTGAAGACCGAGGCATTCAAGGCGGAGATCGCGCGGCTCGAAGACGTCGCCGCCGCCTACAGGGCCGTGTTCGAGCGCGAGCGCGAGCGCGCCGATCGCCTGGCCGTCGAGCTGCTGCAGGCGACTGCCGAGACGACGGCAGCCAATGCGTGGGCGGCACGACTGGAAGACGAAGTGGCGGACTTACGGACCGGTCGCCGGGCTGGCGGCGCGACCGCGGGACAAGCCGCAAGTCGATTGGGACATCTGGCCGCGGCCATCGTGGGCGCAGACCGCGCGGCTCGCAGATAGCACTCGAACCCTTCTCCATCCCGGCCTGCCGGAGCAATCGCGAGGACAGAATGACTGGCATGACCGATATTCACGAGATGAAGGCCCGCATTGTCGTGTTCGGAGTGGGCGGCGCCGGCGGCAATGCCGTCAACAACATGATCACGGCCGGGCTGCAGGGGGTCGACTTCGTCGTCGCCAATACCGATGCGCAGGCACTGGCCATGTCGAAGGCCCCGCGCCTGATCCAGCTGGGCACCCAGGTCACCGCGGGCCTTGGCGCCGGCTCGCAGCCTGAACTCGGACGCGCCGCAGCCGAAGAGGTCATCGATACGATCCGCGATCAACTGACCGGCGCGCACATGGTATTCGTGACCGCCGGCATGGGCGGCGGTACCGGCACCGGGGCTGCACCCATCGTCGCCAGGACCGCGCGCGAGCTCGGCATTCTCACCATCGGCGTGGTCACCAAGCCGTTCTACTTCGAGGGCCAGCGCCGCATGCGCTTTGCCGAAGCCGGCATCGAGGAGCTGCTGAAGACGGTCGACACCCTCTTGATCATCCCGAACCAGAACCTGTTCCGGGTGGCCAGCGAGAAGACCACCTTCGCCGACGCCTTTGCCCTCGCCGACCAGGTGCTCTATTCGGGCGTGGCCTGCATCAGCGACCTCATCGTCAAGGAAGGCCTGATCAATCTCGATTTTGCCGACGTCCTCTCCGTCATGAAGGAGAAGGGCAAGGCCATGATGGGACGGGGCGAGGCGCGTGGCGAGAAGCGCGTGCTTGCCGCCGCCGTCGCCGCGATCTCCAATCCATTGATCGAGAACCCCTCGATCAAGCGCGCCAGTGGCCTCATCATCTCCATCACCGGCGGCAAGGATCTCATGCTGTACGAAGTCGACGAAGCCGCGACCCGGATTCGCGACGAGGCTGATCCGGACGCCAACATCATCGTCGGCGCGTCGTTCGATGAAAGCCTCGAAGGCATCGTCCGCGTCTCGGTGGTGGCGACCGGCATCGACAATGTCGACCCGGCGCTCCAGGCGCAACCGGTGGAAACCGCCCTCACGCAGCTCGCCGGCAGGCTGCGCGACGACAGCCGCCGCATCGCCGATCGCATCGAGCGCAGTGCGCCGCTTCCGCAAGTGGAAAGCCCACCGCTCCGCCCGGTGGCCGGCCGCCCCGTGGGACAACCGGCAAGGCCCGATCCGGAATATGCGCGCCGCGCGGCTCAACAGCCGCTCGATCCTTACGGCCGCACCTCTCCGCGCAATATGGCCGACGAAGACCTTCTCGACATCCCGGCCTTCCTGCGCCGCTCGGCCAACTGAGCGGTCGCAAGAAGGGAGTAACTCGTCCGCAATGAATGGACCGCGGCTACGCGGGTCCAAAGCGCGACGGGATTAGCCTTGTTCTGGAGCCATTTCCGTTCCGATGGAATCGGAACGGGGCTCCAGATTTTTGACGCGTTTTCCTGACGCGAACCGGTATCCACTTCGCTCGACAACGCCCTGGCCACGAACGCAGTGCGCCCTCTCTCCCGCGTGCGGGGGAGGCTTTCGGATATGACGGTTGAGAGGCGGCCGCATGTGCTCGGCCTGCATGGTTCGAGACGCCCGCTTCGCCATGAGGCTTTGATGTCTCGCCGCGAAACGCGACCTCATCCCGAGGGCACGCCGCAGGCGGGCGTCTCGATGCATGTCCGCAGGCGACCTTCCGAGGTGCGCCTGCGCCGATCCTTCACGCTGCCGTGCTGCGCGGGCTCTCCGCCGTTTCCTTTTTTTCCGGCTCCTTGTCGCGAGACAGCCAAGCCGGGAAGCGAAGCAGGCGATCGATGCTGTCTTTTGACGGCTCGATGGGCGGCACGATGGGTGCTTCACTGGCCGAACGCGGGAGGTCCAGCACGGCCTGTCCCGCCCGCACCGAATCGGCGCGCTGATCGAGTTCGCGCAACAGCGGATCGAGCACGCTGTCGATTTCGGTCGCCACCGACACGATGAAACTATTGAGCTCGCGAGCCTCGGGCACGACGGCCGAAGCCGACTCGATCGCCCTGGAGAGACCATCGACGACAGGCGCGAACGCGCCGGCGGCTTGCTTGATTCGCGTTCTTATCGCTTCGATTTCGCTCAGGACGCGATCACGCTCCCGCCTGGTCTTCTCTTCCGAAAGGCGGGCTTCGATTTCGGCGATCTGAGCCGTGAGAGTCGTGGCTTCGGATGCGAGTGCATCGCGTCGCAGGCGCGCACGATCGAGATCGCGGCTGAGATTATCCACTAGATCGTCCTTCCCGAACATGGCTTTGCTCCGTAGGACAGCCGTAACGCGAACCGCCGGCCCGATCAGCGAACGAAAGGCTGGATCCGGCCAAAACAGGCATCAATTTCGGTCGCGTCACATGGGCCGACATGGTGACCCCCACCGTCCACATTAGGCAACGGCATGGTTAACAAGTGGTTAATGTCAACAGATGATGGAGCAATGAGGCACCATGCCGCCGACGCCGACTTCGTCTCCTCGCTGCCATCCATTTTCGCTATACTCGCCCCGGTAGCATTACCGGGAGGGGCTGACCTGTGGAGCACGACGACCAGCACAAACCCAAAACCGAGCCGAAAAACCTCGTCATCTGCTGTGACGGCACCGGCAACGAGATCTCGGAGAACCTCTCCAACGTCCTGAAGCTGTATCGCTGCCTGCGCAAGACCGACAAGACGCAGCCGCGGCAGATGGTGTTTTACGATCCCGGCGTCGGCACGGTGACGGAGCCTTCGACGTGGCACCGGCTCAAGGCCAACGTCAATCTGGTGCTGGGGCTCGCCACCGGCTACGGGCTCGATGACAACGTGCTCTCGGCCTATTGCTTCCTGGTCGAGCATTATGCGCCGGGCGACCGCATCTACCTGTTCGGCTTCTCGCGGGGCGCCTATACCGTGCGGGTGCTGGCGGGGCTGGTCCACAAGATCGGGCTGATCTCGCCGGAGCAGGCGAACCTCGCAGGGTCCGGCCTCGTCGCCTACAAGCAATATTCCGGCACCGGGCGCGGCAACGACATCGAGGACCTCAAGGACGTCGACTTCGACGACCAGGGACCGCTGCCGAAGGACGCGTTCGACCTCGCGGCGCAATTCGCGCGCATCACCTCGACGCGCTGGCCGACCATCCACTTCATCGGCGTCTGGGACACGGTGGCGAGCGTGATCGTGCCGCGGCGCGACAATTTCTTCTTCGTGTTCAGCCTGGAGGAGCTCGCCTTCACGCTGCGCAATCCGAGCGTCAAAATCTTCCGCCAGGCGATCGCGATCGACGAGCGGCGCTGCATGTTCCGCCTGAAGGAGTACGAAGAGCCGCAGGAATATTGGCGCAACCGCTACGTGCCCGACGAGAAGAGGGAGCCGCAGGACATTTTGCAGGTGTGGTTCGCCGGCGTGCATTGCGACGTCGGCGGCGGCTATCCGGAAATCGAGAGCGGCGAGTCCAAATATCCGCTGATCTGGATGATCGAGGAAGCCGCGAAGGCCGGGCTGAACTTCAACCCGCGCACAGTGAACCAGCTCGCCTGGGGCATCCAGCGCAAGAACTCGCCGTTTAAATATGTCGAGCCTGCCTACACCGGCAAGGTGGGCGAGCTGCACAATTCGATGACGGCGCTCTGGCGCGTACTGGAATATCTGCCGAAGAGCGCGAAGTACAAGGAATGGCCGGAGCGGAAGGTTTTTCTGGGCTTCTACATCCCCGATTGCGAGCCGCGCGTGATCCCCGAAGGCGCGCATGTGCACGAGAGCGTGCTGAAGCGGATGGCGGTGGAGCCGGGCTACCGGCCGGTGAACCTGCCGAAGGATTATGTGACCGTGCCGATGCCGGTGAGGCCGCATGCGGAAGCCGCTCCGGACTCGCTGCCACCCTCCCCTGGAGGGGGAGGGTCGGCTCGTATTGAGCACAGCGAAATATGAGACGGGGTGGGGTGAAGGTCTCTCCACCTCCAACACTGCCCGTGTTGAGAGATCACCCCACCCCGCTCGCGCTTCGCGCGATCGACCCACGAGCGAGCTTCGCTCGTCTCGGACCCCTCCAGGGGAGGGTGGGCACCCCGCTACCGCCGCTTTCTCCGTTCGCTGCTACTTTTCATTAAAATTCTCGGGCCGCCCTTAGTCGGATCGCATCAACTCTTTTCCATCATGCCGCTCAAGACCACCCGCGCCGTCCGCGGAATTGGAGGAGAGTGCCAATGCATCCGCGCCGACATGCCCGCGTGAAACCTTCCGGGCTGGTGTCCCGCCAGGCCAAGATCATCACCGACCCGCGCGCGCCGGTGATCCCCTGCACCCTGATCGACTATTCGCCCGGCGGCGCCTGCGTCGATCTCGGCGGGCAGGTGAATATCCCCGACAGGTTCGAGCTGCTCCACGTCAACACCAAGAAGCGCTGCCGGATCGCCTGGAAGCGCGGCTCGCGGATCGGCGTGGTGTTTTAGCGAGACGGCTTGCTGACCCTCCCCCTCCAGGGGAGGGTAAGAAAGAAAGCTACGCCCGCATCCTGGCTTTCGTGCCCGCGACGATCTGCATGGCGACGCCGGCGATCCAGCCGATCAAAGCGAGCCAGGTCCACGCCAGGTGCGGCTCGAGGCGGAGCACGATGACGGCGACGGAGGCGAGCGCGGTGAGCGTCGCGCAGAGCGTGCCGGCGGCGCTCAGGAATTCCGCGGCGTCGATCGTGCTGTGCGCGTCGTCGAAGGGCAGCTGCGGCGTGTCGATACCGAGATAGAAGCCGACGAAGCCGAGCAGCATCATCAGCAGCAGGAAGCCCTGCGTGGTGAGCGGGGCGATTGCAGATCCCACATAGGCCCCGACGAACAGCCCGCACGCCGCGCCTGCCATCGCGAGGCCCACGCGCTCGAACACGTGGGCAGTCTTGCGAACACGAAACCGCATGGCCGGCCTCCGTGAAGCCCCGGGCTTCGGAGGTTAAGCCAGTTTCGCGGGAGGTGGAAGGTGTGGCGTTTTACGGATGCGTGATGGGGGCGACTTAGGCGTGTGGCGCACGCCTGCCTCCCATCATCATTGCGAGCCAACGGGTCCGCGCGAAGCGCGGCCCGATGACAGGCTCCGCGAAGCAATCCAGAGTGTTTCTACGGAGGGAGTCTGGATTGCTTCGCTCGCAATGACGGGAGAGTGGCCCGCCCCCTTCGCGCCCTACCTTGCCCCGAACGCGGTCTTGCCGAACAGCGCCTTTTGCGTCGACGGCTGCGAGCGCCAGTATTGCGGCGGGGCCTCGACTTCGCCGCCGAGTTCGGCCGCGGCGTGCCAGCCCCAGCGGGGGTCGTAGAGCAGGCTGCGGCCGAGCGCGACCATGTCGGCCTTGCCGGATGCCACGATCTCCTCGGCGTGTTTGGCTTCGGTGATCAGGCCGACGGCGATGGTGGGCAATCCGGTCTCGCGCTTGATGGCCTCGGCAAACTGCACCTGATAGCCGGGGCCGAGCGGGATCTTCTGCAGCGGCGAGACGCCGCCGGAGGAGGCATCGATCCAGTCGACGCCGCGCGCCTTCAGCGCGTTCGCGAATGTGATGGTCTGCGCCAGATCCCAGCCGCCCTCGACCCAGTCGGTCGACGACACCCGGATGCCGACCGGCTTGTCGTGCGGGAAGACGCTGCGCACCGCGTCGTAGATCTCGAGCGGGAAGCGCATGCGGTTCTCGAGCGAGCCGCCATATTCGTCGGTGCGCCTGTTCGAGATCGGCGACAGGAACTGATGCATGAGATAGCCGTGCGCGCCGTGCAGCTCGATCGCGTCGATGCCGAGCCGGGCAGCGCGCTTGGCGCTGTCGACGAAGGCGTCGCGGATGCGCTTCAGGCCTGCGGCATCGAGCGCCAGCGGCGCGGCCTCGCCTTCCTTGTGCGGCAGCGCCGACGGCGCCACCGTCTGCCAGCCGCCCGCGCTCTCCGGAATGAGCTGGCCGCCGTCCCAGGGCCGGGCGCTCGACGCCTTGCGGCCGGCATGGGCGAGCTGCATCGCGACGGCGGTCGAGGAATGCTTGCGCACGGAGGAAAGGATCTGCTTCAGCGCGGCCTCGCAGGCGTCGCTGTAGAGCCCGAGACAGCCCGGCGTGATGCGGCCGATCGCCTCCACATGGGTCGCCTCGATGCAGAACATCGACGCGCCCGACAGCGCGAGGTTGTTGATGTGGGTGAAGTGCCAGTCGGTGGCGACGCCGTCGTCGGCCGAATACTGGCACATCGGCGACACGACGACGCGGTTCTTCAGCGTCAGGCCGCGCAGCTTGATCGGGGAAAACAGGGCGCTCATGCGGGGAGTTCCGGGGGATGGAGGAATGGAAGCGATTGCATGAAGTTTAGTAGCCCTACGGCGAATTGCCAGCTGCGCGCCGGACATGCCCGCCCGCGGCGCCATGCATTGCGCGCGTCATATGATCACAAGGCGGAGATAACCCTCGGCCGCTTGCCATGAACTCCGCTGTCATCCCGGGGCACGCGGAGCGTGAGCCCGGGATCCATAACCACGGGATTGGGTTTTGCGAAGATCGGCAACAGCGAGTCTTCGCCAAACGTCTCCCTGTGGCTATGGGTCCCGGGCTCGCGCGTTGCGCGCCCCGGGACGACGATCGAATTTGGGGCCCCTACTCCAGCTCCTCGAACCTGCCCGGCACGGGCTTGCCCATGCGGATGCGGCCGTCGGGCAACAGCTCGCCGTCGGCTTCGGCCGAGAACTGGATCGTGTTGCCGCCGCCGTCGCGCTTGCTGACCTTGCCGAGCGGGCCGAGCTTGTCGGCGAGCGCGGTGTCGTCGAGCACGAACACGCGGTATTCGGTGAGATGAAAACGGCGCGGCGCCTGCCATGTCAGCGCCGGCACGGATGTGCGCATGTCGCCGTCGGTCTTGATGTCGATGCTGCGGCCGATGACGTCGCGGAACAGATCGGGCCCGGCGACCAGGCGCGCGCGGCCGCCGTCGATGGCGTAGAGATTCAGCGTGACGATATGGCGCTCGCTGCGGAACGAGACCGCGACGGTGCGCGAGTCCTGCGACCAGGCGGCGTGAAAGGCATCCGGCGCCGAGTCCAGAATGTTGTCGTCGTCGACATTGTCGAGCGTCACCAGCCGACGATGGCCGGGCTCGGCCATCAGGTAGATGCGAAAGCCTTCGCTCCCGGACTCGCCGCCGCCATGGGCTGCGACGGACAGCTTCCCGTTCGGCGCACGGCCGCCCTGGATGATGGCGTATTCGTTCTTTCCATACCGATGCTCGGCCGTGGCGAAGGCCGGCGACAGCGCGGTGAGCGTCAGGATGAGGGCGAGGATGGCGCGGCGGGACATGACGGTTTGTCGGAGAAGGGCGGGCGGACGTTCACTCCACCAGCGTGAATTGCAGCAGCAGCGTGCGCTGGAGCATCGAGAAATTGTCGTCCGACACCAGCGTCAGCACGGTCTCGCCCTCGGGCGTGACGTGGGCGTCGATGCCTTCCATGTTGTCGACCTCGTGGCCGAGATCGGCGGCGAACAGCGCAGGCCCGTCGACCAGCGCACCTGGAGCGATGGATTTCAGGGGGATCGACCGGATGCGGATGTTGATGCCAGTGAACCAGGAGAATTTGCGTTCTAGGATGAGAAGCTCGCCGGACGACAGCAGCACGGCATCGCTGATGTCGAATTTTTCGGTGCGGCGGACGCTGAACTGGCCGGGCGACGGACCGCCGATCAGGAACGCGACCAGATTGCCGTCGGCGTCGAGCCCGCGCTCGGAGAAGGCGATTAGGGTGCCTGCCAGGGGCTGGCCTTTCGGCACGACGACCATCGCTTCGAGCCCCTTGTTGGAGGGCAGCTTCCGCACGGCCGCCGGCGTCGGCACCACCTCGCCGCGGGCGCGCGTGCCGCCTTTCGCAAAATCGAACCGCAGGATCTGGTTGACGCGTTCGAGCCCGACATAAACGACATTGCCGTCGCGCGCGAGCGACTCGGTGTCGTACCAGAACCGCTTCTCCGTGATCGGCCGGCACTCGGAATTGAGCATCGGGGACGCCTCGACATCGTCGAGCCCGACCATCTTGCCGCCGGAATAGCGGATGCTGCCGGTGAACCAGCCGCCCTGGTCGGAGATCGCGAGGAAGCGCTCGCCCTTCGCATCGAGCCGGATGCCGGACAGGCCGCCGAAGCCGCGATAGGGCGAGGTCAGCACCAGGCCGCTGCGATATTGCAGCTGACCGAAGCGCACGCGCGAGCGGTCGCGCGGCTCGAAATTGGGAATCGGCCGCGCGTTCACCTCGACGCTGACAGGCTCGGTGACCGCGTGCTCGATCTGCGCGGCGCGCGGCGGCGGCTCGGTCGTGGGCTGCGCCTGCGCCAGTCGGGAGAGTGCGAGAGTGGAAAATCCCGCCGCCGCGTGGCCAAGAAAGCTGCGGCGGGACGATTGCGTGCTCACGAATGCAATTTGCGCCGCGGGCGACCGGCCTGATGCGTGGGCGCGGTGTTGGTCTCGCTGAACAGCTCGGCGAGCTTCTCGGTGATGGCACCGCCGAGCTCTTCGGCATCCACGATCGTCACCGCGCGGCGATAGTAGCGCGTCACGTCATGGCCGATGCCGATCGCGATCAGCTCGACCGGCGAGCGGGTCTCGATCTCCTCGATGATGTGGCGCAGATGCCGCTCGAGATAGTTGCCGGGATTGACCGACAGCGTGGAATCGTCGACCGGCGCACCATCGGAGATCATCATCAGGATCTTGCGCTGCTCGGGCCGGCCGAGCAGGCGCTTGTGCGCCCAGTCCAGCGCCTCGCCGTCGATGTTCTCCTTCAGCAGACCCTCGCGCATCATCAGGCCGAGATTCTTCCGCGCTCGGCGCCAGGGGGCGTCGGCGGACTTGTAGATGATGTGGCGGAGATCGTTGAGGCGGCCGGGATTGGCCGGCTTGCCGGCGGCCAGCCACGCCTCGCGCGATTGTCCGCCCTTCCAGGCGCGCGTGGTGAAGCCGAGGATTTCGACCTTGACGCCGCAACGCTCCAGCGTGCGCGCCAGGATGTCGGCGCAGGTCGCGGCGACCGTGATCGGGCGTCCGCGCATCGAGCCGGAATTGTCGAGCAGCAGCGTCACCACGGTGTCGCGGAACGTCGCCTCCTTCTCGTGCATGAAGGACAGCGGGTGATAGGGATCGGTCACCACGCGCGACAGCCGCGCCGGATCCAGAATGCCCTCTTCGAGATCGAAGTCCCAGGCGCGGTTCTGCTGCGCCATCAAGCGCCTCTGAAGGCGGTTGGCGAGGCGGGCGACGATGCCCTGCAGATGCGCGAGCTGCTTGTCGAGATAGGCGCGAAGGCGCTCCAGCTCGTCATGGTCGCAGAGGTCTTCGGCGGCGATGACCTCGTCGAATTTCGGCGCGAAGGCGTGATATTCCGGCCCGCGCGGCTCGTTCTTGCCGTGCGCGTTCGGACGCGTCGCCTCGCCCGGCGTCTCGTCGTCGCCGAGCTCACCGTCGTCGAACGTGTCGGAGGTCGAGGCCTGCGCGCTTTCCATCGCGCTCTCGCTCATCTCCTCGCTGGAGGCCTGCGCCTGGTCGGCGCTCATCTCCTGTGCGGCGTCGGAATCGGGCGAGCCTTCGGCGCCGGACTGGTCGTTGTCGCCGTCGCGGTTCTCCTCGTCGTCGTCGTTGTCTTCGCTGTCGGCGCTGCGCTCGTCGCCGAGCTCGAGCGCGGTCAGCAGGTCATGCACGGCGTCGCCGAACCTTGTCTGGTCCTCGACCAGGCCATCGAGCCGGTCGAGCCGCTTGCCGATCTTGTCCTCGAGAATGGGCCGCCAGAGATCGACCATCTTCTTCGCCGCCGTGGGCGGCGCCATGCCGGTCAGGCGCTCGCGCACCAGCATCGCCAGCGCATCCGCCAGCGGCGCATCGGCACGGTCGGTGATTTCGTCGAACTTGCCGCGATGGAAGTGGTCGTCGAGCATCGCGCTGAGGTTTTTCGCAACGCCCGCCATGCGGCGCGCGCCGATCGCCTCGACGCGGGCCTGCTCGACCGCCTCGAACACGCCGCGCGCCTGCGGATTGCCGGGCATCAGCTTGCGATGCAGCTTTGCATCGTGACAGGCGATTTTGAGCGCGATGGAGTCGGCGTGGCCGCGCACGATCGCGGCGTCACGTTTTGTCATTTTTCGCGCCGGCTCCGGCAGCCGCGCTTTGCCCGGCGCCAAACCGGGGCGCTCGGCCGCAAAACTGACCTCGAGCTCGGGCGACTTCGCGATCGCCTTCAGGCAGGAGGCCACCGAGCGCTTAAACGGCTCGGTCGGGGCTTCCTTGGTGTTACGGAATTTGGAATTGGATGATGATGTGCTCATAGCGACTTCGTAAACGAATGGCGCGTCACGCCGCCGGGATAGCCCTTGAGGGTGCCGAACTCCTCGTACCCGCAGGAACGATAGAAGCCCGGCGCCTGGAAACTCATCGTGTCGACATGGGCCTGGATCGCGCCCTGCCGTCTTGCCTCGTCCTCGATCGCCGCGATCAGCTTCGTGCCAAGACCCTTGCCGCGCTGCTTCTGGTCGATCCAGAAGTACTGGATGAACAGAACCGTGGCCCAGAGGTGTCCGACGATGCCGCCGACGATCTTGCCGCGGTCTTTCAGCGAGACCGCGATGCTCCTGACCTTCTGCTTCCCGAACTGCTCGTCGTTATAGGCGCCGAGCCCGGCGAGCACTGCCTTCTTGGTGGTCCCAATGGTGCGCTCGACGGTGATGTTCGGCATGGTCTAGCTGAGCGCCACGTTGACCGCCGATTCCGGCAGCTCCGCGTTGAAGCAGCGCTGATAGAACTCGGCGACCAGGGGACGCTCGAGCTCGTCGCACTTGTTGAGGAAGGTGACCCGGAACGCAAAGCCGATATCGCCGAAGATATCGGCGTTCTCGGCCCAGGTGATCACCGTGCGCGGGCTCATCACTGTCGACAGATCGCCATTGGCAAAGGCGTTTCGGGTGAGATCGGCGAGGCGAACCATCTTGTTGACGATGTCGCGGCCCTCCTGGGTGCGATAGTGCTTGGCCTTGGCCAGCACGATCTCCACTTCCTCGTCATGGCTGAGATAGTTCAGCGTGGTGACGATCGACCAGCGGTCCATCTGGCCCTGGTTGATCTGCTGGGTGCCGTGATAGAGGCCCGAGGTGTCGCCGAGGCCGACCGTGTTGGCGGTCGAGAACAGGCGGAACGCCGGGTGCGGCTTGATCACCTTGTTCTGGTCGAGCAGCGTCAGGCGGCCGGAGACCTCCAGCACGCGCTGGATCACGAACATCACGTCGGGGCGGCCGGCGTCGTATTCGTCGAACACCAGCGCGACGTTGTTCTGGAGCGCCCAGGGCAGGATGCCGTCGCGGAATTCGGTAACCTGCTTGCCGTCGCGGACCACGATCGAGTCCTTGCCGACGAGGTCGATACGGCTGATGTGGCTGTCGAGGTTGACGCGCACGCAGGGCCAGTTCAGGCGGGCGGCGACCTGCTCGATATGGGTGGATTTACCGGTGCCGTGATAGCCGGTGACCATCACGCGGCGATTGCGGGCAAAGCCGGCGAGAATGGCGAGTGTGGTGGCGCGATCGAAGCGGTAGTCGGAATCGACTTCGGGCACATGAGGATCGACTTCGGAATAGGCCGGCACTTCGAGATCGCTGTCGATCCCGAACACCTGGCGCACCGACACCTTCATGTCGGGCAAACCGGAAACTTCCTCAACTTTGGACAGGGCGGCGGTCGTCATCAATCCTCCGAGGCCCCGGGCGGTCCCGAGACCAGTTATTTGCACGTTGGCTGCGGCTGGGTGCGGTTGCGAACCTATCAGAGACAACGTGCCGGCAGAAGCCCGCGCCCCAATCAAAGTTCCATTGTCTTTTCATTTAGATAGGCAAGGAACGCGATTTTTGGAGGGCTGCCTTGCGAATCACGCTCCAATTTCGGGCGGGAGGCGTGGCCTGCCCATGCGAATGGCACTTTTGCCGCGTGCACCTACTTATGTAGGGTCCGAACCCCGGTGCTCCAGCCCCCCAAGAAAACGTGACGTCCTTTCTCGATCCCCTCATATCCTTCGTTTCGGCCCATGTATGGCTGGCCTATCTGACCCTGTTCCTGGCGGCGCTGCTCGAAGCCGTTCCGGTGGTGGGATCGGTGATCCCCGGCTCGACCATCATTCTGGCGCTGAGCGCGCTGGTTCCAGGCGGGGAATTGAAGCTGCAATGGGTGCTGCTGGCGGCGGCAATCGGCGCCGTGCTGGGCGACGGCTCGGCCTACTGGATCGGGCACCGGCGGCAGCGCGAGATCCTCAATACCTGGCCGCTGACCAACTATCCGCGCGTGATTGCCGAGAGCGAAAGCTTCTTCCGCCGCTTCGGCACCTGGGCCGTGTTCTTTGCCCGTTTCGTACCGCCGATCCGCGCCTTCGTGCCGGTCACCGCCGGCGCGCTAGGGATGACCCCCGCGAAGTTTTATGCCGTGAATATCCCGGCGATCCTGGTCTGGGCTCCCGCGCATGTGTTGCCGGGCGTGCTGGCGGTATCGGCCTTCCACCAATATTTCGGCGTGCCGCACCATGGGCATCCGTTCAAGCACATCTGGATCTTGATGGTGGTGGCCGTGGCGATCATCGGCGGCCTTGGCCTCTGGTACTACCGCCGCCGACACGGCCTCGTCGCGACGTCCAAGCCGCGGGCTTAGATCTTACCCTCCCCCTCCAGGGGAGGTGACAGCTCACCTCGCCATTTCCCGCCGTTCAAGCCTTCGATTCGACGCTCACCACCCTTCGCCCCGGTGCCGGCCCCACATACCTTGCCCGCGGGCGGATCAGCTTGCCGAACTGTAATTGCTCGCTGGCGTGCGCGATCCAGCCGACGCTGCGGGCCATCGAGAACAGCGCGAGCTCGCTGCCTAAGGGCAGGCGCAGCGCGTGCACGAGGACGGCGAGCGCGTAGTCGATGTTGACGAGCTCGCCGGTCGCCTCGATGATCCGCTCCGGCACTTCGCGCGTGAATTTGCGCGGCGCACCGGCACGCGCCAGCGCGTTCAGCAGCGACTGCGCGCGGGGATCGCCGCGCTTGTAGACGCCGTGGCCGAAGCCGGCAAAGCGCTCACCCAGGGCGACACGCTCGCGAACCATCGGGGCGACATCGCGATCGACCAGCGCCTTGACAAGCTGCGAGGCCAGCACGCCGGCGCCACCATGCTTCGGCCCTTTCAACGCGGCGAGGCCGGCGATGACGGAGTCATAGAGGTTGAGGCCGGTCGATGCCGCGCAGCGCGCGGTGAAGGTCGAGGCGTTCAATTCGTGATCGGCGAGCAGCACCAGAGCGCGGCGGATGAGGTCGGGCGCATGCTTGTTGTCGGGCGCCCAGGCCTTCGCGATCTGCTGGTGCAGCGGCTCGGATGACGGCTCGGCGTTGAGCATGGTCGCAACCAGGAGGCGGACAATGCGCCCGCCGACCATCGCGCGGCCGTCGGGCGCGCGGGTGTAGGCACGCGCGTCCGCGCTGGTCGCAAGCGCCAGCACTGCGATGGCACGGTCGATCGGCGCGGCGCGCCGCGCGGCCTCTGCGATCGCGCGCATCTCGTCGGAGATCTGGGGCTGATTGTCCGGCGTGAAGGGATCGACGTCGGAGACGTCCCACAGCAGCGTCGCCGTGTGCTCCAGCGTGTCGTTCTCGGCGAGATCGACGCAGTTGACGCCACGGTAGATCGCGCCGTCCTCGGTGATGGTCGAGATCTCCGTGTCCATGACAGGCAGATCGGCATCGAAGCTGCGCAGGCCGCGCGGCTCCGGCGACGGCACCCGGCGCTCCTTGAGCGCGCGGACATCCTCGGCCCGATAGCGGTTCTTGCGCGAATCCGGCGTCGGCTCGGAGCGGATCAGGCCGCGGCTGACATAGGCGTAAAGGGTCGCCGGCGAGATCGCGAGCTCGGCGGCAGCTTCCCGGGCCGACAGATAGAGCTCCTCGGAATTTTTCATATTGATTTATGTAATCAAGATTGATCAATCTGTCGAGAGGCCTGATTTTCTCCTGGTGCAGTGCAAAGGAGATTGGGCCATGAACATCCACCTCACCAAAAGCCAGATCGGGCTGGACGGCGTTCCCGCGGCCGAGACCGTGCTGAGCCATGTCGATGGCGAGCGCGGCGAGTTGATCATCGCCGGCGAGCATGTCGGCACCCTCGCAAGCCAGTCGAGCTTCGAGGGCGTCACCGCCCGGCTCTGGAATGGCGCGACCAAGACCACGCTGAGCGAAGCCAATGTGCGGGCGAGCCTGGGCGCGGCGCGCGAGCGTGCGTTCGCGCGGTTGGACGAGCTGCTGCCGGCGACGCACGGCATGGGCATCGTCGACGGGTTTCGCGCGGCGGTCGCAGGACTTCGCGCCGAGCACGGGCTCGAGCATGAAGCGACCATCGTCGGCGCCTTTCCGGTGATCGCAGGCGCGCTGGTCCGGCGCGCCAAGGGGCTCGATCCGATCGCGCCCGATCCGAACGCGAGCCACGCCGCCGATACGCTTCGCATGCTGCATGGGCGCGCGCCTGCAACGCGCGAGGTCACCGCGCTGGACGCCTATCTCGTCACCGCCAGCGACCACGGCATGAACGCCTCGACCTTCACCGCGCGCGTGGTGGCCTCGACGCAGGCCGATCTGTTTGCCGCAGTGACCGCCGGCTATTGCGCGCTCACGGGCCCGCTGCATGGCGGCGCGCCGGAGCCGGTGCTGGAAATGCTCGATGCGATCGGTTCGCGCGAGCGCATCCAGCCGTGGGTGGATGCGGCGCTGGCGCGCGGCGAGCGGATGATGGGCTTTGGCCACCGCGTCTATCGCGTGCGCGATCCGCGCGCAGACGTGCTCAAGACCGCGGTCGAGGCGCTGGCGTCCAATGGCACCGACCTGCCCTTTGCCGGCGAGGTCGAGGCCTATATCCGCAGCGCGTTGCGCAAGAAGAATCCGGAGCGGCCGCTGGAGACGAATGTGGAGTTCTTCACGGCGATTCTGCTCGATGCGCTCGCCATTCCACGCCAGGCCTTCACGCCGATCTTCGCAGTGGCGCGTGTAGCGGGATGGACCGCCCATGCGCGCGAGCAACAGCGGACGGGGCGGCTGATCCGGCCGAGTTCGTCATATGTGGGTGAAATGCCGAAGGCTTCCGGCGAATAGAGCAGAAGGGCACGACAGCCGGGCCGTTCGCCGCGCTGTCGTGCCTCGCCCGGACGCACGATGACACGGCGGAGCCGTCGCGCGAGATCGTGATTGCGGGAGCGCGCGCACGGTCCGGGCGACGACCTTGGAACATCTCCGGGTCTGGGGACTTAACCGTGAGCCCCCTCGGATCAAGATTCCAATGCTGGACCTGTTTGGACAATCGGACGAGGCCAGGATTGGCGAGATCGCCGCCGGCTACGCCGCCAACCGGGCCGAGGCCGGCACGGATTCTGAAAGACGATTCCGCGACTTGCTGCAGGCTCTGCCGGCCGCGATCTACACAACCGACGCGGAAGGCTGCATCACCTTCTTCAATCGCGCCTGCATCGATTTTGCCGGGCGCATGCCGAAGATCGGCGAGATGTGGTGCGTGACCTGGAAGCTCTATCTGCCCGACGGTACGGCGCTTCCCCACGATGAATGCCCGATGGCTATCGCGCTCAAGCAGAACCGGCCAGTGCGCGACGTCGAGGCCGTGGCCGAGCGGCCGGACGGCTCCCGGATCTGCTTCATGCCCTATCCGACGCCGCTGCGCGACGAACGCGGCCGGTTGGTCGGTGCGGTGAACATGCTGGTCGACATCACGGCTCGCAAGCAGGCCGAGCAGAGGATGATGCTCCTGACCTCCGAGGTCGATCATCGTTCCAACAACCTGCTCGCAGTGGCTCAGGCGATGCTGCGGCTGACGAAGGCGGATACCGCAGAAGAGTTCCAGACCGTGTTTGCAGGCCGGCTCAGCGCGCTTGCCAACGTGCAGAGGCTGTTCTCGGCTTCGCGCTGGACCGGCGCAAATCTGAAGACCATCGTCGAAGAGGAACTCCGGCCGTATGCAAGCCGGGACGGCGAGCGGATCAGGATCGCGGGAGACGACGTCCGCCTGCCGCCCACGCTGGCCCAGTCGATCGCAGTCGCGCTGCACGAGTTGGCCACCAACGCCGCCAAGTATGGCGCGCTGTCGAGGCCTTCGGGCAGGCTGGAGATCAGTTGGGAGACCAATGGTGCAGAGCCTCTCGTGCTGCACTGGTCGGAGAGCGGCGGTCCTCGGGTCAACGAGGCGCCGACGCGCAAAGGTTTTGGAATCGGCGCGGTCGACGGCATCATCCGGACCTTGCGCGGAACCATTACCCGGCAGTGGAGGCCGGAAGGACTGGTTTGCGAACTGTCCTTCCCGGAAGGCGTAGCCTAGGCCTCGCGGACCACCGTCTTCAGATAATTGTAGGCCTTGATGATCTCGATCAGGCGGTCTTCGGTCGACCGGTCGCCGCCGTTGGCGTCGGGATGGTGCTGCTTGACCAGCGCCTTGTACTTGCTCTTGACGTCGGCGAGCGTGGAATCGGGGCCGAGGCCCATGACCTGGAGCGCCTTGCGCTCGGCGTTCATCACCTTGCGCGTCTCGGCCTTGGGCTCGGCCTGCGGACCCTTCCGCCAGCCCGCGCGGCCGTTGATCTCACTGAACATGCTGAACGGATCGGACGCCATGTCGATCTCGGCTTCCGCGCCCTTCTTGCCGCCATTGGCGCCCATCTTCCAGGTCGGGCGGTGGCCGGTCAGCGCATCCTTCTGGTAGCGCGCGACGGCATCGGCATTCATGCCGGAGAAGAAATTGTAGTTCTGGTTGTACTCGCGCACGTGGTTCAAGCAGAAGTGCCAGTACTCGCGCTGGTTCTCGCGGCCCTTCGGCGCACGGTGCGCGCCCTTGTTCTGACACCCCGCCCATTCGCAGTTGACCACGGCGTCGCGCGGCTTCACTTCCGGCTGCTTGCCTTTCGGCTTGACCCGGATGGAGTCGAAGAACTTTGATGAATCGATCGGCATGACTGACTTTGACTACGCAATGCAAAAACCTTCAAGTCTTGACATTGCAATTAGCTGGGAACCCGCGGCCGAAGTTTCACTCCGACGTCTTCGAGGTACGGCCGCCGCAGGCGGCCTATGCAATTGACGGAGTGCGGCTGCGCGCTTTAATGGCACTCATGGTTATGAAAGACACTATCAGCAACAAGTTGCGGGAAGCTTTCACGCCGGAAAGCCTGCAGGTCGTCGACGAGTCACATTTGCATGAGGGCCACGCCGGCCATCGACCGAGCGGCGAGACGCACTTTCGCGTTTATATTGTGTCTCAGGCCTTCAAAGGGAAGAGCCGGGTCGATCGCCACCGCATGATAAATTCGGCGCTGGCCGCCGAACTTGCCGGCAGCGTGCACGCGCTCGCGATCCATGCGCAGGCGCCGGGGGAAGGTTGACCTTCGCCTACCCTCCCCTGGAGGGGGAGGGTAGGCTCATATTGAGCGCAGCGAAATATGAGACGGGGTGGGGTGATCTCTCACCACGGGCAGCGTGCGATGTGGAGAGACCTTCACCCCACCCCGCTCGCGCTGCGCGCGATCGACCCTCCCCCTCCAGGGGAGGGTAGGAAATCAAAACGACGTTCCCGCCCGCCTTGGCTTGGCTTCCTCCATCTCCGCCTCGCGCGGCACCGGTGAAATACGGAGCGCGGTGATGCGGTTGCGTTCGCGGCGGAGGACGCGGAAACGGAAACCGTGGAACGTAAAACTCTGGCCGCGGTCGGGGATCGAGCGGGCCTCGTGAATGACGAGGCCGGCGACCGTCGTTGCCTCTTCGTCGGGCAGGTGCCAGTCCATGGCGCGGTTGAGATCGCGGATCGGCACCGAGCCGTCGACCACGACCGAGCCGTCAGGCTGGGCGCGCACGCCGGCGACCACGACGTCGTGCTCGTCGGAGATGTCGCCGACGATCTCTTCCAGAATGTCTTCCAGCGTCACGAGACCTTCAACCTCGCCGTACTCGTCGACGACGAGCGCGAAATGGGTTTTTCGGCGGCGGAATGCCTTGAGCTGCTCGGAGACGGGGCGCATTTCCGGCACGAACCAGGGCGGCAATGCGATGGTGGAGACGTCGATGCGCGAGGTGTCACCATCGGATGCGCGGATCGCACGCAACAAATCCTTGGCGTGAAGCACGCCGATGATGTTTTCCGGCTTCTCCCGCCACAGCGGAATGCGGGTGTACTCGGTCGCCAGCACCTCCCGCACCAGTTCCTCCGGCGGCAGGTCGGCGTTGATCATCATCATTTCGGTGCGGTGGATCATGACGTCGGAGACCTGCAGCTCGCGCAGATCGAGCAGGCCGCCGAGCATGTCGCGGTCCTGCTTCTCGACCTTGCCCTCGTGGTGCAGCAGGTCGACCGCGCCGCGCAGGCGCTCGGTCGGCGACAGGATCGCCTGGTGCTCGCCGGCCAAACCAAACAAGCGCATCAGCAGACGGACGATGACCTCGACGATCCGCAGCAACGGTCCCAGCACATACATCGTCAGCCGCATCGGGCGGGCGACCGCAAGCGCCATGCGGTCGGGCGCGTTGATCGCGATGGTCTTCGGCAGCACCTCCGCGAAGATCACAACCAGCGCCGTCATCACGCCGGTGGCATAGAGCACGCCGACATCGCCGAACCAGGCCGTGAAGATGCTGGTGGCAAGCGCGGACGCGCTGATATTGGCGATGTTGTTGCCGAGCAGCAGCGCGCCGATCAGGCGCTCGCGCATGTCGAGCAGCTGCGAGACGACATCGGCGTCGTGGTTACCCTGCTTGGAGAGCCGCAGCATGCTGGCGCGCGAGGCGCCGGTCAGCGCGGTCTCGCTCGCGGCGAAGAAGCCCGAGACGAGCAGGCAGAGAATGACGATGGTGAATCCGAGCCAGTCCATGCACCACTCTGGTTTTTTGCTTTGGCGCGTTTTCTTGACGCGAACCGGTACCCACTTCGCTCGAAAACGCTTTAGCGCCGTTCAGCCGCGCATCAAGCCTTCTGCGCGAGCTTCTCTTTGAGGAAATCGCGCACCGGCGCCGGCTCGACGTCCTTCGCGATCACGGCACGCCCGACCGCCTCCAGCAGGATGAAGGTGAGCTTGCCGCGCTTGACCTTCTTGTCCTGCGCCATCAGCGCCATCAGCGCGTCGGCGTCGGCAAGTCCTTCCTGCCCGAAACCGGCGATGTCCTGCAGGCGCGTCGGCAGGCCGGCGTCGATGAGGTGACGCTCGACGCGCGCGGCATCGGCCTCGCCGATCATGCCAAGCTTCGCCGAGAACTGCGCCGCCAGCGTCATGCCGATCGAAACACCCTCGCCATGGAAGAGGCGATCGGAGAAGCCGGTCGCGGCTTCCAGTGCGTGACCAAAGGTATGGCCGAGATTGAGCAGCGCGCGCTCGCCGGTCTCGCGCTCATCGCGCGAGACGACGCCGGCCTTGGCGCGGCAGGAGGTCGCGATCGCGTGCTCGCGCGCGGAGCCGCCTTTGAAGATATCGGAATGGTTCTTCTCCAGCCAGGTGAAGAAGGCTTCGTCGCCGAGCACGCCGTATTTGGCGACCTCGGCATAGCCGGCGCGGAACTGCCGCGGCGACAGCGTGTCGAGCACGGCGGTGTCGGCAACGACCAGCACGGGCTGGTGGAAGGCGCCGAGCAGATTCTTGCCCTGCGGCGAATTGATGCCGGTCTTGCCGCCGACGGAGGAATCGACCTGCGCCAGCAGCGAGGTCGGCACCTGCACGAAATCGACGCCGCGGCGCAGGATCGCGGCCGCAAAGCCGGCGAGATCGCCGACCACACCGCCGCCGAGCGCGATGACGAGATCGTTGCGCTCGATCTTCGCGGCGATCAGGGCCTCGCTGACCTTTTCGAGGCCGGCATAGGTTTTCGAGATCTCGCCTTCCTCGACCACGATGCGCGAGGTCGGAATGCCGGCAGAAGCGAGCGACGCTTCGGTCGGCTCGAGCCAGTGTTTTGCGACGGTACGATCGGTGACGATCGCCGTACGCACGCCCGGCCGCAAGCGCGCGACCCGCTCGCCGAGCGAGGCCAGCACGCCGCGGCCGATGACGATGTCATAGGCGCGATCGCCGAGCGCGACATCGACGTTGACAGGATCTGAATGTTTCAACGGCGCAGTCATCGTACGGCACTCGCAACGTCGGCAGGTGATTGGGCGGCCTGTTCGCCGCGGAGATGGGCGCGCAGTGTCTCGATGCATTCCTCGACGATCTTGTCGTGCGGCACGTCGCGCGAGGCGATGGTGAGGTCGGCATGGCCATAGATCGGCTCGCGCTCGGTGAGCAGGCGCGTCACGGTTCCTTCGGGATCGGCGGTCTGGAGCAGCGGCCGGTCGGCGCGGCGGCGCACCCGGCGCATGATGACGTCAGGGTCGGCCTTGAGCCAGATCGAGACCGCCTTGGCCGCAATGCGGTTGCGCGTCTCCTCGCGCATGAAGGCACCGCCGCCGGTCGCCAGCACGATCGGCTCGCCGTCGAGCAGGCGCGCGATCACCCGCGCCTCGCCATCCCGGAAATACGGCTCGCCATGGCGCTCGAAAATCTCCGGTATGGTCATGCCGGCATGAGCGACCTCGATCTCGGTGTCGGCGTCAACGAAGGGCAGCTTGAGCCGGGCCGCCATGCGGCGGCCGATGGTGGATTTGCCTACCCCCATCATGCCGACGAGCACGATCGAGCGCGTCCCGAGCGCCGACAGGATGTCGGCCTCAGGGGCAGCTGGTATCGGCAACGCGGCGTCGGGCATAAATCTCGCTCTGGGTCTCGCTCGATCTGCCGCCGGAGGCGGCATGCTTTGGCCACCTATACGACCCCCTCGGGGCCCTCGCCAGAGGACTCTTGCCACGAAACGGCGAACATGTTGGATGATTTCATTGGTTAATTTGGACGCCTGAGACCTTTCCGATGCCCAGCCTGTTCCGCTTCCTGACGGTCGTCGCCGTGCTCGCCGGCATCGTCTATGGCGTGGTCTTCGCGCTGGCGAACTTCGTGAGCCCGAAGTCGCGGGAAATGACGGTGACGATCCCGCCGGATAAATTTCTCAAGAAATAGGAGCTAGCTTCCCGGGCATGCGCGTACAGCCCTCAGACAGCAAGCTCACCGGCCTGTTCCTCGACATGCTCGCGGCGGAACAGGGCGCCGGCCCCAATACGCTCGATGCCTACCGCCGCGACCTCACCGATTTCTCCGAGTTTTTGGGACGCGTCAGCCATACATTTGCGGACGCCGAAACCCAGACGCTGCGCGACTACCTCGCCGATCTCGACAGCCGAGGCTTCAAGTCCACCAGCGTCGCGCGGCGGCTGTCGGCGATGCGACATCTCTACCGCTTTCTCCTCAACGAACGCATCCGCACCGAGGATCCCGCGGCGATCCTGTCCGGCCCCAAGCGCGGCCGCGGCCTGCCGAAGGTGCTGTCGATCGCGGATGTCGACCGCATGCTCCGCCGCGCCAAGGAATTGAGCGAGGCGGAGGACGCTTCGCCCTCGAAACGACTGCGCGCCTTGCGGCTCTATTGCCTGCTCGAAGTGCTCTACGCCACGGGCCTGCGCGTCTCCGAGTTGGTGGCGCTGCCACGCTCCGCGGCAAAACGTGACGCCCGCATGATCGTGGTGCGCGGCAAGGGCAACAAGGAACGCCTGGTGCCGCTCAACGAGGCCTCACGGCAGGCGATGGCCGATTATCTCGCGGCGACGGAAGCGGCAAAAGCCGACAAGAAGAACAGCGTGGCCGCCTCGAAATGGCTATTCCCTTCGTTCGGCGAGAGCGGGCATCTGACGCGGCAGCATTTTGCCCGCGACCTGAAAGAGCTCGCCGTCGCCTCCGGCCTCCAGGCCCGGCTGGTGTCCCCGCACGTGCTGCGCCACGCCTTTGCCAGCCACCTCCTGCACAACGGCGCGGATCTGCGCATCGTGCAGACCCTGCTCGGCCACACCGACATCTCCACGACCCAGATCTACACCCATGTGGTCGAGGAGCGCCTGAAGAGCCTGGTGCGCGACCTGCACCCGCTGGCGGAGAAATAGGTCTCGTGCCCCGTCCGGGACACGAGAGCCCAGCCGGGGCAACCCATGAAACCGCCTTGACTTCGGCCACATCTCCGCAGAAAGAGCCGTGGCCTCACGCATGATTTGGCGGGCTGCTTCCGAGCCCACAAGCCAACTCATTGAAGAAGCTACATTTCTTTCCGCCGACCCAAACCCGCTTCGACGCCCTGCCCCGTCCTCGCTATATTGAGTTGATGCCAGATCACATGCGCAGCTATCTCGACTTCGAAAAGCCGGTCGCCGAGCTCGACTCCAAGGTCGACGAGCTGCGGACGCTTGCGGCCTCGGGCACCGATATCTCCGAGGAAATCGGGAAGATCGAGGACAAGGCGGCGCAGGCGCTGGCCGACCTCTATCTGAACCTGACGCCGTGGCAGAAGACGCTGGTCGCGCGGCATCCGCAGCGGCCGCATTTCAACGACTTCATCAAGGGCCTGATCACCGAATTCACCCCGCTCGCCGGCGACCGCAAGTTCGGCGAGGACGAGGCGCTGGTTGCCGGCTTCGGTCGCTTCCGCGGTGAGGCCATCTGCGTGATGGGCCAGGAAAAGGGCGATTCCACCGAGAGTCGCATCCGGCACAATTTCGGCATGGCGCGGCCCGAGGGCTATCGCAAATGCGTGCGGCTGATGGAGATGGCCGAGCGGTTCGGCCTGCCCGTGCTGTCGCTCGCCGATTCCGCCGGCGCCTATCCCGGCATCGGCGCCGAGGAGCGCGGCCAGGCCGAGGCGATCGCGCGCTCGACCGATGCCTGCATGGCGCTGACCGTGCCCAACGTCGCCATCATCACCGGCGAGGGCATGTCGGGCGGCGCCATCGCCATCACCACCGCCAACAAGGTCTTGATGCTGGAGCACGCGATCTACAGCGTGATCTCGCCCGAGGCTGCCTCCTCGATCCTGTGGCGCGACGGCTCCAAGGCGCAGGAAGCCGCCAACAACATGAAGATCACCGCGCAGGACATGCTGCGCTTCGGGGTGATCGACAGCATCTTGAAGGAGCCGGTCGGCGGCGCCCACCGCGACCCCACGGCCATGATCGCAACCACGGGCGATGCCATCGCCAAGGCCTTTGACGAGCTCCGCGGCCTGGATGGCGACACCATCCGCAGACAGCGGCGGCAGAAATTCCTCGATATCGGCCGGAAACTGGGCTGATTCGGGCGTTTTCGGTACCGTGGGGTGGGCAAAGGCGCGAAGCGCCGTGCCCACCGGCCGGTCGGACGGCAGAGAATGGTGGGCACGCTTCGCTTTGCCCACCCTACGAGACCTCCGGTAACTCCCCGTTAACCCTTTTTTTGCCCAAATCAGCGATCTCTGTCTGGATTGGGCCGGAAGGCCCAAGTAAGGCCCAAAGTCGCGTCCATTTAGTCTTCGTTGACCATGCCACTGGGCCAACGGGCTCGTGATCCCAGCTCGGGTTGCGACCACATGACCCAGAGGTTAGAATTTTAATCAATGGCTTCAGGGCACAAGCGCTGGAGCGTGGTTCGAAAACGCCCGTCACGACGGGTCCGGATCTCCGGTCGGATCATGCTTCGAGATTGGGGTTCGCGCTGCTTGCCCGGCACGGTGTGGGGTCCATCTTGATTTCTCGTTCGCTTGCTCGCGCGCTTTTGGCTTCGGTTGCGCTGCTGACGGCCAGTGTTCTGCTGGCCGGCTGCGACACCGACCAGGTCTCGCTCGCGACCAACGCCAAGGCCAACCAACCGGTGCCGCCAAAGCTTCTCGCCGCGATGGTCGAGAAGAACATGGACCTGCAATCGCCGATCCTGGTCCGCCTGTTCAAGCAGGAGGCCGAGCTCGAGGTCTGGAAGCAGGCCCGCAACGGCCAGTTCGCGCTGCTCAAGACCTATCCGATCTGTCGCTGGTCGGGCGACCTCGGCCCCAAGGTACGCGAAGGCGACCGTCAGGCGCCGGAGGGATTCTACTCGATCAATCCGGGCCAGATGAATCCGCAGTCGGCCTACTATCTCTCGTTCAACACGGGCTATCCGAACGCGTTCGACAAGGCCTTGGGCCGCACCGGCTCGCAGCTGATGGTCCACGGCGATTGTTCGTCGCGCGGCTGCTACGCGATGACGGACGAGCAGATCGCCGAGATCTATTCGCTTGGCCGCGAGTCGTTCTTCGGCGGCCAGAAGGCGTTCCAGCTGCAGGCCTATCCGTTCAAGATGACGCCGGTGAACATGGCCAAGCACCGGAACAACCCGAACATGCCGTTCTGGAAGATGATCAAGGAAGGCTATGATCATTTCGAGGTGACGCGGCAGGAGCCGAAGGTCGATTTCTGCGAGAAGAAGTACGTCTTCGACGCAGCCAAGGCGCCCGACGCCAAGCGCGACCCGGTGTTCGACGCGTCCGCAAAGTGCCCGGCCTATGTGATCCCCGAGGATATCGCGAATGCCGTGCGCGACAAGGATACGCGCGACCAGGCCGAGTACAACAAGCTCGTCGCCAAGGGCACGCCGATGGCGCGCATGAACACCGGCATCGACGGCGGCATGAACAAGATTTTTGCCTCGAAGATTCCGGAGGGATCGACCGGACTGTCGGAGAATGCCGAAGGCTCGACCCTGGAGATGCTGGCGATGGCGAAGGCGCCGGGCACGATCCCCGGACACGTCAATCCGCCCAAGCCCAATCTCGATGCGGTCGCCACCGCTCCCGCGAACCAGGAGCCGGTCGTCGCCGTCAACGCACCCGCCGCCACCACCCGCGTCGCCGCGGCCGCGCCGACCAGCGAGAAATCCCAAGAGAAATCGTCAGGCGGCTTCTTCACCAACCTCGGCCGCAAGATGGGCATGGGCACCGCCGACACGACGGCGACCACGCCTCCCCCGCAGGCGACCGCCTCCGTGGCTCCGGCCGCTGCGCCCGCAACGCCGCCCACCGCGACCTCGAGGCTGAAGGCCGCAGTGACGAGGTTCGTGCCCGGCCGCGACACGTCCAAGGACGCACCGAAGCCGGCCGTCGCCGCCGCCAAGCCGGCCGAACCGGTGAAGCCGGATACGCGCCTCGCCGCGACGCGTCCGGCGCTGAAGCCGTCGGTATCGGATGGCGCGAGTGAAGCGACGCAGATCATGGGCGCCGCGCCGGTGGTGTCGTCGAACTCGTTCGACAGCCGCTTTGGGGCGGTGAAGTAAGGGCGAGTCTAATCGCTAACAACGTCCGCTCCTTTGAAACTTACGGCCAAGAGCGGCTCCTGGAGATCAAGACAACGTGCGGGCACGAGCGCACCGCGTTTTGGCTAACCCGGCGAGAAGTCGACGTCGCTGCAGAGAGAAGTGACCGATATCGAATCCGGCGCGTCTTTCACTTCCGTAACCGTGCGCAGATGTTCGAGATAGCCCCACCGCTTGTGCATGCGCTCCTCATGACGCCAACCACTTACTCTGCCGAGCCGCGCTAACGCAGTCCCCAGCGTTGGCGGGTCATGGAGCAGGGCTGTCGGGGCGAAACACCGTAAGTCCCAAACTTGACTGTAATGATATCCTCATTATGATATACATTTATCTACTGGATATCATGGAGGCTGCCATGCAGGTTTCCAAATGGGGCAACAGCCTCGCTGTACGCCTGCCCAAAGCACTCGTGGAAGAACTGGGCCTCAAAGAAGGCGACGAGCTCGACGTGGTCGCGGCCCGCAAAGGGACGATCGAGGTCGAGACCAAGGAAGAGCGGCGTCGACGGGCAATCGAGAACATGCGCGCACGCAACTGGCCGCCCTTGCCTGCTGACTACAAATTCGATCGCGACGAGGCGAACGAGCGGTGAGCGCATTTCTGGACACCAACATTCTCGTTTACGCGCAGCAGACCGGCACCAAGGCCAAAATCTCGCAAGACCTGATCGAACAGGGCGGCGCCATCAGCGTGCAAGTCCTGAACGAACTTGCAAACGTCTTGCACGGGAAGCAGGGGCGAAGCTGGCACGATATCGAGCTTCTGTTCGATGATATTGACAATACGCTCGATCCGGCGCTCCCGCTGACGGCGACGACCAGCCGTGCGGCCCTCGCGCTCGCGCAGGATGATGGCTTCGCGTTCTACGATGCGCTGATCGTTGCCGCCGCGATCGAAGCCGGCTGCGACATCCTCTACAGTGAAGACATGCAGCACGGTCGGAGTGTTGGCGGGCTCACCATCGTTAATCCGTTTCTTGGGAGCAAGCCCTGAGTACACAAAGCCGAGCGATCTGACCCTGGCTCACCCTACGGCGCCAGGTACCGCATCAGCTCCGGATTGCCCCTCACCTCGCCCGCCTCTCCCTGCAACGCGACCCTGCCGCGGTCGAGCACATACGCGTAATCGGCGACGCGGAGCGCGAGGTCGAGGTGCTGCTCGACGATGATGACGGCGATGCTCTTCGCGAGCTCGATCAGGCGCTCGGTGATCTCTTCGATCACGCCGATCCAGACGCCTTCGGTCGGCTCGTCCAGCAACAACAGCTTTGGATCGCCCAGCATGGCGCGGCCGATGGCGAGCATTTTGCGCTCGCCCCCGGAGAGGGTGCCGGCGGGCTGGTCGAGGCGCTGGCCGAGTTTCGGGAAGATGGTTAGCACATGGTCGACCGCGTCGGCCTTCTTGCTGGCGAGCGAGCCGACCGCGAGATTGTCGCGCACCGACAGGCGCGCGAACACCGAATGCTCCTGCGGGACGTAGCCGATACCGGCGCGCACGCGCTCCTGGGTCGCGCGGCGGCTGATGTCGCGTCCATCGAATGCAACCTCGCCCTTCCATGCCGGCAGCTCGCCGACGATGGTCTTCATCAGCGTGGTCTTGCCGGCACCGTTGCGGCCGAGCACGGCGACGCCGCCGCGCCAGGGAATGCCGAGGGTGACGTCGAACAGGACCTGGCTGCGGCCATAGCCCGCGTCGAGATGCTTGATGTCCAAAAATTCAGGCACGGCGCAGATAGATCTCCTGAACGGATTTATTGGCCTGGATCTCCGACACGGTGCCTGATGCCAGCACCTTGCCCTGGTCGAGCACGGTGAGGCGGTCACAGATGTCGCGGATGAAATCGAGGTCGTGCTCGACGATGACGAGCGAGCAATGTTTCTTGATCGGCTGAAGCAGTTCACCGGTGACGCGGCGTTCCTCCAGACTCATGCCGCCGGTCGGTTCATCCAGCAACAGGAGCTTCGGCTTGCCCGCGAGCGCCATCGCGATTTCCAGCCATTGCTGCTGGCCGTGCGACAATGCGGCCGCCGCGTCGAAGGCGCGATCGGCGAGGCGGAACTGCGTCAGCATGGTCATGACTTGGTTGTGCAGCGCGCCCCGCGTGCGCGAGAATACGAGATCGAACAGCGAGGATTGCGCCTGCAGCGCGAGCAGGATGTTGTCGTAGAGCGTCAGCGTCGGCAGCACGCTGGTGATTTGGAATTTCAGGCTCATGCCGGCCCGGGCTCGTTCGGTCGGCGTGAACGCGGTGATGTCGGTGTTGACGAAGGAGACTTTGCCTTGCGTCGGCACCTCGGCCCCCGCAATGCACTTCATCAGCGTGCTCTTGCCGGAGCCGTTCGGTCCGATCAGGCCGTGAAATTCGTTCTCGCCGACGGTGAGCGCGGCGCCGTCGAGCGCAGTGAGCTTGCCAAAAATCTTCGTGATGCCGGCGGCCTCAAGGAGCGGCATTGCGCTTCTCCTTCTCAGTCTCCTTCTCGGTCTCCTTGGGCTTGGCACCGAAGCTGCCGACCCGCTCGCGCTCGCCGAGCACAAAACTGATCAGGCCAAGCGGCCGGAACAGGATCACGAGCAGCAGCAGCAGACCGAGGATGATCGGCCAGATGTCGCGGTAGTTGTCGGAGAGCCAGAAGCTGACGCCCTCGACGATCACGGTGCCGATGACGGCGCCGATCAACGTGCCGGAGCCGCCGAACAGCACATAGAGCACCACCTGCGTCGAGACGACGACGCCCACCATGTTGGGCCAGACGAAACCTTCGTGGAAGGCATAAAGGCTGCCGGCAAGACCTGCGATGGCGCCGCCGATCGCGAAGATGATCGCCTTGAGATGCTGCGCCTTGTAGCCGAAGAAGGCGATGCGCTGCTCGTTCTCGCGCAGGCCTGCGAGCGCCAGCCCGAATTGCGAGCGCACCAGGAATCGGCAGAGCAGATAGACGACGACGAGGATGCCGAGCACAAGATAGTAGAAGGCCGGGCCTTCAGTAAACTCGTAGCCGCCGAGCGACATCGGCGCGATCGAGGGGATGCCGTTCTGGCCGCCGAGATAGTACCAGCCGCGCGCGAGGCGATCGGCGGCGTAGGAGCCGGTCAGCGTGCCCAGCGACACGAAGATGACGCTGGAGGGATGCCGTCCGAGCAGCAGGAAGCCGCCAAGCAGCAGCGCGAAGGTGAGACCGATAAGCGTTCCCGCCGGCAGCACGAGGAAGATGTTGGTGATGTCGAGGTCGCGCGCGAGCAGCGCGACGCCATAGCCGGCCGAGCCGAAGAACAGGGCCTGGCCGAAGCTCATGATGCCGGCATAACCCCAGACCAGATCGAACGACAACGCGAACAGCGCGAGGATGATCACGCGGGTCGCGAACACCGTGAGGTAGTCCTGCAGCACCAGCGGCGCGAGCAGCGCCGCGACGAGCACGACGCCCTCCACGATCGGCAGGACCTTTGGTCCTGCCTTGACCTGTTCCTTGGCCTGTCCCGCGGCCACGCGTTCAGCCATCGCATCGTCCGCTTCGTCGCCGGCGATGGCTTCTCTTACCACACTCATCGACTTAGGCATTCCGCCTCAGCATTCCTTGGGATCGACGAGCCCGTCGCTGCGTCCGACGATCTCGTAGTTCCCACCCTTGGCGACCGCGGTGTACATCTTCATCTTGCAGTGCCGCTTGCCCGGCACCATCTCGGCCGGCCCGCCCGGGCCTTCGGCGATCTTGGCGTGATCGAGCGCGGCGGCAACCGAGTCGCGATCGACCTTGCCGGCCTCCTTCACGGCCGCTTCCCACAGCTTGAGGCCGCGATAGGTGCCGGTCGCGGCACTGCCGGCCGCGAACAGGAAGTTGCCGGGAAAGTCCTTCTCATACGCCGCCTGGATTTTTGCGTCGAACGGGTTCTCCTTGGTCAGCACCTTGAAATAGTCGAGACAGCTTGCGAGCCCCTCGATCTCGGCGGCCTGGTTGATGTTGAGCGTGTTCTCGTCATAGTAGACGCAGGCCAGGCGCCCGCCGTTCTTGAGGAAGCCCGCTTCATAGAGCTGCTTGAAGAACGGGCCGACACCCGGCGGAATGACGGTGTTGAAGACGACGTCGACCTTGTTGGAGATGATGCGGTTGACGGTCGCGGAGAAATCGACCTGGTCGAGCGGGTAATATTCCTCGAACACGACCTCGCCGCCGTTCTGCTCGATCACCTTGCGGGCGTAGACGTTGAGCGTGTGCGGCCAGACATAGTTGGCGCTCGGCAGCGCGAACTTCTTGCCGCCGTTCTTGATCAGCCAGGGGATGAACTCGTCACACTGCTGCGCCGGCGTCGGCCCGGTGCAGAACAGATAAGGCGTGCACTCCTTGCCTTCGTAGAGCTGCGGATAGATGTAGAGCGTCTTGCCGCGCGCCACGATCGGGTCCTTGATCGCGTTGCGCATCGACGAGGTGATGCCGCCCAGCACCATGTCCACCTTGTCGCGCTGGATCAGCTTTCGGACGTTGCCGACCGCGACGGATTCGTTCGAGGCGGTGTCCTCGATATAGAGCTCGAGCGGGCGGCCGAGCAGGCCACCGGCCGTGTTGATTTCCTTGATCACCATCTTGGCGACATTGGCGTCGGCATTGCCGGCATAGGCGATCGGGCCGGTAAGGTCTGTCGCGATGCCGACCTTGATCGGGCCTTCCGCCGCATTGGCCCACGGCGCCGGAACCACCCAGCTGCCGACGCCGGTCGCGACCGCGCCGGTGGTAAAGGCAAGATTGGAGAGGAAGCGCCGACGCGAAAGCTGAGTACGATCGAACATGACTAAACCCCTTTTCCAGCGATGAGGCCCTGTGGCCGAAATTTGATGAAGACAATGGCGAGCACGAAGACGAGGACGTCGGCGACGACGGGCGCCATCACCCATGGCAGCGCGGCGCTGAGGGTGCCGATGACGCCGGCGCCCGCCACCGGTCCGATGAAGGAGCCGACGCCGCCGACCATCACCGCGACAAAACCCTGGATCAGGAAGCGCAGGCCGAGATCGGCGTACAGGCTGAACACCGGCACGATCAGCGCACCGGCAAGGCCGGCGAGCGCGGAGCCGAACGCAAACGTGGCGCCGTACATCAGGGGCGTGGAAATGCCTGAGGCCCGCGCCAGCGAGGGATTTTCCAGGGTGGCGCGCATGCGCAGGCCAAAGCTCGTGCGCGACAGCAGGAGGTAACAGCCCGCCATCACCAAAAGCGTGATGACGATGATGGTGAAGCGCCAGGCCGAGATATGCATGGCGCCGATATCGATCGAGCCGCCGATCGGCTCGGGCACGGTGAGATAGAAGCCGCCGATCAGGCCGCGCACGACTTCGCGGATGATCAGGCCGAGCGCATAGGTGCCGAGCATCGCCACGATCGGCGCGGCGTAGAAGCGGCGGATGATCAGCGCCTCCAGCACGAAGCCGAGCGCACCGACCACAAAGGGCGCCGCGACCATGCCGGCCCAGATCGGCAGGCCTTTGGCGTAGGCGAGATAGGTGATGTAGGCCCCGAGCAGGACGAACTCTCCCTGCGCGAAGTTGAAGATGCCCATCATGCTGGCGATGATTCCGAGCCCCAGCACGATCAGGACGATGATCGCGCCAAAGCTCAGGATCTCGAACGCCGCGACGAACGCGTTAGCCATGCGATAGATTCTTGTTTTGACGCGTTTTCTTGACGCGAACCGGTATCCACTTCGCTCGAAAACGCTCCGGTCTTCCGTCCGCCTGCATGAATTCCCCGCTCACATCTTCTTCCAGTCGCCGATCTGCTCGAAAGCGTGCGCGGCGCGGTAGATGGTGGATTCCTCGAACATGCGGCCGACCAGCATCAGGCCGACGGGCAGGCCGTCGACCATGCCGCAGGGCAGCGACATCGCGGGATGATGGGTGATGTCGAACGGCGCGGTGTTGGAGATCATCTCAAGCGCGCGGGCGACGTAGTCTTCGCGGCTCGCGGTGGGCTCCGGCAGCTTCGTCGCCTTCATCGGCGTGGTCGGCAGCAGCAGCAGGTCGTATTCGCCGAACGCCTTGTCATAGGCCGCGGTCAGGCGACGCGAGATGTTGAGGGCCTTGCCATAATAGCGGGGACCGAAGCTGTTGTTGATGTAGGTCCCGAGCATCAGGAACAGTTTTGTCGTCTCCGACAGCGAATCCGCCTGGCGGCGCCAGCCACGATGGAAGTCCATCAGCGAGGTCGAGTAGAGGTCGGAGCGGCTCAGGCCATAGCCGTCGCCATACATCATGGTCTGGGTCATGCCCTCGGTGCCGATCGGCGTCCAGATCGCGGGGCCGACGAGATGCATCGGGATCGAGACGGTCTCGACGGTGGCGCCGAGGTCCTTGAAGCGTTTGGCGGCCTCGCGCACGCTTTCGTTCACCGCGGCCTCCGCGTTCGCCTGCTCAAAACCTTCCTTGAGGATGCCGATCTTCATGCCCTTGACGCCCTGGCCGAGCGCCTTGGTGTAGTCCTCGACCTTCGGCGCCTTGATGCGAGGATCGTAGCCGTCGTCGCCGGCCAGCACCTCGAGCAGCAGCGCATTGTCGGCGACGGTCGCCGTCATCGGACCGGTGTGGTCGACGAAGATCTCGATCGGCATGATGCCGGTGTAGGGGACGAGGCCCCAGGTCGGCTTCATGCCGTAGGTGCCGCAGAACGAGGATGGCATGCGGATCGAGCCGCCCTGGTCGCCGCCGATCGCCATGTCGACCTCGCCGAGCGCGACCACGACGCCACTGCCCGAGGACGAGCCGCCGGCCGAATAGCCCATCTTGTGCGGATTGTGCACGGCACCGACCGCGCCGGTGTGGCTACCGCCGGACATGCAGAAGGATTCGCAATGCACCTTGCCGGCGATCTCGGCGCCGGCATCGAGCATGCGTGTGACGATGGTGGCGTCGAAATCGGGGACATAGCCTTCGAGCGTCGCCGAGCCGTTCATCATCGGCACGCCGGCAAGCATGATGTTGTCCTTCAGCGCGACGGTCTTGCCTTTGAGCTTGCCGCTCGCCGCACCCTTCACGGTCGACTTGCGGTACCAGGCGTTGCGCGGGTTCTCTTCGGGCGAGGGCCGATAGCCCGGCGTGCGGGGATATTTGACCTCCGGCAGTTCGTCCGGCATCGCGCCGACGAGATTATAGGCTTCGATCGAGCCCTGCATCAGGCCGCGGAACGAGGCGACATCGGCATCAGTCAGCGAAAGGCCGCACTGCTTGGCGACGTCAAGAAGTTGGGCAGGCGTGGGAAGGACAACTGTCACGGCGCTCTCCTGAAGTTTCTTGGTACGGTCCCTGCGCGCGGCCGCGATTGGCGCAACGCGCCCAGCGGCCTGGCTGAAACATTCAAAGCGGAAATATTTTCCTTTTCAAGTATTATTTTAAAATGAGGCTGTCCGGATTGCCGCAGCAGGCTCAGACCGGCTTGATCAGCTTGAAGTCGAGGCCGTCGGCCTCGGCGAGATACATCTGCATGCGGGCGTGGCCGTTGCGAACGACGACCGGGCCGCGCGCGCCGCCATAAACGATGTTGCGGCCCGCCGCGAGCATGGGCGCCATCGACAGCGAACCTGCCTTTTTCGCCACGGCTTCGAGGAAACGCAGGCCTTCATAGCTGGACTGGCCAAGCGAGCCGATCGGCGGGGCGTTCGGCCCGAACATCGCACGATAGCGGATCTGGAAGTCGTCATTGGCCCGCGAGCCGATACCGGAGAAATAGCCGGATGCGCAGAACATGTTCTCGCTGTTGTCGGCGCCGATGCCGAGCAGCACCGTCTCGTCCATGGCCCCCGCCAGCCGCAGCGTCGTGGCGCCGAGGCCGCATTCGCCGAAGGCACGATTGAAGGTGACGCTGTCGGTACCGATCAGCGAGATCAGCACGACGTCGGGCCTGGCGGCACGGATGCGCGCCAGATGCGGCTCGTGATTGTCCTCGCCGAGGGGGACGAACTCCTCGCCGACGACGTGGCCGCCGGTTTCCTTGATGTAGTTCTTCACGGCGCGGTGCGATTGCCAGGGCCAGACGTAGTCGCTGCCGATCAGGTACCAGCGCGACGCCTTCTTGACGTCGGCAAGCCAGTGGATCGACGGCCGGCTCTGCCAGCGCGGCGTCTCGCCGATCGCCATCACGCCGGGCGTGCGCTCGCCGCCCTCGTAGACGGGCGTATAGATGTAGGGAATGCGGTGGCGCGTGGTGACGTCGCGCAAGCCGACACGGATCGCGCTGGTGTGCAGCCCGACGATGAGATCGATCTCGTCGAAAGCGATCGCCTGCTCGGCGCGGTTCAGGACCTCGTCGAGCGGCCCGCCGGCGTCGTAGATCGAAAGCTCGATCTCGCGGCCAAGGATGCCGCCCCGCTTGTTGATCTCGGCGACCGCGAGCTGTGCGCTATTCGTCGCGCAAGGGCCCCAGACCCCCGGCGATCCGGTGCAGCAGATGAATCCGCCGATGCGCAGCTTGTTGGCGCCGCGCCGCCTGAGGAAGGCGTGATCGCCCGGCGACAACGCTCCATCGGCATCAGCCGCCGATGACGACAGATTCCTGAGCAGCATGGACGGCGGCAACGCCGGGCCGCCGTGAGCCGGGAAGTTCACCGTCGTGCGCACGCCTACTCCTGTCTGGCACCAGACTTGAAAGCACATTCTTCGGGCGACCGCGGCATCCGCCCTTTTGTTGGGCAATATCCTATTTTGAAAATATTGAATATTCAACAATTGAAGTGCATATAGATGCAGCATTGATTGCAAGACATTCACTCATTTGGGTCAAGACGAAGTCTTAGCCGTGGCAAAACCGAACACCCCGATCACCGAACACCTCGCCTACCTGCTCGCGCAAGCCAACCGGGAGATCAACCGGCAGCTGGAACTGCGCCTGAGCAAGGAAGGCGTTCCCGTCGAGCAGTGGCGCATCCTTAAGGTGCTGTCGGACGGCGATGGCCACTCAATGGGCGAACTCGCGGACGCGGTGCTGCTCAATCATCCGACGCTGACCAAGATGATCGACCGCATGGTCTCCGACACGCTGGTCTATCGCGTGCAGGACCCGAACGACCGCCGCAAGGTTCTGATGTTCATCTCCGACCGCGGCAAGGTGCTGTGCAAGAAGCTGAACTCGCTTGCGGTGGACCAGGAGGAGCACATCCTGGAGAGCTACGGCGACAAGTCGACGAGCGAATTGAAGCGGCTGCTGGAGAGCTTGATCGACAGCTCGAATTGAGCTGCGGCTTGCACCCGTATTCTCGCGCCACACTCAGTCGTCATCGCCCGACTTGATCGGGCGATCCAGTATTCCAGAGAAAGCTGTGATTGAACCGCGAGGCCGCGGCGTACTGGGTCGCCCGGTCGAGCCGGGCGACGACAGTGGAGCGTGAGGCATGAACATCGCGCCTCACACACGCATGACAGCGGGGCTAGCGACTACGCGTACCGCCCGTGACAGTGCTTGTACTTCTTGCCTGAGCCGCAGGGGCAATCCTCGTTGCGGCCGATCTTGCCCCAGCTTGCGGGGTTCTTCGGGTCGCGAAGGGCGGCGTCGGTGGCCTGTGCTCCGAGCGTGACGCTGGCGAGCGCCATTTCGTCCTCGCCGGTGTTCGGGTCGAACTTGTGCGCTTCCATCTGCGGCAGGACAGGAGCTTCCTGCTCCGGCGGAACGATCTCGACGCGCATCAGCTGCGCCGTGACGGCCTCGCGCAGATGCGCGCTCATCTCCTGGAAGAGATTGAAGGCCTCGGTCTTGTACTCCTGCAGCGGATCGCGCTGACCGTAACCACGCAGGCCAATGACCTGGCGCAGATGGTCGAGCATGATCAGATGCTCGCGCCAGAGATGGTCGAGCGTCTGGAGCAAAATGGTCTTCTCGACGTAACGCATCACGTCGGGACCCCACTGCGCGACCTTGGCCGCCATGTGCTCGTCGGCGCGGGTCTCGATGCGGGTGAGCAGCTCCTCGTCGGCGATGCCCTCTTCCTTGGCCCAGTCGTCGACCGGCAGGTCGAGATCGAGCACGCGCTTCAGCTCTTCCTTCAGGCCGGCCACGTCCCACTGCTCGGCATAGGCATGCTCGGGCACGTGCTTGGCGACGAGATCGTCGATGAAGGCGTGCCGCATGTCGGAGATCGTCTCGGCGACACTCTCGTCCTTCATCAGGTCGACGCGCTGGTCGAAGATCACCTTGCGCTGGTCGTTCTGGACGTTGTCGAACTTGAGCAGGTTCTTGCGGATGTCGAAGTTGCGCGCCTCGACCTTCTGCTGCGCCTTCTCGAGCGCCTTGTTGATCCAGGGATGGATGATCGCCTCGCCTTCCTTGAGGCCGAGACGCTGGAGCATGCTGTCGAGGCGATCCGAACCGAAGATGCGCATCAGATCGTCTTCCAACGACAGAAAGAATTTCGAGCGGCCAGGGTCGCCCTGACGGCCGGAGCGGCCGCGCAGCTGGTTGTCGATGCGGCGGGATTCGTGACGCTCGGAACCCATGATGTAGAGGCCGCCGGGCTTCTTCACGGTCTTGGCGGGCTTCGAGCCCTTCGCCGGCTCGATCTCGACCTCTTCCTCGGCCTTCAGCACGATGTCGCGGAAGTGCTCGATGTCGGCCTTGATCTGCTCGATCTTCTTAGCCTTCTCGGCCTCGTCCTCGATGCCCGCAGTCTCCTGCTGGATCCGCATCTCGAGCGAGCCGCCGAGCTTGATGTCGGTGCCGCGGCCGGCCATGTTGGTCGCGATCGTGATCGCGCCGGGCACGCCGGCTTCCGCGACGATATAGGCTTCCTGCTCGTGGAAGCGTGCGTTCAGCACCGCGAACAGCTTTGCCGGCTTACCGGCGCGGGCCGCGGTGTACAGCTTCTGCATCGAATTCTCGTTGCCGAAATCGATCTGCCTGTAGCCGTGCTTCTTGAGGTATTCGGCGATCACTTCCGATTTTTCGATCGAGGCGGTGCCGACCAGCACCGGCTGCTGTCGCGCATTGGCGCGCTCGATCTCGGCCAGGATCGCGGCGTATTTCTCGTTCTGGGTGCGGTAGACCTCGTCGTCCTCGTCCAGACGGGCGACCGACAGGTTGGTCGGGATTTCCACGACCTCGAGCTTGTAGATGTCGAACAATTCGTCGGCTTCGGTCAGCGCCGTGCCGGTCATGCCGGCGAGCTTTTCGTACATCCGGAAATAGTTCTGGAAGGTGATCGAGGCCAGCGTCTGGTTTTCCGGCTGGACCTGGACATGCTCCTTGGCTTCAAGCGCCTGGTGCAGGCCTTCCGAATAGCGCCGGCCGGCCATCATGCGTCCGGTGAACTCGTCGATGATGACGACCTCGTCGTCGCGGACGATGTAGTCCTTGTCGCGCGTGAACAGCGTGTGGGCGCGCAGCGCCTGGTTGATGTGGTGCACGACGGAAACGTTCTCGACGTCGTAGAGCGACTCGCCCTTGAGCTGGCCGGCGTCGCGCAGCAACGTCTCGATCTTCTCCATGCCGCCTTCGGTCAGCGTCACCGTACGCTGCTTCTCGTCGACCTCGTAATCGGTCTTGTCGAGCTTGGGCAGGAAGCCGTCGATGGTGTTGTAGAAGTCGGAACGGTCGTCGAGCGGGCCGGAGATGATCAGCGGCGTGCGCGCCTCGTCGATCAGGATGGAGTCGACCTCGTCGACGATGGCGTAGAAGTGCGGCCGCTGGACCATGTCCTCGAGCCGGTACTTCATGTTGTCGCGCAGATAGTCGAAGCCGTATTCGTTGTTCGTGCCGTAGGTGATGTCGCAGGCATAGGCAGCCTTGCGCTCGGTATCGTCCAGGCCGTGCACGATCACGCCGGTGGTCATGCCGAGGAAGCCGTAGATCTGGCCCATCCAGCCGGAATCGCGGCGGGCGAGGTAATCGTTGACGGTGACGACGTGGACGCCCTTGCCCGCGAGCGCGTTGAGGTACACCGCGAGCGTGGCGACCAGCGTCTTGCCTTCGCCGGTCTTCATCTCGGCGATGTCGCCCTCGTGCAGCACGATGCCGCCGATCAGCTGCACGTCGAAATGCCGCTGGCCGAGCGTGCGCTTGGCGGCCTCGCGCACGGTGGCGAAGGCCGGGACCAGCAGATCGTCGAGCGTCTTGCCCTCGGCGAGATGCTTCTTGAACTCGGCGGTGCGGGCCTTCAGCGCCTCGTCGGAGAGTTTCGAAACCTCCGGCTCCAGCGCGTTGATCGCGTTGACGCGGGACTGGTATCCCTTCACCCGCCGGTCGTTGGCGGAGCCGAAAAACTTGCGGGCGAGCGCGCCGATCATGCCTAGTTCCTGTGTTCGCGATTCAACCGCGTTGCAGCCAAGAAGTTGTCACCCCCCTGCCTATCAACTCACCGTGACGCCTGATGGCGCCAGAGCCCGGACTGCGGGGGGTCATCCGCCATATGGGTGGGAATTGGGCAAGTCTGGGTTCAACGGCCAAAAACGCAGCAAAATAAACGCCATCGCCATGGTCGCGACCGGGCAGAGATATGGCCCGGTCAGGGCCTTGTCAACGGCGGGCGCATTGCGGCTAATTCATCATTTTGACAGACTTTTCGCGTTGCCAAGGCCCCCTGAATTAGGCGAGTGTCCGCCCGCTTCGAGCAGCCCCCTGCTTCAACAAAAGGATTTTCCATGACCACCTCGTTCCCGGTAACCAAAACCGGCCTGCGCTTCGGCCTCGCCACCGCCCTCGTGGGCTGCCTTGCGCTGGCGCTGATCGCGGGTCCCGGCCGGGCTGCCGACGACCCGGTGCTCGCGAAGGTCAATGGCGCGGAAATCAAGAAGAGCGACGTCGCCATGGCCGAGGAGGAACTCGGGCCGAGCCTCGCCCAGATGGACCCGGCGACCAAGGACGAGAACGTCCTGTCCTTCCTGATCGACATGAAAATCGTCAGCAAGGCTGCCGAGGACAAGAAGGTCGCCGACAGCGAGGAGTTCAAGAAGCGCCTGGCGTTCGCCAGGAACCGCCTGCTGATGGACAGCCTGCTCGCCAACGAGGGCAAGGCCGCCACCACCCCCGATGCCATGAAGAAGGTCTACGAGGAGGCCTCGAAGCAGATCACCGGCGAGCAGGAGGTGCGCGCCCGCCACATCCTGGTCGAGACCGAGGACGAGGCCAAGGCGGTGAAGGCCGAGCTCGACAAGGGCGCCGATTTCGCCGAGCTCGCCAAGAAGAAGTCCAAGGATCCGGGCTCCGCCGATGGCGGCGACCTCGGCTTCTTCACCAAGGAGCAGATGGTACCGGAATTCTCGGCCGTGGCCTTCACGCTGGAGCCGGGCAAGATCTCCGATCCCGTGAAGTCGCAGTTCGGCTGGCACATCATCAAGGTCGAGGAAAAGCGCAGCCGCAAGGCGCCGGACTTCGAGCAGGTCAAGGCCCAGATCGAGAACTACGTCACCCGCAAGGCCCAGGCCGACTTTGTCGCCAAGCTCCGCACTGAAGCCAAGGTCGAGCGGCTGGACCAGCCGGCGGCGGATGCCAAGCCGGATGCCAAGCCGGTCGACCCTGCCAAGCCGTCCGACAGCAAGATGGCGCCTCCCGCGAAGAAGTAAGAATTCGCTGTCACTTCGCGGACGCCAATAGTATCTAACGTCGCAATGGCCGGGCAAATGCCCGGCCATCTGCATATCCAGACCTCACCAAGGCGCCCCGATGTCCTCCTCCGTCTCCCCGCTCGCCCCCAAAACTGTCCCCGACATGCCCGTGATCGCGGGCGTCCGTCTTGCGACGGCCGAAGCCGGCATCCGCTACAAGAACCGCACCGACGTGCTGCTGGCGGTGATGGACAAGGGCACCGCGGTCGCGGGCGTCTTCACCAGGTCGAAATGCCCCTCCGCGCCGGTGGAATGGTGCCGCGCCAAGCTGAAGGGCGGCAAGGCGCGCGCGCTGGTGGTGAATTCCGGCAACGCCAATGCCTTCACCGGCAAGACCGGACGCAGCTCCACCGCGCTGACCGCGAAGATCGCGGCCAAGGCGGTCGGATGCAGCGAGGGCGAGATCTTCCTGGCCTCGACCGGCGTGATCGGCGAGCCGCTGGACGCGACCAAGTTCGACGGTGTGCTCGGCCGGCTGGCCGAGACTGCCGAGCCCGGCGACTATCTCGCCGCGGCCAAGGCGATCATGACCACCGACACCTTCCCGAAGGTCGCGACCGCGACCGTCAAGCTCGGCAAGGCCAAGGTCACCATCAACGGCATGGCCAAGGGCGCCGGCATGATCGCCCCCGACATGGCGACGATGCTGTCCTTCATCTTCACCGACGCGCCGATCGCGCCCGCAGCACTGCAAGCCCTGCTCAAGAGCGGCGTCGAGGACACCTTCAACGCGGTGACGATCGACGGCGACACCTCGACCTCGGACACGCTGCTGGCCTTCGCCACCGGCGCCGCCGCCGAGCACGGCGCGCCAAAGATCAGCCGCGCCAGCGACCCCCGCCTGAAGGCCTTCGTGAAAGCCTTCAACCAGGTGCTCGCCAATCTCTCCGAGCAGGTCGCCCGCGACGGCGAGGGCGCGCGCAAGCTGGTCGAGATCACCGTCGAGGGCGCCAAGACCAAGGCGTCGGCGCGCAAGATCGCGATGTCGATTGCGAACTCGCCTCTGGTCAAGACCGCGATCGCCGGCGAGGACGCCAATTGGGGCCGCGTGGTGATGGCGGTCGGCAAGGCCGGCGAGCCGGCCGATCGCGACAAGCTCTCGATCTCCTTCAACGGCATCCGCGTCGCCAAAAGCGGCGCGCGCGATCCCGACTACGACGAAGCGCAGGTGTCGGAAGCGATGAAGGCCCCGGAAATCGCCATCAAGGTCGCGCTCGGCCTCGGCAAGGGCCGCGACCGCGTGCTGACCTGCGACCTGACGAAGGAGTATGTCGCGATCAACGGGGATTACAGGTCTTAGACCGGACGCCGATGGCCGATCTCAAACTGACATTGGTGGTGGCCTGCGCGCTCGTCGACGCCGACAAGCGCGTCCTGATCGCGCAGCGCCCAGAGGGCAAGACGCTTGCGGGCCTCTGGGAATTCCCCGGCGGCAAGCTCGAGCCGGGCGAACGGCCGGAACAGAGCCTGATCCGCGAGCTGCATGAAGAGCTCGGCATCACCGTCGCCGAGCCGTGCCTGGCACCGCTGACCTTTGCGAGCTACGGCTACGAGACGTTTCACCTGCTGATGCCGCTCTACATCTGCCGGCGCTGGGAGGGGCTGGTCACCCCGCGCGAAGGCCAGACGCTGGCCTGGGTCCGCGCCAACAAGCTGCGCGACTACCCGATGCCACCCGCGGACATCCCGCTGATCCCGCATCTGATCGATTTGCTGATGTGAGCTGAGCCGCGCACCACGCTCTCAGCGTCATGCCCGGGCTCGTCCCGGGCATCCACGATCTTCGTGCCGAGCAGAAAGACGTGGATGGCCGGGTCAAGCCCGGCCATGACGGAGGAGAGTGCTTACGTCTTCCCGGCCTTCTTTACCGCCTCCGCCAGGCTCGCTTTCGCCGACCCCGGCTTCAGCGGCTGCTGCTGGCTCGCATGTGGGGCCCAGCCGGAGAGCCAGATGATGTCGAATGTCGCACGGATGCGGCCGTCGGCATCCGCAAAGCGTTCGGCGTAGATTTCGGCCATGCGCAGCAGCGTCGCGCGGAGCGTCGGCGTGCGCCGCCGCTCGATCAGCACATTGGCAGCGCCCATGCGGCGGAGATCCTGCATCAGTGCAAACGCATTGGCGTAGCGCACCACGACACGGTCGACATCGGTGACCGGAAGCGCAAAGCCCGCCCGCTGCAACAGCGCGCCGATGTCGCGCAAATCCGCAAACGGGGCCACGCGCGGCGACACGCCGCCCTCGCATTCCGCCTCCGCCGCGGCAAATGCCTGCCGCAGCTCGGTCAGGCTGTCGCCGCCGATCATCGCCGCGAGCAGCAATCCGTCCGGCTTCAGCGCACGCCGCACCTGCGCAAGCACCCCCGGCAGGTCGTTGACGAATTGCAGCGCCAGCGCCGAGACGACGAGGTCGAGACTTTCCGGGGCAAAGGGCAGTTTTTCCGCGCCCGCTTCGTCGAGCGCGATCCGCCGAAGCGATGGCAGCCCCGTGAGCCCCTCACCGGGCGTCCAGAGATCGGCCGCAGCGTGAAACTCCCGCATCACGGCGGCCAGCCGGTCAATCATGTCCTCTGCAACACGGTCGAGCAGGAATGTCACCTCGCCCTGCGCATGTGCGCGCCGCTGTCGCGCATGCAACAATGCGCGATCGAACAGGGCGGGCGGGGTTTGCGGGGTCTGGGCCATGCCGCTGGTTACGCCGATCGCCACGGTTCTGGCAACGCTCTCGTGTCCCGGACGCGCTGCAGCGCTCTTAGCGCTGCTGCGCAGAGCCGGGACCCAGAAGGCACCACCGCACGATGCGGCGAGGGGCCCCGGCTCTGCAGCGCACCGCACCGGACGATGCTTCGCATCGCCGGGAGCGCTGCGCTGCGTCCGGGGCACGAGACCGATTCAGTCGCTTGAGCGGCTCTTCCCATAACGCTAGCCTCTCCCTCATGGAAGCCGACGCCGCCCCAACCCGCTCCATCGCCGCGCCGCTGCGTGCCGCATGGACCGCCGGCCGCCACGTGCTGTCACGCGCCGCACGGCTCGCGCTCGACATTGCACTGCCGACGCTGTGCGTGTCCTGCCGGGAGCCGGTCGATGGCGAGGGCGTCTGCGCGGCCTGCTGGGCGCGGCTGTCGTTCATCGAACGGCCCTATTGCCCGCGCCTCGGCATTCCCTTCGTCTATGATCCCGGCCCCGAGATGCTGTCGATGGAGGCGATCGCGAGCCCGCCGGCGTACCAGCGTGCACGCGCGGCGGTGCGCTATGACGACGTCGCGCGCACGCTGGTGCATGCGCTGAAATACCAGGACCGTACCGATCTGGCGCCGGCCATGGGCCGCTGGATGGCGCGGGCGGGCGGCGAGCTACTGACCGAGGCCGACATGCTGGTGCCCGTTCCCCTGCATTGGCGCCGGGCGTGGCGGCGCCGCTACAACCAGTCCGGGGCGCTGGCGCGCATCATCGCACGGCAGAGCGGTGTCAGGGTGCGCGGCGAAGTGCTGCGCCGGGTGCGCGCCACCGAACAGCAGATCGGCCTGTCGCGGACCCAGCGCGCCACCAATGTGCAGGGCGCATTCCAGGTATCCCCCGACCGCCAGGCGGAAATCCAGGGCCGCCGCATCGTCCTGATCGACGATGTCCTCACCTCAGGGGCGACGCTGGACGCCTGTGCGCGGGCCCTGCTCCGTGCCAAGGCGGCCCAGGTGGACGTGCTGGTCTTCGCCCGGGTTGTCGAGAGCGGCCCCCGTCCCATATAATTCAATGACTTCATGACATGAGAGCGCCAGACGACATGACCGACGCTGTCGAAATCTACACCAGGCCGGGCTGCGGCTATTGTTCCGCCGCCAAATCGCTGCTGACCCGCAAGAAGGCGACCTTCACGGAGTTCGACATCGCCAAGAACCCGTCCTGGCGCGAAGAGATGTACGACCGCGCCGGCGGGGGCTCGACTTTCCCGCAGATCTGGATCGGCGGAACCCATGTCGGCGGATGCGACGAGCTCTATGCGCTCGACCGCGAAGGCAAGCTCGACGGCATGCTGGGCAGCGTGAAGGCCACGTCATGAGCGAGAACCGCACGTTCACCGCCGCGATGGTGCAGATGCGCACCGGCCTGATGCCGGAGCCGAGCCTCTCGCAGGCCACCAGGCTGATCCGGCAGGCTGCCGCCAATGGCGCCGACTACGTGCAGACGCCCGAAGTCAGCAACATGATGCAGCTCAACCGCAAGGCGCTGTTCGAGCACCTCCAGAGCGAAGAGGACGACACCTCGCTGAGGGCCTATCGCGTGCTCGCGGCCGAGCTGAAGATCCACATCCATGTCGGATCGCTGGCGCTGCGCTTCTCGCCGGAGAAGGCGGTCAATCGGTCCTTCCTGATTGGCCCCGAGGGCAATGTGCTCGCGAGCTACGACAAGATCCACATGTTCGACATCGAGTTGCCGGACGGCGAGAGCTATCGCGAATCCGCCAATTACCAGCCGGGCGAAACCGCCGTGATCTCCGACCTGCCCTGGGGCCGGGTCGGGCTGACGATCTGCTACGACGTGCGCTTCCCCGCGCTCTACCGCGCGCTGGCCGAGAGCGGCGCGTATTTCATCACCGTGCCCTCGGCCTTCACCCGCAAGACCGGTGAGGCGCATTGGCACATCCTGCTGCGGTCGCGCGCGATCGAGACCGGCTGCTTCATCTTCGCCGCCGCGCAGGCCGGCCTGCACGAGAACAAGCGCGAGACCTATGGTCACTCGCTGATCATCGACCCCTGGGGCGAGATCCTCGCCGAGGGCGACGTTGAGCCCGGGATCATCATGGCCAAAATCGACCCGGCCAAGGTCGAGACCGCACGCCGCGCGATCCCCTCGCTCCAGCACGGCCGCCGCTTCGGCGTCGCCGATCCCAAGGCCGGGCCGGACCATCTCCATCTCGTGCGGGGATCGGCATGATCCGCTACGCGCTCCACTGCGACCGAAGCCACGCATTCGAAAGCTGGTTCCAGAGCTCGTCGGCTTATGATTCGCAGGTGAAGCGCAAGCTCGTGACTTGCCCGATCTGCGGCTCGGCCAAGGTCGAGAAGGCGATCATGGCCCCGCGGATCGTCGGCAAGAAGGGCCTCGGACGCGCGACGCCGCCGCCGGAGCCGGCCTCAACGCCTGCGCCCGAGGCTGCGCCGTCGGGACCGACCTCGCTGATGATGGCGCAGGAGCGCGAGTTGCGCGCCAAGCTCAAGGAACTGCGCGATCACATCGTCAAGCACGCTGACAATGTCGGCGAGCGCTTTGCGAACGAAGCCCGCGCGATGCATTACGGCGACAAGGAGCACCGTCCGATCTATGGCGAGGCTTCGCCCGACGAGGCCAAGTCGCTGATCGACGAAGGCATCGAGGTGTCCCCGCTGCCGACGCTCCCGGAAGATAGGAACTGACGCGCGAAGCGCGTCAGACTCCCACCAGCAACGCGACTCCAACCACGATCAACACGATGCCAAAAATCTCGCGCGGCGCGATCGGCTGCTTGAACGAGTAGTAGGCGACGGCCTGCGCGAACAGCACCTCGATCAAAGCGAGCGTGCGGACATTGGCGGCGGCCGTCAGCGCGAAAGCCAGGAACCAGAATTGCGAGGCGAACGCGCCCATGAAGCCGGCGAGCAGCGACGGCTTCCAGAGCCCCAGGATCGACTGGAGCACTTTTGGCGCCTGCCAGAGCAGATAGACGGTCAGGATCAACGTCTGCACGAACAGGCCGAGCACCAGCGTGAACGACGCTGCCGTCACGAAGGACACATCAGGCACGTTGATGATGGCGCCGCGGAAGCCGACGGCTGAGAGCGCGAACGCCGCGGCTGCGACGAGGCCGGTGATGGTCGGCCTCAATTCCGCAAAGCTCTTCTCGCCGCCGGGCCGGAGTGCGGTGATGACGACGCCGACGGTCGCGATCACGATCGCCAATACCTTCAGCCAGGTCAGGTGATCGCCGAGGAACACGAAGCCGAAGATCGCGGTCTGGATCGCCTCGGTCTTGAGGTAGGCCGTCGTCACGACGAAGGAGCGATCGTTCATCGCGAGCAGCATCAGGCCGGTGGCGACGATCTGGCTGAGCGCGCCGAGCAGCAGCCAGGGCCAGAACACGGTCGGCGGCATGCCGAGGTGATCACCGGTCGCGACCAGCACCACGCCCAGAAACAGCAGCGAGAACGGGAAGCCGAACAGGAAGCGGATATTGGTCGCGCCCCAGGTCCCCAGCGGCTTCGTCAACGACCGCTGCATCGCATTGCGCGCGACCTGGCCTAGCGCAGCAATGACAGTGAAGGGAATCCAGAGGCTGGCGATGGTGAGCATGCGGGTGGGAGCGGTAGGAGGAGAAGCCGTCGCCAACCTGCCGCTAGCGGCGAGGCAGGTCAATCACGCCCGGATCATAGGAGCGATGCTCACGCCTCGCGTAGCCCCTCACACCATCCCTTCCGCCACGACCATGTAGTTCACGTCCATGTCCGACGAGAGGGCCCATTTGTCGGCGAAGGGTGAGTAGACGACGCCGGTCTGCTCGGTGATGACGAGGCGGTTGTCGAGGAGATATTTCGTCAGCTCGTCGGGGGTGACGAACTTGTTCCATTCGTGGGTGCCGCGCGGCAGCCAGCGCAGGACGTATTCGGCGCCGACGATGGCGAGTGCGAAGCTCTTCCAGTTCCGGTTCAGCGTCGAGACCACCATCAGCCCGTTCGGCTTCAGCATCGCCGCGCAGCGCTTGAGGAAAACGCCGACGTCGACGACGTGCTCGACCACTTCCATCGCCAGCACGATGTCGAAGCGCTCGCGCGGGTCGATCTCCTCGACCGTGGTGCAGCGGTAATCGATCGACAGATGGCTCTTGTCGGCATGCAGCTTCGCGGCGGCGATGTTGCTCACCGAGGGATCGACGCCGATGACCTGCGCACCGAGGCGCGACAGCGGCTCGCACAACAGGCCGGCGCCGCAGCCGATGTCGAGCACGCGCAGGCCGCCGAGGCAGTTGAGGCTGCGCACATTGCGCTCGAACTTGCGGCAGGCGGCGTCGCGGATGTAGCCGAGCCGCAGCGGGTTGATCCGGTGCAGCGGGGCCATCTTGCCGTTGGGGTCCCACCACTCGGCCGAAAGTTTCGAGAATTTCGCGATCTCGGCGGCGTCGACGGTCGAGCCCGGCTGCGGGCTCGCGGTTGCGGAAGTATTTTGCTGCATGCTCATGGTTAGGCGCGGTCCTACCGCGTGGTGATCGAACTACGGAAGGCGAGCGGCGTGTCGATGGTCCGGATGGTTTCGCGACCTTCACCGACGCCGTTGATGGTCACGTCGCCGTAGTTGAGAATACGTCCAAGAATCGTCTGGTTGACGTCGACACTCTCGACCTTGTCGAGCGCCATTTCAAAGGTGCGGCGCTTGATGAAGCCGGTCTTGTGCACAACCCTGAGGTTGGTGACATCGGTCTCGGTGGTGAAGCGGTGGAACCAGCCCTTCACGCTCCAGAACAGGGCCGCTAAGGCCACCACGCCCGCGGCGATGCGACATAGAATCGCGAGCCCTTCGACCGAGGTCTGCCCTGACAGGACCAGCAAGCCCAGGGCCACGATCCAGACCAGAATGGCCGGAAAATAGAAGATCCAATGCGCATTGGTCGAATACAGCACCCGCTCGCCGGGTTGCAGGATTTCGTCAATATAGCGCGCCATAACCTCGATTAACCCATTGCCCGGAACGGCCCCGCAGGAACCCGCTTGCCCCCGGCCCCGCCGCTATGTATACGCGCGGTCGGTGTCCGCCGGCACCCGTCCGGTGCGGGTCACCATACTGATCCTTATGAGGGAATGCACGCGTCGTCATGAGCCGCCTCGTGATGAAATTCGGCGGCACGTCCGTCGCCAACATCGAACGTATCCGCAACGTCGCACGCCATGTGAAGCGTGAGGTCGACGCCGGCCATGAAGTGGCCGTGGTCGTCTCGGCGATGTCCGGCAAGACCAACGAGCTGGTGGCCTGGTGCACCGAGGCCTCGCCGATGCACGACGCGCGCGAATACGACGCCGTCGTCGCCTCCGGCGAACAGGTGACGTCGGGCCTGCTCGCCATCGTGCTTCAGGGCATGGGCATCCAGGCCCGCTCCTGGCAGGGCTGGCAGATCCCGATCAAGACCAGCGACGCCCATGCCTCGGCCCGGATCGAGGACATCGACGGCAGCGAGATCATCAAGCGCTTCCAGGAGCGCAAGGAGGTCGCGGTCATCGCCGGCTTCCAGGGCATCAACCCCGAGACCAATCGCATCACCACGCTCGGCCGCGGCGGCTCCGATACCTCGGCCGTGGCGATCGCCGCCGCCGTCAAGGCCGACCGCTGCGACATCTACACCGACGTCGACGGTGTCTACACGACCGACCCGCGAATCGTGCCGAAGGCCCGCCGGCTCGACAAGATCGCGTTCGAAGACATGCTGGAACTGGCCTCCCAGGGCGCGAAAGTGCTCCAGGTCCGCTCGGTGGAACTCGGCATGGTCCACAACATGCCGATCTTCGTCCGCTCGAGCTTCGACAAGCCCGAGGATATCGACCCGCATGCCAACCAGCCGCCCGGCACGCTGATCTGCAGCGAGGAGGAGATCATGGAAAGCCACGTCGTAACCGGCATCGCCTTTTCGAAGGACGAGGCCCAGATCTCGGTACGCCAGATCGAGGACAAGCCCGGCGTGGCAGCGTCGATCTTCGGCCCGCTGGCGGATGCCAACATCAACGTCGACATGATCGTGCAGAACGTCTCCGAGGACGGCAAGACCACCGATCTCACCTTCACGGTGCCGGCGGCAGACTACACCCGCGCCAAGGACACGATCACGGCCGCCAAGGGCAAGATCGGCTATGCCCGGCTCGATACCGCCACCGACGTCGCCAAGATATCGGTAATCGGCAGCGGCATGCGCAGCCATGCCGGTGTCGCCGCCCAGGCGTTCTCGGCCCTCGCCGGACGGAATATCAACATCCGGGCCATCACAACCTCCGAGATCAAATTCTCGGTTTTGATCGACACCGCCTATACCGAGCTTGCGGTACGCACCCTGCATACGCTCTACGGTCTCGATCAGGCCTAGGCGAATTTTCTCTTAGCGGTCGCAGCAAACGCGAAGGTGTACACACCTTCGCGTTTGGCAGGCGTTTTGCTTGGCAAAACAAGCCCCAATTCGCTATAGGGCGAAGAGGGTGGGCTGCCGCAGACTGTGTCCCAGTTCAGGCGGCGCTGATTCGGTGTAAGCACTAAATCTTGAGTAGATTTGTGTTTGTGCCTGCGCCGGACGAACAATTTGGTTGTTTTTCTGGAATTTTGGGCCAGCCGCCGGCCGATACCGCCGGGCCAGGCAGACGGAGGAGATTGACGGTTCATGCGGAGCGCGTCGGGAGGTCCCCGCGTCTTGTTGAGACGGCTCCGCGAAACCATGGCGGAGCAGGTCTCGGCCCAGGAGCGGCTGGACAAGATCGTGGTGCTGATCGCCGCCAATATGGTGGCCGAGGTGTGCTCGGTCTATGTGCTGCGCATCGACAACACGCTCGAGCTCTACGCCACCGAAGGCCTCAACCGCGAGGCGGTGCACCACACCGTGCTGAGCGCCCATGAGGGCCTGGTCGGCCTCGTCGCCAGCGAGGCGACCCCGCTCAACCTCAGCGACGCGCAAAGCCACCCGGCCTTCTCGTTCCGCCCGGAGACCGGCGAAGAAATCTACCACTCCTTCCTCGGCGTGCCGATCCTGCGCGCCGGCAACACGCTCGGCGTGCTGGTGGTGCAGAACCGCGCCAAGCGCAATTATGTCGAGGAGGAGCTCGAGGCGCTCCAGACCACCGCGATGGTGCTGGCGGAGCTGATCGCCTCCGGCGAATTGTCTGCGCTGGCCCAGCCGGGCCAGGAGCCGGCCGCGCGCCATTCGGCGCAGAAGGTCGGCGCCATCCTCTCGGAAGGCATCGCGCTCGGCCATGTCGTGCTGCACGAGCCGCGCGTCGTCATCAAGGACTACATCGCCGAGGATCTGCCGAAGGAGATCAAGCGGCTCGACACCGCGCTCGCCAAGCTGCGCGCCGATCTCGACCGCATGCTGGAGCGTGGCGACGTTGCCGAGGGCGGCGAGCACCGCGAGGTGCTGGAAGCCTATCGCATGTTCGCCAACGACCAGGGCTGGTCGCACAAGCTGCATGAGGCGGTCGCCACCGGCCTCACGGCGGAAGCCGCCGTCGAGCGCGTGCAGTCCGACACCCGCGCGCGGATGCTGCGCTCCACCGATCCCTATCTGCGCGACCGGCTGCACGATCTCGAGGATCTCGGCTACCGCCTGATGCGGCAGCTGGTCGGCCAGGACCACGCGCCCTCGCGCGAGCAATTGCCCGACAATGCCATCGTCATCGCGCGCGCGATGGGCCCCGCGGCGCTGCTCGACTACGACCGCAAGCGCCTGCGCGGCATCGTGCTGGAGGAAGGCACCGCCAACTCCCACGTCTCGATCGTGGCCCGCGCGCTCGGAATCCCCGCGGTCGGCGAAGTGCCGAACGCGCCCGGCATCGCCGATCCCGGCGACGCCATCATCGTCGACGGCACCTCGGGCTCGATCTACGTGCGCCCGTCGCAGGAGGTCGAGGCCGCTTTCGCCGAACGCGTGCGCTTCCGCGCCCGCCGCCAGGCGCAATACCTGGCGCTGCGCGACCTGCCCTGCGTCACCAAGGACGGCCAGAAGGTCGAGCTGATGATCAACGCAGGTCTTGCGATCGACCTGCCGCATATCGAGGACACCGGCAGCGCCGGCATCGGCCTGTTCCGCACCGAGCTGCAGTTCATGGTGGGACAGAGCCTGCCGCGCACCAGCGACCAGCTCGCGCTCTATCGCACGGTGCTGGATGCCGCGGGTACCAAGCCCGTCACCTTCCGCACCCTTGACATCGGTGGCGACAAGGCACTGCCCTATATGGAAGCGGTGATCGAGGAGAATCCCGCACTCGGCTGGCGCGCGATCCGGCTCGGGCTCGATCGCCCCGGCCTGCTGCGCGGCCAGATCCGCGCGCTGCTGCGCGCCGGCGGCGGCCGCGCGCTGCGCATCATGTTCCCGATGATCTCGGAGGTCGCGGAGTTCGATTCGGCGAAAGCGCTGGTCGAGCGCGAGCTGACCTATCTGCGCCAGCACGGCCATACGCTGCCGGAGCGCATCGACATCGGCACCATGGTCGAGGTGCCAGCGCTGCTCTACCAGCTCGACGAGCTGCTGAAGAAGGTCGACTTCATCTCGGTCGGCTCCAACGATCTGTTCCAGTTCCTGTTCGCGGTCGACCGCGGCAACGCCAAGGTGTCCGAACGCTTCGACACCATGTCGGCACCGATCCTGCGCGTGCTGCGCGAGATCGCGCGAAAATCCAACGTGGCGCAGAAGTCGCTCTCGCTCTGCGGCGAGATGGCCTCCAAGCCGATCGGCGCGCTGGCGCTGATCGCGATGGGCTATCGCTCGCTGTCGCTCTCGGCGACGGCACTCGGTCCGGTCAAGGCGATGGTCATCGATCTCGACGCGAAGAAGGCGGAAGCGATGCTCGGCCCGCTGCTGGACGCGCCCTCCGGCAGCGTTTCGATCCGGCAGAAGCTGACGGAATTTGCCGAGGCCGAAGGCCTGGCGTTGTAGCGGGCCTGCCGCCCCCTCCCGCCACCTCGCCCTCTTCCGCCATTTGAGACTGAACCGATGTCGTCACTCCCCGAAGCCAAACTGGACGTCCTGCTCGCGCATCACGCCTCGCTCGAGGCCGAATCGCTCGGCCAGCTCGCCTCCGAGCGCTACGTGCAGATCACCCGCGAGCTCGCCGAGCTCACCCCGCTGATCGAGGCGGTGAAGACTTATCGCTCCGCCGTGAGAGAGCTCGCCGACACCGAGGCGCTGATCGCCGATCCCGCGACGGATGCCGAGATGCGCGGCATGGCGGAAGCCGAGCGCGACGAGCTGACGCCTAAGATCGAAGAGCTGGTCCAGAAGATTCGCGTCGCGCTGCTGCCCAAGGACGCCATGGACGACCGCAACGTGGTGCTGGAAATCCGCGCCGGCACCGGCGGCGACGAGGCCTCGCTGTTCGCCGGCGATCTGTTCCGGATGTACGAGCGCTTCGCCAGCTTGCAGGGCTGGAAGGTCGAGGTGATCTCGGCCAGCGAAGGCACGGTCGGCGGCTACAAGGAAATCATCGCGGAGGTCCAGGGCCGCGGCGCGTTCTCGAAACTGAAGTTCGAATCCGGCGTGCATCGCGTGCAGCGCGTGCCCGACACCGAGACGCAGGGACGCATCCACACCTCCGCGGCGACGGTCGCCGTGCTCCCGGAGGTCGAGGAGGTCGACGTCGATATCAAGAACGACGATCTGCGGATCGAGACCATGCGCGCGCAAGGCGCCGGCGGCCAGCACGTCAACAAGACCGAATCGGCGATCCGCATCACCCACATCCCGACCGGTATCGTGGTGATGATGCAGGACAGCCGCTCGCAGCATAAGAACCGCGCCTCCGCCATGAACATCCTGCGCTCACGCATCTACGATGCCGAACGCCAGCGCGTCGATGCCGCCCGCTCGGCCCAGCGCAAGGAGAAGGTCGGCTCCGGCGACCGCAGCGAACGCATCCGCACCTATAATTTCCCGCAAGGCCGCGTCACCGACCACCGCATCAACCTGACGCTCTACAAGCTCCCGCAGGTGATCGCCGGCGAAGCGCTCGGCGAATTGACCGACGCACTGACCACCGAGCATCAGGCTGCACAGCTCGCCGCGCAAGGCGCGGCGGCTTAAACACTGCACATTAACGCGCTTTGGCCCGGAACGATCGCAGGATCCTGGCCAGGGCGGGTGCCGCGGCACCCAGTTCGTCCAGGTGAATGCGCGAGAGCGATCGCAGCTTCTGCTCGCCCTTGGCCGTCAGCCTGACCAGGACGCGTCTTGCGTCCTGCGGATCGGCTTCCCGTCCGATCAGCTTCAGCTTCGCCATGCGATCCACCAGCTCCACCGCGGTATGGTGCCGGATCAGGAGGAAGCGCGCGATGTCGCCGACGCTTGCGCCGTCAGGGGCGGCCAGCCCCTTGATCGCCAGCAGCGCCTGATGCTGCTGCGGCGTCAACCCGGCACTCTGGGCCGCGGCTTCGCTGAACGCGAGGAAGGTCCGGAGCTGATAGCGGAACTGTGCAAGCGCCGCATAGTCGGCCTCGCGCATCGCGCCGCCCTTTGAGGGCGACGCGGACCCGGGGCGTGCCGTCTTCCGCTTCGATTGAGCCATTCCTGCCTGCGACGTCGAGCCCGCCGGTGAAGCGGGCGGGCGCTGCCGAGACTAGCAAGGAAGGACAGGCGGAACCAACCGAGCGGCGTCGCGGATGCACAAATATCGGGGCCTACTCGAAACTGGAGAGCAGGATCTTCACCAGGATGACCTGAAACGCGATCGGGATGCGAACGCTCTTCCGCCTGATCGAGCGCTGGAGCGCGCTGGCGATCTCGGCGCTGGTCAAGCTGCCTGCCGACGCATTGGCAATCAAATCCGCCCACATCTGCGACAGCGAGCCGCCGGGCAGGATCACCGGCTTGATGGTCACGCCGCAGCCCTGTGCCCAATCCACGATCTCCCGCATCGTGTGAGGTCCGCAGTTGCGCGCGGTCGCAAGGCGCTCGGCCGTCAGCGCGAGCAGCAACTCGCGCGACGGCAGCCAATTCCCCTTCGGCGGCTGTTCGCCGGTGAGCTCCACCGCAAGCTCCTTCAGAACATTCTGTGCGCGCACGCTCAGCTTCTGCATCGGGCCGGGGGCGCGCTTGGCCTGGACCTTGGCCTGGACGGAGCCGACGACGGGTCCGCGCCGGCCGGCTGACCGGCTGCGCGGCTCGGACACGCGGGAGGCATCGCCCGACTGCGGCGCCGCACGCTGGTCGCTGCCCTCGCCCGCGGGCCACGCGGTGTCCGGCCGCTCCGCCTCCTGCGGCCAGGATCGTCGCTTCCGGGCACCCGCCACTGTCGTCTGCCGCGCCATTTCTCTCGCCGAACCCGCCAGCCTCGTACTCACAAAGACTAATATATATCGTGATCCGATATGTTTTCACGTGATAATTTCCGTCGTTCGACCAAAGACGAAATTGACAGCAGGACTTCACAAGCAATGCTTAGGGCCAAGAGCTACACGCGGATGTGACGTGCCCGGCGCAGCAGGCCAGCGAGGTCGGCTGGCGCCGGACAGGTCGTGCTTGCGCCTGCAAACAAGAACGATGTTCGGAGGAAACGACCATGACTGACGATCTCATCCGCCGCAGCCTCTCGCGCCGTGGCCTGCTCCAGACCACAGCTAGCCTCATCGGCGGCTCGATGCTGCCGGCGATGCCGGCCTTTGCCGAGGACAAGCCGGCGATCGGCTCGTATCCCGCCGGCGTTTCGGGTTCCACCGCCTTCATCGGAATCTCGGTCCCGCGCACCGGCACCTATGCCGTGCAGGGCGAGGACGAGCTCAAGGGCTACCAGCTCGCGATCGAGCACATCAACAGCGGCCATGACCTGATCAAGAAGATCTCGCCGAAGACCAGCAAGGGCGTGCTCGGCAAGGAGCTGAAGTTCGGCGTCGCGGATTCCGCGGCCAAGCCGAACGAGGCGGTGCAGGCGCAGCAGCGCTTCATCAGCGAGAACAAGGCGATCATGATCACCGGCGGCACGTCGAGCGCCGTTGCGGTCGCGCTCAACAAGCTCGCGCAGCGCGAACACGTGCTGTTTGTGTGCGGCATTTCCGGCTCGAACGACACCACCGGCAAGGACTGCGTTCGCTACGGCTTCCGCCAGAACTTCTTCGGCCAGACCGCCGCCGCGGCGATCGGCCCTGTGATGGTGAGGGAGTTCGGCAAGAACAAGAAGGCCGCGTACCTGACGCCTGATTACACCTACGGCCACACCGTCACCAAGTCGATGCAGGACTTCCTCGCGACTGCGGGCTGGACGACGGTGACCAACCAGGTCGCACCGCTCGGCGCGCCCGACTACTCCTCGTATCTGCTGAACGTCGCGAATTCCGGCGCCGACGTGCTCATCAACGTCAACTGGGGCCACGACGCGGTGCTGTCGACCCAGCAGGCCAAGCAGTTCGGCGTGCTCGACAAGATGAAGCTGGTCGTTCCCTACCAGGTGCCGTTCATCGCGCGCGAGACCGGCGGCCTGATGCAGGGCGTCTACGCCGCCACCGACTATTGGTGGACGATCGAGGACAAGTTCCCGCTCGCCAAGATGTTCAACGAGGCCTTCGAGAAGAGGTACGGCTACAAGCCCGAATGGGGCGCCGAGAACGCCTATGTCAGCTTCGCGCACTGGGCGCACATGTGCGAGCAGGCCGGCAGCTTCAATCCGCCCGACGTGATCAAGGCCTATGAGAAGGGCGAGACGATCCCCTCTCTCGTCGGCGACGTGCATTACCGCCCCGAGGACCATCAGTGCGTCCGCCCGGTGATCATCGTGAAGGGCAAGCAGCAGAAGGACATGAAGAACAAGGAAGACTGGTACGACGTCGTCGAGATCGTCCCAGGTGAAGGCCTGATGCAGAAGCCCGACGCGTTCGGCTGCCATCCCGGCGATTACAGCTGAGCCCGCACTAACCCCTGTGACGCCGCGGGCTGCACTCTGGTCCTGCGGCGTCACCTTTTTCTGACGCGCACCATGGCGCGTCACAACGGCGATTGTCGCATGATCAGTTGGCCCAACCTCGTTTCGCAGCTTTTCAACGGGCTCGCGCTCGGCGCCCTGCTCGCGCTGATCAGCTCCGGCCTGACCATCATCTACGGCACGCTCGGCGTGCTCAACCTCGCGCATGGCGCGATGTTCATGATCGGCGGCTATGCCGGCTTCGTCGCCTACCAGTACACGGAGTCCTTCATCATCGCCGTCATCGCGGGTTCGCTGTTCGTGATGCTGCTCGGCGTCGCGATGGAACGCGTCATCATCCGCCATTTCTATCATCGCCCGCACGAGGATCAGCTGCTCGTGACCTTCGGACTCGGCATCTGTTTCGTCGAGCTCGTGCGCCTGATCTTCTCGAGCCAGTCGCAGCTGGTGCCGCCGCCGGCCCTGTTCCAGGGCATCACCAATCTCGGCTTCATGTTCTATCCGACCTACCGCCTCGCCGTCGTCGGCATCGTCGCGGTCGCCCTCGGGGCACTTTTCATCGTCCTCTACCGGACCCGGCTCGGCATGATCGTGCGCGCCGGCATCGAGGATTCGGTGATGGTCGATTCGCTCGGCATCAACGTCTACCGCGTCTTCATGGTCGTGTTCGGCATCGGCGCGATGGCCGCCGGATTTGCCGGCATCGTCAACGCGCCGGTGGTGTCGCTGACACCGGGCATCGGCGACGACATCCTGGTCCAGACCTTCGTAGTGGTGGTGATCGGCGGCGTCGGCTCGTTCCCGGGCGCGATCCTCGGCGGCCTGATCGCCGGCGAGATCATCAGCGTCACCTCCATGTTCAACCCCGGCTATGCCTATGTGATGCTGTTTGCGGCGATGACGCTCGTGCTCGTGGTGCGACCGCATGGCCTGCTCGGCGTCCAGGGCCGCGAGTAAGCGATTTCCTGATGCTCAAGCAACGCCCGTTCCTGATCGAGACCCTGACCGCGATCGGTTTGATCGCAGCCCCGTTCGTGCTGCCACATCTCGGCTTCGCCCCGAACACCGTGAACCGGATCCTGGTCTGGGGCCTGTTCGGGCTCGGCTTCGACATCCTGTTCGGTTTCACCGGCCTGCTGTCGTTCGGCCAGTCCGCCTTCTACGGTACCGGCGGCTTTGTCGCGGCCTACCTCCTGACCCGCGCGGGTTTCGGCAACGTGCTGGGCGCACTGATCATCGGCATGATCGCGGCGGCCGCGACCGGCTACCTGATCGGCCTGATCGCGCTGCGCCGCACCGGCATCTATTTCGCCATGATCACCGTGGCGATCGCGGAGGTGTTCTTCTTCGTCGAGTTCAATCCGCTCTCGGATTTCACCGGCGGCGAGAACGGCCTGCCCGGCGTGCCGACGCCGAGCTTCAATCTCGGCTTCACCACCATCCACTTCACCAATGGCTGGTCGCTCTATCAATTCATCGCACTGTGCTACTTCGTCGGCGTCGTCATCGCGCTCAGGATCGTGCGCTCGCCTGTCGGCGCCATCTTCAGCGCGATCCGGGACAATCCGTTGCGCGCGACCGCCGTCGGCCACAACATCCACGGCTACAAGCTGACCGCCTTCGTGATCGCTGCGGCCTATGCGGGCTTCGCCGGCGGCCTGCTCGGCGTATTGCAGGCCTTCATGCCGCCCGACGCTTTCACTTTCGACACCTCAGGCCAGCTCGTGATGCAGACCGCCATTGGCGGCCGCGGCACGCTGTTCGGACCGCTGGTCGGCGCAACAGTTTGGCTCTTCCTTCAGGATTTCCTCCAGTCCGCACTGGGCCTCGGAGCGGCCTGGAAGCTCGTGCTGGGCGTCGTGTTCGTGGTGCTGGTCTGCTTCCTGCGCGGCGGCATTGTGGGTGGCCTCGTCGATCTCTACGGCCTCGTGTCCGGCAAGCGAGCGCGGAGGGCTGCGGAGACGGAGGAGGAGGCTGAGATCGAGACACCGCAGCAAGCTCCTCCTGCACCGATGCAGGCCAAGGAGGTCGCGCATCCCGCCTATTCCGGGCCGATCCTGAAAGCGACCGGCCTGACCAAGCGCTATGGCGGTCTCGTCGCCAACAGCGACATCGATTTCAGCGTCAATCAGGGCGAGCTGCGCGGCATCATCGGCCCCAACGGCGCCGGCAAGTCGACCTTCTTCAAGATGCTGACCTGCGAGATCGCGCCGACCTCCGGCCAGATCGTGTTCGAGGGCCGCGACATCACGGGACTGAAGGTCACCGAGGTCTGCCAGCTCGGCCTCACCAAGAGCTACCAGGTCAACCAGCTCTTCACTGGCCTGACGGTGCGGCAGAACCTGACGATCGCAGCACTCGCCGAGCTGCGCGGCAAATTCCGGCTCGACCTGTTCCGCAAGCTCTCGGGCGTGAAAGGCCTGACGGAGCAGGTGGCGCACACGCTTGCCCTGGTCAATTTGACCCGCCGCGCCGACACGCCGGTATCCGAGCTCGCCTATGGCGAGAAGCGCCGGCTGGAGATCGGGCTTGCACTCGCCACCTCGCCGCGCCTGCTGCTGCTCGACGAGCCGCTGGCGGGCATGAGCCCGCGCGAGCGGGTCGAGACCGTCAAGCTGCTCAAATCGATCGCGCGCGGCCGCACCATGATCATCATCGACCACGACATGGATTCGCTGTTCGAGCTGGTCGAGCGCGTGACGGTGCTCCAGGAGGGCAAGGTGCTGCTGGACGGCACACCGGAGGAAATCAGGACCAACGCCGCAGTGCAGGAAGCCTATCTCGGCGGCGTTCACGGAGAGATCGCCGCATGAGCCTGATCGAGGTCAACGGCCTGAACAGCTATTACGGGGACTCCCACATCCTGTTCGACGTCGCCATGCGCGTCGAGCGGCACGAGGTGGTGGCGCTGCTCGGCCGGAACGGCGCCGGCAAGAGCACGACGCTCAAGAGCCTGATGGGCGTCGTGACGCCCCGCAGCGGCAGCGTGAAGTTCGACGGGATCGATATCGCCGGACACAAGAGCCACAGGATCGCGCAGGCCGGCATGCAGCTCGTGCACGAGGAGCGCCGGATCTTCGGCAGCCTGTCCGTGGAGGAGAACATCGTCCTCGCCGGGATCACCGCACCGAAGCGCTGGCCGCTTGAGCGCATCTACGAGATGTTTCCGCGGCTGAAGGAGCGGCGCAACAACCGCGGCACCGAGCTCTCCGGCGGCGAACAGCAGATGCTCGCGATCGCCCGGGCGCTGGTGCGCGATCCCAAGATCGTGCTGCTGGACGAGCCGTTCGAGGGGCTCGCGCCCGTCATCGTCCACGACCTCGTCAAAGCCTGCCGCGAGCTCGCAGCCGCCGGCCAGACCATCGTGCTGGTCGAGCAGAATCTGGCAGCGACGCTGGCGCTGGCGACGCGGATCTACATCATCAACAACGGCCACATCGTGCACGAGGGGCCGGCGCAGGAGCTCAAGGCCCAGCCGGAGCTGCTGCAGCGATACCTTGGCGTCTAGGTCGAGCACTCCTAAATCCGGGATATCTGCTTTCGAGGGGTTAGCATGCGGTCTCGCCCCCGGAATGTCGCCTTGTGCCCAAAGCGGACACAGGGTCGCCTTTTTGCCGAGGTGAGTGTCTTGCCAAGCCGAACCGAACCTGAGGGAGGAGACGCTATGAGCGCGATCTGGCCGGATATCCCCTTCGAGGCATGGCGCGAAAGCTGTTCCGCGCTTCATCTGTATTGCCAGATTGTCGGCAAGTATCGGCTCGCGAGAACGCCATGGGTCAACCATTCCTGGCACGCGACCCTCTACGTGAATGCACGCGGGCTCACGACTTCACTGATTCCAGACGCATCAGGCATCGAGATCGTCTTCGATCTCTCCCGTCATGTCCTGATCGGAGAGGCAGCTGATGGGTGCAGGGCGGAAATGCCGCTCGGGCGAATGTCCGTCGCCGAATTTCACGCCCGGTTCTGTGATTTGGTAAGACATCTCGGCGGAACACCAGAATTTGACGGTCGGCCCAGTGAGGTCCCAGATCCGATCCCGTTCACGGAGGACCGCCAAATCAGGCCCTATGACGCAGACGCCGTGACGCGGTTCTTCCGTGCCCTCGTCGCGATCAGCGGAGTGTTTTATCGGTTTCGGACGGGGTTCACCGGGAAAGTCAGTCCGGTCCATCTCTTCTGGGGCAGCTTCGATCTCGCGGTGACGCGCTTCTCTGGGCGTTCCGCTCCGCTTCATCCAGGTGGCGTCCCGGGTTTGCCGGACGTCGTGACACGCGAGGCCTATAGCGATGAGGTCTCGTCCGCCGGCTTTTGGCCGGGCGGAGGTGGTACGGACTTTGCGGCGTTCTACTCCTATGCCTACCCCACCCCGAATGGCTTTGCTGACGGACAGGTCATGCCGGCGGGCGCATACTTCGATCGGAAGCTCGGCGAGTATCTCCTGCCCTACGACCTTGTGCGAAAATCCAGCGAGCCAGAGGCCACGCTCATGGCGTTTCTGCAAAGCACCTATCAGGCGGCAGCTGATATCGGACGCTGGGATCGTGCTGCGCTCGAATGTCCGATTGGCTCCCCCCTTCGACCCCGCCCACTGAACAGGAACTGATGAAGGTTCGATGAAAGATCGCTGGCTCGCAGATTCGGTGGAGCGAAGCTGCGCCGGTCAATTTCGAGTTTGTCTCGATGATGGGTTTCACAACAGCTCTACCCGTCCTACGGTCTGGCTGCAGCGCTATCGCGATCAACTGCCAAGTGCCGCAATCATCCGCTTGGCGTGATCGGCGAGCACGGCCATGTCTTCCTTGCGCGTCTGCGCCGGCAGCAGCTCGATTCCGGCCCTGACCGGCATGACGTGCATGTGCAGGTGGAAGACCACCTGCCCGCTCGCCGGTTCGCTGAACTGCTGCAGGATGATACCCTCGGCGTCGAACGCCTTCATCGCCGCAATTGCGATCCGCTTGCCGGTTCGGGCGACCGCGGCGAGATCGTCATCCGCGATGTCGAGGATGCCACGCGCCGGCGCCCGCGGAATGACCAGCGTGTGTCCGGGCGAGCGCGGCATGATGTCGAGGAAGGCGAGGCTGCGGTCGTCCCTGAAAACCTCGAAGCAGGGAATCTCGCCGCGCAGGATCTTTGCGAAGACGTTCTGATCGTCGTAAGCCGTCATGGATCCCACCCTCGCTGCGAGGTGCGATCAGACGCGCTCCTTTCCGTTGACGCAAGCAATGCCGCCGATCTATCCACGATACCAGGCAGGATGGCTCCATTGGCGACAGGTTTCGATTCCGGACAAAGTATCGAGAGTGCGCGGCGCTCGCTTGCGGCGCGGCTGCAATCGGCCGGCATCGAGGAGCCCGCACTCGACGCGCGCCTGCTTGTCGGAGCCGCGCTGAGGCTTGATTTGACCGGCATGGTCACGCAGGCGGCGCGGCAACTCACGCCCGAAGAGGCCGCGCGGCTCGAAGCATATGCGCAGCGCCGTCTCGCGCATGAGCCGGTCGCCCGCATTCTCGGCGCGCGCGAATTCTGGGGCCTGCCGTTCCAACTGTCCGAGGCGACGCTGGTGCCGCGGCCTGACACCGAGACCGTGGTCGAACTGGCACTGGAGATCTTTCGGGGGGCCACGATATCGGGGCAGCATCCGCGAATCGCGGATATCGGCACCGGCTCCGGCGCGATCCTGCTCGCGCTGCTGCACGAAATTCCCGATGCCTTCGGTGTCGGAACCGATCTCAGCCTCTCCGCGCTCGACACTGCGCGGAGCAATGCCGCAGCTCTGGGCCTCGCCGGCCGCTCCGGCTTCGTCGCCTGCTCCTATGCGGCGGCGCTGCGCGGCCCGTTCGATCTCATCGTGTCGAATCCCCCCTATATTCCCTCAGGGGAAATTCCGAAACTGAGCCTCGATGTGCGCGAACACGATCCGCATCTGGCGCTCGACGGCGGCAATGACGGCTATGACGCCTACCGCGCCCTGATCCCGCAGGCGGCCGAGCGGCTCGCCCCCGGCGGGGCGTTGATCGTCGAGGCCGGGCAAGGTCAGGCCCGGGATATTGAAACCTTGATGACGGCCGCCGCGTTGTCTGTGGACAGGCCGCCCAAGGCCGATTTGGCGGGCATCCCGCGGGCGGTTTCGGCCCGAAAAATGCCCCCATAAAAGCCGGATTGGGCAGCAAAAAACCTCTTGGAATATCCCTTGGGAACGACTACGTTCCGGTCAACACATCGGTGCCGGCCCCGTAGACCTACGGGTGAAAGCCGGGCTCTCGGGCGAGAGCTTTACTGATTATAGGTTCCAAGCCGCAGGTCCTGTTGAGCGCGATGGCCATTGGAGCTGCGCTGCTCTCCGACCGCAAAGTGAACGAAAGCCTGATATTGCGCTTGAAGACTTACGCAACAAAGCTGGGCTTGTTTCGGCAGGCGATATGAATGGGTTCGCTGGCAATGGATGCTGGCGGGTGGGGAACGCGTCTTTGTTGAACGCGACGGTCGACGAACATCGGCAGGGTTCAATCCGCTCTTGCGCGCGGTGCGCGCGAGAGATGTGAACCGCTGTCATCAGGTCACTCCGAGCAATCAGTAATGCGTGCAACCTTTAGGGCTGGAATTAAAGGCAGGACATGAGAAACGGTCAGAACAAGCAGCGGATGCGCAACCGCAATAACAATAACAACAACAACAACCGGCGCGGCCAGAACCCGATGACCCGGGTTTACGAATCGAACGGACCCGACATCAAGATCCGCGGCACGGCTTCGCACATCGCCGAAAAATATCTTCAGCTCGCGCGCGATGCGCGCTCTTCCGGCGACCCGGTGGCCGCTGAGAACTACTACCAGCACGCCGAGCATTATTTCCGCCTGATCGCGGCGGCCCAGGAACAGTTCCGCCAGAACCAGCAGCCGCGCGGCGACGAGCCCGTCAGCAACAGCGGCGACGACAGCGAGGACGACGGCGAGAATTTCTCGAATTTCGGTCAGGAGCCGGGCTTCGTCCCGCAGCCGCAGCAGCAGCAGCCTTTCATGCGCGACCGCGACGGCCAGCGCGATCACCAGCGTGATCATCAGCCGCGCGACGGCCAGCAGCCCTATCAGCGCGACCAGCAGCAGCCGCGCGAGCATCGCGAACGCGACCATCGTGCGCAGCCGCAATATCAGCCGCAGCCGCAACCGCTGAACCAGCCGCAGCCGGTCGTTGCCGACACCGGCAGCGTCGATCGCCTGCCCTCCTTCATCACCGGCGCACAGCCGCAAGTGAATAGTGGCGCGAATGGCGGTCAGGGCAGCCTGGAAGGCGGCGGTGGCGGCGAACGCTTTCCGCGGCGGCGCCGCCGGCCGCATGGCCCGCGCCCCGAGCGCGAGGCTGCTCCGGCGGGCTCCAGCGACGAAGTCGCCTCCGGCGAGTAAGCTTCTTCCGATATTCTGATCTGCATCGTCCCGGCCTCGCGCCGGGACGATTTGTTTCAAGTGCGCGTCACCGTCGAGGACGGCACCAGCACCGGCTTCAACGAGGGAATCAGCCGCGCGCGCTCGCGCTTGGCGGGGATCGCGCGATAGACCTGCTTGGTCGCCTCGACAATGTGCACGCCGGCAAATGGCAACGACAGCGCCGCGCCCGCGCGCTCCCACACCTGCGCCGATTTCAGCACCCAGCCGCCGGCGTAGGGCGGCATGAACAGCGCCTCGCCCCAGGCGGTCGGCGTGAACCAGGTCTGGCGCAGCAGGTCGGTGATCTGCGAGCGCGAATAGGGCCGGCCGTGACCGAACGGCGTGCTGTCGGTGCGGGTCCATACCCCGCGCCGGTTCGGGATCACCGCGATCACGCGGCCGGAGGGTGACAGCACCCGCCACACCTCGCGCAAGAGCGCGGCCGGATCGTCCGACATCTCCAGCGCATGAATCAGCAGGATCCGGTCGACCGCCGCGTCAGGAAGCGGCAGCGAGAATTCATCGACCAGCGAGGCCAGCGCCGGCCGGCCCGTCGGCCATTTCAAGACGCCCTGCGCCGACGGCATGAAGGCGATGCAGCGCTCCGCGTCCTCGCGGAACAGGCCGAGATAGGGCGTGGGATAGCCGATGCCAAGCACACGCTGGCCCGCGGCGGTCGGCCAGCGCTCCCTGATGCCGCGATTGATCATTTGCCGCGCCACAATCCCGAGGCGACGGGAGTAGAACTCGCGGAGGTCGACGACATCAATGGTCATGACGGCAATGTAACATGCACGAGGCGGCTCCCGCGCGCGGAATATTGCATTGCCTGCGCAACGTTAACGCCATATTTGTCTGCGGGGCTGAGCGCGATGGAGATGACATGGCCGCCGAAATTCGTACTTTCACCTGTTTAAACGACAATTTCGGTTATCTGATCCACGATGTGGAAACTAAGGCGACGGCGTCGATCGACGCGCCGGAGGCCGGCCCCATCCTGAAGGCGCTTGAGCGCGAGGGCTGGCAGCTCACCGACATCCTGATCACCCATCATCATGGCGATCATGTCGGCGGGGTCGCCGAACTCAAGCAGAAATGCAATTGCCGCGTCGTCGCGCCGCATGACAAGACGACGAAGATCGCCAACGTCGACCTGCGCGTCGCCAATGCCGACATCGTCAAGGTCGGCAGCTTGCTGGGGCGCGTACTGGAGACGCCCGGCCACACGCTCGACCACATCTCCTACGTGTTCGACAACGAGAAGACGCTGTTCGCGGCCGACACGTTGTTCTCGATCGGCTGCGGCCGCGTGTTCGAAGGCGACTACCCGATGATGTGGGACTCGCTTCTGAAGCTGCGGGCGCTGCCTGATGACTTCAAGCTCTATTGCGGGCACGAATACACCGCGTCCAACGTCAAGTTCGCGCTCACCATCGACCCCGACAATGCGGCGCTCCAGGCACGCGCGGCGGAGGTGGCGAAGCTGCGGGCCGAGAACAAGCCGACCATTCCTTCACTGCTTGGTGACGAGAAGCGAGCAAACGTGTTCCTGCGTGCTGATGAACTGTCGGTCGCAACCAGGCTACACATGAAGGGCGCGGACGCCGCCGCGGTGTTCGGCGAACTGCGCGAGCGCAAAAACAAATCTTGAAGAACAGATCCTGAAGAAAAAATCCTGACGGGGATCGATGCCGACCGCAGCCGAGATCATCGCACGCCTCGAACTTCGCCCGCATCCAGAAGGCGGCCACTACCGCGAGACGTTTCGCGACCAGACCACTGATACCAACGGCCGGTCGCGCTCGACCCTCATTTATTTCCTGCTCGCGCGCGGCGAACGCTCGCATTGGCATCGCATCGACGCCGCGGAGATCTGGCACTACTACGCCGGCAGCCCGCTGACGCTGCGCATCGCGCATGAAGGCTGCTCGCAACACGAGGTGCGGCTCGGCACGGATCTGCTGGGCGGCGAACGGCCGCAGGGAATCGTGCCGGCGAATGCCTGGCAGACGGCGGAGACGACGGGCGAATGGACCTTGGTGGGCTGCACGGTCGCGCCAGCATTCGAGTTCGCGAAATTCGAGCTCGCGCCGAAGGGCTGGGAGCCGTAAGGCGCACTGTCCTTCCGGGGCGCCGCATGGCGGAGAGCCCGACGACAACTGTCACCGCTTCCGCAGCACCATATCCTTTGCCGCGATCAGGCCGCCGCCGGCGATCAGAACCGCGGCGATGGCGATGTTGGCGCTGGCTTTTGCAAAACCGGCGGCGATGAGGAATCCGGTCGAGAGCAGCGGCGTCGCATAGGATGCGGCACCGAGCACGCGGATGTCGCCGCGCTTCATGCCGATGTCCCAGGCGTAGAACGCGGCGCCGACGGGGCCGATGCCGAGGGCGGCCACGGAGAGCCATTGCAGCGTCGTCTCCGGCCACACCGTGGTTTCAAGCAAACCATGCATCAGCCCGGCGAGCACCGCGGTGGCAAGGCAGAAGCCCGCGACCGCATCGGTCGGCACCGCTTTCAAGCGCCGCGACAGCACCGAATAGGCCGCCCAGACGAACGCCGCGATGAACGCCGCGATCAATCCCGGCAGCTGGCCCGGCGCGAAGCCGGAGGTGCTCCCGGCGAACAGCAGCACGGTGCCGACGAGGCCGAGCACGGCACCGATGATGTGATGCACCGCAAGCCGCTCGCCGGGCAGGAACGACGAGAATAGCACGATCAGAAGCGGCCACATGTAATTCAAAAGACCGGCTTCGGCCGGCGGCGCAAAGCGCAGCGCCAGGAAATACAGTGCGTGATAGCCGAACAGGCCACCAACGCCGACGACCCATACGACCAACGGCTGACGCAAGCTCCTCGCCGCATCGCCGCGGCCGACCCAGGTGAGGAGGCCGACGAGACCGCCGATCGCGAACGTCATGGCGGCGAGCTGGAACGCCGGAATCTTTCCGGTCGCCACCGTCATCACTGATAGCAGCGACCACATCAGGATCGCGGTCAATCCGATCAGTGTGGCTGTGCGCGGGGTCATCAATCGAAAGGCTCTGAGGACGATGATGCCCGGCACGAGGCCGGGCATGTCGTCTTCACTATCGCCTTGTCGCGCCTGAATCTACAGGCTTGAGGTCCTATCAGGCGTGATACTGGCCGCCATTGATGGTCAGCGTCGAGCCGGTGATGAAGCCGGCATCGTCGGCCGCGAGGAACACCACGGCGCGCGCGATCTCCTCGGGTTCGCCGAGCCGGTTGACCGGGATCTGCGGGATCACGTTCTTTTCCAACACGTCCTTCGGCACCGCCTGCACCATCTCGGTGTTGATGTAGCCCGGCGCGATCACGTTGACGGTGATGCCGCCCTTGGCGTTCTCGATCGCAAGTGCCTTGGTGAAGCCGATGTCGCCGGCCTTTGCCGCGGAATAGTTGACCTGGCCGAACTGCCCCTTCTGGCCGTTGATCGACGAGATCGAGATGACGCGGCCGAACTTGCGCGCGCGCATGCCTTCGATGACCTGGCGCGTCATGTTGAACAGCGAGCCGAGATTGGTGTTGATGACGGCGTTCCACTGATCGAGCGTCATCTTGTGGAAGGCGGTGTCGCGGGTGATGCCGGCATTGTTGACGAGGATGTCGATGGGGCCGAGATCGGCTTCGACCTTCTTGACGCCCTCCGCGCAGGCATCGAACGAGGCGACGTCCCATTTGTAGACGGCAATGCCGGTCTCGCCCTTGAACTTCTCCGCAGCCGCATCATTGCCGGCATAGCTCGCCGCAACCTTGTAGCCGGCCGCCTTCAGCGCCTTGCTGATCGCAGCTCCGATGCCCCGCGTACCACCCGTCACCAATGCAACACGTGCCATATCGTATTCCTTCCCTTGGACTCTTCGGACGCTTCTGAGTGATCGTTTTAGATGCGGATTATGCGGTTGGTTTGACGGACATCAAGAACAAAACGCCCGGCGTCGAGCCGGGCGTTTGTATTTAGTCGAGGCTTGCGCGGTTGCGAAGAATATTTGATTTGCAACCGCTGCCTTTTTGGTCGCGTGCAACGCACTCACCTATGTGTGCAGCGCACGCGCAAGTGACACGTAAGTTAGATGTCAGCTTCAGTCGCGCGCCAGGCACATCGCGATACCCATGCCGCCGCCGATGCACAGCGTGGCGAGGCCCTTCTTCGAATCGCGCTTCTGCATTTCGTGCAGCAGCGTCACCAGCACGCGTGCGCCGGAAGCGCCGACCGGATGGCCGATCGCGATCGCACCGCCGTTGACGTTGACCTTCGAGGTGTCCCAGCCGAGATCCTTGTTGACGGCACAGGCCTGCGCCGCGAAGGCCTCGTTGGCCTCGATCAGGTCGAGATCGCCGACGCTCCAGCCGGCCTTCTTCAGCGCGGCGCGCGAGGCCGGGATCGGGCCCGAGCCCATGATCTTCGGATCGACGCCGGCCTGCGCCCAGGACACGATGCGCGCGAGCGGCTTCTTGCCTTCCTTGGCCGCCTGCTTGGCGGTCATCAGCACCACGGCGGCAGCGCCGTCGTTGATGCCGGAGGCCGAACCCGCGGTGACCGTGCCTTCCTTCTCGAAGGCGGGACGGAGCTTGGCCATGGCGTCGAGGGTGGCGCCATGGCGCGGATATTCGTCGGCGCTGACGACGACGTCGCCCTTGCGGGACTTGATGGTGACGGGAACGATCTCGTCGTTGAACTTGCCGGCCTTCTGCGCGGCCTCGGCCTTCTGCTGCGAGGCGACGGCGAATTCATCCTGCTGGGCGCGGGTGATCTGCCACTGCCGCGCGACGTTCTCGGCCGTGTTACCCATGTGATAGCCGTTGAAGGCATCCCACAGGCCGTCCTTGATCATGGTGTCGACGAACTCGACCGGGCCCATCTTGACGCCGCCGCGCAGATACTGGGCGTGCGGAGCCATGCTCATGGATTCCTGGCCGCCGGCGACCACGATTTCGGAATCGCCGTTGAGCAGCGCCTGGTAGCCGAGCGCGACGGTGCGCAGGCCCGAGCCGCAAAGCTGGTTGACGCCCCAGGCCGGGCTCTCCACCGGAATGCCGGCGGCAATCGAGGCCTGGCGGGCCGGGTTCTGACCCTGAGCCGCGGTCAGGATCTGCCCCATGATGACCTCGGAGACCCGGCCGGGCTCGATGCCACCACGCTCCAGCGCGGCCTTGATGGCGATGGCGCCGAGGTCATGGGCGGGAAGGGTCGCGAACGCTCCGTTGAAGCTTCCGACCGGGGTGCGGGCGGCGCTGACGATGACGACATCGTCTGACATGGGCATCTCCTGGTGTTTGAAAGGGGGCAGGCGGGGCTGGGGAAACAGCTCGCCAGTCTCGAATGGCATCCTGTTAACGTCGTTGAGGCATGTCAATCGGCCGGCGACCGAATTCATGCCGCAACGCATTAAAAATGGCGTTCCTGGCGCTTTCGCAAGCACGTTTTTGCTGCCCGATTAACCGTGGCGCACAAAACGGTAGCGTGACCCCTTTGAAAATGCTTATTTTGTTGCGTTGCGTACTCTTCCCGCCCTGCGGCATTATCCGTCGGGTTCCCGTTCTCCGCGCTTGCAAGTGAGAGCCCATGGCGAAATCAGACCAACCCACCACCATCAAGAAATACGCGAACCGCCGGCTCTATAACACCGGGACGAGCACCTACGTGACGCTCGAAGACCTCGCCGCCATGGTCAAGGACGGAGAGGATTTCCTGGTCTACGACGCCAAGACCGGCGACGACATCACCCGCTCCGTGCTCGCCCAGATCATCTTCGAGCAGGAGAACAAGGCCGGCCAGAACCTGCTGCCGACCACTTTCCTGCGCCAGCTCATCCGCTTCTACGGCGACAGCATGCAGATGGTGGTGCCGAAATATCTGGAGCAGTCGATCGCGACGCTGACCCAGGAGCAGGAGAAGTTCCGCAAGCAGATCGCCAACTCGCTCTCCGGCACTCCTTTTGCTCCGTTGGAAGAACAGGTCCGCCGCAACATGGAGCTGTTCCAGCAGACCTTCTCGATGTTCAAGCCGTTTGCCCCCAACGCGGGCCGTCCGGCGACCAGCCCCGAGCCGGAGCCCGACGCGAACGCCGCGGCGCCGACGGACAGCAACATCGACGACCTGCGTCAGCAGATGAAGGACATGCAGGAACGCCTCGAGCGGATGTCGAAGAAGGACGAGTAGGCATTTCGTTCGCGCCGGCGCGTCCACCTGCGGCGGACGCGCGGGCCGCCGGTTCATAGCAGCGCGACTTGCGCGCTGTCGTCCCGACCAGGCCGGAGCCGCCATGTCCGACCGCAGCACGCACTGGGACAACGTCTACGCCACCAAGGGCGAGGCCGAGGTAAGCTGGTTTCAGGACAGCCCGACGATCTCGCTCGAGATGATCGGCTCGGCCTGTCCCGGCCATGGCGTCGCCATCATCGACATCGGCGGCGGTGCTTCGCGGCTGGTGGACGCTCTCCTGCGGGACGGGTACCGCGACCTCGCTGTGCTGGATCTCTCCGCCAACGCGCTTGAAGCGGCGAAGAAGCGAATCGGCCAGGCAGCTTCAGCAGTCGATTGGATCGTTGCCGACGCCACGACATGGCGGCCGGGGCGCAGCTACAACCTCTGGCACGATCGCGCGGCATTTCACTTCCTGACCGATCCGCGCGACAGGGCCGCTTACGTCGAGCGTCTGCGGTCGGCGATTGCGCCCGGCGGCCAAATCATCATCGCGACATTTGCGCTTGATGGCCCGGAGAAATGCAGCGGCCTGCCGGTGCAGCGGCACGACAGCGCGAGCCTTGCTGCGGAGCTTGGGCCGGAGTTCGATCTGGTCGAGACGCGGAGCGAGACGCATCACACACCGTGGAAATCGACCCAGGCGTTTCAGTTCAGCCGGTTTAAACGACGCGGCTAGGACGCCGGAAGGCGCGGATCAAGCCGCCAGCTTCACCGCATGCGCAAAGTCCCAATAGAGCTTGCGCGCTTTGGTGTAGAGCGGCCCCGGCTTCAGCTCGCGATCGTCGATGCGGATGACGGGGGCGACCTTGGCGAAATTGCCGGTCGAGAAGATCTCGTCGGCAGCGAGGAAGTCGGCATAGCGCAGCGTCTTCTCGACCACGGTGACGCCGTCGCCGCGCAGCAGGCTGATGACGCGCTGGCGGGTGATGCCGTTCAGGAACGTACCGTTCGGGACCGGCGTGTAGACCACGCCGTCCTTGGCCATGAACACGTTGGAATTGCCGAACTCCGCGACATTGCCGAGCATGTCGAGCATCAGCGCGTTCTGGAAGCCGCGCCCGGCGGCTTCCGCGAGCGCCCGCGAATTGTTCGGATAGAGACAGGCGGCCTTGGCCTCGACCGGCGCGCATTCGGCGGTGGGCCTGCGAAACGGCGACAGTGTGATGGCGTTGCCGACGGGTTTCGGCATCGGCGCCTCGTAGATGCACAGGCACCAATTGGTCGTCTCGGGGTCGAACAGCACGCCGCCGCCCGAACCGTTCTGCGCCCAGTACATCGGACGGACGTACAGCTCGGCCTTCGCGGCGAAGCGCGCGATGCCTTCGTTGGCGAGCGAAAGCCAGGTGCCGGTGTCGACCACCGGCTTCAGGCCAAAATTGATCGCGGATTGGTTGGCGCGGGCGACGTGACGGTCGAGGTCGGGCGTGACGCCCTCGAACGCGCGCGCGCCGTCGAACACGACCGAGCCGAGCCAGGCCGCATGCGTGCGCGGGCCCATGATCGGCACGTTGCCGTCGTGCCATTTGCCCTCAAAGAAGGTCCAGCTCGGCGAATATTCGATCGGTTTCTTGATCTCGACCATGACCGGCCTCCCTTGGACATATCCGGGCACTATTGTCCCAATGTCTAAATGATTCCCTGCTGGGATATGGTGCGTTACCCTCTCCGACAAGGGGAGAAGGATCCATGCCGCTCGATCCGCTTGCAAGGCGATTGTTGACCATGATGGCTGCGGCCGCCCCGCAGGGGCGGAGCCGGCCGAGCGTCGAGGCGCGGCGGCAGTCGCTGGCCAAGCTGATGCAGTTTGCGCGCACTGATGCGCCGGATGTGACCACCGCCGACGGTTCGCTTCCGGGTCCCGGTGGAGAGCTGCCCTATCGCCTTTATTCGCCCGCTTCTGCCGGCGACCGCACGCCGGGCTTCGTGTTCTTTCATGGCGGCGGGCTGGTGGCCGGCAGCATCGCGACGCATGACCGCATCGCGGCAGCGCTGGCGCATGTAACCGGCTGTCGCCTCGTCTCGGTCGATTACCGGCTCGCGCCCGAGCACAAATTTCCTGCCGCCGTCATTGATGCGGTCGCGGCCACGGAATGGGTCGCGCGGCAAGCCTCGTTGCTGGGCATCGACGCTGAACGTCTGGTGGTCGGCGGCGATTCCGCCGGCGCCACGCTCGCGGCGATCGTGTGCCAGGAAGCGATGCAGACCGCCGGCCTCTCGATCGTCGCGCAATGCCTGATCTGCCCGGTGCTGGATTTCGAGGAGACCTCGCCTTCGCGCGAGGCATTCGCCGAAGGCCATCTGATCGATCGCGCCACCATCGAAGCCGATCTCACCGATTATCTGCCCGATGGCATCGACACCGCCGACCCCCGCATCTCGCCCTTGCGCGCGACGCGACTTGCAGGCCTGCCGACCGCGATCATCCACACCGCCGAATTTGATCCGATGCGCGACGAGGGCAATGCCTATGCGCGCAAGCTGCTCGCCGCCGGCGTCGCGGTCGAGCACGTCTGCCATGACGGCATGGTCCACAATTTCCACGCCATGGGCGCGATCCTGCCGCAGGCGCAGCTCGTGCTGTCGCAGATCGGCGAACAGGTTCGGCGGGCGGTGGAGAAATAGAAGCGCGCGTCACACGCGCGCGTGAATCACGGCCCTGGCTGCCACAACATATTCAGGCCAATGCGCATCCGCATAACGTTCGGCCTGCCGCGCGCAGGTGACGTCGGGCGCATGCGCGGCGGCAATCGTGCGTGCGAAGCGCTCCTCGGCCACCGTCACGTCGTCAGGCTCCCGCAGCGGTACGGCAGCGGCCACGGCAGTCGGGGCCACGGCGAGTCCCGCCAGACCGGTGAGCAGGATGCGGCGTGACGTATTCATGGCTGTCGTCCTTCCATTGTCCGGCCTGCACTCTGGCCGGCGAGTGTGTCGGTGCGATCACAGCAAGGTAACCGCGCACGCCCGTGCAGTCCATCGCTGGCGGACACGTCTTGACCCCGGGCGCGATCACGTTCCATCTAGCGCGCGGTTCCGTCATCGCACAGTGCCACGCGTCGGATTGTCACGTGTCTCATTGCAACCCGTCGCATCATCAGGCTTTGCGCACTTTGGCGATGGGGTTGCTTTGCCTGACGATTTCGGCGGGCGCCGCCATCGCCAATGAGGCCGAGGAGGATGCTCCGGCAAGGCCGGCTGTGCCGAACATCTACCTCGATCTGCGTACGATCTATGCGGCCATTCCCGCGGGCACGCTCGCGCTCGGCTTCGGCAACACATCATTGTCGGCTGCCTTCGGGGCCCTGGCGGCGCGCCGAGGCGCGACCCTGCCGAACGGCTTGCCGGCGGCGAAGTCGGTCGCCATCGATCTGCCGCTGACCGTCGACGTCAGCGATCGCGTCTCGCTCTATGGCGGCGTGTCGGGCTCGACGATCGACATCGGCGGCGGCTGGTCGACGTTCGACATCACGAGCTGGAACATCGGCGTGCAGGCCGACCTCTATCAGCAGAACGGCGGAAAAATCCCGACCATCACGCTGCAATCGACCCTGACGCAGTCAGTGCCGAACGAGCAGGGCATGACGACTTCGTTCAACAACATCCTGGAATTCGACTACGCGCTCGACGAGGACGAGACGCGCGGCTGGCTCGCCGGCGTGCAATACACCCACACCGACATCGCCAGCCAGCTCGCCAGCATCCGGCCGAACACGATCCTCTATGCGGGCGGCTATTACCAATGGCCGAGCAACTGGAAGTTCACCGGACGCCTCGGCGTGCAGTCGTTCGGCGGCGCGCAGTTCGGAGGCCGGACGCTGGCGGAATCCTTCACTCAGCCGATCCTGCGGCTCGACCTCGACCGCATGGATGACAACGACAACCGCCTGTTCGGCATCACCGCCCAGATCGCCTGGATGGCGAAGCCGGCCTACCAGGTGACGTTGCGCACACCGCTCTACGCGGTACGCAACTGACTGCGGTCGCGGGCGATTTTCGATCAAGCGCAGCACTCGCAATTGACCGGATGGCTCGGTACGGAACCGGCGCCTCAAAGCTTAAGGCATCAGCCGCTTCGCATTGCGCGTCAACCGGTTGTTAATCCTCATCCCAAAACATCGATTGCGTTACACCGCCGCAAGGATCCTTGCGCGAAACTGGACCGACCTTTCGCATCGCGTTTCGCCTTGGAGGCTGAGAATGTCCCGCTTGGTCCCGGAACGGACGTTCCTCGCTGGGAAGATCTTTTTCAATTTCGGCCAGTCGTCGATCGATTGCGTCGTGCGCCGGCTGTCCGAGAAGGCTGCGACGCTCGAGATGGAGAGCGGCCTCGGCGTGCCCGAGCGATTCCAGCTCAGGCTTGCAGGGCGCGAGAGCCTGACCTGCCGCGTGATCTGGCGATCGGACCGTCAGGTCGGGGTCGCCTTCGAACAGCCGGGCAGCGTCGAGCGACTGGCCGGCGAGGAGCGGGAACGCTCGTCCGACGCGCTGATGCGCAGCCAGATGCTGGCGCTGCGCGCCGCGCTCGATCATGTGCCGACCGGTATCGTGCTGCTCGACTCGAGCCTCAGGGCGCGCCTGATCAACCGGTCGTTTCGCCAGATGTGGCGCCTGCCTGACGAGGTCGCCGACAGCAATCCATCCATTCTCACGCTGCTCCATCATGGACGTGACACCGGAGCCTATGAGGTGCCGGACCCCGACCTCGATGCCCTGATCACGGAGCGTGTTCGTGTGATCGAGGCGGGTGATCCGACGCCGATCGATCTGCGCCGGACCAATGGCGATGTCGTGCGCGTACAGGTCACGCCGTTGCCCGATGGCGGGCGCATGCTGACCTACACGCCCGTCACCGACATCGTGCGCTATTCCGACGAGTTGAAGCTGCTGCGCGATGCGCTGGAGAATGTTCAGGATGGTGTCCTCCTTCTCGACCCCGACCTGCGCGCCACCTTCATGAACCGGCGCATGCGGCGCTTTTGGGAGGTCAGCGAAGACGAGGCCGCGAACCAGCCGACCTATTCGTCGCTGGTGCGACGCCTGCATCGCGCCAGTGCGCCCCATCTTCCAACGAGCGAACTCGCGAAATTTCCAGCCAGACGCGTCGGAGAGGTCAAGGCCGGCGATCACGTGCGCGACCTGCAGACGCCGGACGGCCGGCGCATCAGGGCCCATTGCACCACGATGTCGAATGGCGGCCGCATGCTGACCTATGTCGACATCACCGATCTGACGCAAAAGGCCGCGATGCTGGAGACGCTCGCCACCACCGATCCGCTCACCGGCCTCTACAACCGCCGCCACTTCCTCGACGGCCTCGATGCGGAATGGAGCCGCTTTCAACGCTATTATCGCTCCGTCTCCGTGCTGATGCTCGACATCGATCACTTCAAGTCGGTCAACGATCGCTACGGCCATGCGGTCGGCGACGCCGCGATCAAGGCGGTTGCGGCCGCGTGCCTCGACGGCAAGCGCAAGTCGGACATCGTCGGCCGCCTCGGCGGCGAGGAATTTGCGGTTCTCCTGCCCGAGACCAGCCTGTCCCGCGCGAGGACGGTCGCCGAACGCATCCGCAAGCGCGTGATGAGCGCGCAGGTCTTTGCCGACAAGGTTCAGTTCGGCCTCACCGTGAGCATCGGCATGGCGGAAGCCACCGTCAGCATGTCCGGCATCGACGCGCTGATGGGCGCGGCCGATCATGCGCTCTACCAGGCCAAGGCCGAGGGCCGCAATCGCTGCATCGCCTGGACGCCCCCGCCGCCTGCAAGCAAGGCGGCGGAGTGATCGAAGGACGCGGCGTCTACTCCGGCACCGGCACGTCGAACGTGTTGAGGGTGACCGAGACCATGCAGTAGACGCCGACGAGATAGGACAGCTCGGCCGCGCCGTGCTCGCCGAACTCCTTCACCGCGGCGCGCCAGGTCAATTCCGGCAGCACGCCGCCGCTGACCAATGCGGACGCCACGTCGTAGGCGACGGCCTCCTGCTTGGTGAGATCGACCGGCCGCTGGCCCGCGACGATGGTCGCGAGCTTCTCGTCGGAGAGGCCGCGCTGCTCGGCAACGAGCACATGAGCATAGAGCTCATAGCCGGAGCGGAAATGCGAACCGGTGACGAGGATCGCGACCTCGCGCACCGGCGCCGGCAGCAGTGGGTTCGATGCGATTGCCTTGACCAGCTCCCACACCGGCTTGCCGAAGCGCGGCTCGCGGATCCAGGGATTCCACGGCCCCAGCAGCGCGCCGTCGTCGCGCATATTCACGAAGCCCTTGAAGTGGTCCTTGATGCCGGCTCGCATGTCGTCATAGAGCGGCTTCTGTTCGGCGCTCAGGTCTTTCGGATCGAGAATGGGAAGGCGCACGGCGGGGATCTCCTCGTTGAGAAGAGGCAAAGCTCACCCGCGTGCACGTGCAAGGCAAGTGAAGTTGCCGTGACGACCGTGCCATTTTGTAAGTGGCAGGGAAACGTCGGCTAGAGCCCCGTTCCGATGGGCTCGGAACGGGGCTCTAGATTTTTGTTCGACGCGTTTTCTCAACGCGAACCGGCATCCACTTCGCTCGAAAACGCTCTATGATGCCTCGGGGCTTGGTACGATCTGTGGATTTGCGACGTCGTCGACGTCGAGCGTCATCGGCACGCCCGTCGTGAGGAACGACGACAGGGCCGCCTCGAACGGCGCAGGATCGAGGCCGCGCCCCTTCAGCCATTCGGGCTCGTAATAGGTCTGCCGGTAGCGCTCGCCGGAATCGCAGATCAGCGTGACCAGCGACCCTGATACGTTGGCCTGTCGCATCTCCGAGGCGAGGCGGCACAGTGCCAGGAAGTTGGTGCCGGTGGAGCCGCCGACCGCGCGGCGCAGCCGGCGCGACAGCACGTTCATCGCCGCGATCGTTGCCGCATCCGGGATCTTCATCATGCGGTCGACCACGCCCGGGACGAAGGAGGGTTCGCAGCGCGGCCGGCCGACGCCCTCGATCAGCGATGGGCGCTCGCAAACGCGGGAGCGGTCCTGCGTGCGGAAGCAGTCGAAGAAGGCGGAATGCTCGACATCGGCGACGCATAGCCGTGTCGGATACTGGCGATAGCGCAAGTACCGTCCGATGGTGGCCGAGGTGCCGCCGGTGCCCGCACCCATAACGATCCAGTCGGGAATCCGACGCGGCTCGCCCTGCAATTGCGTGAAGATCGATTCGGCGATGTTGTTGTTGCCGCGCCAGTCGGTGGCGCGCTCGGCAAAGGTGAACTGGTCCATGTAGTGGCCGTTCAGCCGGGCGGCGAGCGCGGCGGCTTCCGCGTAGAGCGCGCGGCCGTCGTCGATCAGATGGCAGTTACCGCCATAATGCTCGATCGCGGCAATCTTCTCCGCCGAGGTCGTGCACGGCATCACGGCGTAGAAGGGCACGCCGATCATCTGCGCGAAATAGGCTTCCGACACCGCCGTCGAGCCCGACGAGGCCTCGACCACAGGCGTGCCTTCGCGGATGTGCCCGTTGCAGAGCGCGTAGAGGAACAGCGAGCGCGCAAGGCGGTGCTTCAGGCTGCCGGTCGGATGCGTGGACTCATCCTTGAGATAGATGTCGATGCCTGATAGCGCCGGCACGATCAGCCGGATCAGATGCGTGTCAGCCGTGCGGCACTGGTCGGCCTCGATCGCGGCGACGGCCTCGTCCACCCAACCGCGCCGATAGGCCGGCCCGGCCGGATTGAGGTGGCGGAAGGGAAATGTCTGCATCGCCTGAATCTCCCATGATGCGGATCGCGCATCAAGTGCGCTGGATTTTGTCTTGACGCGTTTTATGACGCGAACCGGTTTCCACTTCGCTGGAAAACGCTATGGCTCAAAACTCCAGCGGCGCGTTGTCGACGACCTCCTTCATCACGAAGAAGGTGCGGGTCTGGCGCACGCCGGGCAGCGCGATCAGCTGTTCGCCGTGGATGCGGTTGAAATCCTCCATGTCGCCGACGCGGATCTTGAGGAAATAGTCGAAGTCGCCGGCGACGAGGTGGCAGTCGAGCACGAATTTCAGCCTGGTGATCGCCTGCTCGAAGGTGGCGAAACTCTCCGGGGTCGAGCGGTCGAGCACGACGCCGACCATCACCAGCGTGCCCTTCGCCACCTTCTTCGGCGCGACCATGGCGCGGACCGCGGCGATGAAGCCGTCCTCGAACAGGCGCTGGGTGCGGCGATGGCAGGTGGCGGGGCTGATGGCGACGGTTTCGGCCAGCTCGGCGTTACTAAGCCGGCCGTTATTTTGCAGCAATCTCAACATCTTGAGGTCAGTGCGGTCGAGTCGGGCGGCCATGGAAGAAACTTTCGATCTTTAGCGCAGGTCCGGAAGAAAGTAGATCTATTGGACGCTGAACTGCAAGCTTCGCGACAGTTTCTGCGCAATATTTGAAAGCACATTTGCCCACGGCAGTGCTAGGCGCTTGAGCCAATTCAACGCCAATCGGGATGCCCAAATGATGCTGGACAAATTCGCGCGCTATCCGCTGACCTTCGGCCCGACGCCCATCGAGAAGCTGGAACGGCTGTCGAAGCATCTCGGCGGCAATGTCGAGATCTATGCCAAACGCGAGGACTGCAATTCCGGCCTCGCCTATGGCGGCAACAAGCTGCGCAAGCTCGAATACATCATCCCCGACGCGATCGCCTCGAACGCGGACACGCTGGTCTCAATCGGTGGCGTGCAGTCCAACCACACCCGCATGATCGCCGCGGTCGCCGCCAAGATCGGCATGAAGTGCCGCCTGGTGCAGGAAGCCTGGGTCCCGCACGAGGACGCCGTCTACGATCGCGTCGGCAACATCATGCTGTCGCGCATCATGGGCGCCGACGTGCGCCTGGTCGACGACGGCTTCGACATCGGCATCCGCAAGAGCTGGGAGCAGGCGATCGAGGAGGTGAAGGCGGCGGGCGGCAAGCCTTACGCGATTCCCGCCGGTGCCTCCGTGCACAAATTCGGCGGCCTCGGCTATGTCGGCTTCGCCGAAGAAGTGCGCAAGCAGGAAGCCGAGCTCGGCTTCAAGTTCGACTACATCGTGGTCTGCACCGTCACCGGCTCGACCCATGCCGGCATGCTGGTCGGCTTCGCCGCCGACGGCCGCGCGCGAAAGGTGATCGGCATCGACGCCTCGTTCACGCCGGCGCAAACGAAAGCGCAGGTGCTCTCGATTGCGCAGAACACCGCCAAGCTCGTCGAGCTCGGCAAGGATATCGTCGAAGACGACGTCGTGCTGATCGAGGACTACGCCTATCCCGCCTATGGCGTGCCCTCGGAAGAGACCAAGGAAGCGATCCGCCTCACCGCACGGTTAGAGGCGATGATCACCGATCCTGTCTATGAGGGCAAATCGATGCAAGGCCTGATCGACCTGACCCAGAAGGGCCATTTCGAGAAGGGCGCGAAGATTCTCTACGCCCATCTCGGCGGCGCGCCGGCGCTCAACGGCTACGGCTACGCATTCCGGAACGGCTGAAGCAGCGCCGTACCTCGCGCCTCCACTCGCGGTCGTCCCGGGCAAGCGTAAGCGCAGACCCGGGGCCCATAACCCCAGGGAGATGTTTGGCGAAGAACGTCTCCCCGCGTGCCCCAAGATAAATCACGCGGTATGGATCCCGGATCTGCGCTCCGCTTGTCCGGGATGACGAGAAGCCCTACCGCGTCCTGACGATCTGGAGCAGCTCGTCGCCGTAATGCTCAAGCTTCTTGTCGCCGATGCCGGGCACGTTGCGGAGCTCGTCCAGCGTCGTCGGCCAGGCCCGGACGATGCCGTCGATGGTGGCATCGTGCAGCACGACATAGGCCGGTACGCCCCGTTCGCGCGCGATGTCCGAACGCCAGGACCTCAGCCGCGCACGCAATTCGGGATCGACATCGCCCTGCGGCGCGTTGGCCGCAGGCGCGAGGTCACCACGGCGGGATTTCGTCCGGCTCGCGCGAACACGCGTGCCCGGCGCTTCCTCGCGCAGCCACACCTCGGTCTCGCCACGTAGCACGCCGCGCGCGCTCTCCGTCAGCTTCAGCGCACCGAACGCCTCGCTGTCGCTGTACAAATGCCCCATCGCCACCAGCTGCCGCAGCACCGTGCGCCACTGCTTCTCGTTCAGCTCGCGCCCGATGCCGAACACGGACAATTTGTCGTGGCCGAACTGCGTCACCTTTTCGGTGAGGCGGCCAATCAGGACGTCGATCAGCTGCATCGCACCGAAACGCTGCCCGGTGCGATAGGCGCAGGACAGCAGCTTCTGCGCCAGCACCTTGCCGTCGCGCATCTTGGGAGGCGTCAGGCAATTGTCGCAATTGCCGCAATTGTTCGCTGTCTCCGCCTCGCCGAAATAGGCGAGCAGCCGCTTGCGCCGGCACTGCGCGGTCTCCGCGAGGCCGACCAGTGCGTCGAGCTTGCCGATCGACACCCGCTTGAAATCGTCAGAACCGCTGGACTCGTCGATCATGCGGCGCTGCTGCACGATGTCGGAGAGACCATAGGCCATCCAGGCCGCCGACGGCTTGCCGTCGCGCCCCGCGCGCCCCGTCTCCTGATAATAGGCCTCGATGCTCTTCGGCAGATCGAGATGGGCGACGAAGCGCACGTCGGGCTTGTCGATGCCCATGCCGAAGGCGATGGTCGCGACGATGACGATGCCGTCCTCGTTGAGGAACCGGTCCTGGTTGCGCGAGCGTATGCTGCTGTCGAGCCCGGCGTGATAGGGCAGCGCCGCAATGCCGGCGTCGTCGAGCGCGGCGGCAACCTCCTCGACGCGATTGCGCGACAGGCAATAGACCACGCCGGCGTCGCCGGCATGCCGCTCCCGGATGAATTCTTTCAGCTGCGACACCGCGTTGCGCTTGTCGACGATCTCGTAGCGGATATTCGGGCGGTCGAAGCTGGAGACGAATTGCGGGCTGTCGGCGAGCCGGAGGCGCTCGACGATCTCCTTGCGGGTCAGCTCGTCGGCGGTCGCGGTCAGCGCGATGCGCGGAACGTTGGGGAAGCGCTCGGCGATGATGGAGAGGCCGACATATTCGGGACGGAAGTCATGGCCCCATTGCGAGACGCAATGCGCCTCGTCGATCGCGAACAGCGCGACCTTCGCCTGCGCCAGCAGCGACAGGCAGCGCGGCGTCACCAGGCGTTCCGGCGCGACATAGAGCAGGTCGAGATCGCCCGCGATCAGGCGGCGCTCGATGTCGGAAGCTTCCTGCAGTGTCAGCGACGAGTTCAGCGCCGCGGCGTTGACCCCGGCTTCGAGCAGGCCGGCGACCTGGTCGCGCATCAGCGCGATCAACGGCGAGACCACGATGCCGCAGCCTTCGCGCAGCAGTGACGGCAGTTGATAGCAGAGCGACTTGCCGCCGCCGGTCGGCATCAAGACCAGGCAATTGCCGCCATCCGTGACGTGCCGGATGATCTCGCCCTGTGCACCGCGGAACCCTGGCAAGCCGAACACCGAATGCAGCACCGACAGCGCGTCGCGGCCGTTGGCCGGCGCAGGCAGCGGGGCGGTGGAGGGAGCGGACATGGGCGCGTCGGTGCAAGGCCGTAGGATTCGTCACAAGGCCAGTCGCATGACCGCGCGGGCATGGCAAGACCGTTTGGATGGCAGGTGGGCCCCTTTCCCTCTCCCCTTGCGGGAGAGGGTGGATCGCCGCGCAGCGGCGAGACGGGTGAGGGCTATCTATCCGCGGATTCGGTAAAGCTTGTTCTGCGGAGACATACCCCTCATCCGGCGCTCCGCGCCACCTTCTCCCGCAAGGGGAGAAGGAAGAAGAAAGCTACGCCCCGATCCGTCGCAGCGCTTCCGCCACCGTCACGATCGGCATGTCGCGCTTCCCGGCCGCCTCCAGCGCGTGGCGCATCAGGTGCGGCGTGCAGCCATAGGGGCTTGGCGCGTCGGCGACGTCGTGGCCGTAGAAGATCAGCCATCCGCCGCTTGCCACCGCCTCGTCGAAATAGCGATCGACGCCCGCAATATCGATCTCGCGATCGACCAGAGGCGAGGCTCGCAGGAACTGCAGGTCGATGACGTCGCGATTGACGCCGGGAAGGATGCCGCGCGCCGAGCGAAAGGCCTTTGCAAGTTGCGGCTTGCGCCAGACCGAGGCGATTCCATAGGGGTAGGCGAAGTTCTCCAGCACGATCGAGGAATCGATACCGTGGAAATGGCTGCGGTTACGCTCGATCTCGCGCGCCATGGCGGCCTCGTCGAGATCGGCCGAGCTCTGGTGCGAAAAGGTATGGCAGGCAATCTCGTGACCGGCCTGGTGAAGCCGCACGATCGCGTCATTCGACAGGCCGTGCCAATGATCCGACGGGCGATCGATCAGGCTGCCGGCAAGGTAGAACGTGCCGCGGCCGCCATGCGTCTCCAGAAGCGCGGCGCCCTCGCCTGCGGCGCTATCGGGCGCGTCGTCAAACGTGAAGCTCACCATCGGCGCAAGCGCAGGCAGCCGGTGCGGCGCGGCACGGAAATGCCGGGCCAGCCGATTGCTCACGCGTCCCTGGAATGCCGACCACACGACTGCGTTTCCCGCGATTCCCTATTCTCTACTGAAACATTCGTGCGCTGGTAGAGGCAAGCCTAACGCCCGGGTAATCCTAATGCGGAACCAACGCCCTTCGTCTAGCGTGCCAGGACCGAAATATCGGCTTCCGCACCGAGATATTGCAGCCAGTTGCGGAAAAGCGCCGCCGCGGCGCTGCCGGCGGCGATATCGGCGCGCAGATTCAGCGCAGGCAGTTCGTTGGTGAGCGCCGGGTGGCGCTGGTGGGTCGCCTTCTTTTCGAAGCGGGCGAGCTTCTCTTCAGTCGCTGCGTCAAAATAACTCACGGGCAGGTGCGGATAAGTCTCGCGCTCGCGCGCGAGATAGCGGCCGATATCGCGCAGATATTCGCGCTGGAGCGACAGCGCATCGTATTCCGGGTGGCCCTGGAAGAACACGAAGCGGCTGGCATATTGCCTGACGAAGATATCAACGCCGGCCTTTGCCGAACGCGTCAGCACCTGATAGCCGGCCTGCGTGAGGTCGCTCTCGGCGATCTCGTTCAGGCGGGAATGCGAGACCTTGAGGGGCGCCGGCGCAGCGCGCGTCAGCGGATCCTTCGTCGCAGCTTCGCAGTCGAAAATGCCGTGACATTTGGCCGGGAGCCGCCGCCGCGCGATGCTGTCGAGATGCAGCACCGCCGCATGCGCGGCGAGGCACGACCAGATCGTCGAGCGCGTGTTGACCTTGGCCCAGTCGATCAGGTCGGTGAGGTCGCGCCAATACGGCTCCTGGTCGAGCTCGGGCGCGACCGGCTCGGCGCCGGTCACGATCAGCCCGTCGAACTTGTGGTGCCTGAGCTCGCTGAGTTCCGAATATTCGCTCTCGACATGCCACTTCGCCTCGGGCGACCGCTTCACCGAGGGCAGCGAGAAACAATGGAAGCGGATGCGGCGCGGACCTGCGGCCGCCTGGAGCAGCCGCATGAACTGCCGCTCGGTCGCCTTCAGCGCCGGATCCGGCATGTTGTTCATCAGACCGATCGTGAGATCGGCGAAACCGTGGTCGCGCGCGAGATCGCCCTCGGCCGGTACCAGCGCCGGGCTCGATATACCTTGATCCCTGTCGATCAAGATCGTCATCGGCGCCGTCGCCTACTCCGCGGCCTGGAGGCGTGCCGACGGGCAGGCCTTCTCGAGCGCCTGGTCGATGTCCTCGATGATATCTGCGGAATGCTCGATGCCGATCGAGAGGCGGATCGTCTCCGGCAGCACGCCGGCGACGCGCTGCTGCTCCGCCGACATCTGCCGGTGGGTGGTCGAGGCCGGATGGCACGCCAGCGACTTGGCATCGCCGATATTGACCAGACGCGTGATCAGCTTCAGCGCATCGTAGAAGGTCTTGCCAGCCTCCATGCCGCCCTTGATGCCGAAGGTGAACAGCGAGGAAGCATTACCGTCGAGGTATTTCTGAACGAGCGGATAATAGGGGCTGTCCGGAAAGCCGGTGTAGTTGACCCAGGCAACGCGCGAGTCCTTGCGCAGGAATTCGGCGACCTTGCGCGCGTTCTCGACGTGGCGCTCCATGCGCAGCGCGACGGTCTCAATGCCCTGGAGCAGCAGGAAGGCGTTGAACGGCGACAGCACCGAACCCATGGTGCGCTGATAGACGCTGCGGGCGCGCTCGATATAGGCGGTCCGGCCGAAGCGCTCGGCATAGACGAGACCGTGATAGGAGACGTCGGGCTTGTTGTAGGCCGGGAAGCGGTCGGCGTGCCTGGCCCAGGGGAAGTTTCCGGAATCGACGATGGCGCCGCCGAGCGTGGTGCCGTGGCCGCCCAGGAACTTGGTCAGCGAATGCACGGCGATGTCGGCGCCGTAGTCGAACGGCTTGAGCAGGATCGGGGTCGCGACGGTGTTGTCGACGATCAGCGGTACGCCATGCGCATGCGCGATCTTGGCGAGAGCCTCGATGTCGCAGACGTTGCCGGCGGGATTGCCGATGGTTTCGGCGAACACGGCGCGCGTGTTCTCGTCGATCAGTTTTGCGATCACATCCGGCTTGTCGCTCTCGGCGAAACGGCCGGTGATGCCCTGCCGCGGTAGGATGTGCGAGAGCAGCGTGTGCGTGGTGCCGTAGAGCTGCGGCACGGAAACGATGTTGCCGCCGTGATCGGCGACGTTGACGAAGGTGAAATGCAGCGCAGCCTGGCCGGTCGCAACCGCGAGCGCGCCGACGCCGCCTTCAAGCTGCGCGATACGCTTCTCCAGCACCGCGCTGGTCGGATTGGCGATGCGGCTGTAGCGAAAACCTTCGGCCTCGAGATTGAATAGCGCGGCGCCGTGATCGGCGCTGTCGAAGGCATAGGCCGCGGTCTGGTAGATAGGCACCGCAACCGCATGCGTGGTGGCTTCGGGCTCGTAGCCGGCGTGAATAGCGATCGTCTCGTTGCGCATCGTGCCACCTCCGCGTGGAGCGGGCCGCACTTATTGGCCTGTATGAGGCATGTGCGTTGTCCGCCGTTCCTCTGTTAGAGGCGGGTGGTAAAGCGGACAATAATTCGCCTAGAGATCGAGGAAGTAACCCTAACGGTTGTTGGTGAATTGGCTAAAACTTGAATCGAATTGGATTAATGAATTGCTGCGAGTCAGCGCGGCAATGACGGTGCTTTCCCTTCTCCCCTTGCGGGAGAAGGTGGCATAGGCGGCCTTCGGCCGCCGTTCTTAAGAACGCCGAAGCGAAGCTTCGGCTATGGCGCCGGATGAGGGGTATCTATCCATACGGATAAATGCTCGCCTGTGGGGAGAGACCCTCACCCGTCTCGCCGCTTTGCCATAGCCGATGCAAAGCATCGGCGTTCTAAGGACGACGGCCGAAGGCCGCCTATGCCACCTTCGCCCACAAGGGGAGAGGGTGAGAGTACACCCTACTCCATCGTCTCCCAGAGCCGGTGAGCGAGCACACCGGCACGCTTCTCGATCGCGGCCGCCGCATCGAGCGCCAGGTCCTCGCGATAGCGGCCGGCGATCAGCTGCACGCCGATCGGCTTGCCGTCATCCAGGGTCACCGGCACCACCGCGCCGGGCAGGCCCAGCACGTTGATGGCAGAGATGAAGCGGATCTCGCCCCAGAAGATTTCTTTCACGCGCTCGGCGCTGACGGTGTCGTCGCGCGGTCCCGGCGTCGGCTTCACCGTGGTCGGCGCCAGCACGACCGGATACTCCTCGAAGAACAATTGCCAGGCGCGGATATGGCCGTTGCGTGCGGCCGTCGCCTGCATCCAGGCCTTGAGATCGAGCACATTGGCCTTGGTCTTCATGCCGCCCCAGGCCTTGTGGAAGTCCTCGGACGTCACCTTCAGCATGCCGGCCTCCTGCATCACCACGGTCTCGTTGGTGATGATGTCGCACCAGGTCTGCCAGACGCCGTCGATGTCGGGGACATCGACCTCGGTCACGCGATAGCCGGAACGCTCGAGGTGATCGGCGGCCTGACGCAGCGCCGCACGGACGGACGGATCGACGTCCATATCCTCCGGGATCCTGGCCAGTGCGACCTTGATCGGTCCCTTCGGCTTCGGCCCGGCCAGCGGCGCCGGTACCCACCAGGGATCGCGCGGATCGCGTTGGCTCATCACATCGAGCGCGAGGCGGACGTCGCCGACGTGACGGGCGAGCGGGCCCTGCGCCGACATCAGATGCGCCAGCATCGGCCGCTCCGCGGTTGCGCTGCCGTTGAAGGCGGGGATGCGGCCCTGCGTCGGCTTGATGGTGGCGACGCCATTGCAATGGGCCGGCCAGCGCAGCGAGCCGCCGATGTCGTTGCCATGGGCGATGGTGCCGATGCCGGCGGCGACCGCCGAGCCCGCTCCGCCCGAGGAACCGCCGCAGGTGATGTTCGGGTCCCAGGGATTCAGCGTCAGCCCGTGCAGCGGATTGTCGGTGAAGCCGCGGAAGGAGAATTCCGGCGTGTTGGTGAGGCCGATGACGATCGCACCGGCTTTTTTGAGATTGCGCACCACGGGCGAGTCCGACGGCGCGACAAAATCCTTGTTGGCGGGCACGCCGTTGAAATTCGGCCGGCCTTCGTAGTCGACGTTCTCCTTGATCGTGATGGGCACGCCGTGCAGCAGGCCGAGTTCGCGGCCCTTAGCGCGCTGCTTGTCGGCCGCATGCGCAGCCTTCAGCGCTTCCTCGCTGAGATCGACGACAACCGCGTTCAGCCGCGGATTGACGGCGCGCATCCGTTCGAGATGCGCCTCGACGGTCTCGACCGCGGAGATCGCGCCGTTGCGGATCGCGGCTGCGGTGTCGACCGCGGACCATTGCCAGACCGGACCTTTCGGACGGCGTGCCGTGGCCGACTTACGCGGTGCCGGCTTCTTGACCGTCTTCTTGGCTGCCTTCGCAACGGCTACCTTGCGGGCGGTGCTCGTCTTGACCGAGGTCTTCGTTACTTTCCGTGCAACACTTTTCTTCTTGGTCGCCGTCTTCTTCGCCACGCCGCATCTCCAAAAAATTGCGCAGCGGAAGTTAAGGAGATCACGCGAGCGTGTACAGGCTCGTTTCTGCATGGCGCGTCGCCGCGACCCTCTGCCACGGGCCGGCGCGAGAGACGCGGATGAACCTTTGGCCCCGCTCTCCTGACCCATATACTGGTTGAATGGTGGAACAAACCACCGCCAAGATTGTGCGATGGCGATCAGGTTTTTGACGTAGCTATTCTGACAGCGACACATCGGAGCATTTGCCATGCTCGTGAAATTCGACAGCGGATACGACCAGCAACCATTTCGCGATCTGTGTGCTGACTATCCGGCCGCTGAAACCTACGATCCCAACGATTTCCGGATTGAATGGGGGCCGATCTTTCACCGCGGCCGGCTCGACGGATCGGCGCGTGTGCTCATCGTCGGTCAGGATCCCGCCCAGCACGAGACGATCGTCCGCCGGATCCTGGTCGGCACCGCGGGGCGCCGCACTCAGGGCTTTCTCGCCAAGCTCGGCATCACTCGGAGCTACGTGATGGTGAACACCTTCCTGTACAGCGTCTACGGGCAGAGCGGCGGCAACAAGCACAAGAACGAGCCCGGCATCGTCGACTATCGCAACAAATGGTTCAAGGCCGTGCTCGCGCCCGGCAATATCGAGGCCGTTGTCTCGCTCGGCGGCCTCGCCGACGAGGCGTGGAAGGCCTGGCTCAAGACGTCCGACGGCGCGGCCTACAAGACCCTCGCCTATCAGCACATCACCCACCCGACCTGGCCGGAAAGCTCGGCCCACGATAACGCGACGCGGGCCGCGAACACCAAGATCATGCTGACCAAGTGGAATGCCGCGCTCGCGGCTCTCGCACCTGGGGTCCAGCATCCCGACGTGCCGACGACGCTTGTGCCATATGGCGACGCCTTCAAACCGAGCGAGCTCTTCGACATCATCGCGAAGGATCTCCCGGCGGGCCTGCCGGCCTGGATGCGCGGAGACACGCCATGGGCCGTGCGCCAGGGCGCCGACGCGGCCACCAAGCGGCGCACGATCACGATCACCATCCCCGACGGAGTGATCCCATGAGCCCGGCTGCCAACCCGAAGCGATGGGCACTGAGCGGGCGGATCGTGACGATGACCGCTGAGGGCGACGTCATCAAGAGCGGGACGATCTTCATCGAGGACAATCGCATCGCCGCGATCGTACCCAAGGGACAGCCGGCCCCGGCAGGCTTCGAGGCCGTCGTTGCAGTGGCGACCGGCGGCACCATCTATCCTGGCCTGATCGAGCTGCATAATCACCTGAGCTACAACATCCTGCCGCTCTGGCGCGTGCCGCAGCCCTACGGCAATCGCGACCAATGGCAGAATGCCAAATCGTACAAGACGTCGGTGACCGGCCCCATGAGCGCGATCGCGCTGGCCGACGACGGCTCGCTGCTGCCCGCCCTGGTTCGCTACGTCGAAGCCAAGTGCATGGTCGCGGGCACCACCACTAGCCAGGGGATCACGCTGTCGAACTGGAGCGGCACGATCCACAAATATTACAAGGGCGCGCTGCGCGCCGCAGAGATCGGCAGCCCGCCCGATCTGCCGCGGGCACACTCGAAGATTCCCGACATCGATGCCGAAGACTGGGCGAAGTTCGACCACGAGCTGAAATCGTCATCGTGCTTCCTGCTGCATCTCAGCGAAGGCATCGACACCAAGGCGCATAGCCACTTCCTCGCCTTGCGAAATTCCGAGGGGGATTGGGCGATCGAGCCGTCGCTGGCCGGCATTCATTGCACGGCACTCGATGCGACCGACTTCGGAACGATGGCCGAAAACCATGCCAAGGTGGTCTGGTCTCCCCTGAGCAATCTGCTGCTCTACGGAAAGACGACCGATGTCGTTGCCGCGCGCACGGCCGGCCTCACCATTGCGCTCGGCTCGGACTGGTCGCCGTCCGGCAGCAAGAACCTGCTCGGCGAGCTGAAGGCGGCCAAAGTCGTGTCCGCGCATTTCAATCTCGGCTTCAGCGACTACGACATCGTCTCGATGGCGACGCGCAATCCGGCCGCGATCCTCAAATGGGATGCGAAGCTGGGAACGATCGCCAATGGCAAATTCGCCGACCTTCTGGTCGTGAAGGGGGTCACCGGCGATCCCTACGCTCATCTGATCAAGTCGCGCGAGCAGGACATCGTTCTGGTCACCATCGGCGGACGAGCCCGTTATGGGACGAAGACGGTCATGCAGAAGGCGGGCGGAATCGGCGAAGCGCTCAAGATCGGCAGCAGCGCACGGGTGATCGACTTCACCTCGCCCGACCAGGATCCCGGGATCGAGAAGATCACGCTGGCGGAGGCGACGAGCCGCCTCCGCGCCGCGCTCGGCAATCTCGGCACGCTGCAACCGCACAGCCTCGCCATGAGTGACGCGATCGCCCGCGGAACGGTGTCGCGGACCGGATGGCGTCTCGCGCTCGACGAGCAGTTCGGCAACAACGTCCAATTACGCCCGCGGCTGGAATATAACGGCGTCAGGACCGGTCCGGATTTGGCGGCGGTCGCGGCAGCGGCCGAGCCGCTGCACCCGATCAAGCTGGATGGCCTCACGGTATCAGGCGATCCCGCGTTTCTGGACACGCTGAAGAGCGAACCTAACCTTCCCCAGGGCATCGGCGCCGCAATTGCCGCCTTTTATTAGTTGTCCATCACACCAACGGCGGATTGAGGCGCGCAAAGCCCTCCTGGATGCGATAGGGGTAGTAGGGATAAGGCGGCATCACGGCGCTGACCTCGTCGAGACGCGCGATCTGCGCAGCGCTCAGCGACCAGCCAACCGCGCCGAGATTGTCGCGCAACTGCGCTTCGTCGCGGGCGCCGACGATCACCGAGGAGACGGTGGGGCGCGACAGCAGCCAGGCAATCGCGATTTGCGGCACGGTGCGGCCGGTCTCCGCGGCGATCGTATCAAGCACGTCGACGATTGCATAAAGCCGCTCGTCGTCCACGGGCGGGCCGAACTGCGCGGTGGCGTGCAGACGGCTGCTCGCAGGGAGCGGCTCGCCGCGCCGAATCTTGCCCGTGAGCCGGCCCCAGCCGAGCGGGCTCCAGACCAGCGCGCCGACGCCCTGGTCGCGTGCGAGCGGCATCAGCTCCCATTCGTAGTCGCGGCCGAGCAGCGAATAATAAACCTGATGCGCGACATGGCGCGGCCAGCCGTGCCGGTCGGCGATGGAGAGCGACTTCATCAGCTGCCAGCCGGCGAAATTGGAGACACCGACATAGCGCAGCTTGCCGGCGCGTACGAGCGCATCGAGGGTGGACAACACCTCCTCGATCGGCGTGAACGCATCGAAGGCGTGAAGCTGGAGCAGATCGAGGTAATCGGTGCCGAGCCGCCGCAGCGCAGCTTCGACCGAGGCGACCAGACGATACCGCGAAGAGCCGGCATCGAGCGGACCGTCCCCCATCGGCAGGCTCATCTTGGTGGAATCAACACCTTGTCGCGGCGTCCCTTGATTGCGGCGCCGAGGATTTCCTCGGATGCGCCGTTCGAATAGACGTCGGCGCTGTCGAACAGATCGACGCCGGCATCGAGGCAGATGTCGACCAGTCTGCGCGCTTCGTCAGCGCCGCTGCGGCCCCAGGCCGAGAACAGCGGGCCGTGGCCGCCAAACGTGCCGGTGCCGAAGCTGAGGACGGGTACCCTGAGGCCGGAGGCGCCGAGATTGCGATATTCCATGATCATTCTCCTATTCCGCCGGGCACGCCGTGACTGCGGCCTGCGCTCGATCGAGCTGAAGGCTCCATAGCGCGAGCACGAGACCGACGGCCGTGATGCCGGCCGCGATCAGCGGCAGCGCGGAGAGACCGAGCCCGCGGTCGATGGTGACGCCGCCCGCCCAGGCGCCGAGCGCGTTGCCGAGATTGAAGGCGGCGATGTTGAGGCTGGACGCGAGCGTGCGGCCGCTGGGGCCGGCGGCTTCCAGTACGCGAAGCTGGAGCGGCGCGACGGTCGCAAAGGCCGCGATGCCGAGCAGCAGGATCAGCGCGATGGCTGCGGTCTTGACCGACAGCACGGCAGCAAGGCCAAGCAGCACGATGGCGAGCGCGGCGAGCGTGCCGATCAGGGCACGCGCAAGGCCGCGATCGGCGAGCTTGCCGCCGGCGACGTTGCCGATCGCGAGACCCGCGCCGAACACCAGCAGGATCGGCGACACCGCGGCTTCCGAGAAACCGGTGAAGCGCGTCAGGATCGGCTGGATATAGGTGAAGACGACGAACAGGCCGGCAAAACCGAACACGGTCATGGCGAGGCCGAGCAGCACCTGCGGACGGCCGAGCACCGCGATCTCCTCGGAGAGCGAGATCGGCTTGTCGCCATTGCCGACATGGCCGGGCACAAGCGCCGCCACCACCGCAAAGGCGATCACGCCGATCACCGTCACCGCCCAGAACGCCGCGCGCCAGCCGAGCATCAGGCCGAACCAGGCGCCGAAGGGCACGCCCAGGAGCGTCGCGACCGTCAGGCCGATGAACATGGTCGCAATCGCCGACGCGCGCTTGTCCTCCGCGACGAGGCTGGTGGCTACCACCGAGCCGACGCCGAAGAAGGTGCCGTGGGCGAGCGAGGTCAGCACCCGCGCCGCCATCAGCAATTCGTAGTTCGGCGCCAGCGCGCAAGCGGCATTGCCGAGCGTGAAGATCGCCATCAGGGCGAGAAGAACGGTTTTCCGCGGCATCCGCCGCGTCGCCAGCGTCAGGACAGGCGCGCCGACGAAGACGCCGAGCGCATAGCCGGAGATCAGTAGCCCCGCGACCGGCACGGAGACGTGCATGTCCGTGGCGACCTGGAGCAGCAGGCCCATGATGATGAACTCGGTGGTGCCGATGCCGAAGGCACCGGCGGTGAGGGCGAGGACGGCGGGAGGCATGCGTGGCTCCAATGCGAGGGACGAGCCACGCAGATAGCCGCAGCGCAACAAAACCATTAGGATGTCCGCAATCCAATCATTTGTGACATGAATTCAACATGGCCCGTTTCGACACCAACCGCTCCGCCGAGATGGAGGTTTTCGTCCGCGTCGTCGATCTCGGCGGATTCACCCAGGCAGCGCGAAAACTGCGCCTGACGCCGTCAGGCGTCAGCAAGCTGATCTCGCGGCTGGAGACGCGCCTCGGCTCGCGGCTGATCAACCGCACCACGCGCAAGCTGACGCTGACGGAGGAGGGCCAGGCCTTCTACCAGCGCGCCGTGCGCATCCTTGGAGAGATGGAAGAGGCCGAGCGTGAGGCGGCTTCAGGGGCGGCGCCGCGCGGCCGCCTCACGGTCAACTGCAACATTCCCTTCGGCATGCTGCACGTCCTACCGCTGATTCCCCGCTTCCTGGAACGGCATCCCGAGGTCACACTCGATCTCGTGCTAACCGACACGCTGATCGACCTGATGCAGGAACGGGCCGATATTGCCATCCGCGTCGGGCCCCTGAAAGCTTCACGCCTGGTCGCGCGAAAGCTCGGCACCAGCCGCATGGTCGTCGTCGGCACCCCAAACTATCTGGCGCGCTTCGGCACGCCAAAGACGCCGGCGGATCTCACTGAGCACCGCGGCATCGGCTGGACCTTTCCGCGCATCCGCGGCGGCTGGCCATTCCGGCGCGGCGACCACACCGAGGAAGCCATGCCGCCACCAGCCGCCCGCGCCAGCGACGGCGAAATCGCCCGCCGCCTCGCCCTCGGCGGCGTCGGCCTCGCCCGCCTCGCCCTCTTCCACATCGGCCCCGACATCGAAGCCGGCCGTCTCGTCCCCGTGCTGCAAAGCTACAATCCCGGTGACCGCGAAGACATCCACGCCGTCTATGTCGGCCACACCGCGCCCCTGCCCGCGCGCGTGCGCGCGTTCATCGATTTTCTCGCCGAGCATGTGCGGGTGAGCGACCCCGCGCTGAAGCGGGTCGGGGATGGCAAATGGAAGTTGGCGGGATGAGGCCAATGGCGGAGAGAGTGGGATTCGAACCCACGGTACGGTTTCCCGCACACACGCTTTCCAAGCGTGCGCCTTAAGCCACTCGGCCATCTCTCCGGAGCGCCCTCTCTTGAAGGGGAGCCGATGATTTTGCAAGGGATCGCGGGGAAATCGGGTGAATTTTCCGTAAGATATTGTATTTGAAGGACAATATCTGGCGTCCGCTGGCGCTTCGGAACCGCCCGATGGCTGAACCGGAAGCGGGTTTGGCGCGACGATTCACTCAAGACCGCCAAACACGACCGGGGACGCCATGACCATCCCAAAGACCATCGCCGCCCTTAGCCTGATTTCGGCCCTTGGCTCCGCCTTCGCCGTGCCGGCCGCCGCGCAGGTCTGCACCCGGCAGGGCGTCGACGTGAGTTGCGACGACGGGCGGCGCGGGGTGCTTTCGGGCGATGCCATCATCTGGCCGGACGGGACGCGCTCGAGCGCCTCGCCGCATCCGAGCGTCATCATCGGCAACAAGAGCTCGGTGCATGTCGGCCCCGGCGTGTTCGTCGGCCAGGGCAAGGGCATGGTGCCGCTGGACGATCCCAACGCGCCGAACAAGCGGCAATGCGCGATTCTGGACGGGGTGTCGTATTGTTATTGAGGGCGCGGGTCGCACCCCTTGCAGTACGCCGTCATGCCTGGGCTTGTCCCGGGCATCCACGTTCTTGAAGCTGCATGAGCAGACGTGGATGGCCGGGACAAGCCCGGCCATGACGCAAGATCCTAGATCAGTCTTACACCTGATATCGCCGACTTCAGCCAGCGCAGGGCCTGCGGCGGCTGGGTCTCGAGCGGCGTGACGACGGCCTTTTCGATCCGGCACTTCTCCAGCTCGGCGACGAAGTCGGCGGACCATTGCTGGATGGTGTGGCCGCGCAGCTTCTTCATCATCGCGTCCCAGCGCATCTTGCGCTCGGCGAGCGGCATCGCGGCTGCGACCGCGATCGCGCGCGCCATGCCGTCGATGTCGTGCGGATTGACCAGCAGCGCCGTTTCGAGCTCGTTGGCGGCGCCGGCGAACTTCGACAGCACCAGCACGCCGGGATCGGCCGGGTTCTGCGCGGCGACATATTCCTTGGCGACGAGGTTCATGCCGTCATGCAGCGGCGTCACCACGCCGATCTGCGCGGTGCGGTAGAGACCCGCGAGCACGGCCTGGCTGAAGCCCTTGTTGAGGTAGCGGATAGGCGTCCAGTCGACCTCGCCGTGGCGGCCGTTGACGTCGGTGACGAGACGCGCGACCTCGTTCTGGAGATTGCCATAGGCCTCGATCGCGCCGCGCGAGGGGTTGGCGATCTGGAGCAGCGAGATGCTGCGCGCGAACTGCGGATGCTCGGTCCAGAGCCGGTCGAACGCGCTGATGCGATTGACGAGACCCTTGGAATAGTCGAGCCGGTCGACGCCGATCGCGAGCCGCTCGCCGTTGAGACTGTGGCGCAGCCGCGACACGTCGGGATGCGAGGCCGACTTCGCGGCGTAAGCCGCGAATTTCTCCGCATCGATGCCGATCGGAAAGACCTCGCAACGCGTACGGCCATGCTGCGAAATCGCAACGCCGTCTTCCACGGTGAGGCCGAGCTCGCCCGCGACATAGCCGAGAAAATTCTGGCAATCCTCATTGGTCTGAAAGCCGAGCAGATCGTAGGCCAGCATCGCCGTGATCAGCTCGCGATGATTGGGCACGCCCTGCATCACTGCGACGACCGGCCACGGCGTGTGCAGGAAGAAGCCGATCGGATCATCGACACCGAGATCGCGCAGCTCCGCGCCGAGCGCGAGGAAATGATAATCCTGCACCCAGAAGGCCGTTTTCGGTTTCCGGAAGCGCATCAAGGCGCGCGCCATGAAGGCGTTGACCTCGCGATAGCTGACATAGTCGTCTCGCGAGACGCGGATCAAATCGCTGCGCGAATGCAGCGCCGGCCACAGCGCCGAATTGGCAAAACCTTCGTAGTAGCCGCCGTAGTGCGCCGCCGGCAGATCCAGCGTCGCAATCGCGCCTGAGCCCAGCGCTTCGATCTCGGCGAACGGCTCCTTCTGATGGCCGTCACGCACGCGGCCTGACGAACCCACCCAGATAGCACCCGAATGTTCCACCACGGGAAGCAAAGCCGCAGCCAAGCCACCCGTCATGGGTTCGTTGGGTTTGCCGCGCGCAACTCGATTTGAAACGACGACTAAGTTCACAGGTCGTCCCCTCCTGTTCATTCCACCCCGTTTAACTGCCGTTCATCAATATGGTTCCTGATCATCATTTGTACGAATTGAAACCAAAATCAGGCGTGTGCGTTGGAACTGGTTTTTCTCCAGGGAACCCGGCGGTTTCACTCAACAAAGTCAATTTTCGTGGCTGTGTTGCCCAGCATGAATTGCGCGCGCGGGGAACGACGCGCGCGACAATGTGGCCCCGAGGTGACGATGCCTTATTCCAACCTTGTATCGTCGAGCAGACGCGCGAGGAACGCTCGGACATCCTTCGGCTCGTCGAAATGGCCGTTGACGCCGATGGCGCGGCGGCCAACGGAGAAGGAAAGGCCGTTCATGTCGGGCATGATCGCGAACACGGTCTCATCGGTAACGTCGTCGCCGATGAAGATCGGACGGCGCCCTTTGAAGGGCTCGTGCTTCATCAATTCACGCACGCCGGTCGCCTTGGTGAAGCCGGAATGCTTGATCTCGCAAACGAACTTCCCGGGCAGCACCTCGATCGGCGCATTGGGCAGATCGGCGCGGATCAGCGAGACGGATTCGTAGATCGCCTTCTCCGCATGTGGCGCGAGACGATAATGCAGTGCCAGCGAATAGCCCTTGTCCTCGAGCAGAATGCCGGGGCTCAGTTTTGCGATCGCAGCCAGGCGCCGCTTCAGCTCCTTGTCCATCGGCGGTGCGTGCACGTCGTCGGCTTCATTGTCCACCGACAGGCGCATTTCCGCGCCGTGACCGGCGACCGCGCGAAACACATCGGGCGCGAAGATCAGGTCGATATCATTGAGCGAACGGCCGCTGACCATCGCCAGCGCGCCCGACGTGCGCTCGGTCAACCGGTTCAGCGTTTCCGACAGACCCGGCGGCACCCAGACCTCGCGCGGCGTCGGCATCAGGTCGAGCAGCGTGCCGTCGATGTCGAGCAGGATAGCTGTTTCGCCGAGATGCGGGACGAGCGCATGCGGCACAGGCACCGCGTCGGGCGCTTCATCTTCAACCATGGCGCGCTTCTGATCCAATTCCGCGAGTTCTGATTTCATAGTCTACTCCATAAAGGCGAGCGGCCGCGCGATTTCTTCGAGCGATTTTCGTTCCGCGGCGACGGCGTAGCGCCACGCCACGACCGCAGCCGCGATCATCAGGAAGGCCCCCAGCAAATAGCCCGCGAACACGCTGGTGCGTGATCCCGTGTCGATCAGCGCGCCGAACAGCGCGGGCCCGATCACGCCGCCGATGCCGGTGCCGACCGCGTAGAACACCGCAATCGCCAGCGCGCGCACTTCCAGAGGGAACGTCTCGCTGACGGTCAGGTAAGCCGCGCTCGCGGCAGGCGAGGCAAAGAAGAAGATCACCATCCAGGCAATGGTCTGCCCCTGCGCGCTCAGCGCGCCGATCGAGAACAGATAGCCCGAGAGCGCCAGCAGCACGCCCGATACGCCGTAGGTGAACATGATCATGACGCGGCGGCCGAGCGTATCGAACAGCCGGCCGAGCAGCAGCGGACCAAGGAAGTTGCCCGCGGCGAACGGCAGGAGATACCAGCCGACATGATCGGCGCTGATGCCGTAGAAGTCGGTCAGCACCAGCGCGAAGGTGAAGAAGATCGCGTTGTAGAAGAACGCCTGCGCGACCATCAGCACGAGGCCGACCAGGGAGCGCTGGCGATAGACGGAGAACAACGTATGCACGACCTCCCTGATCGGCGTGTGGTCGCGCATCTTCAGTCGGATTTTCGTGAAGCGGCCGTCGCTCGCATGCTGGTCGTGCCCGATCACCGAGCGCTCGATCTCGTCCACGATGGCGTGGGCCTGGTCGGGCCGACCGTGGATCATCAGCCAGCGCGGGCTCTCCGGAATCCACATCCGCATCAACAGCACGACAAGGCCGAGGGTCGCGCCGATGAGATAGGCGAGGCGCCAGCCGAGATCGGGACCGAACAATGCGGGATCGAGCAGCACGATGGCCGCCACCGCGCCCATCGCCGCGCCGATCCAGAAACTGCCGTTGATGACGAGATCGGTCCAGCCGCGATAGCGCGCCGGCACCAGTTCCTGGATCGTCGAGTTGATCGCAGTGTATTCGCCGCCGATGCCGGCGCCGGTGAGGAAGCGAAACAGCGCGTAGCTCGCGACATTCCACGACAAGGCGGTCGCGGCGGTTGCGGAGAGATAAAGCGCCAGTGTGATGAAGAACAGCTTCTTGCGGCCGATACGGTCGGTGAGCCAGCCGAAGCCGAGCGCGCCGAGCACCGCACCGGCAAGATAGGCGGAATTGGCGATACCGAGATCGAGATTGGAGAACTGCAGGGTCGGGCTCTGCTTCAGCGCGCCGGAGAGCGCGCCCGCCAGCGTCACCTCGAGCCCGTCGAGGATCCAGGTGATTCCGAGCGCCAGCACGACGCGGGTATGAAAGCCGCTCCACGGCAGCGCGTCGAGCCGCGCGGGAATGCTGGTCTCGACGATGCGGTCGGTCGCGGCCGCCGCAGAGACAGCAGGTCCGTAATTCAGCGCTGGGCTTTGCTGCAATTCCATCGCGTTGCTGGGTCTAACCAATGGAAGCGGCCCCGGCTCACATGGTGTGAACGGGGGCGATCCGATCATCGGGGTGCGGCATTCCGCCTGCCACCTGCGACAACGCCTGCGGCAAGGGCAGGTTCCCGCAGGAACAGCCCTTGGGGTCGTCCGTTTCCGATGGAGCCGCAGGGAGTTGACGCATGGCTCACGTCAGAAAGACGACACATTCTCGAAAGACGGGAGCGCGGAAGACCAGTGCGAGGCGCAGCACGACCTCGCGCAAGAGCACGAAGCGCGCCTCGCCAAAACGCTGGTCGCAGCGCGTGACGAAGGAGAGCGATGCACTCGACCTCGAGCAGGACGTGTTCAAGCTGACCAGCGCAAAGAAGATCGCGATCTCGCTGAAGCGCTCGGCCGAACACAGCTCGCGCCGCAAGACCGGCGCCTACCGCTCGGCGCTCTCCATGCTGACCTTCTACATCAACCGCGCCGGCAAGACCCTGCCCAAGACACAACGCGCGCGGCTGGAGCGCGCGAAGGTCGAGTTGAGGCGGGCGTTCGGGAGGGAGTGAGACTCGCGCTCTTTACCCCGCTGTCGGCCCGGACAAGCGAAGCGCAGATCCGGCAACTGTTATGTTGGCCTGGTCTGCAGGTATGGCTTTCTATCGCGTATGACAGCGGAGTATGAGGCGATAGCGAGGTCTTCAAGCGCCAGGCACCTGACGCGCGGCGAGCTTCACGCGGCCCGGATATTCCCCATGAAGCGATCGAGCTCGGCGCGCAGGCGCGTGCTTTCGGATGACAGCGTCTTGGCCGAGCTCAGCACCTCTTCCGAGGCCGAACCGGTTTCGGCGGCGCCGCGATTGACCTGGCCGATGTCGGTGGCGGCGGTCTGGGTACCCTGCGCAACGGTCTGGACGCTGCGCGCGATTTCCTGCGTCGCGGCGCCCTGCTGCTCGACGGCGCTCGCGATCGACGTCGAGATCGACGATATCTGGCCGATGGTCGCGCCGATTTCCTTGATCGCGGCGACCGATTCGGCCGTCGCGCCCTGCATCCCGGTAATGTGGGAGGAGATTTCGTCGGTCGCCTTCGCGGTCTGACTGGCCAGCGACTTCACTTCGCTGGCGACCACTGCGAAGCCGCGGCCGGCCTCGCCCGCGCGCGCCGCCTCGATGGTGGCGTTGAGCGCAAGAAGATTGGTCTGCTCGGCGATCGCCGTGATCAGCTTGACCACTTCGCCGATCTGCTGGGCGGCGTGCGACAGCTTGCCGATCCGGCTATCGGTTTCCTTCGCCTGCACCACGGCAGCTTCCGCAATACGGCTGGAGTCGCGCACCTGGCGGCCGATCTCCTCGACTGAGGCCGAGAGCTCTTCGGTGGCGGTTGCGACCGACTGCATGTTGCTCGAAGCCTGCTCGGAGACACCGGCGACCTGGCTCGACAGGCTCTGGGTGGTCTCGGCGGTGCGGGTCAGCGGGGACGCCGCCGATTCGAGCTGTACCGCGGAGGCCGAGACGTTGGAGACGATGGCGCCGACCGCGCTCTCGAAATCGTCGGCAAAGCGGATCAACTCGGAGCGGCGGCTTGCGGCCTGCTCGCGGTTCTGGGCTTCGCTGGCGGCGGCGTCGCGCTCGGCTTTCGCGACAGCCTGAACCTTGAATTCCTCGACCGCGCCGGCCATTTCGCCGATCTCGTCCTTGCGGCCGAGGCCCGGCAACACGACGTCGAAATTGCCGGACGCAAGCTCGCGCATCGCCTTGCACATCGCGATCATCGGACGCGAGATGCCGTTACCGAGCATCAGGGCCAGCACGGCGCCAATGGCGAGGCCGCCGAGCGCCATCATCAGCATCAGCCGTTCGGTCTCGGTGATGGTGGAGTTGGCGCTCGCTTCGATGCGCTGCTGATCCGAGGTCAGATCGGACCGCAGCTCGGCCGAGAGCTTGAGAATGCCCGCCGCCGTCTTGGTCATCTCGCCGTTCAACTTGACGATGATCTTCACGTTCTCGGTCAGCTTCGAGAAAGAGGTGCGGTACTGCTTCAGCAGGTTGCCGATCTCGGTGACGCGATCGGTGATCTTCTGGTCGTTGGCATAGATCGAGACCAGCAGCGTCTCCAGGAATTTGATGCGGGCGATCACGCCGTCGGCGGTCTTCGGCTCCGGCTTGGCGACGAAGGCGCTGACCGAGGTCGAGACCGCGAGATATTGCGAGGTGACGTCCTTGGCCGTGGTCTGAACCGAGTTCAGGCCTGCCAGCGCGGCAGTATCGGCGAGATCGTCGAACTTGAAGCGGATCTTGTTGCCGACGCTGTTGAGCTCGTCGGCGGCGATCTTGTTATTCTCGCGCGTCAGCGTGATGATCTCACCGAACACCTTCGTAAACCGCTGGAATTCGGTCTCGAGCTTGCCGACCTGCTCGCGGCGCGCGGCGCCGGTGGTGGCGGCCATCGACTTGGCGATCGAGCCCTTCAGATTCTCTTCGGCCCCCTTGGCCGCGGTCTCGTCATCGGCCGCGCCCGTCAGCGTATAGGCCCGCGCCAGTCCCTGATAGGCGATCAGGTCGCGATCGACGGTCCGCGCGAGGTCTGCTTCCGACACGCTGGCCCGGTAGGATGCCACGGCGGCCTGGATCCGTTCGAAGCCGAAATAGGCGAAGGCCATGCTGACGGCGAGGATGGCGAGCACTGCCACGAAGCCGAGGATGATTTTTGCGCGAAAGCGCAAGGTGAGCAGCTTCGATGTGTTCGGCTTCGACTTGACGGGCATTCCCCACCCCATTCCATTCGCGGAAAACCAGGCGCAGCCCGGAAGCAGCCCGCTTCCTGACTCGTGAGCACGGTAGAGTGCAAAGGATAAGCCACGGTAAATTTATGGCGTCGCAACTTGCGGTTAGGTGACGCGGGCAGGCCTTGCTCCGCTGTCGTCCCGGACAAGCGAAGCGCAGATCCAGGACCCATAACCACAGGGAGTGGTTTGGCGAGGACTCGGACTTAACGGCTCGCGCCGCAATTTCTTCCTGGGGTTATCGGTCCCCGCCCCCTGTGCGCAATTGCGCACTAGTCTAGGCGGGGACGACAGTGGGGGGTGGCGCTACAGTGCCCCTTACGCCGCCCGGATATTCCCCATGAAGCGATCGAGCTCGGCGCGGAGGCGGGTACTTTCAGATGACAGCGTCTTGGCGGAGTGCAGGACCTCCTCCGAGGCCGAGCCGGTTTCGGCGGCGCCACGGTTGACCTGGCCGATGTCGGTGGCGGCGGTCTGGGTGCCCTGCGCGACGGTCTGGACGCTGCGGGCAATCTCCTGCGTCGCGGCGCCCTGCTCTTCCACGGCGCTCGCGATCGAGGTCGAGATCGACGAGATCTTGCCGATGGTGGCGCCAATCTCCTTGATCGCGGCGACCGACTCGGCCGTCGCACCCTGCATGCCCGCGATGTGCGAGGAAATCTCGTCGGTGGCCTTCGCGGTCTGGCTGGCCAGCGACTTCACTTCGCTGGCGACCACGGCAAAGCCGCGGCCGGCCTCGCCCGCGCGCGCCGCCTCGATGGTGGCGTTGAGCGCTAGAAGGTTGGTCTGCTCGGCGATCGCGGTGATCAGTTTGACCACCTCGCCGATCTGCTGCGCGGCGTGCGACAGCTTGCCGATCCGGCCGTCGGTCTCCTTGGCCTGGACCACCGCAGCTTCCGCGATGCGGCTGGAATCGCGGACCTGGCGGCCGATCTCCTCGACTGAGGCCGAAAGCTCTTCGGTCGCGGTTGCGACCGACTGCATGTTGCTCGAGGCCTGCTCGGACACGCCGGCAACCTGGCTCGACAGGGTCTGCGTGGTTTCGGCGGTTCGGGTCAGCGTGGAAGCCGCTGATTCGAGCTGCACGGCGGAGGCCGACACATTCGACACGATGGCACCGACCGCGCTTTCAAAGTCATCGGCGAAGCGAATCAGCTCGGAACGGCGTGCGGTGGCCAGTTCCTTGTTCTGGGCTTCGCTGGCGGCGGCGTCGCGCTCGGCTTTCGCGACGGCCTGAACCTTGAATTCCTCGACCGCGCCGGCCATCTCGCCGATCTCGTCCTTGCGGCCGAGGCCCGGCAGCACGACGTCGAAATTGCCCGACGCGAGCTCGCGCATCGCCTTGCACATCGCGATCATCGGACGCGAGATGCCGGTGCCGAGCAGGAAGGCCAGGATCGCGCCGAGCAGCGTGCCGCCGACGGCCAGCATCAGCACCAGTTGCTCGGTCCGCCCGATGGTCGCCTCCGACTCCGAATCCAGCCGCTGCTGTTCGGCGACGAGGTCCGCCTTCATAGCGGTGGCGCCTTGCAGGATCGCACCGGCCGAACCGCTCATCTCGGTGACGAGCTCATCCACCATCTTGGCGTTGGCGATCAGCTTCTCCAGCGCTTCGCGATAGGCCACGAGGATGGTCTTGGCGTCCTTCAGGCCGGCGACGATCTTGTCGTCCATGGAATAGACCGCGCCGAGCGAATTCTCGACGAATTTCAGCCGCGCCAGCGCGCTGGTCGCGATCGCCTGGTCGGAGGTCAGCACGAAATTGGTCGCCGCTGCGCTCGCGGTCTGGAACTGGGCGTTGACCTGCTTGGTGCCGAACTCGATCGACTGCGCCTCGGAATCGGAGGCATTGTTGCCGATATCGTCAAGCTTGTATTTCAGGAGATTGGCTTGGCGCGTCAGCTGGTTCTGCACCAGCAGCGCGCTATCGCGCTTGGCCTGGAGGACCTTTGCGAAGGTTGCGGAGAAGTTGGAGAACTCCTTGGCGAGCTTGTTGAGGCCCTCCTGCCGCGCCGGCTTCTTGGCACTCTTGACCGCCTGATCGATGGCGCTCTTCAGGCCGGTCTCGGCGTCCAGCGCCGCCTTGGCATCGTCCTCCTTGCCGGTGACGACGAAATAACGGACTGCCGAGCGGTAGGCGAGCAGCTCGCGGTCGATGTTGCGGGCGAGATCGGCCTCGGTGACGCTGCTGCGGTAGGACCCGACCCCGGACGAGACCCGCTCGAAGCCGAAATACGAGAAAGCCATGCTGCCGGCGGAGATCACCAGCACCGCGGCGAAGCCGAGGATGATCTTGGCGCGGAACCGGAGGGTCGGAAATATTGTACGCTTCGACGGCGACGCGATACGCCCGGACATTCCAACCCCCATTTTCTATTCAGCCGTGATCCGGAGGCGCCCCGCCCCCGGACCCGGATGCGCAAAACTAGGGCACAATGGATAAAGGGCGGTAAATTCGGCAGGCGCGTGCAATCCGAGGCCTTATCGGCCAAAAGCCGACCGGATCGGATGACGGCTGGCATCCCACATGGGCCGACCATTTTGCGGCGATCGACCCACTTCGCCCGCCCAAGTCATTGCCCGCTCGTCAGGATCGATGACTTTTCCATGACCGGCGTGACCAAAATCCTAGTTGCAAAGTCCGGGGGCGGCGGTCTCTAATTAGAAACAATCAAAATCAATCCGGGGAGGTATGTTCCGTGTCTACAGTCAAACTGACGGTGAACGGCAAGGCCGTTGCCGTCGACGTCGAGGACCGCACGCTGCTGGTCCAGCTCCTGCGCGATCACCTCAACCTCACCGGGACCCATGTCGGCTGCGACACCAGCCAGTGCGGCGCTTGCGTCGTGCACGTGGACGGCCGGGCGGTGAAATCCTGCACCATGCTGGCGGGCCAGGCCGACGGCGCCAGCGTCACCACCATCGAAGGCATCGCCAAGGGCGACGAGCTGCACCCGATGCAGGCCGCCTTCCGCGACAATCACGGCCTGCAATGCGGCTATTGCACGCCGGGCATGATCATGTCGGCGATCGACATCGTGCATCGCCATGGCGGCCAGCTCGATGAGACCACCGTGCGCCAGGAGCTCGAAGGCAACATCTGCCGCTGCACCGGCTACCACAACATCGTCAAGGCCGTGCTGGATGCAGCCGGGCGCATGAAGGTCTCGCAGGCGGCCGAGTAAAGCGGCCCGCCTCGAATAAAGAACCACCGCTGCTGCTTTCGAGGGAAAGCGCAGTCAAGACAATTCCGGTCGGGAGGACCAGACATGGGTGTTGAAGGCATCGGCGCGCGCGTCGTGCGCAAGGAAGACAAGCGTTTCATTACCGGCAAGGGCCGTTACGTCGACGACATCAAATTGCAGGGCATGACCCATGCCCATTTCATCAGAAGCCCGCATGCGCACGCCAAGGTGAAGAAGATCGATTCTTCCGCCGCGCTGAAGATGCCGGGCGTGGTCGCAGTGCTCACCGGACAAGAGATCGTCGACGACAAGGTCGGCAATCTCATCTGCGGCTGGGCTATCACCTCCAAGGACGGCAGCCCGATGAAGATGGGCGCATGGCCCGCGATGGCGCCGGAAACGGTGCGCTTCGTCGGCCAGGCCGTCGCGGTCGTGATCGCCGACAGCAAGAACCTGGCCCACGACGCGGCCGAAGCCGTGGTCGTGGATTATGAAGAGCTGCCGGCGGTCGCCGATATCCACGCCGCAATCAAGGCCGGCGCGCCGCAGCTTCACCCCGAGGCCCCCGGCAACCAGGTCTATGACTGGGTGATCGGCGACGAGGGCGCGACGGATGCCGCCTTCGCCAAGGCCGCCAATGTCGTCAAGCTCGACGTCACCAACAACCGCCTTGCGCCGAACGCGATGGAGCCGCGCGCGGCGATCGCCGACTATGACGCGGCGGAAGAGCACTTCACTCTCTATACCACGTCGCAGAACCCGCACGTCGCCCGCCTCGTGCTGTCGGCGTTCTACAACATCGCCCCCGAGCACAAGCTGCGCGTGATCGCCCCCGATGTCGGCGGCGGCTTCGGCTCAAAAATCTTCATCTATCCCGAGGAGATGGTGGCTCTGTGGGCCTCGAAGAAGGTTGGCCGCCCGGTAAAATGGACCGGCGACCGCACCGAGGCCTTCCTCACCGATGCGCATGGCCGTGACCACGTCACCCATGCCGAGATGGCGTTCGACGCCAACAACAAGATCACCGGGTTGAAGGTGAAGACCTACGCCAATTTCGGCGCCTATATGTCGCTGTTCTCCTCGTCGGTGCCGACCTATCTCTACGCGACGCTGCTGTCGGGCCAGTACAACATCCCGGCGATCCATGCCGAGGTGGTCGGGGTCTACACCAACACCACGCCGGTCGACGCCTATCGCGGCGCGGGCCGCCCCGAGGCGAGCTATTTGATCGAGCGGCTGATGGAGACGGCCGCGCGGCAGTTGAAGGTCGATCCGGCCCAGCTGCGCCGGACCAACTTCATCACCCAGTTCCCGCACCAGACGCCGGTGATCATGGCCTACGACACCGGTGACTTTAACGCCTCGCTCGACGCGGCGATGAAGGCGATCGACTATGCCGGCTTCGCCGCCCGTAAGGCCAAGGCGAAGGCGGACGGCAAGCTGCGCGGCATCGGCGTGTCCTGCTACATCGAGGCCTGCGGCATCGCGCCGTCTAAGGCCGTCGGCAGCCTCGGCGCCGGCGTCGGCTTATGGGAATCCGCCGAAGTGCGGGTCAACCCGGTCGGCACCATCGAGATCCTGACGGGCTCACACAGCCATGGCCAGGGTCACGAGACGACGTTCTGCCAGCTCGTCGCGGAGCGCTTGGGCGTTCCCATCAGCCAGGTCTCGATCGTCCATGGCGACACCGACAAGGTGCAGTTCGGCATGGGCACCTACGGCTCGCGCTCCGCGGCCGTCGGTCTCACCGCGATCCTGAAGGCAATGGAGAAGATGGAATCCAAGGCCAAGAAGATCGCAGCGCATGCGCTCGAAGCGTCCGAGGGCGACATCGTCATCGAGAACGGCGAGTTCAAGGTGGCCGGTACCGACAAGGCGATCGCCTTCCCGATGGTCGCGCTCGCGGCCTACACCGCGCACAATCTGCCTGACGGGATGGAGCCGGGCCTGAAGGAAAGCGCCTTCTACGACCCCTCCAACTTCACCTTCCCGGCCGGCGCCTACATCTGCGAACTCGAGGTCGATCCGGGCACCGGCAAGACCTCCTTCGTCAACTTCGTCGCGGCCGACGATTTCGGCCGGCTGATCAACCCGATGATCGTCGAGGGACAGGTCCATGGCGGCCTTGCCCAGGGCATCGGGCAGGCGCTGCTCGAGCACGCCATCTACGATGCCAACGGCCAGCCCGTCACGGCCTCGTTCATGGACTACTCCATGCCGCGCGCCGACGACCTGCCCTCGTTCAACCTCTCCCACACCACGACGCTGTGCCCGGGCAATCCCTTGGGCATCAAGGGCTGCGGTGAGGCCGGCGCGATCGGCGCCTCTGCGGCCGTGATCAACGCGATCACGGATGCGATCGGCAAGAACAACCTGGAAATGCCCGCAACCCCGGACCGGGTGTGGCGCACGATCCACGCGGCCTGAGAGGAGCAACAAGATGTACCAGACCACTTATCATCGCCCCTCCTCGGTCGACGAGGCCGTCGCCCTGTTCGGCAAGAGCAGCGAGGCGAAATTCCTCGCCGGCGGCCAGACGTTGCTGCCGGTCATGAAGCAGCGGCTCGCCAGCCCGTCCGACGTGATCGACCTCGGCAAGATCAAGGAGCTGCAGGGCGTCGAGCTCTCGGGCGACGTGCTGACCATCAAGGCCGGCACGACCTATTACGACATCATGCAGAATGCCGATGTGAAGAAGGCGATCCCCGCGATCGCCTATCTCACCTCGGTGCTCGGCGATCCCGCCGTGCGTTATCGCGGCACGATCGGCGGCTCGATCGCCAACAACGATCCCGCCGCGGACTATCCGGCGGCGCTGCTGGCGCTCGGTGCCACCGTCAAGACCAACAAGCGGTCGATCTCGGCCGAGGACTTCTTCCAGGGCCTGTTCACGACGGCGCTGGAAGACGGAGAGATCATCACCGCGGTGTCGTTCCCCGTGCCGGCGAAGGCGGGCTACGAAAAAATGCGGCACCCGGCCTCACGCTTCGCGCTGACCGCCGTGTTCGTCGCGCAGACGAAGTCGGGCGAGATCCGCGTTGCCGCCACCGGCGCCTCGCAGAGCGGCGTGATGCGGGTGCCCGCCATCGAAGCCGCGCTGAAGGCGAACTGGTCGCCGTCGGCGCTCGACAATGTCAGCATTCCGGCGAGCGGATTGCTGGCCGATATCCACGGCACCGCGGAATACCGCGCCAACCTCGTCAAGGTGATGGCGCAGCGCGCGGTGGCCGCCGCGGGCTGATCGCGTCGATAAAGCGCGACAGCGCGTCGCGCCTTAGCGCCTCAACACAAATCTTCCGCGGCGCGCAGCAATGCGCGCCGCTTTTATTATGCGCCCATGCATGAAAACCGCTTGCCTCGCGGACATGAAGGCGAGAAAAGTTAATCAGCCAATTAACTCGCCCCCGAAGAGGAACGTCAAAAGCGATCGCCGGACCACCGGCATTCGCCGGCGACCCGAGGAAACAACAACGTGCTCGATAAACCAGCGCCCACCTCCTCCGTCCGCGCCTCCGGCCCGCTCTCGGGCTTCCGTGTCGTCGAATTCGCCGGCATCGGACCCGGCCCGTTCGCCTGCATGATGCTGGCCGACATGGGGGCCGATGTCGTCACGCTCGATCGCGTCGGTGCGAAGAAAAGCATGAAGTCGGTCGCGGGCCGCGGTCGCAAGGTGATCGAGCTCGACCTCAAGGACAAAGCGGCGATCGCAGAGGTGCTCGACCTGCTTGCCAGCGCCGATGCATTGGTCGAGGGCTTTCGTCCCGGCGTGATGGAGCGGCTTGGGCTCGGCCCGGACGTCGTGCTCGCGCGCAATCCCAAACTCGTCTACGGCCGCATGACCGGCTGGGGCCAGGAAGGCCCGCTCGCCAACGCCGCCGGCCACGACATTAATTACATCTCGATCACCGGTGCGCTCGCCGCGATCGGCACCAAGGAAGCCCCGGTGCCGCCGCTCAATTTGGTCGGCGATTTCGGCGGCGGTGCGCTCTATCTCGTCGTCGGCGTGCTCGCGGCCCTTTTGGAAGCGCAGAGATCCGGCAAGGGCCAAGTCGTGGACGCCGCGATGTGCGACGGCGCGGCCTCGCTGATGTCGTTCTTCTTCGACATGACCACGATCGGCCGCTGGACTGAAGGCCGCAACCAGAACTTCCTCGACGGCGGCGCGCATTTCTATGGCGTCTACGAATGCGCCTGTGGCCATTTCGTCTCGATCGGCTCGATCGAGCCGCAGTTCTACGCGCTGCTCCGCGAGCACGCTGGCCTGACCGATGCCGATTTCGACGCGCAGATGGACCGCAAGGCCTGGCCCGCGCTGAAGCAGAAATTGCAGGCCGTGTTCAAGAGCAAGACCCGCGAGGACTGGTGCAGGATCATGGAAGGCACCGACATCTGCTTCGCGCCGGTGCTGACCATGTCGGAAGCGACCGAGCATCCGCACATGGTCGCCCGCAACGTCTTCCTCGAGCGCCACGGCGTGAAGCAGCCCGCGCCCGCGCCAAGATTCTCTCGTACGCCGTCTGCGGTGCGGGAGCCGGAGGGCGCGGAAATTGGTGCGGTGACGGCTGCGTGGAAGAAATAGATCTAGCCCAGGCGAAGATCTCGTAGGGTGGGCAAAGGCGCGAAGCGCCGTGCCCACCATCTTTCCGTGAGAGACAAAGAAGTCGTGGGCACGCTTCGCTTTGCCCACCCTACGGCAGTGTGCGTGAGGCTAAGACCTTACGCAGCGTTATCCACCTTCAACACCCCGCGCCGGATCTGATCTTCCTCGATCGACTCGAACAGGGCCTTGAAGTTGCCCTCGCCAAAGCCGTCGTCGCCCTTGCGCTGGATGAACTCGAAGAAGATCGGGCCGATCGCGTTGGCGGAGAAGATCTGCAGCAGCACCTTGGTCTGGCCGCCGTCGACCACGCCTTCGCCGTCGATCAGGATGCCGTTGGTCTGGAGGCGTGCGACGTCCTCGCCGTGCTTGGGCAGGCGCGCGTCGATCCGCTCGAAATAGGTCTCGGGCGGCGACGGCATGAAGGGCAGACCGGCCTCGCGCAGGCCTTCGATGGTGGCGTGGATATCGCGGCAACCGCAGGCGATGTGCTGGATGCCTTCGCCGCGATAGATATTCAGATATTCCTCGATCTGGCCGGAATCGCCGGCGTCCTCGTTGATCGGAATCCGGATCTTGCCGTCGGGGCTGGTCAGCGCACGCGAGAACAGGCCGGAGGCGCGGCCCTCGATGTCGAAGAAGCGGATCTGGCGGAAGTTGAACAGCTTTTGGTAGAAGCCCGTCCACACATCCATGCGGCCGCGATGGACGTTGTGGGTGAGGTGGTCGAGATAGAACAGGCCGGCGCCGACGGGCTTGGGATCGCGTGCGCCCAGCCACTCGAACTCGGCATCATAGGCCGAGCCCTTGGCGCCGTAGCGATCGACGAAATAGAGCAGGCTGCCGCCGATGCCCTTGATCGCGGGCACATCGAGCGTCTTCTGCGCCGACGACACACCGGCAGGTTCGGCGCCTAGCGCGATCGCACGGTCATAGGCCGCCTTCGCATCGACCACGCGAAACGCCATCGACGGCGCGCAGGGGCCGTGCGCGGCGACGAAGTCGAAGCCGTGGGTGCCGGGCTCCTCGTTGACGAGATAGTTGATGTCGCCCTGGCGATAGACCGTGATCTTCTTGCTCTTGTGGCGGGCGACGGGCGCATAGCCCATCAGCTTGAACAGCGCGTGCAGCTCTTCCGGATTGGGATGCGCATATTCGACGAACTCGAACCCGTCGCTGCCCATCGGATTGTCGGCGGTGACGGTGGCCGGCGGTGCATCGTGCGGAAACGGACCCATGGTGCTCTCCAATTGCTGCTGCCATGAACTATCCTTCACCGGGCGTGCAATGAGCGTGCAAACGGGCCGCATTTTGGCTATCATATGCACGGTTCGTGCATGAAATGGATAAATGACGCATGATCTCCGTAGACGCATTCGACCTCAAGATCCTGGGCGCGCTCCAGGATGACGGCCGCCTCACCAACCAGGAGCTCGCCGATCTCGCGGGGCTCTCGGCCTCGCAATGCTCGCGGCGGCGGATGCGGCTGGAGGAGGAGAAGGTGATCTCAGGCTATCACGCCGATCTCTCCAGCGAGGCGCTGGGCTTCGGTGTGATCGCCTTTATCCAGGTGGGGCTCGCGACCCACTCGCCGGACAATTCGAAACGCTTCCGCGCCTTGGTCAACCGCATCGACGAGATCCAGGAAGCCTATTCGCTGACGGGCGACGCCGATTACGTGCTGAAGGCCGTTCTCCGCGATCTCAAGGGTCTCTCCAACCTCGTCAACGACGTGCTGATGCCGCACCAGAGCGTGGCGCATGTGCGCTCCTCGATCGTGCTTGATCGGCTGAAGGAAAGCTCCAAGCTGCCGCTCAAGGAGATCAAGCCCGGCTGAAATCGAGGGAACTACGGCATTCGCGCTGCGTGTGCGATCTGCGATGATCTAGCCAATCCGGGAGATTCAGCCATGGCCCTCCAGCTTCGACCGAACTGCGAATATTGCGACCGCGACCTGCCACCTGATGCAACGGATGCGCGGATCTGCTCCTATGAATGCACGTTCTGCGCGGATTGCGTGGAAACAAAGCTCTCCAACGTCTGTCCGAACTGCGGCGGCGGCTTTGCCCCGCGCCCGATCCGCCCCACGCAGGAATGGCGGCCGGGAGTGTGCACGACGAAGCAGGCGCCGTCCGACAAGCGGGTGCATTTGAAGTACACTGTGGAAGACGTCGCGGCGCATTGCGCGCGGGTGAAAGGCGTGCCGCCGGAGGAGCGCTAGCAAATGCAGATTGAAGTAACGCCGGAAGAACTTAAGTACATAATTCGGGTCGGCGCGGCGCTGGTGCAGCACGTCCCTGATAAATCTCTCCCAACGTACTGCAATTTCGATAAGCAGCAGATTGTCGATTTTTCAGCTCGAATGAGAACTGAGCTCGACAAGGCTGGCCTTGACCTATAGCCGGCAGGAGATCACTCCGCCGCCAAAATCGTCCCCTCAACCTCGCCAAACCCAACGCGGTAGCCGTTGCCCTGGCACCAGCCGCGCATGACGAGGCTGTCGCCGTCTTCCAGGAACGAGCGCTTAGTGCCACCGGGGAGTTCGGCCGGCTCGGTGCCGTTCCAGCTGATCTCCAGGAGGCTGCCGCGCTGGTTCTTCTCCGGGCCGGAAATGGTGCCGCTCCCGAGGAGATCGCCGACATTCATGGCGCAGCCGCTGGAGGCGTGGTGCATCAACTGCTGCACCGAGGACCAGTACATGTATTTGAAGTTGGTGCGGCTGATGCTGGCGGGCGCATTGGCGCCGGCCGCGCGCAAGGACACGTCGAGCGCGATGTCGTAGTTCTGCGGCTTCGCCTGCTTGAGATAATCCAGCGGCACCGGCACCTGCTCCGGTCCCTGCAACCGAAACGGCTCCAGCGCCTCGCGCGTCACCACCCACGGGCTGATCGAGGTCGCGAAGGCTTTTGCCAGGAAGGGGCCAAGCGGCACATATTCCCATTGCTGGATATCGCGTGCGCTCCAGTCGTTGAGCAGCACGAAGCCGAAGATCATCTCTTCGGCCTGCTGCTCGGTCAGCATGCCGCCCATCGGCGAGGACTGGCCGACCACGACGCCCATTTCCAGCTCGAAATCGAGCCGCTTGCACGGTCCGAAGCTCGGCACCTCGACATTCGGCGGCTTCAGCTGCCCGCGCGGCCGCTTCACCCTGGTGCCGGAAACCACAACTGTGGAAGCGCGGCCGTTATAGGCGATCGGCATATGCAGCCAGTTCGGCTGCAGCGCATTGTCCTTGCCCCGGAACATCACGCCGACATTGGTGGCGTGTTCTTTCGACGAATAGAAATCGGTGTAGCCCGAGACAGCGAACGGCAGATGCAGCTTTGCATCGCGCATCGGCACCAGCGCCTGCTTGCGCAGATCCTCATTGTCGCGCAGCTCAGGATGGTCATGGCGCAGCAGCTCGCTGATCCGCGCCCGCGTTTTCTCCCAGACCTTTGGCCCCAGCGCCATGAAGGGATCGAGCGAGGCCCCGGAGAACACACCGAGCGAACCGACATCGAGCCGCGAGTCCTGCTCGAGCTCCCAGAGATCGAGCACGTAATTGCCGATCGCGACGCCGACCCGCGGCGTCGGATTCGCCGCGGTCGAGAACACGCCATAGGGCAGGTTCTGGATCGGGAAATCGGAGGCAGGATCGACCTCGATGAAGGAGCGGAGGCTGGGGTCGTTGGGGTGGGGCATTGGGTTTCCCGTGGCGCAGCGGTGACGGTGTCACCCTCCCCTGGAGGGGGAGGGTCGGCTCATGTTGAGCGCAGCGAAATATGAGACGGGGTGGGGTGATCTCTCAACACGGGCGGTGTTGCTCGCGGAGAGACCTTCGCCCCACCCCGCTCGCTGGCGCGAGCGACCCTCCCCCTCCAGGGGAGGGTAAGCAACACTACGGCTTGTTCGGATCGAAGCGCTTCTCCAGGCCCTTCCAGCAGTCCGCGTAATCGTCCTGCAACGTCGCGGAATTGGCGGCATGCGCGGTGACGCGTTGCGGGTAGCGGGTTTCGAACATGAAGGCCATGGTGCCCGTCAGCTTCACGGGCTTCAATTCGCCGTTGCTGGCGTGCTCGAAGGCATCGCGGTCCGGGCCGTGCGGCAGCATGCAATTGTGGAGCGAGATGCCGCCCGGGACAAAACCCTGCGGCTTGGCATCGTAGACGCCGTAGATCAGGCCCATGAACTCGCTCATGATGTTCATGTGGTACCAGGGCGGACGGAAGGTGTTGTCGGCGACCATCCAGCGTTCCGGGAAGATGACGAAGTCGATATTCGCGGTGCCCGCCGTCTCCGACGGCGAGGTCAGCACCGTGAAGATCGAGGGATCGGGATGATCGAAGCCGATCGCGCCGACGGGAGAGAAGGTGCGCAGATCGTATTTGTACGGCGCATAATTGCCGTGCCAGGCGACGACATCGATCGGCGAATGCGGCAAGGTGGTCTTGAACAGCGATCCGCCCCATTTCACGTAGAGCTCGGTCGGCGTGTCCTTGTCCTCGTAATGCGCGACCGGGGTGAGGAAGTCGCGCGCGTTGGCGAGGCAATTGGCGCCGATCGGCCCGCGCTCCGGCAGCGTGAAGGCGCCGCCGTAGTTCTCGCAGAGATAACCGCGCGCAGGGCCATTCGGGATCTCGACGCGGAACTTGACGCCGCGCGGGATCACAACGATCTCGCCGGGCTCGGCGTCGATGCGGCCGAACTCGGTGACGAGGCGCAGATTGCCCTGCTGAAGCACGAACATCAGCTCGCCGTCGGCATTGTAGAAGTGCTGGTCCACCATCGACTTGGTGATGAGGTAGACATGCGCGGCCATGCCGGCCTGCGTGTTGACGTCACCGGCGGTCGTCATGGTCTGCACGCCCTGAAGGAAGGTCTTGTCCTCCTTCGGGATCGGCGCCGGATCCCAGCGCAGCTGCGCGATCGGCAAATCGTTTTCGTGGCACGGCGCCGAGCGCCACAGGCCGGCATCGGCCTTCTCGAAGCGGCCGGAATGCTTCACCGAGGGACGGATGCGATAGAGCCAGGAGCGCTCGTTGGTGCCGCGCGGCGCGGTGAAGGGCGAGCCGGAAAGCTGCTCGGCGTAAAGCCCGTAGGCGCAGCGCTGCGGCGAGTTGCGCCCGATCGGCAGCGCACCCGGCAGCGCCTCGGTCTCAAAACTGTTGCCGAAGCCGGACATGTAGCCCGGCGTGACCTGCGCCGAGCTGCGGATGATCTGATCAGGCGAGGTATTGACGTTCATGACTATCCTCCTCCTTGCAGGGCGGCCCACATGTCCTGGTCGCGCTTGTCGGTCCAGATCACGGGGTCGTCGATCCCCGATGCCTCGTCATAGGCGCGCGACACGTTGAACGGCAGGCAGTGCTCGTAGATGGCGAAGCTGTGGAATTTCGGATCCATCACTTCGCGCGTCGCCGCCATCGATTCCTTCAGCGTACGCCCTTTGGCGACCGAGATTTCGGCAGCGCCGTAGAGCGAGGTGACGAAGTCGCGCGTCATCGCGACGGCTTCGCGCACGGTGGCTGTGCCCTTCAGGGCATCGCCGCGACCCGGCGCGATCGCCTTGGGATTGAAGTTGCGGATCTCGTTCAGGGTCAGCGGCCATTCGCGCAAATGCGCGTCGCCGCAATAGCAGGCCGAGTGATATTCGATGAGGTCGCCGGAGAACATCACTTCGGCATCCGGCACCCAGGCGACGATGTCGCCGGAGGTGTGGCCGGCGCCGAGCTGCATCAGGCGCACCTCGCGCTTGCCGAGATAGATCGACATCTCGCCTTCGAAGGTCAGCGTCGGCCAGGTCAGGCCGGGAATGCTCGCGGCATCCTGGAACAGCCGCGGGAAGCGGCCATATTCGGAATCCCAATCCTGCTGGCCGCGCTCCTCGATGAGACGATAGGTCTCCTGCGAGGCCACGATGCCCTGCGCCTTGTAGGCGGAGGCGCCCAGCACGCGCACGGCGTGATAGTGCGACAGCACGACATATTTGATCGGCTTGTCGGTGACGGTGCGCACGCGCTCGATCACCTTGTTCGCCATCGCCGGCGTAGCCTGCGCATCGAACACGAGGCAGCCGTCGTCGCCGACAATGACGGCCGTATTGGGATCGCCCTCGGCGGTGAAAGCGTAGAGATCGGTGCCGATCTCGGAGAAGGTGATCTTCTTCTCGGAGAGATCGCCGGTGGATGCGAAGTTCTTCGCCATCAATTCATCCTTAGGTCTTGGGTTATTGTTGTTGCTGTTGTTGCTGCTGGCCGTCGATCATGCGGCGCTTGGCGAGCACGAGCGCCTCCCGCAACACGTCGATGTCGCCGATATGGTTGGCGAGGATCAGCACCAGCGCCGCGTCGAAATCTGCGCTCTGCTCGTCGGTGAGGCCGCGGTGCGCCTCGACGATGGCACGAAAGGCATCGTCGGGCCGCGCGAAGTTGGAGCTGGTTGAAAGCGGCATGCGAATCCTCAATTCAAGCCTTTTCAATTCAAACCTTGGGCCCGCGACAACGCGGCCGCGATCGCCGCACGCGTCGGATGGCGGAAGCGCGCCGCAACGTAGCCGTCGGGCCTGAGCAGATAGGCCGTATCAGGCTCGGCAGCATAGCGCTTTGCGACAAGGCCCGAGGGATCGGCAAGACCGCCCTCGCCGCCGATGGGGATATCCTTCACGCCATCGGGCGCATCGATCGCCGCGCCATTGCTGAACGACAGCAAGGTGAAGTCCGTTCCACCCCGACGGAATGCGTCCGTCAGATAGGTCTGCTCGCCGACGGGGGCGTCGAGCATGGAACAGCCGGGCAACGGTCCGCCGCGCCACGCCTCGGCATCGGGCGACGACAGCGGCGAGTCGTAGCTGCACGGCACCGAGAGCCGCCCGCCATTGACCATGCGCTTGCCGAACTCCGTTTCCTTGGCCAGCGACAGCACCGCCTTGCGCAGCCGCGCTTCCTGATGCGAGTTCGGCGCCATGAAATCGGTCGAGCGGGTCGATTCGCGGATGTTCTCGTCGGCCGCGAGACTCCGCTCGACATGGTAGCTTTCGAGCAGGCTCGCGGGCGAGGTACCGCGCAGCACGCGGTCGAGCTTCCAGGACAGATTCTCCGCGTCCTCTAGCCCGGAATTGGCGCCGCGCGCACCGAAGGGCGAGACCTGATGCGCGGAATCGCCCGCAAAAATCACCCGACCGTGGAGGAAGCGATCCATCCTCCGGCACTGAAATTTGTAGAGCGAGATCCACTCGAACTCGAACTTGTCGTGACCGAGCATGCGCGCGATCCGCGGCCGCACGTTCTCCGGCTTCTTCTCGACGACGGGATCGGCATAGCGATTGAGCTGGAGATCGATGCGCCAGACATCGTCGGGCTGCCGGTGCAACAGCGCAGATCGCCCGGCGTGAAACGGCGGATCGAACCAGAACCAGCGTTCGGTCGGAAATTCCGCGGTCATCTTGACGTCGGCGATCAAAAACTGGTCCTCGAACACCTGTCCCGCGAACTCGGCGCCGACCATCTGCCGCAGCGACGAGCGCGCGCCGTCGCAGGCGACGACATATTGCGCGTGCAGGCGATAGGCGCCCTCCGGTGTCTCGATCGTCAGCGCGGCGGAATCGTTGCGCTGTTCAAGCGCCGTCACCTTGTTGCGCCAGCGCAGATCGATCTCAGGGAGATCACTGATGCGATCGACCAGATAGGCCTCGGCGTAATATTGCTGGAGATTGATGAAGGCCGGCCGCTTGTGACCGTCTTCCGGCAGCAGGTTGAACTGGTAGAGCTGCGACTCGCCATGGAAAATGCGGCCGACGCTCCACACCACGCCCTTCTCGACCATGCGGTCGCCGACGCCTAGCCGGTCCCAATATTCGAGCGACCGCTTGGAGAAGCAGATCGCGCGCGAGCCTTCGCCGATCCGGTCGGCATCATCCAGCAGGACGACGCGCTGGCCGCGCTGGGCCAGGTCGATCGCGAGCGACAGCCCCACCGGCCCCGCGCCGACGACCACCACGGGATGCTCGGCCGCGCTGTGGCCGGGACGATCCTGGTCGGGGTGGCGGCGATAGCCGAACTGGGTTTTGGCCTGCTGCGTATTGGCCTGCGCCATGCGCTAACCTCGGCTCTGGTCAAGAGAGGACTGATCTGCTAGATAGTCTCACGTGCAACTATTTTGGACCGGAGCCGGCCGGCCGTCAACTGGAATTCGGAGCGCAAGCCTTGGCGAGGACATCCAGCGACATCGCGCTGAAGGCACGTGAGGCCGACGAGACTTCATTGCGGCCAAAGTCGCGGCTCGATTTGTTCAAGTTCGTGCCGTTCCGCCTCAACCGGCTTGCGGCGGAGGTGAGTTCCGCGCTCGCGGTCGAATATCAGGAGCGTCACGGCCTCGATATTCCGGCCTGGCGCGTGATCGCCACGCTCGGCTTCCGCAATGATGCCTGTAGCGCGCAATACATCTCGCAATGCACCCGCACGCACAAATCCACCATCAGCCGCGCCGTGACCACACTGCTGCACCAGGGGCTGATCGAGCGGGTCGAGAACGAAGCCGACCGCCGCGAATTCCGCCTGCAACTGACGAAGAAGGGTCGCGCGCTGTACGAAGAGCTGTTCCCGCAATTGCTGCGGCGGGAAGACGAGATCCTGGCCTGCCTCTCCGCGCAGGAGCGCAAGCAGCTCTCGGCCCTGCTCGGCAAGATCGAACAGAGCCTCGACCTGATCCAGACCAGCGAAGAGGCCGACGCGAAAGAGGCGTATTAGGGCGCGTACTCATAGAGGCGCAGACGTCGGCTTTTGGGAGGCCGATTGAGAAAGCTTGGCAGGTCTGTCACGGCACTGGCTTATATAACGGCGCTACTTACGGCGTTTGCCGCAACTCGCGCATACGCCGCTGACATAGGTTATCTGGCTTCCCCCGGAGTCGCTGCAAACGAGTTTCCCTCACCACAGCGCCCTGTTGCACGGATCGTCAGCCCGCGCCGCGCCGCCGAAGAGCGCCGAGACGCCCTCAATGAGGCCGGTCAAATCGCACGTGCTCTTGAACTGAAACCAGGTATGACAGTGGGCGACATTGGAGCAGGCAGCGGCTACCACACGGTCAGGCTCTCGCACCTCGTCGGCCCCGCCGGCTCAGTCGTTGCCCAGGACGTCACGCGGGATTACCTCATCGAGCTCGCCAGGCGAACAGAACGTCTGAAGTTGACGAACGTGCAATTCGCCCTCGGCGAACCACACGACCCGCGTCTGCCCGCTTCCTCGCTGGATGCTGCAATCCTCGTGCACATGTATCACGAGATAGCCCAACCCTATGCCTTCCTCTACAATCTCGCGGCCGCTCTAAAGCGGGATGCACGGGTCGGAATTGTCGATCTTGAGCTTCCGACGTCGAAGCATGGCACGCCAATTGAGCTCTTGCGCTGCGAATTGACCGCCGTCGGCTATCGCGAGGTCGCCACATATAAGCTCGCAGGGGACGGAGGATACCTGGCGGTATTCTCTCCGCCGGAGGTAGCGGCTCGAAAATCTCCCCGCGATATCGTTGCTTGTGCGGATCCTGCCGGCACTCGCTGACACCACGCCGCGGATTCCGTCACTTCGCAAACGACCGCGACGGCGGCAAATGCAGCGCCCAGGCATCGACCTTGTCGCTAGCACGCGGATAGATCTCCGTCACGATCGGATCGTGGCCGGGAATGAACCTGTCGGGATGGCCGGCGAGGCGTTCGATCGTCTCCCAGCCCTGCGCCATGTCGCCTATATTGTAGACGATGGGGAACGGGCTCTTGCGCTGCAGATTGGCGTAGTAATGCGCGGCATCGGACGCCAGCACCACCGGCCCGCGCGCGGTCTCGACCTTGACCACCTGCAAGCCGTCGGAATGGCCGCCGACACGGTGCACGGTGACGCCGGGCGCGACCTCGCCATCGCCGGAATAGAAAGCGACGCGCTCGCCATAGACATGGCGCACCATCTGCGTGACGTGCTCGACCGAGAACGGATGTCGCAGCAGTCCGTTGCACATGCAGCGCCCCGTCGCATAAGCCATCTCGCGCTCCTGGAGATGGAAGCGCGCATTCGGAAAGCGATCGAGATTGCCGGCATGGTCGTAATGCAGATGCGTCACGATAATGTCGCGAACGCTCGACGCCGCGACGCCAAAGCGCTCCAGCGCATCGACGGGATTGAGCGTCAGTTTGCGCGCCCGCGCGCTCGCCTCCTCGGCATTGAAGCCGGTATCGACCAGGATGTCGCGGCCGCCGCCGCGGATCAGCCAGACGAAATAGTCGAGATCCTGCGCCGCGCTGTCATGCGGGTCGGGCGCCAGGAAATTCATGTTGGGGGTGCGGGGCGACATCGTCGCATAACGCAGGGCGTAGATTTCGTAGGCGTTTCCCATGGTTTTCTTTTCTGAGTTGGACCTTCGGGGACGATCAAGCGCAGCAAGCCATCGTCCGCCGCGAAGGTCAAACACTGGAGGGTTGCGACAGCGTCCAGCCTGCTATGTGAGACCCCTCACATCTTCTTTGTCGCGGCTGCTCCAGCATCCTGCCGCAGAGCCGAACCAGATGGCGCCGAGTACCAACGTGACAGCCCGTTTATTCCCGTCCCAGCGCGCCCATGCATCGCGGTCAATTGTCGCGATAATGCCGAATCTCCAGGCGGTTGACGCCCCCCTTCCGCGGTTTGATAATGCACATTGCGTAAGTTAAGGTCGCCGCGGCGCAGGCTGGTAACGGCGCCTTTTTGGCTGGACCGCGCTGATTATGAAGATTCGCTTCCTTTTTCTTCTGCCCTTGCTCGTTTCGCTCGTCCCGGTTGCGCCATCCCTGGCCGCTGGCGACCGTTATGCGTTGGTCATCGGCAACGCCAAATATCCGGACGCGGACGCCCCGCTAAAGGAACCGCTCAACGACGCGCGCGACGTCGCCGACGAGCTCAAGCGCGACGGCTTTTCCGTTGAAATCGGCGAGAACCTGACCGGCGACGGCATGCGCCGCGCCTTCGACAAGCTCTATGGCAAGATCAAGCCGGGCTCGGTGGCGCTGATCTTCTTCAGCGGCTTCGGCATCCAGTCGGCACGCCAGAGCTATATGCTGCCGATCGATGCGCAGATCTGGACCGAATCCGACGTGCGCCGCGACGGTTTCAGCCTGGAGACCGTGCTCGGCGAGCTCAACACTCGCGGCGCGGGCGTCAAGATCGCGCTGGTCGACGCCTCCAGGCGCAATCCCTTCGAGCGCCGGTTCCGCAGCTTCTCGGCCGGCCTGACGCCGGTCATCGCGCCGAATGGCACGCTGGTGATGTACTCGGCGGCACTGGCCTCGGTGGTCTCGGACGCGGGCGGCGAGCACAGCCTGTTCGTCCAGGAACTCCTGAAGGAGATCCGTGTCCCCGACCTGATGGCCGAGGAGACGCTGAACCGCACCAAGATGGGCGTCACCCGCGCCTCACGCGGCGAGCAGGTGCCGTGGATCTCCTCGTCGCTCGCCGAGGATTTTTCGTTCATTCCTGGCGCCGGCGGATCGCGCCCGTCGATGACGGCACCGCCGCCATCGCCGCCGGTCGTCGCCAACAACCCACCGCCGGCTCCGCCCGCACCGCCTTCGCCGCCGAAGCCGGCTGACACGGCAGCGGCACCTGCTCCGGCACCGGCGCCTGCTCCAGCACCGGCGCCGGCGCCCTCGCCGAAACCGCAGGTCGAGGCCGCCTTGCCGCCGGTGAAACCGACCGAGACCACCCCCGCACCGAGCATGGATAGCGGGCCGAGCGCGGCCGCGCTGGCGGAGGATCCGACCATCAAGGGCCTGACGGCCAAGATCGCCGCCAATCCTGACGACGTAAACGCGCTGTACCGGCGCGGTCAGGTCTATGCCAGCAAGGGCGCCTACAATCTGGCCATCAAGGATTTCGACGAGACGCTTCGGATCAACGCGAAGGACGTCGAGGCGCTGAACAACCGCTGCTGGACCCGCACCGTGGTCGGCGACCTCCAGGGCGCGCTGAAGGATTGCAACGAGGCGCTGCGGCTGCGGCCGAATTTCGTCGATGCGCTGGACAGCCGGGGGCTCGTCAATCTGAAATCGGGAGCGGTCAAGAACGCCATCGCCGATTTCGACGCAGCCCTGAGGATCAACCCGCGCCTGACCTCCTCGCTCTTTGGCCGCGGGATTGCCAAGCAGCGCAACGGCTCGGCGCAGGAAGGCGCGCTCGACATCGCCAATGCCAAGGCGATGGACCCGAACATTGTTCAGGAGTTCGCAAGCTACGGAGTACGCTAGTATTTTTTTGAGTTGAGGTGGTAGACGCCTCGAACCCTCGGCGGCCCAGGGAAGACTAACGGACGGATGCCGCAGGCGGCCTTTCCCGGGGGCCATTGCAGAAATTTTGGAACCGCGCGGGTCAGCTGCGCAGGAGGGACTGGCAATGAGATTGGCTGCAAAGGGATTTACCGCGATCCTGTCCATCATCACGGTCGGCGCCGCTCTGTCGCTGACGACCCCGCTCGCATTCGCGGGCGACGACGGCAACAGCAAGAACGTCACCGAGGACGAGATCGTCCGCGCGCTGGCGCCGCCGCCGAAGAAGCCGTTGACCCGCGGCCTCTCGATCGCCCCGCAGGCCGATCCCGCGCCCAGTGCGGCGGAAACCAAGCTGATCCAGTCCGTGCGCGGCCGCTCGACGCGCTCGCTTTCGTCGACCGAGCGCGAAGAGATCGCGTCGGTGGCCAAGGACAAGCCGAACATCGATCTTGAAATCACGTTCGACTACAACTCGGCCAATATCAGCGCCAAGTCGCTCGCCTCGGTACAGGCGCTCGGTCGCGCGCTGACCAGCCCCGACCTGAAGGGCTCGACCTTCGTGGTTGCCGGCCACACCGACGCCGCCGGCGGCGAGGGCTATAATCAGGACCTGTCGGAGCGCCGCGCGGATTCGATCAAGCGCTATCTCGTCGACAAGTACGGCATCTCCGCGACCGATCTCGTCACCGTCGGCTACGGCAAGAGCAAGCTGAAGGATCCGGCCCAGCCGATGGCGGAGGTCAATCGGCGCGTGCAGGTCGTCAACATGGAAAACAAGACCACCGCATCGAAGTGAGAGCACGACGTAATCCTTTGAAGTGCCAAATCCTTTGAAGTGCCAAGTCGTGATGTGGTGTAAAGTCTTGCTTCAAAAGCGCGTCCCGCAGCCTTGCGGGACGCAGCTTTATTTCAGGGAAACGCTCTCAGCAGGCCTCGTGCGGATGGCCGTGAGCCAGGCCAGGACAATCCGGCGATGAACGCCTCCGAATATCTCAAGCCTGCCGGAACCGTGCTGTTCGTCGTTGCGCTCGGTGTCGGCTATTATCTGTTCGAGCATCGGCATCGCCCCGAGGCGAAGGACACGCCGAGCGAGGCGCTCGTCATCGTGACGAAGTCGACCAACGCCTGCTTCTCCGATCTCGTGCGGGTGACAGGCTTCTTCGTGCCGCGCCGCGAGGCCGTGGTCGTCGCCGACCAAGAAGGCTCCAGGGTCACCGACCTCTTCGTCACCGAAGGCGCCATGGTCACCGACAATCAGGAGCTGGCGCGCCTGACGGCGCCGCCGCAGATCCCCGGCCAGCCGCAAAGACCCGGCCCGCAAGGCTCGATCTCGCTGAAGGCGCCTGCGCCAGGCCTCGTCACCGAAGTGCGCACCATCGTCGGCGCGCCCGCCTCGCCGCAGGCCGGCCCGATGTTCCGCATCGCCGTCAACAACGAGATCGAGCTCGACGCCCAGGTCCCGGCGGTGCACATGCCCAAGCTCAACCCCGGCGCAACCGTGCGCATCAGCCGCGATGACGCGCCCGATTTGATCGGCCGGGTCCGGCTGGTCGCGCCCGAGATCGACCGCACCACGCAGCTCGGCCGCGTCCGCATCAGCGTCACCAACAATCCATCGCTCAAGGTCGGCGTGTTCGCCCGCGCCTCGATCGACGCCAAGCGAAGCTGCGGCGTCTCGATCCCCAAGACCGCGATCGACCATCTCACCATTCAGGTCGTCAAAGGCAATATTGTCGAGACACGCAAGGTACGGGTCGGGCTGTCGTCCGACAGCGCGACGGAAATCCTGGAAGGCCTCGAGGTCGGCGAAATCGTCGTGGCCGACGCCGGGTCTTCGCTCCATGACGGCGACCAGATCAAGACCATGTTCGCCGATGAACTCGATCGCACGCGGGTACGCTGATGGCTCTCAATATCTCGGCTTGGTCGATCCGCAATCCGCTGCCGTCGGTCGTCTTCTCGATCATCCTCCTGGTCCTCGGCTGGGTGTCCTTCACCAAGCTCGCGGTGACGCGGCTGCCTTCGGCCGACATTCCCGTGATCTCGGTCGTGGTGTCGCAATTCGGCGCCGCACCCGCAGAACTCGAATCCCAGGTCACCAAGACGGTTGAAGATGCCGTCTCCGGCGTCGAGGGGGTCAGGCACATCACCTCCTCGATCACCGACGGCGTGTCAGTGACCACCATCCAGTTCGCGCTGGAAACCAACACCGACCGCGCGCTCAACGACGTCAAGGACGCGGTGACGCGGGTGCGCTCCAACCTGCCGCAGAACGTCACCGAACCGCTGATCCAGCGCGTCGACGTCATCGGCCTGCCGATCGTCACCTATGCCGCGATCTCGCCCGGCAAGACGCCGGAGCAGCTCTCCTATTTCGTCGACGACGTGGTCAAGCGCGCGCTGCAGGGCGTGCGCGGCGTCGCCCAGGTCGAGCGCATCGGCGGTGTCGAGCGCGAGATCCTGGTCTCGCTCGATCCGGACCGGATGCAGGCGATGGGGCTGACCGCGGTCAATGTCAGCCAGAGCCTGCGCGGCACCAATGTCGACGTCGCCGGCGGCCGCGCCGAGATCGGCAAGAACGACCAGGCGATCCGCACGCTTGCGGGCGCGAAGACACTGGGCGATCTCGCCGGCACCATGATCCCGCTGTTCGGCGGCGGTGAGGTCCGGCTCGACGATCTCGGCACCGTCACCGACACCATCGCCGACCGCCGCACCTTCGCCCGCTTCAACGGCGAGCCGGTGGTCGCGCTCGGCATCAAGCGATCCAAGGGCGCCAGCGATGTGAAGGTGGCCGAGGCCGTGCAGAAGCGCATCGACGCGCTGAAGGCCGCCTATCCCGACGTCGACCTGAAGGTGATCGACACCTCGGTCGAATATACCAACGGCAATTACCACGCGGCGATCTCGACCCTGTTCGAAGGCGCCATCCTTGCCGTCATCATCGTGCTCCTGTTCCTGCGGGACCTGCGCGCCACCATCATTGCCGCGATCTCGCTCCCGCTGTCGATCTTCCCGGCGTTCTGGGCGATGGACCTTCTCGGCTTCTCGCTGAACCTCGTCAGCTTCCTCGCCATCACGCTGTCGACAGGTATTCTCGTCGACGACGCCATCGTCGAGATCGAGAACATCGTCCGGCACATGAACATGGGCAAATCGCCCTACCGTGCTGCGCTCGAGGCCGCCGACGAAATCGGCCTCGCGGTGATCGCGATCTCGCTGACGATCATTGCGATCTTCGCGCCAGCGAGCTTCATGTCGGGTATCGCCGGACAGTTCTTCAAGCAGTTCGGCATCACCGTCTCGGTGCAAGTGTTCTTCTCACTGCTCGCGGCGCGCTTCGTCACGCCGGTGCTGGCCGCCTACTTCCTCAAGCACCATGCGCACGAAGAGCCGCCGCCCGGCCGCGTGCTGCGGGCCTATCACAGGATCGTGGCCTGGTCGGTGAAGCACCATTTCATCACCGTGCTGATCGGCTTCGGGGTGTTCGCCGCCTCAATCTGGAGCATCACGCTGCTGCCGCAGGGCTTCCTGCCGGCGCAGGACAGCGCGCGCTCGCTGCTGGCGCTCGAGCTGCCGCCGGGCACCCAGCTTGCCTACACCGAGAAGGTCACCGAGGACATCGTCGCACGCCTGCGCAAGCGGCCGGAGGTGAAGAGCATCTTCGTCGATGGCGGGCGCGTCCCGCCGGGCACCCAGGAAGTCCGGCGCGCCTCTCTGATCATCAACTACACGCCCAAGGACAGCCGCGACATCACCCAGCGCGAACTGGAATTCTCGATCAGCCAGGAGCTGGAGAACGTTCCCGACATCCGCTTCTGGTTCCTCGACGAGAACGGCCTGCGCGCCATCTCGCTGGTCGTGACCGGCGTCGACGCCAACATCGTCAACAACGTCGCCAGCGAGCTCGCGACGCAGATGAAGCGGATTCCGACGATCTCCAACGTGATTTCGGAAACCACGCTCGAGCGGCCCGAGCTGCGCATCGAGCCGCGCGCAGATCTCGCCGCGCGCCTCGGCGTCTCCACGGAAAGCCTGTCGCAGACCATCCGCGTCGCCACCATCGGCGATGTCGGGCCCGCGCTCGCCAAGTTCGACGTCGGCGACCGCCTGGTGCCGATCCGCGTCCAGCTCGAGGACGCCGCACGCGGTAATCTGAGGACGCTCGAACAGCTGCGCGTGCCGCTCGGCGAACGCGGCGAGAAGGGCGGCGTGCCGCTCTCGGTCATCGCCGACGTCAAGCTCGACCAGGGTCCGACCAGCATCAACCGCTACGATCGTGAGCGGCAGGCAACCGTCGCCGCCGACCTCGTCGGCTCCGCCGCCCTCGGCGACGCGACCAAGAAGATCTACGACCTGCCGGTGATGAAGAGCCGGCCGAAGGGCGTGAAGGTCTCGCCCTCCGGCGACGCCGAAAGCCTGAACGAGCTGTCCGACGGCTTCGCCACTGCGATCACCGCGGGCCTGATGATGGTCTACGCCGTGCTGGTGCTGCTGTTCGGCACCTTCCTGCAGCCGATCACCATCCTGTTCTCGCTGCCACTCTCGATCGGCGGCGCCATCGCCGCACTGCTCATCACCGGCAAGCAGCTCACCACGCCGGTCTGGATCGGCATCCTGATGCTGATGGGTATCGTCACCAAGAACGCGATCATGCTGGTGGAATTCGCCATCGAGGCGATCCGCGTCGGAAAGCCGCGCGAGGAAGCGATGATCGACGCCGGCATGAAGCGCGCGCGCCCGATCGTGATGACCACGATCGCGATGGCCGCGGGCATGATGCCGAGTGCGCTCGCGGTCGGCGCCGGCGGCGAGTTCCGCTCGCCGATGGCGCTCGCGGTGATCGGCGGCCTGATCTTCTCGACCATCCTGTCGCTGGTATTCGTGCCCGCGATGTTCATGGTGATGGACGATCTCGGCGCCCTGATCTGGCGATTCGCCAAGCGGCTGATCGTGCACAGCGAGGATGCCGAGACCGCCGATCATCACGGCGCGGCGCCGGATAAAAAGGGCATGGTGCACCCCGCGGCGGAGTAGATTCCAAGCAAGCCGCCTGACGGGGTGTACTGGCGAAGGGCACCCCGAGGCGCCATGTTACTCAAGTGACTTTCACGCGCATCACGATCGACCCCGCAGTCTGCACCGGCAAGCCCTGTATTCGCGGGCTGCGGTTTCCGGTCGCACGACTACTTGGCCTGTTGGCGGCGGGCGAGACTCGAGAATCCATTCTGAACAATTACCCGTATCTCGAGCGCGAAGACATCGACGAAGCATTGCGCTACGCGGCCCTCCTTGCCGAGGATCAAGCCGTCGAGCTGCATCCCATCGTTCCGGCAAAGTGAAATTCCTCATCGACATGCCCCTTTCGCCGGTGCTGTCGCACTGGCTGACAGAGAGGGGCATGATGCGGTCCACGCCTCAATGATCGGGCTTCACACTGCGAGTGACGTTGAAATCATCGATCGCGCCAGGCAGGAGGCGCGCACGGTCGTCACAGCAGATCTCGACTATCCTCGCCTGCTCGCAACCGCGGGCAGCGACAGCCCAAGTCTCATTCTTTTTCGAGGCGGCGACTGGACAGAGATGGCCGTACGGACCCGCCTGGCAGAGGTTCTATCCGCCCTGACGGAGAACGAAATCCAGGGCAGCATCATCACCATCGACCGGGATCGCGTCCGCCGGCGCAGGCTGCCGATCAGTTGACCCTACTCGTTCCGCGCGATCGCCGTCAGCTTGGTCATGTTCCGCAGCAGGATGCGGCCGCGCTGGAGATCGAGGATCGCCTCCTTGCGCCAGGCCTGAAGCTGGCGGTTGACGCTCTCGCGGGCGGCGCCGACGAAGACGCCGAGCTGCTCCTGCGAGATATGGACCTCCGAGCCGAAATCGGCGGCGAGCGCGCAGAGCCGCCGTGCCAGGCGAACCGGCAGCGGTTGCAGCATGGATTCTTCCATGCGCTCGCTCTGCCAGCGGATGCGCTGGCACAGAAGCGCGATGATCTTGATCGCGACCTTCGGCTCGCGTTCGAGGAAACTGAGAAAATCTTCGCGCCGCAGCACGAACAGTTCACTGGCCTCGCCTGCGGTCGCATCCGCGGTGCGGCTTTGGCCGTCCAGCACCGCGACCTCTCCGAACAGGTCGCCCGGCCCCATGAAGTTCAGGGTCAGACGGCTGCCGTCGGAGGCGCCGGTCTCGATGCGGACCTGGCCCCGGCGCACGCCGAACAGCGCGTCCCCCGCATCGCCCTTCTGGAACAGCACCTCGCCATTCCCCAGGTGCTGGGTGTGGCAGAGATTCGACAGCCGCTGGAGTTCGTCTGCGCCGAGATCGGCGAACATCGCGTTCATCTTCAGGATGACCGCAAATTCGGCCTGCTTGCTCATTTCAATGTCCTTGTGAATTTCCTTAGCCAGTTTCCCTGGCAAATCGCTTGGAACCATCAAATCAGGATCGCGTAAAACCGCGCCGGGGAAGTGTGTCATAAGTCACATAACTTTGCAGCACCCCCTGACTATTTTTACGTGCTTGGAGCCGCTTCCCGTCCGGGGATAAACTCAGGCGCAAAGGACGGATGCATAGGACGGTCATCTGCGGGCTTCGGCGCCGATTGTCCGTCGTTGGAAAGTCGACATGAGAGCAGTGAAATTCGCCGGCGCGGCGATAGCCGCCGTCATCATCGTGATCGGGCTTCTCCTCGTGGTCGGGATTCCCTCGGGATTCCTGACCACGACGATTGCCTCGCGGGTCGAGAGCGCGACCGGCTATCGCCTGTCCATCGACGGCACCACGAAGATCAGCCTGTGGCCGACGCTGAACGTCACGCTCAACGATCTCACGCTTCAGGACCCGAAGGATCGCAGCGGCATCACGCGCCTGACGGTCGACAGCGTGCAGGCCGACATGTCGCTCTCGAGCGTATGGTCGGGCAGCCCGAAAATCAGCGAACTCGTCGTCACCCATCCCGTGCTCTACCAGCCGCTACTGCGTGAGCGACTGCCGAATGCCGGCACCGCGTCGAAGCCGCTGGCGCTCGACATCGGTGGTGCGACCATCGACCGCGTCAAGGTCATCGACGGTGAAGTCGCATTCGCGCGCGTGCGCGATCGCGTCGAGGGCCGCATCAGCGCCATCAACGCCGACGCCGTCGTTGGCCGCGATCGCAAGGTCGACATCGCCGGCACCGCGCGGGTCGGCGATCACCCGACCAAGTTCGACATCAAGGCGTCGACGCCGGTGCCGCCGGCCGACCGGCCAACCATTCCGGTGGATTTCGCCATCGACATGCCCGATGTGTTGAAGTCGCAGCTCACCGGTCATGCCGAGATGCGGTTGAGCGGCGATGTCGTGATGATCAACGGCGTGAACGGCAGGCTCGGCGACGGCGCCTTCAACGGCTGGGCCTCGGTCGATATTGCGAGCAAGCCCCTGGTCAAGGTCGATCTCGACTTCCAGCGGTTCGCGATTCCGGCGGCTAAATCGCCGGAGGGCACGTCGGGACAGCCCTGGAGCAATGCACCGATCGACGTGTCGGGGCTCAATTATGTCGACGCACAGATCAGGATCTCCGCGAACGAGGCCGTGATCGGCGATGCGCGCATCGCGCCGCTGGCGCTCGATGCGAAGCTCGCCGGCGGCGTGCTGAAGGCCGGCACCGCCAATCTCGGCGCTTATGACGGCCAGGTCTCGGGCGAGGTGATCCTGGATGCCACAAGCGGTGCGCCGAGCTTTGCCATGCATTCCGATCTCGTCGGCGTGCGCGCATTGCCGCTGCTCCAGGGCCTTGCCGAGTTCGACCGGATCGACGGCAAGCTGCAGGCCAAGCTGGCGCTGCGCAGCGCCGGCACCAGCCAGCGCGCGCTGATGGCGAACATGCAGGGCACCGCCTTCGTCAATTTCCAGGACGGCGCCATCCGCGGCATCAATATTGCGCAGATGATCCGCTCGCTGACATCGGGCACGTTGTCCGGCTGGCAGGACAGTGAGGCCCAGAGCACGGATCTGTCGCAGCTCTCGGCGTCGTTCCGCATCGACAAGGGTCAGGCGGTGACGACCGATCTCAATCTGATCGGACCGCTGGTGCGCGTGACCGGCGCCGGTACCATCGCCCTCGACACCAAGATGATGGGTTTTCGCGTCGAGCCGAAGCTCGTGATGACCACCGAAGGCCAGGGCCGCGCGTCGGAGCCGGTTGGCTTCGGCATCCCCGTGATGATCCAGGGCAGCTGGTCGCAGCCGCGGATCTACCCTGACATGGCCGGCATGCTGGACAATCCGGACGCCGCCTATGCCAAGCTGCGCGAGATGGGCAAGGGCCTGTTCGGCCCCGATGGCGCCGGGCTCGGCAATATCCTGGGCAGCCTCGGACTTGGCGGCGCCGCCGCGCCGGGCAACGGCAACGCGGCCGACAATGCCAATCCGCAAACCCAGCAGCCGGGACAGAGCAACCCGCTCGGCGGCCCGCTGGGCGAGGCGATCGGCAATTTGATCCAGCAGGGGCTTTCCAGCGGCGCGGGGACCGGCGCTGGCACTGGCCGCAGCCGTGGCCTGCCGGCAACACCGTCCACCCCCGCTCCGCAGGCCTCTCCCGCACCTCCGGCGCAGGACGACCCTCCGGTGGCGCAGCAGGACAGCCAGCCGATGAACGACGTACTGCGACAACTCTTTAATCGATGATTGGCCGACCAACGTACTGGACTCCACGCCAACCCTTACATCAGCCTCTCCGTCCGCCGCTTCCTCCAAAGGGATGAGGCCACGACAATTCGCGACCCTTCCGGGCCAGCCCGACCTCGACAGCGGGTAACCACGCTGGCCGGTCGACCGGTCGCAGGACCGTCCCTCGGCCCGAATTGTGGTAGAAGGGCGCTTGGACCGGTACGGCCCGTAGCGCCGGCGTCGATGACGGCGCGAGAGGATCTGGATGGCGGGAGCGAAAGACAAGACACGGTTTCTGCGCGAGGGCCTGTTCGCCAAATACGTCGTCTCCCTCGTCGGCCTCGTCGTGTTTGTCCTCGCCGTCAACGGCGCGATGGAGACCTGGATCTCCTATCGCGCCACCAAGACCCAGCTGACCGACGGGCTCGACGACAAGGCACAAGGAGCCGCCCGGCGCATCGAGCAGTCGATCTCCGAGCTCGAGCGCCAGATCAGCTGGGTGACGCGGGCAAGCCAGGACACGCTCGAGAAGCGCCGCGCCGACTACGCATCGCTCCTGCACCAGGTCTCGGTCGTCAATCAGCTGTTCCAGCTCAACGGCGAGGGACGCGAGGTGCTGCGCGTCTCGCGCCAGTCGACCACGACCGGCGGCAATGCCGACCTCTCCCGCGACATGCGCTTCACCGACACGGTTGCCCGCGGCGTCAGCTACGCACCGGCCTGGTTCTCCGATCGGACGCCGATGATGTCGATCTCGGTGGCGCATTCCGGCTTCAATGCCGGCGTCACCGTGGCCGAGATCGATCTCAGCTTCCTCTCCGACTTCCTGTCCGACGCCCAGGTCGGCAAGGCCGCGTTCGCCTATGTGGTCGATCAGCGCGGCCGCGTGCTGGCGACGTCGTCGAAAGGACCCGATGTCGGCAAAGACTTGTCGAAGCTGCCGCAGGTGGCGGCGGCGATTGCGCCCGGCCGCGAGCCCGACACGTCGGGCACCGACTTCAACGGCCATGCGGTGATGAGCGCCGCGAGCACCGTGCCGAAGCTCGGCTGGAACGTGATGTTCGAGCAGCCGACGACGCAGGCGTTGATGCCGATCCGCGACCAGCTCGTGCGCATCGCGCTGTTGATCGGCATGGGCCTGATGGTCGCGATCCTCGCCGGCACGCTGCTCGCCCGCCGCATGATCATCCCGATCACGGCGCTGCGCGACGGCGCGCACAAGCTCGGCGAAGGCGATTTCGGCCACCGCATCGACGTCCACACATCCGACGAGTTGGAAGACCTCGCCGGCCAGTTCAACCGCATGGCCGGCCAGCTCCAGGAAACCTATTCGGACCTGGAGACCAAGGTCGAGGAACGCACCCGCGATCTCGCGCAGTCGATCAACGAGCTCAAGGCGCTGGAAGAGGTCGGCCGCGCGGTCGCCTCCTCGCTCGATCTCAACGCCGTGCTGCCGACCATCGCGGCGCGCGCGATCGAGATCACCCATGCCGATGCGGTGCTGATCTACGGCTTTGATGCCGAGACGCGCCGCTTCAACCTGATCGAATCCAACGGCATCGACAAATCGGCCGACGGCGCGCATGTCACGATCCAGCAAGGCGCCAACATCCTGAGCGATGCCGCCGACAGCGGCGAGCCGATCGCGATTGCCGATCTCGACCGGGCCTCCGGGCAGCCGCTGCGCGACGTCGCGATCGATGCCGGCTTCCACTCGGTGCTGGTGGTGCCGCTGGTCGACCAGCAGGGTACGCTCGGCTCGCTGGTGGTGCTGCCGGGCCGGCGGCGAGTTCGCCGGAAGCCTCACCGGCCTGATGCGCACCTTTGCCAACCAGGCCGTGCTGGCGATGCGCAACGCGCGGCTGTTCACCGAGGTCGATCACAAGGGCCGCGAGCTCGCCGCGGCACATAACACCGTGCAGCAGCAGGCGGCCAAGCTCCAGGAGCAGACCGAGCAGCTTCGCAACTGGAACCGCTCGCTGGAAGAGCGCGTCGAGAAGCAGCTCGGCGAGATCAGCCGCATCAAGCGGCTCGAACGTTTTCTCGCGCCGCAGGTCGCCCAGCTCATCGCTTCGTCGGATGGTCACGACGCGCTGCTCGACAGCCATCGCCGCGAGGTCACCGTGGTGTTCTGCGATTTGCGCGGCTTCACCGCCTTCACCGAGGCGACCGAGCCGGAAGAGGCGATGAACGTACTGCGCGAATATCACGCAGCGCTCGGCAAGCTGATCTTCAAATACGAGGGCACGCTCGACAAATACGCCGGCGACGGCGTGATGGTCCTGTTCAACGCGCCGATCCAGTTCGAGGACCACACGCGGCGCGCGGTGCAGATGGCGGTGGAGATGCGCGACACGATCGGCCCGCTGACCGAGAAGTGGCGCAACCGCGGGCACACGCTCGGCTTCGGCATCGGCATCGCGCTCGGCTATGCCACGCTCGGCCAGGTCGGCTTCGAGCAGCGGCTGGAATATGCCGCGATCGGCAGCGTCACCAACCTCGCCTCGCGTCTCTGCGACGAAGCCAAGGCCAACCAGATCGTGGTCAGCCGCCGCGTCTACGGCATCGTCGAGCCCTGGGTCGAAGCTCGCGCGCTCGACGACCTCGTGCTCAAGGGGTTCAACCACCCGGTGCTGGCGATGGAGATTTTGTCCTGGCGCGAGGAAGTGGAGAACGTGGTGGATGCGTCCGCCGCGCGCCGGCGAGGGTAGCCAGCAACAAAAAACGCGAAAACAACCCCATGCACAGTAGACGGGGACTGTCGGATCAATGACTTACGCGGGTGGGGAGGCCCTTTGACACGTCGGGCAAAACACCGGCAGAATGGCATCATCTCCCACATCCGTCCCACGAACCACATCCCTCCTCCCTGCGACTAACCATCGCCTCGGCGTCGGGGCGAGAATTCGGTTGGGAGACGATCGTGGCGCTTGCCTTGCCTTCGCGCGCGTATGATTTGCAGATGCTGGACCGTCCCGCTGATCGTGCGCGCGATCAGGGTTGGGTCTATGGCCTGCCGCCGGGCATCAGCAGCGAACAATGGCCGCTCGATCCCGTCACCGGCTTTCCACTGATGCACGGCTTTACCTTGAAGCTGCCGGATGATTATCGCGTGCATGGCGAGGACATCGTTGCGGTGTCGTTCTTCGCCACGGCGCCCGATCACAATGACGGCGGGGCGCCCGATGATCCCGAGATTCGCGAGGCCGTGCCGGCGCGACCCGCGCATCCGCGGATTTCGCGTATGACCGACATCCTCGACTACGAATATGCCGCGTTGCTGCTGACCAAAGCCGAATATGAGGGCGCGTTCGCGGCGCCGCCGGCACCGCTTCCGCTTGCGACGGCAGAGCGGCCGCGCTGGCTCGACGTCGGCGGCGCCAGTGCCTTCTTCGAGGCCGCCGCGCCTTACGCAAGAAAGATGTTTGCCGCGCAGCCGCGCGCCGATCTCAGCGAGACCCGCGCGATCGCGCTTGTGCCGCGCGCGACCGATCCCAATGCCGGCAAGGGCCCGCAGGACGAGCACACCCGCCAGAACCCGCCGACCGGTTATCAGCCGTACTATTACTACGTCGGCGGCGTGCCGGGCCGCGACAATTTCCGCCTGCACGACTGGAGCAAGGATCACGCGCACAACCATCTCGGCGGCACCATGCGGCCGTGCCAGGCGGTGCCGGAGATGAGCCCGTTCTACATCGAGTTCGAGGAATATTTCGGCGGCTATAATTTCGGCGGCGGCAACGCGCAGCTCGACTTCAAGGACATGAAGTTCGATTGGGCGTGCGGCTGATCACGCCCCCCGCTTCGGCCCGATCGCCTCGAAGCCGGCCTTCTGCTCGTCGCTCAAGTCTGCCTGGAAATCGTCGAGCGCGTCGCCGACGCCCTTCACCGCCTGCAGCATCGTCTCCAACCGCGCCTTCACGGCGGTGAGGCGGGCCTGGGGCGTGGGCTCGGTGTTGGACGGGCAGGCACTCAGCGTCTCCGTCGTGCGCAACGTGGTGTCCTGGAGCACCTCAAACCGGGCGCGAGAGGTGTCGTCAAGCCTCAGCGTGGACGCGATGTCGGCCGCGGGCCATTGCTGCTGCAGGAGCTGCTCGTATTGGCGCTGCGCCTGCACATCATAGCGGGGATCATAGCCGGCCTCGCAGGCGGCCGGCGCCTGCGCGTCCTTGCGCTGGCCGGCCGCAAGCGCGGCACGGCGCTCATTGGCCAGCGCGTCGAACTTTGCCTTCTGGCCGGCATCGAGGAGATCGACGAATTTGGCCAGCGGTGGCGCGATCGCGTCCGTCGCCTTGATCATGGCCGCGAGGCGCTCGCGCATCAGGCCGAGGCGCTCCGCGGCGGTCGCGGGGGCCTGCGTCGGGCAGGCCGTGCGAATGGTGTCGCGCGCCGCGACCCAGGCGGTCGCGAGCTCATCGAGCGCTGCGCGCTGCAATTCGTTCGGCTGCACCAGGGCGGCGATGCGGTCGACCGGCAGGCCGCCGGTGTCGCTGGCATCGCAGACTGCCTCGACCGAAGGGACCTTTCGCGCGCGCCTGCCTTGCGGCGCTGTGTAGGCGGCGAATTCCGTGGCCGCATAGGGGGCGAAGATCGCGGCGTAGATGTCGCCATAGCCATAGAGCGAGAGGCTGGTCGTATCGCCCAGGATGATCGCGGTGGTGAGGTCGTCATGCGCGAACGGCCAGAACACCGGGCCGGCCCAGCCATAGCTGCCATCGGGGTGGCGCCACCAGCCTTGCGGGCGGCGGCCACCGTGCCAGCCCGACAGCGCAGCTTGCGCCGTGAGCGCCGCACGCAGGATGTAGGGGTTGGCCGGCTGGTCGCGCTCGGCGCCGCGAGGATCCTGCGACCTCAACGCGGCGGAGCGGTATCGGCCGCCCCGTACCGCCACGCGCGCGTGGCGCAGGCGCGACATGCCGATGACGTGGCCAACGGCAAAGCGCGCGACACCGAGCGGGCCGCCACGCAATCCGAACTGCGCCTCGGCCTTACTCGGCAGCAGCACTGCCGCAATCATGAGAGCAGCGCCCGCCAGCGCCAGTCCCATGCGTCCGGACATGAAAGCGGACCTGACCACCTCGGCCTCCTCCCAGCGGCAAGCGCGCACTGCGGCGTATCACAATGACGCGCGGGGGAACCGAATGTTCCTGAGAGACGGAGGGCAAAGCGTCGCAACGCGTACCGGCGTTGCCGATGCGACCTCAATCCGCCCTCTGCGGCACCACAAAAGTCTGGCCGGGATAGATCAGGTTGGGGTTGTGAATCTTGCCGCGGTTGGCGTTGTAGATCACCGAATAGCGGGAGCCGTCACCATAAGCGAGCTTGCTGAGCGCCCACAGGCTGTCGCCGCGGGAGATCACCCGATTGCCGCCAGCTTCGGCCGGTGGACCGCTGATGATTTCCGCCGGCGAGGCCGATGCAACGGTCGTGGCCGCGGGCACCCGCGCCATCACCCTGGGCTTCGGTGCCCCGATGTATCTCGGCCGGGCGGCAGACCTGTCAGCCGCCGATGCCAGGCGCGACGATGCCGACGGCAGGGATGCCACGACATCAGACCTGTCGTCGGGCCTCTCGGCCTGCTTCAGCTCCTGCTTCGCGGCCGGTGCCGGGCGCGCGGGCGGCGGCGCGGCTTCGGCGATGGTCACCGGCATGCTGCGGCCCGATTGCGTGACGGTACCGTCAGGCGCTTTTGCCCGCAGGGTCAGTTCATAGGAACCGGCGGGAAGCTGCGGCGGGGTCATCACGAACTGGCCCGAGGCATCGGCGACCACCGTATCGAGCGGTTTGCCGTCGCGCAGCAGCTCGACCTGCGCACCCGGCGCAGCGCGACCCGCGATCACCGCCGCCTCGCCGTGATCGTCGACGCGCGCGACGTCGAACCGCGGGCCGGCATCGGTCGTGGCCGCCGGCGGCTTGGCCGGCATGAGATCGGCCAGCGCCGCGGCCTGCTTCTGCGTCTCGGCCAGCGCATCGACCTTCGGTGCGGAGGCCGGGGGCGCCGATGGTGCGGGCGGCGCGCTGGCGGCGAGCTTCGGCTCGTCCAGCTTCGGCTCCGGCCTGGTCTCGGCCTTGGTCTCCGTCTTAGTCTCCGCCTTGGCTTCGGGCTTTGCCTCCGGCTTGGCGGCGACGGCGGTCTCGGTCTGCGCGCCGCCCGGCAGCAGGCGGCGCAGCTCGGTGGGACCGATCACCAGCACGGTACCGCCCACCGCGAGCAGGCAGAATGCAATGAAGGCCTTGGAAGCGGTGATCATCAGACAGTGAACCCTTGGATCGCAAATCAACCGAGACCGGCAAATTGCGCCGATTTGGCTGCGGCAGCAAGACGATCATTGGGATGATGCGCCTTTCGTTCCGGTGCTCCCGCCGTGAACCGGCGGGGCACCGACGGCGTCAAATCATCGAGGCCGCATCGCGGTCATTTCTTAAGGATTTTTTTCCGTGACCGCATTTTGCCGTCCCGCGCCATGGCTGGCGCTTGTCCTGACACTGGCCGCCTCTTCAGCGCTCGCCGCATCCGGCCCGCCGCCGGGGTTCGTCCTCACCGACAATGCCGGCCTCGCCTTTACCTCGCCCGACGGCGCCACCAGGCTCGAGCAGTACATGAAGGACAGCGGCGATTGGGACGTCAAATGGCAGGTCTGGGCTCGCCGCGGCGAGCAGATGACGGAGCTGAAGCCCGAGCAGGGCTACGGGGCCGGCTTCCGCTTCACCAGCGACTCGCAATGGCTGGTGCGGATGCAGAAGACCGGCTCGGGCGAGCAGGACCTCTATCTCTACCATGTCGAGAAGGGCGTCTTCGCGAGCGCGACGAAGAAGCCGCTCAGCGATCTCGCCTGGGCCCATTTCTACGGCCGGCCGGAGACGAAGAGGTTCGCCAAGCTCGACTTCCACATCTCGGCCAATCTCATGGAGGGTACGGAAGAGGCCTATCGCTCGCTCGGCATGAACTGGCCCAACAACCGCTACCTCGTGATCTCGCTGTCGGGCGAATATGACAATCATCCCAAGAACGTCGCCATGAAGGGACTGGGCGGCTGGAAATGCCGCTATGATCTCGAGACCGGAAAGTTCGACGTGCCGGCGATGTTCGCCAAGGCCAATGCGGAAGCCTTGAGGTGGGAAATCCGCCGGTGATCCACCGGAAGCGCGTCAGCGTAACCCCGGCCTGCGGAACTCCCGCCGATCGAGGGAAACCAACCCTCTGATTCCGCTCCGATTCATGTTTCCCTAACCCTTACTGGTAACGGGCTCTTGTCGGTTTTGCTGCATCTTGCATCCCACGGGAGGGCTGGATGGGCACATCAATCCGATGGACCACGCGCATGCGCGTGTTGCTCCGCCGTTGGCAGGGAGCGCCGCTAACGTGGTTGATCGCCGGCGGCTTCGTGCTGATGGTCGCGATGGCCATCGGCACCGCGCTCACCGTCGATCGCTTCCGGCAAAATGCAATCGAGAGCGGCCGCGACAGCCTGGAAAACTCCGTGCGCATGCTCGCCCGGCATTTCGACCGCGAATTCGCCGACTTTGCGGTGCTCCAGAAGAGCGTCATCGCCGAGCTCGAAAGCCACGGCATCGCATCCGCCGATGTCTTCCGCAGCGAGATGGCCACGCTGGCCATGCACGAAGTGCTGCGTGCGAAGGCGAGCGGCTGGTCCGACGTCGCCGGCGCCAACGTGTTCGATGCTGGCGGCGTGCTGATCAACTCGTCGCGGCGCTGGCCTGTCGCCGATATTTCGGTCGCCGACCGCGGCTACTTCAATCGCCTCAGGAACGATCCGGCCTCACAGGAAGAGATCGAAGTCGTGCCCGGCCGGTTCGGCAACGGACCTGCGATCGTGTTCGCGCGGCGTGTCTCCGGTCCCCACGGCGAATTCCTCGGTATGGTGTCGCGGGCCATTTCGCCAGAGCAGCTCGAATCCTTCTTCGCCTCGGCCGGGCTCGGCGAGGAATCCTCGATCGCGATGCACCACCAGAATGGCCAGCTGCTCGCGCGCGTTCCGCATATCGACGCGATGATCGGGCAGAATTTTCGCAACGGCACGCGCGAGCAGATGGCGGTGTTCGAGCGCACCTTCGTCACGACGCAACTCGCCAGCCCGATCGACGGCAAGGACCGCATCGTCGCCGCGCGCCTCCTGACCGGCGAGCCGCTGGTCGTGGTCGCGACCAAATCGCTGGACGCGACGCTGGCGACCTGGCGGACGCAGACAAAATTCTTCGTCGCCGTCGCCGTGCTGTCGATCGGCCTGCTCGTGCTCACGCTGTTCCTGATCTTCCGCCAGATGACGCGCAGGCTCGCCGCGGAGAAGCAGCAGCTCGACACTGCGATGAACACCATGACGCAAGGCCTGTTGATGTTCGACCGGGACGAGCGGCTGATCGTCTGCAACCGGCGCTACATCGAGATGTACGGACTGTCGGCCGAGGTGGTGAAGCCCGGCGCCTATTTCCGCGACGTGATCCAGCATCGCCATGACACCGGATCGTTCCACGGTGACGTCGCGTCCTATTGCGACGACATTCTGAGCAATGCCGGGCGAACCCAGAGCGCCGTCGTCGAGACCGCGGACGGCCGCCTGATCGAGATCAAGAACCAGCCCGGTGCGGCCGGCGGCTGGCTCGCGACCCACGACGACGTCACCGAACGCATCCGCGCCGACGAGCGCATCGCGCATATGGCGCATTACGACGCGCTGACCGACCTGCCCAACCGCGTGCTGATGCGCGGCCATCTGGAGCGCCGCATCGCGGAGCTTGCCCAAGGCCAGCCGTTCGCGATCCTCTACATCGACGTCGACGAGTTCAAGGGCGTCAACGATTCGCTCGGCCACGAGGTCGGCGACGAGCTGCTCCGCCAGGTCGCCAACCGCCTGCGCGCCTGCGTCAGCGGCAACGACCTCGTTGCGCGGCTCGGCGGCGACGAATTCGCCATCGTCAAGGCCGGCACCAGCGACCGGACCGAGCTGACGGCGCTGGCGGAAAACATCCTGAAAGCGCTGCGTACGCCCGTGGACTGCAAGGGCCAGGAGATCCCGACCGATGCCAGCATCGGCATCGCGATCGCGCCGGATCACGGCGACAACCTCGACGATCTGCTCAAGCGCGCCGATCTCGCGATGTATGCCGCGAAGTCCGAGGGCCGCCGCACCTTCCGCCTCTTCGTGCCCGAATACGACGCCAAGGCGCGGCTGCGCCGCCAGCTCGAGCTCGACCTGCGCCAGGCCCTCGCCCGCGGCGAGTTCGAGGTGCATTACCAGCCGCTGGTCGATCTCGCGGCCAATGTGGTCAACGGCTGCGAGGCGCTGCTGCGCTGGCGCCATCCCGAGCGCGGCATGATCTCGCCCGCCGACTTCATTCCGGTCGCGGAAGAGACCGGACTGATCGGCGAGATCGGCGAATGGGTGCTGAAGCAGGCCTGCACCGAGGCCGCGAGCTGGCCCGGCGATATCCACGTCGCGGTCAACGTCTCGCCGGTGCAGTTCCGCGCCAGGACGCTGGCGCTCAAGGTTGCAGCCGCGCTCGCGGAGTCAGGACTTGCACCCGGACGGCTCGAGCTCGAGGTCACCGAGACCGTGCTCATCCGCGACGACGAGGAGGCGCTGACGATTCTCCAGCAGCTGCGCGAGCTCGGCGTGCGCATCGCGCTCGACGATTTCGGCACCGGCTATTCGTCGCTGAGCTATCTGCACCGCTTCCCGTTCGACAAGATCAAGATCGACCGCAGCTTCATCAGCGACATCGGCCAGTCCGAGGATTCGTCCCCGATCGTGCAGGCGGTGGTGCACATGGCGGCCGCCCGCCACATGGCGACGACGGCCGAAGGTGTCGAGACCGAAGCCCAGCGCGAGGTGCTGCGCCAGCTCGGATGCAGCCAGATGCAGGGCTGGCTGTTCAGCCCCGCCGTGCCGGCGGCGAAGCTGAGGCAGCTGTTGTCGGCGCAGGCGGTGGCGGCTTAGCGCGGCCGGTCACCCCGTCCCTCGCCGGCGCCTTGCTACTTCTTCTTCGCCGGTCCGAAATCCGGTTGCCAGGCGGCTTCCTTGCGGCTCGGGGCCGCGGCGATCACCTTGGATTTTTCCTTCTTCGGCTTCTTGGTTTCGCGATTACTGCGTTGCTGGCCCTTTGCCATGTCGCTCTCCGTTGGTGGTTTGAGCTCGTCGAGCTCATCCGATTGCAGCAGCCGTCCACGAGGGGTGCAGACCTTGACGTCCATGTAGCCTTCGCGCAGCAGTTTTCGCGCGAGGCGCAGCGCGACCGTCGCATCGCCGCGACCGAGATTGGAGCTGCCGTATTCGTTGGTTCCACTGACCAGATACGGCACACGTGTTGCCCTAGCCATTGCTAGCCATTGAGGATGGCGCCTGCGCAGACGAGAAGCAGAAGAAACAGCGGAACGATCACCGGCGACAGGATCCAATCCGCGAGAACTCGCGCCATCGAACGCTCCAGCAAAGCCTTCGGCGGGAGCACACGTGACCCTCAATCACCGGTCGAAGCCGTTGAGACGAGCGGTGATGGCAGCAACCCTACGCCCGCACCGAGCCGATAGCGAGGGTTAAAATGCCGCGCAAATGACGGCTGCGCCGTGGCATCGTCGCTTGCCGGCGCGGCGACGATAGTGCTGGCTATTGCCGCGGCAAGCGCGCATGGTCGTGACAGCCGGCACCGGTTGGGGCTTCACTTGCAAAAGGCAGGTGTGCGGCCGCAGACGCGAGCATGGCCAATGACTGACCGCACCGTCGATCTCGACAAGCACCGCGGCATGGCCGCGCAGAAGGCGACCGACCTGCGCCGCGCGCTGGCTGAGGTCGAGGCCAATGCCAGGGAGCTGCGCGAGCGCGAGGCCGATCTCGAGAACCGCATGATGACGGTGCCCGCGACGTCCTGGCCGGAGGCGGCGGTGAAGGCGCGCCATCTGCTCAACCTCTATGCTGCGAGCCTGCCCGCCGAGGACACACGACACCGCGCGCTGGTGGCAGCGCTGTTTGACGATTTCGTCCGGCTGTCGGGGGATGAGTGAGGCAAGCGACGGCCGCCTGCAGTCTCGACGCGCGCCATGCTGCGGCCGACCGGGGATCGGGCAGCGATGATTTGAGGGGGCGATCGTGCCAAGCAGCAATCAGGTGACGGAGTAAGCCATGACATTGACCAGCGGCCGCTTTATCGGCCACGAATACGATCGGATGATCGTCCGGTTCTCGATGCATGACGGCGCCAGGGAGATTCCTTGCGCAATCTCGACCTCGGCGATGGACTACCTCGAGCCCAGCACGCCAGTCAGGCCCGAGCAACGTGAAGCCCAGTTCACTCGCCTGCGGGATCGCATCGAAGCACGCGCGGCGAGCAAATATCGCGCGACGGAGTTCGAAGGCACGCCGCCCGGCATCGTGCTGCGAGGCATCGACTTCAGGCTGTAGGGACCCGAGCTTTGACCTCCGGCAGGGGCGGCTTGCGCTCAAAAGGCTTCTTTTTCGGCGGCGCGGGCAGCAATCCTTCGCGGATTGCCTGCTTTCGCGCGAGCTTGCGGGCGCGTCGAACGGCCTCGGATTTCTCGCGAGTCTTTTTCTCCGAGGGCTTTTCGTAGGAACGCCGCTGCTTCATTTCCCGGAAGACGCCCTCGCGTTGCATCTTCTTCTTGAGAACACGGAGTGCCTGTTCGATATTGTTGTCTCTGACGAGTACCTGCAATCGATCCTCCTCGCTTGGGGCTGCAAATGCGACACGCCCTGCATGGCAGCCAATTGCGCAGGAGCTTCATTGCGATTTTGAGGATAGCGCTGCGACATTGGTCGCCAGCTTCGGACAAGTCGATGCGCTTGTCACAGCGATGCAACTTCCTGCTGTCACGTGACCACTCTCGCGCGGCCCTGTCAATCGATAAAGCCTTGCCTGCACGTCGACCGGATCGCGTGAAGCCTCGTGATCCGAGCGCCGGAGCTGCAGATGTGCCGGCAAACCCTGGCGATCGGGCCTCAGGCGCGCGGGCTCACTTCGCCTGCTTTGCCGCCCGGATCTCGGCGAACTCGGCGTCGGGATGGGTGACGATGGTGGTGAACATGATGCCGCTGATGATGAGCGACCAAGCGGTGTTCCAATAGATCCAAAACACGTGCCAGCCTCCGGTTCGACCTCGTCCGCTTGCGGGATCAGCATAACGGCAAGGCGAGGCTGATGTTCCCGGCGCGAAATACGGCGCTATTTTTGTTTGGTCGGCGGCGGCGTGCGATCGGTTTGGCCGGTGTGGCGCTTTGCCACGACGTCCTCATCGCGCGGACCCTCGCGCGGGCGCGGCGGCGGCTTGGGCTGGCCTTTCTGGCCGCCATGCTTGCCACCCATGTCGGGCTTGCCTTCGAGGTCGTTTTCACGCGGCATTTGGGTCAATGCACTCCCGCGACATTGGTTCGCAATGCCGATGCGATGTTGTGCCTGTGAACGAGTTCATAGGATCGTCGCCGTTTGCGGTGCACGATCATGAGCGGGCCCCCGGGCTTTAAACGACGGATGGACTTGGCTTGATGCGGAAACGATTGGTCGCCTGGACCATTTTGACCTGCGCGCTGCTCGCGGTGGCGGTGTGGGGCCTGCTCGGGGCACCCAACACTGCGTCCGGCCCGCATCTGCCCTCCCGCAGCCAGACGGCCGCAGTGCGGTAGCCACCCGCGCGACCGATACAATTTCGGCATCGATCGATCCCAACTGGAATTTGGTACGGCGGCACGGCTCCCGCTATCCTGCACGACAAAACGACAACGCCATACGCCTGTAAGGAGGAGCCCCATGCCGAGATCGACACGCCGCATCGCGCCACGCGCTGCGATCACCACCACCCTCGCCTTCCTCACCCTCGTTTCTGGAGTCCTCCCCGGCATGGCCGAGACCTTCGCCTATGTCGGCAACGCCGACAGCAACGACATCAGCGTGTTCAAGCTGGCCGAGAGCGGCGAGATGACACCGGTGCAGACCGCCGCCTTCACCGGCGTCGACAAGCCCGGCTCCTCCACACCGCTCGCGATCACACCCGACCACCGCGTGCTGATTGCCGGCGTGCGCTCGCAACCATTCCTCGCGGTGAGCTTTGCGATCGATCCCAAAACGGGCCAGCTCAGCCATATCGGCAACGGACCGCTCGCCGACAGCATGGCGAACATCGCAGCCGACCGCGGCGGCAAATTCCTGTTCAGCGCCTCCTATGGTGGTAACAAGGTCGCGCTCAATCCGCTGCTCGCCAACGGCGTCGCCGGCGAGCCGAAGCAGGTGATTCCGACCGGGCTGAATGCGCACGCCTTCCTGCCCTCGCCCGACAACCGCTTCGTGTTCGCGACCAATCTCGGCTCGGATCAGGTGCTGACCTTCGCCTTCGATGCAGTGGCGGGCACGCTGACGCCGAGCGACCCGCCGGTGACCAAGGTGCCGGAGAAATCGGGGCCGCGGCACTTCGTGTTCCACCCAAACGGCAAGTTCGTCTATCTCGTCCATGAATTGAACGGCGACGTCGCGGCGTTCGGCTATGAGGCCAAGAGCGGCGCATGGGACGAGATCCAGCGCACCACCGCGCTGCCGGAAGGCTTTACTGGCAAGCCCTGGGCCGCCGATATCCACATCACCCCGGATGGCCGCTTCCTCTACGCTTCCGAGCGCACCACCAACACGCTCGCCGGCTACAAGGTCGACGCAACAAGCGGCAAGCTGACCGCGATCGGCAGCGTGCCGACGGAGAAACAGCCGCGCGGCTTCCACATCGATCCGTCGGGGCGCTACCTCGCCGCGGTCGGCGAGCTCTCCGACAGCATGACGGTCTATGCGATCGACCAGAGCAGCGGCGCGCTCGCCAAGCTGAAATCCTATCCCACCGGCAAGAAGCCGAACTGGGTGGAGTTCTTGAGTCTGCCGTGAGGCTACTTTCCTACCCTCCCCTGGAGGGGAGGGTCGCTAGGCATTGAGCGAAGCGAAATGCGTAGCGGGGTGGGGTGACGGTGCCTCCACATCCAACAGTGCCCGAGTGGAGAGATCACCCCACCCCGCTCGCGCTGCGCGCGATCGACCCTCCCCTCCAGGGGAGGGTAAGGGACAGCGAACCTCTTCGTCCTTGCCACGACTAATCTACCAAGCGGCATCGCGCCGCCTGCGCTGCGGCATTCTCATCCTGCCGGCCCATGGTCCGCCGCGGTTGCTTCTGCTAACGATGAGGCCGTCAAGGCCCCAACCGGAATGACCGATGCGTCCATTGCCTGCGCGTTCCTCTTCCAAAAAACTCGTTGCTCTCGCCGGACTGGTTCTGCTGTCCGCCCAGCCCACGCGCGCCGCCGATGACGACGCGCCCAAGGGGCCCGCGGTCACGGTGCTGAAGGTCGCAAAATCCTGCTTCTCCGACATCGTCGAGGCCACCGGCACGATCATCGCGCGTGAGGAGACCTCCGTGCGGCCGGAACGTCCCGGCCTGAAGGTCACGGACGTGCTGGCGGAAGCCGGCGACACCACCACGGCTGGCCAGGTGCTGGCACGGCTGGCGCTGCCCGAAGGCGGCACGCTTCAGGTCACTGCCCCCGTGGCGGGCGTGATCGCGACGTCGACCGCGCAGATCGGCAACCTCGCCTCGGCCAAGGGCGAGGCGCTGTTCACGATCGTGGCGCGCAGCGAATATGATCTGGTCGGCCTGGTCGCGACCACCGATATCCGGAAGCTCGCAGTCGGGCAGCAGGCGACCGTGCGCATTGCCGGCGCGGGCGACCTCGACGGCAAGGTGCGCCGCATCGGACCGACCGTCGAGCCGAACATCCAGCAGGGCATGGTCTATATCGGCATCTCCTCGCAGAAGCGGCTGCTGCTGAACGCGAGCGGGCGCGCGCTGATCAAGACCGGACAGAGCTGCAACGTCGCGGTGCCCCTGACCTCGGTGCAGTATTCCACCGCCGGCACCGTGGTGCAGGTGATCCGCCGCAACCGGGTCGAGACCAAGCGGGTCGAGATCGGGCTGATGTCGGGCGGCAATATCGAGGTTCGCGACGGCCTCAACGAAGGCGATATCGTCGTCGCCCGCGCCGGCGCGATTCTGCGCGAAGGCGATCCGGTGCGCCCGGTGATGGCCACGGAAGCTGCGAAGTAGGTCTCGCCGCACTCGTCATTGCGAGGGCGAAGCGACGGTGTGGGGACAGATGTGCGCGAAGCAAGCACGCATGCCGTAGGCTGGATTAGCCGAAGGCGTAATCCACCTCTTTGCTTTCCACGCGGACGAGAGAGAGAGAAGTGGTGGATTACGCCTGGCGATTTGCGCTTCGCGCAATTCGCGGGGCTAATCCACCCTACAATTTGCGGCTAGCCGCCGGCTGCTTCGCCGAAATGGACGTCCTCGAGCAGCGAGGAGGAGATGGTCGGGACCTGGTCGCCTTCGGAGGCGCGGGAGATGGCGACGCGGGTCTTGTTGAAGACGCTTTCGGCGCTGCCCTGCGCATTGAGATTGGTGAGGAACTCGCTGACCAGCACGCTGTGCTCGCCCTTTCCGTCGTCGACGACCTTGCCGGGCGAAGCGGAGGACAGGATCAACGCATTGTCGGGCGCGCTGATCGGCGCAAGACCGTGGCTGTAGGAGCGGAAGCGGCGCTCGTAGGGATTACGGCGGGAGGCGTCGACGACGACGAGCTTGGCCTTGGCGCCCTGCTCCTTCATCATGTCGAGCACGCCATCGATGGAGACGCCCTGGCGGCGGACGTCGCTTTCCTTCCAGATCGCAGCATCGACCGGCAGCATGTAGCTCTCGCGGCCGGCCTGCACGCCGTAGCCGCCGAAGAACAGCATGACGACGGTGTCGCGCTTGATCCGGGACTTCAGGCGATTGACGGCGCGGACCATGTCGTCCTTGGTGGCGTCTTCCACCATGTCGACGTCAAAGCCGTTCTTGCGCAGGGACGAGGACAGCGCGCGGGCGTCGTTGATCGACTGCGTCAGCGGCGCGCTGGCGTCCGGATAATGTCCATTGCCGATGACGAGGGCGAGGCGGGACGACTGGCCGATCGAGCCGGTGACCTGGTCGGTCGAAACGGCCTTGGCGGCATCGATCGCGCGCATGTTGAGGGCAGCATGGGCGCCGATCACGAGCGACACCGTGCCGATGAGGGCTGCGGCCACCGCAATCGTGCGTCTGGAAAGCTCGAGCTGCCTTACATTCATCTCGCTTCATTCCTGTCAGTGCCAAAGACCAGCCAAGCGCGCGCACACTGTTTGAGTAGCGCGATAGCGTCTTCAGGTTTGAGGGATTGGCCGGGGATGTGCCCCCGAATTGCGCGCAATTTGCGGCGCCGCACCAAACAAAGCCTTAACCGGATATCGCCTGCCGAGCAATAGATCGCCCAAAATTTGAGCTAAGCACCTGAAGATATTAGTTAATCCTCCGAACGGAATTCGCATGTTTTTTCGGCGCCAGCCCCTTGTAACGGCCTTAATCAAGCAGCTCCCGTGCCGGATTTTTCCGTGACCACCATCACATTTGTATTTCCTGCGAATCCGGGTAGCTTTTTCAAAGACTTGCAGGGGGTGGCGCGCAGATGGGAGCGCGCCGGCCGGCCCCCGGCCAAGGCCCCGCGACAGGTATTTCATGAGCTTTCATTATTTTGCCGGCGCCGCCTGCCGGGCGCTGACGGCGCGAAAAGACGGCCCCTCGCTTTACGACGTCTGCGATCCCGTATTGTCGGGCCCAGCCAGCGGCGATCCGCATCTGGCCAAGTTCTACAAGACCGCGCTCGGCAATCCCGCATTGCGGATCCTGCTCCGCCGCGCCGGGCTGCCCGAATTGCGCGACGAGGCGAAGCTGACCCGGCTTCGCACGGCGCTGGTGCGGGCGCGCGACGACGCCGAGCCCGACTGGGCGGCGGTCGGCCAGCCGATCGCCGATCTCGTCGACGGCATCGCGCTCGACCATCCAAAACCGCCGCCGGCGATATTCACAGGCTTAGCGCCGCAACAAGCGCAGATCGACGGCGTGATCCGCGACTGCGCGCAGCACCTGCTCGGCTCGTACCGCAAGAACGGTTTCCTGCCGACCTATGCCGCCTTCAACCTGATCGGCGACCCCGATGTCCGCGGGCGCGAGCTGACCATGGCGCTGACGGGGCTGAACGCGCGCGGCTACAAGAACTCCTCGCTGCTGTTCAACCTCGCCCGCGTCTTCATCGCGCGCTCACAGGCAGCGGCCGTCGTCAATCCGCCCTGGAGCGGCATTGCCGAGCCGATGTGGGAGCCGGTGCAGATCCGACACCGCTCGGCCTATTACGACGCGTTCTTCATCGAGGCGCTGCTGAGCTATGTCGAGACCGGGCTCGCCTCGCCGGCCGACAGGATTGCGGCCGAGCGTGCGGTAGCCGACATGGTCGATTTTTGCGTCAACATCAGCCGCGAGGAGGTCGAGGGTATCGACGGCACACGCTTCAATGTCATCACCGCGCTCGCGCCGGCGCCGCATCCGCGCTTCTCCCGCTTCTTCGCCCAAATCAAGCAGGACCTCGGCTTCGGCGTCTACGTGCCGGATTGCGACACCACGGCGTGCTCGATCTCGGCAGCGACACAAGCCGGCTGCACCGATCCGATCATCGACCAGCCGCTGCTGGACTTCTATTCGGGCTATCAGGTGCTCGCCGGCGTCAACGAACCGCGGGTGACCGTGCCGCTCAACGACAACATCGACTACGAGGGCGGCGTCGCGACCTGGATCGATAACCTCAAAGGCGAGCGGCCCTACGGCAACGATCTCGATCCGACGCTCAATCTCGACATTCTCGAGGTCAGCTTCCGCAATCTCGCGCGCTGGAAGGTTTTGGAGACGCCGGCGCGGCTGGCAACCGTGCATCGCATCATCGGCTTCCAGAAGCGGCTCGCCGCCAGCGGTGCCTTCGCCAATCCGCGCTCGCACATCTATTATCTGCCCGAGCTCTACAGCGCCTATTTCGGCCGCTGCTATGCGGCCTTCCTGGCGCTGCCGCTGGCGGCGCAGGCTGCGATCGACCCCGACGGCGATTTCGATTTCATCCGCCATCGCGTGCTCTCCTACGTCAAGGGCGAGCTCATGGCCGCGGAGATGAACGTATTCGACGCGGCGCTGGCGCTGATCGCACTCGGCCATCTCGGCGCCGACCCGCGCGCCTTCGCGCCGGCGCTGAACGTGATCGTCGCGAGCCTCGGCGAAGGCGGCCGCCGCGGCCCGTTCCGCGCCTATGAATGGAACAAGATGAAGACGCCGACGCGGATTCTGGTGGGTGGTCCCGAGGTGACGTCGGCCTTCGTGCTGATGGGGCTGGCGGTGGCGAAGCGGGCGATGGCGCGAGGGTAGGTTTCGCTCTTACCCTCCCCTGGAGGGGGAGGGTCGATCGCGCGCAGCGCGAGCGGGGTGGGGTGACGGTCTCTCCGCGACGAACAGTGCCCGAGTGGAGAGATCACCCCACCCCGTCACGCAATCTCGCTGCGCTCGATCGCGTGCCGACCCTCCCCCTCAAGGGGAGGGTAAGCAAGCCCCGCTACAATGACGGGAAGTTGAAAGCTCAATCGTTAGGCATATGCTGGCCGGGCGGACAAAAGCCGACCACAATTGCGCGGCTTATCGAGATTGTCCTGAACACGCGGACCGGCATGTTGCGAAAATTCCTGATTGCGCTGTCTTTGCTCGCCATCCCCTCGCTGGCCGAGGCCGCCGACATCACCGGTACCGCAAAGGTCCGCGCCGGCGATTCCGTCCTAATCGGGAACACGCGGATCCGGCTCGGCGGCATCGACGCGCCCGCGGTCGACCAGCTCTGCCTCAATACAAAAACCGAGCGCTGGACCTGCGGCATCGCGGCGCGCGACGAGCTCGCCAAATACACCGAAGGCAAGAACTGGGTCTGCCACGCCCGCGCGATCGACCGGCGCGGCCGCACCGTGGCGCGCTGCGAGGTCGGCGGCGAGGACATCCAGAAATGGCTGGTGCGCAGCGGCTGGGCACTCGCCTACACCCGCGTCTCTCACGACTACGAACCCGATGAGGCTGCCGCGCGCGAGGCAAAGGCCGGTATGTGGCAGGGCGCCTTCATCGCGCCGTGGGACTGGCGCGTCCGCAACAAGAAGACCACCATCCTGGGCGCAACCAAGCCGCCCGAGGGCGCGCATGCGGTGCTGCTCGCCTCGGCCTCGGGGCCGGTCGCGCCCTCGCCGGACTGCACCATCAAGGGCAACGTCAACACCGCCGGCGAATGCATCTATCACCAGCCGACCAGCCGCTGGTACACCCAGATCAAGATGAAGATCAGCAAGGGCACCCGCTGGTTCTGCTCGGTGGAAGAGGCCGAAGCCGCCGGCTGCCGCGAAACCAAGAGATAAGAGCCCCAGACCTGCGTTTTACGCGCTTTTCTTAGATGCCTCCAACGCGTAAAAGCCTAAGCGAGCAACCCTCCAGACTGTCATCACGACACAAGGACCAACAGCAATGACCGTTCGCGCGGGCCGGGAATTTCTGGCCATCCCCGGGCCCACCACGATGCCCGACGAGGTGCTGCAGGCGATGCATCGTCCGGCGATCGACATCTACTCCAAGCAGATGACCGATCTGACCGAGAGCCTGCTCAGCGACATCTCGAAGTTGTTCGCGACCAAGGGCAAATCCTACATCTACATCGCCAACGGCCACGGCGCCTGGGAAGCCGCGCTGAGCAATGTGCTGTCGCGCGGCGACAAGGTGTTGGTGCTGGAGAGCGGCCGCTTCGCGATCGGCTGGGGCCACGCGGCAGCGCTGATGGGCGCCGAGGTCGAGGTGCTCAAGGGCGACTGGCGCCGCGCGGTGCGGCCGCACGAGGTCGAGGAGCGTCTGCGCCGCGACAAGGAGCACACCATCAAGGCCGTCGTCGTCGTCCAGGTCGACACGGCATCGGGCGTGCAGAACGACATCGAGGCGATCGGCAAGGCGATCAAGGCGAGCGGCCATCCCGCGCTGTACATGGTCGACACCGTCGCTTCGCTCGGCTGCATGCCGTTCGAGATGGACAAATGGGGCATCGACGTCGCGATGTCCGGCTCGCAGAAGGGCCTCATGACCCCGCCCGGCCTCGGCTTCGTCGCCGCCAACGCGCGCGCGCTCGAGGTGCACAAGAAGGCCAACATGAGCACGCCCTATTGGAGCTGGAGCGAGCGCGAGGGCAGCGAGCACTATCGCAAATATGCCGGCACCGCGCCGGTGCATCTGCTGTTCGCGCTGCGCCAGGCGATCGACCTGCTGCACGAGGAAGGGCTGGAAAACGCCTTCCGCCGCCATAGCCTGCTTGGCGAAGCCGCGCGCCGTGCCGTCGCCGCCTGGTCGGAAGGCCAGGTGCTCGGCTTCAACGTCGCGGAGGCGAGCGAGCGCTCCAACACCGTGACCACGGTGACCATGAGCAACGGCCATGATCCGGCGCTGCTGCAACGCTATTGCAAGGACAAGTGCGGCGTGGTGCTCGGCACCGGCATCGGCGATCTCTCGGGACAAGCGTTCCGCATCGCCCATATGGGCCACGTCAATGCGCCGATGCTGCTCGGCACGTTGGGGGTGATCGAGATCGGGCTGAATGCGCTGAAGATCCCGCACGGCAAGGGCGGGCTTGAGGCCGCGGTCGCGTATCTCGGCGAGCAGGTGGCGGTGTAGGCGGTAGCCACAAGCACCGTCGTCGTCCCTGCGAACGCAGGGACCCATACCGCGTGATCTATCGATAAGGCGCGGGTGCCAGTACCGCGGGCCTTTTCACTACGAGTCTTCGCCAAACTCCTCCCCGTGGTTATGGGTCCCGGATCTGCGCTTCGCTTGTCCGGGACGACAGCGGAGTGTTTGGCTACGGCCGCGGCACTCGATACGCCTCGACCTGCGCCTTCAGCGCATCCAGCGACGCGAGCGGCGCCTCGGGATCGACGCGATACTCTCCACCCGCCAGCCATTTCAGCACCTTCGCGTCGACCGCCGGCGAATGGTGGATGACGTCGCTGTAATTATTGAGATCGTGCGTCACTTCCTTGATCGCGCGGAAATCGTACAGACGCACATTCGGAAGCTGCGTCAGCCGCTCGGCGATGCGCGCGGTGAGGTCGGTGACGATCTTCAGCGTCGCAGGCGAGGCATCGCGCATCGCGACGAACTGCAGGATCGAATAGGGCGGCAAGTAGATGTCGAAGGTCACGTCCGGATGGCGCGTGATCAAGCCGACGGCGTCGCGCTCGAAATGCCGGAGCATGGCGTCGTAGCCGTAGCCTTCGCCGAGGAAGCGGCTGCGCACGGGGCTCGTGATGTAGGCGAACGAGGCAAGCGTCTTCTTCGCATTGTAGTCACGCGCAATGTCGAAATCGCGCGGCAAAGCGTAGATGTCGTCGACGTCGGGCAGCGCGAACTTGACGGGGAGAAACGGCGCCGCCAGCGTCAGCGGTTGTTGCAGCGCCGGGATCGACCGCAGCAGCGCGAACAGGGATTCCTTCGCCATCGCGGCGCTGAGCAGATAGGACGCGATGCCCTTCGTTGTCTGGCGATAGAGATCGACGGACAGAAAGGGATCGGCCTCGATATCGGCCGCATCGACAAAGATGAAATCGTCCATCGCCCACACCACGCGCCGGGCACCGCGCTCGATCGCCCGCTCCAGCACAAAACCCTGCTGGCGCGAATTGGACCCGGTCATCGCCAGCTTGAGCGAGTGGACGCCGAGCGCGCGATCGATGTCGCTCTGGCGGAAATGGATCGCGAGCGAGGTGCCCATGAAGGCGGTGTCGAACGACTGGCTGCGGATCAACCCGGCATTCTGCACGCGCGTGTCGTCGGAATAGAAGGCCAGTCGCGACGGGCGAAACAGTTGCAGGGGATCGACGAGATAGGTGAGCACCGCCGCGCCCAGCACGCAGGCGATGCTGGCGAGCAGAAGACGTCTCAGATGTGTGAAAGTGCCCCGCATCAGAACCGGAAATAGATGAATTCGCTGTGGCTCTGGATGCCGAGAATCCCGAGAGCGAGCACCAGCGACGCGCCGTAAAGGACCAGCGGCCGCATCCGCCCTGCCGGCAGGGCCTCGCCGACCCTGCGATTGTCGTGATCGTATCCCATGATCGCTTGCGTGTTCGGCGCCAGCCACACCAGTGCGGCGTAGATCGACACCAGAACCAACGCGGCGATCTCCTCGCGGCCGAGGACGATATTCGACGGATCGGCCATCGCGTGGAGGACGCGCAGCGCCCAAGTAACGCTCTCGGCGCGGAAGAAAACCCAGGCCACGACGACGGCGAGGAACGTCAGCACGGCTCCGACGATGCGGACCGGGTGCACGAGCAACGTCGGGACGTTGGGCGCCAGCGCGTTGAAGGCATGATTGACGCAGAGGTAAGCGCCATGCAGCACGCCCCAGACGACAAAAGTCCAGGCCGCGCCGTGCCAGAGACCGCCGAGCAGCATCGTGATCATCAGATTGACGTAGCGCAGCACGCGGCCGCGGCGATTGCCGCCGAGCGAGATGTAGAGATAGTCGCGCAGGAACTGCGACAAGGTCATGTGCCAGCGGCGCCAGAACTCGACGATGCTGGTGGCCTTGTAGGGTGAGTTGAAATTCACCGGCAGAAAGATGCCGAACATCAGCGATATCCCGATCGCCATGTCGGAATAGCCGGAGAAGTCGAAATAGAGCTGGAACGTGTAGGCGAGCACACCACACCAGGCCTGATCGAAGCTCGGCGAGCGCGCCTCGAAGGCGAGCGCCACCAGGGGCTGGATGCCGTCGGCAAGGCAGGTCTTCTTGAACAGGCCGATCGCGAAGATGATGATTCCGCACAGGATCAGGTGCGCGTCCGGATACTTGGTCTCCTTCCGCTCGAACTGCGGGATCATGTCCTTGTGGTGGAGGATCGGCCCCGCGATCAGATGCGGGAAATAGGTCACGAACAGCGCATAGTGCGGCAAGGCGTAATGCGCGACCTGGCCACGATACGCGTCCACCAGGAACGCGATCTGGGTGAAAGTGTAGAAGGAGATGCCGACCGGCAGCAGGATGTGGACCGCGACATGCGTGCCGGCCAGCGCATTGATGTTCTCGGCGACGAAGCCGGCATATTTGAAGATGCCGAGCACGAGGAGGTCGCCGACGACGCCGAGCGCGAGCACCGCCTTTCGTTGCATTGGGGCGAGCTTCGCCGCGATCAGGAGATAGCCGACGCCGTAGTTGAAGGCGATCGAGCTCAGCAGCAAGGCCACGAACTGCCAGCTGCCGATGGCGTAGAAGGCGAGCGAGGCCAGCGCCAGCCAGATCACCGGCGCCAGATTGCTGCGCCGCCCGAGCCAGAAATAGCCGGCCAGCACGGCCGGCAGGAACAGCAGGATGAACGGGTAGGAATTGAACAGCATCAGGCTGGACCGGCGGCGGGGGTATCGCCCCTAAAGCATACAAGGGGGCGATCAACAACCCGGCGACTTGGCGCAGTCCTTGGCGCAGCGGCGCTGGCAATTCGCGGAATCGGGACGATATAAGGTGGAACACGGCGAGCGATGCGGCGCGCCTTTCTTCTCCCTCTCCCCGTTCTTACGGGGAGAGGTAAAGAGGGAGCGCAGCGCGAGTACGAGATGATGAGGACCGAGTGACCCAAGCCAAGACACCTTCCCAGCCCCCCGTCGCCCCGCGCCGGCCGCATTCCTTCGCGCGGCACGGGATCACCGTGACCGACGACTATGCCTGGCTGAAGGACGAGAAATGGCAGGAGGTGCTGCGCGATCCCGCCGTGCTCGATCCCGACATCCGAAAATATCTCGATGAAGAGAACGGCTACACCGAGAGCCTGCTCGGTCACACCTCGTCACTTCAGAAGACGCTGGTGCGCGAGATGCGCGGGCGGATCAAGGAGGACGATTCCAGCGTGCCCTCGCCCGACGGGCCGTTCGCCTATTTCCGCAGGTTTCGTGAGGGTGGGCAACACGAGCTGTTCGGCCGCATGCCGCGCGACGGTGGCGAGGGCCATATCGTGCTCGACGGCGATGCGCTCGCGAAAGACCACAAATATTTCAAGTTCGGCGGCAGCCGCCACTCGAACGATCACAAGCTGCAAGCCTGGAGCGCCGACACCAAGGGCTCGGAATATTTTTCCATCCGCGTCCGCGACTGGGCCACGGGCAAGGATCTTGACGATTTGGTCGAGGAGACCGATGGCGGCATCGTCTGGAGCAAGGACTGCAAGAGCTTCTTCTACGTGAAGCTCGACGACAATCACCGGCCGATGCAGGTGTGGCTGCACAGGCTCGGCACTGGGCAGGCCGACGACACGCTCGTCTATGAGGAGCAGGATTCCGGCTGGTTCACCCATCTGCACGAGAGCACGAGCGGCCGCTTCTGCGTGATCGCGGGCGGCGATCACGAGACCTCGGAGCAGCAGCTGATCGATCTCGCCCACCCCGAAGCGCCGCCGCGCCTGGTCGCAGCGCGCGAGGACGGCGTGCAATATTCGCTGGCCGACCGCGGCGACGAGCTGTTCATCCTGACCAATGCCGACGACGCCATCGACTTCAAGATCGTCACCGCGCCGCTTGGCGCACCCGAGCGCAAGAACTGGCGCGACCTGATCCCGTATCGTCCCGGCATCTACATCATCGACCTCGATCTTTATGCCGGCCATCTGGTGCGGCTGGAGCGCGCCAATGCGCTGCCGTCGATCGTGATCCGCGATCTCAAGACGAGTGAGGAGCACGCCATCGCCTTCGACGAGGCGGCTTATTCACTTGATACAATGGGCTCCTACGAATTCGAGACGACGAATTTGCGCTTCGCCTATTCGTCGATGACGACGCCGTCGGAAGTCTATGACTACGACATGGTCAAGCGCACGCGCACCTTGCGCAAGCGCCAGGAGATTCCGTCTGGCCACGATGCGGCCGACTATATCACCACGCGCATCATGGCCAGGGCGCATGACGGCGCCGAGGTGCCGGTCTCGATCCTCCATCGCCGCGGGCTGAAGCTCGACGGCTCGGCGCCACTGCTGCTCTACGGCTACGGCTCCTATGGCATGGCGATGCCGGCCTCCTTCAACGCCAACCGGCTGTCGCTGGTCGAACGCGGCTTCGTTTACGCCATCGCCCATATTCGCGGCGGCGCCGACAAGGGCTGGGGCTGGTATCTCGACGGCAAGCGCGAGAAGAAGACCAACTCGTTCGATGATTTCGCCGCCAGCGCGCGGGCGCTGATCGATGCGAAATACACCAGCGCAAAACGCATCGTCGGCCATGGCGGCTCGGCGGGCGGCATGCTGATGGGCGCGGTGGCGAACCGCGCCGGCGAGCTGTTCGCCGGCATCGTCGCCGAGGTGCCGTTCGTCGACGTGCTCAACACCATGCTCGACGACACGCTGCCGCTGACGCCGCCGGAATGGCCGGAATGGGGCAACCCGATCGAGAGCGAAAAGGATTTTCGCACGATCCTGTCCTACTCGCCTTATGACAACATCACGGCGAAGGACTATCCGGCGATCCTGGCGATGGGCGGCTTGACCGATCCGCGCGTGACCTATTGGGAGCCGGCCAAATGGATCGCGCGCCTGCGCGCCACCATGAGCGGCGGCGGGCCGGTGTTGCTCCGAACCAACATGGGCGCTGGCCACGGCGGCGCATCGGGGCGGTTCGATCGGCTGGACGAAGTCGCGATCGTCTATGCGTTCGCGCTGTGGGCGGCCGGGATGGCGGGCAAGGCGGAAGCTTGAGACCCTAGCGTAGCCACACACTCATCTCGTCGTCCCCGCGAAGGCGGGGACCCATAATCCCAGGGAGTAATTGCGGCGCGGGCCGCTAACTCCGAGTCTTCACCAAACTGCTCCCTGGGGTTATGGGTCCCGGGCTCGCGCTTTGCGCGCCCCGGGACGACAGTGGGGGTTGTAGGGCGAGTTACTGCCCCACAACGCATCGCCTCACACCGCCCCGTGCGCCTCGACGTACAGCGCATACACCGAATGGCTGCTCGCCATATAGAGCCGGTTGTTCTTCGGGCCGCCGAAGCAGAGATTGGCGCAGCGCTCGGGCAGCTTGATGAAGGCGAGCGGCTTGCCGTCCGCGTTGAACACCATCACGCCGTCGAGATCCTCGGACTTGCCCTTGAGCTGAAACACCTTGCGGCCGCCGATGTCAGTGGGCTCGGATTGCAGCGCGCCGTTGGAGCCCCAGCCGCACCAGAGATTGCCGTCGCGGTCGACGCGGAAACCGTCGAGCGAGGCCTGATCGGCGGCGTCGATCAGCTTGGTCTTGCCGCTCAAGGCACCGTCGTCGCTGACATTGTAGCTCCAGATGCTGCGGTTGGGCGTGCCCTTCCATTCGACGATGTAGAGCTTCTTCTCGTCCGGCGAGAAGGCGAGACCGTTGGGATTGACGAGGTCGGTGAGGACGGCGCTGATCTTGCCGTCCTTGGCGATGCGGTAGACGTTGGTGGTGGCCTGCTCGGCCTTCTCCTTCTTGCCCTCCCACTCGCCGTTGATGCCGAACAGCGGATCGGTGAACCAGATGCTGTCGTCGGACTTCACCACGATGTCGTTCGGCGCGTTCAGCCGCTTGCCCTCGAACTTGTCGGCAAGAACCGTGATCTTGCCGTCCTTCTCGGTGCGGGTGATGCGGCGGGTCACGGAGTGCTCGCAGGTGACGAGGCGGCCCTGGCGGTCGCGCGCATTGCCGTTGGCGTAATTGGCGTTAGGGCGGAACACGCTGGTTTGTCCCGTCTTCTCGTCGAACTTCATGATCCGGTTGTTGGGAATGTCCGAGAACAGCAGATAGCCGCCCTCGGGGAAATAAGCCGGGCCTTCGGCCCAGCGCATGCCGGACGCGACCTGCTCGACCGTCGAGGAATAGAGCCGGTATTTTCCAAAGCTCGGATCGAGGATCTGGACGGCGGGATCGGGGTAGCGCTGGTTGGGCGTGAACGGAAACGACTGGGCACCGGCGGCGCGGGCTAGACACGTGGACGCCGCAGCTGCGCCAGCACCGGCCAAGAGATTGCGTCGTGTAAAATTCATTGAAGTCCTCCCCTGCTCGACAAAAGGCCGGCGCTTGATGCGGCCGGCCTGTTTCTTGATGTGATTGGTCTTGGCCTAGCGGCCGTTCTTCTTCCGCCATTCCGCGAAATCGGTGAGCGTCTGCGGATCAGTAGCCGGATAAAGACCGAAGATACCGCGACCTCGGCCTACTTCCTCGGTGACGAAATCCTCGAACGCGGTCATCTCAAAGGTTTCGTTCGCGATCTCGTCGGCGAGATGCGCGGGGATCACGATGACGCCATCGCTGTCGCCGAGAATGACGTCGCCCGGGAATACCGGCGCATCGCCGCAGCCGATGGGAACGTTGATCTCGATCGCCTGGTGCAGCGTGAGGTTCGTCGGCGCCGAGGGGCGATGGTGATACGCGGGGATGCCGAGCTTCGCGATCTCGGCGGAATCGCGAAAACCGCCATCGGTGACGACGCCGGCGACGCCGCGCTTCATCAATCGCGTCACCAGGATCGCGCCGGCCGACGCCGCGCGCGCGTCCTTGCGGCTGTCCATCACCAGCACGCTGCCGGGCGGACAATCCTCGATCGCCTTGCGCTGTGGGTGCGAGCGGTCCTTGAACACGTCGATGGTGTTGAGGTCCTCACGCGCCGGCATGTAGCGCAGCGTGAAGGCCTCGCCGACCATGGTCGGCTGGTCGGCGCCGAGCGGATGCACGTCCTGGATCATCTGGATGCGCAGGCCGCGCTTGAACAACGCGGTGGCGACGGTGGCGGTGGAGACGGATTTGAGCTTGTTGCGGGTGGCTTCGGTGAGTTTGGACATTTGATGCTCTCTCTTTGTCATTCCGGGGCACGCGAAGCGTGAGCCCGGAATCCATCGGGCCGCACGCACTGCGGTGAAATGGGTTCCGGGCTCGCGCTACGCGCGGCCCGGAACGACAGCGTCAGTAGATGGACGGCTCGCCGATCGGCGCGCCGAAATCGGTCTCCAGGAAGTCGAAGTCGCAGCCGTCATTGGCCTGCTTGATGTGCTTGGTGAACATCCAGCCATAGCCGCGCTCGAAGCGGCGCTCGGGCTGCTTCCAGGCGGCACGGCGTTTTTCGAGCTCGGCCTCGGGCACATCGAGATTGATGGTGCGCGCGGCGACGTCGAGCGTGATGCGGTCGCCGTTCCGCACCAGCGCCAGCGGGCCGCCGATGTAGGACTCCGGCGAGACGTGCAAAATGCAGGCGCCGTAGCTGGTGCCGCTCATGCGCGCGTCCGAGATACGCACCATGTCGCGCACACCCTGCTTCACGAGCTTGGTCGGGATCGGCAGCATGCCCCATTCCGGCATGCCCGGCCCGCCCTGCGGCCCCGCATTTCGCAGGATGAGGATGTGGTCCTCGGTAACGTCCAGGTTGGGATCGTCGACCGCCTTCTTCATCGACGGATAGTCGTCGAACACCAGCGCCGGCCCGGTGTGCTTGAGGAAGCGCGGCGCGCAGGCGGAGGGTTTTATGACGCAGCCGTCGGGCGCGAGATTGCCCTTGAGCACGGCGAGCGCGCCTTCCTTGTAGATGGGATTGTCGACGCCGCGGATGACATCGGCATTGTGCACCTCGGCATGCGCGATGTTCTCACCCAGCGTCTGGCCGGTGACGGTGATGCAGTCGAGATGCAGATGCGGCTTGATCTGGCCCATCAGCGCCGGCAGGCCGCCGGCATAGAAGAAGTCTTCCATCAGATAGGCATCGCCGCTCGGACGGACGTTGGCGATGACGGGCACCTTGCGGCTCGCCGTCTCGAAATCGTCGAGGCCGATGTCGAGGCCGGCGCGGCGGGCCTGCGCGATTAGATGGATGATCGCGTTGGTGGAGCAGCCCATCGCCATGGCCACAGCAATTGCGTTCTCGAACGCCTTGCGGGTCTGGATCGTCTTCGGCGTCAAATCCTCCCACACCATCTCGACGATGCGGCGGCCGCATTCCGAGGCCATGCGGATATGGTTGGCGTCGGCGGCCGGAATCGAGGAGGCGCCGGGCAGCGTCATGCCGATGGCTTCCGCAATCGCGGTCATGGTCGAGGCCGTGCCCATGGTCATGCAGGTGCCGTAGCTCCGCGCAATGCCGGCTTCGATGTCGAGCCAGTCCTTGTCGGAGATTTTTCCGGCGCGCCGCTCGTCCCAGTATTTCCAGCCGTCGGAGCCGGAGCCGAGCGTCTTGCCCTTCCAATTACCACGCAGCATCGGACCCGCCGGCAGATAGATCGCCGGGATGTTCATCGAGGTCGCGCCCAGCAGCAGCGCCGGCGTGGTCTTGTCGCAGCCGCCCATCAGCACCACACCGTCGACGGGATGGCTGCGCAGCAGCTCCTCGGCATCCATGGCGAGCAGGTTGCGGTAGAGCATAGTGGTCGGCTTCAGCAGCGATTCCGACAGCGACAGCGCCGGCAGCTCGATCGGCAGGCCGCCCGCCATCAGGATGCCACGCTTGACGTCGTCCACGCGCGACTTGAAGTGCATGTGGCAGGGCTGCGCGTCCGACCAGGTGTTGAGGATCGCAATGATGGGGCGGTCCTTCCACTCCTCCGGGGCGTAGCCCATCTGCATGGTGCGGGAGCGGTGGCCGAACGAGCGGAGGTCGTCGGGCGCGAACCAGCGCGCGCTGCGGAGCTGGTCGGGCGTGATTTTCTTCTTGGTCATGATTGGGTGCCCCATTTCTGCACGGTATTCCGCTCGATGGCGCGGAAGATCAGGTTCTCGACAAAGAGCCCGATGATAATCACCGTCAAGAGGCCTGCGAAGACCGCAGGTATGTCGAGGAGGTTACGGTTTTCGAAGATGAACCAGCCGAGCCCGCCCTGCCCCGAGGACACGCCGAACACCAGCTCGGCCGCGATCAGGGTGCGCCATGCAAAGGCCCAGCCGATCTTGAGGCCGGTGAGGATCGAGCCGAAGGCGGCGGGAATCAGGATCTTGGCCACGTAGGGCAGCCCGCGCAGGCCGTAATTGCGCCCGACCATGCGCAGCGTATTGGACACGCTCTTGAAGCCGGAATGGGTGTTGAGCGCGACCGGCCACAGCACCGAATGGATCAGCACGAAAACAAGGCTGCCATTGCCGAGCCCGAACCAGATCAACGCGAGCGGCAACAGCGCGATCGCCGGCAACGGGTTGAACATCGCCGTGACCGTTTCCAGAAAATCGGTGCCGATCCGCGTCGAGATGGCGAGCACGGTGAAGATCGCGGCCAGCACGATGCCGGCCGAATAGCCCATGAACAGCACCTTCAGCGAGGTCCAGGCGCGCATCGGAATGGTGCCGTCCTTGACCCGGTCGTACAGCGTCACGATGGTGTCGTGCAGCGTCGGAAACAGCAGGGGATTGTCGAGAAAAACCCCGTAGGCCTCCCAGACGGCTGCGAGGAACAGGATGATGACGGTCTTGCGGACAAAGCCGTCGTTCCACAACAGCTCCGGCACGCTCAGCTTGCGCTCGACCTCGCCCGCACCGCCGGTCGCGGCAACCGACGCGTCACGCAGCAATATTCTCGCTTCGCCCATGACTGGCCCCCTCAATGCGCCGTGGCTTCGGCGGCGAACAGGAGATCGTGGATCTCCTTCTCCAGCCGGCCGGCGCTGCCGTCTCCATTCGAGACCTTGTCGACATCGACGACCTCGGCCTTGACCCGGCCGGGATGCGGCGACAGCAGCAGGATGCGGTTGCCGATGCGGATCGCTTCCGCGATGGAATGCGTCACGAACAGCACCGTGAATTTGGTCTCGCTCCAGAGCTGAAGCAGCTCGTCCTGGCAAGTCCGGCGCGTCAGCGCGTCGAGCGCGGCGAACGGCTCGTCCATCAGCAGGATATCAGGCTCCATCGCCATGCCGCGCGCGATCGCGACGCGCTGCTTCATGCCACCGGACAGCGTGTGCGGATAGGCATCGACGACGCGGGTGAGGCCGACCTTCTCGATATAGGACCGCGCCCGCGCCTCGGCGTCCTTGCGCGACAGCTTTCGCGCGGTCAGCAACGGGAACATCACGTTGGCGAGCACGCTCTTCCACGGCAGGAGCTGGTCGAACTCCTGGAAGATCATCATACGGTCGGCGCCCGGACCGTGGATCTCGCGATCGTTGATGGTCATGCGGCCCTCGCTCGGCGTCATGTAGCCGCCGACGGCCTTGAGCAGGGTCGACTTGCCGCAGCCGGACGGCCCGAGCAGCACGAAGCGGTCGGACTTGTCGACGGTGAAGCTGACCCTTTCGGTGGCAGTGACGACGGCGCTGGAGGTCTTGTAGCGCAGCGTCACCCCGTTGACGTCGAGCAGCGCCATCAGTTGCCCTTCAGGTCGTGCGCGACGGGGAGATAGTAATCGGTCCAGGCCTTGGGCTGGTTCTTCAGCGTGCCGGTCTTGAACAGATGGGCTGCGAATTTCATCGTGCCCTGCGGCTCGAGATTCCATTCCATCATGCCGGGCTCCTTCAGGAGATCGAGCAGCTCTTCCACGGAGGTCTTGTCGCCCGTGATCTCCTTATAGATCTCGACCGCCTGCTTGGTGTCGCTGCGGATCAGATCCTGCGCTTCCTTGGTGGCATCGCGCACCGCCTGGATGATCTTCGGATTGGCATCGGCGAATTTGGTCGTGGTGAAGAACTGGGCCTGGCTCAGTGGACCGCCCATCACGTCCGGCGAGTTCAGCACGACATGCGCGCCCGGCACGTTCTTCAGCTCGAGGAAAGTGAAAGGCGGGATCGAGAAGTGGGTGTGCACCTCGTGCTTGGGATTGGACAGCGCCGCATAGGCGTCGGGATGGCCAAGCTGCACGGTGTTGGCGTCGAGCTTCGACCATTGGTCGGCGCCGAAGGCCTCGGCGGCTGCGATCTGAAGCACGATCGCCTGCGTGGAAACCTTCACCGTCGGCACCGCGATCTTGTCGCTCGGACCAAAATCCTTGATCGACTTGATGTTGGCGTCGCGGCTGATCAGCGTCATCGGCTGCGCCGAGGTCGCGACGATGCCCTTCACGCCGCCGCGGGTGCGGTCCCACAGCAGCAGAAGATTGCCGGTGCCGGTGTTGAGGATGTCGACGCCGCCGGCGAGCAGCGCGTCGGTCTGCGCGCCGCCGCCGGAAAAGGTCACCCATTTGGTGGTGACGCCGGGTACGCCGAGCGAAGCTGCGTGCTTCTCGATCAGCTTCTGCTTTTCCATGATGTGGCTCGGCATGTAGAAAATGCCGGGCTGGCGCGACAGCGAGATCTCGGACTTCTGCTGCGCATGCGCCGCGGATAGCGGCAGGACGGTTGCGGCGATCAGGGCGGCAGCCGCAAGCTTGCTACGAAGATGCTTGATCATTGTTGTGTGTTTCCTCCGGGTGCGCGTCGCGCTGCGTTGACCCTGCTGATGCACTAATATATTAGTGCATCAAAGGCAAGCCCGCGGGACCCGACATGGAAGCAACCCACACCGCGCCGCGCGCGGCGAAAACCGCTTCGAGACCTGCCGCCCGGCTCGACCGCGCCCGCCAGGCCGCGCCGCAGGTGTTCGAGCGGCTGCGCAATGCGATCATCGCCCTGGAGCTGCCGCCGGGCGCCCCCCTGTCACGCGCCGAGCTTGCCGGCCAGTTCGGCGTCAGCTCGACGCCGGTGCGCGATGCGCTGATGCGGCTGGAGGAGGAAGGCCTGGTCGACGTGTTTCCGCAGCACGCGACTGTCGTCAGCCGGATCGACATCAGCCGCGCCGAGCAGGCGCATTTCCTGCGTCAGGCACTGGAACTGGAGATCGTCCGCCTGCTAGCCGCCGGCAGGGACGCGGCGCTCGTGGTCCGCCTGGATCATGCCATCGCGCTACAACAGCAATTTGCCAAGGCCGGCGACTTCGAGGCCTTCATGGCCGCCGACAACGACTTCCACGCCCAGCTCTACGCCGCCGCCGGAAAGCAAGACCTGTGGACGCTGGTGCGCAGCCGCAGCGGACATATCGACCGGCTGCGCCGACTGCATTTGCCCTCGCCCGGCAAGGCCCAGAACATCGTCCGCCACCACAAGCTGATCACGCGCGCGATCGAGGCCGGAGACGCCGACGCCGCGCAACAGCATCTGCGCAAGCACCTGTCGGGCACGCTCAGCGAGCTCGACAAGATCCGGAGCCACCATCCCGAATACCTGACCGATTAGGCGCGACACGACCCGGGCGCGCGTCAGGGGCTCCATGTGCACGTAAGCATGCATATGACCGACCTCGCCGGAATCGCGCGAGGCGGACAAGGTGTCGGCCGCGAAGTGCTTGCAGGCCGGACGGAAACCGCGCAACAATTTCGCATTTGATGCTTTGATTTGGGGCCGCTGGACGTCCCATCCGGCCCGGAGGGTTTCAGACGTGGCCAACATCCTGATTGTGGATGACGATCCGGCCGTGCAGATCACGATCCGGCTGATCCTGGAGAGAGCGGGTCATCACGTCACGGTCGCCGGCGATGGCTACGAGGGACTTGCCCGGTTCGAGGCGAGCCGGTTCGACCTCTTGTTCCTCGACATATTCATGCCCGGCATGGACGGACTGGAGACGATGCGCCACATCCGCGTGCTGCAGCCGGCCCTTCCGATCATCGTCATTTCCGGCCGCGTCGTCACCCCGGACGCCTATGCCGAGCCGGACTTTCTGAAGATGGCGACCAAGCTCGGCGCGGTCGCAAGTCTGCAGAAGCCGTTCCGGCCGGACGCCCTGCTCGCCGCTGTCGACGGCTGCCTCACATCAGCGCCGCGAGCTAATGTCGGCTCCGGCAGCCGATGACGGGGTGATCCATGTTGCAGCGTAGCAGGACATTCGGGACCGCTCGCGACGCGGCGCGAAGGCCGATATGACCCTCGCGACCCGGCTGGCCATCGCAATGATCCTGCTGGTCGCAGCTGCGGTCGCCGCTGTCGGATGGCTGAGCCATTACAGCCTGGAGCAAGCCTTCCTGCCGCGCGTGCTCGACCGTATCGAGGGCCACTCGCGGCTCCTGGCCTCGCAGCTCGAAGCGCATCTGAACGGCGCCCGCGCCGACGTTGCGACGTTCCGCTCCCGTGCCGCCGCGCGCGGCATGATCGATGCCCATTTCAACGACGGGGTCGATCCGGTCGACCACCTCTCGGAGAAGACCTGGCGCGACCGGTTGCTGACGCGCCTCGTGGCCGACGTCGGCGCCAACCCGGCCTACGCAAAATTCCGCATCATCGGCGCCGATGGCGTCGAATATCTGCGCGTCGACCGCTCCGGCCCGAACGGAGCGGTGCGAGCCGTTCCCGACGATGCCTTGCAGAACAAGGACGAGCGCTCCTTCTTCCAGGAGGCGATCAAGCAGGCAGAAGACCGGGTCATCGTCTCACCGGTCGAACTGGACATCGACGACGGCGTGCTTCAGATGCCCTATGTTCCGACCTTGCGCGTCGCGGCGCCCCTGTTTGGGCCCGATCACCGGCTGTTCGGCATCGTCGTCGTCAATGTCGACATGCGCCAGGTGTTCGACCGTATCAGGATATCGATCCGGAACGGTGAATCGGTCTATGTGGTCGGCCGTAACGGCGATTATCTCGTGGATCCGGACCGCACCCGCGAGTTCGGTTCGCAACTAGGGACGCCAACACGCTGGCAGGACGACTTCCCCTATTTCGCAGCCATCACCGGATCGACGCTGGGTGCGACCCAGGTCGTGCCGGGCAGTGACGGCAAGCCGAGCGGCACCGCGATCGCACCCGCAATCCTGGCCGAGGACCAGTGGGTCGGTATCATCCGCGTCGTGCCCAACGCCGTCTTCATGGCGCCGGCCGTCACCATCGAAAGAACGACTATCACGATCGGCCTCATCGCGGTGCTGGTCGCCGCCATGCTGGCCGTGCTGCTGGCGCGGTCGTTGACCCGGCCGATCGGGCAGCTCACTGCGGCGGTCGAGTGGCTCGGTCGGGACAATTCCATCAGAATTCCAACCGACGCCCCCGGCGAGACCGGCGTGCTGGCGCGGGCATTTGCCCGCTTGATCGATGAGATGCGGGCGAAGACGGCAGCGCTGGAGCATGAGGTCGAGGAGCGGCGGCGCACCGAGGCCGCGCGCGACCAGCTTGCCGTGCGCGAACGCCTGTTCAGTGCGGCGGTCGAATCCTCCGACGATTCGATCGTCATGCAGACGCTCGACGGCATCATCATCGGATGGAATGCGGCGGCCGAGCGCCTCTACGGCTATACGGCCGAGGAAGCGGTCGGACAGCCGACCTTGATCCTCCTGCCACCCGATCGCCGCGAAGAGGGCAAGGACTATCTGCGGCGGATTGCGACGGGCGAGCGGATCGAGCATTTCGAAACGGTGCGCCTGCGCAAGGACGGCAGTCCGGTCGAAATCTCGGTGAGCCTGTCACCGATCAGGGGCGATTCGGGCGAGATCATCGGCGCGTCCGGCACGGCGCGCAGCCTGACCGATGCGCGACGGACCGAGCGCGCGCTGCAACAGCAGATCGAGGAACGGCGGCAGCTGTTCGACGCCTCGGAAGATCTGATCATGATCATGGATTCGCGGGGCCATATCGTGCAGGTCAGCCCGAGCAGCCAGGCCGTGCTCGGCTACCCGCCGGACGAGATGATCGGCCGCAGCGGCGTCGATTTCATCCATCCCGCGCATCTCGAGCAATCCCGCGAGGAGATGCGCGCGCTCCGGCGCGGCGGGCACCCGAAGCTCGCCGACACCCGCTGCATCCACAAGGACGGACGCGAGGTCTGGCTGTCCTGGCTCGGCAACTGGTCCGATCAGGCCAAGCGTTTCTTCTTCGTTGGACGCGACATGACCGAGGCGCGGCGCGCGGAAGAGTCGTTGCGCGAAAGCGAGCTGCTCGCGCGCAATATCGTCGAGACCGCGCTCGACGCCTTCGTCCAGACCGATGACCGCAGCATCATCCTGAACTGGAGCTCGCGGGCCGAAGAGCTGTTCGGATGGCGTCGCGACGAGGCGCTGGGCAGGAATGGGGTCGACCTCATCGTCGCCGAGAGCGAGCGGGAGCGGGTCAAGGCCGGCCTCGCGCGCTTCCTCGAGTCCCGGGACGGCCAGACGCTCAATCGCCGCCGCGAGCTCATGGTTCGTCGTCGCGACGGCAAGGAATTCAGGGCCGAGCTGAGCGTCACGGCGCTGAGACGCCGCGAAGGCATTCTGTTCAACGTGTTCTACCGCGACCTCACCGACAAGATCGCGTCCGAGGAGCGCATCCGCCACGCCGAGAAGATGGAGGCGGTCGGCCAGCTCACCGGCGGCGTGGCGCACGACTTCAACAACATCCTCACCGTCATCACCGGGACGATCGAGATCCTGGCCGACGCGGTGGCGAAGGAGCCGGAGCTTGCGGCGATCACGAAGATGATCGACGAGGCCGCCGGGCGCGGCGCCGAGCTGACCCAGCACCTGCTCGCCTTCGCGCGCAAGCAGCCGCTCCAGCCGCGCGAGGTCGACATCAACGCGCTGATCATCGACACCGCAAGGCTGTTGCGCCCGACGCTGGGCGAGCAGATCCAGATCGAATCGGTGTTCGAGGACGAGAGCTGCGTCGCGATCGTCGACCCCAACCAGCTCACAACCGCGATCCTGAATCTCGCGCTCAATGCCCGCGACGCCATGCCCGGCGGCGGCAAGCTGATCGTGGAGACGGGCGCCGCCTATCTCGACGAGGTCTATGCCAGCGTCAACGACGTCAGGCCCGGACACTATGTGCTGATCGCCGTGAGCGACACCGGCACCGGCATTCCTGCGAACATGCTGGCCCGGGTGTTCGATCCGTTCTTCACCTCGAAAGGACCGGGCAAGGGCACCGGGCTCGGGCTTTCGATGGTCTACGGCTTCATCAAGCAGTCCACGGGCCACATCAAGATCTACAGCGAGGAAGGCCACGGCACCACGATCAAGATGTATCTGCCGCCCGGCAAGACGCCCGCAGCCGTGGGCGAAGGCGTGATGCCGTCGACGATCGAGGGCGGACACGAGACGATCCTCGTGGTCGAGGACGACCGGCTTGTGCGCGACTACGTGCTGGCGCAGCTGCATTCACTCGGCTACGTCACCTTGCAGGCTGCGAACGCCGCGGAGGCGCTCGCGATCGTCGCCACCGGCAAGCCGTTCGACCTGCTGTTCACCGACGTCATCATGCCCGGCAAGTTGAACGGACGGCAGCTTGCCGACGAGGTGTCGAAGACGCGTCCCGACCTCAGGGTGGTCTACACCTCAGGCTATACCGAGAACGCGATCATCCATCACGGCCGGCTGGATTCAGGTGTGCTGCTGCTGGCGAAGCCGTATCGCAAATCCGATCTGGCGCGGATCATCCGCAAGGCGCTGCAGGGATGACAGTCTCGTGTCCCGGACGCACTGCAGCGCCGTAACCGCGCTCACGCGCGTCTTCGACGCGCTATGCGCTGCTGTGCAGAGCCGGGGCCCAGGAACCTCAGCCGTGAGATTGGAGAGATAGGCCCCGGCTCAGCAGCGCATCATTGCATGACGCGCAGCGTCCGGGGCACGAGAGAGATGGCCAGTCGCCTTACGACGCGCGTTGGGCCGCGGTCATCACGATGCGGATCAGATCGGCGGCGTTGCGCGCCCCGAGCTTCTTCATGATGTTGGCGCGATGGTCCTCGATGGTGCGTGGGCTGATGCCGAGCGTACGGCCGGCTTCCTTGTTGGACGCACCGGAAGCGAACTGCTCGAGCACCTCGCGTTCACGCCGCGTCAACGGCTCGCGTCCGGGGAAGTGCAGCGAAGAGAATTTCGGCGATACGCTCTCTGCCTGCCTGCGTGCATAGGCTCCGATCGCCTCGTCCAGCCGGCCGACGATCTCGCTGCCGCGGAACGGCTTTTCGATGAAATCGAGCGCGCCGCTCTTGATGGCGCCCACCGCCATCGAGATGTCGCCCTGCCCGGAGATCATGAAGATCGGCGCCGGATAATCTTCGCCGTGCAGTTCCTTCAGAATGTCGAGGCCCGACTTTCCGGGAATGTGCACGTCGAGCAGGATCGCAGCCGGCGTACGGTTCCGCGCGACGGAGAGCAGCGCTGCGCCGTCCGCAAAACAGATCACCTCATAACCCGCCGCCTTCAACACCATCGACAAGGTGTCGCGAACCGCAGGGTCGTCGTCGACCACGAAGATTTCACCACGAGAGGTTTGCTCGGCCATGTGCCACATCCAGTTGGCATTACGGACTCGCGTCCGCGCCAACCGTTATGGCGTTCGGCGCGGATTCGGCCCACCCGTATTTGTACGGGACATAGACTTAACGCACAAGTAGCGGCATTGCGCCTAATTGCAGGAGACGGAGAATATCCATGCTAAATTTGGCCGATACGCCGCCGCTGGTCGCGACATCCGAGGCCGACAGCCAACGATTGATCGCCGCCGACCTTCGCTTGCTGATCGCGCAGATCGAGACCAGTATGCGCCGGATCGCCGCAGCCATGGATCGAGAACACGGCAACGATCCGGAAGGTTCCGCCGACGTCTTCGTACTCGACGACGTCACGCCGCGTTATGCCACCGCGAATGCCGCTCTCAACGCCTGCCGGTCAGGCCTCGGCCACGCCCTGCAATGCCTGTCTGAATCCGGCAACCCGGCTTGAATTGCGACCGGCGCGGCGGAGTGCCCGCGTCCGATCGCATGGCAGCTCCGCGCCTCAGGCGCGGTGCCGTTCCACAATCGCGTCGGTGGCGACGCCACCCCAGGTATGCATCGCCGGCAGCCCCATTGCGGTCTTGCCGAGATTGGCGAGGCTGATGCGCAGCGCGGCGAGATCGAGCGGCTTCGGCAGGCCCTGGAGCTGGATCCCGACGGAACGGGCGAAGCTGCGGGCGGCGCTGCGGCGCTTGCCGTCCATACCGCTGATGACGATCACGTGGCCTGCGAATTTCGCCGCCGCCATCTCGCGCAGCACGTCGATGCCGTCGCCATCCTCCAGCACGAGATCGAGCGTCACGCAGTCGAAGCGGGCGGCGCGGAGCTTCTCGATCGCCTCGGCGACCGACGGCGCCACCGTCACTTCATGGCCGGCCTGCCTGGCGGCGACCGTGATCAGGCTGCGCTGCGTGGCGTCGTCGTCGACCACCAGAAGCTGAAGCGCACGCCGCTCGGCGACGTCGGGCAGGTTTGACGGGATGGGGGAGAGGGAGCTTCTGGGCATTACCGTATCCTGAGAATTGAGACGAGCGATCGATACACGGATCGCGCTTCAACCCCGTAAAGCCGGCGCGGCGAATTCGTCTGGATGTTTTAGCAAATGTGAACCAACGTCGCAGAGAACGACGACGAGGCGCGCGTGAAAATCACGCAGCCTCGTCCCGGCCGCTGGAGGCGCCGCGCTTCTTCCGGTTCTTGCCGCGCAGGAACTGGATGTCCATTTCGGCGCCGTTGACGCGCACCAGCTCGCAACGGCGATAGGCGAGCCCGGTCGACGACAGCAGCAGGAAGAATTCCTTCAGGTTCAATCCCTGGATCGAGCCATCCACCGTGAGGATGGCGTCGGTGTCGGAAATCGCATTGAGCTTGCAGTCGCGCCGCCACGTGCCGTCGATCGCCATGATGCAGACATCATAGCCTCGACTGAACGTGACGCGCTCCGCGCCCTTGCCATCCTCTGCCATGCCTATCGTCCTGCCAACACCGCCATGCGCGGCGGCGCGGCGCCGGCGATCGCCGGTTTGGCTGCCGCTGCACGCGGGTCGTTCGGCTTGTAGAGGCCGCGACGATCCGGGATCGGCCTGAACGTGTCGGTCAGTCCGACCACGGTTTCGGCTGCACCCAGCACCAGGAAGCCGTCTCCCTCGATCTGGCGGGCCAGGCGGTTGAAGATGTTGATCTTGGTGTCCTGGTCGAAATAGATCAGCACGTTGCGGCAGAAGATGACGTCGAAGGTGCCGAGCTGGGCAAAATCATGCAGCAGGTTGAGCTGCCTGTGCTGGATCATCGCGCGCAGCTCGGGATTGATCTGCCACGTCTCGCCGGTCTGCTTGAAATATTTCATCAGCATCTGGATCGGCAGGCCGCGCTGCACCTCGAACTGGCTGTAGATGCCGGCCTTGGCCTTCTCGAGCACCTCCTGCGACAGGTCGGTCGCGATGATCTCGACGCGCCAGCCGGTCAGGGCCGCGCCCATCTCCTTCAGGCACATCGCCAGCGAATAGGGCTCCTGCCCGGTCGAGCCGGCGGCGCACCAGATGCGCACGCTCCGGCGGCCGGCGCGCGCCTTGATGATCTCAGGCATGATGGTGTCGCGGAAATGATCGAACGGGACCTTGTCGCGGAAGAAGAAGGTCTCGTTGGTGGTCATGGCTTCGACCACGCTGGTGACGAGCGCGCTCGAGCTGCCCTGCAGCTTCTGCACGAGCTCGCCGATCCCGGAGAGCCCGGCCTTGCGGGCGAGCGGCAACAACCGGCTTTCGATCAGATATTGCTTGTCTGCGGACAGGTCGAGCCCGGAATGATCCCTCAGGAACTTACGCAGATACTCATACTCGGTCGGGGTCACGGATAGCCTCTCGGAAGCTGTACTGGGGACACTCTGGCTGAAACGCTTGGGCCAGATACTCAGACCATGGCTTGTCCGACCGGGATCAAGCCGACTTCAGCGAACTTGTCGGCGATGATGTCTTTGTCGAAGGGCTTCATAATGTACTCGTTGGCGCCGCCGCTGAGCGCCTGGGCGATATGAGCCACGTTGTTCTCGGTGGTGCAGAACACCACTTTCGGCTGGTCGCCGCCGGGCAGGCGGCGCATGTGGCCCATGAACTCGAAGCCGTCCATGACCGGCATGTTCCAGTCGAGCAGTACAGCGTCGGGCAGCTGCCGCTTGCAGATCTCCAGCGCCTTCGAGCCGTCCTCGGCCTCGGTGACTTCGAATTCCAGGCCTTCCAGGATTCGGCGCGCGATCTTTCGCACGACGCTGGAATCATCGACCACCAAACATGTCTTCATTTTGGTTCTCCAGCTTCGATGTTTTGGTTAGCTCAGGCAGCCATTTGCACTTCGGTTTTAAGCTCGAGGACGCGATCGACGTCGAGGACGACCATGAGCTGCCCGTCGAGGCGGTGGACACCGCCGGCGAGCTTGGCCATGCGGGGATCGAGGTTGACGGGGTTCTCTTCCTTGCCGTCCTCGGCAAGCCGCAGCACCTCGCCGATCTGGTCGATCAGGAGGCCGTAGGATTCACCGCGCAGGTCGACACCGACCGCCATCGCCGTCTTGCCGTCCTCGGGCTTGGGCAGGCCGAGCCGGGCGCGCATGTCGACCACGGTGACGATGCGGCCGCGCAGGTTCAGCACCCCCGCGATCTCGCGCGAGGACAGCGGAACACGGGTGACGCGCTCGGGCATGAACACGTCCTGGACCCGGGAGATCGGCAGGCCGAACAGCTGGCCGCCGATCATCGCGGTGACGTATTCGACCATGGCGCCTTCGGTGGTCTGGGTCTTGTTGCTCATCTGCGTATCTCCTGATCCATCCCGCTCTTAGGCCGCTGCCCGGCTCAGCTCGGAGGCGCCGGCGGCACCCGCGGTCTGTTCCTTCAGCGCCGCGATCAGACCGGGACGGTCGAACTTGGCGACATAATCGTGGAAGCCGGCCTGACGGCCGCGCTCGATCGCCGCCGGCGACACCAGCGCGGACAGGCCGATGATCGGCATCGCGCCCAGATTGGTGTCGGAGCGGATCACTTCGGCGAACTCGAACCCGTTCATGTCGGGCATCTCGATGTCGGTCAGGACCACGTCGAAGCTCTGCGCGCGGAGCGCAGCCAGGCCCTCCTGCGCGGTCGGCGCGGTGCGGACGCGGTAGCCGGCCGCCTTCAGCACCGGGGCCAGCATGTTGCGGAAGAAGGCCGAGTCGTCGACCAGCAGCACCGACTGCGAGTGCTGCGACGGCTTCATCTCCTTGCGGGTGAACCAGTCGGCGAACGCCATCGGCAGGAAGTGGCCGACGTCGATCACTTCGGTGGCCTGGCCCTTGATCACGGCCGAGCCGAGAATGCCGGAGGCGGAGCCGCCGACCTCGATGTTGAGCCGTTCCTCGACGATGTCGATGATCTCGTCGACGACGAGGCCCATGGAGCGGCCGTCATCGGCGAACACCAGGATCGGCTGGGCGCCCTGGCTGGCAATGGTGACGCTCTCCATGGCGACGAGCGGCATCAGCTGCTCGCGGTACTGCACCATGTAGCGGCCGTTGGAGAACTCGATCTTGTCGGCCGGCAGCTCCTCCAGGCGGGTGACGAGCCCGAGCGGGACCGCCTTGGGCTGGCTGGAGCCGGCGCGGAAGACGAGGAGCGAGGTGGTCTGCTCGCCACTTCCGATGTGATGCGCGCCGTTCTCGTCGCCCATGTCATGGGCCGAGGAGCCGGCGGCGCCGAGCGCCTTGGCAATGCCGTTGGGGTCGATGATCATGATGACCGCGCCATCGCCCAGAATGGTGTTGCCGGAGAACATGTCGATGTGACGCAGTTTTGTCGACATCGGCTTGACGACGATCTCTTCGGTGTGGAACACGCCGTCGACCACGATGCCGAAGGTCTGGCTGCCGACCTGGGTCACCACGATAAAGCCGTTCTCGGGATCGGAGGCGGCGCCGTCGTCGATCTTCAAGAGCTTCTTGAGGTGGATCAGCGGCAGCAGCTTGTTGCGCAGGCGCAGGACAGCGGTGTCCTTGATGCGTTCGATGCGGTGCTCTGAGTTGGCGCGGGCTCGGACCAGCTCGACCACCGAGAGCTGCGGGATCGCGAAGCGGTCGCCGGCGGCCTCGACGATCAGCGCCGAGACGATGGCCAGTGTCAGCGGGATCTTGATGGTGACGGAGGAGCCTTCACCGGCAACGCTCTTGATGTCGATGGTGCCGCCGATCTGGTCGATATTGGTACGCACCACGTCCATGCCGACGCCGCGGCCGGAGACCGAGGTGATGGCCGCTGCCGTGGAGAAGCCGGGCGCGAAGATGAACTTGTGGATCTGGGCTTCGCTCATCTTCTCGAGCTCGGCCTCGGTGACGAGACCGGAGGAGATCGCCTTGGCCTTGATCCTCTCGGTGTTGAGGCCTCTTCCGTTGTCGGCGATGCAGATGATGATGTGGCCGCCCTCGTGATAGGCGGACAGGCGAATGGTGCCCTGCTCGCCCTTGCCGGACGCGAGCCGCTCGGCGGGGGTCTCCAGGCCATGGTCGGCGGAGTTGCGCACCATGTGGGTGAGCGGGTCCTTGATCAAATCGAGCACCTGGCGGTCGAGCTCGGTGTCGGCGCCGTGCATCTCCAGCTCGATCTGCTTGCCGAGTTCGCTCGACAGATCGCGGACGATGCGGGGCAGCTTCTGCCAGGCATTGCCGATCGGCTGCATGCGCGTCTTCATGACGCCTTCCTGCAGCTCGGCGGTGACGTTGGACAGGCGCTGCAACGGCACCTTGAACTCGGTGTCCTCGTTGCGGCGGGAGATCTCCAGCAGCTGGTTGCGGGTCAGGACCAGCTCGGAGACCATGGTCATCAGATGCTCCAGCGTATCCACGTTGACGCGGATCGACTGGTTGGCGATGCGGTCGCCTTCGGCGGCACCCTCGTCAGCCATCGACTTCTTCGGCGCGGCCTTCTCCTTGGCGGGCTTTGCAGCTTCCTTGGCGGCGGGTGCCGGAGCTTCAGCAGCCGGCGCAGGCTCGGCCTTGACGACAGGGGCCGGCGCTTCGATCGCGGTCTCGCGGAAGGCGCGCTCGAGCTCGTCGAGCGAGACTTCGCCCGGACGCAACGGCCGCTCCAGGGTCTGGTCGATCAGCGAGCCCTGCGTCATCTCTTTGGCGGGTGCAGGCGCAGCAGCAACAGGGGCTTCCGGCACCAGCGGCGGCGCTTCAGCAACGGGAGCAGCGCTGCCAGCCGCCATTGCCGCCATGCCCTGCTCGACCATCGCCTCCAGCTTGTCGATGAGATCGCGGTCAGTGCCCTCGGGCTCGGCTTCGGTCGCCTCCAGCCCGGCGAGGATCTCCTTGATGCGGTCGATCGAGGACAGGATCACCGTCACGGCCTGCCCCGTCACCGGCATGCCGTCGCGGAATTTGCCCATCAGCGTCTCGCCGGCATGCGCCAGCGCTTCAAGCCGCGGCAGGCCGAGGAAGCCGCAAGTGCCCTTGATGGTGTGGACCAGGCGGAAGATGTTATCCAGGATCTTGGCGTTGTTCGGCTCCTGCTCGAACTTCACCAGCTGATTGTCGACGGTGTCCAGGCTCTCGCTGGTCTCCGTCAAAAACTCCCGCAACAGATCATCCATGAGCTACGCCTTACTGAGCCGGACTTCGACGCCTGGGCCGCACTTGGAGTGGCCGCACCTGGAGTTCGGCGGAGGTCCGCGGCTGGATCGTTAGACAACCCCTTTCACGGTCCCGTTAATTTCAGCCTCCGTGCTAATACGGATATTGAAGACAAGTTTGCGCTTCGAGACCTGCGATTGCGTCTTTCGGCAAAAGCGGCGCCGCATCTCACGCGACAGACGCGATAGGTAAACGCTCCGATAACAACACTGCGACGTGCGCGAAAAATCCTGCCGGCGAAGGACGATATGCACGGACCGCGCGAATTGAATCAAATCACGCGCAATCAGAATCACTCACACGACCGCGTGCTGCTCGCCTGCTCCGTCCGCAACAGCGTCGCTTGCGGTAAACGGACGCTTATTCGCGGCCACCGCGATTGCTACTGCGCTAACCCAATTGCGGAGACAGCACCATGCTCCGCGAGGCAATCCTTGATGGCAGCGAGTAACGCGTCCGGTGTAAACGGTTTGCGAAGGCAACGCGCGGCGCCGAGTTCCAGCGCCATCCGGAGGAAGTCGGGTGCGGGCGCGTTCAAATTTGCGAAGGCGTAGCCGGACATCGCAATCAGCGGAATAGCCGGCGCGCGCTCGTGGAAGATCGGGATCGACTCGAACCCTCGCATATGCGGCATGGAGATATCGATCATCATCAGATCGACCTGATCGTTTTCGAGAGCGCGGAGGCTGGCTTCTCCTCCGTCGGCAATCGTCACCCGGAAATTATTCTGCTGCAGCTAGATCTCGATGGCCATGCACACCATCGGGTCGTCGTCGACGACGAGAATATGGTGCAGATCTGCTGGCCCCGTTTGAGCTTCCCGTTTCGGCGATTCAAAAATCGAACCGTGGGCCACGCCGTTCTCTCTGGCTGGCTCTCTGGCTGGGGTCGAAATATTTGATGGCCGCAAGCGTCACCGGTCCTGTCGGGAAATCGGGGGCAAGGGGTGCGACAAGCGCGGTGTTGCGAAGCCGCGCAGACCAGATGGCCGGACATGCGCGCTTGAGATGGGAAGCCGCAGGTGTCGGCCGGTGTCCGATGGCGGCGCGGACGCGATGCTCCCGGCTCGTGACAGCCCCCTTGCCGCTTTTTCCTGCCGCTTGATGCAGACGGCCCCTTAGCTCACGAGCGAATTCTCAATTTCCGCCGCAAATGCCGCAGGCTGTCTGCCCTCCAACGGGTATATGGACGGGCCCACAACCTTTACAATATGTATTGATCGCCGTGCAACTAGATGACGCAAAGGGCGCGGCGCCCGATCGTACTAATGAACGCGCCGGATAGACCTGCATGACCGCGAGCGACCACCCGCCCAACCAGTTGCTGCGAATGCTCGGCGCGGCGGATTTCGATCTGCTGCGCCCCCATCTCGCGACAGTCGAAATGGTCAGGGAATCTGTCCTGGCCGAGGCAGGCGCCGCGCTGCGACATGTCTACTTCCCGCACGGCGGATCCGTTTCGATTACGGTGGGTCTCTCCGAGGGACAGATGATCGAGGTTGCGATGCTGGGCCGCGACAGCGCCGTCGGCAGCGGCGCGGCGCTTGCCGACGGCATCGCACCGACGGACGCCGCCGTGCTCTTCCCCGGGACTGCGTCCGTGCTCGAAATCTCGGCCTTCCGGGCGGTGGCGGCCGCAAGCGCGCAGTTTCGCAGCCTGATGATCCGCCACGAGCAGGTGTTGCTCGCGCATGCGCAGCAATCGGTGCTGTGCAATACGGTGCACCCGGTCGGAGCGCGGCTGGCGCGCTGGCTCCTGCGTGCCCGCGACCTGTCCGACAGCAGGTTCCTTCCGCTGACACAGGAGACGCTGGCGCAGATGATGGGCGTACGGCGCAACGCGATTTCCCTCGTCGCAAATGCGCTCCAGCGCGCCGACATCATCCACTACACCCGCGGCCAGATCGAGATCGTCGACGAGCGCGCATTGGAAACGACGTCCTGCGACTGCTATGCGGCGGTAAAGGGCTGCCACGCCCGCCTGCTGGGAGCCCCGCGGTGACGATAGCCCGGCACAACCGGCCTGCATGCCGGTGTGCACACAGTGCAGCAGGGGGCGCCATCGCTACCGGACATCTTGTCCCAATTGCCAATATATCCCGTCGGGAACATGATGAAATTTATCCGTGCAGCGAGCAGCCCGTCCGCTTCGCGTTTCGGGGGCTGATTGAGACGGAGGCAGTCTTGGAAACGATGGCGCGTCCATCCAACGGTTTCCTGTCCGCACTGTCGGCGGAGGATTACGAGTTGATCCGCCCGCATTTGCGCATGGTCGATCTGCCGCACGAAGCGATCCTGGTGGAGACCGGCGAGACGCTCAAGCGCGCCTACTTTCCCCACCGGGGCGTCATCTCGCTGGTGGTGAAACTCGCCAAGGGCGAGCATGTGCAGGTCGCCATGGTCGGCCGCGACAGCCTGCTCGGAACGCTCTCGACCATGGGCGATGCCTGCGCGCTGAACACGGCGGTCGTGCTGGTCCCCGGTGCCGCCTCCGTGATGGACCTCGACCGGCTGCGCGACGCGGCCGACCGGAGCAGCAGCTTGCGGACGCTGCTCACCCGTCACGGGCTGGCCGTCTACGCACAGGTCCAGCAGACCGCGGGCTGCAACGCCGCCCATCCGGTGGAGTCGCGGCTGTCGCGATGCCTGCTGCACACCCATGACCTCTCCGGCGACTACCGGCTGCTGCTGACCCAGGAGGCGATGGCGCAGATGATCGGGGCGCGCCGCAACAGCGTGTCGCTGGTCGCCAATACGTTGCAGCACGCCAATTTCATCCACTACAGCCGCGGACACATCCAGATCCTCAACCTGGACGGCCTGCGCCAGACGGCGTGCGAATGCTACGCCACCGTGAAGGCCCAGTACGACCGGCTGCTCGGCCCGCGCTGACAGGCGCCTTGGTAAACCGGCGGCTAACGCCGGCCTGCAAACACGGATCGTCCTGCTACCGGAACTGAAATTCGGATGCCGTAGACACGGGGCGTGCCTCGCGCCGTACAGGCCGCGCGGCAGACGAACCCTGACCAGGACAGGCCAAAGCCATGCTTGAAGTGACCGCCGCGCCGATGCCAAAAGCGCTCGATGCCGCCCCCGCGCGCGAGCCGGGTGCGTACGAGGCGCTGGTGCGGGAGATCGGCGAGGACGGGGCCTGTGAAGTCCGTGACGTGTTCTGGAGCGAGACCTGCGCGCGCCTGCAACTGTTCCGCACGCTCTCGCTCGCGCGGCACCTCGCCAGGATCATCCGCGAAGCGCATTCGCTGAAGAGCGCGGCCGGAACGTTCGGTTATGTCAGGCTTGCGGCGCTGGCGCTGCGGCTGGAGCAGACCGCGGAGACCCTTGGCGAGGCCGAATTCCACGGTCTCCTGGACCTGATGGATGACGCCTACGCCGCGGCGCGCGCGCAGGAGCCGCTGGGCTAGAGCCATTTTCATTTCGATGGAATCGGAGCGGGGCTTGCGCGCACCGTATCCACTTCGCTCGAAAACGCTCTGACGAAAACCGCGCCAAGCCCGCCGTACTTCTACGGTTTGGGATTTTCACAGATGGCTAATCATAGGTGGCGATAGTCGCCGGAAACCAGGAGGGTTTCCATGTTCACCTATGAGACTGCGGATCAGAAAGAGGTCCGTCGCTTCCGCATCGCACAGTTCAACGGCAGGACGGCGACGGTGAAGGCTGGCGAGGCGACGGTGACTGGTTTCGTTCGCTCGGTGCTGGAGCAGGAATCGAGCATGCCGCCGCGCTGGACCATCACGATCATTCCGAGCGCGCCGAAGGAAGAGCCCAAGTCGCTGCGACCGCCGTCGCGGGTGCGCCCTTTCGCCGAGGATTATCTCTGAGTCCATCGGGTCGCCAGGCCATTCTCAGGCTTGATCGCCCGCCCGGCGGCGCAGGACAGAACCTCAATCAATCGATCGAATGCAGCAGCGCCGCACGGACGAGGTCCGCGGTGTTGCGCGCGCCGAGCTTGCGCATCGCCTCGGCGCGATGGCTCTCGAATGTGCGCGGGCTGATCTGCATCCGCAGCGCGCCCTGCTTGTTCGAGTAACCCTCGCTGATCAGCCTCAGCACCTCGCGTTCGCGCTTGGTCAGCCGCTTCTGGCCCGACAGGCCCAGCAACTCGGTGCTCGGCCCACGCTGCGCTTGCTGTGCGCGGGCGGCGTTCAATCCGGCGCCCTCGGTCCTGGACGGGATCGGCAAGGCATCCCTGTGAGGACCGGCAAGCTGCTTGACCACGCCGCAAACCCGTTCGGTTTGCGCCAGCGCATTCTCCACCACGCGCTGCAAATAGGCCCGATCGGCGGTAACCGGCGCGAACTGGTCGCTGTGGTGCTTGATCTCGCCCATGTAGAGCAGGAGCGCGGTCAGGGGGCCGTTGAGCTCGCGGGCGATGGCGCTGGCCATCTCGTCGGCCGCCTTGGCGCGGGCGGCGTTCAGGCGGGCGAAATCGAGCTCTTCGGTCGGAGCAGTGCTGCTTTCGAACCATTCCGACGGCCGCGAATCGGTGGCCGTATCGTTCTGTGACCCCATGTGACTCGTTTAGCGGAACCGAGGCCCGTCTGTGGTTAACTTTTTGCTCCGTAAGACTACGGTGATTTTGGCAGTTTTGTGCTGAAATACCGGCGCAGGCACAATTTATGCTTGAGTAACAACGCGCCTAACCACGCGCAGGTTGAGGATTTCGCCCAAAACTTGAGCGGGCAACGAAATGCCTCCTTAACCAACGCTCCCCAGCGCGCGCCCGCGCCTCCCGGTTTTTACGGATAAATTAACAATGACTTGCTTCTCTTGGTCACGATTGAGAGCGCGCAAATGCCTCCACGCATGAGGCCGGCAGGCCTGCGGGAAACGCTGCGGAAGATTGCGTGCCATGAGCGAGATCGATCAGCTGTCCGAGTTCTTGCAGAGGCTGACGCCGCTGTCGCGCAGCTGTCTGCTCAGCGAACTCGAGCGGCTCGAACTGTGCGGCATCGACATGCCGGGCTCGTCCGACATCCAGGCGAAGTTGCGCGCCGAGTTCCGCAAGGACGGATCGAGCCAGGCACGCGCCACCAGTCCCTCACGCAATTTCTTCGCGCCGCTCGAACTGCTCCTGATCGACGGCGCGCCCGAGCATGCCAATGCGGGGCGGATTTCACGCAACACGCTCACGCCGATCTGGGAGTGGATCTGCCGCGACCTGCTGCCGACCATGGCGCGCGACTACATCAAGGCGATCAACGACCAGGTCACCGCCAACAACCCGAAGGAAGTGCTGAAAACCGCGTCGGTCTTCCAGACCAAGGTGCTCAAGGTCCTCGAGAACACCCTCGCATCGGCGGAGAGCACCGAGTCCGCACGTGCCAAGCTCACGCAATACACGGCCTCGCTCACCGCCTTCGACGACGTGAGGAAAATGCAGCAAGTGCTGCGCGCCGGCGACGCGCTGCCGAAGTTCAACGAAAAGCTGCCTGAGAAGATCGCGAAATTCGACGATGGCCAGGTTGCCCAGATCACCGCGCAACTCGATGCCTTCAGGAAGTCCCACCCCGACGCGCTGCCCTTTGCGCTGGCGCTCGTGGCGAGGCGCCTGAAGACGTCCTGGCAATTGGTGCGCCTTGCCACCAGGACCGCCGCGAGCAAGAGCGTGGCCGACGTCGCCGCCACGCCCTATGCCTGCGTCGTTCCCATGGTGCTCGACCGGCTCGACGACAAGCGCCTCGCCTTGCGGGTCGCGCTCAAGCACAACCGCGTGCTGGTCGCGCGCGACCTGCTCGCCGACATCTACGACACCGAATATGCGCTCAAGGTCCGCATCGACGGCATCGAGGGTTGCGAATGGGGTCTCCGGCTCCAGCAATTGATGGATGCGATCGCGGCGCTGGTGTCCGCCGAGGTGAGCCGCTTCCCCTCCAATGTCGGCCACATTCTCGGCTCGCGCCGGCTGCGCAGCCACGACACGCTCGGCGGCAAGCTGTCTTATCTGGCCTGGAAGGGACGCGACGCCGTACAGGACGGCGCGGCGGCGTTTCGCAAATTGATCGGACAGACCTGATATTGCGGCGCGGCTACTCCGCCCGCGGCAGGCACAGGAAGCGATCGGTAAATCGCCCTGACAGAACGAATCTGAACCACCAATACATCAATCGCCGCGTCGTCATTGCTGTAATCCTCGACAGCCCACCACCGGCTGCGCACAGCAATAGCGCAGCTGCAGCAAGACACATGTGATGTGCTTCACATTTGCGCCGCAGCAGCCGGCCGCGTTGTCGCAGAACTGTCACGCGTAAACCATGGAACATGCGCGCATCGCGTGAAAATGAACTCTCCCATCGCTGCTGTCGCGCCGATCCTGCGATGCACCGCAAGAGCGACGGGGAAGGAGGTTGCGATGAGATCGAACCGGCGGACATCGACGATGGCGGCATTGCACGCGCGCGCCGGCGCCGCGCGAAACGCGAGCGGTTCGTAGCGCGTTGAACGAGCTGAATGCGCAGCTCGACAAGCACGGATTCTACAAGGCGTTTCCCGTCCTGAGTCGCGGTCGTGAGCTGGTGCTGCATGCCCCAGCACGCCACGGCCACAGGCAATTGAGGCGTCCATTATTCAATTGGGCGAAGTGCGCGCGACCTCGTCCGATTACAGGACAGCGCGCGCATCCGCAGCCAAGCCGCGTCTTGCAAAAATTGCGCGGGATTGCCGCACGCGCGCGCGCAGACGTAAAAACTTCTGGAAGAAGATCCAGACAATTTTAGACGTGATGCGGGCTTTAACGTTACCCAGATAATTCAACAATCGACTGAAGCTCTCCATATTTGAAACTGCTCCCATCGCTAACACCTGTCGCGGAACGGGAGTGGTTTGCGATGAACGATGAACTTGTTGAGCTCGCCGGACGGAGGCCCAAAACCTTCGGACGGCGAAAGGTAACGCCGCGCGCATGCGTCGCCGACGGCAAGCGCCATCTGCGCGCATTCCTCGCCGAGGTGCTGGAGGATCTTGGTTTCGTCACCAGCGAATGCGCCAGCGCGGACGAGCTGCAGACCGTGCTGACCCGCGAGTTGCCGGACCTGATCCTGCTCGGCATCGCCGCCGATGGCATCGAGCCCGGCACGTTTCTGGAGACGCTGGTGCGCGAGGCCTTTGACGGCAAGGTTCTCGCCGTCGGCGCCCGCGAGTCCATCATCGTCAGGGCCGTGCAGCAGGTCGGCGAGGAATACGGCCTCGCGATGCTGCCGCCACTGACCACGCCCTTTGCCGCGGAGACGCTGCGCGAGCGCGTCGCGATGCTGCTGCCGGACGAGCCGGCGCCGAGCCCGGCCGTGTATGTCGGCGAGGCGCTTCATGCCGGCTGGCTCGAGCTCTGGTACCAGCCCAAGATCGACGCGCGCACCTTGGTCCGCAGCGGCGCCGAGGCGCTGGTGCGGATGCGGCATCCGACCTGGGGCGTGGTGCCGCCCGCCTACTTCATCCCCGAAGAGCACGATCCGCATTTGCGCGAGCTCTCGGAGTTCGTGATCGAGCGCGCCTTGCAGGACTGGCACTATCTCCTGGAGCAGCAGAGCCCGGTCGATCTCTCGATCAACCTGCCGACGTCATATCTGAAGGAGCCGCTGGCCGTGCGCGATCTCTGCCGCCGCATGCCGACGCATCCGGCCTTCGGCGGGCTGACGATCGAGATCGACAGCGAGGAGGCGATCCGCGATCTCGAATTCCTCGTCGAGGTCGCCCGCGAGGTGCGCCTGCACAATATCGGCCTGTCGATCGACAATCTCGGCGCCAACTGGCCGTCACTGATGGATCTGGACAAGATTCCCTTCATCAAGCTAAAGGCCGACCGGCACTTCGTCACCGGCAGCGGCAGCGATCGGCTGAAGCGCACGGTGTGTCGTCACATCGTCGAGCTCGCCCACGCCTACGGCGCGCGCACCGTGGCCGAAGGTGTCGAGAGCCGCGCCGACCTCGTCGCCGCCAACGAGCTCGGCTTCGACCTCGTGCAGGGTTTCCTGTTCGGCAAGCCGATGCCGCTGAAGAAGTTTGCCCGGAGCGCGCTGACGCGAACGGTGATGGGGCAGGCGTGAGGCACAGGCCTCACGCCAACCGCAGCGCGAAGAAGAAGACGCACACGACCACGAGCGCGGTCGCTGCGATCACCTTCCCATGAAAGATGACTCTTCTAGCGGCAGACCCAGGCGCCATTGACCAGCACGCGGGCGCACGTCGGTGCCGCGACAGCAGCGCCCACGGCGGCGCCACCGACTACGGCGCGGCGCGTTGTTCGCCGCGCGACGCCAGCGACACTCACTGGGGTCGCTGGCCGCCCTACGCGGGCCTGTGCGCTCTGAACCGAGAATGAAAGACCATCCTCTTCCGACCACTGCACCGAGCCCATGGCTGCGCAGGCAATAACGGCGCCGGCTAGCCAAAAATGAGTTCCGTGTCGCATGAGGTGCTCCTTCCCTTGCTTTCTGCGGATTTATGTCAGTCGCGTGAGAATGCCGATCACCGTCCCATCAGCGAAACGGGCAGACCGGCCAAGCGGATGCTGTCACTGTGATCGCGAAACAGGGCACGCGATGCACCGAGGAGATAACTCTCCCATCCAGTGCGACACTGCGTGCGAGAACAGACGTTGATCTAGATCAACGTTGACGGTCGCATAACTACCGCGCCAGGTGATGGTCGCGCCGATGACCAGATGGAAGCGCGTTCGATCAAGGTCATCAACTTCAGACCCTGGTCGGGAACCGCGATGCACCGCCTCAGGCAAACCGCCGCGCGAAGACAACGCAGGCGACCACGAGCGTGGTCGCGGCGATCATGCTCCATGCGACCGGCTCGTGCAGCAAGAAGCCGGCGAGCGCGAGGCCGAAAAACGGCTGGAGCTGCTGCAACTGACCGACGCGGGCAATGCCGCCGACCGCAAGGCCCCGGTACCAGAAGATGAAGCCGACGAACATGCTGAAGACGGAGACGTAGGCGAGCCCGATCCAGGCGGGCACGCCAACGCCGCTCCACGTCGGCGGCCATGTCAGGATCGCGACCGGCACCATCAGCGGCAGCGCGAGCAGCAGCGCCCAGGAGATCACCTGCCAGCCGCCGAGGCGGCGCGACAGCGCGGCGCCTTCGGCATAACCGAGCCCGCACAGCACGATGGCCGCGACCATCAGGAGATCGCCGCTGAGCGAGGCCGAGCCGTCGTTCGACAGGGCAAAGCCCGCGACCGTGGCACTGCCCAGGACAGCGAACAGCCAGAACAGCGGCTGCGGTCGCTCGCCGCCGCGCAGCACCGCGAAGATCGCCGTCGACAACGGCAAGAGCCCGATGAAGACGATCGAATGCGCGGAGGTGATGTGCTGGAGTGCGAGCGCCGTCAGCAGGGGGAAACCGACGACGACTCCGATGGAGACGATGGTGAGCGAGACGAGGTCCTTCCGCTGCGGCCGCGCCTGACGGAGCAGGAAGAGCACGGCCACACCGATCAGGGCCGCGATGACCGCGCGGGCAGACGTCAGAAACAGCGCGGAGAAGCCGCCGACCGCCACGCGCGTCGCCGGCAACGAACCGCTGAAGATGATGACGCCGAGAAGCCCGTTGCCCCAGCCGCTACCTGCAGAATGCATGTCCGTCTCGCTTTTTGGGTCACGATCATCGGCCGTCGCCGGTGGCGAGACCAGCGACAATCCAGTACAATCCGGCAAAACTGTATGGATATGGAAGGTAATACACTTTGGACGATGAGGCACAAGCGAAAGGACGGGGCGGGACGCGGACCACCGACGTGATGAGCGCGATCAGTGCCAAGGTCGCGGCCCGCGCGCTCAGTGCCGGCGACCGCCTGCCGTCGATCCGCAGCCTTGCCGCGGCAATGGGTGTTTCGCCGTCCACCGTCGTCGAAGCCTATGATCGGCTGGCCGCGGACGGCCTGATCCGCGCCCGTCGCGGCTCGGGCTTCTATGTCTCGCCGGCTATCACCCCGCCGCTGGCGTTGACCGAGGTCGAGCCCCGCCGCGATCGGGCCGTGGACCCGTTCTGGGTGTCGCGGCAATCGCTCGACACGGACGATGCCGTGCCAAAACCCGGCTGCGGCTGGCTGCCGCCGGAGTGGATGCCGGAGGCGGCCTTGCGCCGCGCCACCCGTGCGCTTGCCCGCACCGATGCGAGCGTGCTGACCAATTACGGTAGCACGAGCGGCTCCCCTGCTCTGCGCCGGCTACTGCTCGCGCGCCTCGCCGAAGACGCGATCGAGGCCTCGATCAACCAGTTGATGTTGACCGGTTCGGGCACGCAGGCAACCGACCTGATCTGCCGCTTCCTGCTCCGCCCCGGCGACACCGTGCTGGTCGACGATCCCTGCTACTTCAATTTTCGCGCGCTGCTGCGCGCGCATCAGGCGAAGATCGTCAGCGTGCCCTTTACATCGTCGGGCCCCGATGTCGCGCGCTTCGAGCAGATCCTCGCGACTGAGCAGCCGCGGCTCTACATCACCAATTCAGCGCTGCATAATCCGACCGGCGCGACGATCCCGCTCCAGACCGCGCACCGGCTGTTGACCGCAGCCGCCGCGCACGACCTCACCATCATCGAGGACGACATCTTCGGCGACTTCGAGCCGGAGCGCTCGCCGCGCCTTGCCGCGCTCGACGGATTGAACCGCGTGATCCGCATCGGCAGCTTCTCCAAGACGCTGTCGGCCTCGGTGCGCTGCGGTTATATCGCAGGGCGAGCCGACTGGATCGAGCACCTCGTCGACCTCCAGGTCGCGACCAGTTTTGGCGGCCCGAGCCCGGTGGCGACCGAGATCATCGCCAAAGTCCTGGCCGGCGGCAGCTATCGCAAGCACATGGACGAGCTCAGGCAGAAGCTCACGCGGACGCGCCGCGACGTCGCGCGAAAACTCCAGGCGCTGGGCATCGAGCCCTGGCTGATGCCGCGCGGCGGCTTCTTCCTGTGGTGCCGCCTCGCGGGCGGGCAGGATGCCACCGCCGTCGCGCGCGCCGCGCTCGAGGAGGATGTGGTGCTGGCACCGGGCAACGTCTTCAGCGTGTCGCAAACGGCATCGGACTTCCTGCGCTTCAACGTGGCGCATATGAGCGATCCCCGGATGTGGGACGTGCTGCGGCGGGCGCTGAAGGCCAAATGATCAGTGCCTAATACAACGGCTCCTCGTACACCGGCTCGCCGTCGAGCAGCAGGCGCTTGATGGCGGCGCGGCCTGAGGGGAGTACGGCGGCGACGACCCGGAGTTTCTGCTGGTTGCGGGCTTGCTCGAGCTTCTTGCCCTCGCCTTCGGGCACGAAATAGCTTTCGAGACCGTATTTGATCGCCAGTTTCTCGCAGAAGACGCGCGGGCCCGAGCCGCAGGTTCCGCCGTAATAGGAGACGCGGCCACGGATCAGCACTTCGGGAGCCGTGACCGTGACGGGCTCGGCATGCACCGAGACGGCCTCGTAGAGCCCATTGGCATTCGGCGCGAGCTTGACGAACACGACGGGCTTGCGCTCGACCGCGGGCTGGCCGGCGAGCGTGCCCGCCGGAAGTTGCGAGATGTCGTAGCGGAGCACGACATAGTCGCCGCGCAGCAGATCGCGGGGATCGACCGGCTGCGTCTGCAATGTCACCTCGGTACCTTCGCGCAGGATCTGCGTGCGATCGGCGACCATCAGCACCAGCAGCGCGCATTGAAGCAGGACGGCGACGCCGAACAGCACGGCTTTCGGGATGCGCTGCCAGAGTTTTGTCACGGACGCGGTCAACTCCATCATCGCTGAGCCCTCGGCAGCGCGCGATTGAGCGCGGTGGCAAATACGACGGCAATGACACCGGCCGCGGCAAGGAAGGCCGAGCGGCGCAACAGCGAGCCCTTCACCGCCCAGGTGATGCCCGCGATGACGCCGGCGATCCCGAGCCAGCCGGCAACGATCCGCGGACGCACATCATCGAGCACACCGGAGACAACGAGGCACAGCATGGCGCAGAGCAGCGCGGCATAGGCGAACCAGGGCTCGCCGGCCGTGGATGCCGGCCAGATCGGCGCCGCGAGCAGGACGAGCCCGATCGAACATGCCGCAAGGATTTCACCTGCACGCCTGCTGATGCCGGCGGACGCAAGCGCGAGGATCACGCCAACGGCCCCGCACAGGATCGCCCAAAGCGGCTGGGCCGGCACCGTGCTGTTCCGGAAGCGGATGATGTCGTCGACCGTCGTCACCTCCAGGCAAGCGACGGCCGCCAGCGAAAACGCTCCGTAGATCGACAGGACCGTTCCGAGGCGCAGCGCCCTCGGCGACGGCACAGCGGCGATCGCGAGTCCGGCGCCGAACAGCAGGGCAGCGCCGTTCGCGAGCACGAACGACGGCTGGGCACCGTCGAGCTCGAAGCGGAGCGACGTCGCGATCCACCACGGAAGCAGCGCGACCGCGACGAGATGGGCCGCCACGCGGGAATTCCATGCAAGCGCGAGCGCGGCGGCGATCAGCCAGACCGCCACGAACGGAAGATGCAGGACATCAGGCGCATCATAGCTGCGCATGCAGGTCCAGATGCAGGCGGCGACGAGGGCGACCGCAAGCGCGCCGCGCGATCCGGTCAGCAGTGCGGCGGCAAATGCTCCGATCGACCACAGCAGCATGCCGCCGGCGAAATCCTCGCCAAGATGATACATCTGGCCGACCAGCGCGATGCCGGCGCCGAAGATGATCGCACCGACGCTCGCGCAGAGATCGGCGAGAACTGCGCGGCCCGTCGCGGCGAACCACGCTCCGAGGCTGCCGGCGACGACCATGCCGGCGATCAGGATCGCGAACCGCAGCAGCCGCGCGATCTCCGTCCAGTGCGCCGCGACGAAGGCGAGGAAGGCGGCTGCGATCAAGAGGCCGCCGACGATGGCAACGACGACGGCGATGTTGATGCCAGGCGACAGCGGCGGCAGCGCGCTGCGGATGGAGGTGGCCGCCGCCGGCGCGATCACGCCATCGGCTTCCCATTGCGCCAGATCAGCCTCGAGGCGCTGCCGGTAGGTTTTGTCGAACATCGTCGTGAAACACCTCGCTCCCTGCCGGTTGGCGGGATGCTGTTGGTCGGGCCGCGACGGCAGCAGGTTCAACCTGTCACCGCTCTGGTTGCGGGGGCACCGGGCGCGCGCCCCCGCGCGACAGCGGCTTCGCGTTCACGGTCGAACGAGTAAGTAATCGGCCGTCAAGGTGGTGACCCGCCATGCAGAAACTGACGAACTCGAGGCAGGACGAGATCGACCGCACTCAGTTCGGCTTCATGGGTCAGGCCGTCCAGGATCACGAGCTGTACTTTGGTCGACTGCAATGCAGTCCCGATGGTCTGCGCGTTCCCGAGCGCAGCCGGATTTTCCCGGCCAACGATCCAAAGTGTCGGGCAAAGAAGACGCCCTGGATCGATATCTTCCCAATCCAGCATCGCCGCGAGCCAAGCCACCTCAGGGCCGGCGCGGCCACTTTGAAGATAAGCCCGCTCGGGGGGCGTCAACGCTTCGACATCGAGACTGACTTCCTCTTGAGCCTTGAGGATTGGCGCCCATCGATCGCGGACGCCGGTAATGGTGCTGCGAAATTCACCGACGGCGCCCAGGCCAAACGGTATGCCCACCATGACGAACCGAAACACGCGCTGGGATCGAGCGGCAAGATAACGCCCTATGTTCGCTCCGTAGGAATATCCCCAGAGCATAAACCGTTCGATACAAGCGTGATCGACGACCGCGAGAATATCGTCGCAGTGCCGATCGACGGAGTAGGCGATTGAATCCCGAGGCCTTTCGCTGTCGCCGTGACCTCGAATGTCGATGGCCAGTACGGTGAAGTCGGGCTGGAGCTCGCTGACGTAGCCGGCCGCGTGCCAGACCTGACGCGACTGCATGCCGCCGTGCAGGAGCACGATCGCTGGTCCGGAACCGGCGCGTTCATAGGCAATGCGGCTGCCGTCGTTGGACGTTGCGAAGAGACTTGTCATATGTCGATGGCTTTCTGAAAGAATTAACGCGAAAGCGGCGCGCGGATTCATTCCGCGGGCGCGATCGTTGAGGGGACGTCGATGGTGCTAGAGATTCCGCGCCGCCGGCCTGCGACCGATCGGAAGGCGACCACGGGTCGCTGTCAGCCGCAGATGGCAGAGGGTGCGCCAGGCGGGCGTGCCATAGCTTGCGAGGAGATCGCGCCGGGTTTCCTCCCACAGCGACGATTCAGGGTCGAGCCCCAGCATACGCACGAGATTCTCGTCGCCCACGACGACCTGCCTGGCGTAAGGAAACAGAAAGCGGGTCGCTCCATGCTTGCAGAAGGCACGAGCTTCGGCGTAGCTCGCAAACCAGTCGTTCAGCAGAAGCTGGCAACGGAAATCGTACCACAGCCCGCCCATGTCATCCGTTGGCTTGGCCTGCCCGCCAAGCACATGACGTGCATGTTCCCAATCCTGGAAACCGAGCTCCGTGCAGACTATATTGAGAGCGTGGCTCAACTTCCATTTCGCGGGCCACGCCCAGCGCCGCCGCCTCGATATCCAGCGTGCATAGAAGATGACGTCCGGCGATTCATTGGTCAGATCGTTCAAGCGTAGCCGCGCGCGAATTTTGATTTCACGCAGCAATTCATCGCAGGTGCTTGGGAATTCGAGCGTTGCAGCACCCGACGAGAATACGGTGTTTATGACAACCCCGATGAGGCGTCCGACACTCCCGCTATTGCCGAACAAAGGGCTCGTCATCGTTAGCCTTCCCGGATGCCGATCGAAGGATCGTATCGCCGGAAGAAAACGGACAACCTCTCGAAGGGTGAGAGCCTCTTGTGCGGGAAGGCGCCCCTTCGGCACCTGCGCGAGGTCATAAGGTCGTCTTCAAAAGGACGCAAGCTGGTCGGGACGGCGGGCCGTGATGACTTTGAATCTTCCGTCCCCACGTATCGGCGGTCTAACGCAAAGGGATTCGCATGCCTCCAACTCACGCACTGACGTCCATCCTTCCCTGCAACGACCTCGCCGCCTCGGAGAAATTCTACGCCCGGCTCGGTTTTACGCGCGCGGACGGAGACAAGCCGGCGGACGGTGAGGACAGCTATCGCATCCTCTCCGATGGAAAGGGTGGCCATCTCCATCTCACCGATGCCGTCGAAGGCTGGCTGATCAGAGGCCGCAACCCGTTCGGCCTCTATCTCTACACCGAGGCCGTCGACGAACTCGCGCGAGAGTTTTCGGGCGAGTTGGCCAACGGACAGGGGCCGGAGGACACGCCGTGGGGAATGTACGAGTTTGCGCTGTCGGACCCGGACGAGACCCTGGTCAGGATCGGCTGGCCGTCACGGCTCCGTCAGAACAAGCAAGCTTGAGCGGCGGAGAGGAAGGCCTAGCACTACTTTGGCAGATCTATTTGCGCTGCGGATTTTCACGGATTCGTCTTCTGCAACATGGGCATCGCTGGGATGGCGGTCGAAGAATGAGATCGACGATGGCGTGACGAACGGCCGGCAAGCTTGGCTGAGGCGGGGGTCCGTTGATTCTTTTTTTTCCGCCCCGCTTGTGCGAGGCGACGGTGTTGCAAGAAGGCGTACGCGATCATGGTCATGAGTGCGTGACGATGAAGACCTTGCCAGGATCGTCCCTCGAAGTGATCAAGCCCGAGTTCCTCTTTCAACTGCTGATGCGCCTGTTCGCAGATCCATCGCGCCTTAATCGTGGCAGCCAGTGTGCGCAGATCTGTCGCGGCCGGCAGATTGGCGAGATAGTATTTCTTCTCCCCTGAGGTCCTGTGTTCACCGATCAGCCAGGCCTCCTCGCCGGGAAGATGCTGCTGGCCCTTATCCTTGATCCGCTGCGGTGGTCCATCGGCGATCCGCACCCGAACGGCCGCAAAACGCGCTTTCAATCGACCCTTGGTCCCGGTTCGCCAGCTCACAGTTTGCCATTTGGCATCGGCGAGCATGTCTTCGGCTGCCCTCGACAGGATGTCCGGAATGTACAGCTTGCGGGGACGCCCGCGCATAGCGACTGGCCAGATCAACTTGACGCCGACCGGGTACACCTTCTGGTGACGGGGGATGCCAACGGCCCAGACCAGCCCGCGTGCCGTGAGCCCTTGTCGAAACGGCGCGCTGAGGCCGTATCCTGCGTCCGCCAGCACACAACCAAAGCGCACGCCGGCCGTCATCGCGCGATCAATCTCGGCCAGAGCAATCTCTGGCTTGGATCGCGGCGCCCGGTATTCGACCGGTACGCCGGCGCGCTTCAAGCGTGCAGCGTCGCTTGTCCAGCTCTCTGGCAGGAAGAGACGCAACGCGATCATCACCGGCACTTCGCCGCGCGCAAGCGTCAGCGACACCAACGTTTGGCAATTTGCCGTCTTGCCAAGCGCCGAGGCATATTGAGCCGCGACACCGACCGAGCGTTCGCCCTTCTTCGGCACCGCGGTGTCATCGATAACCAGCACTGCATCGTCGCCGCCGACGAGCCGGTCGGCCTGACTGAACAACTCTGTCTCCAGCGGCGTCGCGTCCCAGACGCCATCGGCAATGAAATGGTGCAGCTGGTCGTAATCGCCCGCTGCAAAGCGCTCCGCCATCGGTTGAATGCTTTTGCGTTCACCAGGGCCGATCAGCCCCGCAATGTAAAGCGGACACATCCGTCGCCGGGCCTTATGACCCAAGCGATCCAGAAATGGCTTCAGCCAACGTTCGAGTTCGTCTTCCCAATCCGACGTCGCGTTCCCCATGGTCGGCGCTCCAAAAGCCGACCCCCTATGAATCATTGAAAAATCGATTCGGGAATCCTGACAGGCTCATTAAACCGACGAAACTGCCAAAGTAGTGCTAGGACGTGGACTCATTAGCGCCGAGCCATAGCCTGATTGAAGCGAGTTGGACGAAGGCGAGATAGTTGGCGGCAAGCTTGTCACAACGCGTCGCCACACGACGGCATTGCTTGATCCTGTTGAAGAAGCGCTCAGTGCTGATACACGCGGACAATCGACGTGTCGCAGACGCTCTTCTTACGTGGAGTAGCAAGCACCCAGCGCGTCGATGATGCGGCCCGAGACCAGCCCGCCACCAACGGATGATTCTCCTCTTCTGCGCCCGGATTTATTCCGACTTCGTCGTTGCCCTCTTTATAGCGCTGTCGCGAAGCGATCGGTGGCGCGCACCAGTTGATCGAGGATACCCGGCTCCGACCAGGCATGACCTGCACCCTCGACCAGATGGAATGCGGCATCAGGCCACGCCCTATGCAGCGCGTACGCATATCGGGCTGGACATGTCGTAGCGGCCGTGAACAATGGCCCCCGGGATACCGCGGAGGCGGTGAGCGTTGCGCAGAAGTTGCCCATCCTCCAGCCAGCAATCGTGAACGAAATAGTGGTTCTCCAATCGCGCAAACGCGAGCGCAAATTGGTCCTGGCCAAACGATGTCGAGAATGCTGGATTAGGCAGCAGCGTGATCGTTTCGCCCTCCCAAATAGCCCAAGCCTTGGCTGCCTCGAGCTGGGTGGCTCGATCGTCGCCCGTCAGCCGGCTGCGATACGCCGCAATCATGTCGCCTCGCTCGCTCAGGGGTATCGGTGCCTGGAACTTTTCCCATTTCTCCGGAAAGATCTCTGAGACGCCGAACTGATAGTACCATTGCAGCTCCGCCTTGGTGACGGTGTAGACGCCACGGAGAACAAGCTCGCTGACGCGGTCGGGATGCGTTTCTGCATAAGCTAACGCGAGAGTCGATCCCCACGAGCCACCGAACACGAGCCATTTGTCGACGCCTGCAAGTTCACGCAAGCGCTCGATGTCCGATACCAAATGCCAAGTCGTATTCGCTTCGAGCCCCGCATACGGAGTTGATTGCCCGCATCCTCGCTGATCGAAGAGCATGACATCATATCGATTGGGATCAAACAGACGCCTATGTTCAGGGGACAAACCTCCGCCCGGTCCGCCGTGCAGGAAGACCGCCGGCTTCGCGCCCGGCGTCCCCACCCGTTCGTAATAAACCCGGTGACCTTCTCCAACGTCGAGGGTGCCAGCGCTATAGGGCTCGATGGGTGGGTACATGGACCTCAACTGACTCATACGGCCTCCGTTTGGCACCACGAGCTTCGATTAGCGATCATGGTGGTTTCGGTTATAGGAGCAAAGCGGACGAAGCCACCAGTCACATGTCGCACCGGGTTTATAGGTACGCGGCCTAGTTCGCCTTGATGCCGGCCTCGCTGATGAGCTTGCCCCATTTCGTGCTCTCGCTCTGAATGAAGCGGCCGAACTGCTCCGGTGAGGTCGGCGCGGGCTCTGCGCCGAGGGTCCGGATCTTCTCGGCCACCACCGGGTCTTTCAAGGCTTTTGTGAAAGCTTCGTTCAGCCTGCTGATGACGTCCGCAGGCGTGCCTGAGGGAGCAACGAGCCCGAACCAGCCCACGGATTCGAAGCCCGCGATGCCACTCTCGGCAAGGGTCGGAACATCGGGCAAGGATGCAAGCCGGCGTGCCGACGAAACGCCGACGGCGTTGAGCTTACCTTCGAGAATCAGTTGCCGCGATGCGGGGATATCCAGCACCGCGAAGGGGACATGACCCGCAAGGACATCAACCGCTGCCGGCGCCGTCCCACGATACGGAACGAGTTCCATGCTGATCCCCGCCTTCTGCGTGAACAGCGCGGCCGTCAGATGCATGGCCGTCGAATTGCCGCCATGTCCGATCGACAGCGCTCCCGGCTTTGCCTTGGCGAGCGCGATCGTCTCTGCCGCATTGTGCGCTGGCACGTTCGCGGACGCGACCAGCACAAAGGGAATTTCCGCCAGCAGCGTGATCGGCGCGAGATCCTTTGGGTCGAACGGCATCGACGAATTGAGGTGCGGGTTCACCGTCAGCGCGCCCGCCGGCGCAACGCCGAGCGTGTAGCCGTCGGGTCTGGCCTGGGCCACCGCGGCCATGCCGATGTTACCCCCAGCGCCTGCGCGGTTCTCGATCACCAGGCTCTGCTTGAGCTCGGCGGTGACCAGCGGCTCGAGCGCACGAATGACGGTGTCGGCGCTGCCGCCGGGAGGGAAGGTGACGATGATCTTGATCAATTGGTCCGGATAGGCTGCGCGGCCTGCCTCCAGCGGCAACACAACGAAAGTCGCGGCCGTCAGCACGGCCAGAATCCGGCGCCTCGCAACGTGAAACAATTTCTCCTCCCCCATTTCGTATTCTTGTTCGTAGGCACGACCAGGCTGCCGTACCGTTGGCAGGCAGCCTGCTATTCGATCACACCGCAGCGCCAGTGATGCGCGCAAGCAAGCCTTGCGGATCTTCGGGCGCGGCCTGCCCGCGCCAGGCGATGTGCTGATCGGGTCGCGCCAGCACGAGCTTCTCGGTATAGGCCCCGTTCGCCTCATCCGGCGCGATGTCGACCAGCGCGAGCGGCATGCCGCGCTGTTCTGCGGCAGAGAGCAGCCGCGCCACATCGATTGCCGGGTCAAGCCGCAGCAACGTGTAGCCGGCCCCGAAGGCGTCGTAGAGCGATCGTCCGTCGCGCAGGAACACATGCGGCGCCCGGGCGCCCGGCACGGTGGAGGGTGTAAAGCTTCCCATCGCATAGGCCGGCGGGGCTTCGCCGTCATAGGCGATGATCGGCGAGGCATCGTAGTAGTAGCCGAAATTGAGGCCCGCGCAGCAATATTGCTGCACGTTGAGATCGTAGGCCGCCCTGGCAAGCGATGCACGCGCCGCGTGCCCGCGCGGCGTGTCGTCCTCGATCTCCGCGGACACGCCGCCGCGCTGCGCCATCATCTTCATCGCATGGTCCATTGCAAAGCGCGACACCTGGTCGGTGATGGGCTGGCGCTCCGCCTCATAGGCATCGAGGATCGAAGCCGGCGCCCATCCGTTCAGATGCGCCGCCAATTGCCAGCAGAGATCGACGGCATCAGCAATGCCCGCATTCATGCCGTAGCCCGCATAGGGCATCCACAGATGCGCGGCGTCGCCACAGATGAAGACCCTGCGGTCGCGGAAGCGATCGGCCACCAGCCTGCGCCCGACCCAGTCCTCCTTGCTGAGGATTTTGTACGCGAACCGCTCGTCGACGCCGAGAATGGCGCGGATCGACCAGTCGCGATCAATCGAGTCGAACTCAGGCTCGTCGGGCCTCAGATGATTATGGATCAGCCAGCGGTCGTGGCCGTCGATTGCAACCGTCGTGCCGGAGCGGCGCGGGTTGAGCGAGAGCACCATCCAGGCCGGCTTGTGCGCGCCCATCAACTCCTTCAGTTGCGGCGCCTCGATGAAGGTTGATTGCACCCGCTGAATCACCGGCGTGCCGGACAGGCTGGCGCCGATCGATTTGCGGACGAGCGAGCGGCTGCCATCGCAGCCGATCACGAAGTCGGCTTCGATGCGGAGCGCGTTTCCTCTGTCGAGGTCGCGACCCAGCGCGACCACACGATCGTCGTCCTGCTCGATATCGGTGATTTCCGTGCGCGCCAAAATGGTGATGCGCGGCTGAGCGGCGGCGTGGCCGAACAGGATCGGCTCGAGATAGACCTGGTTGATCCGGTGCGGCGGCTCGGGCGTCGGCCACCAGGTATCGGAGCCGCCGGTGGCGCTGTAACGGCGCGCGCGCGAGGGAATGTCGATACGGCAGAGCTCGATGCCGGTCGCCGTGGTCCGGTAGGAGCAATCGTTCGGGAAGTCCGCGGGCAGGCCCGCGTCGCGCAGCTTTACGGCGACGCCCAGCCGGCGGAAGATTTCCATCGAGCGCGCCGAGACGTGGTTGCATTTGACGCTGGGCGGATCGCCGGCGTGGCGGATCTCCGCGACGACGACGTCGATCCCGCGCGAGGCCAGATCCATGGCCGCGGTCAATCCCACGGGCCCGGCGCCCACGACCAGCACCTGAGTCCTCATGCTCGTTTCCATCCCCTTGCATCATCGCGGATTCGCTGCCCGCGCAGCATGCATTTTATTGCAGGCTCTCTTATGCGATAAGTCGGAAAGAACTCATCAATTCATGAGCTTTTCCGATGAATGTCACCTTGCGACAATTGCGGGCCTTCACTGGCGTGTATCGCACGCGCAGCATCACGCGGGCCGCGCGCGAGCTGGGCATCACGCAATCGGCCGCGAGCCTCCTGATCCAGCAGCTCGAAGTGCAGCTCGGTGTCAAACTGTTCGACCGCTCCACGCGTTCGGTGCAGCCGACGCTGGCCGCCGACGAGGCGTTTCACGCCGCCGAGCGCATGTTGAGCGATGCGCTGGGCCTGTCACGGCGCATGCATGACCTCGCGCAGGCGCGCGCCGGCCGCGTCGCGTTCGTCGCGTCGGCGGGCGCCGCATCGGCGCTGCTGCCGCAGGTTCTGGCGAAATTCCGCGCGGCCCATCCCGAGATCGACATCGACATGCGCGACGTCGCCGCCGACGATCTCGTTCCGCGCCTGATCGCAACCGATGCCGAGTTCGCGATCGGCAGCGTCGAGGGTGAGTTCGCGGAGATGACGATCGAGACGCTGACCCGCGGACGGCTGAGCGCGATCGGCCGCCGCACCGCCGACTTCGCCGCGCGGCGCGCGCTGACATGGGACGAGCTGGCGCAGCTTCCGACCATCGCGATGCGGCGCGAGACGCGAATCCGCATGCAGATCGACCAGGCGCTCGGCGCGCAGGGCAAGCACCTTTCTCCAACCTATGAGGTCACGCTGATCAACACCGCGCTCGCCATGACCGCCCAGGGGCTCGGCCTCGCCATCCTCCCCGCGACGATGCTGCCGGCCGATCAATTCCCGACGCTGATCGCAAGACCGCTGATACGCCCGGCGATCACCCGCCCGGTGTCGCTGCTGCAACGTCAGGGACGGACGCTGTCGCCGGCGGCGCAGGCGTTTGTGGCGACGGCGCGGACGATGCTGGCGGGGTCGTAATCAACGCCGCAGGCCGCTGCTCGGGCTACTCCGCGAGATTATGCTGCTGCCAGCGCAACAGATAGGCCTGCAATCGCCAGATCAGCGCGGACAGCGCGACGCCGACCAGCATCAGCACGACGACGGCGACCATCATTCCCGATGCCTCCGCCCGCGCCTCGGATTCGATGATCAGGCGGCCGATTCCCCGTTCCGCACCGATGAACTCGCCGACGATCACGCCGATCAGGGCGAAGGAGATCGCAGGCGTCAGCGAGGCAAAGACCCAGGCCATGGTCGAGGGGATGACCACCGTGCGGGTGATCTGCCACTCGCTGGCGCCGAGCAGCCGCGCCGCGTTGACAAAGCCCTCGTCGATCGAGCGCGCCCCTTCGAACGTATTGAAGAACACCAGGAAAACGACCACGATCCACGACGTGACGATCTTCGAGGTATCGCCGATGCCGAAGGCCAGCACGATGATCGGCGCCAGCGCGATGCGGGGGATCGAATTCACCGCCGTGATGAACGGCTGGAAGATCGCGCTGAGCCGATCCGAACGGCCGAGCACGAGGCCCGCGGCGAAGCCGCTGCTGACGCCGGTGACGAAGCCGAAGAACGTGTTCTTCAGGGTGACGGCGGTCGCGATCCAGAGATTGTTCTCGGATCGCGCCATGCAGCGGGCGAATTCGCCATTGAACCAGCCGTTGAACACGCCGAGCTTGGACTTGAGGCAGCTCAGGATCAGGAAGTGCTCGAAGATGTCGGACGGCTTGGACACGAAATAGGGGTCGAGCAGATCCGGCACCAGCCAGGGAAGGCGCCCGTGCAGATCGTACCCCCACTGCCAGATCGACAGGAAGCCGACGCAGATCAGCATCTGCCAAGCCAGGGTCCTGCCGGGGCGGCGCGCTCGCCTCATGGCTTGCGGCCCTTGATGAATTCCTCGCCGAGCGAGTGCCAGATCAGCTGAAACAGCTCGGCATAGCGCGGCGTCTCCCGGATCTTCACGGCATTGCGCGGGCGGGCGAAATCCACCTCGAAACTCTCCTTGATCCGGCCCGGCCGCGCGGAAAACAGAATGATGCGGTCCGCCAGCGTCAGGGCCTCGCCGAGATCATGGGTCACGAACAGCACGGTCTGCTGCTCGCGTTCCCAGATGCGAAGCAGCACGTCGTGCATGTCGATCTTGGTGTGGGTGTCGAGCGCACCGAACGGCTCGTCCATCAGCAGAACCTGCGGCTCGACGACCAGCGTTCGCATCAAGGCGGCGCGCTGGCGCATGCCGCCCGACAGCGCCGAGGGATAGGCATTGTCGAAATCCTGCAGCCCGGCTTGCGCCAGACAGGCGCGGACACGATCCTTTCGCTCCACCGCCGGGACACCCGCCAGTTCGAGGCCGTAACCGATGTTGTCGGCGACGGTGCGCCAGGGAAACAGGGTGTCGCGCTGGAACACATAGCCGACATTGGGCGTCGCCTGTCCGGGGACGACGGGCGTACCATCAATCAGGATCTGACCGCTGGTCGGCTTGACCAGGGTTGCGATCATGTTGAGGACGGTGCTCTTGCCCGAGCCGGATGGCCCCAGCAGGGCGACGAATTCGCCGCGCCGGACATTGAAGGAGACGTCGCGCACGGCCTCGATGGCCGTACCCGCCAACTGGAAAGTCTTGCACAAACCGCGCACGTCGATGCGCCGCGTGTCGGGCGGCGCATCGACGTGCGGCGCGTGTAAGGCCTGGATCGTCAAGCGGGATAGGCCTTGCGTGCCGCTTCGATGAAGCTGGTGTTCACAACGTCGGCCATCGCGAGCGGCTTGATGCCGGTCATTTCACGGAACCAAACCTTCTGACCGCGCGCGAAGCTGGCGGCATCGATGATGCCTTCGTAATCGGTGACCTTCTTCATGACGCCGCTGTCGAAGATATTCGCGTCGCGCGATGTGCTTCCGACGTAAGGCTCGATCATATCATAGATCTCTTCGGGAGAGTGCCCCTTGATCCACAGGGTGGCTCGCCACAGCGCCGTGACGAACGCCTGCATCTTCTGCGGGTCTTTGTCGATGGTCGCCTGCAGCGTGAAGTGAGACGTCACCGGGACCTTGCCGCCGATGTACTTGGTCCAGACCGCCTCGTCCGTTCCATCGAACAACAGCGCCCCCCAACCCTGCTCCACCGAATCCTTCAGGATTGAAGGCGAGTTGATGAGAACATCGACCTGCTTCGTCTTCAACGTGCCCATCATGGTGTCGACATTGCCGGTGCCGATCCAGGTCACCTTGTCGTCCAGTCCCATGGTTTCCATGTAATAGGAGGCCCAGACGTGGTTGGTACCGCCCAGCGACGACACCGAAACGATCGGCTTTCGTCCGTCAGGCCGTTTCCACTTCGCCAGCGCCTCCAGAGTGGTGATGCCCTGATCGAACAGATCCTTGCGGATGATGAAGATCGCCGCGTTGCTGCGGGTATCGACCGGCATCAGGACGCGCGCGCTGCGGCCGTGATTGCTGAGTTGCATCGGGTGGGTGATGTCGCCGATACCGATATCGCCCTGGGACGAAGCAATGATCTCGCGCGTCTTCACGCCGCTGCCGCCCTGGATCAGCTTGCAGTCGAGGCCGGCCTCCTTGAAGAATCCGGCCCGGTCGGCGACGAATTGGGACTGATAGACCGGAATGGCCACCGGATAGATCACGCGGCCCGACGGGGTATCCGCCCACGCTCGTCCTGCCGCCATGGACGCACCGGCGCCCGCGACGATCGTCAACGCGGCCCGTCTGGTGACCCGAGTCCTCATCACGCGTGCTCCCTCTCCTTGCCGACCACCTTGTCGAGCGCGTTCAGAACCGCATCGCCCATCTCCTGGGTCGAAAGTCTTTTTGCGCCGGGTTCGGCGATATCGGCCGTTCTTGCGCCGGCAGCCAGCGCCGTATCCACGGCCTTCTCCAGCAGCGTGGCATCATCGGGCCGATTGAGGGTGATGCGCAACATCATCGCGACGCTGAGGATCGAGCCGAGCGGATTGGCGATGCCCTTGCCCGCAATGTCAGGCGCGCTGCCGTGGACCGGTTCATAGAGCGCCTTGCGGCGGCCCAGCCGATCCGGCGGCCCGAGCGAGACCGACGGCAGCATGCCCAGCGAGCCCGATGCCATCGCGGCGCAATCGGAGAGAATGTCGCCGAAGATATTGCAGGTCACCATGACGTCGAACTGTGACGGCGCCCGCACGATCTGCATCGCGGCGTTGTCGACATAGAGGTGGGTCAGCTCCACATCGGAGAATTCCGCTTGATGCAGCGCGGTGACCTCCTCGCGCCACAGCACGCTGGTTTCCAGCACGTTGGCCTTGTCGACGGAGCAGACCCGGCCCTTGCGCGTCCGCGCCAGTTCGAACGCGGTTCGCGCCACCCGGCGAATCTGGCTGGTGGTGTATTGCTGGGTGTTGAAACCGCGGCGCTGGCCATCTGGCAGCGTTTCGATGCCGCGCGGCTCGCCGAAATAGATGCCGCTGGTGAGCTCGCGGATGATGATGAAGTCGACATCCTTCAGCACCGCGGCCTTGAGCGGCGCGGAGTCCGCCAGCGCCGGATTGGCGACGATGGGCCGGAGATTGGCATAGAGGTCGTACTTGCTGCGCAGCGACAGCAGGCTTCCCGCCTTGCGCGCCGCCGGAGGGACCTCGGTGGTTTCAGGACCACCTGTCGCGCCCCAGAGTATAGCGTCGGCCTCCTCCATCGCCTCGACGGTGTCATCCGGCAACACCTTGCCCGTCGCGAGATAGGGGATGAGACCGTATTGCGCTTCGCGCAAAGCCACGGGAATGCTGCGCCTCGCCGAAAACCATTTGAGAATGCGGTGAGACTGGTCGGTCACCTCAGGACCGATGCCTTCACCGCCGACCACGGCGACCTTGATCATGTTCGAGAGCGTGTTCATGCCAATTGTCCTGCCTGATGTCCTGCAAAGTGAATCCACGGCCGCGCGTCGCGGTCGGATGCCTGGAAGGCGCGGATCTCGTGGTCGCGCCGCAAGGTCAGCGAAATCTCATCTAAGCCTTCGAGCAAACCCGCACGCCGGCGCGGATCGATCTCGAAGACGTGCCGCACACCCGATGGCGAGGTGACCGTCTGCTCCTGCAGATCGACACTGACACGTCCCGCGCCCTGGCTCGCTTCGATCTCCGCGGCGAGGCCATCGATGACGGATTTGTCCAGCACCACCGGCAGGATGCCGTTCTGGAAGCAGTTGGCGAAGAAGATGTCGCCGAAGCCGGATCCGATGATGGCGCGGATGCCCATTTCCTGCAGCGACCACACCGCCGCCTCCCGCGACGAGCCGCAGCCGAAATTCGGACCCGTGACCAGGATTTCCGCCGCGCGATAAGGCTCGCGATTGAGGATGAACTCCGGATTGTCCGAGCCATCGGGCAGATAGCGGAGCGATCCGAACGCCCATTTGCCGAGACTGCCGCGGACGGAATTTCCGATCATGCGGTTGATGCTGATGATGACGTCCGTATCGACATTGGTGCGCATGATCGGCGCGGCCGTCGCGGTGAGCTTGGTGAAGGCTTGCGGCATCTAGCGCTCCATCGTTCGGACGTCGGCGATGGCACCGGACACCGCCGCCGCCACGGCCATGGCCGGGCTTGCCAGATGGGTGCGCGCACGCGGCCCTTGCCGGCCGATGAAATTCCGGTTCGACGTCGACACCGACCGCTGGCCGGGCGGCACGGTTTCGCCGTTTGCGGCAAGGCACATCGAGCATCCAGGCTCGCGCCATTCAAAGCCTGCGTCGATGAAGATCTTGTCGAGCCCCTCGGCCATCGCATCGCGCCTGACGGTCTCCGAACCCGGCACGACCCAGGCCCGCACGCCCGGCGCAACCTTGCGTCCGCGCGCGACCTCGGCCGCGGCGCGCAGATCGCTGAGGCGGCTGTTGGTGCAGGAGCCGATGAAGACCCAATCCACCGGCGTGCCGGCGATCGGCGCACCGGGCTTCAGGCCCATATAGTCGAGCGCGATCTCGATCGCGCCGCGGCGCGCGGGATCGGCGATGTCTGCGGGATCCGGGATGCGGCCATCGACACCGAGGACGTGTTCGGGACTGGTGCCCCAGGTGATCTGGGGGATGATGGTTCCGACGTCGATCGACACCTCGCGATCGAACATTGCGTCGCTGTCGCTCCGAAGCGTCCGCCAGGCCGCGACGGCCCGCTCCCACATCTCGCCTTGCGGCGCATAGGGACGGCCGCGGATGTACGAAAACGTCGTCTCATCCGGCGCGATCAGCCCCATCTTGGCGCCGAGCTCGACCGACAGATTGCAGATAGTGAGCCGCCCTTCGATCGGCAGGTCCCTGATCGCACTGCCGGCATATTCGACGGCATAACCGGTGCCGCCGGCGGCGCCGACATGGCCGATCAAAGCGAGGATGAGATCCTTCGCCGTGACGCCGAACGGCAACCGGCCGTCGAATGTCACGCGCATGGTTTTCGGCCGGCGCTGGATGATGGTCTGGGTCGCCAGCACATGCGTGAGCTCGCTGGAGCCGATGCCGAAGGCGAGCGCGCCGAGCCCGCCATGGGTGCAGGTGTGGCTGTCGCCGCAAACGATCAGGCAGCCGGGCAGGCTGAGACCGAGCTCGGGACCGATGACGTGGACGATGCCCTGTCCGGGCTGGTCGATGTCGAACAACCGGATGTTGGTTGCCGATGTCTCGGTCCGCAACGCCGCCAGCAGCTCCCACCCGGTCTTGATCGTGCCGGCACGCCCGGACGCCGTCGAAATCGCATGATCGGGCGTGGCGAAGGTCAGTTCGGGATTATGGACCGGAATGTTGCGGCTTTTGAGGTCGATCAGGCCGCGGGAGCCGCCGAGGTCATGCAGCAGATGGCGATCCACGTGAAGCAGATCGGTATCATCGCTGACATGGGCGATGACATGCTGGTCCCAGATTTTGGCCAGCAGCGTGCGACCGCGCGTGTCCACGATCCGTCCTCCCCTGTTCGGCATCTAATGTGCCGTGTTGCCGCCGATCATGTCGACCGGCAGCGACCCTGGGAAGCAGGATAGAAGTCCGTCGCGGAAATGTGCAGTGACGGTTGAGCAGGGAGCCATCGCGGCCGGCGATGGCAGGCCGTCGGCAGGAGCGATGTCAGCTTCTGCCGCGCACGACCGTCAGCCGGTCGGAGACGCTGCCCGTGGCGAGACGCGCATCATCATGGGTCCGCAAATGCTCCACCAGCAGCTTCGTCACCGAAGGCAACGACTTGTAATCGCGCACGCCGATGACCAGGTCGCGGCGCGCCCAGGACTCATCGAGCGGGACGGTGACGAGACTGTCGACGCCGTAGCGGTCGCGAACGATCTCCAGCGGCACGATTCCGACCCCCATCCTGGCATCGACGACGCGGAACAGCGCATCGAAACTGCTGACGCGGATGCGCACCTTGAGGTGCTGCCCGAGTGCCGCGGCGGCCCTGACGCACAGCGTCTCGATCGAGCTGCCCTTCTCCAGGCTGACGAAGTCGAAATCGACCAGTTCGCGGAAGCGAACACTGTCGCGGCCCGCCAGCGGGTGGTCGCGCGTGACCAGCGCGACCAGGCTGTCGCTGCGATAGGACAATAGCTCCAGATCCTGTCCGTCGATGTTGCCGCCGAAAATGCCGATGTCGGCCCGGTTCTCCACCACCGCGCGCACGATCGCGGGGCTGAGATCCTCCTCGATGTCGATGTGGACCAGCGGATGCTGTTCGAGAAACAGGCTGAGCTCATCCGCGAGGGCTTCGAGGATCGCGGACTTGTTGGCGCAGATCCGGATCAGCCCGCGCTTGCCCTGCCGGTATCCCGTCAGCTCGCTCTCGAGCTTGCTCAGGTTACCCAGGATGATGCGGGCGTGCTCGAGCAGGGCGAACCCGGCAGGTGTCGGCTCGATCCCCTTGGAATGACGATGCAGCAGCTCGACCTGAAACAGGTCCTCGATATCCGAGACGCGGCGACTGACCGCGGACGCAGCGATGTTCTTCTTCTCCGCCGCCTTCGCGATACTCTGCTCCTCGACGATCGCCACGAACAATTGCAGCGTGAGGAGATCGATTTTGGCCGTCATCGGGGAGGTCCTCGGGCGGGCGCTTGCGACAGGAAGACTATAACCGTTTTTGGATCGCAGCAGCGGCCGATGGCCCTGCCCAGCGCGCGGCTTCCGTAGCCGGACAACAAAAATGTCGAAAACAACCCCATGCACCGTAGACGGTGGCTGCAAGATCAATGAGTTACGCGGGGGTTGGAGCCGTCTGCCTCGTCGGGCAAGTTCTCAGGGCGATGCGCACCGACTGATGGTGGGGCAGAATTGGCGTTGGAGCGCGTTGATGCCGGCAGTACCACTTGGCTTCCGGGTCACGCATGCGGAGGTCGGCAGCGACCTTAGCGTCGGCGGATTTCGAATGACGCCGCGTCATTTGACCCGTCGGGCAAAACAGGGGCATAATGCTTATCATTGCGCAGCACGTCAGCGACGACCGAACCGCTAGCCCACTTTCTGGTAAGGCGCGAAGAACTCGCGGTCGATGGTAAGTGCCTTTGTCTCGCGAATTCCGAGCCCCTCTTCGATCAACAGCTCCAGCAGACGTTCAATATCGACAAGCTCGATCGCCGTTGCGTTCTCGCGAGCCGCTTCTCCGCGGGCATTCTTGGTGAAGGTACCCGTGGTCAAGAAGATGCCGCGCTCGGAACGTCCTTGGATTGCGCCTCGGAAATCCCGGATTTCCTTTACCTGCACCGTCCCAGCATAGCGCTTGCACTGGAACATAACCTTGATGCGCACGAAGCGGTTGATGAGAAGAAAGCCTTCGCCGTCGATGCCATGATCTCCGGTTTGGCCAGTAACCTTCAGGTTCTCGAACCCGATGTGCCGCAGTAACCGCGCGCACAACTCCTCGAATCCCTTGTCAGTGATGCCGCGCAGAATGCGGACGAGCTCTTCCTGAATCTCATCTTGGTTGAGATAGGTTTTCTCATCCGGCGCGCTCGCGTCAGCTTCATCAACGGCCGTCTCGGTCACCGTCTCGTCAGGCCCACCCTCGGCGCGCTGAAAGCCATCATGGATAGCCTTGAACAAATTATACGCATCATCATGGGAGAGGTTCGCCTTGCGTCCCTCCTCCGTCAGCACCCATACGCCGCGCTGCTCTGCGTCGATCAACCCCGCCTTGGCGAGGTAAAAGCGTGCCCAACCGACCTTGTTCTCGAACTTCGATTAACCACCCTTGGTCGTGCCTTCGATCTCTTCTTTCGGCACGGAGAGCCGTTCAGCCACCCAGGCATAGACCTCTCGAGGCTTGGCGGATGACCCGAGATCACGGAGCCCATCGATGACGGGTTGGAAATATTGTACGAACTTGGGACCTTTCAGCTTAGTCATGACACGCCCTACTGAATGGCCTTCAGAAAATGCATAACGATCCGATATGCTGGTTCATAACAAGCGAGAACTTGTGGATCCGGGTCGACTTCGCCGTGGAGAAGGGCGTTCCGCATCGCGTAAATGGTTTCGACTAAGCCAGCGAGCAAGTCTTCCGATGTGCATTGGAAGGCCATAGCGCCAGCTTGGAGCGCTGGTCCACCCCCTTGAACCAAATCTACCATCGGACGTGGATTACAGCCGCCGTAAAATTCCCGAAGTGTTACTTGTTGAGCACCCGACAAGGCCACGAATCCCGCCTCCAGATAGACGCTATTCGCGTCGTATGCTTGCTGCACGTGTTGAAATCTAACAACACCGGTGGCAATTGCAGTCACAGTTATCTCGATATCGCCGCCAGCGATTTTTCGAACTCGATACTCATGACTGTTTCGCGTTCGCTGTTCACTATTGATCGGACGGGGACGAATGCAAACCTGACGAAGAGATACACGCTCGGCACCGCCGCTCTTCCTCGTTACCTCGAAGTGGATAGCGTCGAGCTTGATTTGCAGATCGCAAATCGCCTGCTTTAGTGCCTGCGACTCAGCGGTAGCATTTCCTTCCTGCAGAAGTGGCAATATCCGCCGCCGGAGCCGGCTGTTTGGGTTGGTGATAGCGTAGTTCAACATAGCCCGCTCTTGGGCCTCTCCACTGTCGTGGCGATACCACGCATTAAACGCAGCCCAAGCTTTGACGAAGGGACCAATATAGTCGATCTCAGCCCGGTTCATCCAATCTAGAGCATGGGGAGGCAGAGGCATTACGAAGCCTCCACAGCTCGGGCGAGGAAAGCCATGGCCGCGGCCTCCCCCTCTTCGATAGCGATCTCGACAGCGCGTTTGGCAGCTTCGAGTACTTGGCGCGCACGAGCGCGGGCAGCGAAGCCGCGCTGCACTATGTCGGTAATCTCGGACGATACATGCGCGACTGCATCAGGCACTGAAATCGACAACAGATCTCCTTCGCTAAACCGGGGATGCTGCGAGCCGTCCTGACACCATTTTAAGATAGTTTGCACCGGAGCAGAGCGCAGGAAGACCATTAAGGCCTCCGGAGAAATCGCCGTACCCTTAGGACGAAGCACAATAAACTCGGAAGAGCCGACGGAAGGGATCTCATCTCCTGTACGCACGACCGCGATTTCCTTGAGATACGCGCGAAGCCGGGAAACCGTTAAGTCGCCGTCCTTCAACACTTTCTTCATGCTTCCGATGTCAGCGGCCACGGCAGGCTCTTTTTCCGCATCGAGGAGCGGTACGAGAGCATCCGTCACATCGTAATTGCGAACTCGCATCTCGGGAGGCGCACGATCGGGTACCCACTGTTCGCGTATGCTGTCCACGCGATCAGAGAGAAGCTGCCCAGGCATAGCTGCCAGCGACCGCCGCACCTGATCTTTGGCAGGCATAAAATATTGCGCATCCAGTCGCCCCGCCGCAAAGGCGTCGCTGGCGCGGGCATTATATGTCAGCGGCTCTGGCGGAGCCCAATCAGCCAATCCGAGGGCAGCGAGAAGCCTTGACTCAGCTTCTGCCATGGATTGCGTGACGGCATCTTGTTGTCGATCGGCATCAAGAACCAAGCTGTGGACCTGATCCTGAAGTGACAAGGCGAAGCGCGGAATGCGCAAGGATTTGCCGTCTTCTAACGACAGATGCTGTTGGACATTCCCCTGGAAACGGCGTGCCATCAGGGCCAAGCCCTGCTTCGCATTGAGAAAGGCGGCGATGAATCCTGGTCGATAGACGCGCTTCGCATCGGCGGTCAGCCTCACCGCAATCGTGTCTTGGCTGACATTGCATTCTTGAAGGGTTACTAGCGATGCAGCAGGATAGGCGGTTTTCGACAGTACAAGATCACCCGAATGTAACGCTGTGTTGGCTTCTAAGATATGAGCGGCTCGATCAATCCAAGCGGTAGAATGCTTTTGGATCATGCCCGTCTTGATATCGGTAATCCGAATGAAGGGAATCCCCTCGCCGGGATTGACATAGGTTTCCGCTTTGATGTCGAAAATGCCCTTGCGAAACACACCGGCAAGATCGCCGAAGGAATCGTTGGGAAGAACCTCGAGCGAGCGCTCAGCCCGAATGGCGGCTTTCGCGAAATATCCGCTGTCGATGCGAACCTTCGTGTTCTCTACGAGCACCTCGCTTAAAGGCAAGATCGAGATCTCAAGCCCCTTCAACAGGCCGTCTAAGCGGCTCTCGTCGAAGGGGCACCCGGAAAAAAACTGAGCTTCTCCGCTCGCGCGAACTCTTCGAAGGCTTCGGCGATGCCGTCCCGCGTCAACCCCTCATGATTGAAAAGATCATGCTCAACGATGAAGTGCCCATGCTTGTCTCGCATAAAGGTGCCATCGTCATCGCGTCGGTAAACTTTGCGCCCAGAATTGTCGACGCTCTCCACTTGCTGTGTGGCAAAGAAGATATTGTAGTCCTTCTGCTTCGGGCATAATGGTCCTACGCCCGGGTCGTCGTTCCATTTCTGGACAAAGAGCACACTCGTCTTCGTGCCCGTGTGCGGCTTAAAGGTGTTGGGATGCAGCCCCACCACGGCCAGCACGCGACAACGCTCCATGATGAATTCACGCAACCGCTGATCGGACGAATTGTTGAACCGCCCCTGTGGCAGCACCACTGCCATGCGCCCGCCCGGTCTCAGGAAATCTAGATTGCGCTCGACGAACAGAAGGTCCCGATCGACGGCTTTATCCAGCTTGCCATCTTTCTTGTGGGCAAGCTCATAGGGCGCCAACATATCGGACTGCTTGATTTCGCCCGCGAACGGGGGATTGGCCATCAGCACGTCAAACTGGAATTGGCGATAATCTCGCTGCCGAGTCGACTCGCGGAGCTTACGAAGCCGTCGCCAACCCGCACCGTAGGTGTCCAGCCACTCGTCCTGCTTTGCGGTCTCATCCCACTTTGTCCAATCGAGTGTGTTGAGATGCAGCACGTTGGTTTCGCCATCGCCCGCGATTAGATTGAGGCATCGGGAGACGCGCACACTTTTCTCATCGAAATCGATAGCGAAGACGTTGTCCCGCACGTATTCAATGCAGCGGTGCGGTTTCTCCTCCATCGTGAAGAGATGATTTTCCTGCTTCCCCATGTCGGCAATGATCTTTAGCCAGACATGAAACATTGCGTGCACTGTGAATCCCGCCGAGCCACACGCCGTGTCAATGACGGTCTCGCCCTCCACCGGGTTCATCATCTTTACGCACATGTCGATGACCCAGCGCGGGGTAAAGTACTGCCCCTTTTCCCCCTTTGACGACTTCGACACGAGATACTCAAAAGCGTCGTCGATTACGTCGAGATTAGAGTTGAAGAGCTTCCACTCTTCAAGCGAGCCGACACACACCTGAAGGTGATCAGGCGACAGGCGGATACGCTCATCTTCAAGGAATACGCCGGGCCACTTCTTCTTAGCCTCGTCGAACAGGTTCTGGATTGCGGTTTTTAACTGCGTCGCCGTGTTCTGATTCCGAAAGCGTAGCGCGCTACCACGGCGAAAGGAGGTCATCTCATCGTAGAGCTTAGTGAAGATTAGCTTGAACACCTCCTCGAAGACGTCGACGCCAGCGTTGGCGAGAACTTCGTCTTCCATGTCAGCAATGAGATCGCGCAGCGATTTGGCCGATTTGCCCTCGCGGACGCGCTCCTCTTCTAGCTCGATCAGCTTCTGGATGGTCCAGGGCTGGTCAACGACTTGCTCGATGGTCTGATCTGCCCGCGGCAAATCATGAATTGGCATGAAGTAATTGGGATTCTTGCGATGCCAGACCTCGGCGAGCGTGCCATTGCTCCACAGCGCGAGAGGCGCACCCGTCGCATGAGTATAGGATCGAAGTTGCTCCTTACCGTCCTTGTACTTTGCCTGTTTCACCTCGACGATTATGTAAGGGACGGTTGGTCTGTCCGCATCGAAAACGACGATGTCGGCACGTTTAGAGCTATCCCGTCCGAACGTGACGGGCTATGCGGGATGGTGAATAGCCCAGCGTGTTAATCAGGCGCGCAAGCCAAAGCTGCCGGATGCGCTCTTCCGGTTTAAGCTGAAATTCTTTGCCACGAATCAAGCAACTCGCATACGGGATAAGTTTGCCCCGGACGTTTCGTTCTACGGTTCGATCGTCCAGCCCGCGATTTTCTTCTTGCGAAAACAGCACGAACTCGTCTGTTGCCTCACGTCTGCGGCTTTCAGCCATCCTATAGACCTTCCCCCAGCCTGCGCGCATCCTGGATGCGGCGGCGCAAATTCGGCTCAGCTTATATTAGGCGAAATTAGCAAGGGGAAGGGTTGCACAGGGCGTCGCTTCAATTACCAAGTGCCGATTCCCCGCACGCAATAGCAACGTTATGATCGTGACGGGTTCGGCCATGCTGGCGACGCGAGCTGAGGCGCTCAAACATAATCATTGGCGGAGAGGGAGGGATTCGAACCCCCGATAGGCTTGCACCTATGCCGCATTTCGAGTGCGGTGCATTCAACCACTCTGCCACCTCTCCTGAAGGCGCCATGGTAGGAGCAGGGCCCCTGTGGTTGGGGGCGTTAATAGGCGAGGATGGCGGGCCAGACAAGGCGCGAAAGGGGAAAATCCGCTGCCTCTTTCGCCCCCGCCTAGAGCCGTTTCCGTTCCGATGAATCGGAACGGGGCTCCAGATTCTTGTTTTGACCCGTTTTCCTGAGGCGAACCGGTGTCCACTTCGCTGGGAAGCGCTCTCACCGCCGGGAGGAACTGCCGTAGAGCATCTCACGATCAAGGCCAATGGAGCCGATTTCCACCTGGTCCGCGCCGGACAGGGAAAACCGCTGCTTTTGCTGCATGGTTGGCCGGAATTCTGGCTGACCTGGGAGCCGGTGATCTCAAGGCTTTCGGACCGTTTCATGCTGATCGCGCCCGATCTGCGCGGCTTCGGCGACAGCGACAAGCCTGACGGGCCTTTTGGGCCGGACGGCCATGCCGCCGACATGCTGGCGCTGATGGACGGGCTCGGCATCGACCGATTCGCCGTGGTCGGCCATGATGTCGGCGGTGCCGTGATGCAGCCTTTGGCCCGGAAGGCGGGCGAGCGGCTCGCGGGGCTGTTTTTCTTCGATTTCGTCTATCCCGGCATCGGGCCGCGGATGGCGGCGCCTGATAGGCTCAATCACATCTGGTATCAATCCTTCCAGCAGATGGAGATGGCGCCCGCGCTCGTCGGCACGAGCCGCGAGAGCTGCCGGCTCTATATCAGTCACTTCCTCAAAGGTTGGGCGCATCGGAAGAACGCCTTCGACGATGTCCTCGACGCCTTCGCCGACAATTTCTTCAAGGCGGGCAACCTTGCCGGCGGCTTTGCGCATTATCGCGCCTCGCATGCCGGGCGGGTCGCGATGATGAAGGGCGAAGCCCCGCGGCTGGCACCGATCAACGTGCCGACCTGCGTGCGCTGGGCCGAGCACGACCCGCTGTTTCCCTATGCCTGGACCGACCGTCTCGGCGAGACGTTCGGCGCGCTCGATCTCGCGATGTTTCCTGATGTCGGACACTTCCCGCATCGGGAAGATCCGGATCGCGCGGCCGCGGAGATCGCGGCGTTCTTTCAGCGGATCGGCTGGCGCTGAAGACAGGGTGGGACCGCCAGACGCGGTAAACACTGGCGGTCCCGTGCCGCTCATTGAAATACTGGCTGGGAAGGGCGGCTTCGCCGGCCAGGGTGAGGCGACGATTCGACCGTAGCGAGTGTCCTGTGCGCTGCAACGCAATCCGGTCCTTAACCTAACCAGTCAAGGTTACTCCTTGTCCGCCTTGCCCTTTTTCTTGCCGTTCTCAGTAGTATCCCGGTCTTTTCCGTTGCCGTTCTCCTTGCGCCGGTTGGTGAAGCGGGCATTGCCGAGCCCGGTGCCGATGGTGAGCACGCCCCAGCGATCGACGTCCTGCATGAACGGCACCTCGGAGAGGCCCTGAACCACGCCGTCATTGTGCATCAGGATCGCGGTGTCGTGCTCGCCGATCACGGGGATGCCCTCGATCAGGCTCGCCGGCAGGTTGAACTTGCTGCTCTCCCAATTGCCCGGCAGGTTCTGTGCGCCCTTCTCGATCGAACCGTCCGCGTTGATCACGCCGGGACAGGCGATGCCGATGAACGGCGCGAGCTTGAAGCCCTCTTTCTCGGCCTCGGTGATCAGCCCCTTCAGCATCTTGGTGAGCCGCTTCACCGCACCCTCGCGGGTCGGCTCGTCATCGGCATGACGCCACAGCTCTGACTTCACGACCTTGGCCTTCGAGAGGTCCTTGGCCTTCTTCCAGCCGGTCTCCACCAGGCCGCAGCGGATGTTGGTGCCGCCGATGTCGACGGCGAGGATGCTGTCATGGGCCTCGAATATCCATGACGGTGCCAGATGCAGCGTGCCGATCAGGCCGGCTTCATCGGGATGGGCGCGAATCGGCACCATGTCGATCTTGAAATCCTCGGCCTTCAGGATGATCTCGGTGCGCGCGATCGCGAGCTCGCCGAGCCGTGAATCGCGGAAGCCGCCGCCGACGACGATGCGCTCGGTCTTCGCCCAGGCCTTGCTCTTGAGGAAGCGACGGGTGACGTAGGCGAGCTCCTGGGCAAAGTCCTCGATGGCGCTATGCACCACGGCCCAGGCCTCGGTGTCATCGCCGATCAGGATGGCGTCCAGCGTCTTCTTGCTGATCTCATCCGATGGCTCCTTGCCGAACGGGTCCTCGCCGGACTTGCGCAAAGGCTTGCGCCAGCGCTCGAGGATTTCGCGGAACGCGCCCTTGCTGGCGCGGTCGCCGAGGAAACCGTCCTCGTCCTTCATCTCGATGTTGAAGCTGTCGATGTCCACCGACGGCAGCCGCGCCGCGCCGTGGGCGGCGATGCCCGTCGTCGTCTTGACCAGTTCGTCCGTTGCCATGAAAGCCCTGCCCGGTTACCTGTTCCGGCCGGGACAACGGCGCGGGAACCCGGAAGTTGCAAACCGGCTGCAGATTCGCCTGAGGGCCGGGACGGATGCTAAATCCTTCAAATCCGGGCCGTTTCCGCCTGCTTTTCCTTGACTTGCGGGAGCGAGCGGCTATAAGTCCCGCAACCGGCGCGGGGCGTTTCTCGCGCTGTTTGTTTTTGCGTGGGTTTTCAAAGGGATAACTCCCGCCCGCACAAAACGCGCATAAACCCATAGCGACTGACAAAAAGCCGGCCCGGACGATTCTCGTCGCGAGGCCGGGATTTGAACACGGAGAAAAAACGATGTTCGCAGTCATCAAAACCGGCGGCAAGCAATACCGCGTCGTGCCGGATGATGTTCTCGAAGTAGGCAAGATCGAAGGCGAAGTCGGCTCGATCATACAGCTGAATGAAGTTCTGGTGCTCGGCGGCGACACGCCGGTCCTGGGCGTCCCGACGGTCGCAGGCGCGTCCGTTGCGGTCGAGGTGCTCGACCACAAGCGCGGGCCGAAGGTCATCGCGTTCAAGAAGCGCCGCCGCAAGAATTCGCGCCGCAAGCGCGGCTATCGCGACGAGATCACGGTGCTGCGCATCTCCGAGATCCTGACGGACGGCGCCAAGCCCACCAAGGGCCCGCGTCCGAAGAAGGAGAAGGTCGCGAAGGAAGCGACCACCGAAGAGGCCGCCGCATAATTTGATCACGCGCAATCACAAATTGATGCGTGAGAAATTGTGAAATGATTCCGTCAAGGAATTGATCTAGAAATACGCAGGATTTTGGAGACGAGCCATGGCTCATAAAAAAGCAGGCGGTTCATCGCGCAACGGTCGCGATTCGAAGGGCAAGCGCCTCGGCATCAAGGCGTTCGGCGGCGAAGTCGTGATTCCCGGCAACATCATTGCGCGTCAGCGCGGCACCACCTGGCATCCCGGCCTTAATGTCGGCATGGGCACGGACCACACTCTGTTCGCCAAGATCGAGGGTCGCGTCACGTTCCAAGCCAAAGCCAACGGCCGCACATTCGTATCGGTACTCCCGATCGCCGAGGCGGCTGAATAGACGGTGGACCAAATTTGGAGTCCGCCGGGTCCTTGACCGAACCGGCGGAGTCCACAAGACGGCTCCAGGGGAGGCAGGGAAACCGGCCTCCCCTTTCGTTTGACTTGCTCACTTTTCACTTAGTGACTTTGACGGAGCCGGACATGTTGCAGGATTTCTCGAGCGTGACCTTGCGGGAGGCGAGACCTAGCGTCGTCGCCACCGAGCGGCTGACGTTGCGGCGCCCGACTCTCGCCGACGTCAGGACCATCGCCCACCTCGCCAACGACCGCCGTGTCGCGGAAAACACCCGCCGCCTTCCACACCCCTATTCGCAGGACGACGCCGTCGAATTCGTCCGCGCCACCGCCGCGCTCGGCAGCGAGACCGTGTTCCTGATCGAGCACGATACCGGGCCGGTCGGCATGGTCGGCATCGACCGCTCCACGCCCGACAATGCCGAGCTCGGCTACTGGCTCGGCGTCGAGCATTGGGGCCAGGGCTTTGCCACCGAGGCGGCGCGCGGCGCGATCGATTTCTTCTTCGAGGAGTTCGAGGACGATCATCTCTATGCGGGTGCGCGCGTCACCAATCCGGCCTCGCGCAACGTGCTGGAGAAGTGCGGCTTCCAGTGGAGCGGCGTCCAGCTGCATCGCTTCCTCGCGCTCGGCTCGTCCACTCCGGTCGATTGCTTCCGCCTGTCACGCGGCGTGTGGTCGTCGCTGAAGAACTGGAGCAGTGCGAGACGGATGAGGTAGGGCGGAAGCGCTGCTACATTCTCCGCTATCGTCCCGGGGCGCGACGAAGTCGCGAGCCCGGGATCCATACCCGCAGGGAGGAGTGTGGCGCGAAACTCCCACTCCGAGCTTTCGCAAAACGACTGCCTGTGGGTATGGGTCCCGGGCTCGCGCTTTGCGCGCCCCGGGACGACGTTGTGGCTATGCGGGCGGATTGACCTCGTTGCTCGGGCGGCCGAGATCGCGTTCGCGCAGGTAAATATAGAACCCGGCGCCGATGATGATGGCGGCGCCGACGATGGTGGCAATCGACGGCACGTCGCCGAACACGACGAAGCCGAAGATCACGGCCCAGACGATCATCGAATATTGATAGGGCACCACGACGCTGGCCGGCGCCAGCTTGAGCGAGCGGTTGACGCAGAACAGCGCGGTCACCGAGACGCAACCCGCCAGTGCGAAGATCGCGAGGCTGCCCGGTGTCGGCGGCACCCAGTGGAATGCCGACAACACAGCACCCAGCGAGAACGTGCCGACGAATTGCGACGACGCCATCACGATGTCGGGCGTCTTGCGCAGGCTGCGCGTGATCAGCATCAGGGTCGCAAAAGACAAACTGCCGCCGAGCGCGATCAGCGCCGGCAGGCTGACCGTCTGCGCCGACGGCCGCAACGCGATCAGCACGCCGCAGAAGCCGATCAGGATCGCCGTCCAGCGCCGCCAGCCGACCTTCTCGCCCAGAAAGATCGCCGACATCGCGGTGACGAAGATGGGGCCCGCGAGATAATAGGTGATGACGTCGGCCAGCGGCAGATAGACCGTCGCGAGGAAGAAGGCGGCCACTTCCAGCGTCGACAGCACGACGCGAAACAGCTGCAGGCGCGGCCGCTCCAGATGCAGGAACTGGTGACGCTGCCGCCAGACCAGCGGCGACAGCAGCAACAGCGCCGCGCAGGCGCGCAGGAACAAGAGCTGCCCCACCGAATACGTCCCGACCAGGAACTTACCCATGGCGTCGCCGAACGAGAACATGAAGATCGACAGCACCATCAGCGCGATGCCGGCAAGGCGCGCGGAGCGATCGTCATAGGCGGAGAGATTCTTGAAGAAGGGCATCGGCGCCGTTTTAATGACATGGCCGCGCCGGACAAGCCCGCATCTGCCGATTGAACGGATTGTCGCACTCTTCGCGGCGCGCTAGCGATAGGCGCCTCCCGAACTAGAGAGCATGGACATGACCGACTTCGACCCGACCCGGCATCGCATGATCCCCGCGCAACGCTGGTTTGAGGATTTCGTGGTCGGCGAGCGCTTCGTGCTGCCGAGCCGCACCCAGACCTCGGCGGTGTTCGCCGCCTTCCAGACCGCGAGCGGCGACACCCATCCCGTGCATTACGACGTGGAATATTGCCGCAGCCGCGGCATGCCGCATCTGCTCGCCCACGGCTTCCAGACCTTGATCCACACCGCGCCCGGCGCAGGGCTGTTTCCGTTCATGGTCGAGGACTCCCTCGTCGGCTTCCTCGAGCAATCGAGCCGGTTCCTCAAACCGGTGTTCGCCGACGACACCATCTATCCCGCGCTCGAGGTCACGGAGCTGGTGCCGGGTCGCACGACCGGCGCGGTGACGCTCAAAAGCACCGTGTTCAACCAGCGCAAGGAGCTGGTGCTGGAGGGAATGCAGAAATTCCTGATCCGGAGACGGCCTGCAGGTTAAGCACGGGGCCAAATTCGCGGAAATTCGGCCGATTCAGGGATAAGTCCGGGTTGCCGCGCGGGACCGCCTGCCCTACCTATGGCCCATGAAATTCCTCGACGAAGCAAAGGTCTATATCCGCTCCGGTGACGGCGGGAACGGCTGCGTGGCGTTCCGCCGCGAGAAGTTCATCGAATTCGGCGGTCCTTCCGGCGGCAATGGCGGCCGCGGCGGCAACGTGGTCATCGAGGTCGCCGACGGCCTCAACACGCTGATCGACTACCGCTACCAGCAGCATTTCAAGGCCCAGAAGGGCGAGAACGGCTCTGGCTCGGACCGCCATGGCGCCAACGGCAAGGCCATCGTGCTGAAGGTCCCCGTGGGCACGCAGATCTTCGACGAGGACCGCGAGACCCTGATCCACGACTTCACTGATGTCGGCGAGAAGTTCGTGCTGGCGGAGGGCGGCAATGGCGGCTTCGGCAACGCGCATTTCAAGTCCTCGACCAATCGCGCGCCACGCAACGCCAACCCCGGCCAGCCCGGCGAGGAGCGCTGGATCTGGCTGCGGCTGAAACTGATCGCGGATGCCGGCCTGGTCGGTCTGCCCAATGCCGGCAAGTCGACCTTCCTCTCCAAGGTCAGCGCGGCCAAGCCGAAGATCGCCGACTATCCCTTCACCACCCTGCATCCGCAGCTCGGCGTCGTGAATTCCGACGGCCGCGAGTTCGTGCTCGCGGATATTCCCGGCCTGATCGAAGGCGCGCATGAAGGCGCCGGCCTCGGCGATCGCTTCCTCGGCCATGTCGAGCGCTGCCGCGTGCTGCTGCATCTCATCGATGCGACCTGCGAGCACGCGGGCAAGGCCTACAAGACGGTGCGCAACGAGCTCAACGCCTATGGCGGGCTGCTCACCGACAAGATCGAGATCGTCGCGCTGAACAAGATCGACGCGGTCGAGCCGGACGAGTTGAAGAAGCAGAAGGACCGACTGAAGCGCGCGGCCAAGAAGACGCCGCTGCTGCTCTCCGGCATCACCGGCGACGGCGTGAAGGAAGCATTGCGCGCGCTTGTCGAAGTGATCGGCGAGGCTCCGGTATCGGCCAAGGCGAAGAGCGCGGCCGAAGCGGAGCCGTGGTCGGCGTAATCCGACCCGCTCAACCGGCCCGCTTGTCTTCGCTGGCGCGATGGCGCAGCATCAAAAAATAAAGAAACGGCAGGGGCGAAGCATGGCGCGCGCGAAGAACGTTCTCTGGATCATGTGCGACCAGCTTCGCTACGACTATCTCGGCTGCACCGGCCATCCGACGCTGAAGACGCCCAACATCGACGCCATGGCCAAGCGTGGCGTGCTCTTCAGCAAGGCGTATGTGCAGTCGCCGATCTGCGGCCCGTCGCGGATGTCGTTCTACACCGGACGCTACATGCGCTCGCACGGCTCGCACTGGAACGGCTGGCCGCTGCGCGTCGGCGAGCCCACGCTCGGCGACCACCTCAAGAAGATCGGCGTGCGCAACGTGCTGGTCGGCAAGACCCACATGGCGCCCGATCTCGAGGGCATGAAGGCACTCGGCATCCCGCCGGAATCGATGATCGGCGTGCACGTCGCCGAATGCGGGTTCGAGCCTTATGAGCGAGACGACGGCCTGCATCCGACGGGACGGCCGCGCCCGAAATACGATGAGTACCTGCGCAGCCAGGGATTCGAGGCGACCAATCCCTGGGAGCATTGGGCGAATTCAGGCGCAGCGGACGACGGCTCGCTGCAGAACGGCTGGCTCCTGGTGCACGCCGACAAGGCCGCGCGCGTGCCGGACGAGCATTCCGAAACGCCCTATATGACGCGGCGCGCGATGGACTTCATCAGCGAGGCCGAGACCGACGGCAGGCCGTGGTGCCTGCATCTGTCCTACATCAAGCCGCACTGGCCCTACATCGCGCCCCAGCCCTATGCGAGCATGTATTCGACCGATGACATGATCCCGGCGATCCGCTCCGAGCGCGAACGCCAGAACCCGCATCCGGTGTTCGGCGCCTACATGGACATGCGCTACTCCCGCAACATGGCGCGCGACGATGCGCGGGAGAAGGTGATCCCGACCTATATGGGCCTGATCACCCAGATCGACGACCAGATGGGCGTGCTGATGAAGTTTCTGGAGGCGCGCGGTCTGCTGGACAGCACCATGATCGTGTTCACGTCCGATCATGGCGACTATCTCGGCGATCACTGGATGGGCGAGAAGGATCTGTTCCACGAACAGTCGGCCAAAATTCCGCTGATCGTCATCGATCCCTCCGGGGAAGCCGACGCCACGCGTGGCACGCGCAGCGACGCGCTGGTGGAAGGCATCGATCTCGCGCCGACCTTCGTCGATTATTTCGGCGGCGAGGTGCCGGGCCACATCCTGGAAGGACGCTCGCTGCTGCCCCTGCTGCGCGGCGAGAGGCCGTCCGACTGGCGCAAGGTGGCGTTCTCCGAATACGACTACGCCATGCAGGACGTGCGGCTGAAGCTGAACCAGCCGATCGAGCGCTGCCGCCTGTTCATGGTGTTCGACGGCCGCTGGAAGTACATCCACGCCTCCAGCTTCCGCCCGATGCTGTATGATCTCGAAACCGATCCGGAAGAGTTTTTGGATCGCGGTGACGATCCGGAGTGTGCCGGCATCATCGCGCGCCTTCAGGCCGAGCTGTTCGACTGGGCGCTGCATCCGAACGACCACATCACAACCCCGCGCGAGAAGATCGCGAACTATGCCGACAAACAGCTCCAGGTGAAGGGCGGCATTTTGATCGGCGTCTGGGATGAAGCCGAACTCGCCGCGATCAAGGACGGCATCGTGCAGCGCGCGAAGATGTGAGCCGCTCTTCGCCTCTCCCCCGCTTGCGGGGAGGAGGGCTCTACGCGCGGCGCATCATCGATACAATCGAACATCCATCCACGCCGTCATTGCGAGCGCAGCGAAGCAATCCAGAATCTCTCAACGGAGGAACTCTGGATTGCTTCGTCGCAAGGGCTCCTCGCAATGACGGGAGGAGAGACTCAATTCTCGATCTTGTACCCCGTCGCCTTCACGATCGGCTGCCAGAACGCCGTGTTCGCGGCGAGCTCCTTGGTTAGTCCATCCGCATTGCTGCCAACCGGGATCAGCCCGATCGCGGTGAGCCTCTCCTTCACTTCCGGCTTCGCAAGCGCGGCACTGGCGGCGGCGCCGAGCTTGCTGGCGAAGTCCGGCGAACTGCCGGCGGGAAGCCACATGCCGTACCAGGCGTCCGCAACGAGATCGATGCCGCTCTCCTTCAGCGTCGGGACCTCGGGCGCGAACGGCGAACGTTCCGCGCTCGCGACCGCGATGATCTTCACGCCCTTGGCGCGGTGCTGCGGCAGCGCGTCGGCCAGTGTGGTGATTCCGAACGGCAGATGGCCGCCGACGAGGTCGTTGAGAATCGGCGCGCTGCCGCGATAGGGTACGCGGCTCAGGGGAATGCCGAGATCTTTCTCCAGTTTCGAGCCGGCGAAATGCGGAATGGTGCCGTTGCTCGGCACGCCGAACGACGTCTTGTCCGGATGCGCCTTCAGCCACGCCACGAATGACTTGAAATCCGTGGCGTCGATCCCCGGACCGATCACGAGCGCGAATTCGAACCGCGCCAGCAGCGACACCGGCATAAAATCCTTGGCCGTGTCGAAGCTCGGCGTCGTCTCCACCATCGGCAGCAGATACATGGTGGGTCCGGTCGTCACCAGCACCATGCTGCCGTCGGCGCTCGCGCCCTTCACCGCCTTGATACCGATCAGGCCGTCGCCGCCGGTACGGTTCTCGACCACGATGGTCCGCTGCAGCGCCGGCGCCATCTCCTGCGCGATCAGCCGGCACAGCGTGTCGCCGCCCGCGCCCGCCGCGAACGGGAAGATCATTTTTGTCAGCCCGGCCTGCGCTTGCGATCCACCCGCCTGCGCCAACAGCGGCAACCCGAGACATCCGGCGATGAAGTTGCGGCGATCCATCGGTTTCCTCTTTGAGCCCATTATGGTTGGCGACAATTAGAGCCAGGCGGGCGTCCCGGACAAGCGCCGTTTACCATGCCCGCCGCCTTGCGCCGGCCGTCGTCCTGCTGCAAAAGCAGGCCTTAACCGGCGCCGCCTGTCGCTCCGCCGTTTCCGATGCAGAGCAATCCGTCACACGCGCCAACACATACACACATGGCCAGCCCCGAACTCAGTCAATTCCGCCGCATCGTCGTCAAGGTCGGCTCCGCCCTGCTGGTCGATTCCGACAAGGGCGAGGTGCGCACCTCCTGGCTCGCCGCGCTCGCCGACGACATGGCCAAGCTGCATCGCGAGGGCCGCGACGTGCTCGTCGTCTCTTCCGGCTCGATCGCACTCGGCCGCAGCCGCCTCAAGCTGCCGCGCGGCCCGCTGAAGCTGGAGGAGAGCCAGGCCGCCGCCGCCGTCGGCCAGATCGCGCTGGCGCGGATCTGGTCGGAGGTGCTTGGGGCCCACGGCATCGGCGCGGGGCAGATCCTGGTCACGCTCCAGGACACCGAGGAGCGCCGGCGCTATCTCAATGCGCGCTCCACCATCGGCAAGCTGCTGGAATGGCGCGCGATCCCCGTCATCAACGAGAACGACACGGTCGCCACCAACGAGATCCGCTACGGCGACAATGACCGCCTCGCCGCGCGCGTCGCCACCATGGCGAGCGCCGATTTGCTGGTGCTGCTGTCCGACATCGACGGGCTCTACGACGCCCCGCCGAAGAACAATCCGAACGCAAAACTGATTCCTGTGGTCGACAGCATCTCCTCGGAGATCGAGGCCGTGGCAGGCGACGCCGAGTCCGAACTCTCGCGCGGCGGCATGCGCACCAAGGTCGAGGCCGCGAAGATCGCCACGACGGGCGGCACGCATATGCTGATCGCCTCCGGCAAGATCGAGCACCCCTTGCAGGCGATCGCCGACGGCGGCCGCTGCACCTGGTTCCTGACGCCGGCCAACCCCATCACCTCGCGCAAGCGCTGGATCGCGGGCACGCTGGAGCCGAAGGGCACGCTGACCATCGACGCCGGCGCCGTGACGGCGTTGCGCGCGGGCGCCAGCCTGCTGCCGGCCGGCGTGATCAAGGTGGAAGGCCAGTTCGCCCGCGGCGATGCCGTGATCGTGCGCGGCCCCGATACCAGCGAGGTCGGCCGCGGCCTGATCGCCTACGATGCCGAGGTCGCCGAACGGATCAAGGGCCGCTCGTCCCCGGACGTGATGGCCATCCTCGGCATCAGCGGGAGGTCCGAGATGATCCACCGCGACGATCTGGTGGTGGGCGGGTAAGGGCCGCCAACTATTGCATGTCGTCAGAGCCGATATCTTGGCGGCCGTGCATCACGCGGATGATCTCGACTCCATCGGGCAGCGGGACATAGAAGATCACGTAATTGCCAACGGGGAAGCTGCGCAGGCTGTCGCGCAATTCTCGCCGTTCGCGGCCAGCCAAGGGATTTTCCACGAGCATCTCGAAATCTCGCCGATGCGCGCAATCTGCTTGTCGGCCGGCCGAACGCTCTCCGACGCGATGAAATCCCAGATCGAATCCAGATCTTGGTCGGCTTGTGGGGCCTTGCGGAATCTATTCGCCACGTTTGCGCGCGGCCAGTCGCTGCCGTCCCCGCGCCTTGATGTCGTTCATCCATTCCTGGACGTCGACCTCTTCCATTGGTCCGCTGTCAAACCCCTTCTGGATTTCCTCCCGCAGCGCGTCCAGCTTGACCCTGCGCCGCTCTTCACGCTCCTCGACTAGGCGAAGGCCTTCGCGCATGACCTCGCTCGCAGTGGCATAGCGGCCGCTCTCGACCAGATTGTCGATCAGGTCCTCGAAATGCTTTCCAATGCTGTAGCTGCTCGCCATGGAACGGCTCCGTTATCAAGTAATGATACTTATTGATATTTGAGCGCCTCGCAAGGATCCGCCCGGCCTTCGGGGGCAACTAGGCCATTGGCCGACCGGGCGGCGCGAACCGGGCCCCAGCCATACCCTCCCGACCCTTCGCAGACGCGGGATTTCCGTGCTAGGACACCGCCTTAGCAGAAGGTTGAAGCTCCAATGGCCGCCCCCCTCAAAGCCGTCGACGGCAATGCCGATCTCCAGGCGCTGATGTCCGATCTCGCCGCCCGTGCCCGCGCTGCCGCGCGCGTGCTGGCGCAGGCGCCGCCGGAGCAGAAGAACCGGGCGCTCGAAGCCATGGAGCGGGCGATCCGCGCGAACTCTGCCGCGATCCTTGCCGCCAATGCCGAGGACGTCGCGGAGGCTCGCGCCTCCGGCAATGCCACCTCCTCCTTCATCGACCGCCTGACCCTGACGCCGGCGCGCGTCGAAGCCATGGCCGAGGGCATCGGCATCGTGCGCGGCATCGCCGATCCGGTCGGCATCGTCACCGAGAGCTGGCAGCGGCCGAACGGCATGACGATCGAGCGCGTACGCGTGCCGCTCGGCGTCGTCGGCGTGATCTTCGAGAGCCGGCCGAACGTTGCGGCGGATGCCGGCGTGCTGTGCCTGAAATCCGGCAATGCCGTGATCCTGCGCGGCGGCTCCGACAGTTTTCGTTCGTGCCGCGCGATCCATGAATGTCTCGTCCAGGGCCTGCGTGAAGCGGGCCTCCCCGAGGCGGCGATCACGCTGGTGCCGACGCGCGACCGCGCGGCGGTCGGCATGATGCTGTCAGGGTTGAACGGTGCCATCGACGTGATCGTGCCGCGCGGAGGCAAGAGCCTCGTCGCGCGCGTCGAGCAGGAAGCCCGCGTGCCCGTGTTCGCGCATCTCGAAGGCGTCAACCACGTCTATATCGATGCCAGCGCCGACCTCGCCATGGCGAAGTCGATCGTGCTCAACGCCAAGATGCGCCGCACCGGCATCTGCGGCGCGGCCGAGACGCTGCTGGTCGATCGCGCCGCTGCCGCCAAAAACCTGAAGCCGCTGGTCGAGATGCTGATCGAGGCAGGCTGCGAAGTGCGCGGCGACGACGCCGTGCAGAAGACCGATACGCGCGTCAAGCCTGCCAGCGAAGACGATTGGGACACCGAATATCTCGACGCGATCATTGCGGCGAAGGTGGTGGACGGTGTCGACGGCGCGATCGCGCATATCCAGAACCACGGCTCGCATCACACCGACGCGATCGTGAGCGCGGATGAGGCTGCTGCGAGGAAATTCCTGAGCGAGGTCGATTCCGCGATCGTGCTGCACAATGCCTCGACGCAGTTCGCCGATGGCGGCGAGTTCGGTTTCGGCGCCGAGATCGGCATCGCCACCGGACGATTCCACGCCCGTGGTCCTGTTGGCGCCGAGCAGCTCACGAGCTTCAAATATCGCGTCCACGGCACAGGTCAGACGCGGCCGTAAGTCATGTCGCGAGGCGTGGGGCATTGAGTAACAATTTCGTCGCGCCACGTTTCTTCGCGCAGGCCATTCCGCCCTACACCGAAGGCATGCGCATCGGCCTGCTCGGCGGCTCGTTCAATCCGCCGCACGAGGCCCATCGCGCCATCAGCCGGTTCGCGCTGAAACGCCTCCAACTCGACCGCGTGTGGTGGCTGGTGACGCCCGGCAATCCGCTGAAGGAGAACGGCACGCTGCATGAGCTCGGCGCGCGCATGCAGGCCGCGCGCGACGTCGCCGACGATCCCAGGATCGAGGTGAGCTGTCTCGAATCCGTCATTCGTACCCGCTATACTATCGACACGATCAACACCTTGCGCCGCCGCCTCAGCGGCCTGCGCTTTGTCTGGATCATGGGCGCCGACAATCTCGCTCAATTCCATCGTTGGCAGCACTGGCGGCGCATCGCCGACCAGGTGCCGATTGCGGTCATCGATCGCCCGCCGCAGAGTTTTCGCGCCCTCGCCTCGCCCGCTGCCCAGGCCCTTGCACGCTACCGCGTGCCCGAGACGGACGCGGCATTGCTCCCGGATCGGCCGGCGCCGGCCTGGGTCTTTCTGACGGGATTGAAACTGAACCTGTCCTCGACCGGCTTGCGGAACCCGGACGGGAGCTGGAAAGGTCCGAAGTGAGACGGAGTGTGTGGATGTTGTGGGGATTTCGGACTCTCTGGCATATTGAAACCCTTAACCCCACATGATGTAGTGTAACCAGTGAGCGTCGGATTCGGCGTTCGCGATACAGTGAAAGGAATGGTCCCTGACCACATCTGTATTGTCCAAGTCTGTTTTACCCAAGGTAGCGAAACCGGCGCGTAAAACATCGACCAAAACGGCGGCCTTGAAGGCGCAACCCGACGCCGACAAGACGCTGAGCCTGATCCTCTCCCGCCTCGACGACATGAAGGCGGAAGAGACGGTCACCATCGACCTTCGCGGCAAATCGGCATACTCCGACTACATGATCGTCACCACCGGCCGGGTGAACCGGCACGTCGGCGCGATCGCGGACAACGTCGCCAAGGGCCTCAAGGAAAACGGCATCAAGAACATCCACGTCGAGGGCTTGCCCAATTGCGACTGGGTGCTGATCGATTCCGGCGATGTGATCGTGCACGTGTTCAGACCCGAGGTCCGCGAGTTCTACAATCTCGAGAGATTGTACACGCAGGGCCCCGGGGCGGCGAAGGCGATCTAGGCTCATCGAGCCGATTTCGAATCGGCTGACGCGCATGCTAGCGTCGTGCGCGCGCATATTGCGCGCGGTCTCGAAACACGACCTGAAGATATCATGCGCGTTGCTGTCATTGCGGTGGGCCGGCTGAAGCAGGGCCCCGAACGGGAACTTGCCGACCGCTATTTCGAGCGGTTCGACGAAGCCGGCCGCAAGCTCGGATTCCGCGAACTCACCATCCACGAAATCCCCGAAAGCCGCGCGCGCGACACCGCGACTCGGATGGCCGAAGAGGCCGCGGCGATCGGTGCGCACATCCCGGAAAAATCGATCCTGGTGGCGCTGGACGAGCGCGGCCAGAATCTCGACTCCACCGTATTCGCACGGCACCTCGGGCGCTGGCGCGACGAGGGTGCCGGGCATACTATCTTCGTGATCGGAGGGGCGGACGGACTTTCGCCCGAATTGCGCCGTAAGGCCAAGCTCGCGATCGCGTTCGGCTCTGCGACATGGCCGCACCAAATGGTCCGCGTCATGCTTCTGGAACAGCTTTATCGGGCCGCCACGATTCTGGCCGGCCACCCCTATCACCGCGCGTGATGCGCGCACAACGAGCACCTTTGCGTAAAGCGATGCGAGCGCCGATCCTCAACCTGCTGCTGATCGCCGGCGTCTTGGGCTCAAGTGTCTTGGGCTTAAGTGTCTTGGGCGCAAGCCTCGCGCAAGCTCAGACGCAAGGTCAGACAATTGCGCCCGCGCCACAGACGGCGGCCGTCTCGCCCGATGCGATCAAGCAGCGCGAGCAGGAGCTCGAGGCCGCCCGCGCGAGGCAGAAGAGCGCCGAGGAAGCGCAGGCCAAGCTCAAGGCCGAGATCACCTCGCTTGGCCAGGACCGCACCCAGCTCAATCAGCAGCTGATCGATACCGCAGCCAATGTGCGGACCGTCGAGACCAAGATCGACGAAGCCGAAGCGCGGCTGCGCTCGCTCAACGGCCGCGAGCAGCAGATGCGCACCTCGCTGGAGTCGCGCCGCGCCGACATCGTCGAGGTACTGGCGGCCCTGCAGCGCGCCGGCCGGCGCACGCCGCCGGCGCTCTTGGTGCGGCCCGAAGATGCGCTGCAATCACTGCGCACCGCCATGCTGCTCGGCGCCGTGGTGCCGGAATTGCGAGGCCGCGCCGAGAAACTCGCGGGCGACCTCGGCGAGCTCGTGGCCCTGCGCAAGAACATCGCCGCCGAACGCGACCAGCTTGCCACCGACCGCGACAAGGTCCGCAACGACCAGACCCGGCTTACCGCCCTGGTCGACGAGCGGCAGCGCCAGCAGGCGTCGCGCGAAAAAGACCTCGACGCCGAGAACTCGCGCGCCATCGCGCTCTCCAGGCAGGTCGGCGATCTCCAGGGGCTGATCACCAAGATGGAGCAGGATCTGCAGAGCGCCGCCAAGGCCGCCGAGAAGGCGGCCGAGGCCGCAAGGCAGGCCGAGGCCAAGGCGGCTGCAAACGCGGCCGCCAACGCCAAGCCTGGTCCGGGCACTTTCAAGGACCGGTCCCGGACCACCCCGGCGATCGCCTTCGCGTCGGCCAAGGGGCTCCTGCCTCTGCCGGTTAACGGTAACAAGATCAGGGATTTTGGCGGTTCCGACGGGCTCGGCGGTGTCCAGAAGGGCATTTCGCTGGCAACCAGGCCCGGCTCCCAGGTCACGACGCCGTGTGATGGCTGGGTTGTCTATTCCGGCCCGTTCCGCAGCTATGGACAACTCTTGATCCTCAACGCCGGGGGCGGGTATCATGTCCTGATCGCCGGGATGGAGCGCATTTCGGTTAACATCGGTCAGTTTGTGCTCACGGGGGAACCGGTCGCGACCATGGGATCGACCTCTCAAGTCGCCTCCATTCTCGCCACGAACGCGAGTCAACCTGTGCTCTATGTCGAGTTCCGTAAGGACGGCACTCCAATCGATCCAGGCCCATGGTGGGCCGCAAATGAAGGCGAGAAGGTTCGCGGATGATGCGCAAGACTTCAGTTATCCTCCTCAGCGCGGCCACCGGTGCTGCGCTGACGCTGTTCGTGACCCAGCCGCGCGCGGTCTTCATGGGCTCCAGCGCGCGAGCCGCCACCGCAGACACCTATCGCCAGCTCAATCTGTTCGGCGACGTGTTCGAGCGCGTGCGCTCGGACTATGTCGAGAAGCCCGATGACACCAAGCTGATCGAATCCGCGATCAGCGGCATGCTCACCGGCCTCGATCCGCATTCGAGCTACATGGACGCCAAGAGCTTCCGCGACATGCAGGTGCAGACCCGCGGTGAGTTCGGCGGCCTCGGCATCGAAGTCACGATGGAGGACGGCCTGATCAAGGTGGTCTCGCCGATCGACGACACCCCGGCTTCGCGCGCCGGCGTCATGGCCAACGACATCATCACCAATCTCGATGACGAAGCCGTGCAGGGCCTGACCCTGAACCAGGCGGTCGAGAAGATGCGCGGTCCGGTCAACACCAAGATCAAGCTCAAGATCATCCGCAAGGGCCAGGACAATCCGATCGACGTCACCCTGGTGCGTGACAACATTCGCGTCCGCTCGGTGCGCGCGCGCATCGAGGCCGACGACATCGCCTATATCCGCATCACCACCTTCAACGAGCAGACCACCGAAGGCCTGAAGCGCGAGGTCGCCAACCTCTCGAATCAGATCGGCGACAAGCTGAAGGGCTACATCATCGACCTCCGCAACAACCCGGGCGGCCTGCTCGAGGAAGCGGTCACCGTCTCCGACTCGTTCCTGGAGAAGGGCGAGATCGTCTCGACCCGCGGCCGCAATGCCGAGGAGACCCAGCGCCGCACCGCGCATGCGGGCGACCTCACCAAGGGCAAGCCGGTCATCGTGCTGGTCAATGGCGGTTCGGCCTCGGCGTCGGAAATCGTCGCCGGCGCGCTGCAGGACCACAAGCGCGCGACCATCGTCGGCACGCGCTCGTTCGGCAAGGGCTCGGTGCAGACCATCATTCCGCTCGGCTCGGGCAACGGCGCACTGCGTCTGACCACGGCGCGCTACTACACGCCGTCGGGCAAGTCGATCCAGGCCAAGGGCATCGTGCCCGACATCGAAGTGCTCCAGGACGTGCCGGACGAGCTGAAGTCGCGCACCGACACCAAGGGCGAGGCTTCGCTGCGCGGCCATCTCAAGAACGACGGCGACGAGAAGACCGGCTCGCAGTCCTACGTCCCGCCGGACGCCAAGGACGACAAGGCGCTCAAGCTCGCGGACGACCTGCTCCACGGCATCAAGAACAGCGCCTCCGCGGCGCCGACGCCGGGCGACAACAAGGCCACGACCGACAAGCCCAAAGCGGCGAACTAAGTCGGCGCTTCAGGCGATGTTACGAAAAGGGCGGCTCCGGGAGCCGCCCTTTTTGCTTGGGGCTCCTGCTACCCCCGGCCTATCCCGGCCTGCCGCCGCTTGACCTCGGCGTGGTATCGTCGGCGGGAGTGATTCGGGATCTCGCATGACTGAAACGGCCGATGATCTGAGCGCCCCGCTCGGACAGGACAAGCCGCGCCGGAAACGGCGGCTGCGGCTGCCGTTCACAGCCATGCAGGCCGTCGCTGTCATGCTCGGCCTGTTCCTGGTCGCCTTCGCCGGCTTCGCCATCTTCAACAAGGATCCGCTTGGCGGCGAGCCGATGACGCGGATTGCGATCCGTGAGCCCAGGGCCACCGACGAGAAGCCGGCCGCTGCGGGCCTTGGCCAGGAGAGCAAGCAAGAGAGCAAGCACGAGGCCAAGGAGGCGCCGAAACAGGCGAGCGAGCAGAAGACCGTCACCATGATCGACGGTTCCACCGGCACGCGCCACGACGTGGTGATCGGTGGCGGCGACGCGGCCGACAAGGGCGACGCGGCCGCCGCATCCGCCCCACCGCCCGTCATGGCCGGGATCGATCCAAAGCTGCTCGAAAAATCACGCTACGGCATGATCCCCGTGACAGCCGAGGGCGCGAAGCCGTTCAACGTCTACGCGGCGGATGCCGACCGCGCCAAGGCCGCAAAGATGCCGGTGGTTGCGATCCTGATCGGCGGCCTCGGCGTCGGCGCGGCCAAGACGACCGACGCAATCATGCGACTGCCGCCGGCGGTGACGCTGGCCTTCACGCCCTATGGCGCCGACCCCGGCAAGCTCGCCGAGCGGGCTCGCGCCCAGCGCCACGAGATCTTCCTCCAGATCCCGATGGAGCCCTACGACTTCCCGGACAACGACCCGGGCCCGCAGACGCTGCTGACCTCGCTCACCACCGACCAGAACATGGACCGCCTGTACTGGCACCTGAGCCGGATGCAAGGCTATGCCGGCCTCACCAATTTCATGGGCGCCCGGTTCGTGGCGACCGACGCCGCGATGCAGCCGATCATCCGCGAGGCAGCCAAGCGCGGCCTCGGCTTCTTCGACGACGGCTCCTCGCCGCGCAGCATCGCGCCCCAGGCCGCGGCCAGCCAGGCGATGCCGTTCGGCAGGGGTGACATCGCGATCGACGTGGTGCCGACCCCGGCTGAGATCGACCGCGCCCTGAACAAGCTCGAATCGACGGCGCGCGAGCGCGGCGTCGCAATCGGCACCGCGTCCGCCCTGCCGGTCTCGATCGAGCGCATCGGCAGCTGGACCAAGACATTGAGCGACCGTGGTATCCTTTTGGTGCCATTGACAACCGCGATGCTGAAATCAAAATCCAGCTAAATCAACGGATTGGTACGGCACTGGCCCTCGGGGCCAGCATACCCACCAAAGCACGCGAGAGGTCTGGCGGAATGGCGCGTTACGAGGATCTGCCCTACCGTACTTGCGTCGGTGTGATGCTGATCAACACGAAGGGTCTGGTGTTCATCGGCCGCCGCGCCGGCGGCATTGAGCATGTCGACGACGCCCATGTCTGGCAGATGCCGCAGGGCGGCGTCGATCCCGGTGAGGACACCTGGGAGGCCGCCAAGCGCGAGCTCTATGAGGAGACCAGCGTGCGCTCGGTCGAGCGGCTCGGCGAGGTCCCGGACTGGCTCGTCTACGACATTCCGCGCACGGTTGCGGGGCGCGCCTGGAAGGGCCGCTATCGCGGCCAGCGCCAGAAATGGTTCGCGGTCCGGTTCACCGGCAAGGACAGCGAGATCAATGTCGAAAAACCCGGCGGCGGCGGCCACAAGGCCGAGTTCGTGAGCTGGCGCTGGGAGCCGATGAAGAACCTGACCGGTTTGATCATCCCGTTCAAGCGCCCGGTCTATGAGCGCGTGGTGAAGGAATTTTCCGCGCTGGCGGATGAATAAATCAAATCGTCATCCCGGGTTCGGTGCTAATGCATCGCCGGAATGACGATGAAAGACGCGCGCGTGACCAATCAAAAACCCTACCGTCCCAACGTGGGGATCGCCCTCTTCAATGCCGATGGCCGCGTGCTGATCGGCCACCGCTTCAAGGGCGACGGCCCCGAGATCATCCTGCCGGGCCTCGACTGGCAGATGCCGCAAGGCGGTGTCGATGAGGGCGAGAACCTGCGCGATGCGGCGCTGCGCGAGCTTTGGGAAGAGACCAGCGTCAAGAGTGCGGACTATCTCGGCGAGACAGACTGGCTGACTTACGAATTCCCGCCCTACGACGGGCCGCAGACGCACCGACTGGCGAAATTCCGCGGGCAGCGCCAGAAATGGTTCGCGCTGCGCTTCACCGGCCGCGACGACGAGATCGATCCGCTGACGCCGCGCAACGAACAGCCTGCGGAGTTCGACGCTTGGCGTTGGGAGCGGCTCGACCGTGTCGCCGATCTCGTGGTGCCGTTCCGCCGCGAGGTCTACCGCGCGGTCGCGCAGCAGTTTGCGCCCTTCGCAAACTAAAACTGCGAAAACAACCCCATGCACAGTAGCCGGCGATTGCCGGCGCTTGCGCGGCGGTTGGGGTGAAGTTTTTGAAGCGTCGGAGGGAATCGGCCGCGGGGCGCAAGTGGCGTGGCGGCCTATGTCCAGCAAGCTCTAATTGGTCGGTCCCACCGTGAACGGGCCAATCGCGATGACGTGGCAATCGCTGTCGCGCTTGGCGCAGTCGGCGAGCGCGGAATTGACGGCGGTCTGCTCGTCCGCGGCCTTCAGGCCGATGCCAGGCCGGCCCGCGGTCCCGACCGCGACCGCGTTCCAGCCCATGCCATCGGCAAGCTTGCGCACGACCTCGGCGCGCGCGTCGGCGACGATCGAGGCGTTCGACGCGGCATGGAAGAAGCCGGTGATCCTGAACAGGGTCGGGATCGGCACGACGAAATTGTCGTCGACCGCGACGATCAGACAGGCCACGCCGGCGATCGCGCCGCACGATTCCAGCGAACGTCGCGCCGAGTCGTCGACGGATGACGCGCCCAGCACCATGAAATATTGACCGCCCGGACCGAGCGCGATCGAGCGGGATTTTGCCGCCGGCACGAACATGTTCTCGAGCCGGACTTTTGCCGGATCGCGCACCATCGGAAAATCCTTCGGCGCGAAGGCCCGCTCGGTCATCGCGTCGTGGCGCACCCAGGGCTGTGGCGGCATCGGCGGCTTGCCGTGTGTGTAGACGACGTTGTTGCCGACCGCATAGAGTTCGCAGCGCCGCGGCGATTGCGCGGCATCGGCGCGCTTCTGGCACTGCTCGAGCGCCATGTCGCGCGCGGCTTCCTCGGTCGGCTGGTTCAGCGCCGCGCCTGTGAATCCGCCGATATTGAGCGCGAAGGCCTTGTGGTCGCCGGAGGCGGCATAGTCGCCGGCCAGATAGTTGCGGATGCGCTCGTTGATGAAGGGCACGCTGTCGACGGCAAGCTTGCCTGACAGCGGCGCGGCGGATGGTGAGGGCGCGGGCATCGGTGCCATCGCAGCGCCGGCTGGGCTCATCGGAGCCATCGGCGCTTTTGCCATCTGGGTCGGCATCGGGCTCGGCGCCACGGCATTTGCCGCTGGCGCTGCACTTGGCGTCGCAACCGGCGCGACTGCGGCAGTGACCGTCTGCTTGAGCTTGGTGTTGTAAAGGAAGCCGGTGACAAGGATGGCGACGACCGAGACGACGGCGACCACCAGCGGCCACATCCAGACGGGTGCCGCGGCCAGCTTGGAGGCGGGCTTCTTCACTTTCGGCGTGGAATAGGTGCCGTCCTCGCGCCGCATCGCCACCATGTAAGCGTGCACCGGCGTCGGGATGTTCTTGACCTCCTGCGCGCCGATGTCGGCGAACTGCACCGACAGCTTGTTGGCGACCTGCTCGTGCACGGCACGGGAGACGCAGATGCCGCCGACCTCGGCGAGGCCTTCGAGCCGGGCGGCGATATTGACGCCGTCACCGAGCAGATCGCCATCGCGCTCGACCACATCACCGATGGTGATGCCGATGCGGAACGACATCTGCCGGCTCGGCGGATAGGCCATGTTGCGGGTTCGCAGGGATTCCTGGATGTCGATCGCGCAGCGCACCGCATCGACCGCGCTCGGAAATTCCGCGAGCACGGCGTCGCCCGCCGTGTTGAAGATGCGGCCGTTGGCCTTCGCAATGAAATCGTCGACGACCTCGCGATACGAGGCGAGACGCCGCAGCGTCTCCTCTTCGTCTTCCGCGACCAGTCTTGAGTAACCGGCAATATCGGCTGCGAAAATCGCTGCGATCTTGCGTTTCATCTGCTGCCAGCCCCGAAACAAATTCGCAGGCGCAGAATGCCGCTATCGGCGGCGCGGTGCAACAAAGTTTCAGCGCCCGCCACTTCCGTGACGAGCGCTGAACCTGTTCAGGAATTTTTAGCTTGAGCCCCGGAGCAGTGCACCGGGGCTTAGTGCATAGCCGTGCTGTTGAGCTGCTGCTGGATGCTCTTGAAGTGGTCGAGCCGCTCGATGGCCTGATCGAGCTCGCCGCCTTCGTGCTCCTTCAAGCCTTCTTCCATCTCGGAGATGGTCGCGGCGAACTGGGCACGGTCGAGTTCGTCGAGCGACGTCGCGACGTCGGCGAGCACGGTGAGGCCCTTTTCGGAGACTTCGGCGATACCGCCGAGCACGATGATCTTCTCGTGCCTGCCGCCCGCAGTCACGGTGAGGATGCCGGGCCGGATCGCAGCCACGACCGGCGCATGTCCCGCCAGCACGCCAAAGTCACCCTCGACGCCGGGGATATCGACCTGGTCGACCTCGCCCGAGAATGCGAGCTTTTCCGGCGAGACGAGATCGAAGTGGATGGTGGCCATTGGAAACCTGCGAATGGTGAGTAGCGAACGCGCGAGTGGCGAGCAGCGAATGGCGAATAGATTCTACTCGCCACTCCCTATTCGCTAATCGCCAGCTTAGGCGGCTTCCGCCGCCAGCTTCTTGCCCTTCTCGACTGCCTCTTCGATGGTGCCGACCATGTAGAAGGCGGCTTCCGGCAGGTGATCATACTTGCCTTCGCAGAGGCCGCGGAAGCCCTTGATGGTGTCCGCGAGGTCGACGAACTTGCCGGGCGAGCCGGTGAAGATTTCGGCGACGTGGAACGGCTGCGACAGGAAGCGCTCGATCTTGCGGGCGCGAGCCACCGTCAGCTTGTCCTCTTCCGAAAGCTCGTCCATGCCGAGAATGGCGATGATGTCCTGGAGCGACTTGTAGCGCTGCAGCACCTGCTGGACCTGACGCGCGGTGTCGTAGTGCTCCTGACCGACGACGAGCGGCGAGAGCATGCGCGAGGTCGAGTCGAGCGGGTCCACCGCGGGATAGATGCCCTTTTCCGAGATCGCGCGGTTCAACACCGTGGTCGCGTCCAAATGCGCGAACGAGGTCGCGGGCGCCGGGTCGGTCAAGTCGTCGGCCGGAACGTAGATGGCCTGCACCGAGGTGATCGAGCCCTTCTGCGTGGTGGTGATGCGCTCCTGGAGCGCGCCCATGTCGGTGGCGAGCGTCGGCTGATAACCCACCGCCGACGGGATGCGGCCGAGCAGCGCCGACACTTCCGAGCCGGCCTGGGTGAAGCGGAAGATGTTATCGACGAAGAACAGCACGTCCTGGCCCTGGTCGCGGAAGTGCTCGGCGACGGTGAGACCCGTGAGGCCGACGCGGGCGCGGGCGCCCGGCGGCTCGTTCATCTGGCCGAACACCAGCGCGCACTTGGACTTCACGCTCGGATCCGGATTGTGCGGATCGGCGTTGACCTTGGACTCGATGAACTCGTGATAGAGGTCGTTGCCTTCGCGGGTGCGCTCGCCGACGCCGGCGAACACGGAGTAACCACCGTGCGCCTTCGCGACGTTGTTGATCAGCTCCTGAATCAGCACGGTCTTGCCGACGCCGGCGCCGCCGAACAGGCCGATCTTGCCGCCCTTCGCATACGGAGCGAGAAGATCGACGACCTTGATGCCGGTGACGAGAATTTCAGCTTCGGTCGACTGGTCGGTGTAGGTCGGCGCTTCCTGGTGGATAGCGCGCACGCCTTCGGACTTGATCGGGCCGGCTTCGTCGATCGGCTCGCCGATGACGTTCATGATGCGGCCGAGCGTGCCGTCGCCCACCGGAACCGCGATCGGCTGGCCGGTGTCGGTCACTTCCTGGCCCCGCACCAGACCTTCGGTCACGTCCATCGCGATCGTGCGCACGGTGGACTCACCGAGATGCTGCGCAACTTCCAGCACGAGGCGGATGTTGCCGTTCCGGGTTTCCAGCGAATTGAGAATGGCGGGCAGGTGGCCCTCGAACTGCACGTCGACGACGGCGCCCATGACCTGGGTGACGCGACCGACCTGCTTAGCTGCTGTAGCCATGAATAGCTCTCCTTCGAAATTCTGGACTTGAACGACCGTCGTTTGGTTCGAGCGTCAGACCGCCTCGGCGCCGGAGATGATCTCGATCAGCTCCTTGGTGATCTGGGCTTGACGGGTTCGGTTGTAGATCTGGGTTTGCTTGCGGATCATTTCGCCGGCATTGCGGGTGGCGTTGTCCATCGAGCTCATCTGCGCGCCGTAGAACGAAGCGTTGTTCTCCAGCAGCGCGCGGAAGATCTGCACCGCAATATTGCGCGGCAGCAGGCCGGACAGCAGTTCGTCCTCCTCCGGCTCGTATTCGTAGGACGTCGTCGGCGCGTTCGCCGCCTTTTCCTCGACGACCAGCGGGATGATCTGCTGCGCGGTCGGGATCTGGGCGATCACCGACTTGAACTGCGCGTAGAACAGCGTGCAGACGTCGAACTCACCGTTGTCGAAACGGGCCAGCACCTTCTTGGCGATGTCCTCGGCGTTGACGAAGCCGAGCTGGCGAACACTGCGCAGGTCGAGGTGCTCGACGATCTGCTTGTCGAACAGGCGGCGGAGCTGCTCATAGCCCTTGCGGCCGACGCAGAAGAATTTGACTTCCTTGCCCTGCGCGATCAGCGCCTGGGCGCGCTCGCGGGCGAGGCGCACGATCGAGGAGTTGAAGGCGCCGGACAGACCGCGCTCGCCGGTGCAGACCAGCAGCAGGTGGACCTGGTCCCTGCCGGTGCCGGCCAGCAGCACCGGTGCGCCGGGCGAACCCGCGGCAGCGCTGGCGATGTTGGAGATCACCGCGCTCATCTTGTCGGCATAGGGCCGCGCCGCCTCGGCCGCTTGCTGGGCACGGCGCAATCTCGACGCCGCGACCATCTGCATCGCCTTGGTGATCTTCTGCGTCGCCTTGGTGGAGGCGATGCGGACGCGCATGTCTTTAAGTGACGCCATTCTTCGTCCCCGACGATCCGCCCCTTTGGCCTGATCGCAAACCTATCCAGTCGTCATGCCCGGGCTCGTCCCGGGCATCCACGTGGTGCCTCACACGCCGATAGACGTGGATGGCCGGGACAAGCCCGGCCTTGACGGCACTTACGCGAAGCTCTTCGCGAAGCCTTCGACCACCGACTTCAGCTTGGCGGCGGTGTCGTCGGAGAGATCGCGGCTGTCGCGGATCGCGTTGAGGATCTCGGCGTTCTTGCCGCGCAGCAGCGACAGCAGGCCGTCCTCGAACGCGCGCACCTTGTTGAGCGGAAGCGGATCGAGATAGCCGTTGGTGCCGGCCCAAATCACGCAGACCTGCTCTTCCATCTTCAGCGGCGCGAACTGCGGCTGCTTCAGCAGCTCGGTCAGGCGCGAACCGCGGTTGAGCAGGCGCTGGGTCGAGGCGTCGAGATCGGAGCCGAACTGCGCGAACGCCGCCATTTCGCGGTACTGCGCGAGCTCGCCCTTGATCTTGCCGGCGACCTTCTTGGTGGCCTTGGTCTGCGCGGACGAACCGACGCGCGACACCGACAGACCGACGTTCACGGCGGGGCGGATGCCCTGGAAGAACAGGTCGGTTTCCAGGAAGATCTGGCCGTCGGTGATCGAGATGACGTTGGTCGGAATATAGGCCGACACGTCGTTGGCCTGGGTTTCGATGACCGGCAGCGCCGTCAGCGAGCCCGAGCCCTGGTCCTTGTTCAGCTTCGCCGCGCGCTCGAGCAGGCGGGAATGCAGATAGAACACGTCGCCCGGATAGGCTTCGCGGCCCGGCGGGCGGCGCAGCAGCAGCGACATCTGACGGTAGGCGACGGCCTGCTTGGACAGATCGTCATAGATGATGACGGCGTGCATGCCGTTGTCGCGGAAGTACTCGCCCATGGTGCAGCCGGTAAACGGCGCGATGTACTGCATCGGCGCCGGATCCGAGGCGGTGGCAGCGACGATGATCGAGTATTCGAGCGCGCCCTGCTCTTCCAGCACCTTCACGAACTGGGCGACGGTCGAACGCTTCTGGCCGATCGCGACGTAGACGCAATACAGCTTGATGTTCTCGTCCGGCTGCGCGTTGAGCGGCTTCTGGTTCAGGATGGTGTCGAGCGCGATCGCGGTCTTGCCGGTCTGACGGTCACCGATGATCAGCTCGCGCTGGCCACGGCCGATCGGGATCAGGGCGTCGATCGCCTTGAGGCCGGTCGCCATCGGCTCGCTCACCGACTTGCGCGGAATGATGCCGGGCGCCTTGACGTCGACGCGCATGCGCTTGTCGGCCTGAATCGGGCCCTTGCCGTCGATCGGATTGCCGAGCGCGTCGACGACGCGGCCGAGCAGGCCCTTGCCGACCGGCGCGTCCACGATGGCGCGGGTGCGCTTGACGGTCTGGCCTTCCTTGATCTCGCGGTCGGCGCCGAAAATAACGATACCGACGTTGTCGGTTTCGAGGTTCAGCGCCATGCCGCGGGTGCCGTTCTCGAACTCGACCATTTCACCGGCCTGGACGTTGTCCAGACCGTAGACGCGGGCAATACCGTCGCCGACGGACAGCACCTGTCCGACTTCGGAGACTTCAGCTTCCTGGCCGAAATTCTTGATCTGGTCCTTCAGGATCGCGGAAATTTCCGCGGCGCGGATGTCCATCAGCCTGCCTCTTTCATCGCGTGCTTGATCGAATTGAGTTTGGTGCGAAGCGAACTATCGATCATGCGGCTGCCGAGCTTGACGACGAGGCCACCGATGATCGAGGGATCGACATTCACGTTGAGCGCGACGTCCTTGCCGGTCACCGACTTCAGGGCAACCTTGAGGGCGTCGAGATTCTTGTCCGAAAGCGCTTCCGCCACGGTGACGTCGGCCGTCACCTCGCCCTTGAACCGGGCGACGAGGGCGCGATAGGCGCGAATGACGTCAGCCACCGCGAACAGGCGGCGGTTGGCGGTCAGGACCTTCAGAAAATTGGCGGAGATGCCGGCGATGCCCGCCTTGTCCAGCACGGCCGAGAGGGCCCTGGACTGGGCGTCGGCCGCGAACACCGGGCTGCGGACGAGGCGCTTCAGATCGGCGCTTTCGTTCAGCAAACCCTCGAATTTGTCGAGATCGGCTTTGACCTCGTCAACCACATTCTGGTCGCGGGCCAGTTCAAACAAGGCCGTTGCATAACGGCCCGACACACCGGAAACGGACGTATCTTCTGCAGCCACAGACGCGCTCTTTTTGCTGTCAAACTCGCAAGGGAAAAACCGTCGCCGCGAAGCGGCGCCAAGCGATCCAAGCCCTTGGAATTCAAGCGGGACTTCGATTTTCGGCCGACACGGGAGGTGCCGGGTCCGTTAAAATCGCGGCTTTGCTAACATAGCAGGCGCGCACGTGCAACATGACGCCAAATTAAAGGCACGACCTTCTGTCGCCAGTTCGTCGCAGCCGACGGCGCCGCGATAGCGGCCTGCCACGTCGCGGAATGACGCGCCCTCTCGGCTGCATCGCGCCCATTGGTTCAGCGCATAGCGGCCATGAGCACAGATCGCTGAGGCGTGATTCGGACGAGACTCGCAGTCTCCCCTGAATACTTTCCTAATTCTAAACGTGAAGTATAACGACTTCGTTTTACAGTATTCATAAGTAATAATTCGGTTAAAGAATTGTTAAAACGAAAGATTTCCGAACATCGTTTGCAATATCAGTGCCAATCACAAGATATGTCATGACGACATAGAACGAATTTACTGCCCAATTCGCGCCTCATTAGGAATCGAAACGCGATCCCGCTCACAAACTTACGGGGGCTGCACTTGCCACATATGTGGCAATACTAGATTAGGGACCACTAAATGCTGTCATTGAAGACGCTGGGCTCCGTGACCCGGCCGCGCACGGCGATCGCTTTCGTTGCCGCCACTCTCGTCGTCGGTGGAACCGCCACCGAGGCCTCTGCCAAATCCCGGCATCACCACCGGTATTCTCATCATCATCATCGCCACCACGCCCAGAACGATGCCAACACGACCTCCGATTGGCGCAATGCCAACGCGTCGATGACGCCGTCGTCGGGCACGGGCCGCAGCTTCTCCGGCATGGCCTCCTATTATGGCAACGAGTCCGGCAGCAGGACTGCCTCGGGCCAACGCTTCAACCAGAACGCCATGACCGCGGCGCACCGTTCGCTGCCATTCGGCACCAAGCTGCGCGTCACCCATGGCGGCTCGAGCGTCATCGTCACCATCAATGACCGTGGCCCGTTCATTCGCGGCCGTGTTCTCGACCTCTCCACCGGCGCTGCCCGCGCCATTGGCCTCACCGGCGCCGGTGTCGGCCGCGTCACCGCGGAAGTGATCTCCTAAGGCGCGACCAGCGCCTCACCACACAAGCGCAGTTCCCGTCAGCGTCCGCATGGACCTGTGAGCGGCGGGATCGGCGCAGGTGAAGCAAGCCCGCCGTCTTGGGGGACGGCGGGCTTTTTGCTGCCCCGTCATTGCGAGCGCAGCGAAGCAATCCAGGATCCCTCCGCGGAGACAGTCTGGATTGCTTCGCTGCGCTCGCAATGACGAGGAGAGAGTTTTGACGATCCCTACAAAAAGCTCTGCGGGTCGACGTCCACTTCGAGCTTTTGATTGCCCTTCGGCTTTGGACACACCGCCAGCCAGTTCCGTAAATAGTCCGACAGGTCGAAACCGCGCGCCGATTTCACCAGGATGCGGAAACGGTAGCGGCCCTTGATCACGGCGAGCGGGGCCTCCGCCGGTCCCAGCACCACGACGCGCTCGTCGCGCGGTGCGAGCGCAACGAGGCGGCGGCCCAAGCCTTCGGCGCTCGGACGGTCGCCTGCCGAAATGATCAGGCTCGCGAGCCGGCCGAACGGCGGATAGAGCGTGCGCTCGCGCAGATCGATCTCGCTGTCGTAGAAGGCCTCGCGGTCGCAGGCGATCAGCGCCTTCATCACGGGATGATCGGGCTGGTGGGTTTGGAGATAGCCGACGCCGCGGCCCTGCTCGCGCCCGGCACGGCCGATCACCTGGTTGAGCAGCTGCCAGGTGCGTTCCGAGGCGCGCGGATCGCCGTTGGACAGGCCCAGGTCCGCATCGACCACGCCGACGAGATTGAGCCGCGGAAAGTTGTGGCCCTTGGCGACGAGCTGCGTGCCGATGATGATGTCGACGCGGCCCTCCGCGATCTCGGTGAGCTCGGAGCGCATCGTCTCGATCGAGGTGATCAGATCGCTCGACAGCACCATGGTGCGCGCCTCGGGGAACAGCGCGGCCGCCTCCTCCTGCAAGCGCTCGACGCCCGGCCCGACCGCGACCAGTGATTCCTCCGCCGCACAATGCGGGCAGGTCTGCGGGCGCGGCATCGAGAAGCCGCAATGGTGGCAAACCAGCCGCTGGCGAAAGCGGTGATCGACCAGCCAGGCATCGCAGATGGTGCAGGCGAAGCGATGGCCGCAGGCACGGCACAGCGTCAGCGGCGCATAACCGCGGCGATTGAGGAACAGCAACGCCTGCTCGCGCTTTTCAATCGCTTTTCTGATCTCGCCAGCGAGCCGCGGCGAGATGAAGCGGCCGCGCGCCGGCGGCTCGCGGCGCATGTCGATCGCCTCGATATGCGGCATGTGCTGGCCGCCGAAGCGCGAGGGCAGTGCGATGCGTTGATAGCGGTTCTTGCGCGCATTGACCTCGGATTCGACCGACGGCGTGGCGGAGGCCAGCACGATCGGGATCTTTGCGATATGCGCGCGCACCACCGCCATGTCGCGGGCGTGATAATGCACGCCCTCGTCCTGCTTGTAGGCCTGGTCGTGCTCTTCATCGACCACGATGAGGCCAAGATTGGCGTACGGCAGAAACAGCGCCGAGCGCGCGCCGACCACGACCGGCGCACTGCCGTCGGAGATCGCGGCCCAATTGCGCGCGCGGGTGCGCGGCGTCAGCTCCGAATGCCATTCGATCGGCCGCACGCCAAAGCGCTGCGCGAAGCGGTCGAGGAACTGGCCGGTCAGCGCGATCTCCGGCATCAGGATCAGAGTCTGCTTGCCGCGGCGGATGGTCTCTGCAATCGCCTCGAAATAGACCTCGGTTTTGCCGGAGCCGGTGACGCCGTCGAGCAGCGCAACGTGAAAGGTGCCGTTGGCGGCGAGCGCGCGCATTGCATCCACCCCGGCGCGCTGGAGCGGTGAAAAATCCGGCCGGCCAAAATCCGGATCGGGTGCCGGCGGCGGCGGAGGCGGCGGCATCGGCTCGACCGTGAGCGTGCCTTCGTCGACGAGGCCGTCGATCACGCCGGCCGAGACCCCTGCTTCCTTCGCCGCCTCGGACTTGCCGTGCAGCAGCCGGTCCGACAGCACCTCGATCACGCGCTGCCGCGCCGGCGTCAGCCGCCGCGGCGGATCGCCGATCAGGCGCACGCCGGCGCGCACCCGCTCCGGGCCGAGATTCTCGCCCATGCGCAGGCACATCCGCAGCACCATGCCGCGCGGGCTCAGCGTGTAATTGGCGACCCAGTCGACGACCGAGCGCAGCTCAGGCTTCAGCGGAGGAAGATCGAGCTTTTCGCTGACCTCCTTGAGCCGGTTGTGCAGGCGCGGGTCGGGATTGGCGTTTTCCGCCCAGACCACGGCCAGCACCTCGCGGGGTCCGAGCGGCACGCCGACAAGATCCCCCGCCTTCAGCTCCATCCCGCGCGGCACCTTGTACGAATAGGCCTGGTCGAGCGCGACCGGCACCAGCACGTCGACCATGCGGGTCGCGTTGGCGGGGGTGGTCGTGCTGCGCGACGAATGATCCATGGGGGGAGAGAATCGGAACCTGGGGAGCTCAAGGCTAGCGCCGCGGGGCGGCCTTAGCGAACAGTAAACGGGTGTGATGCGATATACTGTGCGGAATCATTACGTCCAGAGCGCATGAGCAAAGCGGCCGCCCCCCCAATCGAGCTCGCCAGCGCCGATCCTGACATCGCGCAGGAGATGACGCGCTGGCTGTCGCATCTCGGCGCCGAGCGGCGGCTGTCGCCGAAGACGCTGGAGGCCTATGGCCGCGACCTGCGGCAATGCCTGGATTTCCTTTGCAATCATTGGGGCGAGCGCGTGACGCTGGCGCGCTTTGCCGCGCTGGAAGCCACCGACATCCGCGCCTTCATGGCGATGCGCCGCGCCGACGACATTGCCGGCCGCTCGCTGATGCGCGCGCTCGCGGGCCTGCGCTCGTTCGGCCGGTTCCTCGAACGCGAAGGCAAGGGCAAGGTCGGCGCATTGTCGGCGATCCGCGCGCCGAAAGTCGCAAAAAGCCTGCCGAAGCCGCTGCCGATGGCGTCGGCCAAACGCCTCGCCGACGCCGACGAGCGCGCCGGCGAGGAACGCGAGACGTGGGTTCTGGCCCGCGATGCCGCGGTGATGGCGCTCTTGTATGGCTCGGGCCTGCGCATCTCCGAAGCGCTGGGGTTGAAGCGCCGCGAGGTGCCGCGGCCCGGCGAAGGCGACGTGCTGATCGTAACAGGCAAAGGCAACAAGACCCGCATGGTGCCGGTGCTGCAGAACGTGCTCGCGCTCGTGCAGGAATACGTTGCGATGTGCCCCTATCCGCTGCCGGCGGAAGGCCCGATCTTCCTCGGCGCGCGCGGCGGTCCCTTGAGTCCGCGCATCATCCAGCTCGCGATGGAGCGGCTGCGCGGCGCGCTCGGCCTGCCCGACAGCGCCACGCCGCATGCGCTGCGACACTCCTTCGCCACGCATCTGCTCTCGCGTGGCGGCGACCTGCGCGCGATCCAGGAGCTGTTGGGTCACTCCTCGCTCTCGACGACGCAGATCTACACCGGCATCGATTCGGAGCGGCTGCTCGAAGTCTATGCGAGCGCGCATCCGCGGCGGTGAAGCTGCGGCTCAATTCGCGAGATATTCGATCTCGTAGACGTAGTTCGAGCCGCGTCCGACCTCGACACGGACCATTGGCCTGAACTTCTCGAGGCGCTCATAGATCGGCTCCGTGACCTTCACGGATTGGCCCGCGATGCGGACGAGATATTCCGCCCTGCTGCGGCCAGTTGACCTCCACGCACGATCGACGCGACCTTCGATCACGAGGCGGGAGGTCATGTGATCGAGGACGAGCATCCGTCCGAAGAACCATGCAATGAGGCTCCCGAACAGCACGATCGCGATCATCGCACCGAACCCCTTCGCCTTGTCGCGCCATGAGCCCCGAGGCGCAGGGACTCGCAACTGAGAGCCGACGACCGCCAGGCCGAAGAGAACGAGAAAGGCATGCATGTCGTTGACGGCGATGACCGAACTCTTGTCGAAAAACAGCACCAGCACGAAGTAGGCCACGCCGAACGCGGTCACGATCTTGAGGACGAACGGAAAGGCCGCGATCTTGCGGGCCCTTAGCAACGCCAACGTCGCGAGGACGACGAACGGCCAGAAGCAGGCTGCGATGAAATCCGCTGCGGTCATGAGGCATGACTAGAACAGCTCGCACGCGAAACCATTAATGGCAGCGGCTATGACGCTTGCCTCCGCCGCCGATTGCGGCCTTCGGTCAATCATCGGTAAACCGGCAACATAAAATTCGTGAGCGCGCACGTCGCCGAAAAATTGTTTCCCGGCATGTCCCACCTGCCTTATTCGCGGAATCGGGCTGTGCAGCGGTGGCGAAATTTGGGCCAGCTCCGCCTTGATGGACAAGATTTAAGGTTACGCGCGCAGGTGGAATGCTACGCTCTGTCACAGACAGCGCGTCCGGCCCGTTATGGCCGGCCGCCATCGTCGTCACGGGGCTTCAATGAAGAAGAAATCTCCTGTGGTCTTCATGACCATGCTGGCGTGTCTGGCTGCGCTGATGCCGACCAGCGCCTATGCCTATCTCGATCCGGGTACGGGCGCATTCGCGGTGCAGAGCCTGATCGCGGCCATTGCCGGCGGCCTGATTGCGGTTCGCGCCTATGGACGGCGGATCCTGGGATTGTTCTGGCGTTCGAAAGCTCCCCCGGAGCGCTGGCCCAAGGACTCTTCGGGCAATGGCCATTCGTGATCCCGGCTCATTCCGCGACCCCACCGGCACCATCTTCTCGTCCGGCGACACGATCCTGCGCTCCGTCAACAGCGAGGCCGCGCAGAATTTCGCGCGGCTGAAATCATCCGGCGCCTATGACGATTTGACTGGTCGTGGATGGATCATCGGGGCGGACGAGGCCGATGCGACACTGCTGGCGGAGGTGCCGGAGCCGGCGCGGGGCGGACGCGTCCTCGTCCACCCAAGACTGCCGTTCATCTCCTATCCCTATGAATGGCCCTTCGCGCTGCTCAAGCGCGCTGCGCTGTTGCACCTCGACGTGCAGCTGCGCGCTCTCGATTTCGGTTTCGCGCTGTCCGATGCGAGCGCCTACAATGTTCAGTTCGCAGGCCACCGTCCGGTCTTCATCGACATCCCCTCCTTCGTCCCATACCAGGACGGCGACTACTGGACCGGCCAGCGCCAGTTCGTCGAGCAGTTCGTCAATCCGCTGCTGCTGCGTGCGCTGTTCGGGATTGCGCACAATGCCTGGTATCGCGGCGCGCTCGAAGGTATCGCGAGCAGCGACATCGTCGCGCTGCTCGGCCGGTTCAGGCGCTGGCTCGCGCCTGATATCCTGACCAACATCACGCTGCCGGACCTGATGCAGCGACGCGCGCGGCACGCGCCTGATACGGCCGCCCGCCCGGTGAGGCCGCTGCCCAGGGCTGCGCTGGAACTGGTGCTGCAGCGGCTGCATGGCTGGATTTCGAAGCTGACGCCGAAGGCGATCGCGCCGACGGAATGGCAGCGCTACGAGATCGGCAATGTGTCCTATGCCGGCGACGAGGAGCGCAGGAAGCAGGATTTCGTCGCGGACTTCGCCCGGCGCCATCTGCCCGTCTGCGCCTGGGACATCGGCTGCAACACCGGCCGTTACGCCAAGGCGCTGCTGGCGAACGGGGCGGGATCGGTGGTCGGCTTCGACAGCGACCTCGACGCGCTGGAGGCAGCGGCATCGCGCGCGCCCGCCGGAGACCTCAACTTCCTGCCGCTGTTCTCTGACGCGGCAAACCCGAGCCCCGCGCAGGGCTGGGCCGAGGCAGAGCGGTCCGGCCTGACCTCGCGCCGCAACGCCGACGCCGTCGTCGCGCTGGCGCTGGTGCATCACCTCGCGATCGGCCGCAACGTGCCGCTGCCGTTTGTCGTGGAATGGCTGGTCGGCCTCGCGCCGCGCGGCGTGATCGAATTCGTGCCGAAGCCGGATCCGATGGTCCAGCGCATGCTGCGGCTGCGGCGCGACATCTTCGCGGATTACGACAGTGCGCAGTTCGAGCAGGCGCTCGGTCGTCACGCCCGGATCGTGCAGCGCCTCGAACTCGCGGCCGGCGGCCGCACGCTGTACGAATTCGAACGCGTTGCGGGCTAGCCACGATGCGCCCTCAGGACGATCACTGGCTTCTCCTGCGATCGCTGCTCGCGGCCGCGATCCTGTCGACGTTGGCCTTGCTCGATTTCGACGCCGGGAACATCACGGCGCTCGCCGGCCCCTCGCGGGTGCTGCACTATGCCGCCGGCACATTGGCGATCACGGCCATGCTGGCCGCCGGCCTCAAGATCCTGCTGCGGAGGCTGCCGCTCTGGCGCATCCTGCTTGCATCGGGATTGATGATGTTCGTCTTCTTCGCCTACGACATCGATCTGATCCAACGCGAACTGAAAGCACATCTCGGCCAGCTGGCGCCACTGGCCTGGGTGCTGGTGACATTGGGCAGCCTCATCGTGACACTCGGCACGATCCGCAATCGCGCCGCTGTATCGATCGCGCTGGTTCTGTCGGCCGCATTTGCGGTGCCGTCGATCGCGCGAATTGCGACATTCGCGATGCGCGACTCCCCCGCGCACGCCACTGCTTCTGATACGACCGGGACGCGCGAGCGATTTGCACTCTCGCCAAACATCTACTGGATCGTGCTCGACGGGTATCCGCGGCAGGACGTGCTCGCCGAGGATTTCAACTTCGACAACACCGACTTCATCCAGTCGCTGCGCGGGCTGGACTTCGCCGTGCTGGGTAAGAGCCGCTCCAATTTCCCGGCCACCGTCAATTCGATTTCCAGCACGGCCGGCTTCGACTACCCTGTTGAGGGCGAAGGCGAGACGCTTCGACCCCTGCCGTTGCAGGAGATGCAGGCGCGCGTCAGGGGCAAGAACGGTACCGTGGCTCGCCTGAAGTCGGCGGGCTACACTTATGTGCATTTCGAGAACGGCTATGACTATCTGACCGAATGCGCACCGGACGAGCCGCGATGCGTGCGCGGCCATCTGGGGCTAGACGAGCTCGACATCGCGATCCTCTCCAACACCCCGATCATCGACCTGATCGTGCAGCACCGCCAGTCGACGCCGTTCGCATGGGGCGGCGTCGACGATCTCAATGCGAAGCTGAGCACCATCCGCGCGATGCCCGCGCCGTTCTTTCTCTATGCCCATGTCCTGGCGCCGCACCCGCCGATCCGTTTCCGGTCGGATTGCAGCTTTCGCCCGGCCGATCCGGATCTCCAGCTCTGGCGCCCGGGGGCGCGGCCGGCCTTCATCGAGCAGCTCACTTGCGTCAACTCACAGACGCTGGCGCTTCTCCATGAAATCACGCGAGCCGATCCAGGCGCGCTGATCGTGCTCCAGTCGGACCATGGCACGGCCTTTCGCGGCCAATTCGAGAAGCCGGCGACGGCATGGACGGACGAGGATCTGCACGAACGGTTCGGCGCCCTGAACGCGATGCGATTACCCGGGCCCTGCCGTGCCATGGCGGCCGATGACCTGACGCTGGTCGATACGTTTCCCCTGGTGCTCTCCTGCCTGGCCGGCGCGGCGTTCCAGCCGCATTATCCACGCTTTTTCGTAACGCCGTATGACAGCAGCACAGATTTCGGCCGCGCGATCGAATATCCGTCCAAGCGCGTGAGATAGACCCCGGCCATCGCGACGACGGGATGCCGCGAATGCGGCTTGACGCTTGGCTTGGCGCTTGCGTCCGGCAACGCATTCGGTCAATCGTAGCGGGCCGCAGCAGGAGGGGGAATCATGAGCGCGCATGAAAGCATGGAGCATGCCGAGCACGCCGAACACGCGTCCGGCTCGAACAAGAAGATCGCGCTGCTGATCGCCGTGCTGGCGCTGTTCCTGGCGATCTCGGAGACGCTCGGCAAGGGCGCCCAGACCGAATCGATCAGCAAGAACGTCGAGGGCGCCAATCTCTGGGCGTTCTTCCAGGCCAAGAGTATTCGCCGCACCGTGGTCGTGACCGCGGCCGAGCAGGGCAAGCTGACGCTGGCCGCTACGACCGACGACGCCATGAAGGCGACGGTGCAGAAGCAGATCGACGACTGGACCAAGACCGCGGCGCGCTACCGCTCCGAGCCCGAGACCGGCGAAGGCACCGAGCAGCTCGCCGAGAAGGCCAAGCACGCCGAACACGAACGCGACGAGGCGACCGCGAAGTACCATCATTTCGAGCTGGCGTCCGCCGCCTTCCAGATCGGCATCGTGCTGGCCTCGGCCACCATCATCACCGGCATGATCGCGCTCGCTTATGTCGGCGGCGTCCTGACGCTGGCCGGCCTCCTCATGACCGCGCTCGGCCTGTGGTGGCCGCATCTGTTGCATTTGCATTGAGGGCGTTGAGGCGGGGCGCATAAGGGCAACAACATCGACGGTGTCATGCCCCGGCTTGACCGGGGCATCCAGTACGCCGCGGCTCCTCCGGATTCGATTGACGTCTTTGAAATACTGGATCGCCCGGTCAAGCCGGGCGATGACATCGAATGTGTGGCAATGACAGTGAGTCTATAGCGGGCAGATCACCGCGCCTGGTGCACGCTCTTGCGGAACCGCTGGATCAGGCGGAGCGTACGGGCGGACCAGCCTTCGCCGTTGCCGGCGATCAGCTCGCGGATGCGGTGCTTGATCGGGTCGACCAGCTCGGCGGCCTTGGCGCGCAGCTTCATCACGAGATCGTAGAGCCGCTCGAACCAGTGCATCTCCATCAGCTTGTCGCGCGTCACGTCGAATACGAAGGCGGTGACGCCGACGCCGAGCAGCTTTGCGAACAGAAACGTGGATACGCCGGTCAGCCAGTATTCATGCGTGAGCAGATACAGGCCGATCAGCTTGAGCGGAAACAGCGGGATGATCGGCACCGCGAACACGATCAGCGTCATGGCCGGCGGCAGCGCATCGACGCGCTCGGTCAGCCATTGCTTGAAGCGTGCGAGCGGGATGGCTGCAACAACCCGCGCGACGATCGGCTCGAGATGGTCCCACAGCCAGGCTTCGATCAGGAAGATGATCGCCAGCAAGACCCAGACCGGTTGAAGTAGGCGGCGCAGCATGTGTTTCCCGCCCGATTCAGCTAGGCGCGTCGCCTACATATGGATGGCCCGCTTGCCCACCGCAAGCGCGGCTTCCTTGATGGCTTCCGAGCGGGTCGGATGCGCGTGGCAGGTGCGCGCGAGATCTTCCGCGCTGCCGCCAAACTCCATGAGAACGCAGGCTTCATGGATCATTTCGCCGGCTTCACGGCCGATAATGTGCACGCCGAGCACGCGATCGGTCTTCGCATCTGCGAGAATCTTCACGAAGCCGTCGGTGGTCTGGTTGACCTTGGAGCGGCCGTTGGCGGTAAAGGGAAACTTTCCGACGGTATAAGCCACGCCGGCCTGCTTCAGCTCCTCCTCGGTCTTGCCGACGGCAGACACTTCCGGCGTGGTATACACGACGCCTGGGATAACGTCGTAGTTCACGTGGCCGGCTTGCCCTGCGATGATCTCCGCAACCGCAACGCCCTCATCCTCGGCCTTGTGCGCGAGCATCGGACCCGCGACGACGTCGCCGATGGCATAGACGCCCTTGAGGCTGGTGGCGAAATGCGGATCGATCTGCACACGGCCGCGATTGTCGAGCGCAACACCGGCTTCCTTCAGGCCCAGCCCATCGGTGTAGGGCACGCGGCCGATGCAGACGAGAACGACATCGGCCTCGATGGTCTCGGCCGCGCCACCCGCAGCCGGTTCGATTTTCGCAAGCAGTGCCTTGCTGTTCACTTCGACGCCGGTGACCTTCGAACCAAGCTTGAATGCAAATCCCTGCTTTTCCAGCATGCGCTGGAATTGCTTGGCGATCTCGCCGTCCATGCCGGGCAGGATGCGATCGAGGAATTCGACGACCATGACTTCGGACCCGAGCCTGCGCCACACCGAGCCGAGCTCAAGCCCGATCACGCCGGCACCGATCACCAGCAATCTGCCGGGCACCTTCTCCAGCGACAGCGCGCCGGTCGAGGACACGATGCGCTTCTCGTCGATCTCGATGCCCTTCAGGCGCGCGATGTCCGAGCCGGTGGCGATCACGATGTTCTTGGTGTCGATGACTTGCGACTTGCCGTCGGCGGAGACTTCGACCTTGCCGGTGCCAAGAATCTTGCCCGTGCCCTTCAGCACGTCGATCTTGTTCTTCTTCATCAGGAACTCGACGCCCTTGACGTTGCCGTCGATGCCCTGCTGCTTGAAGTTCATCATCGCCGGCAGCTCGAGCTTCGGCGCGGAAACGGACACGCCCATCTTGGCGAAGGAGTGCCCGGCTTCCTCGAACATCTCGGACGCGTGCAGCAGCGCCTTCGACGGCATGCAGCCGACGTTCAGGCAGGTACCGCCGAGCGTGGCGTTCTTTTCGACCACGGCGACTTTCATGCCGAGCTGGCTGGCGCGCACCGCGCAGACATAACCGCCCGGTCCGGTGCCGATGACGACGAGATCGTAGGTAGCCATGAGAGAAAGTCCCGTGAGTTTAGCGTGATGAGGATGTGTCAGCGTCCGCGCGGCGCGTCAGCGTCCGCCGGACACATCGAGAATGGCTGAGGTGACGTAGGAGGCCTCGTCCGACATCAGCCAGACGATGGCATTGGCGATTTCGTCGGCGGTGCCGACGCGCTTCATCGGCACCATATGGGCCAGACGATGGGCGCGGTCGGGCTCGCCGCCGGCGGCGTGGATTTCGGTGTCGATCAGGCCGGGGCGGATGCCCGCGACACGGATGCCCTCGCCTGCGACCTCATAGCCGAGGCCAACGGTAAAGGAATCGATCGCGCCCTTGGACGCCGCATAGTCGACATAGGTATTCGGCGCACCAAGTCTGGCAGCGACCGATGACAGATTGACGATGACGCCGCCCTGGCCGCCGTGCTTGGTCGACATCCGCTTCACCGCTTCGCGCGCGCAGAGGATCGAGCCGGTGACGTTGACCGCCATCACGCGCCGGATGCGCTCGGCCGACATCTCGTCGACGCGCACGCCGCTCTGGCCGACGATGCCGCCATTGTTGACGAGTGCACCGAGCGTGCCGAACTTGTCGGCAGCCTCGAACAGCTCGATGATGTCGCTTTCCTCGGCAACATCGCATTTCACCGCGATGGCCTTGCCGTTGCTGGCCGCGATCTGGGCAACCACCTCGTCAGCGGCCGTTTTGTTGCTGGCGTAGCCGACGACGACCCGGAAGCCGCGCGCGGCCGCCGCAATCGCGGTCGCCCGCCCGATGCCGCGGCTGCCGCCGGTGATGACAACGACTTTATCCGTCACGCGCGCCTCCATGGTTCGACCCGCGCCGTCGCACGGTAAAGGCGACGGCGCTCGCGGAGCTTCAGGGATCAGAGATCCAGCACCAGGCGCGCCGGATCTTCCAGGCTCTCCTTGACGCGAACCAGGAAGGTCACGGCTTCCTTGCCGTCGATGACGCGGTGATCGTAGGACAGCGCCAGGTACATCATCGGGCGCACCTCGATCTTGCCGGCGACGACCATCGGCCGCTCCTGGATCTTGTGCATGCCGAGGATGCCGGACTGCGGCGCGTTCAGGATCGGGGTCGACATCAGCGAGCCGTAGATGCCGCCATTGGTGATGGTGAAGGTGCCGCCCTGCATCTCGTCGATCTTGAGCTGGCCGTCACGGGCGCGGCGGCCGAAATCGGCGATGCCCTTCTCGATGTCGGCGATCGACTTGTTGTCGCAGTCGCGCACCACCGGCACGACGAGGCCCTTGTCGGTGCCGACGGCGACGCCGATGTGGTAGTAGTTCTTGTAGATCAGATCGGTGCCGTCGATCTCGGCGTTGACCGCCGGGATGTCCTTCAGCGCCTGCACAACGGCCTTGGTGAAGAAGCCCATGAAGCCGAGCTTCGAGCCGTGCTTCTTCTCGAACGCATCCTTGTAGTGGGCGCGCAGCGCCATGACGTTGGTCATGTCGACCTCGTTGAAGGTCGTCAGCATGGCCGCCGTGTTCTGCACGTCCTTGAGGCGGCGCGCGATGGTCTGGCGCAGGCGGGTCATCTTGACGCGCTCTTCGCGGGCGGCGTCATCGGCCGGCGACGGCGCGCGGACCTGGACGGCGGCGGCGGGCTGGTTGACCGGGGTCGGCGCGGACGCGGCACGCTCGATCGCGGCAAGCATGTCGCCCTTGGTGACGCGGCCGTCCTTGCCGGAGCCCGGGACGGTGGAGGCATCGATGCCGGTCTCGGCCGACAGCTTGCGCACGGACGGGGCGAGCGGCGCATCGGCCGGCGGCGCCTTCGGCGCGCTAGGCGCCGGCGCAGCAGCCACGGCGGCCGGAGCGGCGGCGGCGGGCTTCGCGGGAGCAGCGGCGGGCTTCGCAGCACCGGCACCGTCGGTGATCTGGCCGAGCAGCGCACCGACCGCAACGGTTGCGCCATCGGCCGCGACGATCTCGCTCAGCGTGCCGGCGGAGGGCGCCGGGACCTCGATGGTGACCTTGTCGGTCTCGAGCTCCACCAAGGGCTCGTCGACGGCGACGGGATCGCCGGCCTTCTTGAACCAGCGGCCGATGGTGGCCTCGGTGACGGATTCGCCGAGCGTCGGCACACGAATTTCAGTCATGGTCTTTTCCTTAAGGGATCGCCGGTGCGGTCAATAATTCGGATGTCATCGCCCGCGAAGGCGGGCGATCCAGTACGCCGTGACGGTCGCGATAACGACGGGCGGCGCGGAATACTGGATGCCCCGCCTGCGCGGGGCATGACGAGGTGTAAAGACTTCTTAGCTCAGTGCTTCGTCCAGGAACGCCTTCAGCTGCGCCTGATGCTTGGACATCAGACCAGTGGCGGTCGCGGCGGAAGCGGCGCGGCCGACATAACGCGGACGCCGGCTCGCACCGTTCACCTGGTTCAGCACCCATTCCAGATAGGGCTCGATGAAGTGCCAGGCACCCATGTTGCGGGGCTCTTCCTGGCACCACACCACTTCAGCCTTCTTGAAGCGCGACAGCTCGGCCACCAGCGCCTTCAGCGGCACCGGATAAAGCTGCTCGACGCGCATCAGGTAGATGTCGTCGATGCCGCGCTTCTCGCGCTCCTCGTAGAGGTCGTAATAGACCTTGCCGGAGCAGAGCACGATGCGGCGGACCTTCTCGTCGGGGACGAGCTTGATCGCCTCGTTCGGCAGCATCTGGGCGTCATCATAGAGGATGCGGTGGAAGGTCGTTCCCTTCGCGAGCTCCTCGAGACGCGACACCGCCCGCTTGTGGCGCAGCAGCGACTTCGGCGTCATCAGGATCAGCGGCTTGCGGATCTCGCGATGAAGCTGGCGGCGCAGCACGTGGAAGTAGTTCGCCGGCGTGGTCGGGTAGACCACCTGCATGTTGTCTTCGGCGCACATCTGCAGATAACGCTCCAGACGCGCCGAGGAGTGCTCCGGTCCCTGGCCCTCATAGCCGTGCGGCAAGAGGCAGACGAGGCCGGACATGCGCAGCCATTTGCGCTCGCCCGAGGAGATGAACTGGTCGAACACGACCTGCGCACCGTTGGCGAAGTCGCCGAACTGGGCTTCCCACAGCGTCAGCGTGTTCGGCTCGGCGAGCGAGTAGCCGTATTCGAAGCCGAGCACGGCTTCTTCCGACAGCAGCGAGTTGATGACCTCGTAATGGCCCTGCTCGTGACCGAGATGGTTGAACGGCGTGTAGCGGCTCTCGTCTTCCTGGTCGATCAGGACCGAATGGCGCTGCGAGAAGGTGCCACGCTCGGAATCCTGGCCCGACAGGCGGACATGGTGGTTCTCGTTGAGCAGCGTGCAGAACGCCAGTGCCTCGCCGGTGGCCCAATCGATGCCGACGCCGGTGTCGATTGCCTTGGCGCGGTTGTCGAGGAAGCGCTGGATGGTGCGGTGAACGCGGAAGCCATCCGGCACCTTGGTGATCTTGCGGCCGATTTCTTTCAGCTCGGCGGTGTCGACGCCGGTGACGCCGCGGCGCGCATCCTCTTCCTGGTCGGCGATCTTGAAGCCGGACCACTTGCCGTCGAGCCAGTCGGCCTTGTTCGGCTTGTAGGAGGTGCCGGCCTCGAACTCGGCGTCGAGCCGCGCGCGCCAGTCGGCCTTGGCCTTATCGACCTCGCCCTCGGTCATCACGCCTTCGCTGATCAGGCGGCGGGCGTAGAGCTCGAGCGTCGACGGATGCGCGGCGATCCTCTTGTACATCACCGGCTGGGTGAAAGCCGGCTCGTCGCCCTCGTTATGGCCATGCCTGCGGTAGCAGAACATGTCGATGACGACGGGCTTGTGGAATTTCTGCCGGAACTCGGTTGCGACCTTGGCCGCGAACACGACGGCTTCCGGGTCGTCGCCGTTCACGTGGAAGATCGGTGCGTCGATCATCTTCGCCACGTCGGACGGATAGGGCGAGGAGCGCGAGTAGCGCGGATAGGTGGTGAAGCCGATCTGGTTGTTGACGATGAAGTGCACGGAGCCGCCGGTGCGGTAGCCCTTCAGGTCCGACAGGCCGAAGCATTCCGCGACCACGCCCTGGCCGGCGAACGCGGCGTCGCCATGCATCAGCAGCGGCATCACCGAGATGCGCTGGTCCGGCGGATCGCCGTGCTGGTCCTGCTTGGCGCGGACCTTGCCGAGCACCACGGGATCGACGATCTCGAGATGCGAGGGGTTGGCGGTCAGCGACAGATGGATGCGGTTGCCGTCGAACTCGCGGTCCGAGGAGGCGCCGAGGTGATATTTGACGTCGCCGGAGCCTTCGACCGCATCGGGGTTGGCCGAGCCGCCCTTGAATTCATGGAACAGGGCGCGGTGCGCCTTGCCCATCACCTGGGTCAGCACGTTGAGGCGGCCGCGATGCGGCATGCCGAGCACGACTTCCTTCACGCCGAGATTGCCGCCGCGCTTGATGATCTGCTCGAGCGCGGGAATCAGCGATTCACCGCCGTCGAGGCCAAAGCGCTTGGTGCCGGTGAACTTGGTGTCGCAGAACTTCTCGAAGCCTTCGGCTTCGACCAGCTTCGTCAGGATCGCGCGCCGGCCTTCGCGGGTGAACGAGATTTCCTTGTCCGGCCCCTCGATGCGCTCCTGGATCCACGCCTTCTGCGCGGCGTTGCTGATGTGCATGAACTCGACGCCGAGCGTCTGGCAGTAGGTGCGCTCGCAGATCGCGGTGATCTCGCGCAGCGTGGCGTATTCGAGCCCCAGCACGTGATCGAGGAAGATCTTGCGGTCGAAATCGGCTTCGCTGAAGCCGTAGGTGCGCGGGTCGAGCTCTTCGCGGTTGCGCGGGGCTTCGATGCCGAGCGGATCGAGCTTGGCGTGGAAGTGGCCGCGCATGCGGTAGGAGCGAATCAGCATCAGCGCGCGGACGGAGTCGCGCGTGGCCTGGAGCACGTCGGCGGACGAGAAATCAGCGCTCTTGTTGCCCGCCTGGGCCTGCACCTTGGCAGCGATCTTGGCACCGGCGGCCTTCTCGACCTGGGCCCAGTTGCCGTCGAGGGCGGAGGTGAGGTCGTCCTGCGGTGTCAGCGGCCAATTGGCGCGCTCCCAGGACGGGCCTTCGGCGTTCTTGCTGATATCGCCGGGCTGGTCGTTGAGGCTCTTGAAGAACTCCTGCCACTCGGCGTCGACCGAGGACGGGTCCTTCTCGTAGCGGGCGTAGATTTCGTCGATGTAGGTGGCGTTGGTGCCCTGCAAAAAGGAAGAGAGGGCAAAGGCTGCGTTCGCGTCCTGGCGAGACATACTTGAGTTCCTGGCGATTTCGGTTCGCGCATAACAAACGGCGCTGGCGCTGAGCTCCCCGGCAGAGGCCCAGTGCGACAGGCACCATTTATCCTATTTGCTACGAAACTTCGCCCGGAAAAGTACGAAGAAGTGAATTAGCCCTTCAACTTTTCGGCAAGCGTGTGGCCGAGGCGGGCGGGAGACGGCGACACTGTAATCCCAGCCGATTTCATCGCATCGGTCTTGGAACCGGCGTCGCCCTTGCCGCCGGAGATGATCGCGCCGGCATGGCCCATGCGGCGGCCGGGAGGCGCGGTGACACCGGCAATGAAACCGACCATCGGCTTCTTGCGGCCGCGCTTGGCCTCGTCCTTGAGGAACTGGGCGGCGTCCTCCTCGGCGGAACCGCCGATCTCGCCGATCATGATGATCGATTCGGTCTTGGGGTCGGCGAGCAGCATTTCCAGCACGTCGATGAACTCGGTGCCCTTGACCGGGTCGCCGCCGATGCCGACCGCGGTGGTCTGGCCGAGGCCTTCCTGCGAGGTCTGGAACACGGCTTCATAGGTCAGCGTGCCGGAGCGGGAGACGATGCCGACGCTGCCGGTCTTGAAGATGTTGGCGGGCATGATGCCGATCTTGCACTCGCCGGCGGTCATGACGCCCGGGCAGTTCGGCCCGATCAGGCGCGACTTGGAACCGGCTAGCGAGCGCTTCACGCGCACCATGTCGATAACAGGAATGCCCTCGGTGATGCAGACGATCAGCGGGATCTCCGCGTCGATCGCTTCGCAGATCGCGTCGGCCGCACCCGGCGGCGGCACGTAGATCACCGACGCATCGGCGCCGGTCTTCTCACGCGCATCGCGCACCGTGTCGAACACCGGCAGGCCCAGATGCGTGGCGCCGCCTTTGCCCGGCGAGGTGCCGCCGACCATCTTGGTGCCGTAGGCAAGCGCGGCCTCCGAGTGGAAGGTGCCGTTCTTGCCGGTAAAGCCCTGGCAGATGACCTTGGTGTTCTTGTCGATCAGGATGGACATGAGGTCTGCTTTCGCGAACTAACGAGTGAGAGGTCAGTGGATGCGGCGGTAGATGCCGGTGAGCACGTCGGCCCAGCCTTCCGCGTCCGGCGAGAACTGGATCTTCAACGAGTAGGAATCGTCGTCGATGATTTCGTAGACGTGGCGCGCATTGCCGCGGAGCGAGCCGCGCACCAGCGTCAGGGTCTTGCCGACCCAGCCGCCGGAGGCGGGCGAGGGCGGCGTGTAGCCGAGCGAATCGTACCAGAACAATTTGTAGGTCCGGTCGTCGCGGTCGTAGGTGAAGAGGCCGTGGGTAGCGAAAGCCTGCTTGCCGTCGCGCATCTGGACACAGTCCTGGATCAGGTAGAAGCCGTTCAGATCCATGCGCGCGACGACGTGCGAGGTCGCCGGCCCGCCGGCGACCCAGCGCGACGGAAAGACCACCTCTTCGCCATTCCATTCGCCGGCGAACGCGGCGAGGCGCGTGTGCTCTGCAAGCGGAGATGATGCGGCGAGATGGTCCTGGGTCATGGCCTTAGCCTCCCTTGACGGCCTTCACGATCTTCTGCGCGGCGTCGTCGAGATTGTCGGCCGGCACCACGTTCAGGCCGGATTCGCGGATGATCTTCTTGCCGAGCTCGACATTGGTACCTTCGAGGCGAACCACCAGCGGCACGCTGAGGCCGACCTCGCGCACGGCGGCCGTGACGCCTTCGGCGATCACGTCGCACTTCATGATGCCACCGAAGATGTTGACGAGGATGCCCTTCACGTTGGGATCGGCGGTGATGATCTTGAAGGCGGCCGCGACCTTCTCCTTGCTGGCGCTGCCGCCGACGTCGAGGAAGTTCGCCGGCGCCATGCCGTAGAGCTTGATGATGTCCATCGTCGCCATCGCGAGGCCGGCGCCGTTGACCATGCAGCCGATGTTGCCGTCGAGGGTGACGTAGTTGAGGTCGTATTTCGACGCCTCGATTTCCTTGGCGTCTTCCTCGGTCTCGTCGCGCAGCGCGAGCACCTCGGGATGACGGAACAGCGCATTGTCGTCGAACGACACCTTGGCGTCGAGCACGCGGAGCTGGCCCTGCTTGGTCACGACCAGCGGGTTGATCTCCAGCATCGACATGTCCTTGGCGACGAAGGCGGCGTAAAGCTGCGCGGTGAGCTTCTCGGCCTGCTTGGCGAGATCGCCGGAGAGCTTGAGCGCGTTGGCGACGGTGCGGCCGTGATGGCCCATGATGCCGGTCGCGGGATCGACGGAGAAGGTGACGATCTTCTCGGGGGTGTTGTGCGCGACGTCCTCGATGTTGACGCCGCCTTCGGTCGACACCACGAACGACACGCGCGAGGTCTCGCGGTCGACCAGGATCGAGAGGTAGAACTCCTTGTCGATGTCCGAGCCGTCCTCGATGTAGAGGCGATTGACCTGCTTGCCGGCGGGGCCAGTCTGGATCGTCACGAGCGTGGCGCCGAGCATCTGCTTGGCGAATTCGGCGACCTCAGCGGCCGACTTGGCGATGCGGACGCCGCCCTTGTCGCCGGCCGAGGCTTCCTTGAACTTGCCCTTGCCGCGGCCGCCGGCGTGGATCTGGCTCTTCACCACCCAGACCGGGCCCGGGAGGGCCTTGGCGGCGGCTTCCGCGTCCGCGGGCTTCAGGACGGGGACGCCCTTGGAGATCGCGACGCCGAACTCGTTCAGCAGCGCTTTGGCCTGATATTCATGGATATTCATATGGTCGCTCCCTGAACCCGCGGGCGGTGACCTCTTGGGCCCACCTCAGTCTTGTGGCTGGCATACCATATACCACAGGAACTGCAACCCGGATTCTTTGACATCGAGATCTCTGGACTGCCGAACCGGGCGCCCGCCCGGTCAGACGGCCCCGGAAGTGAAACCGCCGAAGACCGGATTTCGGTCTTCGGCGGGGATTTTTCCGCTTAGCGGCCGAGAAGATCGGGTGCGATCTTCTTGCAGGCATCGACCAGGCCCTGTACGGCGCCGACCGACTTGTCGAAAGCCTCGCGGTCCTTGCCGGCGAGCTCGATCTCGACGACGCGCTCGACGCCCTTGGCGCCGATCACGACGGGCACGCCGACATACATGTCCTTCACGCCGTATTCGCCGTTCAGATAGGCGGCCGAGGGCAGCACGCGCTTCTTGTCACGCAGATAGCTCTCGGCCATCGCGATCGCGGAAGCGGCGGGCGCGTAGAAGGCCGAGCCGGTCTTGAGCAGATTGACGATCTCGGCGCCGCCGTTGCGGGTGCGGTCGACGATCTCGTCGAGGCGCGCCTGCGAGGTCCAGCCCATCTTGACGAGGTCGGGCAGCGGAATGCCGGCGACGGTGGAGTACTTCACCAGCGGCACCATGGTGTCGCCGTGACCGCCGAGCACGAAGGCGGTGACGTCCTCGACCGAGACGTTGAACTCGTCGGCCAGGAAGTAGCGGAAGCGCGAGGAATCCAGCACGCCGGCCATGCCGACGACCTTCTTGTGCGGCAGACCCGAAGCCTTCTGCAGCGCCCACACCATCGCGTCGAGCGGGTTGGTGATGCAGATGACGAAAGCGTCGGGGGCGTATTTCTTGATGCCGGCGCCGACCTGCTCCATGACCTTGAGGTTGATGGAGAGGAGATCGTCGCGGCTCATACCGGGCTTGCGCGGCACGCCGGCGGTGACGATGCAGACTTTGGCGTTGTCGAGGGCTTCGTACGAATTGGCGCCGGTGTAGTGCGCGTCAAAACCGTCGACCGGCGACGACTGCGCGATGTCGAGCGCCTTGCCCTGCGGCACGCCCTCGGCGATGTCGAACATCACCACGTCGCCCAGTTCTTTCAGGCCAATGAGATGAGCCAGCGTTCCGCCGATCTGACCTGAGCCAATCAAAGCAATCTTGTCGCGCGCCATGTGAACCTGTCCTTTAGACACGTAAGGAGGGAAAACTGAGACGGGTGGTTATCCCTTTCGCTCCCCCCGTTCAAGTCGGTGGATGCCCAATTGTCGGGCTTGGCGAATATTGAAGCGCATCCCTGTCATTCCGGGGCGCGACGAAAGTCGCGAGCCCGGAATCCACAACCACCAGCGGGAGTATGGATTCCGGGCTCGTCGCTTCACGACGCCCCGGAATGACAGCGCTGGCAAATAGGACTTAAGTCTCCACCAGGCCCTTGGTGGAGCCGCTGGCGGTGGAATCCTTGCGACCGTGAGGCAGCGCCAGATAGGACTCCGAGCTCATTTCGATCAGGCGCGACGCCGTCCGCTTGAACTCCATGGCCTCGTTGCCCTCGTGCGCGAGGTAGAGCGAGATCGGATTGGCATCAGCCGAGGCCATCAGCTTCACGGCATTGTCATAGAGCGTATCGATCAGCGTGATGAAACGCTTGGCGGCGTTGCGCTGGGAAAAATCCATCACTGGAATATGGTCGACCAGGATGGTGTGATAATCGTGCGCGAGGCGGAGGTAGTCGGACGCGCCGAGCGGTTTTTCGCAGAGATCCGCAAATCCGAACCGCGCCACGCCATGGGCCGAGCACGGCACGTGCAGAATGCGGCCCTTGAACGAAATATCGCGCGACTTGCATTTGGCGCCGCCGGTCATCTTCGACCAGGCGCGGTCGAGCGCTGCGTCCGCGTCGCCGTCGGCCGGCGTCAGCCACATCGGCACGCCCTGAAGCTTTTCCAGGCGGAAATCCGTGCGCGCATCGAGCCGCAGCACGTCCATGTGGTCGGTGATCTGCTTGATGAAGGGCAGGAACAATGAACGGTTCAGGCCGCCCTTGTAGAGATCGTCGGGCGCGACGTTGGAGGTCGCGACCACCACGGTGCCGAGCTCGAACAGCTTTGCGAACAGGCGGCCGAGGATCATCGCGTCCGCGATGTCGGTGACGTGGAATTCGTCGAAGCAGAGCAGCCAGCTTTCCTCGAAGATCGCGTTCGCGGTCAGCGCGATGACATCGCCATCGGCGATCTCGCCGCGCGAGATGCCCTGGCGATAATCGTAGATGCGCTCATGCGCTTCCGCCATGAACTCGTGGAAATGCGCGCGGCGCTTGTGCTCGACTGTACTGTGCTGGAAGAACAGATCCATCAGCATGGTCTTGCCGCGGCCGACTTCGCCATGGACGTAGAGCCCGCGCGGCGCCTCGTCCTTGTCGCCGCTGAACAGACGACTGAGCAGGCCCTGCTTGCGCTGCGGCTTGTAATTCGCGAGCCGGTGATCGAGCGCCGCATAGGCTTCGGCGATTTCGGCCTGCGCAGCATCGGGCTCGATCGCGCCGGACGCGATCTGGGCCTGGTATGCCTCGCGGAATGAGGAACTGGTGGTGGAGAGCATGGCTCTTTACCGCCAGAGATGCGCGGAAATTGCAAGCCGTGAATTGGTGCGAGAGGTATGCGTTCCGCGTCCCAGCACGCAGTAACCCTGCGCAGAGCCAGGACTCACTATTTCGTACATCGATCGTGGAGCGATGGGCCCCGGCTCGGCAGCGCACCGCCATAGCGTGTCGAAGACGCGCGTAAACGCGCTGATGGCGCTGCGCCGCGTCCGGGGCACGAGAGCGGTGCTACTCACACAGCTCGTAGGCGTCCTCGACCACATAGGGGCCGCCGCCGGTCGATGCGCGTGACGAGAACAAGACAAAGCGTTCGGCCATGAACGCCTTGCTCGGGAAGTAACCGCGCAGCGAGAGATAGTCGGCGACGTCGCGGTCGGAGGCGTCGTGCAGCCGGGCCAGCGTGACATGCGGGGTGAACTTGCGCCCCTCGGGATCGAGGCCCATGCGCTGCATCATGCGTTCGAGCTCGGCCTGCAATTCCATCAGCGGCTTGCTCGGCGCGATGGTTGCGACCACGGCGCGCGGCTTGCGGCCGCCGAAGCTCGTGAGCCCCTGCACCTTCACCTCGAAGGGCTTGCGATCAACGCGAAACAGCATCGATGCGATCTCGTTGGCGGACATGCCGTCGATATCGCCGATGAAGCGCAGGGTAACATGATAATTTTCGGGATCGACCCAGCGGGCGCCGGGAAGGCCGCCCCGCAAATTGGAAAGCGTCTGGCCGATCTCGGCCGGAATTTCCAGACCTGTGAACAAACGCGGCATCGTTTCGCACTCCCGATGCTTGGGCATGATCCCTGGGAAGGATCATATCCAAATTTTAGAGCCGGCGACGAATCACCGGTACCCTGATTCCTATCGCAGTTGTATGACTCTGCGAAGCATCGCGCGGCTCACCCCGGTAAAACCCTGGGAATTAGGGTTAGCGGTGCCCGCTTTTCAGCGGCGCTGCTCGCTTATGTTGCGCAAAAATGCCTCCACGGTGGGCATGATGTTGCCGACGATGATGTCGACGCCGGCGGCGGTCGGATGAATGCCGTCGGCCTGGTTGAGCTTGGCGTCGGCCGCGACACCGTCGAGGAAGAACGGGTAGAGCGGCACGTCGAATTTCTTCGCAATATCCGGATAAATCGAATTGAAGCGCGCGGCGTATTCCGCGCCGTAATTCGGCGGCGCCAGCATGCCGCACAGCATCACCGCGATCTTGCGTGCCTTCAGTCGCCGGACGATGTCGGTCAGCGCAGTGCGCGTCAGGTCGGGATCGATGCCGCGCAGCGCGTCGTTGGCGCCGAGCTCGATGATCACGCCGTCGGTTCCGTCCGGGACCGACCAGTCGAGCCGGTCACGGCCGCCGGACGAGGTGTCGCCGGACACGCCCGCATTGGTCATGTCGACCGCTATGCCTTTGGCCTGCAAGGCTTTTTGAAGTTTTGTGGGGAATGCGTCCTGGGTCGGGAGGCCGAGGCCGGCGCTCAGGGAATCGCCGAGAACGACAAGCTTGGCCGGCTTTGCCGCTTCGGCCCATGCCGGATCCACCGCCGTCATCAAAGCGAACATCAACACGGCTATGTGCATGAACAATCCGTAACGCCTCTCGACCGCGTGTGCGGAGTTGCCATATGACCGGACCATGGACAGTCGCATCGAAACCTCTTCGCTCGCCGGCACCGCGCCGGACACCATCGCCATCTCCAACGTCAATCTTTCATTGGGTACGGGCGCGGCACGCGTTCACATCCTCAAGGATATCAGCCTGCGGGTCGCCTCGGGCGAGACGATCGGCCTGATCGGCCCGTCAGGCTCGGGCAAATCCACGCTGCTGATGGTGATGGCGGGGCTGGAGCGTCCTGATAGCGGAGAGGTGGTGGTCAACGGCACGCCTTTCAATGCCCTCGACGAGGACGCGCTGGCCCGCTTCCGCGGCCGCCAGGTCGGCATCGTCTTCCAGTCCTTCCATCTGATCCCGACCATGACGGCGCTCGAGAACGTCGCCGTGCCGCTCGAACTCGCCGGCAACCCTGACGCTGCAAGACGCGCGGCGCAGGAGCTGCAATCGGTCGGACTCGGCGATCGCCTGCATCACTATCCGACGCAGCTGTCCGGCGGCGAGCAGCAGCGCGTCGCGCTCGCCCGCGCGCTGGCGCCCGATCCCGCCATCCTCGTCGCGGACGAGCCGACCGGCAATCTCGACGAGGCGACGGGAAAACAGATCGTCGATCTTCTGTTCAACAAACACGCCGAGCGCGGCATGACGCTGGTGCTGGTCACGCACGATTCCTCGCTCGCGCAGCGCTGCGATCGTGTGATCCGCCTGCGCTCCGGCCGCATCGACACCCAGTCTGCCCCGGCATGAGCATCGCGGCCGAACCGTCCGCGAAGCCCAACGGCGTCGCGCTGTCGCTGCGCTACGCGCTGCGCGAATTGCGCGGAGGCCTGCGCGGCTTCTATGTCTTCATCGCCTGCATCGCGCTCGGCGTGATGGCCATTGCCGGCGTCGGCTCGGTCTCGGCAAGCCTGAGCGACGGTCTCGCGCGCGAGGGCCGCACGCTGCTCGGCGGCGACGTCTCCTTCGTGCTGTTCCAGCGCGAGGCCAAGCCCGAGGAAGTCTCCTTCCTGCGCTCGCGCGGCACCGTGTCCACCGCCGCCACCTTGCGCGGGATGGCGCGCTCCGCCGACGGCCAGCTCGCGCTGGTCGAGATGAAGGCGGTCGACGACACCTATCCGATGCTGGGCCAGCTGACGCTGGCGCCGCCGCTGCCGATGTCCGACCTGCTCGCAGAGCGCGACGGCGCGTTCGGTGCCGCCGCCGATCCGACGCTGCTGGCGCGGCTGTCGCTGAAGACCGGCGACCGCGTCACCATCGGAAGCGCAACGTTCCAGATCCGCAGCACCGTCGAAGCCGAGCCCGACAAGCTCGCCGGCGGCATCGGTTTCGGGCCGCGCTTCCTGATCAGCGAGGCGGGCCTGCGCGCCACCGGCCTGATCCAGCCCGGCAGCCTGGTGCGCTGGGTGTACCGGGTGAAGCTGCCCGACACCGGCAACAGCGAGCGCGCCACCGACGCCTTCATCGCGGACGCGCGCAACGCTGCGCCGCAGGCCGGCTGGGAGATCCGCAGCCGCTCCAATGCCTCGCCGCAGCTCGAGCGCAACATCAACCGCTTCACGCAATTCTTGACGCTGGTCGGCCTCGCGGCGCTCCTGGTCGGCGGCGTCGGCGTCGCCAATGCCGTCAAGAGCCATATCGACCGCCGGCTCGAAGTCATCGCGGCGTTCAAGGCGGTCGGCGCCACCGGCCGCGACGTGTTCGGCATCTATCTGGCGCAGGTCCTCCTGCTGGCGGGAATTGGCTCGGTGATCGGCCTTGCGCTCGGCGCCGCCATGCCGTTCGCCATCGTCGGCCTGTTCGGAAAACTGCTGCCGCTGCCGGTGGTGCCGGCCGTGCATGCCGACGAGCTCGCGCTGTCCTTCGTCTATGGCCTGCTCACGGCGCTCGCCTTCGGCCTGTGGCCGCTCGGGCGGGTGCACGACGTGCCTGTCGCCGCGCTGTTCCGCGACACCATCAGCTCCGAATGGCACCGGCCGCGCTGGAGCTATGTCGTGTTCATGGCCGTCGTGATCGCGCTGCTGATCGCGGTCGTGATCGGATTGTCCTTCGACAAGCGCATCGCCGCGGTGTTCGTGGCCTCCTCCGTCGTCGTGTTCGCCCTGCTCCGCGGCATCGCCGCCCTGCTGATGACGATCGCGCGCCGGCTGCCGCGCACGCGCCTGCCGATGCTGCGGCTGGCGATCGCCAACATCCACCGGCCGGGCGCGCTGACGCCCTCCGTCGTGCTGTCGCTCGGGCTCGGGCTCGCCGTGCTCGTCACCATCACCCAGATCGACGGCAATCTGCGGCGGCAGTTCCTTGCGGCCCTCCCCGAGCACGCGCCGTCGTTCTTCTTCATCGACATCCCGAGCACGCAGGCCGAGCAGTTCGACGGCTATCTGCGCCGGATCGCGCCAGGCGCAAAGGTCGAGGACGTGCCGATGCTGCGCGGGCGCATCGTTGCCGCGCGCGGGGTCCGTGCCGAGGACCTCAAGCCCACCACCGATTCCGAATGGGTGCTGCAAAGCGACCGCGGCCTGACCTACACCGCCGAGTTGCCGAAGGGCTCCAAGGTGGTCGAGGGCGAATGGTGGAGCGCCGGCTATTCCGGCCCGCTGCTGGTCTCGATGGAGAAGAAGATCGCCGACGGGCTCGGTCTCAAGCTCGGCGACGAGATCGTGGTCAATGTGCTCGGCCGCGACATCCCCGCCAAGATCGGCAATTTGCGCACCATCGACTGGCAGGGCATGGGCATCAATTTCGTGCTGGTGTTCTCGCCCAACGCCTTCAAGGGCGCACCGCATACCCATATCGCGACGCTGACCGAGACCGGCGGCACTGCGGCCGGCGACGGCAAGATCATCAAGGAGGTCGCCGACGCCTATCCGATGGTGACGAGCGTGCGCGTGCGCGAGGTGATGGAGACGGTTGGCTCGGTCGTGACCAATCTGGCGCTCGCGATCCGCGGCGCCAGCGCGGTGACCCTGATCTCGGCGATCCTGGTACTGGGCGGCGCGCTCGCCGCCGGCCACCGCCACCGGGTCTACGATGCCGTGATCCTCAAGACCCTCGGCGCGACCCGGCTGCGGCTGCTCGGCGCCTATGCCCTCGAATACCTGCTGATCGGACTTGCCACCGCGGTGTTCGGCGTGATCGCCGGCAGCATCGCGGCCTGGATGATCGTGACGCGGCTGATGACGCTGAGTTTCGTCTGGCAGGCCGGCAGCGCGGCCGGCGTGGTCGCGGCGGCCCTGGTGGTCACGGTCGGACTTGGGCTTGCCGGGACGCTGCTGGCATTGAACAAAAAGCCCGCCACGGTGTTGCGGAATTTGTGACAAATGGTAGCGGGCGACCCCGCGATGTCGGAATCGCACGATTCCAGCGATTAACCACGTCTGCTCGCCAGGATTGCGGGCGAGGGCGACATTCAGCCGCGCGTGGACGGTTGCAGCGAATGTGTTAGTTTCCCACATATCCAATGGGTTCGGAGCCCCGATTATGAGCCAGAATTTAGTCGGCACAGATCGGTATCCGAGATAGAATTTGACGAACCGGCGGCATGGCGACCCTCATGCCGGACCGGGCTAACCAACGGGAATTCGACCATGTCGGACCTAGACCGTAACTACGCTTCTCCTTTCGGCAGGGCCGCCGGGCGTGTTGACGCCGCGACGGTCGATGCCGGCCTGCGCGCCTATATGCTGCGCATCTACAATTACATGAGCATCGGCCTCGCCATCACCGGCTTGGCCGCGCTCGGCGTCTATATGGCCGCCGTGACCGACGTTCCGACCCCGGAAGCCGTCCGCGTCGGCAAGCTGTTCCTGACGCCGTTCGGCTACGCGATGTTCGTCAGCCCGCTGAAGTGGCTGTTCATGCTCGCGCCGCTCGCGATGGTGTTCGTGATCTCGGCGGGCATCAACCGTCTCGCCCCCTCGACCGCGCAGATCCTGTTCTGGGTGTTCGCGGCGCTGATGGGCATTTCGCTGTCCTCGATCTTCCTGGTGTTCACGCACACCTCGATCGTGCGGGTGTTCTTCATCACCGCGGCCACGTTCGGCGCGCTCAGCCTCTACGGCTACACCACCAAGCGTGATCTGACCGGGATGGGCTCGTTCCTGTTCATGGGCCTGATCGGCATCATCATCGCGAGCCTGGTCAACCTGTTCCTGGCCAGCACGATGCTGCAGTTCATCGTGTCCGTGGTCGGCGTGCTGGTGTTCGCCGGCCTCACCGCCTGGGACACCCAGCGACTGAAGAACGACTACATCTACGGCTACGCCTCGGCCGGCGGTGACATCGCAGAGCGTGCGGCCATCACCGGCGCGCTGTCGCTGTACCTGAACTTCATCAACCTGTTCACGCTGCTGCTGCAGCTCCTCGGCCAGCGCGACTAAGCGATCAACCGAGAGAACGGATACGAACCCCGGCCGAGAGGCCGGGGTTTTTGTTTGCGCCGGGATCTTTCCCCAAACGCCCTCATTGCGAGGAGCGCTTGCGACGAAGCAATCCAGAGACCCTCCGCAGGCGCATTTCTGGATTGCTTCGCTGCGCTCGCAATGACGGCGGAGAGGCGCCTTCGCCCCCTTCCAGCCGTCCCGGGAAGGCTCTAATCTTCCTCCCATGTCCGCACCTGAGATCAGGCCCGCCATTGAGGCCGACCTTCCCGCCATCACCGCCATCTACCAGCAGGCCGTCCGCGAGGGCACCGCGACATTCGAGCTGGCGCCGCCGGATCTGGCCGAGATGACGCGCCGCTACCGCGCGCTGATCGACGGCGGCTATCCCTATTTCGTCGCCATCCTCGACGGCCGCGTCGCCGGCTATGCCTATGCCGGCGCCTACCGGCCGCGCCCGGCCTACCGCTTCACGGTCGAGAACTCGATCTATCTCGATCCCTCGTTCCACCGCCGCGGCATCGGCTCATTGCTGCTGGAGCGGCTGATCACCGAATGCGAGGCGCGCGGCTTCCGCCAGATGATCGCGGTGATCGGCGATTCCGCCAATGCCGGCTCGATCGGCGTGCACACGCGCGGCGGCTTCAAGATGATCGGCACGCATCCGAATGTTGGCTTGAAATTCGGCCGCTGGCTCGACACGGTGATGATGCAGCGCGACCTCGGCGAAGGCGCGAGCACGGTGCCGGGGAAATAGGGCGCGAGCTGACATCGTAGGATGGGCAGAGCGCAGCGAAACCCATCAAGCCCAGTCTGAGTGACCGAAGGTGATGGGTTTCGCTTCGCTCTACCCATCCTACGGCACTACGGCTACACCACCGCCAGCTTGCGATCGATCACCAGCAGCACGCGCTCGAGCTCGTGGCCGCGGCGCAGAATCAGGCCGGTCGCCGAGATCACGCTGTACATGCCCTGCTTGCGCGCCAGCCGCGGGTCTTTCTCGATGCGATAGATCGGGACCTCCGAGGCGCGGCGGAAGACCGAGAACACCGCTCGGTCCTTCAGGAAGTCGATGGCATAGTCGCGCCACTCGCCGTCGGCGACCATGCGGCCGTAGAGGTTGAGGATGCGGTTCAGTTCCAGCCGGTTGAATGTCACCCGGTTGGGTTGGGCATTCGCAGCGGCGGGGCGCGCCACTGCGCGCTGCTCGCTCGGATCGGCATCCTCCGGCGTCAGACTCATCGAGCGCCTCCTCATCTCGCGGCATGATCGCATCCGCGAAGACCGTCCCCGGAACCGCGGATCATGACAGTTGCATGATCGCGCCAACCGTTCCCCGCCGCAAGGGGCTCTTCACTCAACTCATTGAATCAGGTGCGAATCGGAGCACACGCAGGAGTGGAACTCTGTCGCGGCAAACCGTCACGGGATCGTTAGAAGGAATCTTGATATCGCCGCTTTTCTGCCAAGCGCCTGCCGCCCTGCATTGCGAAAAGACTTATGTGCGTTGACCCGGTCCTTTCGGTTCCGGATTCCTCAGCCCCCAGCCCCCCGGGGCCGTCAGGATCGGGTCTGTACGCGCGACAAGGAGGGCCAACGCAAGTTGGTCCTTTTTGGTTTGTGTCGTGACGTTTCCGGCACGACCAGCTTCCCTCTGATTAACGCGAAGACAACTCTCTCCCCTCATCCTGAGGAACCGCGAAACGGCGTCTCGAAGGATCGAGATCGAGCTGCATCAGCCGGGCCTGCATGGTTCTCGCGGCGATGCGCAGCATCGTCCGCCTCGCGCGCGAGGGCGCGCTCCTCATCATGAGGCGTGAGAGCGCGTGCGACGCTATCGAGAGAAATCGGATCTAGTGCAGCGACGTGTACGCCGCGCCGAGCATCGCACCCGGCTTCTCACGGCTGCCGTCCTGGACATAGACCACAGCGCCGTCGACGCCGTCGCGCGTGAGATTTTCCAACGGCACCGTCCAGCTTTCCGGACGCCCGTTCCAGTCGCCGACCTTGAGCAGGTTGCGCACGACGTTGTGATAGGTGATCTGCTGCCCGCGATTTTCGCCGCGGCTGATTGCGATCGGCACCGATTTCGTGATCGAGCAGATCCAGACCTCGCCGTGCGAGACCGGTGACTCCTTGCTCGCCGCCACCGAGACGTTGATCTGCTTGCCTGCAAGCGACATCGTCACCGGCACGCTCATCACGCCGGTGCCCTTGTCGGTCTTGCCGATCGCGCTCTCGATGCCGGCGCGGTCGCTGCCGATGACATGCGTCGAACCGTTGACCACGACTTGAGGCGTATAGACCTCGCGGTCGCCGCGCATGCGCGAATAGGCGCGCTGCCGCGCCGAGAAGCGCGAATCCGCAAGCGTGTCCTTCCAGCCGAGATAATCCCAATAGTCGATCGGCATGCTCAGCGCGATGATCGACGGGTCGTTGGCGAGATCGCCGATGACCTGGTCGGCGGGCGGGCAGGAGGAGCAGCCCTGCGATGTGAAGAGCTCGACCACGGCGCGGGGATCAGCCTCGGCGGGACGGATGACGGCGACGATGGCGCAGATGCCGAGTGCTCCCGACCAGAGTGCACCGGACCAGCGCGAAACCAGATTAGAAGCCATCATTGCAGTCATGTTGAACGTCACACCTCGCACGCGTGGGGGAAAATCCTATCGCCTGATGGTCACCGTAGTCTTACGGGCATCGTACATTCAGCCGTCCGGAGCGAGGTTTTCCGCCGGGCGGGACCATCGGACGCGTGTTCTAACGCACGAAGGCGGCCCTGTGATAGGCCGCCCTCGTTTAACCTTCTACTCACGTCGCGGTGAGCCACCGTTCACAAATTCGCGCTTAGGCCGCGAGCTTGCGCAGCACGTAGTGCAGAATGCCGCCGTTCCGGTAGTAATCGAGCTCGTCCAGCGTATCGATGCGGCAAAGCAGCGAAACGCGCTGCAATGAACCGTCGCCGGAGACGATCTCCGCGGTCAGCTTCTGACGCGGCTTCAGGTCGCCGACGAGGCCGCGCAGCGTGACCTTCTCGTCGCCCTTCAGGCCGAGCGACGACCAGGAGGTGCCTTCCTCGAAGGTCAGCGGCAGCACGCCCATGCCGACCAGGTTGGAGCGGTGGATGCGCTCGAAGCTCTGGCAGATCACGGCGCGGACGCCGAGCAGGCGCGTGCCCTTCGCAGCCCAGTCGCGCGAGGAACCGTTGCCGTATTCGGCACCGGCGAACACCACCAGCGGCACTTCCTCCTGCTGGTACTTCATCGCGGCGTCGTAGATCGACATCTGCTCGCCGTCGGGCCAGTGCTTGGTGAGACCGCCTTCCGGAATATTTCCGTCAGCGCCCTTCAGCATGAAGTTCTTGATGCGGATGTTGGCGAAGGTGCCGCGCATCATCACTTCATGGTTGCCGCGACGCGTGCCGTACTGGTTGAAGTCGGCCGGACGCACCTGATGCTCGCTGAGATATTTGCCGGCGGGCGAGGTGAGCTTGATCGAACCGGCCGGCGAGATGTGGTCGGTGGTGATCTTGTCGCCGAACATGGCGAGGATGCGCGCCTCGACGATGTCGGTGACCGGCTCCGGCTCCTTCTTCATGCCGTCGAAATAGGGCGGGTTCTGCACGTAGGTCGAGCTCATGTTCCAGCGATAGGTCTCGCTCTCGACCGTCTTGATCTTACGCCAGTTCGTATCGCCCTTGAACACGTCGGCATACTTCTTCTTGAAGATCGACGCGGTCACGAACTTCTTCATGAAGGCGTTGATCTCCTTCGTCGTCGGCCAGATGTCCTTGAGGTACACCGGCTTGCCGTCCTTGCCTTCACCGAGCGGCTCGACGGCGAGGTTCTTGGTGACGCTGCCCGCGAGCGCGTGGGCGACGACCAGCGGCGGCGAAGCCAGATAGTTCGCCTGCACGTCCGGCGAGACGCGGCCTTCGAAGTTGCGGTTGCCGGAGAGCACGGCGGCCGCGACGATGCCGTTGTCGTTGATCGACTTCGAGATCTCCTCGGGCAGCGGACCGGAATTGCCGATGCAGGTGGTGCAGCCGAAACCGACCAGGTTGAAGCCGACCTTGTCGAGATCGGCCTGGAGACCGGAATCGGCGAGATAGGCCGCGACCACCTGGCTGCCCGGCGCGAGCGAGGTCTTCACCCACGGTTTTGCCTTGAGGCCCTTGGCGGCAGCGTTGCGCGCAAGCAGGCCGGCGCCGATCAAGACGCTCGGATTCGAGGTGTTGGTGCAGGAGGTGATGGCGGCGATCACGACGTCGCCATGACCGATCTCGAAGTTCTTGCCGTCGACGGCAAAGCGCTTCGTCGGCTCTTCGGTCTTCTTGTACTCGGTGCCGAGCGCAAGCGAAAAGCCTTCGGCGACCGACGGCAGCGCGATGCGGCCTTCGGGGCGCTTCGGACCGGCCATCGAGGGAACGACGTCGCCGAGGTCGAGGGTCAGCGTTTCCGTGAACACCGGATCGGCCGACTTGGCGGTGCGGAACAGGCCCTGCGCCTTGGCATAGGCCTGCACCAGCGCGACGCGCGCCGGAGCGCGGCCGGAGGTCTTGAGGTAGTCGAGCGCAGCGGCGTCGACCGGGAAGAAGCCGCAGGTCGCACCGTATTCGGGGGCCATGTTGGCGATCGTCGCCTTGTCGGCGACGGAGAGGTGGTCGAGGCCGGGGCCGAAGAACTCGACGAACTTGCCGACCACGCCGAGCTTGCGCAGCATCTGCGTGACGGTGAGCACGAGGTCGGTCGCGGTGACGCCTTCCTTCATCGCGCCCTTCAGCTTGAAGCCGACGACGTTGGGCAGCAGCATCGACAGCGGCTGACCGAGCATGCAGGCTTCCGCCTCGATGCCGCCGACGCCCCAGCCGAGCACGGCGAGACCGTTGACCATGGTGGTGTGGGAGTCGGTGCCGACCAGCGAGTCGGGATAGGCGACCTCGAAGGTGCCGGTCTTCTTGCCGACCGTCATCTTCTCCTTCTTGGTCCAGACCGTCTGGGAGAGATATTCGAGATTGACCTGATGGCAGATGCCGGTGCCGGGCGGCACGACGGAGAAGTTCGAGAACGCCTTCTGGCCCCACTTCAGGAACTCGTAGCGCTCCTGGTTCTGCTTGTATTCCTCGGTGACGTTCTTGCCGAAGGCCTTGTTGTCGCCGAAGAAGTTCACGATCACGGAGTGGTCGATGACGAGGTCGACCGGAACCAGCGGATTGATCTTCTCGGCATCGCCGCCGAGCTTCTGCATCGCGTTGCGCATCGCGGCGAGATCGACCACGGCCGGCACGCCGGTGAAATCCTGCATCAGCACGCGGGCCGGGCGGAACGCGATCTCATGCTCCAGCGACTTCTTGCGCAGCCACTTAGACACCGCCACGATGTCTTCCTTCTTGACCGTGCGGCCGTCCTCGTTGCGCAGGAGGTTCTCGAGCAGAACCTTCATCGAATAGGGGAGTTTCGAAATTCCCTTCAGACCATTCTTCTCGGCCGTGGGCAGGCTGTAATAGACATAGGTCTTGGCGCCGACCTTGAGGGTCTTTTTGCATTTGAAGCTGTCGAGCGAGGTCATGTAGGAAAATCCCAATTGTTAGTTATACCCGGCAAGGGGTATTTTAACACCGTCAGCGAGTCCGGCTGGTTCGCTTGCAGGGGCAGGTTGAGTTGCTGCATCAAGTAGTTCCGGGCTTATAGAAGCTTTCTAACCGCGCCGCCACAGCCACAAACGTGCCGCAGCAATCCGCGAGCCAAAAATTCCCATGCGCTACCCCAAGATTTCCTGAGGCCAGGCTTTGAGCGGATTGAACCAAGGCAAGATGCAGCTGTCCGGACGCGGGGTCGTCTGCGTGCGCGGCGGCCGCGAGGTGTTTTCCGGGCTCGATTTCGAGGCTGTCGCCGGCGAGACCGTGGCGGTCGTCGGCCGCAACGGCTCGGGCAAGACCTCGCTGCTGCGGCTGATCGCGGGCCTGCTGATTCCGGCCGGCGGGACAATCGCGCTCGCCGGCGGCGATGCCGAGCTGACGCTGCCCGAGCAGTGCCACTATCTCGGCCATCGCGACGCCCTGAAGCCGGCGCTGAGCGTGGCGGAAAACCTGTCATTCTGGGCTGATTTTCTGGGCGGCGAGCGCAGTGATGCGGCCAAGAGCCTCGCCATCGTCGGGCTCGATCATGCCACCCATTTGCCGGCCGCCTTCCTGTCCGCCGGCCAGCGCCGCCGCCTGTCATTGGCCCGGCTGTTGACCGTGCGCCGCCCGGTCTGGCTGCTGGACGAGCCGACCACGGCGCTGGACGTGGCCGGCCAGGGCATGTTCGAGGGCCTGATGCGGGAGCATCTCGGCCGCGGCGGCCTGATCATCGCGGCGACCCATGCGCCGCTGGGGATCGATTCGCGGGAGCTGAGGATTGGGGAGATGGTATGAGATTCGCTGACCCTCAGCTTTTCGAGAGGCCTGGCACCGCTCCGTCCGTTCCCTGCCCCCTTGTGGGGGAGGGTCAGGGAGAGGGGTGCCACACGGTAGGACGTTTCGGCTCTAGCGCCTGGGAAACAGGCGCTCCGTTGCTGGAGGTCGAGACCCGACAAGCACTTTCCCCGGGGCTACCCCTCTCCCCCGCCCTCCCCCGCAAGGGGGGAGGGAGCCCAGTTTGCTTGGGCCATGAATTGGGCTCACTTGGCCGCCTCGCCGTCGGAGCCACCCCATGACCGCCCTGTCCGCGCTCATCCGCCGGGACATCCGGATCGCGCTCCGCGTCGGCGGCGGGGCGCTGATCGGCGTGCTGTTCTTCCTGACCGTGGTGGTGCTGATGCCGTTCGCGGTGGGGCCGGATCTGGCGCTGCTGTCGCGGCTGGGACCGGCGATCCTGTGGCTCGGCGCGCTGCTGGCGAGCTTGCTCACCCTGGACCGGCTGTTCATGGCCGACCACGAGGACGGCTCGCTCGACCTGATCGCGATGAGCCGGACGCCGCTGGAACTCGCCTGCGCCGCCAAGGCGCTGGCGCATTGGCTGGCGGCGGGCCTGCCACTGATTGTCGCAACCCCGGTGCTCGGCCTGCTGCTCAACCTCGACATGGTCGCAACCGGGGCGGTGGCGCTGACGCTCCTGGCCGGTACGCCGGCGCTGACCTTCACCGGCATGATCGGCGCGGCGCTCGCGGTGACGCTGCACCGGGGCGGACTATTGATGGCCGTGCTGGTGCTGCCGCTGTCGATTCCGGTGCTGATTTTCGGCGTCGCGGCCTCGCAGGCCGTGATCGTCGGTCCCATGACGTTCGGCGCGCCGTTCTCGATCCTGTGCGCGCTGTCGCTGGTCAGCCTCATCATCGGCCCTTTCGCGGCGGCCGCGAGCCTGCGCCATGGTCTCGATTGAAATGGGCTGGATTGCCCTTGACCCCGATCAACTTTCGCTGCGCGCTTTTATGCTGATTGCGTGAGTGCCTACCTGTGATTATCAGAATACCATGACGCTGATCGACCTCGCCAATCCGACACGGTTCCTCGCGCTGACGGCGCGGGTGCTGCCGTGGCTTGCGGCCGCGACCGTCATCCTGCTCACCATCGGCCTCTACCAGTCCGCTCTCGCGCCCGACGACTATCAGCAGGGCGCGACGGTGAAGATCATGTTCATCCACGTGCCCAACGCCTGGCTGTCGATGTTCGTCTGGGGCGTGATGAGCATCGCCTCGTTGGGCACGCTGGTGTGGCGGCATCCGCTCGCCGACGTCGCGGCCAAAGCCGCCGCGCCGATCGGCGCTGCCTTCACCTTCCTCGCGCTGCTCACGGGATCGCTGTGGGGCCGGCCGATGTGGGGCACCTATTGGGAATGGGACGCGCGGCTGACCTCGGTGCTGATCCTCTTCCTGATGTATCTCGGCCTGATGGCGCTGTGGCGCGCGGTCGAGGATCCCTCGCGCGCGGCGCGCGCGGCCGCGGTGCTGACGCTGGTCGGCGCGATCAACCTGCCGATCATCAAGTTCTCGGTCGATTGGTGGAACACGCTGCACCAGCCGGCGTCGGTGATGCGCATGGGCGGCTCGACGCTCGACAAATCGTTCCTGATTCCGCTGCTGCTGATGGCCATCGCGTTCACGCTGCTGTTCGTCACGTTGCACCTGGCGGCGATGCGCAACGAGATCTTGCGCCGCCGCGTCCGCTCCTTGCAGATGATGCAGGCGAGCCAGAAGGCCGCATGACGATGTCGCTTGGTCCCTACGCGTCCTTCATCGTGACGTCCTATGCCGCGGCCGCGCTCGTCGTCGTGATCCTGATCGGCTGGATCGTGCTCGACTATCGCAGCCAGACCGAGCGCCTGCGCGAGCTCGACCGCAGCGGCGTCACGCGCCGCTCCGGACGCAGCGCAACGGACACGCCGTGAGCGATCAATCATGAGCGATCAACCGACTTCCGCTCCGCCGCAGCGCCGCACCTTCCTGATGGTGCTGCCGCTGATCGCCTTCATCGCCCTGGCGCTGCTGTTCTGGTTCCGGCTCGGCAGCGGCGATCCCTCGCGGATTCCGTCCGCGCTGATCGGGCGGCCGGCCCCGCAGACCGCGCTGCCGCCGCTCGAGGGATTGCAGGCCGACAATTCGCAGGTGCCGGGCCTCGATCCCGCCGCCTTCAAGGGCAAGGTCAGCCTCGTCAATGTCTGGGCGTCCTGGTGCGTGCCATGCCATGACGAGGCGCCGCTCCTGACCGAGCTCGCCAAGGACAAGCGCTTCCAGCTCGTCGGCATCAACTACAAGGACGCGGCCGACAATGCGCGCCGTTTCCTCGGCCGCTACGGCAACCCGTTCGGCCGCGTCGGCGTGGATGCCAACGGCCGCGCCTCGATCGAATGGGGCGTCTATGGCGTGCCGGAGACGTTCGTCGTCGGACGCGAGGGCACCATCGTCTACAAGCTGGTCGGACCGATCACGCCGGACAATCTGCGGACCGTGTTGTTGCCGCAGATGGAGAAGGCATTGAAGGCCGGGAGCTGACGTCGTCGTCAGTGCGAGCGACCAAGCCAGTTACAAGCATCGCTGTCATGCCCCGGCTTGACCGGGGCATCCAGTACGCCGCGGCCTCACCGTATCTCACGACTGTCTCTGGAATACTGGATCGCCCGGTCAAGCCGGGCGATGACAGTTGAGTGCGTGGCCGCATTTCAGCTCGCAATGACGAGCTGAGAGAGCTCACCCCTTCCTTACATCCCCCGCCTCGGCCTCGCTCGCTTCCAGCGACACCGGTTCGAGATGGTAGCGCTTGGTCAGCGGCATCTGGGCGATGGCGAAGATCATCGTGATCGGCGTGACGCCGAACACCTTGAAGTTCACCCAGAAATCCGTGCTCTGGGTGCGCCAGACGATCTCGTTGAGCACCGCCATGCCGGCGAAGAACAGCGCCCAGCGCAGCGTGAGGATGCGCCAGCCCTGCGGCGTCAGGTTGAACATCTGGTCAAACATCACAGCGATGAAGGAGCGGCCGAACAACAGTCCGCCGCCGAGGATCGCCGCGAACAGGCCATAGATGATGGTGGGCTTGACCTTGATGAAGGTCTCGTCGTGCAGCACCAGCGTCAGCGTGCCGAACACCAGCACGATCACGCCTGTCACGATCGCCATGATCGGGATATGGCGCGTCACCACGTAGGAGGCGATCATCGCCGCGACGATCGCGACCATGAAGGCGCCGGTCGCGGCGAACAGATTGAACTTCGCATTCACGAAGAAGAACACGAGCAGCGGACCGAGCTCGGTCGCGAGCTTGAACAGCGGATGCGGCTGGGTCTTGTCCATTCTCAGCTTTCGATTCCGGCGATCGCACGGGCGAAATCGCGCGCGGTGAACGGCGCGAGATCGTCGACGCCTTCGCCGACGCCGATGAAATGCACCGGCAGTTTGAATTTCTCCGCGAGCGCCACCAGGATGCCGCCGCGCGCGGTGCCGTCGAGCTTCGTCATCACGAGGCCGGTGACCCCCGCCGTGCGATGGAAGGCCTCGACCTGCGACAGCGCGTTCTGGCCGACTGTGGCGTCGAGCACAAGCAGCACGGCATGCGGCGCAGTGTCATCCACCTTGCGGATCACGCGCACGACCTTTTCGAGCTCGTTCATCAGCTCGGCCTTGTTCTGCAGGCGGCCGGCGGTGTCGATCAGGAGCACGTCGATGGCCTGCTCCTTCGCCGCCGTCAGCGCGCTGAAGGCAAGGCTTGCCGAATCCGAGCCCTGCGTGCCGGCGATGACCGGCGTCCTGGTGCGCTCGCCCCAGACCTTGAGCTGCTCGATGGCTGCCGCGCGAAACGTGTCGCCGGCGGCCAGCATCACCTTGCGGCCTTCGGATGCGAATTTTTGCGAGAGCTTGCCGATGGTCGTGGTCTTGCCGGAGCCGTTGACGCCGACGACGAGGATGACGAACGGCTTCTTGGCCGTATCGATCTCGAGCGGCTTTGCCACCGGCGCCAGCACCTTTTCGACCTCGGTGGCGACGACGTCCTTGACCTCGTCCGCCGAGATCGCCTTGTCGTAGCGCCCCGTGCCGACGGCATCCGCGATCCGCACCGCGACCGAGGTACCGAGGTCGGCGCGCAGCAGCACGTCCTCGATGTCGTCGAGCATGGCGCGGTCGAGCTTGCGCTTGGTGACGAGGTCGGCGACCGCGGTCCCGAGCGAGGACGAGGTGCGCTTCAGCCCGTTGGACAGGCGGCGCCACCAGCTCAGCTTGGGGGGATCTGACGTGGTATCGTTCATGGTGCTCGTGCCGCCGATTTGAAGTTCCGACTCTCTTGCCGCAAGTCCGGTTAGGAACTTCAAATTGAAGAGCGGCACGAGAAAATATTGTTGCCAGTGCGGCCCTGGATTTGGCATTCGCTTCGCGTTTCGCGGCTAGCGCTGAGCGAATGCCAAATCCACCGCACTGGTGTGTTAGCCGTTCCGGCTCCCAAACGAAAGTGTTGACCGAAAGTCTTGCAATTGCTCGATGTTCCCGAATTGACTGCCGACGAGATCCTGGCGCGCGTGCTCCATCGCGACGGGCTGATGCTGGTCATCGACAAGCCCGCCGGCCTGCCGGTGCATCGCGGCCCCAAGGGCGGGGCCAATCTGGAAACGTCGTTCGACGCGCTTCGTTTCGGCCTGCCGCGACCGCCGGTGCTGGCCCACCGTCTGGACAAGGACACCTCCGGTTGCCTCGTGCTCGGCCGCCACCGCAAGGCGACGGCCTCGCTCGGCCTGTTGTTCAAGCACGGCAAGATCGGCAAGACCTACTGGACCGTGGTCGAGGGCGGCCCTGCCGAGGACGAAGGCACCATCGACATGCCGCTCGGCCGGCTCAATGCCGAGCGTGGCTGGTGGCAGAAACCGGATCCCGAGGGCCAGAAGGCGATCACCAACTGGAAGGTGATGGGACGGGGCGACGGGCTGACCTGGCTCGCCATGGAACCGGTGACCGGCCGCACCCATCAATTGCGGGTGCATTCGGCCGCGACCGGCTGGCCGATTTTCGGCGATAACATTTACGGCAACGGCCCGCGCTTCGGCGAGCCGCGGCTGCATCTGCATTCCCGCGAGATCGTGGTGCCGATCTCGCGGAACAAGGAGCCGGTCCGCGTGGTCGCGCCGGCCCCGCCCCACATGCACGAGAAGCTCCGCGCCTGCGGCTGGAATGGGGAATAGCGCCCGCCCGGGGTGCGTGGTTTACGAAACGTTCAGTGCTCGTCTCTAATGATAGCGATTGCTTAGAACAAGCTCCCGTCATTCGCTCAGGACGAGCAACGCGTCATGTCCACGGCCGAGTTTTCGATCATCGATGAAGTCGAATCCGCGATTCGGCTCGGCTCGGCGGAAAAAGGCCTGGAAACGGCCCGCCGCGTCACCGACCTCTTCCTCTCCTCCGCCGGCAGTTTTGACGACGAGCAGATCGCGCTGTTCGACGACGTGCTCGAGCGCCTGATCGGCACCATCGAGCTGCGCGCCATCGCCGACATGGGCGCACGAATTGCGTTGGCCGAGATCAGCGCGCAGCTTGCGCCGATCGCGCAGGCGCCGCCCTCCGTGATCCGCCGCCTCGCCAATAATGACGAAATTCGCATCGCCGGCCCCGTGCTCCAGGAATCCGCGCGCCTCGACGATGGCGAGCTCGTGAAGATCGCCTCCAGCAAGGGCGAGCCACATCTGCTCGCGGTCGCCGGGCGCTGGTGGCTCAAGGAGATCGTCACCGATGCGCTGCTGGCGCGGCGCTATCCCAGCGTCAGTCGGCGGCTTGCCGCCAATCCCGGCGCGCGCGTTTCCGGAAACGGATTTGCCGTCATCGTCGGGCAGGCCGAGGCCGATTCCGAGCTCGCCGTGAGCGTCGGCGTCCGCGTCGACCTGCCGTCCGACTTGCGCCGCCGGTTGCTGCGCTCGGCGACGGATACCGTGCGTACCCGGCTGCTGTCGCGCGCACCGCCGCATCTGTTCGAGGAGATCCAGGGCGCGATCGCCGCCGTGACCGTCGGTGTCGAGCGCGAGATGTCGGGCGTGCGCGATTTCGAAGGCGCCAAGCGGGCCATCGCAAATCTCAAGGCGACGGGCCAGCTGACCGAGGCGACGCTGCTCGGCTTCGCCGCGCAGCGGCGCTATGAGGAAGCCGTGGCTGCATTGGCGGCACTGTCCGGATCGACCATTGAGGTGATTCGTCCGCTGATGCAGAGCCTGCGCGAGGACGGCCTGCTGGTGCCGTGCAAGGCGGCCCAGCTCAGCTGGGAAACCACAGCCGCCGTGCTCGAGAGTCGCTTTGCCACCGGCGCGATGAAGCCCGCGGATATCGCGAGGGCGAAAAGCAACTACGCGCGAATGACGCCGGAGAACGCGCGGCGGACGCTGCGATTCTGGCAGGTGCGGGCGTTGTAGGGCGCGCGCCGCGCGCTACGCACCGGTGTCATCACCCGCCTTGTGCGCAATTGCGCACTGGAGCGGGTGATCCAGTATTCCAGAGAGTTAGTGGGATGCGGAGAGGCCGCGGCGTACTGGGTCGCCCGGTCAAGCCGGGCGACGACACCGACTATGTGGTCAACCGCTCGCCATCGCTGCCGGCAATCATCAGCTGCACCACACGGCCAACACGTTCGCCCGCGATCGCCACCGGCAGATAATGCTCCGTGCGCCCCTGGCTGCCGCTCTCGATCAACACATCGCGCGTCCCACCCACTTCTTCTTGCAGCCGCCGTCGCAATACCGCTTCGCCCGCCGTACGCAGCCGCTTCGCCCGCTCCTTGATCGCACCGCCTGCGACCTGCGGCATCCGCGCGGCCGGCGTGCCGGGGCGCGGCGAATACGGGAAGACGTGCAGGAACGTCAGGCCGCACTCCTCGACGAGATCCAGCGAGCGCGAAAACATCTCCTCGGTCTCGGTCGGAAAGCCCGCGATGATGTCGGCGCCGAAGGCGATGTCCGGGCGCAGGCGGCGCACCTGGTCGCAGAACGCAATCGCGTCGTTGCGCGAATGCCGCCGTTTCATCCGCTTCAAAATCATGTCGTCGCCGGATTGCAGCGACAGGTGCAGATGCGGCATCAGGCGCGCATCGTCGCCGATGGCATCCAGCAGATCGGCATCGGCCTCGATCGAATCGATCGAGGAGATGCGCAGGCGCTGCAGCTCCGGCACATGCCGCAAGATCTGCTTCGTCAGCATGCCGAGTCTCGGTGCACCCGGCAGGTCGGCGCCATAGCTGGTGAGGTCCACACCGGTCAGCACGATCTCGGCATGGCCGCGCGCAACCAGCGCCCGCACCTGATCGACCACCGCGCCCATCGGCACCGAGCGTGAATTGCCGCGGCCGTAGGGGATGATGCAGAACGTGCAGCGATGGTCGCAGCCGTTCTGCACCTGCACGAACACGCGCGGCAGGCCGCTCGCAAAGCCGTCGATCAGATGCGGCGCCATCTGCTTCACCGCCATGATGTCGCTGACGGCGATTTTTTCGCTCGCACCGAGATCGAACGCGGCACGCGCATCGCGCCAGGCCTCGCTGCGCATCTTGTCGTCATTGCCGAGGACACGATCGACCTCGGCCATGTCTGCGAACATCCGGCTCTGCGTCTGCGCCGCACAGCCGGTGACGACGATGCGAGCACCCGGCCGCTCGCGCTTCAATTTGCGGATCGACTGGCGCGCCTGCGCCACCGCTTCGTTGGTGACGGCGCAACTGTTGATGACGATGGTGTCGGAAAGGCCCGCGCCCTCGGCCTCGCGGCGGATCAGTTCGGCCTCGAAGGCATTGAGGCGGCAGCCGAAGGTGACGACGTCGACGGCCATCAGCCGACCGGCGCAAACAGCGCCGGATCGAAGGAGCCCTCGTATTCGAAGGTCGCAGGGCCCGTCATCAGCACGTGGTCGTCGCTTTCACGCCATTCGATCCCGAGCTTGCCGCCGGGCAGCGTGATCTCGACATTGCGCTCGGTGCGCTTCAGCCGCGCGGCAGCAACCGCGGTCGCGCAGGCCGCCGAACCGCAAGCTCTGGTCAGGCCCGCGCCACGCTCCCAGGTGCGGATCGTGACGTGGTCGCGATCGACGATATGGGCGAGCGTGATGTTGGCACGCTCGGGGAAGATCGGGTGATTTTCCAGCAGCGGACCGAAGCGCTCGAGATCGTAGGCGTTGACGTCCTCGACCCAGAAGATCGCATGCGGATTGCCCATGCTCACCACTGAGGGCGAATGCAGGATCGGATTGTCGATCGGCCCGATCTGCAATTCGATGTAGCGGGTGTCGCGAAACTCTTCCGCCAGCGGAATCTCCTGCCAGCCGAACTTCGGCGCGCCCATATCGACGGTGTAGAGATCGGGCGCCGGGCCCTGCCAGCAATTGAGCAGGCCCGCGGCGGTCTCGAACGTTGCCGTGGTCTGCCCGGTCTTCTCGAAGATACGCCGCACCACGCAGCGCATGCCGTTGCCGCAGGCGCCGGCCTCGGAGCCGTCATTGTTGTAGATGCTGATGAAGGCCTCGGTACCGTCGAACCGCGGCTTCCGGAGCACCATGAGCTGGTCGTAGGGCACGCCGCCCGTCGCGGAGGCGACCGCGCGGGCGTCGTCCGGCGTCACCGGCGCGGCGGAATCACGCATGTCGACAACGACGATCTCGTTGCCGATGCCGTTCATCTTGGCAAATGCGTGGTTGGCCAGAGCGCTCATGAAATTTCCCGAATTTCGCCTGCCTTATATGGCGATCCTTGGTGGCTTGGCCAGTGATTTGCCGCCATGGCCATGACGCATCTGTCATGGGACGAATTCGGCCCTCGCGTGTTAGAACGGCGCGGTTCGCGCGATCCGGGACGCGCGGCCGGCTTAAGGCCTTGGGGATGTAAGGCCTTGGCGCATAAGCCCTTGGGGAGAATAGAATGAATCGTTTTTGTCGCCTCGCACTGCTCGCGCTGATCCCGGCAGCGACCATGTCGTTTGGCGTGCCCGGCGCTCTGGCGCAGACCCCGAGCCCGGCGCCCGCCGCGTCGGCCAGCCCTTCGCCGGCTCCGTCGGCCTCGCCCTCCCCGGCCGCAAGTGCCGCACCTGCGCCCGCGGCGGCACCCTCTCCGGCGCCATCGCCTGCGGCCAGCGCTTCGCCGTCACCCGCTCCGGCGGCCCCACCGCCCGCTGCGGCCGCAACGCCTGCTCCGGTGCAGACCGCCGATCCCTTTGGCCAGGAGACCACGCTCGAGCCGAAGAAGGTCCTGATGGTCAAGGGCACCGCCAATTGGGATTCGGCCTTCGACACGCTGATCGACGCTTTCAAGGCGCTGAACACGCTGCTGGACAAGCAGAGCATCAAGCCCGTCGGCAATTCGATGATCGTCTACACCTCGACCGACGACACCGGCTTCACCTTCCTGGCCGAGATCCCGGTCGAGCAGGACCCGAAGAACCTGCCCAAGGACATGAGCATCGGCAAATCGCCGGAAGGCAAGGCGCTGAAGTTCGTCCATCGCGGCTCCTACGACAACATGGACAACACCTATGAGGCGATCACCAATCACCTCGACGACAAGAAGCTGGAAGCCAAGGACACCTTTGTCGAGGAGTACCTCACCGATCCCCTGAAGACGGCGGAGGACAAGCTCGTGATCAACGTGTTCGTGCCATTGAAGTGAGAGAGATGAAGAAGCCTGCCGTCCTTTTTACGTCCCTTGCCGCCGCTTTCGCCGCCACGCTGCTGGTGGCGCCCGCACGCGCGGACGATTTTCCCTCCGCGATCTCGGTGAGCGGCGAAGCCACGATTTCCGCGGCACCCGATCTCGCGCAGATCGATGCCGGCGTCGCCAACGACGCCAAGACGGCGAAGGAAGCCTCCGACGCCAACAACGCCGCGATGGGCAAGGTGCTGCTGGCGCTGAAGGGCGCCGGCATCGCCGAGAAGGACTATCAGACCTCGCGCCTGTCCTTGCAGCCGCAGTATGGCCAGAACAAATCCACCGGCGCCTCGCCCGTGGTCGGCTTTCGCGCCTCTAACCGCGTCACCGTGAAAATCCGCGACGTGACCAAGGTCGCTGGCATCATCGACACGCTGGTCGGCGCAGGCGCCAACGACATCGGCAACATCTCGTTCGAGGTGACGCAGGCCTCAAAACTGCTCGACGACGCCCGCGAACAGGCGGTCGTCGACGCGCGGCGCAAGGCCGATATCTACGCCAAGGCCACCGGCGTCACGCTCGGCGCGCCGCTCAGCGTATCCGAGGGCGGCGCTCCGGTGCCGCTGTTCAAGGCAAGAATGGCGACCGCGCCGATGGCGGCGCCCGCGGCAGTAGCGCCGGGCGAGGAAACGCTGTCGGTGACGGTGAATGTGAGCTGGGCGATCATTCGCCCTGAAGGCAAATAAGTGTCTTGTCCCGGACGCGCTGCAGCGTGAAACGCTGCTGCGCAGAGCCGGGACCCAGAAATCCTACGGCACGTGCTGCAGCATGGGCCCCGGCTCTGCAGCGCACCGTCGAAGAGACGCTGCGCTGCGTCCGGGGCACAGTTGTGCACGTGGATGGATTCATATCTCCACCACCTGCCCGGGCTTCATCGCCACGAACCGCTCCTGCGGAATCTTCGCGGTATCGAGCGCTTCGACCAGCGCCTTCGCCGGCGCGTCGATCGCTTCATCCGTCAGCTGGAACGTGCCGTGATGATGCCCGAGCGCGGCTTGCGCGCCGCAATCGGCCAGCGCCTTCACGGCGTCTTCCGGATTCATGTGCTGGTCGCGCATGAACCAGCGCGGCTCGTAGGCGCCGATCGGGAGGATCGCCAGACGCAGCGGCCCGTGCTTCTCGGCGACGCGGCGGAAATGCCCGCCGTCGCCATAACCGGAATCGCAGACGACGTAGATTTTCCCCGCCGGCGTCTCCAGCACGAAGCTCGCCCACAGCGCCTTATTGCGATCGAACATGCCGCGCGCCGACCAGTGTCGGGTCGGCACCAGCGTCGCGGCGATGCCGCCGCCGAGCTCGACGCGATCGTGCCAGTCGAAGGCCTCCGCCTTGATGGAAGAGTCGGTGCTGCGCATCGTCACGTCATTGCCGAGCGGGGTGACCACGCGCGGTGCAAAATTCTTGGCGAGCCGCGACAGCGTCGCGATGTCGAGATGATCGTAATGACCGTGCGAAACCAGCACGACGTCGATCTTCGGCAGCTTCTCGAACGCGATGCCGGGGTCGTTGTGCCGCTTCGGACCGGCAAAGCTGACGGGCGAGACCCGCGAGGACCAGACGGGATCGACGAGGATGTTGAGGCCGCCGGCCTGAATCAGCCAGCTGGCGTGGCCGACGAAGGAGAGCCGCACCTTGTCGCCCTCGACTCGGGCGGGTGGCGTGTCGGCGTGAGAGTTCGGCACCCAGTCGGGCCAGTCCGCGCGCTGCCCCCGGGCACCTAATTGCCAGCGCAGCACCTCGCCTAGGGATCTGGGCGGCGCCCCGTCGGGATCGAAGAAGGTCAGGCCGTCGAAATGGTCGGAGACCGGGCCGTCATAGGTTTTCATGCGGGACATCCAGAGGGGCGGAACACCGACCAGCGCGGCGCCACCAGCGATCAATCCAAAGAGGCGGCGGCGGGTGATCGGCACAAGCGGGCTTCAGGGATGGTAACGAAGGTAAGTCATCATCTTCTATATGGGCGGAGCCCAGGCAAAAGGAACCGGTCGCCAAAAGTGCCGTATTCTCAGGACCTTGCCCTGGCAAAGGCACCCCGGCCCCCTAACTTTCCTTGACTTTTGGGCGGGAGCGGCGTTTAACCCCGCCACTTTCTCGGAAAGGCTTTCTTTTCGACCCGCCGACTGGCCCTGGAGGCCAGAGGTCAACGCCCGACAGCGCTGTGCGCCCTCGGGCGTAAAGGTGTTTGGAAGATCGCTTGCCAAGGAAGTGGTCATCGCCCGACTTGATCGGGCGATCCAGTATCCCAGAGGCCGCTCGGCTGAACCGAGGTGCCGCGGCGTACTGGATGCCCCGGTCAAGCCGGGGCATGACAGTGGTGAACACGGCAACCCTGCGCGAGCAGGACAAGGGACAACGGCATTGTTCGACAGTCTGTCGGAACGGCTTGGTGGCATTCTCGATCGTCTGACGGGGCGCGGTGCGCTGACCGAAAAGGACGTCGACGCCGCGATGCGCGAGGTGCGCCGCGCACTGCTCGAGGCCGACGTCGCGCTCGAAGTCGTGCGCAGCTTCACTGAGCGCGTCCGCGAGCAGGCGATCGGCGCCACCGTCGTCAAGTCGGTCACGCCCGGCCAGATGGTGGTCAAGATCGTCCATGACGAGCTGATCAACACGCTCGGCGCCGAAAGCCAGACCATCGACGTCAATTCCGTGCCGCCGGTGCCGATCATGATGGTCGGCCTGCAAGGCTCGGGTAAGACGACCACCACCGCGAAGCTCGCCCGCCGCCTGGTCCAGCGCGACAAGCGCAAGGTGCTGATGGCTTCGCTCGACGTCTATCGCCCCGCGGCGATGGAGCAGTTGGCCGTGCTCGGCCGCGACCTCGACATTCCGACCTTGCCGATCGTGGCGGGCCAGCAGCCGCCGCAGATCGCGAAGCGCGCACTCGAAGCCGGCAAGCTCGGCGGCTACGACATCGTGCTGCTCGACACCGCCGGCCGCACCACGCTCGACGAAGAGATGATGGCGGAAGCAGCGGCGATCAAAGCCGCCGCAAATCCGCATGAAGTGCTGCTGGTCGCCGACAGCCTCACCGGCCAGGACGCCGTGAATCTTGCACGCGCCTTCGATCAGCGCGTCGGGCTCACCGGCATCGTGCTGACCCGCGTCGACGGCGACGGCCGCGGCGGCGCCGCGCTGTCGATGCGCGCCGTCACCGGCAAGCCGATCAAGCTGATCGGCACCGGTGAAAAGACCGACGCGCTGGAAGATTTCCATCCCGATCGTATCGCCGGCCGCATCCTCGGCATGGGCGACGTGGTGTCGCTGGTCGAACGTGCCGCCGCCAACATCGACGCCGAGAAGGCCGCGCGCACCGCCGAGCGCATGCGCAAGGGTCAGTTCGACCTCAACGACATGCGCGAGCAGCTGTTGCAGATGGCGAACATGGGCGGCATCAGCGGGCTGATGGGCATGATGCCCGGCATCGCCAAGATGAAGAACCAGATCGCGGCCGCCGGCATCGACGACAAGATCCTGAAGCGCCAGGTCGCGGTGATCGATTCCATGACGCGCGACGAGCGCCGTCATCCCGACCTGCTCAAGGCCAGCCGCAAGAAGCGCATCGCCGCGGGAAGCGGCCAGAGCGTCGAGCAGGTCAACAAGCTGCTCAAGATGCACCGGAACATGGCCGACGTGATGAAGGCCATGGGCTCGGGCAAGCGCGGCCCGCTCGCCGGCATCGCGCAGGCGATGGGCTTTGGCGGCGGCATGAAGCCGCCCTCGCCTGAAGAGATGAAGGCAATGCAGGAGAAGATGCAGAGCGGCGGCGGGCAGGGTCTGCCCAGCCTGCCGAAGGATCTGCCGCCCGGTCTTCGCTCCGGCCTGCCGAATTTGCCGGGGCTTACGGGCCTCAGCGGCAAGCCGACCCTTCCGGGGCTCGGCGGTTTTCCCGGCAAGAAGAAATGAGGAATTCGTCGCGGGGGATCGCAAGCGTCCCGCGCAACGCGGAATACCAATCAACTGAACAAAACGTACTTTGCAAACCGTACTTCGAAGGAGAACTAAATGTCCGTCGTTATCCGCCTCGCTCGTGCAGGCACCAAGAAGCGCCCCGTCTACCACGTAGTCGTCGCCGATTCGCGCTTTCCCCGCGATGGCCGCTTCATCGAGCGTCTCGGTTATTTCAACCCGCTGCTGCCGAAGGACAACGAGGCCCGCCTCAAGCTCGACATGGACAAGGTGAAGGCCTGGGTCGCCAAGGGTGCGCAGCCGTCGGACCGCGTGGCGCGTTTCCTCGACGCCGCCGGCGTCAAGAAGCGCGAAGCGCGCAACAACCCGCAGAAGGCCGTGCCGCGCAAGGAGCGCAAGGCGCAGGCCGAAGCCGCCGCGAAGGCGTAAGGTCAGATCATGTCGGCGCTGGTCTGCGTCGCGCGGATCGGCGCCGCGCATGGTGTGCGCGGTGCGGTCAAGCTGTGGACCTTCACCGAAGATCCCTTTGCCATCAAGCGCTACGGTCCGCTTCTCGCCAAGGACGGCAAGCGCCAGTTCGAGGTCGCGCAGGCGCGCGAGGCCAGGGATCATCTGGTCGCGACGTTCAAGGGCGTCACGACCCGCGATGAGGCCGAGCGCCTCAACGGCATCGAGCTCTACGTCGCGCGCGAAAAGCTGCCCGCGACCGATGCGGGCGAATATTACCACACCGACCTGATCGGGCTCGCCGCCGTCACCACCGACGGCGACGCGCTCGGCCGCGTGCTCGCGATCCACAATTTCGGCGCTGGCGACATCATCGAGATCGCGCCGCCAAAGGGCACGACGATGCTGCTGCCGTTCACAAACGCGGTGGTGCCGGAAGTCGATCTCGCAGGTGGACGCGTTGTGATCGCGCTGCCGCAGGAGATCGAGGGTGAGGACGGGGGCGAGGCTCTCTCTCCGAGTCGTCCCCGCGAACGCGGGGACCCATAACCATAGGCCGTGGTTTTTGGCTAAGCTGGTGGCTCCGATCATCGCAAAACTGACTGCGGTGGTTATGGTCCCGGGCTCGCGCTCCGCACGCCCCGGGACGACGAGATCGGGAAACAATGACGAACCCTTCACCTTGGCGCGCGACGGTGCTGACGCTGTTTCCGGAGATGTTTCCGGGGCCGCTCGGCGTGAGCCTGGCCGGCCGGGCGCTGGCTGGCGGGCTCTGGGAGCTCGAGGCGCGGGACATCCGGGCTTCGGCCACCGACCGGCATCGGAGCGTCGACGACACCCCCGCGGGCGGCGGACCGGGCATGGTGCTGCGGGCCGATGTTCTGGCGGCGGCGATCGATGCCGTCGAGATCAACCCGGACCGGCCGAAACTGCTGATGAGCCCGAGGGGTCGGCCATTGACCCAGGCGCGGGTGATGGAGCTGGCCGAGGGTCCGGGCCCCCTGATCGTCTGCGGACGGTTCGAGGGGGTGGACCAGCGGGTGATCGATGGACGGGGCCTGGAGGAGGTCTCGATCGGCGACTACGTGCTGTCCGGGGGCGAAATCGCCGCGCTGGCCCTGATCGACGCCTGCGTCCGGCTGCTGCCCGGCGTGATGGGCAAGGAGGCCTCGGGAACCGAGGAAAGCTTTTCGGAGGGCCTCCTCGAATACCCCCAATACACCCGTCCGCAGCTGTTCGAGGGGGCTCCGATCCCGGAAACCCTGACCTCCGGCGACCACGCCAAGGTTGCAGCCTGGCGGCGGGCACAATCCGAGTCCCTGACGGCGGCCCGGCGGCCTGATTTATGGGCCCAAATCCCGGCCAAAGCCCCGAATCGGGCCGGACGCCAAAAAACGCCAAAAAACAAGACAGACGGGTGACAAACGCTCCGGCTTGCCTTATAGGAGCGGCCACATCCGCAATAGCTGGATCAACGAATTTCGCGCAGCCCCCGTCCTGCGGCTGGGCGCGCCGATGGAGATTTACCCATGAACCTGATCCAACAGCTCGAAAAAGAGCAATTCGACAAGCTCTCCGCCAGCAAGGAGATTCCGGAATTCGGTCCCGGTGACACCGTGATCGTCAACGTGAAGGTCGTCGAAGGCGACCGTACCCGCGTGCAGGCCTATGAAGGCGTCTGCATCGGCCGTTCCGGCGGCGGCCTCAACGAGAGCTTCACCGTCCGCAAGATCTCCTATGGCGAGGGTGTCGAGCGCGTGTTCCCGCTGCTCTCCCCGATGATCGACTCGATCAAGGTGGTGCGCCGCGGCAAGGTGCGTCGTGCCAAGCTCTATTACCTCCGCAACCTTCGCGGCAAGTCGGCCCGCATCGTCGAGAAGCAGGACCGCGCGGCTGCCGTCGGCGAGTAATCTTCGCCATAAGGCAAGTTCTAGAGAGCGCGGGGCAAAACCCCGCGCTTTTTTGTTGCGTCAGCCGTGCGCGTCAAAGCACTCGCGCTTCCAAATCGGCCTGCTATATATTCTTGGAATGTTTCCAGATCAGACCAGCCTCGCCCCCGTCACGCGCATCGTCATCGACGATCGCTCGCGGCTGCCTGGTCGGTTCTTCGGACGCTTCGCGACCTCGGCAACGTCAGAGCTTACGCGCGCAGCCTAAAAGCTGCGCTGACGATTTTGTTGCCCGCGCGTGACCGCGCATATCCGCACACAACATTCCTGGAGCTGAAGCTCATGTCCAAGCCGACCACATTGTACGACAAGATCTGGAACGACCATCTGGTGCACGAAGCCGACGACGGCACCTGCCTGCTCTATATCGACCGCCATCTGGTGCACGAAGTGACCTCGCCGCAGGCGTTCGAAGGTCTGCGCGCCACCGGCCGCAAGGTGCACTCGCCGGAAAAGACGCTCGCCGTCGTCGACCACAACGTTCCGACCACCGATCGCACCAAGCCGAATCCCGATCCGGAGAGCATCGAGCAGATCAAGGCGCTGGCCGAGAACGCCAAGGAATTCGGCATCGAATATTACGACGAGTTCGACAAGCGCCAGGGCGTCGTCCACGTCATCGGGCCCGAGCAGGGCTTTACCCTGCCCGGCACCACCATCGTCTGCGGTGACAGCCACACCTCGACGCATGGCGCGTTCGGCGCGCTCGCGCACGGCATCGGCACCTCCGAGGTCGAGCACGTGCTAGCGACGCAGACGCTGATCCAGAAGAAGGCGAAGAACATGCGCGTCACCGTCGACGGCAAATTGCCGGAGGGCGTGACGGGCAAGGACATCATCCTCGCCATCATCGGCGAGATCGGCACTGCCGGCGGCACCGGCTACGTGCTGGAATACGCCGGTGATGCGATCCGCGCGCTCAGCATGGAAGGCCGCATGACGGTCTGCAACATGTCGATCGAAGGCGGCGCGCGCGCCGGCCTGGTTGCGCCCGACCAGAAGGCGTTCGACTTCCTCCGCGGCCGCCCGAAGGCACCGAAGGGCGCGGACTGGGACGCGGCGATGCGCTACTGGGAGAAGCTGCGCTCCGACGACGGCGCGCATTTCGACCACGAGCTGCGCCTCGACGCTGCCAAGCTGCCGCCGATCGTGACCTGGGGCACCTCGCCTGAGGACGTCATCTCGGTGACCGGCATCGTGCCCGATCCTGACCAGATCGCGGACGAGGCCAAGCGTCTCTCCAAGCACCGCGCCCTGAAATACATGGGCCTGACGGCGGGCACGAAGATCACCGACATCAAGGTCGACCGCATCTTCATCGGCTCCTGCACCAACGGCCGCATCGAGGATCTGCGCGCGGCGGCGAAGATTGCCGAAGGCAAGACCGTTTCAGCGCATGTCAATGCCATGGTCGTGCCGGGCTCCGGCATCGTGAAGGAGCAGGCCGAGGCTGAGGGTCTGGACAAGATCTTCATCAAGGCCGGCTTCGAATGGCGCGAGCCCGGTTGCTCGATGTGCCTCGCGATGAACCCGGACAAGCTGGCCCCGGAAGAGCGCTGCGCCTCGACCTCGAACCGCAACTTCGAGGGCCGCCAGGGCTTCAAGGGCCGCACGCATCTGGTGTCGCCGGCGATGGCGGCAGCAGCCGCGATCGCGGGTCACTTCGTCGACGTCAGGGAGTGGCGGTAAGCCGCTCCCTGCAATTTGAGCTAAAGCGGCAAACGGCCGTTAATCGGCATCGCCGACACTGTGTCCTCGCGACGGTTTCGCGAGGACACAACTCATGGCCAACAAGCCTGAATATGTCGATCTGATCGGCGAGGCGACGCGCCAGCACCGGCGGCGCGTAACGCCCTTGCCCATCGTCGCCAAGCCCGAGGTCGAGGAGACCTCGAAGCTCAGCCGCTGGCCACCGGCGATGATCAAGCAGTGGAAGCTCGAGAACCTGACGCGGTGGAAGCCGGCGTCATGGAAGCTGAAGGATTGGCTCTAGGCCACACGAACAAAGGGCGCCGTCGCGGCGCCCTTTTCATTTCGATTGCGATTACCAATAGCGGTACGGATAGTGCCAGCGAGGCCACCGGCAGACGCGGCGCGGGCCGTAATAGGTCCAGATCACCCGGCAGCGGCGCGGATAGTGGTAGTAGGGATAGTAGCCGCCGTAATAATAGCGCCGGTGGAAGTGGCGATAGCCGTAATGCGGGCGATAGATCCCGTAGCGATGGTAACCGCCATAGTGGCGAAATCCGCCGTAGCGATAGCCGCCGCCGTGAAAGGCGGGCGCGGCGCGGAAGCCGCCGATATGGCCGCCACGAAAGCCGCCGCCGCGGAAACCGCCGATATGTCCTCCGCCACCGTGGAAACCACCGCCACGAAAACCGCCGCCGCCATGGAAGCCGCCACCACCATGTCCGCCACCACCGCCGCCGTGGCGAACCTGGGTGACGAGGTCGTCGGCCGCAGCCTTCGTTGCAGGTGACGTTGCCGGATTGATCAAGCTCAGCGCTTCAGCACGACGCGCGTTCCCGGCCGACAGCATCAGCGTCGTGGCGGCCGCAATCCCGAGCAAGCGCATGGGGCTTGCCCTGAGACCCAATATCCTCAGCATGGAGTCCTCCTTGGGTCTGGACAGCGGAGTTGCGACGCTCGTTACCAGCCCGCGTCATCCCTGTTCATTGACAGTCGATCCCGACATTAAATTAGGGACAGCGACGTGAACGCCCCATGAATGAAGACATTCCCGCCACGTGCAGCGCAGACGCATATACGATTGCGATGCCGACAAGAGGAATTCGAGAGATGACCGTCTACGCGATCGCGCAATTGAAGATGACGGACCGCGCGGCCTATGACCGCTATCAGGCGCGGTTCTTCGACGTGTTCAGAAAGCACGATGGACGGCTGCTCGCCGCCGACGAACAGCCGCGCGTGCTCGAGGGCCCATGGCCGTTCGACAAGCTCGTCATGATGTCGTTTCCCGACGAGGCCGCGTTCCTCGCCTTCTCGAATTCGCCGGACTACGAAGAGATCTCGCGCGATCGCAAGGCGGGCGCGCAGGCGACCGTGCTGCTGGTCAAGGGATTTGCGCCGGCGGGCTAACGCGGCGGTGTCACCACCACGGCCCGTAGCCGAACACGAAGGGTGCCGGCACGCCGTAGGGATAGGGACGGTAGTAGACGGGCCGCGCGTAATAATGCGGATCATGGGTCGCTGAGCGCCGCGCAACGTCATGGTGTCTTGCGTGCCGTCTCGCATCGAAAATCGCTGTCCCGGCCGAGGCATCCGACTTCGTCACACTCTGCGCGGTTGAAGCGCGAGGCAAACCCGCTGCGAGCCCGGCGACAACGGCCAATGCAATCCATCTCGTCATGACGAACTCCGCCCTCAAGATGCGGGCATCACACGGCCGTTGAGGCGCGTCAGCCCCGCCGCCAGTAGCAGCTCATATGCGGCACGATCACCGTGCCGCTCGGCCGATATTCCTGCACATAGGTGGCGTTGCACTCGCGGACCGCGTCGGGACCCGGATTGTAGCGCGGATAGACGCCGTCCGGAGCGTAGTAGGGCGTGACGCGCAGCCGCGCGGGCGGGCGCCTGCGCGGCGGGGGAACGTCGTCTGGCGAGGCCACCTGGGCCAGCCTGACGCCGGCGCCGGCCGTCTGGGCTTCCGCACCAACGCAAAATTGCGAAAACAACCCCATGCAAAGTAGAACCAGTACTGCTGTTCCTGCCCGCATCGCACCACCACCCACCTGAGCTATCCCCTTGAGGCGCCGTACGCTCCTCGTTTTCGCGCGCGGCGTCAACTCTTCGTAGCCTCCTATAAAGCCGGATGCATCGCCACGGAACCCGCGCTAAGAAAAGCCCATGTGGACGGAATTGAAAGCACCGTCGCTGGCCGAGATGGAAGCGACGGCGCATGACATCTTCGAGCGGCTGCCGGCGGAATTTCGCGGCCTCTGTGAGGGCGTGATCCTCCGTGTCGACGACTTCCCGACCGAGGAAGTCATGGACGAGATGGAATGCGAGAGCGAGTTCGACCTGCTCGGCCTGTTCCAGGGCGTCGGGCTGCCCCAGCAGAGCCTGGGTGATGTGGCGCGGCTGCCCAACATGGTCTGGCTCTACCGCCGGCCGATCCTGGATTACTGGGCCGAGCACGATGAGAGCCTCGGCCACATCGTCCGCCACGTCCTGATCCACGAGATCGGCCACCATTTCGGCCTCTCGGACGACGATATGGCCGCGATTGAGGCCCGAGCAGACTAGATCTGCCGAATTCGGCCTAGGATTCGGGGCCCGGACACGATAAATATCCGTTCCCAAAACCACCCCCGGGAAAGCGCAACCATGGACAAGTTCACCACGCTGGAAGGCGTCGCGGCGCCGCTGAAGATCATCAATGTCGACACCGACATGATCATTCCGAAGCAGTACCTCAAGACCATCAAGCGCACCGGCCTTGGCAAGGGGCTCTTCTCCGAGCAGCGCTACAAGGACGATGGCAGCGAGAATCCGGATTTCGTCCTCAACCAGCCGGCCTATCGCACTTCGAAGGTGCTGGTCGCCGGCGACAATTTCGGCTGCGGCTCGAGCCGTGAGCACGCGCCCTGGGCGCTGCTCGACTTCGGCATCCGCTGCGTGATCTCGACCTCGTTCGGTGACATCTTCTACAACAACTGCTTCAAGAACGGGATTCTGCCGATCCGCGTGTCGCAGGAAGACCTCGACAAGCTGTTCGACGACGCCGAGCGCGGCGCCAATGCGACGCTGACGATCGACCTGCCGAACCAGGAGATCCGCGGCCCCGACGGCGGCAAGGTCAAGTTCGAGATCGATCCGTTCCGCAAGCACTGCCTGATCAACGGCCTCGACGACATCGGCCTGACGATGGAGAAGAAGGCCTCGATCGACACCTACGAGGAAAAGCTCAAGCGCGAGCGCGCCTGGGCCTGAGATCGAGCTCCAGTTCGAGCCCCGGTGCGACGAGCGCCGGGGCTTTTTCTTTGTCCTGATTAACCCCTAAATTGACGCCCATGCTACCCGACATCGTCACCTTCTGGCACGGCCCGATGGACGCACTGCGCCAGACCTGTCTGCGCTCGCAGCTAGCTGCCGGCCACAGGGTCACGGTCTACAGTTTCGACACCATTCCCGGCCTGCCCGCGGGCATCGGGAACGCGGATGCCGAGGCGATCCTGCCGCACGCGTTCTCCGAACGATTGCGGCCGCCGCAGCCGGACGGCAGCTGGCGCGACTGGACCACGCTTCAGTTCAGCGACTTCTTCCGCATGAAGCTGATGGCGAAGAACCTCGGCCTCTGGCTCGATGCCGACGTGCTGCTGCTGAAACCCGTCGAGATCAACCCGGCAAAACCCTATTTCGCCTGGGAGCGGCCGCGCCAGCTCGGCAATTCCGTGATCTATCTGCCGGCGGAGCACGGCATCGTTGCCGCCTTCGAGGAGCTGATGGAGCAGGAGGAGCTGACGCCGAACTGGCTGTCGGTGCGCCATCGCGTCACCTTCATGATGCGTCGCCTGCGCGGGGGCTCGAACCGTCTCTCGGACATTCGCGTCGCGATCTTCGGGCCGGCGGCGCTGACCGCGCTCGCGCGCCGCACCGGTGAATTACAGAACGCACTGCCGAAGCAATCGTTCTACGCCGTGCACGCCGAACCAAAACTGTTCTTCGATCCCTCGAGCTATCTCGGCCTCGTCACCGACCCCGAGATCATCGGCCTGCACATCTCGCCCAAGGGCCGCGGCGGCGAAAAGCCGATCCCGGGCAGCCTGTATGCGTGGGCGACGGAGCGGTTCGCGTAACTCAGTCCGCTACGCGGCGCTCTCGTGCCCCGAACGCAGCGCAGCGCCATAAGCGCGTTCACGCGCGTCTTCGACGCGCTATGGTGATGCGCTGCTGAGCCGGGGCCCAGAGATGCGGCGAGATGGGTCCCGGCTCTGCGGAGCAGCACTTTGCGCCGCACCGCGTCCGGGACACGAAATCAACCACCAACGCGCCACACTCCAACGCTTCCAAATTTGATCCAGCGCAACGCGCCTCTGCACCATTGTGCCTAATCTCGCTCCAATTCCGCCGACCGAATGGAGCTTTCCATGAGCACCGCAAGCAGGCCTTATCCCATCGTTCAGGACCTCATCGAGTCCTTTGCCGCCTGGCTGAAGCATCGCCGCGAGATGAACGAGATGCGGCAGCTCGATCGCGCCGATTTCGATCGGATCGCGCAAGATCTCAGGATCGCGCCTGACGATCTGGAGGAGCTGGTCCGTCACGGCAGACACGCTGCCGACGAGCTGCCGAAGATGCTCGAACAGCTCGGCATCAGCGCAGACAGGCTCGGTCGTGCGCAGCCGCTGCTGCTTCGCGACATGGAGCGCGTCTGCTCGCTCTGCAATCACAAGGGACAATGCGACCGCGATCTCGCCGATGGCACCGCCGCGGAGAACTACCACGGCTATTGTGCCAATGCGTCGACGCTGGAGTCGCTCGATCGGGCCGACGTCGCCCCGCGCTGACGCACCGTCTGGATCGCGTCTGGATCGAAAGATCAGTTCGGCCGGCGGAATGTCACCTGGTCCTAGATCGCGCCGTTTCGCGCGCAAGCGTCGCGCTGGGCAAATCCCTTCACGAGCTTTCTGCACGCTCGATAGCGCTCTTCCATACTCGCTCCGCCGGCATGGCCTGGAGGGCCAGGTTCGGCCGCGCTCTCTTTCTTGACGGCATGAGCTCGCGACGTTTTATCGCGTTTGGTCGGAGGTTCGGCATCCTCGGGCACCGGCACAAGCTGCCAGACTGGACGAAGCTCGATATTCGCGGTCTCCGACGGATTCTCCTTATTGACGGAAGTCAAGGCAAGGACGTTCTTGTCCAGCTTGGCCGTGACAGGCGTTCCATTGATGGAGAATTTATCGTTCGTAATGTACTCGGCGAACGATTTGTATCCCGCCACATCCTTCACCCATGATTGTTTCGTGGGCGGCCCCCAGAGGTAGTATCCCTTGGCCAAGCCCGTCGCGGAGACCTCCGTGATGATCAGCATGGCGTAGCGTCCCTTGCCATTGGTCCACCCGCGTTTGTTGGACCACACGCCGACAAACCTGGAATTGGCGTTGAGTGGATCGTTCTGATCGGACGAGATGGTGAAGCTCGGCAATTCGAGTTGCTGAGCTGCCGCGATGACAGAGATCTTTTTGTTGTCGTCGGGCGTAAATGGATTTCGCGCGACGCGCCTGGCATCAGCATCCTGGCGTCCGCTCGCATCCGATTTCGGAGCAGCAGCCAGAGATGATAGCGCCGCAACTTCGCTGGCCTTGAGATCCTTGATTCGTTGGCGGGCTTCGGCAGCGTGGTCGCTGCGGGGGTATCTGGCGAGAAATTCCTCAAAGAGAGCTGCCACCGTCGACGTCCGGACAGCCTGCCAGAATTTCTCGTCTTCCGCGGAAGCTGCAGGCGCCGGATTTGGTGCAGCTGGCGCCTGAGCGGCGACGGCAGGGGCCTTGAGGTAAATCTCTTCCTTCGACAAGGAGCCATACACGAAAGGCTGCTGTTCGCGCCTGGTTGCCGCCATCACGTCGTCCCGAACCCGGCGAAACAGAAACGAAATCTCCAGGCCGGGTGTTTCGATGTGGCGAAGCAGCGACGTCGTGAACGGGCTATTCCGGCCATCGCCGTCGCTTGCCGTGGTGCCGTCCCGGGCGGCATACGCGATCAGGACGTTGTCGGACGGCTCCGTCGGCGCGAGCCCGCGAGCCACGGCCCGGGTGCTCAACGCGCGCTTCATCTTCGCGGCAAAAGGGTTATTGCGGCACGCGTCAAGTATCACGAGGCCCAACTTCCGTGCCTTCGAAACCTGAAGGCTCACCGAACGCAGGCTGATCGCCTCGCTCTCGGTGTCGGTATCGCTGCGCAGCTCTGCGCTGACCGGAATCAGCCAATTCTCGCCGCCGATTTCCATGCCGTGCCCGGCGTAGAACACGATGGCGATGTCAGACATTTCGGCGGATCGGCCGAACTCGACGACGGTCTTCCTCATCTCTTGCGCGGTGGCGTTCTTGACTTGAGTGACCTTGAAATCCAGTCGCTCCAGCGCGCGGCCGATGTTGGCCGCGTCGCGAGTCGGGTTCGGCAACTCGGGCACCTTCTCGTAGGCGCCATTGCCGATGACAAGCGCAACCCGCGCCTGCGCAAGGGCGGGCTGAGCGGACAAAAGCGACGTGACGAGAAAGACAGCTGCCCCAAAAACACGCATCAATAGATTGCCCAGCCCCACCAATGGCTTCGAGGGTAGCACCCCTGTTCACTACCGCAACGGGAAAAGCCGAGATCGTGGATTTCGGCGAAACGGCCGTTGTCGGGACGAGCCGACGACGAGTTGCCGACGATGCCGGCACAGCTCGGCATCGGCGCGGAAGGGCCGGGGCCCCCAGGGCCAGACTCGCGCGCTGCCGCAACAATCACTGGTGGATCACCACGTGTGGCACCTCGCCGAGTAGCAAGGGGCGTCAATAGTATGATGTATGCAAGGCCCTGCTTGCGCGGCGAGGATGCCGGCAAGGTCTCCGCAATTGTCCGCGCTTGATCTCGACGAATGGCTCTGTTTGGATGGTTGCCCTTCGGCAGTTCGTATTTCGGATATGCATGGCAGACGAAAAAGATGGTTACCGTCGTTCGTTGGGTGCCCGTTCACAGGAAAGCGCCGTGACCGTCCACCGCGCGGGCATCGGGAATCGACTACTGGCAGCGTTGCCGCCGGCGGATCTCGGTTTGCTCACGCCCTACTTCCAGAAGGTCTCGTTCGAACCCGATGCCATCCTGGTGCGGTCGGGCGATGAACTCGACCCGGTTTATTTTCCCCATAGCGGCGCCATCGCCTTCATGCTCGATATGCCGGACGGGCAAACGGTCGCAACCACGTTGATGGGACGGGAAGGCGCCTTGGCCTCGTTCTCCGTGCTCGGCCCGTCGCATTCATCGGTGACCGCGATTGCTCGCATCGCCGGCACGGCATCGCTGATTTCCGCCGCCAAATTTCGCGCGGCCTTTGCGCAAAGCGCCGCCATCAGGAACGTCGTGCAAGTCCACGCCCGCGCGGTGTTGTTGCAGCTCCAGCACGTCGCCGCCTGCAACGCGCTGCACCGGGTGGATGGCCGCATGGCGCGGTGGCTCCTGCAGCTTCACGACCGCGTTCCCGATGACCGGCTTCCGGTGACGCACGAGGCGCTTGCGCAATTGCTTGGGGTGAGACGGACGACAGTGACCCTGACGATGAGCAAGCTGCGCGAGGCGGGCGCCGTCCCGTCCGACCGGCGCGGGTTCGTCGAGATCCATCGGGCGCGGCTCGAGAAGGTCGCATGCGATTGCTATGCGCTCATGCAGCGCAAGATCGATCAGATGTATTGCCAGGAATTGGCGGCGCCGCAGCCTGTCGATGCGCCGTGCCGCGAAAGCACCATCGTCGCGGGTGGCGAATCCAGAGCTGCTTCGCGGGCGGGAAAATAGGCGATCGGGACTGACCGTCGCGATGACCGCCTGGGTCACAAGCGGCAGCCCGCTTGACGTCGAGAAGATTCCGCCTGGCGGGGACAAGCGGATATCGCTTCTTCGAGTTGACGCCTCAGCCCTTGCCCATCGCTGCGATCGCGTCCGCGATTTCGATCGTGCGCCGCGCCATGTCGGCGTGCAGACGCTCCACCATTGCGCCATCGAGCCGGATCGCGCCGCGCGAGACGTTCTCAGGCAGCTCGAACGCCGCGATGATCTTTCGCGCGCGCGCGACTTCCTCTTCGGGCGGCGTGAAGATCGCGTTGCAGGCCTCGATCTGCGACGGATGGATCAGCGTCTTGCCGTCGAAGCCGAGGTCGCGGCCCTGTGCGCATTCGGTGGCAAAACCGTCGGAATTGGCGATGTCGCTATAGGGGCCGTCGAGGATTTCGAGGCCGTGCGCACGCGTCGCCAGGATGCAATGGGTGATCATCGGGATCATCGCCGCGCGGCCCGGCAACATCTTGATGCGCGTCTCGCGCGAGATGTCGTTCGGGCCGAACACGAAACCGGAGAGGCGCGTCTTGGGATCGCGGCCCGCGGCGGCCAACTCCTCGGCATGAAGCACGGCGCGCGCGGTCTCGATCATCGCCCAGACTTTCACCGTCGGCGCGGCGCCGAGCTCGGCAAGGCAAGCGCCGATCGCCTGGAGATCCTCGATGCTTGAAACTTTTGGAACCAGGATACCATCAGGCGAGGCCTTGGCGGCCATCGCGACGTCATCGGCCCACCAGGGCGTGTCGAGGCCGTTGGTCCGGATCAAAATCTCGCGCTTGCCGAACCCCTTGTCCGCGATCGCAGCGGCGATGCCGTCACGCGCCACCCCTTTGAGATCGGGGGCGACGGAATCTTCCAGATCGAGGATCAGGCCGTCGGCGGCGAGATTTCGCGCCTTTTCCAGCGCGCGGGGGTTGGAGCCGGGCATGAACAGATGGCTGCGGCGCGGGCGGGTCATGCGAGCATTCCTTCCAGTTTCCTCAGGTGTATTCTGAAGCATGATCCCGGAAAAGTGTGCGGCGGTTTTCCGAAAGGATCATGCTCAAACAACAAGCCAAGCCGATAGCATCTGGCCTGCCTATTCGAAAGGCTTGTTCGCCCCTCTGGTCTATGGTTAGGCATAGGTCATGATGACGTTCCCAGAGCATTTGCTGGAAGGCTACAAGGCCTTCGCCACCCAGCGGCTGCCGACCGAGCAGAGCCGCTATCGCGAGCTGTCGGTGAAGGGGCAGTTCCCGGAAGTGATGGTGATCGGCTGCTGCGACAGCCGCGTCTCGCCCGAGGTGATCTTCGACGTCGGCCCGGGCGAACTGTTCGTCGTCCGCAACATCGCCAACCTGGTGCCGGTGTATCAGCCCGACGGCAATGCGCACGGCGTCTCCGCGGCGCTGGAATATGCCGTGACGGTGCTGAAGGTGAAGCACATCGTCGTGCTCGGGCACGCGCAGTGCGGGGGCATCCGCGCCTTCGTCGACAAGATCGAGCCGCTCACGCCGGGCGACTTCATCGGCAAATGGATGCAGATGTTCATCAAGCCGGGCGAAGTGGTCGAGCAGCGCGACCACGAGACCATGGCGCAGTTCGTCGAGCGCATCGAGAAGGCCGCGGTGTTCCGCAGCCTGGAAAACCTGATGACGTTTCCGTTCGTGCAGAAGGCGGTGGATTCAGGCCAGATGCAGACCCACGGCGCCTATTTCGGCGTCGCGGAGGGATCGCTGTTCGTATTGGACAAGGTCGCGAAGGAATTCAAGAACGCGCGAGGCGCGGCGTAAGTCGCTCTTGTAGGGTGGGCAAAGGCGCAACGCGCCGTGCCCACCAACTTTCCCGATTGAGACCTTGGTGGGCACGCTTCGCTTTGCCCACCCTACGAGATCCCGCTCGTTACGCCGCCTTCTTCTTCGCGCTGATCAGCTTGCGGTTGATCAGGACTTCCGCGATCTGGATGGCGTTGAGCGCCGCGCCCTTGCGCAGATTGTCGGACACGCACCACAGCACGAGGCCGTTCTCCACCGTCGCGTCCTCGCGGATGCGGCTGATATAGGTGGCGTCCTCGCCGGCGGCTTCATACGGCGTGGCGTAGCCACCGGGCTCCTGCTTGTCGATGACGAGGCAGCCGGGCGCCTTGCGCAGGATGTCGCGTGCCTCATCCGCCGTGATCGGGTTCTCGAACTCGATGTTGACGGCCTCGGAGTGGCCGACGAACACCGGCACGCGCACGCAGGTCGCGGAGAGCTTGATCTTGGGATCAAGAATCTTCTTGGTCTCCGCCATCATCTTCCACTCTTCCTTGGTGTAGCCGTCCTCCATGAAGACGTCGATGTGGGGGATGACATTGAAGGCGATGCGCTTGGGGAATTTATTCGCGATCAGCTCGTCATTGGTGTAGACGGCCTTGGTCTGCGAGAACAATTCGTCCATCGCATCCTTGCCGGCGCCCGAGACCGATTGATAGGTCGAGACGACGACGCGCTTGATCGTCGCCTTGTCGTGCAACGGCTTCAGCGCGACCACGAGCTGCGCGGTCGAGCAGTTCGGATTGGCGATGATGTTCTTCTTCGTGAAGCCCGCCGTCGCGTCCGCGTTCACCTCGGGCACGATCAGCGGCACGTCCGGATCCATGCGCCAGGCGGACGAGTTGTCGATCACGACCGTGCCGGCGGCGCCGATCTTCGGCGACCATTCCTTCGACACCGAACCGCCCGCCGACATCAGGCAGATATCGACATCGGAGAAGTCATAGTGCTCGAGCGCTTTGACCTTCAGGGTGCGGTCGCCATAGGAGACCTCGACGCCGACGCTGCGGCGTGACGCCAGGGCCACGACCTCGTCCGCGGGGAATTTGCGCTCATCGAGGATGTTGAGCATTTCCCGTCCGACATTGCCGGTCGCGCCGACGACTGCGACTTTGTAACCCATCGTTCACTCTCCGATGAAAAAGCCCGTTCCTGAAGCTGACGCTTAAACAGGAAGAGCAGCGCTTCTATGCGAGAACCGGCCTCAAGACAACGTTGGACCATGCCTGAAGGCCGTGGATGCAGTCGCCAGAGGCCAGCACGGCCGCAACCCCTACCCAGATCCATCTGGCGCTCGCAGCCCTCGCCGACGAAGTCGTCGGCACGCTGGCGCGCCTGTTCGCCTATGTGGGGGCGCTGGTCCTGTTTGCCATCCTCGCCCTCGCCGCGCTCGACCAGCTGCCGAGCCTGCGCGACGATGAGCCCGCGGAGAAGCCGGGGTGGAGCGTGGCCGACCGCTCGCAACCGGCCTTCGCCCTCAGCCGGCTCGATTCATCAGAAAAAACAGCCTCTTACGTCATTCTCAGGCATCCCGAAGGCGGCCGCCGGGACGTGATGCGCTGGACCGGCGAGGCGGACAAGCCCGTGGCGGAGCTCGAGATTTACCGCGAAGGCGGCGAATTCGACGTGACCCGCCCGGCGACAGCGGACCTGGCCGTCCACATGGGCCTGGGTGACGCAACGCCGCTCGAGCAAGCCGGCCTGATCGACACAAAATTCGGTCCCGTCGCCCTGTTCCGGCCCACCGGCACGGCGGAGGGCGCGCGGGCGTGCCTCGGCTACCTCAAGCGCAGTGAGGAGCCGGCGCTCCAGATCTCCGGCTTCTCCTGCCAGGGCGACACCCTGCCCGCCCGGCGCGCGGCGATCGCCTGCACGCTGAACCGGCTGACGCTCCTGACCTCGGGCAACGAGCCGAAGCTGGCGGAATTGTTCGCCCATGCGGAGCTGAAGCGCCGCTCCTGCGCTCCCCAGGGTTCGTCCGACTGGCTGCTGGGCGCGGCGAACGCGCAATTGCGCGGGGCGCTTTGACCGGCATCAAGCTCAAGTGGCTGGTATTGATGCAACTTTTGCCGGCGCGCACGATTATTCCGGGCTGGTGTGACCCAATTGACCTAGTTGCGGCCACCCTTGCCGGGCTAGTATGGGGATGAAATCGATTGGCGGCTTGCCGCCTGAAGGGGACGTGATGAGCTCGAATTTCTCCGCCGCGAACAAACTGGCGATGTGGCTTGCGGCCGGCGCCGTGGTTGCCATGTCCTCAGCCCTCGCGACACCGGCCTCGGCCGACACCAAGAAGCAGCGTTATGACAACAGCCGTCCCTATTACGGCCCGAGCGGTCCCAACGCGGTCTATCAGCAGGGTCGCACCCGCCTTTATGTGAGCAAGCGCTCCTGGCTCGACGGCGGCACCGAGGTCAATCCGGGCGACCGCAAGTTCTCCGACTACGCTTTCCCGCCGGCGATCGGCTATCCGACCTTCGCCCGCGAGAACAACAACCGCCCGATCGATCGCCAGCCGCTGAGCACGCCCGCCGACGTCGGCGGCTACCCACGGAATTTCCCGCTGTACTGAGCGGAATTATCGACCGAATCAAAATGGCCGGGCCCGCGCCCGGCCATTTTTGTTTGTGAGAGATACGTCCGCTTCAGGCGTTGGCTGCCGGGTCGTAGCGCCTGCAAAATTCTTCGATCGCCTCGGAGCGGAAATCGCCCAGGCGCTCGAAGATCAGCTCGTCCGGCCAATCCCACCAGGCAATGCGGCGCAGGCTTTCGGCGACCGAATCGTCAAAGCGCTTGCGGATCGCACGCGCGGGAACGCCGCCGACGATCGTGTAGGGCTCGACATCGCGGCTGACGACCGCGCCCGCGGCGATCACCGCGCCGTCGCCGACGCTCACGCCCGGCAGCAGGATCGCGGCGTGCCCGATCCAGACATCATTGCCGACGATGACGCGATCGCTGCGGCGATCCGCGAAGAAGTCGCGGTCACGACTCGCGGTCGCCTCGTAATATTCAGGGCAATAGGTGAAGCGATGCTGGGACGGACGGCCCATCGGATGATTGGGCGCGCCGATCCGCACCGAGTTGGCGATCGCGGTGAATTTTCCGATCACCGCGTCGGCGACCTCACAGTTCTCGCCGAGATAGGAGTAGTCGCCGAGCGAGGAATATTCGATGCGGGTGTTGGCGAGGATTTCGCAGCGGCGCCCGATCCGTGCTTCGCGCTGGCGCACCGTTTCATGGATGATGGTTTCCGCGATCTTGGGGCGGGGCGAGGCATCCATGAGGTGGCTTCCCTGTGGTCGTCAGCAGAGCCGTAGGGTGGGCAAAGGCGCGAAGCGCCGTGCCCACCATCTCGCGGCAATCGCGATCGAAATGGTGGGCACGCTGCCCACCCTACGATTGCGGTGTTTGCCGCTACGCGTGCAGCTTCTGCAATTCCTTCAAAATCGCTTCGCCCATCTGCGTGGTCGAGGCGGCCGTGGTGCCTTCCGACTTGATGTCGGCGGTGCGCAGGCCGCTGGCCAGCACGGCGGCGATCGCGGCATCGACCTTGTCGGCGAGATCGCCCATGTCGAAGGAATAGCGCAGCGCCATGCCGAAGGACGAGATCATCGCGATGGGATTCGCGAGGCCTTGGCCTGCGATATCGGGCGCCGAACCGTGCACGGGCTCGTACAGTGCCTTGCGCTTCTTGCTCTTCACATCAACTTCGCCCAGCGAGGCCGAGGGCAGCATGCCGAGCGAACCGGTCAGCATCGCCGCGATGTCGGACAGCATGTCGCCGAACAGGTTGTCTGTGACGATGACGTCGAACTGCTTCGGCCACTTCACCAGCATCATGCCGCCGGAATCGGCGAGCTGATGCTCAAGCGTGACATCGGGGTACTCGCGCTTGTGGACCTGGGTCATGACCTCGTTCCAGAGCACGCCCGACTTCATGACGTTGCGCTTCTCCATCGACGTCACCTTGTTCTTGCGCTTCCTCGCAAGCTCGAAGGCGACGCGGCCGATGCGCTCGATCTCATAGGTGTCGTAGACCTGGGTATCGATGGCGCGCTTCTGGCCGTTGCCGAGATCGGTGATGGTCTTGGGCTCGCCGAAATAGACGCCGCCGGTGAGCTCGCGCACGATGACGATGTCGAGGCCCTCGACCGCCTCGCGCTTCAGGCTCGAGGCATCGGCCAGCGCCGGATAGCACACCGCGGGGCGGAGGTTGGCGAACAGGCCGAGATCCTTGCGCAGGCGCAGCAGGCCGGCTTCGGGACGAACCTCATAGGGCACCGCATCCCACTTGGGACCGCCGACCGCACCGAAGATGATCGCGTCGGCATCCTTGGCCTTGGCCATGTCGCCCTCGGAGATCGACACCTTGTGCGCGTCGTAGGCGGAGCCGCCGACGAGGCCGGTATCGGTCTCGAATTTGGCGATCCCTGCCGAATTGAGCCAGTCGATCAGCCGCTTCACCTCGCCCATCACCTCGGGGCCGATACCGTCGCCGGGGAGCAGCAGCAATTTGTGGGTCGCCATGGTCGTTTCCTCTGAGATCGAATTCGGCCGGAGTGCTAGAGCGGCGTTGCGCGCTTGGCAAGACACCATTGCCGCCTCGCGGCTGTGCAAGGCCCGCAGGGCCTGCCACACTCGACGCGCCGGAGTATCCCTTGCGCGCCCAAGACTGCTTTGCTCAAGACCGTCGTCCCCCGCCCGACGCACACCCCGCGCGGCTGATCCTGACCCTGTCGCTGGCGGCGACGGTCGGGCTCGGCATCGGCCGCTTTGCCTATGCGCTGGTGCTGCCCGATATGCGGGAGGACCTCGGCTGGTCCTACTCGGCGGCCGGTTTCATGAACACCATCAATGCCGTCGGCTACCTCGTGGGCGCGCTTGTCGCGTCCCGGCTAATCCAGCGCGTCGGCTGGTCGGCGGCGATCCGCGGCGGAACCCTCGCCTGCGTCGCCGCGCTCGCCACCTGCGCGCTGACCGGCAATTTCGTTGCGCTGAGCCTCGCACGCCTCGTGCTGGGCTTAGGGGCCGCGGCCGGCTTCGTCGCCGGCGGCGCGCTGGCCGCGGCTATCGCGCAGTCGCGCCCGGAACGGGCCAATTTCCTGCTCAGCCTGTTCTATGCCGGGCCCGGCATCGGGATTCTCGCCTCGGGGCTGATCGCCCCGTTCACGCTGCAATATTTCGGGCCGGGCTCGTGGTGGCTGGTGTGGTGGGCGCTGACGCTGCTGTCCGTCGTGATGACCGTGCCGCTGTTCCTGATCCGCATCGAGAGCGGGGTGCGTTTCTCGGAAGGCAGCCACGCCGCCTTCGCGATTCTTCCGGTGCTGATCTATCTCGCCGGCTACTTCCTGTTTGGCGCCGGATACATCGCCTACATGACCTTCATGATCGCCTATGTGCGCGACGGCGGCGGCGGGGCCGCGGCGCAGGCCGCGTTCTGGAGCCTGATCGGCCTCAGCGCCTTCGTCACGCCCTGGGTCTGGCGCGGCGTGCTGGCGCTCGACCGCGGCGGACTTGCCACCGCGATCATCCTCGGCACCAACGCGCTCGGCGCGGCCTTGCCGATGCTGGGGCATTCGCCGGCGTGGCTTGCGGTCTCGGCGGTGGTGTTCGGCGTCGCCTTCTTCGCCGTTGTCGGCTCGACCACGGCCTTCGTGCGCTTCAACTACCCGCCGGAGGCGTGGCCCACCGCGATCGCTGCGATGACGATCTCGTTCGGCGTCGGCCAGACGCTCGGCCCGATCGTGGTCGGTGCGATCACGGACGCGCTGGGGAGTCTGAGTTACGCGCTGAATGTGTCGGCGGCGCTGCTGGCGCTGGGGGCGGTGGCCGCGTTGTGCCAGCGCAAGGTGGGGCCGGCCAAATCATCGGTGCCGTAGGGTGGGTTAGCCGAAGGCGTAACCCACCAACTTCGTTCGGCAAACGCGGAAGCATGGTGGATTACGCCGTGCGACCGCGCTTCGCGCAGCCGCGGGGCTAATCCACCCTACGGCAGCGGAGCTAGCTCCCGCTGAATGAATTGTACCCCTGGTCTTCCCAATAGCCGCCCTTGTAGTCGTTGGTGACTTCCATCGAGACCACATATTTCGGGTTCTTGAAGCCGAGTTTCGTCGGCACGCGGATCTTCATCGGGAAGCCGTAGGCGCGCGGCAAAATCTCGTTCGCGTATTTGAACGTCATCTGGGTCTGCGGATGCAGCGCACTGCGCATGTCCAGGGGCGAGTTGTAGCCGTCCTTGTCGGCGCATTGGAACCAGACATATTTCGCGCGCGTGTCGGCGCCGATCAGCTTGAGGAAATCGCGCAGCGGCGTGCCGGTCCAGCTTCCGATCGCGCTCCAGCCCTCGACGCAGATGTGGCGGGTGATCTGCGTGACCTGCGGCAGCTTGTAGAGCTCGTCCAGGGTCCAGGACTTCTTGTTGTCGACGAGACCGCGCACCTCGAGCTTCCAGTCGGCGCCGTCGACATCGGGCGCGTCGTCGAGATCGTAATAGGCGTTGAACGGGAACGGCTTCGTAATCGCGCTCTCGGGGAAGGTCGGTGCCAGTGCGTCGGGATTGAAGATGAAGGCCTGGACGGCGTCGTTGAATTTCGAAACTTGTTTCAGCATGTCCTCGGCCGAGGACGAGTCGATCACGTCGCAGCCGGTGAGCAGCGTCAGCGCACCGAGGCTGGCGCCGCCCGCAATGAAGCGGCGGCGGCTGACGTCGGGCATCGCCTTGATGGAGTCCTTGATCAGCAATCGCTTGTCGACGCCGGGGATAAGGAATGAGCGCTTGGCCATAACGGGTCTCCGAATCAGCGACCGATGATCATCGCGCGCAGGCTCTTCGGCACCAGCAGCGCGAGCAAGACGTGAATGACGAGGAAGGCGCAGATCGCGGCCATACAGAAGAAGTGGACGTAGCGCGCGGTCGGATAGTCGCCGAACAGCATCACGAGATAATAGAGCTGCACCGGCTTCCACATCGACAGGCCCGACAGCACGATCAGCACGCCGACCACGATGATGCCGGCATAGAGTGCGCGCTGCACGTAATTGTAGACGGTGAGATCGTCGTGGCCGAGCTTGAAGGTCAGCGCCGCCCTGACGTCCTGGAGCACGCCGGATGGCGTGATCGGCAGCAGTTTCTTGCGGAAGCGGCCAGTGGCGAAGCCGGTGACGAGATAGGCGAGGCCGTTGACCATGAGCAGCCACATCGCCGCAAAGTGCCAGAGCAGGCCGCCGCCGAGCCAGCCGCCAAGCGTGTATTCGCGCGGAAAACTGAAGCCGAACAGCGGCGAGGCGTTGTAGATCTGCCAGCCCGACAGGATCATCAGGACCATGGCGAGCGCATTGATCCAGTGCATGACCCGGACCCAGGCCGGCTGGATCACCTTGGCGGGGGTGGCCCTGACCTGCTCGTCGCTGACTGTGAGGCTCGACATGATGGTTCCGTCCTGAAGGTCGTCTGACACCGAATATACGCCGATACTTCCGCTTTCGTTACGCCCCCGCACGACGGCGAATCGAGTCTGCGGGCGGCCGTGGTCACAATAAAGCGAGCCGGGTACCCCCGGCTCGCCGTCTCAAAGCACCCTGTCGGGGATGAAACAGGAGGGCGCGGTGTTACGTCGCGGGCATCAGCACGGTATCGACCACATGGATCACGCCGTTCGACTGGTTGACGTTGGAGATCGTCACCATCGAGGTGCCGCCCTTGGCATCGACGATCCAGACCTTGCCGTCCTGCTTCTTCACGGTCAGCTCCTCGCCTTCGGCGGTCTTCATCTTCTTGCCGTCGGTGAGGTCGGAGGCCTCGAGCTTGCCGGGCACGACATGGTAGGTGAGGATCTTGGTCAAGGTCGCCTTGTTCTCGGGCTTGACCAGATTGTCGACGGTGCCGGCCGGCAGCTTGCCGAAGGCGGCGTTGGTAGGCGCGAACACCGTGAACGGGCCCTTGCTTTCCAGCGTCGGCACCAGGCCGGCCGCCTTCACCGCCGCCACCAGCGTGGTGTGATCCTTGGAGTTGACCGCATTCTGGACGATGTTCTTGGACGGGAACATCGCGGCGCCGCCGACCATGACGGTCTTCTCCTCGGCGCGGACAGGCGCGACGACGGTCGCGGTGATGGCCAGGGCGCTGAAGGCGGCGGCAGCGAGATAGGCAATACGCTTCGACATGGAGAGTCTCCCGATTGTGACCGGCAATGGCCGGCGTTTGCGTTGGGCAACAACGGCGGCTGCGACAGTTTGACGTGAAGCAGTAGCGCGTCGTTGGACCGAACTACGGGAGGGTTCGCGAAGTGGTTTCGGGAAATAATTTATCGTGATGCGTGAAACTAAGCGGCCCCGCGTCCGTGTGGTCGATCCACCGTCATTGCGAGGAGCACTTGCGACGAAGCAATCCAGACTGCCTCCGCGGATACATTTCTGGATTGCTTCGCTCCGCTCGCAATGACGAACTCGTGGCTCCGACCGCGTTTCAATCCCTGTTGTTCGGCGTCTGAATGAATCCGCGATTATGCGTCGGGCTGATCAGCAGCTCGTTGATGCAGACGCGCGGCGGCATGCTGGCGATGAACGCGATGGTGCGCCCGAGATCTTCGGATTGCAGCATCTTCGCCTGCTCCTCCTCGCTCGGCACCACCGGGCGCAGCTTCAGGATGGGAGTAGCTACCTCGCCCGGCATCAGGCAACAGGCGCGCAGGCCGTTAACGCATTCGTCCATGTTGAAGGAATGAGTCAGCGCCAACACCGCATGCTTGGTGGTGGTGTAGGCCGGGCCCGGCATTTTCGAGACGTGGCGGCCGGCCCAGGACGAGACGTTGATGATCGAGCCATCCTGCTGCTTGCGCATCGTCGGCAACACCGCGCGCATGCAATACAGCACGCCGTTGAGATTGACCTGGACGAGCTTGTCCCAGCCCCCCAGTTCCATGTCCTTCCAGCTCCGCTTGGGGACATTGATGCCGGCATTGTTCACGAGCAAGTCGATCCGGCCGTGCTTCGCGACGATGTGGTCGGCCGCCTTCTGGGCCTCAGTGGCGTTGGACACATCCAGCGCAATGGCCTCCGCCGCCCCGCCGGCCTTGGCAATCCTGGCAACCACGGTATCCAGGGCGTCCTTGCGGCGGCCCGAGACCACGACTATCCAGCCGTCGGCCGCGAGCGCCTCGGCGCCGGCCTCCCCGATCCCGCTGCCACCGCCCGTCACCCAGGCCACGCGTTTCCCGTTTTTGGTCATGCAAACTGTCTCCGTTGCTTCATTGGGGCGGTTTTTGCTAATCCAGCCCTCGGTTTTGACCGGCCTTGTTTGCCTTGCGGTCGAGGAAATCTTGCATGAACCAAGCTGCCAACGCCAACCTGTTTTCCCGCCTGTTCGACGGTCTGGACGATCCCAAACGCCTCGCGGTCGAGACGCAGGACGGCGCCCATATCAGCTATGGCGATCTGATCGCGCGGGCCGGGCAGATGGCGAATGTGCTGGTCGCGCGCGGCGTGAAGCCCGGCGACCGCGTCGCAGTGCAGGTGGAGAAATCGGTCGCCAATATCGTGCTGTATCTCGCCACCGTGCGGGCCGGCGCGGTCTATTTGCCGCTGAACACGGCCTATACGCTGAACGAGCTCGACTACTTCATTGGCGATGCCGAGCCGTCGCTGGTGGTCTGTGATCCCTCCAAGGCCGAGGGCCTCGCCCCGATCGCCGCCAAGGTGAAGGCCAAGGTCGAGACGCTCGGGCCTGACGGCAAGGGCTCGCTGACGGAAGCCGCCGACAAGGCGAGCAGCGAATTCGTAACCGTCTCGCGGGCAAACGACGATCTCGCCGCCATCCTCTACACGTCGGGCACCACCGGCCGCTCCAAGGGCGCGATGCTGACGCACGACAATCTCGCGTCGAACTCGCTCTCGCTCGTCGGCTATTGGCGCTTCACCGACAAGGACGTGCTGATCCACGCGCTGCCGATCTACCATACGCACGGCCTGTTCGTGGCGACCAACGTGACGCTGTTTTCGCGGGCGTCGATGATCTTCCTGCCGAAGCTCGACCCGGACCTGATCATCAAGCTGATGGCGCGCGCCACGGTGCTGATGGGCGTGCCGACGTTCTATACCCGTCTGCTCCAGAACTCCGCGCTGTCGCGCGACACCACGAAGCACATGCGGCTGTTCATCTCGGGCTCGGCGCCGCTGCTCGCCGAAACCCATCGCGAATGGTCGGCGCGCACGGGCCATGCGGTGCTCGAGCGCTACGGTATGACCGAGACCAACATGAACACGTCGAACCCGTATGACGGCGAGCGCGTGCCCGGCGCGGTCGGCTTTCCTCTCCCCGGCGTCTCCGTGCGCGTGACCGAGCCCGAGACGGGCAAAGAGCTGCCGCGCGACGAGATCGGCATGATCGAGGTGAAGGGCCCGAACGTCTTCAAGGGCTATTGGCGCATGCCGGAGAAGACCAAGTCGGAATTCCGGTCCGACGGCTTCTTTATCACCGGCGACCTCGGCAAGATCGACGACAAGGGCTACGTCCACATTCTCGGCCGCGGCAAGGATCTCGTGATCTCCGGGGGCTTCAACGTCTACCCCAAGGAAATCGAGAGCGAGATCGACGCCATGCCCGGCGTGGTCGAGTCCGCCGTGATCGGCGTGCCGCATGCCGATTTCGGCGAGGGGGTCACGGCGGTTCTGGTCTGCAACAAGGGCGCCGACGTCACCGAAGCCGCGGTGCTGAAGGCGCTCGACGGTAGGCTGGCAAAGTTCAAGATGCCCAAGCGCGTCTTCGTCGTCGACGAGCTGCCGCGCAACACCATGGGCAAGGTGCAGAAGAACGTGCTGCGCGATACGTACAAGGATATTTACGCGAAGAAGTAGGGGCGGAGCACGCAGTTCGTAGGGTGGGTTAGCCGAAGGCGTAACCCACCACTTTAATCTCCGCGGTGACAGAAGTGGTGGATTGCGCTGCGCTAATCCACCCTACGAAGTTAGGCTTACTGCCCGCCCACCAAGCTCATCACAAACCGACTGCCGACGATAAACAGATAGCAGCCGAACGCGACTTCCAGAGTGCGCTTCGACATCGCATGCGCGGCTCTCACGCCGAGCGGCGCTGTCACGAGGCTCATCGGCATCACCAGCACGGCGCCGATCAGCGAGACGTAGCCAAGCGCGAACGGGATTTGCAGCGCTGCGACGGCCGGATAGGTCGCAGCCGCCGGCCAGCCGGCATAGATGTAGCCGAGCGCGCCGGGGATCGAGATCAGCACCGCGAGCGCCGACGAGGTCGCGACCGCCTGGTGGATGGGACGGCCGTAGAACGTCATCAGCAGGTTCGAGAACAAGCCGCCGCCGATGCCCATCAGCGTCGAGAGGATACCGACGCAGAAGCCGTAGACGCGCATCAACGGCCCTTTGGGCAGATCATCGCCGAACTTCCAGCCCTCGCGCGCGAAGATGAGACGCGCCGACGCGGAATAGGCGACGCAGACGAACACGATCTTGAACAGCTTCTCGGGCGCGTAACGCGCGATGACGCTGCCGGCGATGACGCCGATCACGATCGGCAGCCACCACACGCGCAGGATCGACATGTCGACGGCACCGCGCTTGTAATGTGCCTGGAACGAACGGATCGAGGTCGGGATGATCACCGCGAGCGAGGTGCCGATGCAGAGCGGCATGCGCACTTCGAGCGGCACGCCGGCGATGCGGAAGCATTCGTAAAACACCGGCACGAGAATCGCGCCGCCGCCGATGCCGAACACGCCGGCCAAAAACCCGGAGAGCGCGCCGGTTGCGACCAGCAACAGCGCGAGCTCGACGATCTCCTTGATATCAAGACCTGCAATCACCCCTGACCCGCCCCGGCGACTGGTCGCAACTTCTCCGAAACATGGCTTCGGAAAGCTGCGTGCGGAGCTTTAGGCGATCTGATTCTCGCGGTCGACACGCCACGTCCTGCGGCTGGGGTGGAATGCAAGGTGCGCATATCCGGACAGGGGGCAAACCGGGCCGGGGCGGGAGCGGGTTGGCGCCGTTCGAATGGCGCTAGCGGCTCAAAAGACCGGCCCCTGGCAGGTTTGGACGGCATGGTCCGTTTAGAGGCGTTCCAATAGCAATTTCAACGCGCATCGGTCCCTCCAGAATAAATGAATTAATATTCCTTTCTTCGTTGGCGGACCGAAGTGCTGGTATACCAAGCCACTGATTGGCCTTGCATCATCAACGCTCTAGAGCTGAACCACGGTTCGATTTATGGCGATTTGGTGATTGCGCAGGCGAAATCGACTCCGTAAATAGAGCCGACCTTTCGCGATCCCCGCGTGCCCCCTGCTGGGCCGCAATAAACATCAAAAGCCCATGACCGCACGGATCGAACGACCGCTTTCTCCCCACATGCAAGTCTACCGCTGGACGCTGACGATGGCGCTGTCCATCGTCCATCGCGCCACCGGTATCGCGCTCTACGTCGGAACCCTGCTGCTGGCCTGGTGGCTGATCGCGGCGGCTTCCGGCCCCGCCGCCTATTCCCACGTCCAGGCCTTCACCGGCAGCATCATCGGCCGGCTGATCATGTTCGGCTACACCTGGGCGCTGATGCACCATATGCTGAGCGGTATCCGGCACTTCGTCTGGGACCTCGGCTACGGCTTCAAGGCCAATGAGCGCGAAGCGCTGACCTGGGGCGCACTGATCGGCGGCATCGCGCTGACAGTGCTGATCTGGATCATTGCCTACGCGATCGGAGGTGGACGATGAGCACGGCCGATACGCCGAAGCGCAGCATGCGCACCCCGCTCGGACGCGTCCGCAACCTTGGCGCGGCGCATTCCGGCACGTCCGATTTCTGGCGCCAGCGCTTGACTGCAGTGGCGATGGTCCTGCTGATGATCCCCGTGATCGTCGTCATCATGATGCTGCTCGGCCGCAACCAGGCCTATGCCAAGCAGATCCTCGGCTCGCTGCCGATAGCCATCATCATGGTGCTCTTCATCGTCGCCAGCGCCTGGCACATGAAGATCGGCATGCAGGTCGTGATCGAGGACTATATCCACAACGAGAAGCTGAAGCTCGCGACGATCATGCTCAACAATTTCTTCTCGATCGCGGTCGCGCTCGCGTCGATCTACGCGATTCTCCAACTGTCATCCGGAGTGTAACCCATGGCCAATGCGACGAATGGCAAGGGCAACGGCGCTCCCGCCACCAACGGCAAAGCCTATCCGATCGAAGACCACACCTATGACGTCGTCGTGGTCGGCGCCGGCGGCGCAGGCCTGCGCGCCGTGGTCGGCTGCAGCGAAGCCGGCCTTCGCACCGCCTGCATCACCAAGGTGTTTCCGACCCGCTCGCACACGGTTGCGGCCCAGGGCGGCATCTCGGCCTCGCTCGGCAACATGCACAAGGACGACTGGCGCTGGCACATGTACGACACCGTGAAGGGGTCGGACTGGCTCGGTGACCAGGACGCGATCGAATACATGGTGCGCAACGCGCCCGAGGCCGTTTACGAGCTCGAACATTGGGGCGTGCCGTTCTCGCGCACCGAGGACGGCAAGATCTACCAGCGCCCGTTCGGCGGCATGACCATGGACTACGGCAAGGGCCAGGCGCAGCGCACCTGCGCCGCCGCCGACCGCACCGGCCACGCCATGCTGCACACGATGTACGGCCAGTCACTGCGCCACGCGGCCGAGTTCTTCATCGAGTTCTTCGCCATCGACCTGATCATGGACGACCAGGGCACCTGCCGCGGCGTCATCGCGCTGAAGTTGGATGACGGCACGCTGCACCGCTTCCGCGCCCAGACCGTGATCCTGGCAACCGGCGGCTACGGCCGCGCCTACGCCTCCTGCACCTCGGCACACACCTGCACCGGCGACGGCGGCGGCATGGTGCTGCGCGCCGGCCTGCCGATGCAGGACATGGAGTTCGTGCAGTTTCACCCGACCGGCATCTACGGTTCGGGCTGTCTCGTCACCGAAGGCGCGCGCGGCGAAGGCGGCTATCTCGTCAATTCCGAGGGCGAGCGCTTCATGGAGCGCTATGCGCCGTCCGCGAAGGACCTCGCCTCGCGCGACGTCGTTTCGCGCGCGATGACCATCGAGATCCGCGAAGGCCGCGGCGTCGGCAAGAAGAAGGACCACATCTTCCTGCATCTCGACCATCTCGATCCCGCGGTGCTCGCCGAGCGCCTGCCGGGCATCTCCGAATCCGCAAAGATCTTCGCCAATGTCGACGTGACGCGCGAGCCGATCCCGATCGTGCCGACCGTGCACTACAACATGGGCGGCATCCCCACGAACTATCACGGCGAAGTGCTGACCAAGAGGGATGGCGACGACAACGCCATCATCCCCGGCCTGATGGCGATCGGCGAAGCGGCCTGCGTTTCCGTGCACGGCGCCAACCGCCTCGGCTCCAACTCGCTGATCGACCTCGTCGTGTTCGGCCGCGCCGCCGCTTTGCGTCTTGCCGAAAAGCTCACGCCCAATGCCAAGCAGCCGGAGCTGCCGGCGAACTCGTCAGAACTCGCGCTCGGCCGCCTCGACCATTACCGCTACGCCTCCGGCGGCACGCCGACTGCGAAGCTGCGTGAAGGCATGCAGCACGTGATGCAGAACAATTGCGCGGTGTTCCGCACCGGCGACATCCTGAGCGAAGGCCAGAACCTGATCGAGAAGGTCCACAGCGGCATCACCGACATCGCCGTGTCGGATCGCTCACTGGTGTGGAATTCCGACCTGATCGAGACGCTCGAGTTCGACAATCTGATCTCGCAGGCGGTGGTGACGATGGACTCCGCCGCCAACCGCACCGAGAGCCGCGGCGCGCATGCCCGCGAGGACTTCTCCGCGCGCGACGACAAGAACTGGATGAAGCACACGCTGGCCTGGCTCGACGACAAGGGCAAGGTCAAGATCGAGTACCGCCCCGTTCACGACTACACCATGACCAACGACGTGCAGTATATCCCGCCCAAAGCTCGCGTTTACTGAGCTACGCGCGTGTACTGATCGAACAGCGAAGGCCTTAATCGAAATGGTTGAATTCGCACTTCCGAAGAACTCCAAGATCACCGGCGGCAAGACTTGGCCGAAGCCGGCGGGCGCGACAGACGTTCGCGAATTCCGCGTCTATCGCTGGAATCCGGACGACGGCAAGAATCCGAGCGTCGACACCTATTACGTCGACACCCATGATTGCGGTCCGATGGTGTTGGACGGCCTGATCTGGATCAAGAACAACATCGACCCGTCGCTGACCTTCCGCCGCTCCTGCCGTGAAGGCGTCTGCGGCTCCTGCGCGATGAACATCGACGGCCAGAACACGCTCGCCTGCACCCGCTCGATGCACGACGTCAAGGACGGCGCGGTCAAGATCAACCCGCTGCCGCACCAGCCTGTCGTGAAGGACCTCGTCCCCGACCTCACCAATTTCTACGCGCAGTACGCCTCCATCGAGCCGTGGCTGAAGACGACCTCGCCGATGCCGCAGAAGGAATGGCGCCAGAGCCATGAGGACCGCGAAAAGCTCGACGGCCTCTACGAGTGCATCCTCTGCGCCTGCTGCTCGACCTCGTGCCCGAGCTATTGGTGGAACAGCGATCGCTATCTCGGTCCCGCCGCCCTGCTCCAGGCCAACCGCTGGGTCTCCGACTCCCGCGACGAGGCGACCGGCGAGCGGCTCGACAATCTCGAGGACCCGTTCCGCCTCTACCGCTGCCATACCATCATGAACTGCGCCAAGGCCTGCCCGAAGGGCCTGAATCCGGCGGAAGCCATCGCCGAGCTCAAGCTCAAGATGGTCGAGCGCCAGATTTAGCCCGCCTTTGTCGCCTTGATCCCCAGGTCGCGACGGCCGGGGCATTCTACGGCCGCCGCGAATTTAAGGAGATTTTTCTCCCGGCCCGCGCCACGCGCGAACGTCCGGATTACAACCTCCGGTTCCATCGACAAGCCGCTTCCTTCGCAGCGGGAATTTCAAGTAAGCTCTCCGGTCAGGGACCGGAGCGACTGTGCAGGGTGCGCAACGCAACTCGCTGAGACTGTTGCAGTGGATGATGGCGGCATCCCTGGCGCTGCCGATTGCACTGTTCGTCTTCACCTCCACGATCTCCTACACATCGACAAAGGACATCGCCGACCGCGAGATCGAGCGCACGCTCGATGTCGCCCATGAGCATGCGCTCAAGGTGTTCGAGACCATCGACCGCAGCCTGGCCGAGCTCAACGAGGTCGTGCGCGGCCTTCCCGACGAGGTCATCCGCTCGCGCGAACCGGCGCTGCACCGCCGCCTGAAACGGCTGACCGATGCGTTGCCGCAGCTCAAATCGGCCTGGATCTTCGACGCGAACGGGAAATCGCTGGTCAACAGCCTCGCCTCGCCACCACAGGATCTGAGTTTTGCGGACCGCGATTACTTCTACGCCCATGTCGACCAGAACATTGGCACGTTCGTCGGCGCGGCCCTGACGCCGCGTCCGCCCTATCAGGGAGCACGCTTCTTCGGCATGAGCCGGCGCCGCGAAGCCGACGATGGCACCTTCATCGGCGTCATCCAGGCCTCCGTCCTGCCGGAATATTTCGAGAGCTTTTATGCCAGGATCGGCTCCGATCCCGGCAGCTTCTTCGCCATGGGACGCACGGACGGCGTGGTGCTCACCCATTTCCCCCGGCTCGACCGCGACTTCCGGCTCGATCCGACCGGGCCGGTCGGGCGGCAGATCGCCGCTCACCCCGAGCACGGCCTCATCACCATCGCCTGGCCCTCGGACGGAATCGAGCGGCGCGTCGGCTACAGGCGCGTCGCCGAATATCCGATCTATGTCAGCGCCGGGCTCGAGACCTCGGCGATCCGCGCGCGCTGGCTCGCCACCATGGGCCAGCATCTGGTGTTCGGCATTCCCGCCACGGCGCTGCTGTTTCTGCTGCTTGCGCTCGCGTTCCGGCGTACCCAGCATCTCAACGCCGAGGCCACGGCGCGACGCGAGGCCGAGGAGGCGCTCAAGCACAGCCAGCGGCTGGAAGCGCTTGGCCAGCTCACCGGCGGTGTCGCGCACGACTTCAACAATCTTCTTACCGTGATCCGCGCCTCGGTCGACCTGTTGAACCGGCCGCAGCTGAGCGAGGAGCGGCGGCAGCGCTACACCAACGCCATTGCGGACGCGGTCGCGCGCGCCGCCAAGCTGACCTCGCAGCTGCTGGCGTTCGCGCGGCGCCAGACCCTGAAACCGGAAGTGTTCGACGTCGGGGAGCGGATGCAGTCGCTGCACGACATGCTCGCCACGCTGCTCGGGCCGGCGATCGAGATCGGAATCCGGCTGCCGACCGAGCCCTGCCTCGTCAAGGCCGATGCCGGCCAGTTCGAGACGGCTCTGATCAACATGGCGACCAATGCGCGCGACGCCATGCAGGGCAAAGGCAGGATCACCTTCGCGGTGCAAACGGCGGCGACCGTACCCGATACATTGGTGCACGTCTCGGGCAGCCATGATCTTGCAGGCGGCGATGGCTTCGTGAGTGTCGCCGTCAGCGACACCGGTATCGGCATTCCCGCCGCACGATTGGGCCGCATCTTCGAGCCGTTCTTCACCACCAAGCAGGTCGGCCAGGGCACCGGTCTCGGACTGTCGCAGGTGTTCGGCTTCGCCCGGCAATCCGGCGGCGAGGTGACCGTCGAGAGCGAGGTCGGCCAGGGCAGCACTTTCTCGCTCTATCTGCCGCGCGTGCCGGCGGACCTTCTGCCGCAGCGGCAGGCGCCCAACACCGCGCCGGCGGTGGCTGGCAGCGGCATGTCGGTGCTGTTGGTCGAGGACAATATCGAGCTCGCCAATTTCGCGGCCGACGGCCTCACCGAGCTCGGTTACAGCATCACTTTAGTCGACAACGCCACCGACGCGCTCGCCGAGCTCACCGTCGACGCAGATCGCTTCGACGTCGTGTTCTCCGACGTGGTGATGCCCGGCATGACCGGGCTCGATCTGGCGCAGGCGATCCGCGACCGCGGCATCCGCGTGCCGATCGTGCTGACCACGGGCTACAGTCAGGCCCTGTCACAAGATGGCGCCGCCGGCTTCGATCTCGTGCAAAAGCCCTATTCGATCGAGGAATTGTCGCGGGTTCTCCATCGGGCCGCGAGGCTCCGGCCGGTCCGCGACGGCGCTGCCGAGTGAGGTGGCGCGGAACCAACGGGAACCGATTGATTTGGTTCGCGTTATCCGCTCATGCACGAGCCGGCCGGAAAGCGCGAACAGGGCAGGAAGCCGCCCATTGTCGAGATCGAGGGCGAGAATGGCGATGAGGTCGCGCCGCCGCCGGAGGTTATTGAGCCCGATCCTGCACTCTCGCCCGAGGAGGCCGAGCAGGTTCGCAAGGACTATCTGCTGACGCGCTTCTGGATCAGCGCACGCGGCTTCTGGGGCCGCAACGGCGACCGGCTGGCGTGGCTCTACTCGATCGGCCTCGTCGTGCTGATCGTCCTTACCGTCGGCTTTCAATACGGCATCAATGTCTGGAATCGCGCGATCTTCGACGCCATCGAGAAGCGCGAGGCGGCCACCGTCTTCCATCTCACGGCGGTGTTCTTCCCGCTCGCGATCGGCAGCATCGTGCTCGGCGTCGCGCAGGTGTTCGCGCGAATGGGAATTCAGCGCCGCTGGCGCGCCTGGCTCACGGCAAGCGTGCTGACGCGCTGGCTGGCCAACGGGCGCTATTATCAGCTCAACCTGGTCGGCGGCGACCACAAGAACCCGGAATATCGCATCGCCGAGGATCTGCGCGTGGCGACCGATTCCCCGGTCGATTTCCTCGCCGGCGTGACATCGGCGCTGTTGTCGGCGGTCACGTTCATCATCGTGCTTTGGACCATCGGCGGCGCGCTCACGGTTACGCTCGGCGGCTCCGCCATCACCATTCCCGGCTTCCTCGTCATCGCCGCGATCCTTTACGCCGCGATCGCCTCCGGTTCGATCCTGGTGATCGGCCGGCGCTTCGTGCAGATCTCCGAGGACAAGAACCAGGCCGAGGCGGATTTCCGCTACACGCTGACGCGCGTGCGCGAGAACGGCGAGAGCATCGCGCTGCTCGGCGGCGAGGAGGAGGAGCGCGGCGGCATCGACCGCAATTTCACCAGCGTGCTGCGGCAGTGGGCGCGTTTGGCCGGCCAGCACATGCGCACGACGCTGGTGTCGCAGGGCTCGAGCCTTGTTGCTCCCGTGGTCCCTCTCCTGCTCTGCGCGCCAAAATTCCTCGACGGCAGCATGACGCTCGGACAGGTGATGCAGGCGGCGTCCGCCTTCACCATCGTGCAGAGCGCGTTCGGCTGGCTGGTCGATAATTATCCGCGGCTCGCCGACTGGAACGCCTGCGCGCGCCGCATCGCCTCGCTGATGATGTCGCTCGACGGCCTGGAGCGCGCCGAGCAGGGCGACGGCCTTGGCCGCATCAAGCGCGGCGAGACCGGCAACGAGGCCATGCTGGAGATGAAGGATCTCTCCGTCACGCTCGACGACGGCACGGCCGTGGTCGGCGAGACCGAGGTGGTGATCGAGCCGGGCGAGCGGCTGCTGGTCGCGGGTGAATCCGGCACCGGCAAGAGCACGCTGGTGCGCGCCATCGCAGGGCTCTGGCCATGGGGCGGCGGCAGCGTCAATTTCCATCCCGACCGGCGGCTGTTCATGCTGCCGCAACGACCTTACGTGCCGTCCGGCAGCTTGCGCCGCGCCGTCGCCTATCCCGGCGCGGAGGACGACTGGACCGTCGAGGAGATCGGTGAAGCCCTGCACAAGGTCGGCCTCGACCACCTCAAGGAGAAGATCGAGGAAGAGGGGCCGTGGGACCAGACGCTGTCGGGCGGCGAGAAGCAGCGCCTCGCCTTCGCGCGGCTGCTGCTGCACAACCCCGACATCGTCGTGCTCGATGAAGCGACCTCCGCGCTCGACGAGAAGAGCCAGGACAAGATGATGCAGATGGTCACCGACGAGCTGCCGAAGGCGACCATCGTCAGCGTCGCCCATCGCGTCGAGCTGGAAGCCTTCCACAGCCGCAAGATCGTGCTGGAACGCCGCAAGGGCGGCGCAAAACTCGTCAGCGATATCGACCTGATCCCGCGCAAGGGCAAACGCAAGCTGCTCGGGCGATTCCTGAGGCAGCGCAAGGCCGCGCCAAAAAAGGCGGCGTAACACTCGCTCTCTCTGTCGTCCCGGACAAGCGAAGCGGAGCGGAGCGCCGATCCGGGATCCATACCCACAGGATTGAGTTTGGCGAAAACTCGAAGTGGGTGTCTCGCGTCACAACTCCTCCCTGTGGTTATGGGTCCCGGGCTCGCTTCGCGCCCCGGGACGACAGCGCGATTGGAGTCCCCGGCAAAACCGGCTATGCATGCGCCGCCTGCAACGAGGACCACTTGCTTGACGCCCGACAACGCCCCTTCATCCGCGCCGTTCGGCGCGTTTGCGCCGAACGCGGCGCAGGCTGCGATCATTCGCCTCGCAACACAGTCGGGGCTGAAGCGCGGTGCGTTCCGCCCGTGGATGTCGCGGCTGGTCAACCTGATGCGCGGCGGGCCGATCGATGTGCAGTACCAAGGCGCCTCGTTCCGCTTCTATCACCAGGGCAGCGCGACCGAGCGCGGCGCGCTGTTCAATCCCGACTACAATCTCGACGAGCTCGACTTCCTGCGCCGGCACACCCCGGCAGGCGGCACGTTCGTCGACGTCGGTGCCAATGTCGGCACCTTTGCCCTGGTGATGGCGCAGCAGGTCGGCACCAATGGCAAGGTGGTCGCGATCGAACCGCACCCGATGACGTTTGGACGGCTTTCGTTCAACCACGCCGCATCGAAGACGACGCAGGTGCGCCTGGTGCAGGCCGCCGCCGGTGACAGCGACGGCGAGCTCATGATCGAGAGCGGCGGCGGCAATCTCGGCGCCACGCACGTCGTCACCGGCACGGCCAGCGCGGAGGCCATCAAGGTGCCGTCGCTGCGGCTGACACGCATTCTGAACGAGGCCGGCGTCGGCCAAGTCGATTCGCTCAAGATCGACGTCGAAGGCTTCGAGGACCGCGTGCTGATCGGCTTCTTCCGCGACGCGCCGCAATCGCTGTGGCCGCGCGCGGTGGTCATCGAGCATCTGTCACAAAACGAATGGCAGCAGGATTGTATCGCTGACATGGTCGCGCGCGGCTTTGCGATCGCGCGCAAGACACGGAGCAATACGTTCCTGTCGCGCTGACCGGGACCAACAACGGAGGTTGCATGATCGACCATTTGGGTTTCTCCGTCTCCGACTATGAGCGCGCGAAAGCGTTCTATGCCAAAGCGCTTGCGCCGCTCGATTACAGCCTGATCATGGAGGTCACGGCGGAGCAGACCGGCCACGCTCCGGCCGCCGGGTTCGGCGCCAACGGCAAGCCGGACCTCTGGTTCGGGGCCGAAGGCGCCATGAACAAGCCGGTGCATGTCGCGATTGTTGCAAAGGATCGCGCCACGGTCGACGCCTTCTACAAGGCGGCCTTGGCGGCCGGTGGCCGCGACAACGGCGCGCCCGGCATCCGCCCGCATTATCATGCGAACTACTATGGCGCGTTCGTGCTCGATCCCGATGGCCACAACATCGAGGCCGTTTGCCACGCGCCGGAATAGCGCGCGTGCAGGCACGACGCGACGGGGAACATCGGCGCGGCATCATCGTTGTCGTTCTCCCGACAACTGACCTTGATGATGCTGATGCCGATCGAACCGCCCGAGATTCCACCGTCGACGCCCGGCACGCCCACGGAGCCGCCGCCTGGAATTCCGCCGGGCAATCCGCAGCCTGAAATCACGCCGCCGGTGCGCGAGCCCGGCGAATCACCGCGGCCCGACGAATTGCCGGGCCACGCGCCGGAAGAGATTCCATCACGCGGACCGAACGGACCGCTCACGCCGAATCCCGCGACGGATGCAAGTTCGCGGCGCGATCACATTTGAGGCGAAGCATCACATGTGAGGCAATTGCAACCTGCGTCTGAATGCGCAATGAACGTCACCATAGTGAGGTGATTTGCGTGCAGAAATAAATCGGGCCGCGACCTCTTCGCCCGCCACATTGCGGCCTAACGCGTAGCCGTTCATCCCGACACTTCGTCAAAGAACCTTCCGGGGAAGTTCACCATCATGACCAACCTTCGTTTCGTGCTGCTTGCAACGACGGCTCTGACCGCGATGCAATTCGCAAGCTCCGCATCGCATGCGCAGAGCGCGCCGCCGCTTGTGGTCGCGCAGGCGCAGACACAACCACCAGAGACCGACAAATCGAAGCAGCCTCCGAAGGAAGCACCGAAGGGACCGCCGCCTGGCGCACGTCCTGCCGCACCACCTCCTCCTGCCGCGGCACCGCCCGCAGCTCCTGCGCGCCCCACGGCGCCGCCGCCCGCGGCTGCACCTCCGCATCCTCCCGCGCCGCCGCCGCCGGCTGCCGCGCCGTCGCGCCCGACCCCACCACCGCCTGCTCCGCCTGCGGCACGTCCGGCACCTCCGCCTCCGCCGCCACCCCCACCGCCGGCCGCTCCCAAGCAGCCGTCGCCGCCTCCGGCTGCGGCACCCCAGCAGCATGCGCCTGCGCCAACTCCGCCGCCCCCGGCCGCGCAGCAGCACACGCCGACGCCGCCTCCCGCCGCAGCTCCGCCTGCCGCGCGTCCCACTCCGACTCCGCCGGCAGCAGCAACGCCGCCCGCAGCAGCACCCGCACGTCCGGCACCTGCGGCTACGCCGTCGCCTTCACCGGCCGCGCCTGCGGCCCGCCCTGGCGCGGCTGCACCGACCGCCACGCCTGCTCCGACGGCGACACCTGCGCCGACTGCAACACCGGCACCGGGCGCCACGCCCGGCGCACCGCCGACTGGACGCCCGGGCGCCCCGCCGCCCGGCGGACGTCCCGGCACGCCTCCGGCTGCAGGATCACCGACACCGGCTCCCGGTGCCGCGCCCGCTCCAACGGCCACGCCAGCCCCCGGTGGCGCTCCGACGCCCCCGCCCGGCCGTCCCGGCGCAGGGCCGACGCCCGCCCCCGGCACAGTTCCGGCGGCGACGCCGACCCCTGGTCAGCAGGGTGGAACACCTCCTGCTGGCGCGCCCGCAGCCGGAACTCCGGCTGCGCCGCCCCAGGCCGGCGGCCTGCCGCCGCGGCCCGCGGCGCCCGCCGGTGCCGCAGCGCCGAGCACAGTCCCGGGCTCGGCGGCCGCAACGCCGCCGCCCAACCGCGCGCAATTCGCTCCGCCGACGGTTACGCCTGCCTTCCAGGCCAGGCCGACAGTCGTGGCACCGCTGCCGCCTCCGCCGCGCCCGCCGCAGCGTGACCTGACACCGCTCGCGATCGGTGCGGGCGTGGTGGCCGGCGCCGTGATCGGAGCCACCATTGCCGACCTGCACAACCAGCGACGCGAGGCCGTCGAAGGCGGCCGCACCGTCTACACCGAGCCGGATCGCATCATCATCCGCGATCCGGGCGGGCAGGCCTACGTCCGCGGCAACGACCTCTATCGCTTCCGCTATGGCGCCCGCGACATCCGCACCGACACCGTCGGCGGCGAAACCCGCACGGTCGTGATCCGTCCTGATGGCAGCGAGGTCATCACCGTGGTCGGTCCCGACGGTTCGTTGCTGCGGCGAATCCGCAGGGACCCCGGCGGGCGCGAGCTCGTCATCATCGACAACAGCTACCGCGATCCGCGGTCGGTCGGCGGCTTCTATGTCGACGTGCCGCCGCCGGTGGTCAACATGCCCTACGATCGCTACATCGTCGACGCTCAGGAGGCATCGCCGGACGTGATCTACCAGACCATGGAGGCACCGCCGGTACAGCGGATCGATCGGCGTTACACGCTCGACGAGATCCGCTACAGCCCCAATGTTCGCATGCAGATGCCGAGCATCGACGTCAACACGATCACCTTCGAGACGGGCTCCTGGACCATCCCGCCGGACCAGGCGGCCCGGCTGCAGGGGATCGCCGACGGTCTCAACCGTGCGATCCAGCGCAACCCACGCGCGGTGTTCCTGATCGAGGGACACACCGACGCGGTCGGCAACGAGGTCGACAATCTGTCGCTGTCGGACCGCCGTGCGCAGTCCGCGGCCGAGTTGCTGACCCAGCAGTTCGCCGTGCCCGCGGAGAACCTGACGTCGCAGGGCTATGGCGAGCAGTATCTGAAGGAGCAGACGCAAGGACCGAGCCTGATCAACCGGCGCGTCACCGTCCGCAACATCACGCCGCTGCTCAACGGTGGCCAGGCCTCGCTGCCGCCGCCCCCGCCCGGCACCGCGCCGCCGCGCTGAGGCGAAGCACAAATGCAAAATGGCCGGGAGCAATCCCGGCCATTTTTGTTGGAATCAGGCACCCGCGGCCTGAGGCGGCACGCAGGCAGCGCAGATGGCTGCGACATGCCTGTGATCGGTGCCGCAGCAGCCGCCGAGCAGTTGCATCCGCGGGAATGCCCGCCTGAGCGCCATATAACGGCGGCCGAGATCGGCAGGATCGCCGCTGTCGAGCACCTCGGACTCATCGAGCTCGGCATGACTCTTGGCCGACGCATTAGCCCTGACGCCATGAATGCGTTCGACCCATGGCTCGCCGGCTTGGAGGGCACTCTCGAAATGGGTCGGATGAGCGCAGTTGATCAGGAAATATTCGCAAGCACTTTCCGTTGCACGATCGACGGCTTCGATCGCCTCCCGCAGGGTCTCTCCCCTGACCAGGCAACCGTCAGTTTCGACCGTGAAGGAGATCGCAACCGGGATCGCGTGCATCTTTGCCGCACGCACCACGCCGATGGCTTCATTGACGCTGTTCAGCGTGAACGCGGTCACCATGTCGGCGCCGGCCTCGGCGAAGGCGGCGATCTGGGACGAATGATAGTCCATCGCCTCCGTCGCATCCATGTTGCCGGCCTTATAGCCGTCGCCCCGCGGACCGATCGCGCCGTTGATCACACAGGGCAGGCCGGAGGTCTCCCATGTGCCGCGCAATTCCTCAAGAAAACGAATTGCCCGCATGTTGATCACCGTGAGCGCGTCCATATCGTAGCCGAGCTTGACACCCCAATCAGGATTGGCGCGCCAGGTCGGACTGTCGAGCACGAAGCCGAGCCCATGCTGACGCGCGATCGCAAGATAGGCCTCGTAATACTGCCTCAGATGCGAGCGGCCGGCCTCGCTCTCGAGCAACACGAAGGCAGCGAAGTGAGGAAGCTCCAGACCTTTGTGAAAGATCAAGGTGGTTTCCATGCCGCCGTCGGTCAGGAAGATGCCGCCGCGGCGCTGAGGCAGATTGTCTCTGTACTTCGCCATTGGTCGCTCCGTCGCGGCGAGGCCCCACTCATTCGGTCGTTTCAACCTCCTTCCGGTCTCATGCGAGATGGTGCCGCATAATGTCGCGCGGTACGCGACTGCTCCTACTGCCCTGCGGCGAGCCCAAGCGCATCGACCATCACGCGAAACACTTCGGTGTTGTCCATCGAGCCGTGCACGCGCTCGCTGCCCGGGCCAGTGGCCGTCAGGATGACGTCTTCGCCCGAATGCACGCTGGCGCCGATCATTGCCGACAGATTGCCCGGGCGCAGCACCGCGCCGGGGACGTCCTTGTACTTGTCGTTGGCCTTGAAGGTCCCGTCGTCGCCGGCCTTGACGGTCGGCTCGTTGGGATTGTCGAGCTTCGGGCGGAACGTCTCGTAGTGGTCCGGCAGGCTGGCCGAGAAGATGGCGAGCCGGCGGCTCACATCGACGCGTGACGGATAACCCTCCGCATCCGGCGCCGGATAATTGGGAAATCCGGCCTGCTCGTAGACGCCGACGCGCTCGCGCAGCGGCACGTTGGGCGTCGTGCCCATGTCGTCATTCACCGTGCCGACAAGGCTGTTGGGATGATTGTGGTCCGCCAAGACCAGGATGAGGGTGTCGTCGCCGCGCGCCCGTGCCCATTCGCGCGTCTGGCGCACTGCGTTGTCGAGCATGATCGTATCGTAGACGGCGCGCTCCATGTCGAGGACATGCGCATATTTGTCGATCAATCCGGATTCGACCATCAGGAAGAAGCCGGTCTCGTTCTTGGAGAGGATGTTCAGCGCTGCCTGCACCTGATCGGTCAGATCAGGCTGTTCAGGGAATTTCTTGACGCCGCCGCCTTTGAGGAATTTGCGGTCGAGCACGCCATCCATGTTGCCGGTGGCGAACAGGCCGAGCAGCTTGCTTGTCTCCGGCTTTGCGGCAGAAGCGCCGAGCTCGCTCGCAGTCGTCGCGACCTGATAGCCTGCGTCGCGGAACTTCGCGATGTAGTCGGCTTCGTCCTTGCGTTTGGAGCCGGCCGCGGACTTCGGCAGAAAATTCGCACTGCCGCCGCCCATCAGCACATCCGGCTTCGCCGCGAAGAACTGCTCGACGATCTCGTCATAGGCGGCGCGCCGGCGGGTGTGCGCAACCATCGCGGCCGGCGTCGCGTCTTCGATCTCGGTGTTGGTGACGACACCGATCGCCATGCCGTGCCGCCGCCTGGCAAGACTCGTGACGGTCTCGACGCGAGGATCGTCGAACGGGCTTGCGGTGCGGTCCGCATAGACGCCCAGGGCATTGACGGCGCTCTTGTGCCCAGTCGCATAGGCGCTGGCCGAGTTCGCGGAGTCCGTGATGATCGAGTCCGACCCGGCAGTCGCCACCAGCGCCATATGGGGCATGTCGTCGATCGCGAGCTTGCCGCGGCTCTTGCCTTCCGCAATCCCCTTGGACAGGATTCGCGCTGCGACCCGATGCGCCGGCGACATGCCGTCGCCGATGAACAGGATGACGTTCTTCGCCTTGCGCGGACTCGTATCGTAGACCGTCCATGCGACGCTGCGCTGCTGCGTGCCGTCGCTCACATCCACCGTGACGGTGCCGGGCTTGGCCAGCGTGACGTCGCGCAAAATCAGCGCCGACTGGTCCTTGCCGTCCTCGCGATCGATGAAGGTCCCGCTACGTCCGAACGCGGCAGCATAGTCCGCGCCGTTCACGGTCACCTTCAGCCTGGCCGGATCGACCGGCCCGGGAAACTCGACCTTGAAGTCGAACCGGGCGCCGGCCAGGATCTCGGCACGATCGATCGGATAGATCGTCTGCGCCGACAGCGACGTTGTCCAACAGAGGACAATGAGTGAGGCGAGTGCCGATCCCTTGACCATGCTCGATGCTCCGCAATTCGGTTTCGGACAGAGCGGGAAGCCTAGCGATCGAGAATGACAGCGTCATTAAGCTCGTAGCCCGGATGGAGCGAAGCGCAATCCGGGATCCATCCGCTCGGTGAGGAAGTCCCCGATTTCGCTGCGCTCCATCCGGGCTACGGAAGCCTCAGCCCTTGTCGCTCTCGAGCCGGAAGATCTGCGAGCCTTCGCTGCCCGACAAGAGGCCGGTCTTCGAATAAAGACCGAGCTTGGTGCGCGTGTCGGCGATGTCGAGATTGCGCATGGTGAGCTGGCCGATACGATCGGCCGGCGTGAATGCGGCATCTTCCACCTTCTCCATGCTGAGCCGTTCCGGCGCATAGGTCAGGTTCGGGCTCTCGGTGTTGAGGATCGAATAGTCGTTGCCGCGGCGCAGCTCCAGCGTCACCTCGCCGGTGACGGCGCGCGCGACCCAGCGCTGCGCGGTCTCGCGCAGCATCAGGGCTTGCGAATCGAACCAGCGTCCCTGATACAGCAGGCGGCCGAGGCGCATGCCGCTGATGCGGTACTGCTCGATGGTGTCCTCGTTGTGGATGCCGGTGACGAGGCGCTCATAGACGATGTGCAGCAGCGCCATGCCGGGCGCTTCATAGATGCCGCGGCTCTTCGCCTCGATGATGCGGTTCTCGATCTGGTCGCTCATGCCGAGTCCGTGGCGGCCGCCGATCGCATTGGCTTCGAGGAACAACGCGACGGGGTCGCTGAAGGTCTGGCCATTCAGCGCCGTAGGCTGGCCTTCCTCGAAACACACCACGACCTTCTCGGCCTTGACGTTGCAGTCGTCACGCCAGAACGGCACGCCCATGATCGGGTTGACGATCTTGATGCCGCTGTCGAGGCTTTCGAGATCCTTCGCTTCGTGCGTGGCGCCGAGCAGGTTGCTGTCGGTCGAATACGCCTTCTCCGCGCTCATCTTGTAGGCAAAGCCCTGCGCGGTCATGAATGCCGACATTTCGGCGCGACCGCCGAGCTCGTCGATGAACTGCTGGTCGAGCCAGGGCTTGTAGATGCGCAAGGATGGATTGGTCAGCAGGCCGTAGCGATAGAAACGTTCGATGTCGTTGCCCTTGAAGGTCGAGCCGTCGCCCCAGATGTTGACGCCGTCCTCCTTCATCGCCGCGACCAGCATCGTGCCGGTGACGGCGCGCCCGAGCGGCGTGGTGTTGAAATAGGTGATGCCGCCGGTCGAGATGTGGAAAGCGCCGGACTGGATCGCGGCGATGCCTTCGTGGACGAGCTGCGTGCGGCAGTCGACGAGCACGGCCTTCTCGGCACCGAACGCCTCGGCCTTGCGCGGGATCTCGTTGTAGTCGGCTTCATCGGGCTGGCCGAGGTTGGCCGTGTAGGCGTAGCAGCGCGCGCCCTTCTGCTTCATCCAGAGCAGCGCCGCACTGGTATCGAGACCGCCTGAAAAAGCGATGCCGACTTTCTCACCCTTGGGCAGGCTTTTCAGGATCGTGGTCATGGGGCTTCCAATCGGGTCTCAAGGGGCTGATAGCGTTTTGTGGGTTGACCGCGCGAATATCAAATTTCGCACGCCTCGGCACGCATTTAATGGCTCAAATCGACGGCTCGGGGCCTGTCCTGCGGCCGAACAGGCGCCGGCGGAGCCGGTAGGCGGGCATGTTCAGCCGGGTCAGGGCGGCATCGACCGCCTCGTCCGAGAACCGGGTCCGCGGCCAGCGGTAAATCAGCGCGTAGGCGAACCAGATCACGACGAAGGTGACGAGGCCGGCAATCGAGACATCGGTGAAGAAGTGGCCGCCGAAGGCCATCCGCAGCCCGCTGGTGACCGCGCCGAAGACGACCGCGCCGGCATAGGCGAGCGGGCGCCACGCAGGCGGGGCCAGCGCGGCCGGCGCCAGCGTCCAGAACGCGGTCGCGCCCTCGCCCGAGAAGAACGAGCAGTTGCGCGCGCAATCGCCGCGCGGATCCCACCACGGCACGAATTGCTGGTCGCCGGCAAACTCAGTCACCACCACCGGACGCGGCCGGCCCCAATAGGTCTTGAAGGTGAGATTGGTGAGGATGCCCGCCGACAGCGTCAATGTCACCAGCAGGAAGATGATCGCGCGCCCCGACACCATCAGCGGCCGGTCAGGCCGGACCATCTTGGCCACGAGCGCCACGAGCGACGGCAGCGCGAATGCCCAGGCGATCCACATTGCGGCGTCACGCGCAACGCCGGCCCAGCCGACCAGCTTGAGCGGAAACGTCTTCGTCTCGGGGTCGAAGAACAGTGCGGCGAGCTTGAGATCGAGCTCGGGATAGAGGCCGAATACGACGCCGATCACGAGCCACAGCGCCAGGCCGATAAAGAGTCCAGTCCGGTTCATGGCGCGCGGTTTAGCGGAGTGGGGAGGAGATGAAAACCCCGGAAGCGGCGCGACTCATCGCGCATCCGGCCGCGACTGCGACGGCAACGGCGGAGGCGGCTTGTGCGGGGGCGGCGGATTGCGCCAGGCGCCGGCGTTGCGGCCGGCAATCAGCCAGTAGACCACGCCGGAGACGATGCCCGCGCCGGTCATGATCTCCAGATGCCGCCGCACGATGCCTTCGAACTGGAGGGTATCGGAGTGAAAGGGAATGAGGCCGAGATAGCAGGCGAGACCGACCAGGCCGCCGCCGACCGCATAGGCCAGTGGGCTGCGGATGTAGAGCGCTTCGGTGATCGCGACGATCACCGCGGCCGGAACCAGCGCAAAGCCCGAGACGAAGATGAAGCCGAAGCCGAGCAGGATGTCGATCGTGCCCTGATCGACGGGACCGGCGCCGAGATCGGCGAACTCCGGAAACAGCAGCGCGACGACCACGATCATCCCGCCGACGAAACAGGCGGCGAGAAAGCCGATGAAGATGACGATGAGGCGGCCGATCAGGGACATGCCAAAAAATGCCAACTCAGCCGTCATTGCGAGGAGCGCAGCGACGAAGCAATCCAGACTGTCGCCGCGGAAACATTCTGGATTGCTTCGCTTCGCTCGCAATGACGAGGTTGCGACAGCGCCCACATAACAAGCTAATCCGTCATCGCCATGGCGCGCAGCGCCTGACGTTCGCGGGCCGAGAGCTTCTCGGTTTCCGACTTGAGCTGGCCGCAGGCGGCGAGGATGTCGCGGCCGCGCGGGGTGCGCACCGGCGAGGAATAGCCGGCGTTGAAGATGTATTCGGAGAATTTCTCGATCTGGTCCCAGTCCGAACATTCATAGGCCGTGCCGGGCCAGGGATTGAACGGGATCAGGTTGATCTTGGCGTGGATGCCCTTGAGCAGCTTCACCAGTAGCTTCGCATCGTCGAGCGAATCGTTGACGCCCTTGAGCATCACATATTCGAAGGTGATGCGGCGTGCATTCGAGGCGCCGGGATAGTCGCGGCAGGCCTGCAATAGCTCCTTGATCGGGTATTTGCGGTTGAGCGGCACGAGCTCGTTGCGCAGCTCGTCGCGCACCGCATGCAGCGAGATCGCAAGCATCACGCCGATCTCGTCGCCGGCGCGCACGATGTTCGGCACCACGCCCGAGGTCGACAGCGTGATGCGGCGACGGGAGATGCCGATGCCTTCATTGTCGCCGACGATGAGCAGCGCGTCGCGCACCGCGTCGAAATTGTAAAGCGGCTCGCCCATGCCCATCATCACGATGTTGGTGACGCGACGCGTGCCGTCCTCGCGATCGGCCCAGTCATTGAGGCGGTCGCGCGCGACCATCACCTGTCCGACGATCTCGCCGGCGGTGAGGTTGCGCACCAGCCGCTGCGTGCCGGTGTGACAGAAGGAGCAGTTCAGCGTGCAGCCGACCTGGGAGGAGACGCAAAGCGTGCCGCGATCGGTCTCGGGGATGTAGACGCACTCGACCTCATGCGCACGCTCGACATTGTCGCCGCTCGGCAGCCGCAGCAGCCATTTGCGGGTGCCGTCGTTGGAGATCTGCTCGGCCACGACTTCGGGACGGTCGACGGTGAAATGCTGCGCGAGCTCGGCGCGAATGCCCTTCGAGATCGACGTCATATCGTCGAAGCTTTGGGCGCCGCGGAAATAGAGCCAGTGCCACAGCTGCTGCACGCGCATCTTGCGCTGCGCGGGCGCAACGCCGATCTCGCCGAGGCGGTCGGCAAGCTCGCTGCGCGACAGGCCGATCAGCGAGGGCCTGGCCGGCGGCACATAGGTTTCGAGCGGAGTCTTCTCCACCAGTATTGCGTTGTGCGGCTCGGTCGTCGGTTGCATCGGTTGCCTGATATCTCTCGTCGTGCCCGGGCTTGTCCCGGGCATCCACGTTCTGTTCCGCCCGTTGCTAGCGCGTGGATGGCCGGGACATCTGGTGCGAAGACGCGCTTCGCGCTTTAGCCCGGCCATGACGGCTACACCTTTGGGATACCCTTATATAGCAACCGGAACCGCCGATTGCGACCGTGATACCGCCCTCAGGCTTAACGCCGGCAGTCCTACCGCCTGCAATCCTGGGCGATCCGGTCGAGCGCCTGGGCGAGGCCCTTCAGCGAAAACGTATCGGTCGTCTCCGTTCCCTTGGCCGAGACACCCTTGACCACGAGATCGGCGGATTTGCGCATGGCCTCGACCATCCGCTCTTCCTCGGCCGCGTTCTTGATCCAGAGGCCGTCGCCCTGCGTGTACATCGCGAAAGCGGCGCCGCCGACCTCGACCGAGGATTCCGAGCCCGGCTTCAGCGCATAGCCGATCATGACCGAGACTTCGTTGTTCACCTTTTCTGCCGGCCGGGTCGAGACGAAGGCATAGGCCGGATCGCGCGGGCGGTTCGGCGGGTTGGTCTTCGACGACGAGGGCTTGGCCAGCGCGAAGCAGACCTTCTTGCCGCTGGGTGTGGCCGAATAGGCGCCCCAGGTGCCGAACTGGCCGATCAGGGTCGGCTCCGCGCCGCCCGCAACCGCGGCGGCGGGAGCCACCGGCTTGCTCTCGGGCTTTGCTGCTGTCTTTGCAGCCGGATTGGCCGCCGGTGCAGCCGCCTTTGGTGCGGCTTTGGGCGCCGGTTGCGCCGTCTGCGCCCGCGCGGAATCGGTGATTCCCACGGCCGTAACGCCCATCATCAAAGCTAAAATCAGCACCCGCCACATGCTGGAGTGGTTCCCTCAATATTGTGACTGGAAGATGGCCCGGCCGCGCTTTGTCCCCCGGCAGGGATAACCGGGAAAGTCCAATTTGGGAAGGCAGTTAGCGGCTTAGCCTTTGGATCGAGCAGCGCGCTGCTCGATCCATTGCGCGTCGGTCCAGCGCAACAAATCCTCGGCGCCGGAACTGCGCAAATGCGCGCCGCCGTCGATCACGACCATCTCGCCATTGATGTAACCGGCCCGGTCCGAGACCAGGAAGCTGGCGAGGTCGGCGAGCTCGCTATGTTCGCCGGTGCGCCCCATCGGGTTGCGGGCGGTCCAGCCTTCGTCGCGGCCCTCGGGACGGAGCTGTCCCGAGGCGCCTGCGGTCGGGAACGGACCCGGGGCGATCGCGACGGTGCGGATGCCCTTCGGGCCCCACTCGACCGCGAGGCTCCTGGTCATCGCCAGCACCGCCGACTTCGCCATCGCCGAGGGAACGGTGAAGGCACGGCCGGTGATGGTGGAGGTCGAGAGGATCGAGAGCACGACGCCATTGTGCTTGCCATCGATCCAGCGCTTGCCGGCGGCGAGCGTGCAATACATCGCGCCATGCAGCGTCGGCGCGAGGATCGCGTCCGCAGCGCGGAAAGAGAGATGCTCGCTCTGCGCGATGAAGGTTGCGGCAGCGTTGTTGACGAGAATATCGAGCGGTGCCTCGCGCCAGATCGCGTCCATCATATCGTCGACGGCGCCACCGTCGCGGATGTCGCAGGCGATCGTGGTGACCTTGCCGCCGGTCTGCGCGCACATCTCGCTCGCCGTTGCTTCCAGCCGGTCGAGCTTGCGGCCGCAGATCACGAGCTCGGCGCCGAGCGCGAGGAAGCGGTATCCCATCGCGGCGCCGAGGCCGGAGCCGCCGCCGGTGACGAGAATGCGCTTATCCCTGAGCAGACCTGTTTCAAACATCGTTTGAATCCTCTTTCCACGTAAGCCGTCATTGCGCGGAGCGAAGCGACGAAGCAATCCAGACTATTTCCGCGGGACGGACTCTTGGATTGCTTCGCTTCGCTCGCAATGACGAGGATAAGCCGGCGCGTAGCCTCAGACAAAGAATCCGGATTGTCGCCCGTGCCTAAATCCGGCAAAACCCAATCACCTATAATTCCGCTCGAAACGCCCAGTGCTTACTTCTGAAGAAGGTGCCGCCATGAAAGCCATCCTCTGCTCGCAATATTGCCAGCCCGACGATCTCGTGCTTGCCGACGTGCCGGATCCGGTGGCGGCTCCCGGCGAAGCGGTGATCGCGATCAAGGCGGCGGCGCTGAACTTCTTCGACATCCTGATGATTCAGGGCAAGTACCAGATCAAGCCGCCGTTCCCGTTCTCGCCCGCTGCCGAAGTTGCCGGCGTGATCGAGAGCATCGGCCCCGGCGTGACCGATCTGAAGGTCGGCGATCGCGTCGTTGCGTCCTGCGGCCACAACGGCGCGCGCGAAAAGATCGCGCTGCCGGCGGCATCGATCGTGAAGATTCCCGACAATCTCGACTATGACCGCGCGGCCGGCATCATCATCATCTACGGCACTGCGCTGCATGCGCTGGAAGACCGCGCGAGCCCGAAGCCGGGCGAGACGCTCGCGGTGCTGGGCGCAGCCGGCGGCACCGGCCTGGCTGCCTGCGAGCTCGGCAAGCTGATGGGCCTCAAGGTGATCGCCTGCGCCTCGTCGGACGAGAAGCTCGAATTCGCGAAAGCGCATGGCGCCGAGCTGACGCTCAACTACGGCAAGGAAGATCTGAAGGAAGGCCTGCGCAAACTCACCGGCGGCAAGGGTGTCGACATCATCTTCGATCCCGTTGGTGGCGCCTATGCCGAGCAGGCACTGCGCTCGATCGCCTGGGAAGGCCGCTTCCTGGTGATCGGTTTTGCCGCCGGCGACATTCCGAAGATGCCGCTGAACCTCGCGCTGCTGAAGGGCTGCGATATCCGCGGCGTGTTCTGGGGCGCGTGGACCCGGCTCAACCCGGCCAAGAACCGCGCCAATCTCGAGAAGCTCGTGAAGTGGACCGCGGAAGGAAAGATTTCCTCGCATGTCGACCGTACCTTCCCGCTGGCACAAACCGCCGACGCACTGAAGGTCCTGGCGGGACGCCAGGCCATGGGCAAGGTGATCCTGCATCCGTGATGGTGTGAGCCGCAGCGCTTGCCTGCCACACGCACTCGCCACATATGCGACCGTCGTCGCCCGCCTTCTGCGCAATTGCGTACTGAGGCGGGCGGTCCAGATTTCAGAGACGCCAGAGATTTCAGCCGAGACGCCGCGGCCCGCCGGATGCCCCGGGGTCAAAGCCAGCGGAGTCTGGGAAAACCTTCCTCAACCATCACCGCCAAAATCGTGGTGCATTCCTTCGCTCCGCCTCAATCAAACCCAAATATTTCCTGATTCGCGCAAACCGTCGTCGTTTTTTGGGCTGATTCCAGCGGCGTCTTACCGGTTCCATTTGCGGGACACTTTGGACAAAAGCAAGAAGACTGAAGCCGAATTGCCCCTGCGTTGCGTTAGTAATGGGGAGCATGACCATGGAGACGACGGCACATCGCCCGTCGAAGGAGTCGAGGGCATTCGACTCCGATCGAGCCACATCACATCCGCCGACCGCGTCCTTTATCCGTGCGCGCGCCGCGCGGGCCGATCTTTCGCAGGACGATCCAATTCCACTCTTCCTGTCCGATCCGCTCGGTGCGCCGGACCCAGGCGAATATACGCCCATTGAGGTGCGCTCCAGAATTGTCCCGCGTGTTCTCGCGGCCGTTCTGACGGCATCCACCTTGGCAGTTCTGGTCACACTGTATCAGTCCGACTTTCGCGGCCTCTTCGCCGCCAATGCCGTTAGCTGGATGGGCATCGCGCCGGAGCAGGCCATGGCGTCGGCCAACACGCCGGCCATGACGCAGAGCTCACTGAAGGATTCGGACCGCGCGACCAACACGAGGCAGGCGAGCGCCGACACGCAGGATCTCCCTGCACGGTCAACGCCGAGCCGCGAAGCGATCGCGACCGCCTATCAGACGGCGCTGCAAGCCCAGGCACCCGCGCCAGTACCCGTCGCGGCGCCGCCTGCCCCCCCTCCGCCCGCCAAGACGGTCGCCAAGACGCTCGACGCCGATACGCTGGCCGGGCTGATGACGCGCGCGCAGAGCCTGTTGAGGATCGGCGATATTGTTGCAGCCCGCCTGCTGCTCGAACGCGCGGCCAATGCCCAGGATGCAACGGCCGCGTTGCTGCTGGGGCAGACCTATGACCCGGCCGTGCTGGGCACCAGCGACGCGCGGAGCATCGCCGGCGACGCGACCGCCGCGCGCGACTGGTACCAGAAGGCCGCGGCACTCGGATCGGCGGAGGCGCGGCAGCGCCTCGCCCAGCTTCGGAACTAGAGCTTTTTAGAGGACACCATGCGTAACGCTTTGGGAATGGCGGTTGCCGCCATCATGACGATCTGTGCCTTCGGGGCACGCGCCGAGCAGACCGAATACGATCCGGCCAAGGTCTCGGACAGCCTGAAGGCCATCTTCCAGTTCGGCTCGACCTCGACCAAACAGTCGTTGAACGCCAACACCGTCACGCTGATCACCGGCACGATCGGCGGCACCTATGTGCAGTTCGGCGCCGACCTCGCCTCCGTGCTCGACGACGGCGACAAGATCCGCGTGCTGCCGATCGTCGGCCGCGGCTCGGTGCAGAGCGTCGCCGACATCCTGTTCCTGCAAGGTGTCGATCTCGGCATCGTGCGGGCGGATACGCTCGACTATCTCGAACGCAAGGGCTTTGCCAAGGACATCAAGAAGCAGTTCACCTATGTGACCAAGCTCTACAACGAGGAGATGCAGGTGATCGCGCCGAAGTCGGTCGCGACGCTCAAGGACCTCGAAGGCAAGACTGTCAGCGTGGACCTGCCGAACGGCGGCACCTTCGTCACCGCGCTCACCGTGTTCGAGCGGCTCGGGATCAAGGCGAAATTCGTCTATGTCGAGCAGCGCATCGCGATGGAGAAGCTGAAGGCCGGCGAGATCGACGCCGTCATCGTGGTCGGAGGCAAGCCTTACAAATCGGTCTCGAACTTCGGCAATGACGGACGCTTCCATCTTGCGGGGGTCGACTATGAAAAGCCGCTCCAGAGCGACTACCTGCCGGCGACGCTGACCGCCAAGGACTATCCGAACCTGATCAAGGAGGGCGAGAACGTGGACACCATCGCGGTGCCGGCGGTGCTCGCGGCCTACAACTGGGCGCCCAACACCGAGCGCTACCGCAAGATTGCGCTGTTCGTGGATGCGTTCTTCACGAAGTTCCCGGCGCTCCAGAACCCGCCCTTCCATCCGAAGTGGAAGGAGGTCTCGCTTCCGGCACCTCTGACGGGCTGGAACAGATTGCCGGTGGCGCAGCAATGGCTCGATAAACATGGCATCGAGCCGGTGACGCGGCAGCGCTTCGAGGCGTTCCTCAAGCAGAACCCCGCGGCCCAGAAGGTCTCCGACGCGGACAAGGAAACGCTGTTCAAGCAATTCCAGGCGTGGGACGCGGAGAACGCACGGGCGCAGGCGGGGCCGGCGAAGAAGTAGCGGAGCGCGGTTGCTGTCCACACACTCAACAGTAATCGCCCGGCTTGACCGGGCGATCCAGTATTCCAGAGTCAGCAGTGATTGAAGGGAGAAGCTGCGGCGCACTGGATTCCCCGCCTGCCGCCTACGCTAAAGCTTCGGCGGCCCTGGACCGCAACCCCGGCGAAGCCTTGGCGTATTCGGGTCGCGGGGAATGACAGCGGCACGCTTGGCCTACGCTCCTACGCCTCATCCACCCCGCGCTTCAGCACGGCGCGGGCGGCTTCGCGGTGCTCCGTCGTGATATGACCGGCGACCATGCGGATGGCGGTGGCGAGCACGGCGGCATCATCGGTGAAGCCGAGGATCGGCATCACGTCGGGGACGAAATCGAACGGCAGGATGAAATAGGCGATCGCCCCGAGCAGCGACGCCTGGACATGGCGCGGCGTCTGCCGGTCGAACGCACAGTAATAAGCCGCGAGCAGGTCTTCCGCGAACGGCAATTGCACGGCGACACGCTTCAGCTTGCGCCAGAAACGGCGGCGCACGCTCTCATGATCCTCCGCGAGCCGATCGGCCGGCTCGAAGCCGACGCTGTGTTCGGCAGCCATGTTCGACAAACTCCCCGTTCAGCCAGGGGCGGCAGATGGCCGCATCTCCTGCTGACCACAACATGGGGATGCAGCCGATCCTCGCAAGGTGTCAGGTAGCTGTCAGCTTGGCGATCGTGTTCATCGTCCTGGCGAGCTCGATGTCGAGCTTGGTGACGCCGCCGGCGTCATGGGTCGACAGCACCACCTCCACCGTCTTGTAGACGTTGCGCCATTCGGGGTGGTGATCCATTTTTTCGGCAACCAGCGCCGCGCGGGTCATGAACCCGAACGCCTCGTTGAAATCCTTGAAGACAAATGTCTTCCCGATGGCGTCGCGGCCCTGAACCTCGGTCCAGCCCGGTATGGCGCCCAGTGCCTGCTTGCGTGCCTCCGCCGTCAGCCGCTCTGCCATGATCGCCTCCATTTTCAGGGGAACTTTACCCTAACATCGTGCATATGGCCCTGGTTCAAACCGGATTTCGTCCATCCGCTAACCATGACGGAGATGTAACCCCGCGGGACAAGAAATTTGCTACAATTGCGGGCGTAAATCGCCGGCCAAGATGAAACTGAGCCTCAAGCGCCTGTTTGGGAGATCGATGACCGGGGGATTGGACCTGGCCGAAGCGCCCACCCCGCCTTCGCCGCGATCAACGGCGCGGAGGACGGCGCTCGTGTCTCTGGCGCTGGTGCTTGCGATCATCGGCGCGCTCGTCGGCGGCTACTATTTCGCGATGCGGCCGGTGACGTTGAAGATCGCGGTCGGTCCGGCCAATAGCGACGACCTCAAGGTGGTGCAGGCGCTAACGCAGGCTTTCGCGCAGCACAAGAGCTATGTGCGGCTACGCCCGATCCAGACCGACGGCGCCACCGCCAGCGCCGATGCGCTCGCGGAAAACAAGGTCGATCTCGCCATCGTGCGGGGCGACGTCGACGTGCCGAAGAACGCGCAAGCCGTCGCGACCCTGCGCAAGAACGTCGTGGTGCTGTGGTCCGTGCCCGGTAAGGGCAAGAAGAAGGGCGCGAAGATCACCAAGATCGCGCAGCTCGCCGGCCATCGCGTCGGGGTGATCGGCCGAACCCAGGCCAACGTCAATTTGCTCAAGGTGATCCTCCAGCAATACGGCGTCGATCCCGCCAAGGTCGAGGTCATACAGTTCCCGGCCAATGAAGCCGCCGAGGCGATCAAGGCCCAGAAGGCCGATGCCTATCTCGCAGCCGGTCCCGTCAACAGCAAGATCACGTCGGATGCGATCGCGGCTTCCGCCAAGGACAGCGGCACGCCGACCTTCCTAGCGATCGATTCCGCGGACGCGATCGCGCAAAACCATCCCGTCTACGAAGCATCGGAGATTCCCGCCGGCACCTATGGCGGCTCGCCCGATCGCCCCGATGACGAGGTCAAGACCATCAGCTTCTCGCACCACATCGTGGCGCGCAAAGGTGTGTCCGATACCACCATCGCGGCGTTCACGCGCCAACTCTTCGCCGTGCGCCAGCAACTGGTGACGGAATTCCCGATGGTCGCGAAGATCGAGACGCCCGACACCGACAAGGATGCGGTGATCCCCGTGCATCCGGGCGCCGCCGCCTTCGTCGACGGCGAGGAAAAGACCTTCCTCGACAAATACAGCGATTACATCTGGTGGACCCTGATGGCGCTCTCGGCGATGGGCTCGATCGGCGCCTGGTTCGCGGGCTACCTCAAGAAGGACGAGCGCGACAACAACAGCCATTTGCGCGACCGCCTGTTCGACATGATCGCGGCGGCGCGCAAGAGCGAGACGACCGAAGAGCTCGACCAGATGCAAACCGAGGCTGACGAAATCCTGCGCGATACGTTGCGCTGCTTCGATCACGGCGCGATCGAGGAGGGCGGGCTCACCGCCATCAACATCGTGCTCGACCAGTTCCACGCCGCCGTCGCCGACCGCAAGGCCGTGCTGTTTGCCATACCGCAAAGCCTGCAGCGCGCAGGCGCGCAATTCAGGGCCGCCGGCAACGCTTAAACGCTTGCCGCGTTATTGCTGCGTCATACTGTCTCAGTATAGCTTTCGCCGTCATTCCGGAGCGCGCGCAGCGCGAGTCCGGAATCTCGAGATTCCGGGTCCGGTCCTTCGGACCGTCCCGGAATAACGACGCGAGATGCGCACGAGACAAAAAGCGAAGCCGCCATGAACATCAAATTCTCCCGCCGCCGCTTCCTTACCACCAGCGCCGGTGCGCTCGGCGCGATCGCGATGCCCCATCTCTCGCGCGCGGCCGACCGGCCGGCGGTTACGCATGGCGTGCAGTCCGGCGACGTCACGGTCGACGGTGGCGTGGTCTGGGCGCGCACTGACCGGCCATCGCAGATGCTGGTCGAGGTGGCCACGACCGAGTCCTTCAAGGACGCCCGCGCGCTGCCGCCGATCGCGGCGCTGCCGGAGAGCGACTTCACCGCGAAGATGCTGATCGAGAACCTGCCGGGCGGACAGGACATCTTCTATCGCGTCCGCTTCCGCGACCTCTCGCACAGCGCGATCGAGGGCGAAGCTGTCATCGGCCGCTTCCGCACCGCGCCGGCCGACCGGCGCGACGTCAGCTTCGTCTGGGGCGGCGATGTCGCAGGGCAGGGCTGGGGCATCAATCCCGATGATGGCGGCAAGTTCACCTTCTCCGCGATGCGCAAGCATCGCCCGGATTTCTTCCTACATTCCGGCGACACGATCTATGCCGACGGTCCGATCGAATCCGAGGTGAAGCTCGCCGACGGCAAGACCTGGAAGAACGTCACCATCGCCGAGAAGGCCAAGGTCGCGGAGACGCTGGACGAGTACCGCGCCGCGCACAAATACAATCTCACCGACGACAACGTCCGCGCCTTCAATGCCGAAGTGCCGATCTTCGTGCAGTGGGACGACCATGAAGTGACCAACAATTGGTCGCTGTCGAAGGAGTTGCCGGCGTCCTACAAGGTGCGCGACATCTCGCTGCTGGCAGCCCGCGCCGGCCGCGCCTTTCACGAGATGTATCCGATGCGGGAGAGCATCGTTGAGCCGGGCCGCGTCTATCGCCAGATCTCCTACGGCCCGCATCTCGACGTGTTCGTGCTCGACGAGCGCAGCTATCGCGGCCCGAACGGCGCCAATCTCGAAACCGCTTACGGGCCCGCCAGCTACTTCCTCGGCCCGGACCAGATCGCCTGGCTCAAGCGCGGCCTCCTCAACTCGCGCGCCACATGGAAAGTGATCGCCTCCGACATGCCGCTCAGCCTCGTCGTCTCGGACACGCCGAAGGGCGGATCGGAAGCCATTGCGCAGGGCGACGGCCCGGTGCGCGGCCGCGAGTTCGAGATCGCCGACATCCTGCGCTTCATCAAGATGGCGCCGATCAACAACACGGTGTGGCTGACCGCGGATGTGCACTACGCCGCCGCGCATTATTACGATCCGAACAAGGCGCAATTCCAGGAGTTCGAGCCGTTCTGGGAATTCGTCTCGGGCCCGCTGCATGCGGGCACCTTCGGTCCGAACGCCCTTGACAACACCTTTGGGCCCGAGGTGCGTTTCGTCAAAGCGCCGGGCAAGGATAACCAGAACCTGCCGCCGTCCGCGGGCATGCAATTCTTTGGTCATGTCAAGATCGACGGCGCATCCGGCCAGATGACGGTGACCTTGCGCGACCGCGCCGACGTCGCGCTGTGGTCGACCACGCTCGATCCGAAATTTGCCTGAAGCCGGGAGAACGCAGACGGGCGATCAGGCGCCGCGCGAGCGCAGCGCGGCCTCCAGCGCTTCGCTCGAGCAGGGCTTTTGCAGCCGCGGCCGCGCCTTGAATTCGGGAGCGATCCGAGCCTCGGCACCGTAGCCCGTCACGAAGACAAAGGGAATCTGCGCAGCCGCCAGCCGGTCGGCGACGGCAAAGCTTTTCTCGCGGCCGAGCTCGACGTCGAGCAGCGCGAAATTCGGCGCGCGCGCTGCGATCGCCGCCAGCGCCTGCGCCACCGACCCCACGGTGCGCACGCTCCTCACGCCAAATCCGAGCAGGCGATCCTCGAAATCGATCGCAATGATCGGATCGTCCTCAACGATCAGAACATCGGCGGGCATGCCGGTCGAGCCGTCCGAGGGAGCAGGTATCATGATGTTGGATATCGAGGGCTGCATGTTCTTACCGATCGAGGACAGCCTCATCCCGACGCCTGCGCCCAGCGCATCGGAGGGTTCCAGGAACGAAACTCACCACAGAACAGTTTTCACGTCTGTCCACTTGTGCACATAGCCCATGATCGGACCTCGCTAGTGTTGAAAGGAGAGCAGGGGATTTACGATGGACGCGCGTATCAGCAAGACAACCGAAGTCGGTAGCCGACCGGCCAACAATCTGTTGCGACGCTTGAGTCCGGCCGACTACGCGCTGCTCGCACCGCACGTCACCCTGGACACCGCCGGGGCCAACGAGCTGCTCTACAGTCCCGGCGACGATGTCCAGGTCGTGCACTTCCCCTGCGGGCCGTCGCTCGCGACATTTCTCGTTCCCAATGAGGACGGCCGCGACGTCGAGACCATCCTGGTCGGCCGCGAAGGCGCAGTGGGCGGCATCGTCAGCGAGGGATTTTTGCCGGCCTATACCCGTATCTGCGTAAAATTCGGCGGACCATTTGCGCGCATTCACGTCGCCAAGCTGGAAGCTGCCAAGATGCGCTCGGCCTCGCTGCGCAACATCTTCGCCCGCTATGCCGATTGCATGCTGGCGCAGATCTTCCAGTCCACCGCCTGCAACGCCATCCACTCCATCGAACAGCGGACGGCAAAATGGATCATTGCGGCGATGGAGCGGACCGGCGACGAGAGCAGCGTGCCGCTGACGCATGAGCAGCTCGCGACGCTGCTCGGGGTCGGCCGCAGCTATGCGAGCCGCGTGCTCCAGTCGTTCAAGGCCGAGGGCGTGCTCGATACCCGGCGCGGCGCGATCCTGGTCCGCAATCTCGACGGCTTGCGCCTGCGCGCCTGCCTGTGCAACGACGCGGTGAAGATGCACTTCGAGGAGGTGCTGCGCGGGGTCTATCCGACCGAGGAGACCAGCCCCGGATCGGCGCAGGGCTGATCGAGGCCCCGTCCCCGAGCAAAGGCCGGTTTGGTACTGGATTTACCTAACCCCCGGAGATTCCCGGACAAAATTCAGTCAACCAACCAGCAAAGAACACATTGTTTTTTGGCGGTTTTTGCATATATTGCGCCGCAACGCGTAGGGTGCCTGGTCGAGATGGCCGGGCGGCCCTTTTTGGGCGGAAAGCGCCCGTTTCCAGTCTTCCAGCGTTGTTTCGAGAAGAGGTCCCGGTCCGACCGGCGAGATCGCGCTTAACCCATTGTCCGACCGCAAAGAAGCTCACTCATGAACCTTCGTAACGTCGCCATCATCGCCCACGTCGACCACGGCAAGACGACCCTGGTCGACAAACTCCTCCAGCAATCCGGTACGTTCCGCGAGAACCAGAAGGTGACGGATCGCGCCATGGACTCCAACGATCTGGAGCGTGAGCGCGGCATCACCATCCTGGCCAAGGCGGCCTCGGTGCAGTGGAAGGACACCCGCGTCAACATCGTCGATACCCCCGGCCATGCCGATTTCGGTGGTGAGGTCGAGCGCATCCTGAACATGGTGGACGGGGCCCTGGTGCTGGTCGACGCCGCCGAAGGCCCGCTGCCGCAGACCAAATTCGTGGTCTCCAAGGCGCTCAAGGTCGGCCTCAAGCCGATCGTCGTCATCAACAAGGTCGACCGCCCCGACGCGCGCCCGACCGAAGTCATCAACGAGGTGTTCGACCTGTTCGCGGCGCTCGACGCCAGCGAGGAGCAGCTCGACTTCCCGATCCTGTACGGGTCGGCCAAGCAGGGCTGGATGGCCGAAAGCCCCGAAGGTCCGCAGGACAAGGGCATGGAGCCGCTGTTCGACCTGATCCTGCGCCACGTCGCGCCGCCGACGGTCGAGGAAGGGCCGTTCCGGATGATCGGTACCATCCTGGAGGCCAACCCCTATCTCGGCCGCATCATCACCGGCCGCATCTCGTCCGGCGTGCTCAAGCCGAACCAGCAGGTCAAGGTGCTGCATGCCGACGGCAAGCTGGTCGAGTCCGGGCGCATCACCAAGATCCTGGCATTCCGTGGTCTCGAGCGCACGCCGCTCGATGAAGCCGAAGCCGGCGACATCGTCGCCATTGCCGGCCTGACCAAGGGCACCGTCGCCGACACCTTCTGCGATCCGACCGTCGAGGTGCCGCTGCCGGCGCAGCCGATCGACCCGCCGACCGTGTCGATGTCGTTCATCGTCAACAACTCCCCGCTCGCCGGCACTGAAGGCGACAAGGTGACGAGCCGGATGATCCGCGACCGTCTGCTGCGCGAGGCCGAAGGCAACGTCGCGCTGCGCGTCGTCGAGGCCGCCGACAAGGATGCGATGGAAGTGTCCGGCCGCGGCGAATTGCAGCTCGCGATCCTGATCGAGACCATGCGCCGCGAAGGCTTTGAGCTCTCGGTGTCGCGCCCGCGCGTCGTGTTCCAGAAGGATGAAGCGACCGGCGCCACCATGGAGCCGATCGAGGAAGTCGTGATCGACGTCGACGAGGAGCATTCCGGCGTCGTCGTGCAGAAGATGAGCGAGCGCAAGTCCGAGCTGATCGAGATGAAGCCCTCGGGCGGTAACCGCCAGCGCCTGGTGTTCTACGCGCCGACCCGCGGCCTGATCGGCTATCAGGGCGAACTGCTCACCGACACCCGCGGCACAGCGATCATGAACCGCCTGTTCCACGGCTATGCCCCGTACAAGGGCGAGATCCAGGGCCGCCGCAACGGCGTCTTGATCTCCAACGACCAGGGCGACGCGGTGGCCTACGCGATGTTCAAGCTGGAGGATCGCGGCCCGATGATGATCGAGCCGGGCTGGAAGGTCTACAAGGGCATGATCGTCGGCGAGCACACCCGCGACAACGATCTCGAGATCAACGTGCTCAAGGGCAAGCAGCTCACCAACATCCGCACGACGTCGAAGGACGAAGCGGTGCGCCTGACCCCGCCGATCCGCATGACGCTGGAAAAGGCGCTCGCCTATATCGAGGACGACGAGCTCGTCGAGGTCACCCCGAAGTCGATCCGCCTGCGCAAGAAGCATCTCGACCCGAACGAGCGCAAGCGCGCGGAAAAGTCCAAGGAAGCGGTGGCGTAAGCTACGCTCTTGCTCACTATCATGCCCCGCGAAGGCGGGGCATCCAGTACGCCGCAGCTTCTCGGCTCCATAATATCTGCCTCTGGGATACTGGATCACCCGCCTTCGCGGGTGATGACAGCTGTGCGCGTGGCGGCTTCAGCGCTCTTCGCGAACGTGCTAGAGCCCGCTCATGACTTCCCTGCCCTCCTCCGTCAACGTCGCGATCATCGGCGCCGGCGCAGCCGGCCTCGGCGCGGCGCATGCGCTGGCTGGCTCCGGCCTCTCCGTGATCGTGCTGGAGGCGCGCGACCGGATCGGCGGACGCGCCTGGACCGTGCAGGCCTCGCCTGAGGTGACCTTCGACGTCGGCTGCGGCTGGCTGCACTCGGCCGACAAGAATTCCTTCGTCAAAATCGCCAAGCAGCTCGGCTTCGAGGTCAACAAGGACCTGCCGCCCTGGCGCGAGCGCGCCTTCGGCAACGCGTTTCCACAAGGTCTGCGCGACGATTTCATGCGCGCGATGGACGCATTCTACGAACGGCTGTGGCAGGCCGCGCAAAAGGGCAAGGACGAACCCGCGAGCCTGAGCCTCGATCCGGGCAATCGCTGGAATCCCATGATCGACGCGGTCTCGACCTACATCAACGGGTGCGAACTGAAGGACATGTCGACACTGGATTGGGACGCCTATGAGGACAGCGACCTCAACTGGCGCGTCCGCCGTGGCTATGGCGCATTGATCACGGCCTATGGCGCCCCCTGCCCGGTGGCCCTGGGCTGCAATGTCACGCTGATCGATCATTCCGGCCAGCGCCTCCGCATCGAGACGTCGCAGGGTACGCTGACCGCCGACAAGGCGATCGTCACCGTTCCGACCAATCTCATCGCCGATGAGGCGATCCGCTTCACACCGCCGCTGCCCGCCAAGGTCGATGCGGCGGCCGGCCTGCCGCTCGGCGTCGACGACAAGGTGACGCTGGCGCTCGACGATGCAGAGGCCTTCCCGAAAGAGGGCAATCTGCGCGGCGCCACCATGCGCACCGAGATGGGCACCTACCACATCCGCCCGTTCGGCCAGCCCTGCATCGAAGGCTTTTTCGGCGGCAGCTTTGCTCGCGGGCTGGAAGACGCCGGCGACGGCGCCATCGCCGCGCACAGCATCGACGAGATCGCAGGCTTTCTCGGCAACGACATCAGGCGCAAGCTGAAGCCGCTGTACGAGTCGCGCTGGGCGCACGACCCCTTCGCGAGAGGATCGTATTCACACGCACTGCCGGGGCACGCTGGAGACCGCGCAGTGCTCGCAGCACCGGTGGATGGACGGCTGTTCTTCGCGGGCGAAGCGACGTCACCAAGCTTCTTCACGACGGCGCATGGCGCCAGGGACAGCGGGGAGCGCGCGGCAGACGAAGTGCTGGCGGCTTCAGGCAAGCCGTAAACCGCAAACTCCGTCATTGCGAGCGCAGCGAAGCAATCCAGAATCTTTCCGTGGAGGCAGTCTGGATTGCTTCATCGCTTAGCTCCTCGCAATGACGAGAGAAGCTACTCGATCACCCGCGCCCGCAAATCGGCATCGGGTACAAAGCAGGCGTCATACTTCCCGAAGATGCGATAGCGGTTGCGCGCGATGAGGCTGTAGACGGGGTCCCGCAGCGGCTTTGGCACGGCGAACAACGCGCGCACCCAACTCCATCCCGGTAGATGCGACAGCACGGTCAGCGCGGCGTCGGACTTCATAAAGACCTCGCCGTCATGGACCACGGCATTGGTGTCGGGATCGTCCGGATCGATGCCAAACGTACGTGCAAGCCGCGCCCCATAATCCGACTGGATCGGCGTGAAGCGAAACCGCTTCGCCGTGTCGCGCGCGGCCACGAAGCGGACCCAGCGCGAGCAGAAGATGCAGACGCCGTCGAACAGGATCACGTCGTCGTCGGGCCATTTGGGCATCAGCGGTTATCCAGCATGAGCAATGCTACCAGCATTAGCACGATCGCAGGCCCGGTCTTCACCAGCGCGCCGAGCGGCTCGATCCAGAGATCTGGCGTCAGGATCGCTGCGCCGAGCATATAGCCGAGCGAGGCAATGATGCCTGCAATAAGCCCGATCGGCGCGGTGCGGCGGAAGGCGATCAGCATGCCGATGCTCATGTCCATCAGGCTGGTGCCGATGGTGATTGGATCGACCAGCGCGGACGGGAAGTTGTGCGCACTCAAAATTCCGGCGGCGGCGCGGTAGGAGACGAACAGTGCGATGAGGCCGGAGACGAACCAGAACGCGACCAGGCTGGCGAAAATCAGCGCCTTGATCAGGAACAGCCGCGCGAACCATTTGTCCTGGATGGTGGCGGGATGGCGCCCGATCGCATCAGCCAACGTCTTCGGCGCGATGCCCGTGGCGGCGACCCACGGCGAGGGATCGCCGGTCACGCCGCGGCGCAGCTCGGCGATGGCGGTGGAACGCATCGGCGGCATCCAGCCGAGATAATTGGCGAGATCGCCGATCTTCGCGCCGAGATCGAGCATGATGGATGGCATCACGAGGCGCGGCCAGCCGGCCGTGCCGAAGGCGTGGCGGAACTGTTTGATGACGCCAGCCATGGTGACTGCCTCGGCCTGCATCAGGTCCCACGTCACGGCTTTGACTGAGGCGTCGTCGATATCGCGCGCGGCAAGCCAGGCGATGGTGGCCGAAATGTCGTCGACTGCGACGGACTGGAATGGCGTCGACATCGCCTTCTGCGGCAGGTCGAGCGGGAAGGCGGCGAGCGCACGCAGCATGGCGCTGCCGCCATAGGCTGACGGAGCGACGACGAAGCCGGGCCGCAGAATCGCGTGGGGAATGCCGGAGGCCGCAATCAGGCGTTCGGCCTCGCGCTTGGTCGTCGCGAAGGCGGTGCGATCCGCCTCCGCGGTCCCGGGGATCGAGATGTGCACCAGCCGGATCGCGCGGCCGCTGTCGGCGATCGCCTGAAGCAGACGCGCGACGAAATCGCGATGCACCGCGCTCGTGTCGCTGCCGGGACCGTCCTGCAGCACGCCGAGACAGTTCACGACGACGTCGACGGCGTGCTCGCTGAAGAGGCGCATCAGCGCGGCTGCATCGAGCGACAGGATCGGCTGCTCGATGTCCAGCGCGCTCATCTTCTGTGCGGGCGACAGGCTGCGTGCAACGCCGACCACGCGAAATCCCCGCACGCGCAGATCGTCGGTGACGAAGCGCCCGATCAGGCCGGAGGCGCCGAGCACCAAAACGGTTCGCTGGGTCATCGCATCTCTCAAAACGGTTTCGCGATCATCAGCCACAGGATCAACATCGTCGCGCCGAAGCCGGGGAAACCGAACGCGAACCAGCGGCGGTAGAGCACGTAGTAGCGTTCAGGCAGAGCGCGGCGGTGCTCGGCCGCCTTGCGCGCGAGATCGCGCATCTCGATCTGCATGAAGACGACGGGGACCCAGAACAGGCCCGCAAAGACGTAGAGCCCAAGCGAGGCCAGCAGCCAGCGTTCCGTGATCGGCATGGCCGAAAGCATCATCAGCAGGCCGCCCGTCACCGGCTGCAGGATCACGGCCGACAGCGTGAAGATCGCGTCCGCAATCACCACCACCGAAGCGGTGCGCGCGATGAATTCGGCGTCGTTCGTGCGATGCGCCATCAGCATGAAGAAGGCGATGCCGGTGCCGGTGCCGAGAATGACGATGGCGCCCAGCACATGGAGGTATTTGACCAGGAGATACAGCGTCATGGCTTCTTGGCCGCCGCCGGTTTGGACTGGTTCAGCGCAAGCCCGAGTTCGCGGCTGGCGGCTTTGACGCCGGCTTCGCTCTCGATCATCCAATGTCCCTCGCTGCCGACGGCCGGCAAGGTGCGGAAGTCCACCTTGCCGCCTCCGCCGCGAAACGCATCGGCCAATTGCCGCGAGAACGCCGGCGCGAAATAGCTGTCATTGGTCGCCACGAGCCATGTGACGGGAATGCGCGCCGCCTTTCCGAACTCGACCGCCGCGGCGAGAAGCGTCTGCGGCGCGCAGATCCGGTTCGGTTCATCATTGGCGTGGCCACCGCGCCCCGGCGCAAGCGCAATGATCGCGGAGATCGCGTTCGGATCGGCGTTCGCGAGCGCCAACGCCCCCCAACCGCCGGCGGAATGGCCGAGCACGACCGCCGTGTCTTGACGAACAAAATCCTGCTTTCGCAAAAAATCCAGCGCGAGCGAAATTTCGGCGGCCGTCGTGCGACCTGAACGCGCGTAATCCGCCTCGTCGCAGCCGCCCTGGTCCTCGACATAGCGGCCGCCGGTCGCTCCATGGCCGAGCCGCTCCGGCACCAGCACGGCGAAGCCGCGTGCGACGAGAAACGCGACCAGCGCGCGGTATTCAGGCTGCGGCATTTGCGCCCGACGCAGCACATTCTGCGTTGAGGCATGTGCGATGACCGCAAGCCGGAACGGGCCGGCGCCGACGGGACGAAACAGCAGCGCATGCGCGGCAATGTCGGTATCCGGCGATGGCACGCGCCATTGTTGCCGGCGAAACGGCTCGCCCTCCTCTCCCGATGACCCAAACGTGACCTGTGCGCACAGAGGCGACGCCAGCAGCAAGGGCAGCAGAGGCAGGAGGGCGAAGATGTTGAAGAGGCGCATGAATCGCCGCAGGCGAACACGGACAGCGACAGATCTGCAGGAACGAATCATTTTCGGCGGACTTTTTGCGTTGCCATCGCGGTTCATTGGTTGCCGCAGGGCAGTTTTGCACCGGCAATGGCACGCCGGTGCCGTTCGAAATGGCGTCTTGTCTTCTTTCGGTACAACATGGTTAAAATACTGATGCACAAAATCCACACGTTAACCGATAATTAACGATAGGTCTTGCCGCCGGCGCGGCGACTTGGTTTGATCGTGTCCATGAGCACAACCCTGATCGAGGTCCGGCCGGCCAAAGCTGCAGATGCAACTGCGGTGGCGTCCACCCATGACGAAGCCTGGCGCTCCGCCTATCAGGGCATCATTCCCGGCGGCGAACTGGAAAAGCTGATCAACCGCCGCGGTCCGCAGTGGTGGGACAGTGCGATTCGCAAAGGCAGCCGCGTCAGCGTGCTCGTGTTCGGCGACAAGATCGCCGGCTATGCCAATTACGGCCGCAACCGCGCCCGCAGCCTGCACTTCGACGGCGAGATCTACGAGCTCTATCTGCGTCCGGAATTCCAGGGCCTCGGCTTCGGCCGCCGCCTGTTCACGGCTGCCCGCCGCGACCTGATGCAGAGCGGCCTGAAGAGCATGGTGGTGTGGGCGCTCTCGGACAACGATCCGGCAACAGAGTTCTATCGCGCCTTGGGCGGCCGCATGGTGGCGCGCTCCTCCGAGCGTTTCGGGCCGAAGTCGCTCGACAAGGTTGCCTTCGCTTGGACCAATTGAGCTGCTGAAAGTCTAGCCGGCAGCGTTTCCATCCGTCGATACCGTTGCCTTTTGAGCCGGTAGTCGCTGGATTCATTATTTCACAAAAACACGATGGATTGGCGGGCCAAGCCCGCGTATGACAGCGCCAAAATCGCTGCCGGGCGCGATTTAACCTCGGCAACAACGGAGCCTTGAATGCGTATCGATGCGGTCTCGATCGGAAAAAACGTACCCCACGACGTCAACGTCATCATCGAAGTCCCCGTGGGCGGCGAACCGATCAAATACGAGATGGACAAGGAAGCCGGCACGCTCGTTGTCGACCGCTTCCTCTACACGCCGATGCGTTACCCCGGTAACTACGGCTTCATCCCGCACACGCTGTCCGATGACGGCGATCCCTGCGACGTGCTGATCATCAACACCCGCGCCATCATCCCCGGCGCCGTCATGAGCGTGCGCCCGGTCGGCGTGCTGTTCATGGAAGACGAAGCCGGCGGCGACGAGAAGATTCTCGCGGTGCCGTCGTCGAAGCTGACGCAGCGCTACGACAAGGTGAAGTCGTACTCCGACCTGCCCGACATCACGCTGCAGCAGATCCAGCACTTCTTCGAGCACTACAAGGATCTCGAGAAGGGCAAGTGGGTGAAGATTCTACGCTGGGGCGGCCCGGAAGACGCGCAGAAGCTGATCCTCGAAGGCATCGAGCGCGAGAAGAAAAAGAAGGCGTGAGATTGCGTGTCCCGGACGCGGTGCATCACGAAGTGATGCGCTGCGTCCGGGGCGCGAGACCTAGAGTTAAACCGCCGGCTTCGGCAGCCCCGCGATCGCGCAAGCCGCGCGCAGCGTATTCACCAGCAGGCAGGCAACCGTCATCTGGCCAACGCCACCCGGCACCGGCGTGATCGCGCCGGCAACGGCGAGTGCTTCCTGATAGGCGACATCGCCGACGAGGCGCGTCTTGCCGTCGTCCTTCGGGATGCGGTTGATGCCGATATCGATCACGGTCGCGCCCGGCTTGAGCCAGTCGCCGCGCACCATCTCGGGCTTGCCGACCGCGGCATAGACCAGGTCGGCGCGCTTCACGAGCCCGGGCAGATCGCGCGAGCGCGAATGCGCGATGGTCACCGTGGCATTCTCGTTGAGCAGCAATTGCACCAGCGGACGGCCGACCAGATTGGAGCGGCCGATCACGATGGCATTCATGCCTTCGAGCGAGGCGTGGACGCTCTTGGTCAGGATGATCGAGCCGAGCGGCGTGCAAGGCGACAGCGCTTCAAAGCCGCCGGCGAGCCGGCCGGCATTGTTCGGATGCAGGCCGTCGACATCCTTGCGGGGATCGATGGCGTTGATGACGGCCTCGGTGTTCAGGCCCTTCGGCAGCGGCAGCTGCACCAGAATGCCGTGCACGGCCGGATCGCGGTTGAGCTTGGCGACGACGGCCAGCAGATCGGCCTGCGACACGTCGACCGGCAGCTTGTGCTCGAACGAGGCCATGCCGGCCGCCTGGGTCTGGGTGTGCTTCGAGCGCACATAGACCTCGCTGGCGGGGTCATTGCCGACCAGAACCACTGCGAGGCCCGGCACCAGATTGTGCTCGCGCTTGACGCGGGCAACCTCATCAGCGACGCGCGCGCGGAGTTCCGCAGCGATGACTTTTCCATCGATGATCTTGGCCGTCATGTCAGTTCCCTTGGTCTGTCGATTTGGCGTCTGCCGATTTGGCTAGGGCGAGCCTGCGCAGGGCTTCGCCGAGCCGCGCCGGATCGCCGTCGACCGCGATCTGCTTCAGCCGCGAGGTGGCACCGGATAGCAGCTTTACACTGGCCTTGGGGACGCCGAGCGATTTCGCCAATAGCACCAGAACGGCCTTGTTGGCCTCGCCGCCATCGGCGATCGCGCGCACCCGCACCTTGAGCACGCTGCGGCCATCGGCCAATTGCTCGATCCCGTCGATGTCGTCGCGGCCGCCGCGCGGCGTCACCCGCAGCGCGATGCTGATTCCCGCGGCCGAATAGCGCCAGGGTTCCTTGAAGGCCTCTTTCGCAACCAAGGCGCTCCCGCCTGCTTAGATCACGTTCGGGTAGATGTAATACAGGATCACCCGCTCGATGAACATGATGAGCAGGATCAGGATGATCGGCGAGATATCGAGGCCGCCGAGGCTAGGCAGGAAATTGCGAATCGGTGCCAGCACCGGCTCGGTGATCCGGTACAGGAACTCCGCCACCGCCGAAACGAACTGGTTGCGGGTGTTCACAACGTTGAAAGCGATCAGCCAGGACAGGATCGCGGAGGCGATCAGCAGCCAGACGTAGAGGTCGAGCACGATGATGACGATGTCGAGAACGGCACGCATGGCTTTTGAAGACTCTGGCTTTGGGTGGGGATTGACGCTTTTTGCTAGATATCGGTTCCCTCCGGCCCAAACAAGGGAAGTCGGTGCCGGGATGGTTAAAACCGGGTCACACCCGTCCTTGACTTGACCTTGCCGGGGACTTAAATGGCGCCCGGTTGTCGGCCGCATTCACCAGAGCGTCCGCCAAACGGGGCCATAGCTCAGCTGGGAGAGCGCGTCGTTCGCAATGACGAGGTCGGCGGTTCGATCCCGCCTGGCTCCACCACGCTTCGCCCTTCGGGCTACGCGTGGCGCAGCCACGAGGAGCCTGAAGGGCGAAGCGTGGTGTCCGGCGAAGCCCGCAGGGCGTAGACGGACTGTTCGAAGCTCCCCCCTACTTCCCCGTAAACCTTGGCGGCCGCTTCTCCATGAAACTCGCGACCCCCTCCCGGAAATCGCTGCCGTTCAGCGCAACCATCATCTCGCGGTTGGCCTCGATCGTCGCCTCCGCCAGCGTCTGGAACGGCACCTCGTAGAGTTGCCGCTTGATCACGGCCATCGCGCTCGGCGATACGAAATCGGCGAGGTCGCGCGCATAGGCGTAGGTCTCCTCACGGAGCTTTTCAGGCGCGCATAGCCGGTTCACCAGGCCGATCCGCAGCGCCTCCTCGCTCGACACGCGCCGGGCCGAGAGCAGCAAATCCATCGCGTTGGCGTGGCCGACGATGCGCGGCAGCATCCAGCTGATGCCGTGCTCCGCGATCAGGCCACGCCGCGCGAAGGCCGTGGTGAAGACGGTATTGTCGGCGGCAAAGCGCAGGTCGCAATAAAGCGCGTGGACGAGGCCGATGCCGGCGGTCGCGCCGTTGAGCATGGCGATGACGGGCTTTCCAATCGACGGATAGAAGCCGTAACGCGTCTGCCAGTCCGGCCGGCGATTCATGTCGAAGGGCGGCAGATTCGAGGCACGCCTGACGTCGTTGGGGTCGAGCCCCTTCAGCGCATCCATGTCGGCGCCGGCGCAGAAGGCGCGGCCCGCGCCGGTGAGCACGATGACGCGGACATTGTCATCGGCGCTCGATGCTTCCATCGCATGACGCACGTCGCGCTCCATCGTCGGCGTCCACGCATTCATGCGATCAGGGCGATTGAGCGTGATGGTCGCGACCTTGTCGCTCACCTCATAGAGAATGTGTTCGTAGGCCACGGCGCTCTCCCTTTGCTGGCGGCACGCGTTCGCGCGCGCTCGTTAGGAACGAGCCTAGCATATCCAGGGATCAGGCGAGGGCTTGCGCCAAGGACTTAGGCGAAGCACCTGCGCGAAGGCGCGATCACTCGGCGGCTTGTGCCAGCACCTGCCGGCGCGCCAGCCAGCCGTCGATGAAATGATCGAGCCAGGCCCGTTCCGCAACGTCGTAGACGGCACGGTCCGCGAAATGATGATGCCGCTCGCGCGCGCCGGGCGCGCCGAGGCCGTCATAGCCGCGCGTGGTCCAGCAATGCATCATCGCGCAGGTCACGTCAGGATGAAACTGCACCCCGAAAGCGTTGCCGGTGCGGAACGCCTGGATCGGAAAATCATCGCCTTCCGCAAGCAGCTCAGTGCCGACGGGCAATTCAAATCCTTCGCGATGCCAGTGATAGACCTGCGCCGGCCAATTCGGGCAGAGCGCGTGGCCCGCGGCGGTCGGGCGGATCGGATAGTAGCCGATCTGGGTCAGCGCCTCCGCATGCGGTGCGACGCGGGCCCCCAACTGCATCGCCAGCATCTGCGCGCCGAGGCAGATGCCGAGGAACGGTCGCTGTTCGCGGAGCGGAATTTCGATCCAGTCGATCTCGCGGCGGATGTAGTCGTCGGGGTCGTTGGCGCTCATCGGACCGCCGAAGAAAACCGCGCCGGCATGCTGATCGAGCGTGTCGGGCAGGGGATCGCCGAAGCGCGGCCGGCGAATGTCGAGGCGATGGCCGAGCGCGCGCAGCGCATTGCCGACGCGGCCGGGTGTCGAGGATTCCTGATGCAGGATGATCAGAATCGGCAACCGGGCTTCGGAGGCGGCGGAGCTCGGCGTCCTTCTTGGGAAGGGCACCAATTCTGCGCCACCAAACCTGTCCGTCCGGAACGACATGGCCTCTGCGAGTGCTATCGGTTCAGACCGCCAGCATAGCTAAGCGGTAGTTAACATCGTGTGAGTTCGCGCACACACGTCCCGATATTGAAGCAAGCTCCGGGCCACTACGGAGCTTTGAGCTTTCTTCAAAGCGTCTTCGAGCGAAGTGGATACCGGCTCGCATAAAGAAAACGTGTCAAAACAAGAAATCAGTGCCTCTGCCTCTGGAACCGGCTGGTGGCGGACAAGATGAAGCCGCGCGGGAAGAAACGCAGCGCGAACGGCACGATCTTGATGCCGAGACCAGGCAGCACTGCCCGTTTGTTGGCCATCAGGCCACGATAGGCTTGTTGCGCGACAACGGCAGCAGGCACGTTGAGAAGGGCCGTATCATGCCCCGACCCGACGCCGGCGCGCGCCTGGAATTCGGTGGGCACCGGACCCGGGCAAAGTACGGTGACGCGAACGCCGCGCGGCGCGAGCTCTGCCCGCAAGGCCTCGGTGAGGGAAATCACATAGGCCTTGGACGCGTAGTACACGGCCATGCCGGGGCCGGGCAGAAAGCCCGCGACCGATCCGACATTGAGAAGACCGCCCTTGTTCCTGATCAGCTGATCGGCAAAGCGCAGCGACAGATCCGTCAGAGCCCGGACGTTGACATCGACGATGCCGACCTGCTCGACGCGGTCGCGCTCGATCGCATCGCCGAACACGCCGAAGCCGGCATTGTTGACGAGATGGTCGAGCTCGACGCCTTCGGCGGCGAGCGCGGCGGCGATCTTCTCGCCCGCATCTGCCTCCTGCAGGTCGCAGGCGATCACGATCGGCTTCTTGCCGCCCTTGGCGGCGAGCTCGTTCGCAAGCGCCTCCAGCCGGTCCGCGCGTCGCGCCGTCAGCGCGAGGCGATGCCCGTTGGCGGCGAACACACGCGCCAGCTCCGTGCCGATGCCCGCCGAGGCACCGGTGATCAACGTTACCCGCTCAGTCACGATCGAAGTCTCTTGAATTGAAGTTTTTTGGCCCCGCAATGGCGGAACGAGAGCATAGGCCGAGCGCGACAGGCAAGCGTCACCGGCAGCATGGCTGCTTGAGCGGGCAACAGGGAAGCAGGAAAACCACGGATTTTACGGGGAAATCCGGGGCCGGGGGTGGTCGACGAGGGTATATTAAAGTTTCGTCATGTGGTCAGCACAACCGCCGATAATACCGCGTCCAGTCGGCTCAACCCCCGACGGCGCCGTCCTTGACCTGACCACCGGCGCGGTTTGCGACCGCATGCTTGAGGTCGATCCGGTCGCGCTGCGCGATCCCGAGCAGGTCGGAGGCGCGCCAGACGACGTTGTCCTCGAACTCGGACACCTGGCCATCGGCATAGACCAGCTCCCACATCATCTGGACGATGCGCTTGCGGCCCTCTTCGTCGAGCGAGCGCATGATGACACTGGTGAAGTGATAGAGGTCGACGGCCTCGCCCTCGACCTGGGTGGCGTCCTCGATCAGGCGATCGGCGGTACCGCGATCCAGTCCGAAATGGCTTTCGATCAGGCTGTGCAGCTTGCGCTGCTCGGTCGCCGTCGGCTGACCGTCCAGCGAGACCACGTGAACCAGCAGCGCGGTGGCCGCAAGCCGGTAATCGCCATCGCCGAATGCGCGGTCCTGCGCCTGAGGGGCAACAATGTCGGCGATGAATTGGCGCAGGCCGTCGAGCATAGGATCCTACCGAAAACAATGAAGCCGCGGGGGTGCGGCCGTCACCAGCATTATATGAGCGGGAAACCCAACCGCCGCAACGTGCGTCAGCTCCGCGCGGGCATTACCTTTCGGCAATCTGGACGAGCTGGTTGCTGTCATGGCCGGGCTAGTCCCGGCCATCCACGCGCCACTGCGAAGAAAGACGTGGATGCCGGAGACTAGCCCGGGCATGACGACAGAGCGTGTGGCACGCAGCTGTCTCCACATCGTCATTGCGAGCGCAGCGAAGCAATCCAGACTGCCTCACTGGAAAGACTCCGGATGCTCGCTGAGCTCGCAATGATCGAGAGTGCCGTCCTCACGGTATCTCGTACACCACCATCTTGTCGGCGATGCCGCGCAGGGCCGCCTGCTTCTGGATCGGCTTGATCGCGCGCTGCTCGAGCACCTCGGCGACTGCGGGCGCATCGAGCACGGGGCCCGTGATGTGGATCTCCTGCGCCGTCGACAGGCTCTGAACGCGAGCGGCGATGTTGACGGTCTGGCCGAAATAATCCTGGCGTTCGTTGAGCATCACCGCAAGACACGGGCCTTCATGGATGCCGATCTTGACGATGAGATCGTCGGTGCCGCGCTGCCTGTTGAGCTCGTCCATCGCGGCCCGCATCCGCAGGCCCGCGACGATGGCGTGCTCGGGGCGAACGAAGGTCGCCATCACGGCGTCGCCGATCGTCTTCACCACCGCGCCCTTCTCGGAGGAGATGATCTCGAGCAGCGCATGGAAATGCGCGCGCACGAGATCGAAGGCGGCGAGATCGCCGACGCGCTCGTAGAGCGCGGTCGAGCCCTTCAAATCGGTGAACAGGAATGTCAGCGACGTGATCTGGAGCCGCTGGTCGAGGCTGAGATTGTCCGCCTTGAAGACATCGCGAAACGTCTGGTTCGACAGCATGCGCTTGGCGGTGAGGAACGGCTTGCGCTTGCCGATGAGATGATGGAGTGCCTCTGCCGCGATGAACACCGACGGCAACACGCGCACGCCGGCCTGGTTCTCCAGCGACAGCCGCAGCGGCCCCGGCCGCATGGTCGTCGTCCCCGTCGGAGCCTGCACCTTGTTGTACATGATCGCGAACTGCTGGCGCTCCTTGGTCGGCTCGCCCTGGACGTCGATGAAATGGGCGGCGTGCGTCACCGGCTCGAAGATGATGATGAAGTCGCCCGGCAGTTGCAGCGACATGGTCGCTTTCTCGCCGGCAGGGAGCTCGAGCGTATCGAGCGTCACCTCGTTGGCGAGCGTCGCGAAGGATTCCTTATTGAAGTCGACGCCGGAACTCCAGAACACCTGCTTGAAATATTCCCACACCGGAAGCGTATCGGGATCGTGCGCTGCGATGCGCCGCACGCGCGGATTCACGGTGAAGGAGACCTCGACCTGATCATCGACCGACGCCTTGTAGCCGCAGGCGCAGAGCGCGCAGTGATAATCGTCCGGCTTGAGCGCCTTCAGCGTCGAATGGGCGCCCAGCACGCCGCCGCAGCCCGGACAGAGCACGTTCCAGCCGAGATCGAACAGTCCGAGCCGCGCCGAATGCAGGAAGGTGGAGATCGTGTGCTCTTCGTCGAGGCCATGCTGCCTGGAGAAATCGAGGACATTGACGCGGTTGAGCTCGTGATCCTCGCCGTTCTCGATGAGACGCGCAATCGCATCGACCACCTTGGCATCGGCGGTCTGCTTCAAAACGGAAAACTGGGCCTGGATGTCGCTCATGGCGGAGGCTCTATCTGGGGTGGATCGCGCCATCGGGCAGACGAAGGTCTGTCACCGACGCGTGATGCGGAACAAGGGTGAGTGGTCCGGCTGGGTCGTCACGACGCCGAGCGGGATCACCGGAACCCTGTCGGCAAGCTCAATGCGGAACGCGCCGATCAACCGGGCCAGCGCCAGCACGGATTCGGCTTGCGCGAACGGCGCGCCGATGCAGACGCGCGGACCCGCGCCGAACGGCAGGTAAGCGAAACGGTCGGGCGCCTCCTTCGACATGAAGCGTTTTGGAATGAAGGCGTCCGGCTGATCCCACAGCTTCTCATGCCGATGCAGCAGCCAGGGCGCGATCATGATGATGTCGCCCTTGCCGATCTCGACGCCGGCTGCATTGTCCTTCTCGCGCGCGGCACGTGCGATCAGGAAGGCCGGCGGATAGAGCCGCATGGTCTCCTCGATCACCGCGCGGGTGAACTTCTGGCGATCGATGTCGGCCATGCTGTCGAGATGCTCGCCGTGCGCCTCGGAGGCAACTTCCTCCTGCGTCTCCGGATCGAGCGCGAGCAGATAGAGCGCCCAGAACAGCGCCGTCGCCGTGGTCTCGTGACCCGCCAGGATCATGGTCGCGACCTCGTCGACGAGCTGCTCATCGGAAAAGCCTTTGCCGGTCTCAGGGTCGCGCGCCGCGTCCATGAGATCGAACAGGTCGCGCGGCGGTGCGCCGTCCTTCTTGCCCATCGTGCGCCGCTCGGCGATCAGCATCGCGACGAATTCGGTCCAGCGTTTGCGGAAACGCGCGCGGGCAAAATCCATCGGGGTCGGCCAGGACACCGGCAGCAGCATGTCGAGGAAATACGGCCGTCCCAGCCGCGCGCCGTATTCCATGACGAAGTTGCGCAAGGTCGGGCCGTGACGGTCCATGCCGAACGAGAACATCGTGCGCCCGGCGATCTCCAGCGTCATACGCTGCATCGCCTCGCGCAGATCGACCGGCTCGCTTGTTCGCGCATCGAGCTTTGTGATGGTCTCGTCGAGCACCGCAGTCATGTGCGGGACGAGATTTGCAGTCGCACGCGGCGTGAAGGCCGGCGCGAGTGTACGGCGCTGATGCGTCCAGGCGTGGCCTTCCGCGATCAGAAGTCCTTCGCCGAGCACCGGACGCAGCATGCGGATACCCGCCGGCGTGCGTGTGTAATTCTCATAGTTGTTGAGCAGGACATGCCGGATTGCATCCGGCTGATTCAGGATGAAACTGTTGTGGAGGAAAAAGCGGCCCTTGATGACCTCTTCTTCGTAGGCACGCTGCCCCCAGGTTGCGATCATGTTCTGCTTGAGGACCGCGACCCGGCCGAAAAACGACATGTCGTCGGGCGCACGCGGCGGGGTCGGAGGGATGATGGGCCGACGCACACTGGCGATGTTCATGGCTCTCTCCCGCAGATATGACCCAAGCCAATAGCTAGTAAGTCAGCTCGGCAATCGCAATCCTGTTCTCGGAGGCGGGCCAGGCGCGCGCCACAATCCGTTCTTCGCCGAACTGGGCCACGATGTTACGCCCGGCCTCCGCGGCCGGGAGCCGCAAGGTTGCTGCCGAATCCGTGGGCACACCCGGCTTGACGTCGGCCGGCTCCTTGCCGTCGAGCAGCACCACGTCCCGCGGCAGGCCGAAATAGCCGCGCGGGCGTGACATGATCACGACGGCGCCGGCATCCTTGTCCGCCGGCCCGAGCGGGCGCGCGGCACGCAGATGCACGACATCGGACGAGCGCGGGAAGGGCGAGCGGTAGATGTGCGTCGTCGGCGCGTCCGGCGATGTCAGGACGAATTCGAGGAACCAGGAAGGCTCGACCTGCGCCGGACCCCAGCGGCCGTCGGCGCCGGTCATCGCGCTGTGTACCGCGCCGCCTTTGCGCTCCCCGGTATCAGGGTCGACGCGGAAGACATCGACGGTTGCACCCGCCACCGGGCGATTGGTCGACACGCCGCCTGGCGTGCCGGTCACGAGGCCGCTCAACCTGACGCTCTGCTCCGGCACAATCGCGATGCGCGCGGGCTCGCGGCCGGCAATGAATCTGTAGATCTCGCGGAAGGCGCGCGGGTGGAACGCCACCTCGCGATGATCGAGCGCGCCGAGCACGAGATTGGTGGCGCCCTTCAACTCCGGCCCTTCGACGGTGACGCCGGTCGGCGTGCCGGGTTTGCCGAGGAAGCGGCCGTCGGCTTGGGCATATTTGTCCATGCCGTCGCTGCGCAGCGTAAGGAAGGCAACACCCGGCGTCACCTCGCTCTCGCCCTCGTTGAGACCGCGCAGAAATGTGCCACGGCCATTGAATTCGTTGTTCGGCTGGTCGTCGGTCGCAAACACGCCGTGATTGGGCGAGCCACACAGGACGGCGTGGCTGACATCGCCGGCCCCGCCGTTCGTGATGATGTTGCGAATGGCGTAGCCGCCGCGCGAGCTGCCGACCAGCGCCACGCGGGCCCCGCCGGTGCGGCGCTTCAATTCCGCGATCGCAGCCGCGAGTTCACGGCGCTGGTCCTCGGTCGAGGAGCGGCCCGCCTGCTCGACCTTGTCGTCGCTCCGCGCATTGGGATCGGTGAAGTTGATCGCCATCATGCGATCGCGCGCGACGCTGTTGGATTCCATTCGCCACAAGGTCGTCATCCAGAGCGCGTCGTACTCGCCATTACCGTGGACGAACAGGATCGGCGGCACCTCCGACAACTGCGCCGCGATGGGCGCCGATTGCGCCAGCGCGCCCGTCCGCAAGCTCGCAATTGCGAAAGGCAAGCTACCCGCTCCTTGCAGGATCGTCCGTCGCGACAGCCTCATATGCTCCTCTTCGGCAAAACCACTTCTTTGCACCGCTTATAGCCGCCTAACCACTGGACAGCGAAGGACTTTCGCGGGCATCACTGAACTTGCCGGAATCACCCAGGACCACTTCTGCCAGCCCATATGGAAGGGGATATGACCGAGCAGCCGAACCGTCAGAAATTCGCCGGCGACGGCATCGCCGCACCCCTGCGGTACACCGTGTTCCGGCGCATCTGGCTTGCCAGCCTGCTCTCCAATCTTGGCCTCTTGATCCAGGGCGTGGGCGCGGCCTGGGCGATGACGCAGATGGCGGCATCGGCCGACAAGGTGGCGCTGGTGCAGACCGCGCTGATGTTGCCGATCATGCTGATCTCGATGCCGGCCGGCGCCATCGCCGACATGTATGACCGCCGCATCGTGACCTTGATTTCGCTCGCGATCGCGCTGATCGGCGCGACTGCGCTGACGGTGCTGGCCTGGCTCAAGCTGATCACCCCGGAAACGCTGCTCGTCTTCTGCTTCGTGGTGGGCAGCGGCAATGCGCTGTTCGGGCCGGCGTGGCAATCCTCGGTCAGCGAGCAGGTTCCGCCCGAAGCCCTGCCGTCAGCAGTCGCACTGAACGGCATCAGCTACAATATTGCACGCAGCTTCGGTCCCGCGGTCGGCGGCGTCATCGTCGCCTCGCTCGGCGCGGTGGCCGCGTTTGCCTGCAACGCGATCCTCTATCTGCCGCTGCTGGTGGTGCTGCTGCTCTGGCAGCGCAACACCGAGCCCTCGCGCCTGCCGCGGGAGAAGCTCAATCGCGCCATGGTCTCGGGCTTCCGCTACATCACCAATTCGCCGCCGATCAAGATCGTGCTGCTGCGCACATTGGTGATGGGCCTGATCGGCGGCGCCATCATGGCGCTGATGCCGCTGATCGCGCGTGACCTGCTGCATGGCGGCGCGCAGACCTACGGCATCATGCTGGGTGCCTTCGGCATGGGCGCCGTCGTCGGTGCGCTCAACATCCATGAATTGCGCAAGCGCATGAGCGGCGAGGCCGCGATCCGCGCCTGCACCATCTCGATGGCATTCGCGATGGCCGCGCTTGCCGTGAGCACGGAGCCGGTGCTGACGGCAGCGGCGCTGGTGCTCGCCGGTGCGGTCTGGATGGCCGCCGTCGCGCTGTTCAACATCGGCGTGCAGCTCTCGGCGCCGCGCTGGGTCGCGGGCCGTTCGCTCGCGGCGTTCCAGGCCTCGATTTCCGGCGGCATCGCGATCGGCGCCTGGGGCTGGGGCCATCTCACCGATTATGCCGGCGTCGAGGTCGCGCTGCTGACGGCCGCCAGCCTGATGCTGATCTCGCCGGTGCTGGGCATCTGGCTGGCGATGCCGCGCGTCGGCGCCCGCAACGAGGACGCGGACGTGCTCGCCGATCCGGAAGTCAAACTGTCGCTCACGGCGCGCAGCGGGCCGCTGGTGGTCGAGATCGAATACAGGGTGTCCCAGGAGAACGCGCGCGCCTTCCACAATGTGATGCAGGACGTGCAGCTCTCCCGGCAGCGCAACGGCGCCTATGGCTGGTCGATCGCGCGCGACATCGCCGACCCCGAATTGTGGACCGAGCGCTACCACTGTCCGACCTGGCTCGATTATTTGCGCCAGCGCAACCGCTCGACGCAGTCCGAACGCGCGTTGCATCAGCAGGCGATCGATTTCCACATCGGCCCCGATCCGGTGCGGATCCGCCGCATGCTGGAGCGTCCGTTCGGCTCGGTGCGCTGGAAGGAAGAGACGCCGGATCGTGCCGGCGCCGAGGTGCTGCCTGTGGTCGCGAGCGCGGCGGGGAGCAGCACGTAGGTCTCTCGTCATTCCGGGGCGCGCGAAGCGCGAGCTATGGTGCGCAATTGCGCACCTGAGAATCCATCAAGCAGCATAAGCGTGGAGAAATGGATTCCGGGCTCGCCTAACGGCGCGCCCCGGAATGACGATCACTGCCCGTGATCCGTCAGCACCTTGTCGCAGGCTTTGCCGAGGCGAGTGCGGTTCTGCTTGAGACAAGCGAGCACGGCGCCATCGCCATTGTTCATCACGGCACGGCAGAAGCGCGTCACATCGCGCGCGCAGGCATCGTGGCCGGGCTGCTGTTGCGCTGAGGCGCTCGATGCGCACAGAATCAAAGAAACAATGAAAAGAAATCTGGTCATCGCGTAATGCCTCTTACCCCAAAGATGTGCGGGCGAAGCTAGTGCGACGATCCCGGGGCCGCAACGGCTTTATTACCGGGCGGGACTGGCGCGCGTGGCCCCGGCTTGACGCCGGGGGCACATCGCGATGGGAGCCAACAACGATCGCCGTTGCGCGTTGTCCTACTGCTTGTCCTGGGCGTCAGCGACCTTGCGTGAGGCGCCCTTTGCGAGGTCCTTGTCCATCACCGCGCGGCAGCCGGCGCTCAGGTCGGAACGATGCTTCATCATGCACGCCGTGATCTTCGGGATGTTGGGGATTTCCGAGGAGCACAGGCGGAAGGCATCGCCGCTGCACTGCTGCTGCGCCTCGGCCGAGAAGGCGAAGCTCGAGGTCGTCGAGACCATCGAGACGATGGCGGCAAAGCCCAGAGCCAGGCCGGTGTCGCGGATCTTACTCGTCAGCGATTTGGCAGAGAAAGACTTGGTCACTTGAAGCTCCCATTGGCGCCGCTGGAAGCGGGGCCCGTTGTTGATGGGAACTACGATGCTCCGGCAAAACAGTTTCCACTGTGATGACGGTCACGGGTGACCCGCCCTCTGTGACCTCCGTCACTTTGGCGCACCTCGCTGAAAATCCGGCGCAAACGCCGGCGTGTTGGTGTCACGTTAACTGTTCCTTCGCATTAATGGCTCGTCGCGCGGGAGATTCCGCCGGGTTGGTTGCGTAATTGGAAAGAATAGCGATGCGTAATGCGTTGGGCCTGATGCTGGCCAGTGTAGTTGCGGCGGTCGTGATCGCCGCCGGCGGTTGGTTTTATTATTCCGCGCGCGCCGATCAGGGCGCCCCCAAAACAACGGCCGCCCGTGCCGCCGATCAATTGCCGGCACAGGCGAAGCTCGCCGCCAAGGATGACGTCGAGACCACCGCGGCGATCGCGGCCAGGCCGGCGGCAGTTGCTCAGGCAGCGGCACCTGCGCCCGCTCCGGCCATGCCGGTGCAGCAGCGGTCGACATGTGCCAATCCGAACGCGCTGGGCGTTGCCCGCGTGGTCGAGATCGACACCACCGGCGGACCCGGCTTCGGCTTCGAGCATTTCAAGCAGTTCGACTTCCTCACCGACAAGGAGGTCGTGCTGACCTTTGACGACGGTCCGTGGCCGGTCAACACGCCCGCGGTGCTGAAGGCGCTCGGAGATGAATGCACCAAAGGCTTGTTCTTCTCGGTCGGCAAGCACGCGACCTATCATCCCGAAATCCTGCGCCAGGTGCTGGCCCAGGGCCACACGGTCGGCACGCACACCTGGTCGCATGTCAACCTGAACAGCAAGAAGATGACGGAGCAACAGGTCAAGGACGAGGTCGAGAAGGGCTTCAGCGCGGTGAAGTTCGCGCTCGGCACCACCCCGGCGCCGTTCTTCCGCTTCCCGCAGCTTCAGCACAATCCGGCGATGGTGAGCTATTTCGGCACCCGCAATGTCGCGATGTTCTCGACCGACATCGACTCCTTCGACTTCAGGAAGGGTGCCACGCCGGAGAAGATCGTCGACAACGTGATGACCAAGCTCGACAAGCTCGGCAAGGGCATCATCCTGATGCACGACTTCCAGAAGCACACCGGCGAAGCGATGCCGGCGCTGCTCGCGCGGCTGAAGGCTGGCGGATACAAGGTCGTGCAGATGAAGGCCAAGGCGACGCTGCAGACGCTGCCGGAATATGACGAAGCGCTGCTGAAGGACCTGAAGGTGCCGACGTCGAGCGCACGTCCGATCACGAGCGTGGTGCAGACGGTGTCGCAGTAAGCCCGAAACGCTTCCTCAATACGCGCATGGCCGGGCTCTTGCCCGGCCATTTGCTTTTGTAGCGAGTCGCGGCCTTACCAGTAGATGCCGTGGCGATGCAGCTCGCTGATGATGCGACCTTCGGTCCAGCTGCGCTTGTGCTTCGGCTTGGCGGCCTTTGCCGTCTTCGTGGCGGGCTTGCTTGTCGCCGCCGGCGCTGAGGTCGTCGTTGTCGCGGTCACGGCAGGAGCCGTCGCCACAGCGGGAGCAGGAGCCGAGACTGCGGGCGGACGATCGACGTATTTCGGAGCTTCCGTGGCTGGCGCGACTTCGCTGATTTGCGTCGTCGGAGCGGTGGTCGTGGTGGCTTGCGGAGCGGCCGTTGCCGCGGCCAGCGACAGGCTGCGGTCGCCGGCATGGGCAGATGCGGAGGCCAGGACCATGGCGGCAACCAGAATGATCTTGCGCATGTGAAATCTCCCCGTATTTGCGTGACCGGGAGACTAAGGGAGATATGATCTGCGTTATGTGACTGTCATCACGTAGACTGCGCGCTCGGTCTTGAACCCGCGATCTGCATTCGCGGCGATCAACCCGAAACGTCACGTTGGAAAGGTCTCGGAATCGGGCAGACAGATATGTGCTTCCCGGTGAAGGCTCGGACGCGCCGCGACGGATGGCGCGGCTCACGATTGTTTCCAAATGTTTCTGATTGTGGTAGACGCTCGACACGTATCAAAAGGCGTGCCGAGTCCGCCCATTATGACCTTCATCCAGCGAGTGAAGCGTAAGCTGCTGCCGCCGCGAGAGGTTGTTCAGGGGTACGAGAACCCGGAACTGGTCGAAACGATTTTCCTTAAGACAATCAACTACAACCCGGACAGCGGCTGGCCGCTGGTCGCGGGCATGAACACGGTTCTGGATTTCGGCGGGGGCGCGGGCCTGCATTACAAGGTGGCGCGCCAGCAATGCCCGGACATTCGATGGGCGGTGGTTGAGACGCCAGCAATGGTACAGCGCGCCAAGGAGCTTGGCACCGATAGGCTGATGTTTTTCGAGCGCATCGACCAGGCCGCCGACTGGCTCGGCAGTGTCGATCTCGTCCACTCGAATGGGGCCATACAGTACGTCCCGGATGCGTTGGAAACCGTCAGAGCGCTGTGCTCGGTTCGGCCGGCAACGTTGGCATGGTACCGCGTTCCGATCAGCGAAGAGACCCGGCGAGAGGTTCAGACATCGTACCTGAGCGACAACGGTCCAGGGTCGTCGCTCGCCTCGAAGGAGAAGCTCGTCAGATACGAGCGCAACTGGATCTCCGAGCAAGCATTCATCCAGGCTCATGAGGGATTTCGCATCACTGAGCGGAGCCCGGATCCCACCGAGCGCGGCACGCAACAATTCAGATTTGCGCGGGTCTAGCTTGCGACAATACGGGGGCGATGTGTTTGACAAGTTTGCAGACTGGTTACGTCAGACGGCCTTTTTCTCGACCGCTATCGACATTGCGCGCCAGACGTTACCAGAGCCCGCGCTGATCTGGTTGCGCACGCAGATGGTGCGCAATCTCCGTGGAACGCCTGGCGAAGTGTTCGGCGAGATCTATCGGCGTAACGTCTGGGGTTACAAGGAAACCGCCTCCGGCGGCGGATCCACGCTGCACAATACCCAAAGGGTGCGAGAAAGCCTTCCTGGTCTGGTTGGCGACCTCGGGATCCGTACCCTGCTCGATTTGCCTTGCGGTGATTTTCATTGGTTGTCGAAGATCGAACTTCCAATTTCTCGCTACATTGGGGGAGACATCGTTCCGGAACTGATTGCGCGAACGGGTGACCAATACAGTCGCCCAGATCGCACGTTCCTCCGGATCGATCTCTGCAATGATCCGCTCCCGGAAGCTGACCTGCTGCTCTGCCGCGATTGCTTCATTCATCTTTCCGAAGAGATGATTTTTCAAGCAATCGACAACATTCTTCGATCCAACATCAGGTATCTCCTGACCACCACTTACCCGGCTGGCCGAAATCGTGCGATCCGTACGGGTGACTTCTTCTCCATCGATTTGAACGCTCCGCCCTACAATTTCCCGCCGCCGATCAAGGTGCTGGACGACTACGTCCCACCGTTCGACCGGCGGCAACTGGCGCTGTGGGAAGTCGAAAGCCTGCGCAAAGTCTGAGGCGACGGTATGCCGTCTCGCGGCGAGGCTGCATCGGAGCAAGGACGAAACAACGGCTCGGAAAACAATGAAAAATCAGAGCGATAAATGGTGCCGCAAGAGGGATTCGAACCCCCGACCCCGTCATTACGAATGACGTGCTCTACCAACTGAGCTATTGCGGCGAACCCTGCCGGGACCCGCGCGACGCCGGTCCCGATACGCGCGCTCCTGATATCGGGCGTGGCCGGAATTGGCAAGGTGGAGCGGGCTTCGAAATGTGCCTCACGCGCCCCAGCGGGACCAGAATCCGCGCCAGCCGCCGGCCTGGGCCTTTGCATGGGTTCTGGGCGTGCCGATTTGTTCCGCAAATTCATCGCTCGGACCCTCGTCATCGATCCCGGGATCATCGGGGGCGCGGACGATCGGGATGACGGCCTGGATCGGGGCCGGCGCAGGCTTGCCGAGGTCGGCGCGGGTCCGGAACACCGGCGTTGCCGCCTCCGGCGATGATTCGGCCGTCTCAGGCACAGGATTGACCGGCTCGGCGGCCGGCGTGACCGCAGGCTCTTCCTTGGCGGCCTCCCCGGTCGTCTCCTTGGCCTCGGGGGGCGAATTGTCCTGTGCGGCGGGGACCGGATCCGGTGCAGCCACGGGCGGTTCCACCGGGGCTTCGCTCGGGGCTGCCGTCACCCGCTTCGGCGGCGGGGCGGCCAGCATGGCCTCCTCGAAGGCCGAGGATTCGATCGTGGCGCCCTTGTCGGAGGGCAGGCTCGCGACCGGCGTTTGCCACTGGAAGGCATCGAGACGGCCGGTGACCGGCGAGACCGGACGCCAGCGGTCGCTGACATAACCGTCCGCGGTCCAGGCCGGATCGTGGCGGGCGCGCACCGCGCGCAAGGTCCAGGCGCGGGCACGGCCGCCGTCGCCGTGCTCGGTACGCTCGAGCTCGGCCATCAGCAGCGCGACGCGCTGGGTCGGATCATTGACGTAAGGCGCCAGCACCGCACGCGCACGCGCGAACTCGGAGGCGTCGATCGCGGCGCGCGCGATCGCGAGCTGGCCTTCGACATGGCCCGCCTTGTCGGCCGGCGTCTTGGCCGCCAGCGTCTCGACCCGCTGCAAGCGCTGCCGTGCGGAATCGCCGAGCTTCACATGCGCGTAGGCATCGGCAAGATCCGGATGCGGATTGGCGAGCCACGCGGCCTCGACCAGCTTCATGGAGCGGCGCACCTGATGCGCTTCGCTCTCGAACTTGGCCGCAAGCACCGCGGCCGGCACCAGCGTCGGCGCGAGCTTGATGGCCTCCATCACGCTCTCGCGCGCCACGTCGCGGTCCATGGTTTCCAATTCCAGCGCGCGGGCCGTGAGCAGCACGCCGCGCTGGCGGCGATAGGCCGCCTTGTCGATCAAGCCCGCGGACAGATTCGAATCCAGGATCGCGAGTGCGCCGCTCCAGTCGCCGCGCGCGCAGCGGAAGCCGAGCACCGCGTGCGAGGCCCAGGTCGAGGACGGCGACAGCTTGATCGCTTCCTCCGCGATCATCACGGCGCCGACCGCATCGTCGGCGCGCTGCGCCTCGATGAACAGGCCGCGCAGGCCGAGCAGCCGGGTATCCTCGCGCTCGGCCATGACGCGGAAGACGCGCTGAGCCTCGTCGCGATTGCCTTCGAGCTGGGCCGACTGCGCGTGCAGCAGCAGTGCGAGCGGATCGTTCGCGGCCAGCCGCCGCGCAGTATCGGCGTGGCGGCGGGCGAGGGCGGTATCACCATGACCGATCGCGAGCAGGCCGTGGGTGATGGCATGGCGGCCGCGCGCATGGCGTTTCTCATGACGGCGGCGGCGCAGGCGTCCCGGCGCGCGCCAGATCATCGTCACGATGCTCCAGACCAGCACGACCGCTGCTGCAAAGACGCCGAGCAGAAACACGAACCTCGGAAGCGTCGTTGACGCGCGGAAGCCGCCCGCGGTCAGGACGAGATCGCCGGGTTGATCGGCAACCCAGGCCGCGCCGGCCGCCGCCAGCGCGATCAGGACGAGGAAGAGGACGATGCGAAGCATGGCGATCCCTATTACGCGCTGATTGTTGCGCGAACCTTTACTGAGCAGGCTTGACCAGATCGGGCTTGGCGAGATCCGCCATGGCATCGTCGGCGAATTTGCGGGAGGCACCGAGCGCGGCGTCGCGAGCATCGGCCTTGTCGAGCCAGGCCTGTGCCGGTGCACGATCGGCCTCGGACAGCGTCTTCAGCTCGCGCCGTGCTTCCGCGAAATCGTTGCGGAGCGCAGCCGCCGTCACCCGCGCGACGATGGCGCCGCGATCATTGCCGACGCCGTCGGTGCGCTCGATACGAACGAGTTTCGAGGCCCCCGCCTGGAGACGCTCGACGATGCCGGCACCGGCGGCCGGGGCTTCCGCCGGCGGAGAGAGCTTTGGCACGATGTTGAGCAGCTCGCGGCTCAGCGCGACCGGCGTCGGAATGCCTGACGATGCAAAGGTGTCGAGCGGCTTCAGCATATCGGGCTTGGCCGCGAGCGACCGCGCCGCGGCCAATTGCGATTCGTAAGCATCGCCATGCCGAACCGCGACGTCGAGCAGAGCCGCCGCCACGACATGGCGCAGTGGCTTGTCATTCGTCGCCTTGTTGTCGGCAATCTTCTCGCCCTGCTGTGCGAGCTCGGCGCGCTCCGTCTTGCTGGCACGCTCCAGCTGCGCAATGCGGTCGCTGAGAGCGGCAAGATCAGGCGCGGCAGCGCGCGGAGCCGATTTCACATCGTTGGCGGTCTTGTCGGACTGTGCGCGCAGATTGGCGATGTCACTGCGCAAGGCACTTGCGGATTTCTCCAGCGCATCGATCCGCGCCACCACGGCCGGATCGGCGGCGGGCTTGCCCGCCTTGGCTTCGACCGCGGCGACACGTCCGCTGAGCGCGTCGACCGTCGCGCTCGTGACCTGCGGCGCGGCCGGCGGCGCCTGCACGGTGGGCCAGCCCAGCATCCAGCCGACGGCAATCACGATCGCGGCTGCGACCGCGCCGGAGAACGGCGCAATGACCCAGGGCGAAACCGGCGCCGACGCGGGAGTGGGAGCAACCGCGGCCTCCGCATGCGCGGGCTCCGGGTCGGGCCTGGCCTCTTCGGAATTGGACTCTTCGACCTTGGCCTGCTCTTGCGTGGCCTGCTCCGGCGTCGGCTGAACCTCCGGTTCGGCGGCCGCCGTCGGCTGCGGCTGGGTCGAGACTTCGGTTGCCTCAAGGTCGATGGTGGGCGGGGTGCGCTTGGCACGGCCTGACTCGGGAGCCAATCCTGCGTCTTCAGGCTTGTCGTCGGCCATCGTGACGGTTCCTCACACTCAAATGCCCTAAACGGACCCGATCGCGTCGGATTCGGCCCGACCTCTTACGCCAAACGGGTCCGCAAAGCACGCTCCAAGGTATCAAATAGGGCATTTTCGTCCGGCGTCGCGGCCCCCAGAACCTGCGACGCGCCGGCATCGCGCAGCACGCTGGCGACCGTCTCGGACAGGCAGCATTGCGGGATCGCCAGCGCCGAGATTTCGACGCCTTCGTCCCGTGCCGCATCCAGGAAGGCCCGCGCGCTGCGGCGGGAATAATGCAGCACCGCCTCGATCCCATGCGCGGCAAAGCCATCGCAGACATCGCGCGGCAGGATCTTGACCGGAGTCATGCGATAGGTGGTCTGCGTCACCACGCTGAAGCCCTCCGCGCCGAGCTCGCCGCCGAGATCGCGCGACAGATCCGCGCCCGCGAGATACAGCAGCGTGCTTTTCTTCTTCAGCACCTTGTCGCGCGCGCTCTGCATCACCCTGTCGCGCAAGGCCGCGGCATCGCCGCCGGCGACGATCACCTCGGCGAAGCCGGCGTCGCGCGCCGCGGCAGCCGTGTGCTCGCCGACCGCAAACAGCGGCAGCTTCAGGAGGCCAAGGTTCTTTAAGCCAAGATCCTGCAATTGCGGCGCGACGGCGCGGATCGCATTGCCCGACGTGACGATGATGGCGCCGTAGTCGGCCTCACTCTCGTCATGGAAGGCGACCGGCTCGAACTTGAGCATCGGGGCGAGCAGCACCACATGACCCCGCGCCCGCAAATTTTGCGCCGTCGCCTCATTGTCGGGATGCGGCCGTGTGACAAGAATGGACATCGCTTGTGTTCCCGAACCACGTGGCGGTGACGCATTCACGAAGGCGGCTGCGCGTGACGATTGCGCAAGTGGACCCCGGAATGCTACCGGACGTACCAGAACTCTGCTTTACGGATGAGCGCAAGGGCGCAAATTGGATAACAATTCGCCAATGCTGGTACTGGGCATTGAAACCACCTGCGACGAGACCGCCGCGGCCGTGATCGAGCGCGCGCCCGACGGCAGCGGCAAGATCCTGTCCAATATCGTGCGGTCGCAGATCGAGGAGCATGCCCGCTTCGGCGGCGTGGTGCCGGAGATCGCCGCGCGCGCGCATGTCGACGTCCTCGACGGCATCATCGACCGTGCCATGCACGAGGCCGGCATCGACTATGCGCAGCTCAACGGTGTCGCCGCCGCGGCGGGGCCGGGGCTGATCGGCGGCGTCATCGTCGGCCTCACCACCGCGAAGGCGATCGCGATGGTGCACGACACGCCGCTGGTTGCGGTCAACCATCTCGAGGCGCATGCACTGACGCCGCGCCTGACCGACGGAATTGAATTTCCCTACTGCCTGTTCCTCGCCTCGGGCGGGCATACCCAGATCGTCGCCGTCACCGGTGTCGGCCAATATGTGCGGCTCGGCACCACCGTCGACGACGCGATGGGCGAAGCCTTCGACAAGGTCGCGAAGATGCTGGGCCTGCCCTATCCGGGCGGGCCGCAGGTCGAACGCGCCGCGGCAAGCGGCGATGCCACGCGCTTCGCCTTCCCGCGCCCGATGCAGGGACGGCCCGATGCCAATTTCTCGCTGTCGGGATTGAAGACGGCGGTGCGCAACGAGGCGAGCCGGTTAACCGAGATGGCGCCGCAGGATATCAGTGATCTCTGCGCGAGTTTTCAAGCCGCCGTGCTCGACTCGACGGCCGACCGGTTGAGCGTCGGCCTGAAGCTTTTCCGCGAGCAGTTCGGCGCTCCGCATGCCCTCGTCGCCGCCGGCGGCGTCGCGGCCAATCAGGCGATCCGCGGCGCCCTGCATGACGTCGCGCGGCAGGCCAGGACGCAACTGATCATGCCACCGCCCGCGCTCTGCACCGACAACGGCGCGATGATCGCCTGGGCCGGCGCCGAGCGCTTGGCGCTCGGCATGACCGACACGATGGAAGCCCAACCCCGCGCACGCTGGCTGCTCGATGCCAACGCCACGGCGCCGGCCGGTTACGGCAACACGCGGGCGGGATTCTAGCTATGACGGCGTTCCGGTCCGTCGCTGTGATTGGTGCGGGCGCATGGGGCACGGCACTGGCGACGGTCGCGGCGCGCGCCGGACGGAACGTGACGCTCTGGGCGCGCAACAGCGAACATGTCGCGCGAATCGCCTCGACCCGCGACAATCCGCGGCTGCCCGGCGTGCGGCTGGCGCCGGAGATCATCGTGACGCACGAGCTTGCGGAGGCCGCGCGCGCGGACATGGTGCTGATCGCGACGCCCGCGCAGCATTTGCGCGGCGCGGTCAACATGCTGGCCTCGCATCTGGCAAAGCCGGTGCCGATCGTCGCGTGCGCCAAAGGCATCGAGCACGGCACCCATAAATTCATGACCGACGTCATCGCGGAAGCCGCACCTCACGCGCAGCCGGCGATCCTGTCAGGCCCGAGCTTTGCCGACGACGTCGCGCGCGGCTTGCCGACCGCGGTGACGCTGGCGGCGAAGGACGAAGCGCTGGCGAGCGCGCTGGTGCAGGCGCTCGGCTCGGCGACCTTCCGGCCCTATCACACGACAGATGTTCGTGGCGTCGAGATCGGCGGTGCGGCCAAGAACGTGTTGGCGATCGCGGTTGGCATCTCGGTCGGGCGCAAGCTCGGCGCCTCCGCCCAGGCCGCGCTGACGACCCGCGGCTTCGCCGAACTCACGCGCCTCGGCCGTGCCCTCGGCGCGCGCGGCGAGACGCTCACGGGCCTGTCCGGCCTCGGCGATCTGATCCTGACCTGCTCGAGCCCGCAATCGCGCAATCTCGCGCACGGCCTTGCGCTGGGCCGCGGCGAGCAGCCGCCCGCGGGCAAGCTTGCCGAAGGCGAGTTCACCGCACCTGTGTTGATCGAACTCGCAGCTTCGCACAACATCGAGATGCCGGTATCAGAAGCGGTCGCTTCGATCCTGAGCGGCCGGAGCACGATCGACGCTGCGATCTCGGGGCTGTTGACGCGCCCCTTCAAGGCAGAGGAATGAACATGGCGTACTGGCTGGTGAAATCCGAACCGTCGGTGTGGTCCTGGGACCAGCAGGTGGCGAAGGGCGCCAAGGGCGAGGCCTGGACCGGCGTGCGCAATTACACCGCGCGCCAGAACCTCGTGAACATGAAGAAGGGCGACAAGGCGTTCTTCTATCATTCCAACGAGGGCAAGGAGATCGTCGGCATCGCGGAGATCGTCAAGGAGGCCTATCCCGATCCGACCGACAAGACCGAAAAATTTGTCTGCGTCGATATCAAGGCCGACAAGCCCTTGAAGACGCCGGTGACGATGGCCGCGATCAAGGCGGACAAGAAGCTCGCTGATATGGCGCTGGTGAAATATTCGCGCCTGTCGGTGCAGCCGGTGACGGCGGAAGAGTGGAAGCTCGTCTGCAAGATGGGTGGGATGTCATCGACGTGAACGGCAGGGTGGGCAAAGCGTAGCGTGCCCACCAATCGAGACCGGAGCTTGCCGTTAGATGGTGGGCACGGCGCGCAAGAGCGCCCCTTTGCCCACCCTACGGCAGCGCTGCTATCCGGGCTTGCGCCTCCGGCAGCGCGAACACCTCGCATGGCGAAGCGATGCCGCGCAGCGAATGCGATCCGAGCGCGACGAGAGGCGTGTCCGTCTCTGCGGCCAGCGCCCCCGATACCAGCACGGTCCGTTCCAGGGGCTTGCACAATCCCTCCAGCCGGCTGGCGAGATTGACGGCGGGTCCGATCGCCGTGAAATCGAGCCGGTTGGCGGCGCCGATATTGCCCCAGAGTATTTCGCCGAGATGAAGGGCCGCCCCGAATGCAAGCGGCGGCAGTCCTTGAGCGCCGCGCTCGCCGTTGAGATACGCCATGCCGGCTTCGGCGGCGCCTGCGGCACGCAGGGCGGCATCGCAGGCGCGGCGCGGTGAGGCCTCGACCACCGGGAAGATCGCGAGCACGCCGTCGCCGATGAATTTCAGCACCTCGCCGCCGAAGGCATGAACGGCACCGGCGATGCGATCGAACCAGGCGTCGAGCGCTGCGATGACGTCGGCCGGCGGTGTGGTCTCCGACAAGGTCGTGAAGTTGCGCAGATCCGCGTAGAGCAGCGCGGCTTGAATGGTCTCGCCGAGATCACGCCGCAGCGGCGCTGCCAGCACCCGCTCCGCGCTGCGCTTGCCGAGATAGGCATCGAGCGTCGCGCGCAGCGTGGCGCGCGCAGCGAGCACTGCCAGCGGCGTCGCGGCGAAACGCGCAGCCTGGCGCAATTGCTCAATCTCGTCTGCGGTGAACGGACGCGGCCCGATCCAGCCGAGTTGCGGCCCATCTGGTCGTCCGACCACCTCTTCGTGCACCTCGCCGCCCGCGATGTCGCGCAGCCAGCGGCGACCGGCGTCATTGGGCGGGTCGGGCGCCAGCCCACTTGGTGCGAAGCCGAGCGCCTCGATGACCCGGCCGGTCTCCGCGCGCCACAGCCAGGTCCGCTTCGCGATCAGCGGATGCGGCACCTCCAACGTCAGGCTGCCTGCCGCAAGCGGCACACCGTCGGCGACCAGATGAGCACCGAGTTCCGCGAGCAGACGGTCGGCCCCAAGGCAATCCGAGGCAGCATCGACGAGCCAGGCGAGGGTCCGGGAGAGTTGCATGGCCCGATGATGGCGAAGGTGGACCGTCTTTGTCACGGGCAATCCTTGACGCACCGCTCTACCGCCGCCATGTGGCCAGTGTCAGCCCAGGGATGATCGCCGATGACCGAGCCGTTCGTAGTGCGACGCGAAACCCAGATCGCAGCCCCCCGCGCCACCGTCTTCGCCTATTTGACCGACCCCGAGAAAATCCTGAGCTGGATGGGCTCCGACGCGACCACGGAGCCGCATCCCGGCGGGCTCTATCTCCTCAAAGGCATCGGCCCGCGTGGCGGCGTCGGCCGCGGCACCTTCCGCGAGGTCGTGCCGGTGCATCGCTTGGCCTATACGTTCGGCTGGGAGGGCGGTCAGGAAGTGCCGCCCGGCTCGAGCCTGATCGAGATCGACCTGATCGAGCGCGACGGCGGCACGCTGCTGCGCATGACCCATAGCGGGCTCCCGACCGAGGAACAGGCCGCCGCGCACGCGAAAGGATGGGCGCATTATCTGGGCCGGCTCACGAGCGCAGCCGCGGGCAGCGATCCCGGTCCGGACAAGGGTGTGTCGGACAAAATGTAGCGACGTCGGGCGGATCAGACCGCCGCGGTCGCCACCACCTGCTGCAAAAGTTGCTCGCGCCTGGCCTGCGAACGCTGGCCCTTCATGGTCGCGGCGAAGCGTTCGAGGATACCGTCCTCGAAGGCGGTGACGATGGTGTCGTGGACGTAGCTCTTGCGGCAGATCGCCGGCGTGTTCGAGAGCTTGTCGGCTGCGGCGCGGATCGCGTCCAGCACCTGCTTCTTGCGGCCGCGCTGGCTGGTCGCCGGCGTGATCCGCGACAGCGATTCCACCACCACTGCGGACGCCATCAGCGTGCGAAAATCCTTCAGCGAAATCTTGATGCCGGCGATCTCGCGCAGAAACGCGTTCACCTGCGTGGTGCTGACCGCGCGCACGATGCCGTAGGCGTCGCGATACTGGAACATGCGCTTGCCGGGAACGCCGTTCAGGATGCCGATGGCGCGCACCAGCTTGGCCGCGTCGCACTCCTTGCGCACCGCCTTGCCGCCCTTCGCCTTGAAGGTCAGCACGAAGCAGTCGTCTTCCAGCGAGACGTTCGATTTCAGCAGCGTGGTGGCGCCGCGGGTGCCGTTGAGGCGGGCATAGGATTCGTTGCCGGGACGGATCGCGGTGCGCGCGATCAGCTCGATCACGGCGGAGAGTGCGAATTCACGCGTCGGCTCGTCGCCCGACAGGAACGCCGAGACCTTGCGCCGGATCTTTGGCAGCGCGCCGACGAGTTTTTCGAGCCGGTGCGCCTTGCGGTGCTCGCGGACCTTTTCCCAATCGGCGTGATAGCGATATTGCAGCCGGCCCGCGGCATCGCGTCCCACTGCCTGGAGATGCGTGCTCGGATCGGCCGAGTAACGCACGTGGCGATAGGCCGGTGGCACCGCCATGGCGTGCAGCCGGCGGATGGTGCGGGCGTCGCGGATATGCGCGCCGTTGGGACGGACGAAGGAATAGCCCTTGCCGCGCTTGATGCGCCGGATGGTCAGCTCGTTCTGGTCGCCGAGCCGCAGCCCCAGTTCCTTGGCGAGCGCCTCGACCGTCGCCGCGGGCGCCGTGTCGAACACCTTTTTCGGGCTGGAACGGGTGGAACCGGCCGGCTTCGGCCATTGTCCGAGGGCTTTGGCCAGCGCAATGGCAGCAGGATCGGCCGAAGCGGGCCGCATCGTCCCAAGATTCTGCTGATCCATCATAGTCTTAAGCCTTAGCCCTGTGTGTTATCGGTCAATGCCGCTGTTCTGATTTTTGTTCCAAGGGGTCTCTTGGACGGTCTCTTGGGACCCGGGTTGGCCATTTAGGGTGTTCCGAACCGCATTGCGAGTCCCGAATCAGTGAAAAGCGGTTCCTAAATACCTCCTGCGGCGCATGGGCGCCCTGCACGGGCTCCTTCCGGCGTTTTGGTAAAGACCTGGAAAGCCACGCCGGGGCCTGTTTCAGATTTGCGACAGTCGCGCCAGGCGGCGTTGATCTTCCACATGGCCGGCCGCTCGCCGAAGGTCCAGCTTGTGCTCCTTGTCGGGTCCGGTTAGGCGGACGCATAATCGGTTCAACGATGACGTCGGCTCGCCAGTCACCTGGGCTCGGCTTGCCGTATCTGGAGGGAAGCATGTCCGAGAAGACCTACGACGTCCCCGCGGAATGGGCCAAGCGAGCCTGGATCGACCAAGCCAAGTACAAGGACATGTACGCCCGCTCGATCGCGGACCCGAACGCCTTCTGGGCCGAGCAGGCCAAGCGCATCGACTGGATGCACGCGCCGACGAAGATCGAGAACGTCTCCTTCGCTCCCGGCAACATCTCGATCAAATGGTTCGAGGACGGCATCCTCAACGTCGCCCATAATTGCATCGACCGGCATCTGCACAAGCGCGCCAACCAGACCGCGATCATCTGGGAGGGCGACGATCCCGCGCAATCCAGGCACATCACCTACAAGGAGCTGCACGACGAGGTCTGCCGGATGGCCAACATCCTGCGCACCCGCAACGTCAAGAAGGGCGACCGCGTCACCATCTACTTGCCGATGATTCCCGAAGCGGCCTATGCGATGCTGGCCTGCGCGCGGATCGGCGCGATCCACTCCGTGGTGTTCGCGGGCTTCTCGCCCGACAGCCTCGCCCAGCGCATCAACGACTGCCAGTCCAAGGTGATCATCACCGCCGACGAAGGCCTGCGCGGCGGCAAGAAGGTGCCGCTGAAGGCCAATGTCGACGCAGCCCTCGCCAAGGCCGACGGCGTCGACTGGGTCGTCGTGGTCAAGCGCACCGGCGGCACGGTCGAGATGAATCCCTCGCGCGATCTCTGGTATCACGACGCCGCCAAGATGGTGACGACGGAATGCCCGGCCGAGCACATGCACGCCGAAGACCCGCTTTTCATCCTCTATACGTCGGGCTCGACCGGCCAGCCCAAGGGCGTGCTGCACACCTCGGGCGGCTATCTCGTGTTCGCCGCGATGACGCATCAATACGTCTTCGACTATCACGACGGCGACATCTACTGGTGCACCGCCGACGTCGGCTGGGTCACCGGACATAGCTACATCCTCTATGGGCCGCTGGCGAACGGTGCCACTACGCTGATGTTCGAAGGCGTGCCGAATTATCCGGACAATTCCCGTTTCTGGAACGTGATCGACAAGCACAAGGTCAACATCTTCTACACCGCGCCGACCGCGATCCGCGCACTGATGCAGAGCGGCGACGAGCCCGTGAGGAAGACGTCGCGTGCAAGCCTCCGGCTGCTCGGCTCGGTCGGCGAGCCGATCAATCCGGAAGCGTGGGAGTGGTATCACCGCGTCGTCGGCGACGACCGTTGCCCGATCGTCGACACCTGGTGGCAGACCGAGACCGGCGGCATCCTGATCACGCCGCTGCCGGGCGCGACCAAGCTGAAGCCGGGCTCGGCGACGCAGCCGTTCTTCGGCGTCGTGCCTGAGATCGTCGATGCCGACGGCAAGGTGCTGGAGGGCGAGACATCAGGCAATCTCTGCCTGACGCGATCATGGCCGGGCCAGATGCGCACGGTCTATGGCGATCACGCCCGCTTCGAGCAGACCTATTTCTCGACCTACAAGGGCAAGTACTTCACCGGCGACGGCTGCCGGCGCGATGCCGACGGCTATTACTGGATCACCGGCCGCGTCGACGACGTCATCAACGTCTCCGGCCACCGCATGGGCACCGCGGAAGTCGAGAGCGCGCTGGTCGCACATGAGAAGGTGTCAGAGGCCGCCGTGGTCGGCTTCCCGCACGACATCAAGGGCCAGGGCATCTACGCCTATGTCACCCTGATGGCCGGCGTCGAGCCGACCGACGATTTGCGCAAGGAGCTCATCACCTGGGTGCGCAAGGAGATCGGTCCGATCGCCTCGCCCGACCAGATCCAGTTCGCGCCCGGCCTGCCCAAGACCCGCTCCGGCAAGATCATGCGCCGCATCCTGCGCAAGATCGCCGAGGACGAGCCGGGCAGCCTCGGCGATACCTCGACGCTGGCCGATCCGGCCGTGGTCGACGATCTCGTCAAGAACCGGCAGAACAAGAAGTCGGCCTAAGGCACGCTCCCGTGCCCCGGACGCAGCGCAGCGCGCACTTAGCGGTGCGCTGCAGAGCCGGGGCCGATCCAACGGCAGAGCGTGTGGGCTCCTGGGTCCCGGCTCTGCGCAGCAGTGCCAAGGCGCTGCGGCGCGTCCGGGGCAAAGAGACCCCCTGAAATAACAGCCATTCACACGCTCACGCACTTGTCAGGGCGCGATCCGTCGCGCTCGCATCTTTCCAGCCAAGTGTTGTTTTCTTGTCATTTACTTTATTTCGAACATTTTCTTTGTTCCGCGTGCTGGCGGGCCCTTGGCGGCCGCGCTTGGAAACCATCCGGTTAACAGGCGCGATTAAGAATATCCGGGCAAGCGGGCAATTGCCGGTGCTGCGTAATTTTGGACGATCCGTTCGGGGTAGAGGGAAAATTGATGTCGGTAAGGATTGCTGTGGCGCTCGCCGCCACCATCGGGGCTGGGGTCTTGATGTCGACGGCGGCAGAGGCGCGGCCGGAAATGGTGGGGGCGCACCTGGCCGACTATTCTCCGGGCACCATCGTGGTCAAAACCAACGAGCGGCGGCTCTATCTCATCCTCGATAACGGCCACGCCGTGCGCTATCCGGTCGGCGTCGGCAAGTCCGGCAAGCAATGGGCCGGCACCACCCGCATCGACGGCAAATATCTCAACCCGGCCTGGTCGCCGCCTGCGGAAGTGAAGCGCGACAAGCCCAGCATCCCCGACGTCATTCCGGGCGGCTCGCCGCGCAACCCGATGGGCGTTGCGGCGATGACGCTGGCCGGCGGCGAATACGCCATCCACGGCACCAATGTGCCGGGCTCGGTCGGCGGCTTCGTCTCCTATGGCTGCATCCGCATGCTCAACGACGACATCACCGATCTCTACAGCCGCGTCTCGGTCGGCACGACGGTGGTCGTGACGCGCTGATCGCCGGGATCAGGCAAGCAAGAGCCGCGTCGATCGACGCGGCTTTTTTGTTACCAGAAGCGCCAGCCGCGCGCGCACCAGCCGTCGCGATGGCCGCCATTGTAGCTGCGCGCGTAACCGCCGGCGAGCAACGCCGCCGAAACGTTGGCCGTTCGCCTGGTCGCGACATCGGCGAGAACGCGGCCGTATTTGTCGGGGCCGAGATTGGTGATCGTCACGCCGCCCTGGCCGAGCAGATCGCGCAGCGCGCCGGTCGCCGCTTGAGCCTTGTCCAATTCATCCTGGCAGGATGCTTTCATCTCCGGCGCATCGATACCGCGCAGGCGAACACGCGCAGCGAGAACGCGTCCGTCGCGCTGGTGCACGCGAGCGAGAAAGGTATCGCCGTCGATCGTGCGAATGACGTCGACCGACTGACGGATGTCCGGATTGGCCTGCTGCAAAATGATCTGGGCATCTCGCGATTGACCGTCGATCGCATGCGGGAAGGGCCAGTTCATCCCGTGCCGGAACGTAAGCACGACGGCCACCGCGATTCCGACCACAAACATCCACGGCAACAACCCCGAGAAGTGGCGGCCGAACGGCGAACCACTGTATGAGGGCCGGTGGCTGGGATCGAAACGCGGCATCCGCGCACGCTAGGGCTGAGTCGGGCGATCCGGCAAGATAGCCTCAAAAGACAGCCTCAAAAGTCTGAGGCGATACCTTTACGCTCCCAATCGCCGTAGCGGGTGGGCTCAGGTCCCTTCGGTCCCTGCAATTCCTTCGGCGCCGCCGCGGCGTGGGCAGCAGCAGCCTGCCGCCGCGCTTCGGCTTCGGCCAGCGCACGCTGGGCGGCCGGCGGGAGCGGCTTGCGATCGGGAACGGCGGGCTGGTCACTCATCTCGATGGTTCCTAGCGCAGGATCACGGGGTGTGCGAGGTCCAATTATCGCATTGCTGAAATGGTCATGATGGGCTGTAAACACGAGAGGCCATTCTTACATTTGGCATATTCGCGTGCCAGAGATCGGTCTCTCGAGGCATGCGCCCATTGCGGCGGAACTGCCGCTCGCTAAGAACCTTAAGCCGCATGCCATCTCAACGTTTCGCCCCTCCATCCGAAGTGCCCGGTCTCGCGGCACGGCGGATTGCCGCCGACATCGTCGACGGCGTGCTGCACAAGCACCGCACCCTCGACGACCAACTCGACGGCAGCGGCGCCCATCCCGGATTGAAGACGCTCGCCGACCGCGACCGCGCGCTGATGCGCCGCCTGGTCGCGACCGTGTTGCGCCGGCTCGGCACGCTCGGCCATGTGCTGTCCCGCTTGCTCGACAAGGGCATTCCGTCCGAAGCGCCGCGCGCGCAGAGCGCACTCCTGATCGGCGCCGCCCAGATCCTCTGGATGGACGTGCCCGATCACGCCGCGGTTGATCTCTCCGTCCGCCTCGTCCAATCCGACCGGCGTGCCGCGCGTTATGCCGGCCTCGTCAATGCCGTGCTGCGCCGTTGTGCGCGCGAGGGCAAGGCGCTGGTGGATGAAGTTGCCACGCAATCGCTGGACCTGCCGCCCTGGCTGCTCGCGCGCTGGAGCGCGCATTACGGCGAGGCAACCGCAAGGGACATGGCGCTTGCGCTCGGCCACGAGCCCTCGCTCGACCTCACCGTGAAATCGGATGCCGCGCAATGGGCGAGCCGTCTGCATGGCGAGACGCTGCCGACCGGCACGGTGCGGATGCTGCTGCACGGCTCGGTGACAGTGCTGCCGGGCTTTGCCGAAGGACAATGGTGGGTGCAGGACGCCGCCGCCGCGCTGCCGGCGCGGCTGTTCGGCGACATCAAGGGCAAGGCCGTTGCCGATCTCTGCGCCGCCCCGGGCGGCAAGACCGCTCAACTGGCACAGGCCGGCGCGCATGTCACGGCGATCGACCGCTCACCCGCCCGGGTGGCGCGTCTGCGCGAGAATCTGACACGGCTGTCGCTGCAGGCCGAGACCGTCGTCGCCGACGCCGTGGAATGGGCCGGCCCTGCCGAGGGTTTTGACGGCATCCTGATCGATGCGCCCTGCACATCGACCGGCACGATCCGACGCCATCCCGACGTCGCCTGGCTCCGGCAGGAATCCGACGTCGTAGCCCTGACCGCGCTCCAGCGGCGGCTGCTGAAGAAATCCGTCTCGCTGCTCAAGCCGGGCGGGACGCTGGTCTACTGCACCTGTTCGCTGGAACCCGAAGAGGGCGAGCAGGCGATCGCGGCGCTGCTGGCCACGGAGAGCGGCCTGCGCCGCGTGCCGATCGACGCTTCCGAGGTCTCGGGGCTCTGCGAGATCATCACCACAGAGGGCGACCTGCGCACTCTGCCCAGCCACCTGCCGAACGCCGATCCCAAGCTCGGCGGGCTCGACGGTTTCTACGCAGCCCGGCTCGTTAAATCCTGATTTTGCACCGGTTTTTGCGCCAGCGCTGATTCGCGACGCTTCAAGATGGTGTCAGACGTCCGATTTTGGGATTAAGAAGGATTCGTCGTTAATCCTCTCCCCCTTCAAGGCAAGGCGTGTCGGTCGCTCAACGCAGACGTATCTCGACGCTGGTGATGAACCGCTTCGCGCGGAACATGCTCGCGCGCGCGAGCGGCGGTTCCGTTGCGCTGTCGCGGGTCTGGCCCGGCCGTACCGACCGGCTGATCATCGCGCCGCATGACCTGCGCACCGCGGATGCGACCCGCGCCGCAGAGATCTATGCCGGCCGCTTCGTCTTCGCCGGCAAGATCGTCAATTGCCACGGCCGCTCGATCTTCGATCTCGAACCGCCGTCGGAAGACTGGGAGGTCGCGCTGCTCGGCTTCGGCTGGCTGCGCCATCTGCGCGCCGCCGATACTGCGCTGACGCGCGCCAATGCGCGCGCGCTGGTCGAGGACTGGATCGCCAACCCCGCCAACAAGCGCCGCGCCGTCGCGCGGCGTGCCGACGTGCTGGCGCGTCGTGTGATCTCGCTGCTGTCGCAGGCGCCGCTGGTGCTCAACGACACCGACAACAAATTCTACCGCCGCTATCTGCGGGCGCTGGCGCGGGAGATCCGCCTCCTGCGCTACACCATGGTCAACATTCCCGACGGGGTGCCGAAGCTCCAGGTGCTGATCGCGCTGTGCTACGCGGCGCTGTGCCTTGCCAACCAGGCGCGACAGATCCGCAGCGCGTCGAAAAAGCTCTCGGACGAGTTGCAGCGGCAGATCCTGCCCGACGGCGGCCACATCTCCCGCAATCCGGGCGCGCTGATCGAGCTCCTGATCGACCTGCTGCCGCTGCGGCAGACCTTTGCCGCGCGCAACATCGCGCCGCCGCCGGCGCTGCTCAACGCGATCGACCGCATGATGCCGATGCTGCGCTTCTTCCGGCACGGCGACGGCAATTTCGCGCTGTTCAACGGCATGAGCGCGACGCCCTCGGACCTGCTCGCCACGCTGCTCGCCTATGACGACACCCACGGCGCGCCGATGGCGAACATGCCGCATACCGGCTTCCAGCGCCTCGACGCCGGCCAGACCACGCTGATCATCGACACCGGCCCGCCGCCGCCGGCCGGCGTCAGCCACGACGCCCATGCCGGCTGCCTGTCGTTCGAATTGTCTTCCGGCAGCAGCCGCATCGTCACCAATTGCGGCATGCCGACCACGGGCCGCGACAATTGGCGGCCGTTCGCACGCGGCACCGCGGCGCATTCGACGCTGAGCTATCACGAGACGTCCTCATGCCAGTTCGTCGAGATGTCGGCGATGAAGCGCCTCCTGCACGGCTCGCCGGTTACCAGCGGCCCCGTCGAGGTCGAGAGCTATCGCGAGATCGTTCAGAACGGCACGCTGCTCACGACCTCGCACGACGGCTATCTCGCGAAATTTGGCGCGATCCATCGCCGCGTGCTGATGGTCGCCAATGACGGCGCACGCATCGACGGCGAGGACACGCTGTCGCCGCCGCAGGGCGGACGCTTCAAGGGCGCCGACGCCGACTTCGCGCTGCGCTTCCATCTGCATCCGGCGGTGAAGGCCAGCCGGCTGTCGGATGCCCGTGGCGTCATGCTGGTGCTGCCGAACCGCGACGTCTGGACCTTCGAGGCGCTCGACGACAAGGTCGACCTCGAGGACAGCGTGTTCCTGGCCGGCAATGACGGCCCGCGCCGCACCGCGCAGATCGTGATCCGGCAGGATGCACGACAGGCGCCCTCGATCCGCTGGAGCTTCGTCCGCTCCACCGCTTCGCCGGCGGTCACCAATGCCCGCCGCAACGCCCGGCGCGAGCCGGAACTTCCGCTGTAAACGCGCACGATTCGGCCCGATCTCATCGTTGTGAAAACGGTCGAAAGCTGCTATCGAGCCCTCGCTCGCGCGACTGGCGACCTTGGATGGAGCACCATCGGGAAGCGCGGGACAGAGACGCCGCGCGCCTGGGCATAGACACTCCTTAAGACAGAGGATCTTGCTCATGACTGACCATCCCCGCCGCGTCACCCGTGCTCTTCTCTCCGTCTCCGACAAGACCGGCCTGATCGAGTTCGCAAAGGCGCTTGCCGCGCACGATGTCGAACTGGTCTCGACCGGCGGCACCGCCAAGGCGATCGCCGCAGCCGGCCTCAAGGTGAAGGACGTTTCCGACCTCACCGGCTTCCCCGAGATGATGGACGGCCGCGTCAAGACGCTGCATCCGAAGGTGCATGGCGGCCTGCTCGCGATCCGCGACAACAAGGAACATGCGGAGGCGATGAAGGCGCACGGCATCGCGCCGATCGATCTCCTGGTCGTCAACCTGTATCCGTTCGAGGCCACCGTCGACAAAGGCGCGGGCTTCGAGGATTGCATCGAGAACATCGACATCGGCGGCCCCGCGATGATCCGCGCCGCGGCGAAGAACCATGACGACGTCGCCGTCGTGGTCGAGGCCGAGGACTACAAGGCCGTGCTCGCCGAGCTCGCCGCCAACAACGGATCGACGACGTTGAAACTGCGCCGGCGGCTTGCCGCAAAGGCCTATGCGCGCACCGGCGCGTATGACGCCGCGATCTCGAACTGGTTCAACCGCCAGCTCGAAATCGACGCGCCCGACTTCCGCGCCTTCGGCGGCAGACTGATCCAGTCGCTGCGCTATGGAGAGAATCCGCACCAGACCGCGGCGTTCTATGCGACGCCCGACAAGCGGCCGGGCGTCTCGACCGCGCGCCAGCTCCAGGGCAAGGAGCTCTCCTACAACAACATCAACGACACCGATGCGGCCTATGAATGCATCGGCGAGTTCGACCCCAAGCGCACCGCGGCCTGCGTCATCGTCAAGCACGCCAATCCGTGCGGCGTGGCCGAAGGCTCCGATCTCGTCGGCGCCTATCGCAAGGCGCTCGCCTGCGATTCCACCTCGGCGTTCGGCGGCATCATCGCGATGAACCGCGCGCTCGACGCCGACACCGCGCGCGAGATCACAAAGATCTTCACCGAGGTGATCATCGCGCCCGATGCCAGCGAGGAAGCGATCGCCATCATCGGTGCGCGCAAGAATCTGCGCCTGCTGCTCGCCGGCAGCCTGCCCGATCCGCGCGCGCCTGGCCTCACCGCCAAGACGGTGGCCGGCGGTCTCCTCGTGCAAAGTCGCGACAACGCCGTGGTCGACGACATGACCTTCAAGGTCGTGACCAAGCGTGCGCCTGATGATGCCGAGATGCGCGATCTCAAATTCGCGTTCCGCGTGGCAAAGCACGTCAAGTCCAACACCATCATCTACGCCAAGGATCTGGCCACCGTCGGCATCGGCGCGGGCCAGATGAGCCGGGTGGATTCAGCGCGGATCGCGGCGCGCAAGGCGCAGGACGCGGCCAATGAGCTCAAGCTCGCCGAGCCGCTCACCAAGGGCTCGGTGGTGGCGTCGGATGCGTTCTTCCCGTTCGCCGACGGCATGCTCGCCTGCATCGAGGCCGGCGCGACCGCCGTGGTGCAGCCCGGCGGCTCCATGCGTGACGACGAGGTGATCAAGGCCGCCGATGAGCATGGCATCGCCATGGTGTTCACGGGCACGCGGCACTTCCGGCACTAACGCGATTTGCGTAGCCCGGATGGAGCGCAGCGAAATCCGGGCTACGAGCTACGGCGAGCGACGCTGCAGCCAGATATAGGCCGCGTTCGAAAGCAGCAGGACAAGCAGGATGGCGGCATAAATCGCCGCTTCGATCGGGAAGCGGTGAACGCCGCGAAGTGCCCAGATGAAGGTCGAAGCAATGCCCACCACTGCGCCAAGATTCGCGATCAGCAGGCAAATCCGTAGCCGGGCAGCTGACACGATCAGGCTCGCACCCGCATCAACAACGCCAGCCCCGCGACGAAGAACACCACCAGCACGGCCATGCCGGCCTTCTGACTCGCCGTCACCGCGGTGATCATGCCGATCAGCAGCGGGCCGATGAAGGACGTTACCTTCCCCGTCAGCGCGAACAGGCCGAAATACTGCGCGATGCGATCCTTTGGCGCGAGATGGATCAGCAGCGTGCGCGAGGCGGCCTGAAGCGGGCCGCCGGCAGCGCCGATGAGACAACCCAAAACGAGATAAGCGCGCTCGGCAGCGCTCGAGAACAGGGGCGCGCCCGGAAGAGGCGGTGCGACCTTGACGAACAGGACACTGTCCTTGTCGACCAGAAGAATCGCCGCCACCGCCAGCAACAGAACTAGCAGGCTGCCGGCGATGACGCGCTTCGGCCCGAGACGATCGTCGAGCTTGCCGCCAAGCCAGGCGCCAAGGGCGCCGGCAATCGCCAGCATGATGCCGAAGGTGCCGATCTGGATCGTGTGCCAGCCGAAGGTGCCGGCGGCGTAGATGCCACCGAACGCGAACAGCGACACCAGGCCGTCGGTGTAGATCATGTTGGCGAGCAGGAATGCCGCGAGCGATTTCCGCTGCGGCAGACCCCTGATCGATTGCTTGAGATCCGACAATCCCTCGCGCAGCGCCTCGCGCACCGGGTGCTTCGCCGGATAATCCGGCGTGAACAGGAACAATGGCGTCACGAAGATGATGAACCACAGCCCGGTCAGCGGTCCCACGATGCGATCGCCCTGATGGCTGACCGGATCGAGCCCGAACAGCGGCTTGAAGCCGAGCAACGTGCGGCCGGTCTCGGGATTGGCGGCGAGGAAGCCGAGCACGATGACGAGGCTGACGATGCCGCCGATGTAACCCGTGGCCCAGCCGGTGCCGGAGAGCCGACCGATCCGCTCAGGCGGCACCAGGGTCGGCATCATCGCATTGTTGAAGACGGTGGCGAATTCCGCGCCGACGCTGGCGAGCGCGACCGCGGTGAGCAGCGGCGCAATGATGGCGGGATCGCCGGGCTTGCCGATCCACAGCGTACAGGCCGCCAGCACCAGCAGTGTGCCGAATCCCGCGATCCACGGCTTCCTGCGGCCCGAGGCATCGGCAATGGCCCCGAGCACCGGCGACATCAGCGCGATCGCGAGGCCCGCGGCTGCCATAGCGAAGCCCCACAACGACTGGCCGGTGGCGGGATCTGGCGCAATGCTGGTGGCGAAATAGGGTGCGAAAACAAAGGTCGTGATCAGCGTAAAATAAGGCTGCGCGGCCCAGTCGAAGAAAATCCAGCTGATGACGGCGGCGCGCGGCGGATAAGTCCGCTGCGCGCCGACCAAGCGCGCATCGGGGGCGATCGTCGTCATATTCCAGTCCCCATCACGAACAGTTTTGCCTCTGTGAGGGCAAAGCGTATAGCATTGAAGCGACGCGTGGGAACTGGCCTGAGGCCGCGACGGAAGCTTGATGATGTCGTCATATCCGACACGGCGGAAATTTTTCGCCTTCATTGCCACTCTGGCGTTTGGTTTTTCGTCTGCTACCGCACAGGATGCGCGGCGAGCCTATGTCCCACCCGCGCTCGACACCGTGCACGCCGTTCCGTCCGAGCACGGCATGGTGGTGGCGCAGGAAAAGATATCGGCGCAAGTCGGCGCCGACATCCTGCGCCGCGGCGGCAACGCAGTCGATGCCGCGGTCGCCACCGGCTTTGCGATGGCCGTGACGTATCCGCGCGCCGGCAATATCGGCGGCGGCGGATTCATGGTGATCCATTCGGCCGAGCGCAACGAGGACATCACGATCGACTATCGCGAGACCGCGCCGGCTGCGACCACCCCGCAGATCTTCCTCGGCGCTGACGGCAAGCCCGATGCTGCGAAGTCACGCGATTCCGCGCTCGGCATCGGCGTGCCCGGCACCGTCGCAGGTCTTGCGCTGGCCTTGGAAAAATATGGCTCGGGCCGGTTCACGCTGGCACAGCTGCTCGAGCCCGCGATTACGTTCGCCCGCGACGGTTTTGTCGTCACCGACGACCTTGCCGACACGCTGCCGGGTTGGCACCGGCGACTGGCGCGCTGGCCGTCGTCGGCCAAGATCTTCTCGCGACCCGACGGCACGCCGCTCAGCGAAGGCGACAGGCTGGTGCAGAGCGATCTCGCCGAAACGCTGTCGGCCGTCGCCGCACAGGGGCCAAGCGGCTTCTATGAGGGACCGGTCGCGGACAAGCTCGCCAAGGCCGTGACTGACGCCGGCGGCATCATGACGCCGGCCGACCTGAAATCCTATTCTGCGGTGATCCGTGCCCCGGTGCACGGCACCTATCGCGGCTACGACATTGTCTCGATGCCGCTGCCTTCCTCCGGCGGCGTGGTGCTGGTGGAGACGCTCAACATCCTCGAGGGCTTTCAGCTGGCCGATCTGAAACAGGGGTCGCCGGCTTCGCTGCATCTGCTGATCGAAGCCATGAAGCGGGCCTATGCGGATCGTGCGCGCTATCTCGGCGATCCTGCCTTCGTCGATGCACCGATCGAGACGCTCACTGCAAAGGACTACGCCGCCAAGCTGCGCGCCGGCATCTCCACGGAGCGCGCTACGCCGTCGAAACAGCTCGTCTCCGCCCCTCCCGCGCCGCGCGAGGGCACCAACACCACGCACTTTTCCGTCGTCGATGCCGGCGGCAATGCCGTCAGCAACACGTACACGCTGAATTTCAGCTACGGCGTCGGCCTCATTGCCGACGGAACCGGCGTGCTGCTCAACAACGAGCTCGACGATTTCACCGCGGCGGTCGGCGCTTCCAACGCCTACGGCCTCGTCGGTTTCGAGCCCAATCTGCCCGGGCCCGGCAAGCGGCCGTTGTCTTCAATGTCCCCGACCATCGTGCTCAAGGACGGCAAGCCGGTGCTGGTGACGGGCTCGCCCGGCGGCAGCCGCATCATCTCGACCGTGCTCCAAATCATCGTCAACGTGCTCGACTACAAGATGGATGTGGCCGCCGCCGTCGCTGCGCCGCGGCTGCATCACCAATGGCTGCCGGACGAGGTGCGCGTCGAGAGCGGCTTTCCCGGCGATGTGCTGGTCGAGCTGAAGGCGATGGATCACCTCGTCGTCGAGCCGATGGGACAGACCTCGGCCAATTCGATTCTGGTGACGCCGAACGGGCCACTCGGCGCGCCCGATCCGCGTACCCGCGGCGCGGAAGCCGCGGGACAGTAGTCTCGCCGTTGCATGGCACGGCAGCGCGCGCCTGCTTGCGCGGGCTGCCGTGCGTGCTACGACCGCGCAGCTTTAAGGGACCGCCGGGAAACGCACATGAGCACAGCCGATCCGACCCAGCGCATCGAGCGCGCGGAGATCGAAGACACCAGCCTTCTCGCCTTCTACCGCGACATGAACGCGCCGGAGCGGCGGACGTTTTGGGCCTGCGCCGCGGGCTGGGCGCTCGACGGCATGGACTTCATGATCTATCCGCTGGTGATCGGCACCATCATCGCGCTGTGGAAGGTCGATGCGGCCTCGGCCGGACTCGCCGGCACCGTGACGCTGCTGGCGTCCGCGATCGGCGGCTGGCTCGGCGGCTATCTCTCCGATCATATCGGACGTGTCAGGACGCTCCAGATCACCATCATCTGGTTCTCGTTCTTCTCGCTGGTCTGTGCGGTCGTGCAGAATTTCGACCAGCTCCTGATCGCACGCGCCGTGCTCGGCCTCGGCTTCGGCGGCGAGTGGGCGGCGGGCGCCGTGCTGATGGGCGAGGCGATCCGGCCGCAATATCGCGGACGCGCGGTCGGCTCGGTGCAGTCGGGCTGGGCGGTCGGCTGGGGTCTCGCCGTGCTGTCGCAGGCAATCCTGTTCTCGGCTTTGCCGCCGGAGACGGCGTGGCGCTGGATGTTCGTGATCGGCGCGCTGCCGGCGCTGCTGGTGTTCTACATCCGCCGCTCCGTCACCGAGCCGGAGATCGCGGCCGAGGCCCGCGCAAAACAGGCCGCGAGCGGCGATCGTCCAGCGCTCTGGGAGATCTTCTCCGGCCCGATCCTGAAGACCACGATCCTGGCCTCGCTGATGGCGACCGGCTGCCAAGGCGGCTACTACGCCGTCACCTTCTGGGTGCCGCAGTTCCTGACCAAGGAGCGGCACCTGTCGATCGTCGGTTCGACCGGTTATCTCTCGACGCTGATCATCGGCTCTTTCATCGGCTATCTCGTCGGGGCCTGGCTCGCGGATCGCATCGGCAGGCGCAATCTGTTCCTGATCTTCTCGATCGGTGCCATGGCCGTGGTGCTGCTCTACACGCAGCTGCCGCTCACCAACGAGATCCTGTGGGTGCTCGGCTTCCCGCTGGGCTTCTTCGCCTCGGGCTATTTCTCGGGGATCGGCGCGTTCCTGACCGAGCTCTATCCGACGCGGCTGCGCGGCTCCGGCCAGGGCTTCTGCTACAATTTCGGCCGCGGCATCGGCGCGCTGTTTCCATTCCTGGTCGGCGCGCTCTCGGCAACGACGTCGCTCGCAAATGCGATCGCGATGTTCGCGGTGGTGGCTTACGTGCTGTTCTTCATTGCCGCCTTCGCGCTGCCGGAGACGCGCGGGCGCGTGCTGCACGCGGACTAGTCCGGCGTTGTCACCCGGGGCGGTGAAGTAATTTACCGCCCCACCTGGTACGGCCCGCCTTTTTCCAGCGCTCTGGCATACGCCGGGCGCGCATGGATGCGTTCCAGGAATGCCATCGCCTTGGGATGGCCGAGCTCGAGCCCGCCACGCGCTTGCGCGGCTTCGAGCGGGAAGCTCATCTGGATGTCGGCGGCGGTGAACTCGCTACCGGCAAACCACTCGCTCTTGCCGAGCTCGCCTTCCCAATAATCCATGTGCTGCTTGAGCTGCGGATTGACCAGCGCGGTGAGCGCCTGGTTCGAGACCTTGCGCACCAGCGGGCGAAGCAGCGCGGGAGCGCGCTTCGGCATCAGCGTGAACAGCAGCTTGAGCAGCAGCGGCTGCATCGCCGAGCCCTCCGCATAGTGCAGCCAATAGGTGAAGCGCAGCCGCTCCGGCGTGTTCGGCGGCGGAATCAGCCGGCCGTTGCCGTAGGTCGCAATGAGATATTCGATGATCGCGCCCGACTCGGCGATGGTGTTGCCGTTGTCGGTGATGACGGGCGACTTGCCGAGCGGATGGATGGCGCGCAGCTCCTTCGGCGCGCGCATATCCGGCTGGCGCTGATAGCGCACGATCTCGTAGGGCACGCCCAACTCCTCGAGCAGCCACAGCACCCGCTGCGAGCGGGAATTGTTGAGGTGGTGAACGGTCAGCATCGGTGGGGTCCCCAGGCTAGGCGTGGTCGATCGTCCGCGCGTTCGTGCCAGTCCGGGAACGCAATGTCGAGCCATCCAGACGGATAATTTCACCCGGGTATATTGACGTCAGCAATTTACCCGGATATTAAAAGGCCAACGTCATCAATATGGCAATGATTTCAATGCAACGGACTTTCACAGCCTTCCAGGGCCATCGCCGCCTGGCGTCCGGGCCAGCGGGAGAGGTCGCGCTGGTCGTCAAGCGGATAGCGCCGCCGCCGGACGAGCCCATCATCATCTTCGAGGACCGCACGGGCCGACCGATCGACTTCGATTTGCGCGGCGGGGATCGCGAGGTGCTGGCGCGGGTGGCGAAGCTTGTCCCGCCCCCGGTCGAGGAGACCGCGCCACCGAGCGAGCCGCGCGGGCGCGGCCGGCCAAAGCTCGGCGTGGTCGCGCGCGAGGTGACGCTGCTCCCGCGACACTGGGAATGGCTCAATGCGCGACCGGGCGGCGCCTCGGTCGCGCTGCGAAAGCTCGTCGACGAAGCAAGACGCGTCAGCGGCGACAAGGACCGCGAGCGGCAGGCCCGCGATGCGGCCTATCACTTCATGTCAACCATGGCGGGTAATCTGCCGCAGTTCGAGGAAGCTTCGCGCGCCCTGTTCGCGGATGACCGGCGGCGCTTCACCGGACTGATCGCCGACTGGCCGGTCGACATCCGCGACCACATCGTCAATCTCGCCTACAGCGACCGCGCTTAGGCGCAGCACTTTCTCTCACCCCATCGACGGCCAAGCCGCGCGCGCATCGCGCGGCAACGGCTTCGCACGCCCTGATGAAAGGCCTATCCATGTCCGCGCCAAAGCCGCTCTGGACGACATTCCTCCGCTTCCTCGCGCCGCTGGTGCTGAGCAACGCGCTGCAATCGCTGTTCGGGACCGTCAGCAACGTCTATCTCGGCCAGATGATCGGCGTCGACGCGCTCGCAGCGGTGTCGGCGTTCTTCCCGGTGGTGTTCTTCCTGTTCGCCTTCGTCATGGGCCTGAGCACCGGCGCCACTGTGCTGATCGGCCAGGCCTTTGGCGCCGGCGAGCATGTCAGGATCAGGATCGTCGTCGGCACGACGCTCGCGATCGGCCTGCTGCTCTCGCTTTCGGTTGCATTGGTCGGCGGCTTCTTCAGCCGGCAACTGATGACGATGCTCGCGACGCCAGCGGACATCCTCGACCAGGCCAGTGCCTATGCGCGCATCATGCTGCTCACCATGCCGCTCGGCTTCGTCTTCCTGCTGATGACGGCGATGATCCGCGGCGTTGGTGACGCCGTGACGCCGCTGCTGGCGCTGGCCTTGTCGACCACCATCGGACTGATCCTGACACCGATGCTGATCCGCGGCGCGTTCGGGATAGCTGCCGCCGGAATCACCAGTCCGGCCTGGGCGGCCGCGATTGCCAACGCGCTGACGCTGCTCGCGCTGGCCGTCTATCTGCTGCGGACGAAGCATGCACTAGCACCGGATGCCGCGTTGCTGCGTCATCTGCGGCTCAATCGTGCTGTGCTCGGAAAGATCCTCGGCATCGGACTGCCGAGCGCGGTCGGGATGGTGGTGATGGCGATCGCCGAGCTGGTGCTGCTCGGGCTCGTCAATGGCTTTGGATCGGACGCCACCGCCGCGTATGGCGCGGTCAACCAGGTGATGGGCTACACGCAGTTCACGGCAATGTCGATTTCGATCGCGGTCTCGATCCTCGGCGCACAGGCCATCGGCGGCGGCAACAGGACGCTGCTCGATGGCATCGTGCGCACCGGCCTCATGTTCAACATCGTCCTGACCGGCGGGCTGGTGGGGCTGATCTATCTGGCGCCGCGGGCCGTGCTCGGCCTCTTCATCACCGACAGTGCCGTGCTCGATCTCGCCGGGGGACTGCTTCACATCGCGCTATGGAGCTCGGTGCCGTTCGGCCTGGCCACCGTGTTTTCAGGCGCGATGCGTGCCGCCGGCGTGGCGCTGGCACCGATGCTGCTCTCGATCTTCGCCATTGTCGCGATCGAGCTGCCGGCCGCGGTGTTCCTGAGCCGCACGATCGGCTTGAAGGGTGTGTGGGCTGCCTATCCGATCGTGTTCTGCGCCATGTTGGTTTTGCAGATGGGCTATTACCTCGCGGTGTGGCGCAGGCGCGCGATCCGGCGTCTGATCTGACTGGATCATCAAGATATTATGACCATCATTAAACGGTGGACCCGTGGCGCACGCTGCGCCACAATGGGTGAAAAGCCAGATCAAAAAGCCAGGTCAGGGAGAACGATTTTGACCCGCACAGCCCCGCAATTCCTGTTCGATTTCGGCAGCCCGAACGCCTATCTCAGTCATCTCGCGATCCCGGCGATCGAGCAGCGCATTGGTGTCAAGTTCGAATACGTGCCGATCCTGCTCGGCGGCATCTTCAAGTCGACCAACAACAAGTCGCCGGCCGAGACGCTCGCCGGCATCAAGAACAAGCGCGAATTCCAGGCGGTCGAGACCGAGCGCTTCGTCAAGCGCTTCAAGGTCCAGCCCTATGTCATGAATCCCTTCTTCCCGGTCAACACGCTGAACCTGATGCGCACGGCGATCGCGGCACAGGCCGAGGGTGTGTTCGAAAAATATGTCGAGGCCGCCTTCCACCACATGTGGCGCGAGCCGAAGAAGATGGACGACCCGGAAGTCGCGGCGAAGGCGCTGGCGTCCTCCGGCCTCGATGCCCAAAAGCTGTTCGCGCGCGCCCAGGAGCCCGAAATCAAGGGCAGGCTTATCAAGAACACCGAGGAGGCCGTTGCCCGCGGTGCGTTCGGCTCGCCCACCTTCTTCGTCGGTAATGAGATGTTCTTCGGCAAGGAGCAGCTGCGCGAGGTCGAGGAGATGGTGCTGGAGAAGTAGTGCGTTCGTTCTCCGGCGACAGAATGTGATCGCGGTAGCATTCTGGATTGCTTCGCTTCGCTCGCAATGACGACTATAGATAGACCGCCAATAGTAACAATAAGGACAATCCCATGCGTATCCTCGTGGTCGGCGCCGGCGCCATCGGCGGCTATTTTGGTGGCAGGCTGTTGCAGGCCGGCCGCGACGTCACCTTCCTGGTCCGGCCGCGGCGCGCCAGCGAGCTCGCAAGCGCCGGCCTCGTCATCAAGAGCCCGAACGGCGACGTGACCTTGAAGAATCCGCCGACCGTTCAAGCCGACGCGCTCAAGGACAAATTCGACGTCGTGCTGTTGAGCTGCAAGGCATTCGACCTCGACGACGCCATCAAGTCGTTCGCGGCCGCCGTCGGGCCTGATACGGCGATCATTCCCATGCTCAACGGCATGAAGCATCTCGACACGCTCGACGAAAAATTCGGCAAGGAGCGCGTGCTCGGCGGCCTCTGCGCCATCGCTGCAACCCTGAACGAGAAGCGCGAAGTGGTGCAGCTCCAGCCGATGCAGTCGCTCAGTTACGGCGAGCGCGACGGCAAGCTCTCGGACCGGGTCAAGGCGATCGACGAGGCCTTCAAGAGCGGCATCAATGGCGCCGCCGCCAGCCAGAACATCATGCAGGACATGTGGGAGAAGTGGGTGTTCCTGTCTTCGCTCGCCGCAAGCACCAGCCTGATGCGCACCTCCGTCGGCAACATCCTCGCGGCCCCCGGCGGCCGGGACTTTTTGCTCGGCATGCTGGACGAGACCAGTGCGATCGCCACCGCGTCGGGCTACACGCCGGGTGGCCCGTTCTTCGAGCGCGTGAAGGGCAACCTCACCACCGAGGGATCGCCGATGACGGCATCCATGTTCCGCGACATCAAGGCGGGCCTGCCGGTCGAGGCCGATCACGTCATCGGCGACCTGATCGCGCGCGCCGACGCCGCCAAGGTGCCGGTGCCGAAGCTGCGCATCGCGTATACGCATCTGAAGGCGTATGAGAAGCAGCGCGGCTGACCGCACACTTAGTCGTCGTCCCGGGCGCGCGCAGCGCGAGCCCGGGAACCATAACCACAGGGAGTGGTTATGGAGCGAGCCGGTCACCACGAGTCTTCGCCAAACTTGATCCTGTGGCTATGGGTCCCGGGCTCGCGACTTCGTCGCGCCCCCGGGACGACAGCGGCGTCTGCCGCCACAGCTCCGCGCTATTTGAAATACGCGAGATAGTGCGAGACGGCGGTGATTTCCTCATCGCTCATGTGATAGGCGACATCGGCCATCGCAGCGCCACCGCCGCCGACGCGCTGGCTGCTCTTGTAGTCGTGCAACGCCTTCACCAGGTATTCCTCGCGTTGGCCCGCGAGCCGCGCAACCGCCTTGGTGCCGGCAAAGCTATCCGTGTGGCATGAGGCGCAGCGGCGGCCGACGGCAACTTGCGCGCCCTTTTTCGACAGGTCCGGATCCCCATCTTCCGCGGCCTTCGGCGGCGTCATTTGCGCGAAATAGGCGCCGAAATTGCGGATGTCCTCATTGGTGATTTCCTCGACGATCGGCTGCATCTGGTCGTTCTTGCGTGAGCCGGCGCGAAAGAACACGAGCTGCCACTGGATGAATTGATCGGGCTGGCCGGCCAGCGAGGGGATGTTCTCAGTCTGCGAAATGCCGTTCTCGCCGTGACAGCCGGAGCAGACGGCGGCCTTCTCCTGGATCGCGGCATTATCGGCGGCCTGAGCTCGGACGATCGCAAGTGCTGCGAGCGATAGCGTCAAAGACAGAATTCCAAACCGAACGGCTCGCATGGCTGATTTCTCCGACTGTCATTGCCGGGCTTGACCCGCCTGCGAGGCGTAGGCCCGGCAATCCATCCCGTTTGCAAGGAGGTTTCTGGTTTGATGGATGCCCGGATCAAGTCCGGGCATGACGAACGCGTTCCGCTGCAAGCCTGTCACAAACAAAAGAGGCTGCGACCGTCATCCGGTCGCAGCCTCCTGTCGTCTTACGCTACTTCTTGCTGTAGCTGATGCGATAGATCGCGCCGGCCCAGTCGTCGGCAACGAGGATCGAGCCGTCCTTGGCGAGGATGATGTCGTTGGGACGGCCGAGATAGCCCTGGTCACCCTCGATCCAACCGGAGGCGAACACCTCTTTCTTGGCGTTCTTGCCGTCGGGGCCGACGATCACGCGCGTGATATTGCCGCCCTGGTACTTGTGACGATTCCAGGAGCCATGCTCGGCGATCAGGATGTTGTTCTTGTACTCGGCGGGGAATTGGTCGCCGGTATAGAACTTCATGCCGAGCGGAGCGACGTGGGCGCCGAGGTTCAGCACGGGCGGCGTGAACTCGGAGCATTTGTGGCCCATCGCGAACTTCGGATCGGGCAGGTCGCCCTGGTGGCAATAGGGATAGCCGAAGTGCTCGCCGATCTTGTTGATCATGTTCAGCTTGTCGCTGGGCAGATCGTCGCTGATCCAGTCACGCGCGTTCTCGGTGAACCAGAACTTGCCGGTGCGCGGATCGACGTCGCCGCCGACCGAGTTGCGAACGCCGAGCGCATAGATTTCGGCGTTGCCGGTCTTGGGATCGACGCGGCGGATCTGCGAGACACTGGTCGGGGGCACGCCGACGTTGAAGGGCGGTCCGAACGGCAGGTAGAACCAGCCTTCCTTGTCGACCGCGATGTACTTCCAGCCGTGCGCGGCATAGGAGGGCATGTCGTCATAGACGACCTTGCCGTCGCCGAGCTTGTCGAGATTGGCTTCGGCGTTGTCGTAACGGATCAGCTTGTCGACCGCGATGACGTAGAGCGCGCCATCCCTAAAGGCGAGACCGGTGGGCATGTTCAGCCCTTTAAGGATGGTCTTGACCTCTTTCTTTCCGTTGTTGTCCTTGATGGCATAGACGTTGCCGAGGCCGAACGAGCCGACGAACAGCGTGCCCTTGTCACCCCAGGCCATCTGTCGCGCGGCGAGAACGCCGGGCGCATAGACTTCGATCTTGAAGCCGGCCGGCAGCTTGATCTTCTTCATCATCGCGGCGAGCTCGGCCTCCGACGCGCCGGTCGGCGGGCCCGACGGCGGCGCGAGGCCCTTCTGCGCCTCGGTCTCGTCGCCGAGGAACCAGTCATCCGGCGGATGGGTCCAGAACTCCTTGGTGCCGGATTCGTATTTCTTCAGCTGGCGGTTCTTGTCCTGCTGTTGCGCGCTGACTGCGCTTGTCCCCGCGAGAAGGGCAACCGCTGCAAGCGCCAGGACGGATTGAAAGACGGATTGATGGAATTTCATCGCGTCACTCCCCTAAGGCAGCCGTCAGGGCTGCACGTTATTTTGTTTTGCTAGTCGAGAGGCGAAGTTCGGACTCTGTCAGGACGACAGACGCAAAAAGGTTAGCACATCTGCGGACGGTGAGAAGCGCGTCGGGAGCACTGCAGTCAGACTCAATAGAAATTGAGACTGAATGCCACGAAGATTTGCACGGTGACGACAACGGTCTCGCTGCAACGCGGAATCAAAATGGCGCGTGACTGATTTGCAGGCAGCGGGAGGGGCGGCCGCACAAAATTGCGAAAACAACCCCATGCACAGTAGAACGGGTCAGCCTGGTCTGGTCCCGGTGACGCCGGGCAGACATTTGATGCGCCGTGCAAAACGGCGAAGACGGCGATTACGAGGCGACGGGATAGGGTCCGTCGTCGAATACCGTGTCGTGATAGCCTTTCGACCCGATCTCGCGTGCCAGCGTGCTGCGAAAGTCCGCCCCCTCGCGCAGGCTGTTCAGGACATGCGCGAAGTCGAATTCGGGCCGCCAGCCTAGTTCGCGCCGCGCGCGGTCGGTGACATAGACGCGGTCGATCTCGGGGAATAGCCGCCATCCGCGCGCCGCATAGAGTTGCGCGCAATCCGGGTAGAGCTCGCGCACGACACCGGCCGCGTCGCGCGCGAGCGCCCCGAGATGACGGGGCTCGAACGGGCTGGTGGCGGAGATGATGTAACGGGCAAAACCGATCTTCGGCGCACGCTCAACGGCGAGCAGATGGGCGCTCACCGCGTCCGCTATATCCAGCCGTCTATAGAGCAGCTCATTGGCCTGCGCGTTGTCCAGCGGGTAAGCCGATCGCATCGCGGGATCGTCATCGTCCTCCGGGAAGAACCGCGAGGTCCGCAAGACAACGATTGGCAACCCGCGCTCACGAAAGAACAGCTCGCACAGCGTCTCGGCCATCAGCTTCGTCGTGCCGTAGATGTTCTTCGGGATCGGCGCCAGATCCTCGGTGACCCACACCGCGGCCTGTCCGGCCTCGGGTCGAAGCTGCGAACCGAATGCGCTGGTGGTGCTGGTAAAGACGAAGCTGCGCACGCCGGCAGCGACGGCCGCCTCGAGCAGATTGAGCGTGCCGGTGATGTTGGTGTCGACGAAATCCTGCTTGCCGTGGGTTGCCACATGCGGCTTGTGCAGCGTTGCCGTGTGAATGACGGCGGTGACGCCCTCCACCTGGCGCCGCACGAAGCCGGGATCGACGATCGAGCCGACGGCATCGGTGAAGGGCGATGGCTTCAGATCGATCCCACGCACGGGGGAACTGCGCCCCCGAAGCATGCGGAGAACGGCCTCCCCGAGGTGGCCTGCGCTGCCGGTGACCAGAATTGTCATGTGACACCCAATACAGCCGCCAGCGGAGTGGAAAACCGCGGCCCGACCCGGTTTGGCTGGATGCTTTGGGAAAAATTGGAGCGGGCGAAGGGGCTCGAACCCTCGACCCCGACCTTGGCAAGGTCGTGCTCTACCACTGAGCTACACCCGCATCCTGTGTCGGTCGCATGACGCGCCGGCAACGGCTGTCGTATGCCAAAAGCGGGCGGCGAATGCAACAGCTACCGGCAGCATAGATTGGGTTTCGAAGGCCCCATATGGACCCCGAACCCGGCCAAATCGGCCAAAATCGCCTTCGAACTGCCGAATCGGCCGCCATGGATTGAAATTCGGCCGCCCCGGCCCAATTTTAGGGCCGACAGCGAAGCATATAAATTGGCGACGTGCTAAAGACCCGCCATTCCAGACATCAGACGAGGGGATCCCGTGACGATCATCGACCAGGGTAACGGAGCGGCGGGCCCGGCTGCGGCCGATCTGATCAAGGACACCACCACCCAGACCTTCGTGAAGGACGTGATCGAGGAATCGAAGCGCCAGCCGGTGCTGATCGACTTCTGGGCGGAGTGGTGCGGCCCCTGCAAGCAGCTCACGCCAGTGCTGGAAAAGGCGGTCAAGGCGGCCAAGGGCAAGGTCAAGCTGGTCAAGATGAACATCGACCAGCATCCGGCGATCCCGGGCCAGATGGGCATCCAGTCGATCCCGGCTGTGATCGCCTTCGTCAACGGCCAGCCGGCCGACGGCTTCATGGGCGCAGTGCCGGAGAGCCAGGTCAACGCCTTCATCGAAAAGGTGACCAAAGGCGTGACGGCGCCGGGCGAGCCCAATATCGCCGAGATCCTGCAAGAGGCCGAGGCGGTGCTCGCCGAGGGGGACGCCGCCGCCGCGGCGCAGATCTATGCCGAGGTGCTGCAGCACGATTCGACCAACATCGCGGCCCTTGCCGGACTCGCGAAATGCTACGCCGTCTCCGGCGCGATGGAGCAGGCCAAGCAGACGCTGGCGATGGTGCCGGAATCCAAGCGCAACGACCCCGCCGTGAAGGCCGTGCAGACCGCGATCGATCTCGCCGAGCAGGCGGAGCAGCTGGGGCCGGTGGCCGAGCTGGAACAGAAAGTCGCCGCAAACCCGCTCGATCATCAGGCACGCTTCGACTTGGCGACCGCGCTGAATGCGCAAGGCAACCGGGCTGCGGCCACCGAGCAGTTGCTGGCAATCATCAAGCGCGACCGCAAATGGAACGACGACGGCGCCCGCAAGCAGCTCGTGCAATTCTTCGAGGCTTGGGGTGGCACGGATGATGCTACCGTCGATGGACGCAAGCGCTTGTCGACGATCCTGTTTTCGTAAGGGTTATTGTTGGAGCATGATCTTGTCGGAAAACCGCTTCACACTTTGCGCTGACGCGGTCCTTCGGATCCGGATCATGCTCTAGCGAGGTCAGCGGGGTCCAGATGCCGATCAACATCGAATATCGCGGCCCCGCCGACCTGCCGGAGATCATTCCGGTATTTCCGCTGCCGGGTGCGCTTTTGCTGCCGCGCGGCCAGATGCCGCTCAACATCTTCGAGCCGCGCTACCTTTCGATGGTCGACGATTCCTTGCGCGACGGCCATCGCCTGATCGGCATGATCCAGCCCGACGTCGCGCACTCGCCGAAGAATTCCGACAGGCCGGCGCTGTTCCGCGTCGGCTGCGTCGGCCGCATCACCCAGCTCGCCGAATCCGGCGATGGCCGCTACCTCCTCGAGCTCACCGGCGTCTCGCGCTTCAAGGTGGTCGCGGAGCTCGAAGTGCTGACCGCCTACCGCCAGTGCAAGGTGGACTTCTTCACCTTCGTCGACGATTTCACCGCGCGCATGGGCGAGGACGAGGTCGATCGCGAGGCGCTGCTGACCGTGCTGGCGGACTTCTTGAAGGCCAACAATCTCAAGGTCGATTGGGAAGGCGTCGAGAGCGCGCCCAACGAGGCGCTCGTCAACGCGCTGGCGATGATGTCGCCCTATGGCCCCGCGGAAAAGCAGGCCATGCTGGAGGCGCCGGATTTGAAGACCCGCGCCGAAATCCTGATCGCGGTGACCGAGATGGATCTCGCCAAGAAGCGCACCAGCGGCGATCCGCCGTTGCAGTGATCTCAGTTGTGATGCCGGATGCGCTTGCGGCCGGTGAACATCGCGCGGATCAGGTTCTCGCGCTGGAGAAGTCCCATCAGCACCACGCCCAGGACGTGCACCACGACCAGCACGATGACGGCGTCCGATGCGTAGGCGTGGGTGTCCTCGATCCACCAGATGCCGAAAAAGGTCACGGTCACCGACAGCGCGCCCGTGATGGACGAGACGGCGATCGACAGCAGCAGCGCGACCAGCATCAACGTGCCGGCGGGGTTGAGCCCGATATAGCGGCCGGTGATGCCGCGACGCAGATTCCAGAGATAGCCTGGCGCGGCACGAAGCCTGACGCGGAGCATGCGGAAGCGCGAATAGCGGCTTCCCCGAAAACCCCAGACCAGACGGAAGGCTAGGAGCGCGAGCACTGTGTAGCCGGCGATGCGGTGAAGGGTGTCGTAGACGGTGGGCGTGAACCACGCGGCCAAAATGCTGGCCGCGAGGGCCCAGTGCCACAGGCGCAACGGGAGGTCCCAGACAGCGACAGTCCGCGATGCAGTTCGATCCGCGGGGGCCCTGTCGGACACCCCGCGCGCTTCTGGCACCGCTTCGTCGATCAAGCCGTGACTATCCCTGAGCCTTACTTGAGACCTTACTTGGCAACCGTCTTCTTCAGGCTGAGATCTTCCGGGCTGTAGAACAGCTCGTAGAGCTTGCCTTCCTTGACGCCGTAGACCTCATAGCACGAGCCTTCGATCTTGGAGCGCCGCACCTCGTAACCCAGCGCCTTGGCCTTGGCTTCGGCTTCGCTGGCCGGCTTCCACGACGCCTTGTCGAGCTTGGTGCAATCCTTGAAGCCGTCGGCCATGGCCGCCGAGCTCATTCCCAAGCCGACCGTCAGTGCAATTGCAACAACACGAATGACCTTCACGAACGTCTCCTCCTCTGTCGTGTGCGCGCGTGGCGCGAAGCGGGACCGAAGGAAGCAAAGGCGAGGATGAAGTCAATCCGGTTCGAGCCTGACGGGGTTTAGAGTTATTCTAATGATCCGAAAAAGATCAGCGTGCTCCGTGCGCAGCATGGATTTGGACAGTCACTGCGGCCTTACGCCTCACGGCTTGGAGATGCCCGCTGACCTTGCCGGTTGCGCTAGGCCGCACTTCGCGTCTCAGGAGAGTTACACCGCAGCCAGTCTGTCCAGGTGAGGCGTCCGCGCACGCCCTGACTGACGACGAAGCCCATGCCGCGCGCCCTTGCCTCCGAAAGATCGATCGGCAGGATTTTTCGATGCAGTCGTCTCGCATCCTGATACTGGCGGGCGAAGAGGACCAGATCGAGCGTTTCTGGCCCGCCGATCTCCGCGCGCACGCCGCGCTGTCGGTCGAACGCGCAAGTGACGACGTGATCGGCCACATCGGACGTGTCGACCGGATTGAATCGCGTCGTCGGCACCGGCCACACCGGAAGCCAGGTGAGGCCCGAAAGCAGCCTGTCGAGCAGATAATAGAACGGCATCGCGCGGACGACGGACCAAGACAGGCTGGATGCCCGCACCAGCCGTTCGCCGGCGAGCTTGACCCGCGAATAGGGCAGGGTCGCTTCGTCGAGACCGACGATCGAGACGTGGAGGAAGTGCCGCACCCCGGCTTCCGCACCGAATGCCAGCAGCCGCTCGGTACCCTCGACATCGACCGCCGAAGGCGATCTGAAGAAGTCGATCGGACGGATGCTGCCGCGCCGTGCGATCGGCGACCAGGTCGCCGCATGGATAACGGTGTCGACGTCATGCAGCGCGTTCCGCAACCCGACACCTGTGGCGAGATCACCTGCGGCCCATTCGACGTCCGATCGCGCACCCGGCGCGCGCGCAAGCACCCGGACGCGATGCCCGGTGCGAACGACACGATCAACGATATCCCGGCCGAGATGACCTGTGCCTCCGGTGACCAATGTCAGCGCCATGGCTCAGCTCCCGTCAGCCTTGCGCGGCTCGCCGGCGGGAACGAGCACAGTTTCGCCGGTCGCGACGAGAGCCAGATCATCTCGCTCATCGGCCGCGAAAAGCTCGGCGCGGGCAAACACCTGCCTGCGCCCGGCGCGGAGCGTCGTTCCCTTCGCGACGAAATAAGTGCCGATCGCCGGCCTCAGGCAATTCATCGAGAAATGCGACGCAGTGACCGGACCCACGAGCGTCGCAGCGGCGAAGCCACAGGCGGTGTCGAGCAGGGCCGCAATCAGACCGGCGTGCAGATGTCCGGAATATTGGGTGAGGTCGTCGCGCCAGCTCATGCGGATGGTCACCTCGCCTTTGCCGGCCGCAGCGACTTCGAAGCCCACGGAGCAGTTGAACGCCGCGGAGGCGTTGACCGCGTGGAGCGTTTGCGGGTCGAATCCATGGGTCTCGCTCATGCCTGGCTCCATCGCGGTGCGCGGTTCTCAAGGTTGCTTCTGACGGCCTCGATGTGATTGGGCGCGCCGAGCAGTGCCGCCTGTTCGGCGGTTTCCGCGGCGAGACCGGTCGCGGCATTGGAGGTCGCCGACAGGTTCAACAGGCGCTTGGCCGCGCGGACGGCATCGGGGCTGCGGCTCGCGATCTCCTGCGCCGTGGCGAGCGCAGCCGACACAGGATCCTCAGCGAGCCGCGTCGCAAAGCCATAGGCAAGCGCTTCTTCCGCTGAAAAGACGCGGCCGGAATAGGTCAGCTCGCGCACGACATCGTCGCGCACGAGATGGCGCATCAGCTGGGTGCCGCACATGTCGGGCACGAGGCCCCATTTGGCCTCGATGACTCCTAGCCTTGTTCCGGGCGCGAGATAGCGGAGATCAGCCCCCAGCGTGAGCTGGAAGCCGCCGCCGAAGGCAACGCCGTGCACCGCTGCGATCACCGGCACCGGCAGCTCACGCCAGAGCCAGACGAGATGCTGGGCGTAGTTCGCGATACCGTGTGTCCGGCGCGTCAGGTCAATGGACGGGAGCAGCGGATCGCCGCTCGCGGTGGCGAGAAGGCGGTCGAGGTCGAGGCCTGCACAGAACGCACGCCCTTCGCCGGAGAGAACGACGGCGCGGAGGTCCTTGCACGCGCCGAGCCGCGTGCCTGCTGCGATGATCGCCTCGAACATCGCGGAGTCGAGCGCATTCATCTTGTCCGGACGGTTCAGCCGGAGATGAGCCACGCCGTTCTCGATGGTCAGTCGAACCCGATTTTCCATGACGCCGCTCCGCTTGAATGCGTGGCTTGTCGTCTCGAGGCTCAGTAACCGGCAACCGCCATCGCAACGACGGCGCTGAGCGCCATCCAGCCGAAGTGTCGGCCGCGCGTGGCCCATGCGTTGGCAGCAGCCGAGAAACCGAACACACAGGCCATGGTGACGACGATCCAGCGGCGCGCCGGCTCCGATTCCATCCAGGGCGCAGCGATCAGGAGTACGCCGCCGCCGATCCAGGCGACGGTCGAGGCCTGCCAGACCAGGCGAATCAGGGTGCGGAGCCGTTCCGGCTCGATGCGGGCGCGGGCAAAGACCTTGGTCTCTCCGAGAATGCCATGGATGAGGGCCACCGCAATGGCCACGACGCCGGAGCACTGGAGCAAGAGATCACGCATCGGCAGAGTTCCCTGAAGCTTTGTCCAGACAGTTGTGTATGGTGAGATAGGCGCTGGCCCGCCGCCTGTCAATACACTAGTGTATGGCCAAAGGCTGGAACCGCTCATGACCGAACAACTCTCCGCCGACGACTGGATCAAACAGGGTCTGAAGGCGCTGGCCAAAAGCGGCTTCACAGCCCTGAAAGCCGATCCGCTCGCAAAGGCCATGGGCGTCTCGCGCGGCAGCTTCTATTGGCATTTTGCCGATCTCGGCGCGTTCCACGCCGATGTCCTGAAGCGCTGGCGCGAGATCGCGGCCGAACAGATCATCGCCGACGTCGAGGCCGCCGGCGACGAGCCGCTGAAGGCGCTGCTGCGGAGATCCTTTGGCGCCCGGCTCGACCTCGAGCGCGCCGTGCGCAGCTGGGCGGCCTTCGATGCGGCCGCGCAGGGCGCGGTCCGCGCGATCGACCGCCGCAGGATCGACTATATCGAGACGCTGCTTGCGATGCGGGGGCTTGAGCCGGCGAAGGCGCAGGCGCGCGCGCAGATCCTGTACTGGACATTCCTGGGCTTTGCCTTGTCGGGCGCGCCGGTGCCGGCGGCACGGCTCCAGGGCCTGCTCGACGAGATCATGCGGATGGTCTCTGCCTAGATTCTTATATTGACGCGTTTTCCTTATGCGAACCGGTACCCACTTCGCTCGAAAACGGTCTGGTGGCGCAATGGGCGACCGCGATTTTCTGTGCTAGAGGCAAACGATCTTCGGAGACCCCAATGAACGCGCCCACCGAACGCCCTGAAACCAGCGTCGATCCCAAATTGCTGGAGATCCTGGTCTGCCCGCTGACCAAGGGTCCGCTGGAGTTCGATTCCGCGAAGCAGGAGCTGATCTCGCGCAGCGCCAAGCTCGCCTACCCGATCCGCGACGGCATCCCGATCATGCTGCCGGAAGAGGCGCGCAAGATCGATTGAGGTACTAGTCTTCGTTGCGCGATGACCGCGCCTCGTGCTGAGTGTCGTCCCCGCGAAAGCGGGGACCCATAACCACAGGGAGTGGTTGTGGAACGAGCTGGAGACTCCGAGTCTTCGCCAAACTTCTCCCTGTGGTTATGGGTCCCGGGCTCGCGCTACGCGCGCCCCGGGACGACAGGGGAGATTGCGACTACAACGCCTCGCCCTTCAGCAACCGCGGGATCTCACCGGTCAAACCGGCGGCCTGGCGGATGAAGAGGTTCTTCAGCGGCGGGGCGCGGTCGACGAGGCCGAGGCCGATGTCGCGCACCGTACGCAGCAGCGTCGACTGGTTGGAGAACAGGAAGTTCAGCGAGTTGGTGGCAACGCCCATCGCCATGGTGTCGAAGCGGCGCCAGCGCTGGTAACGTTCGAGCACGTCGGCGCCGCCGAGATCCATGCCGAGCCGCGCGGCATCGACCACGACCTCGGCCAGTGCGGCGACATCCTTCAGCCCCATGTTGAGGCCCTGACCCGCGATCGGGTGGATGACATGCGCGGAATCGCCGACAAGCGCGAGACGCTCGGCGATGAAGGAGCGCGCCACGAAATAGGACAGCGGGAACGCGCGCGGCTTGTCGAGCGCCTTGACCTCGCCGAGATGCAGGCCGAACCGGCGCTCGAGCTCGCCGTGGAACTCCTCGTCGCTCAAGGCGAGGATGCGTGCGGCTTCGCTGCGGCGCTCGGTCCACACCAGCGAGGATCGTTTTCCGGAGAGCGGCAGAATCGCGAAGGGACCCGCGGGCAGGAAGTGCTCCTCGGCGCGGCCGTCGTGATCGCGCTCATGGCCGACGGTGACGACGATGCCCGATTGATCGTACTCCCAGCCATGGGTGACGATGCCGGCGCGCTCGCGCAGTTTCGATCGCGCGCCATCGGCGGCGACAAGCAGGCTTGCCGCAATCACGCTGCCGTCGCCGAGCGTCACGTCGACACCTTCCGGGCGCGCGTCATAGGACGCGACCGTCGTGGCGCGGAGATCGATGCCCTCGGCCTCGGCCCGCACCACCAGCGCGTCGATCAGGCGGCGGTTCTCGATCATGTGCGCAAAGGGCTCGCCGGGCGCGACATCGCCGGCGAAGTTCAGAAAAACCGGACGGGTGGCGTCTTCGAGCTTTGAATCGGTGACGACCATGTCGAGGATCGGCTGCGCCTCGCCCCTGACGGCGTCCCAGGCGCCGATGGCCTCGAACAGGCGGCGGCAGGCGGCCACGATCGCGGTCGCGCGCGGGTCGCGGCTCGGACGGGTCGCGAGCGCGGGGTCGGCGACGATGACGGGAATCTCGGGCCCGAGCCCCTGGCGCAACGCCAGGGCCAGCGCGAGGCCGGCAAACGCGCCGCCACCAATGACAATGCTACCCTGTACTGACATACCAAAATCCCGGCTAACTCTTGGTCTTGCTAGCAGACTTGAGCTGGGCGAAACAGTGCGGTGAAACAAGGGCGGAACGGCCCGACTGTGTCATTCCGGGGCGCGACGAAGTCGCGAGCCCGGAATGACGACTTGAGAGAGTTGTGTTCATGTCCAAAAGCCTGATCGACCTGATCTCGATCCTCGACCTCGAGCAGCTCGAGGTGAATCTGTTCCGCGGCAACAGCCCGAAGACGAGCTGGCAGCGGGTGTTCGGCGGCCAGGTGATCGGGCAGGCGATGGTTGCGGCCTGCCGCACGGTCGAGGGCCGGCTGCCGCATTCACTGCATTGCTATTTCATCCTGCCGGGCGATCCGCAGATCCCGATCATCTACCAGGTCGAGCGCCTGCGCGACGGCAAGAGCTATTCGACCCGCCGTGTCACCGCCATCCAACACGGCAACGCGATCTTCTCGATCATGGTGTCGTTCCACACCGACGAGGAGAGCGCGTTCGATCATCAGGACAAGATGCCCGACGTGCCGCCGCCGGAAAAGCTGACGGCGGAGGAGGTGGCGAAGCAGCCGATGTTCAAGGAGATGCCGGAGTTCATCCGCCGCTACTACGAGTCCGATCGTCCGATCGAGCTGCGCCCGGCCGAGCTTAGCCGTTATTTCGGCCAGAAGATCGACGACGGCCGCATTCACGTCTGGATCAAGACCGCAGCAACGCTGCCGGATGACCCGGCGCTGCACATGTGCGCGCTCGCCTATGCCTCAGACTTTTCGCTGCTGGATGCGATCATGGCGCGCTACGGCCGCACGCTGTTCGACAAGCGCATGATGCCGGCGAGCCTCGACCACGCGATGTGGTTTCACCGCCCGTTCCGCGCCGACGAATGGCTGCTTTACGCGCAGGATTCGCCGAACGCGCGCGGCGGCCGCGGCTTGACCCGCGGCTCGATCTTCAAGCCGGATGGTACGCTGGTGGCGTCCGTCGCGCAGGAAGGCTCCGTGCGCGAGCGGAAGGCCTAGAACCCAGGCGCGAGTTCATCGCGCCCGGGATTTGCGATCAAGCTCCGAGCGACCCGCGCGGAGCGAGCTCGGTCTGCGACGCGAACCAGTTCATGATCCAGCGATACACCCACGGAATCGGGATGATCAAGCTGAACAGGATCGCAGCGACGATTCCGCGCCAGAGAATCCCGAGACCGCTGCCTTTGAACACGATCTCGCGGCGCGTGCCTTCGATGCTGCGGCAAAACCAGCGCATCTGAGCCGCGGCGACCCAGGCCCAGCCGATGATGGTGATGACGGAGATCGCAAACAGCAGATTCCAGCCGATATAGGCCCAAACCGAGCCGGAGAAGCTGAGCCCGAGCGGCTGCTCGTTGGAGGCAAGGTTCGCGACCATCCATTTGATCAGCAGCCAGTAGAGCAGGATCTGCACGATGAACAGCAGATTGCTCAGCAGCGCACTGCCGATGAAGCCGATCACGATCGCCAGAACGATGAATCCGAAGAACCAAGGCACCAGCGTCATCGCATTGCCGGTGAAGCTGAGATTGGGCCGCCCGGGCACCTTCACGCAGGACACGATCCATTTCGTGTACCAGACGAATACCCACGGGATCGGGATGATGAAGCACATGCCGATCAGCATCACGATGCTGCGCCAGGTGAACTCGAGGATGCCGAAATCGACCGCCAGCGCTCCCCCGCTGCTGCCGCCGCCGCCGCCAGCGTAGCCGGCGCCAGCGTAACCACCGCCACCCATCATCGGTGGACCGCCGGCCGGCATCATCGGGGGCGCACCACCGCCGATCAGGCCGGGGATTTCGGCGGCCTTCTGCCAGCCGGCCATGCCCTCGGACCACACCAGCGTATCCGGGCGCACAATTCCCTGCGCGACCAGGTCGCGGAATTGCCCTTCCGGATAGGGCCCCTGTTGCTTACCCTCGGATGCGTAGAACCAACTCGCCATGAAGCGTCCCCCTCAAACATACTTTTGTACCGGCCGGGACGCTTCGGTTCATCGCATCCATGCCAAAAACGCATTGTGAAGGATGAACGGATGCCCTGTACAGAGGCGGCCGTTCACATGGCCGAACGTTTTTCCGCTTCAGTCTGCAAGTTTTTTATGCCATTTGCCCGGAAAGATGCCAGATTGACGCTGCGCCGGGGACATACGGCGTGGCGCATCCCCGGGGAATAGGCCTGACCATGAAACTCGTCGTCGCGATCATCAAACCCTTCAAGCTCGATGAAGTCCGCCAGGCGCTGACCGCGATCGGCGTCCACGGCATGACCGTGACCGAGGTGAAAGGCTACGGCCGCCAGAAGGGTCATACCGAGATCTATCGCGGCGCGGAATATGTCGTGAATTTCCTGCCGAAGCTGCGGATCGAGATCGCGGTCGCCTCCGACGTCGCCGACAAGGCGGTCGCCGTGATCACCGCGACGGCGCGCACCGGGCAGATCGGCGACGGCAAGATCTTCGTCACGCCGATCGACCACGCGCTGCGCATCCGCACCGGCGAAACCGACAGCGACGCGCTTTAAGAAAACTTCTTCGATCGCACCGGGCAACGACGCCACAGCTGCGACGCAAATTCTATGCTGGGGGAAATGACATGGCGGGATTGTTGCGCCGCGCGGCCGTTGTGGCTGCGCCGGCCGGATTTATGTCGATCATTGCCGCGCCTGCGCAGGCCGCGGGCTCCGAGATCAACACCGCCGACACCGCCTGGATGATCGTCGCCACCGCGCTGGTGCTAATGATGACGATCCCCGGCCTGGCGCTGTTCTATTCCGGCATGGTGCGCAAGAAGAACGTGCTCGCCACCATGGCGCAGAGCCTCGCCGCGGTGACGATGATCTCGATCCTCTGGGTGGCGTTCGGCTATTCGCTCTGCTTCGTCGGCGACGGGCCGTGGATCGGCACGCTCGACCGCTGGTTCCTCGCGGGCATGACGATGGACAGCGTCAACCCGGCGGCGAAGACGATCCCGGAAGCGCTGTTCATGCTGTACCAGATGACCTTTGCTATCATCACGGTGGCGCTGGTCGCGGGTTCGGTCGCCGACCGGATGCGATTCTCCGCCTATCTGGTGTTCTCGGTCGCCTGGTTCATCTTCGTCTACATTCCGCTGGCGCATTGGGTGTGGGGCGGCGGCTTCCTCGCCAGCATGGGCGTGCTGGATTTCGCCGGCGGCCTCGTCGTGCATCTGTCGGCCGGCACCGCCGGCCTCGTCGCCGCCAAGGTGATGGGCCGCCGCCACGGCTACGGCACCGAAAATCTCTCGCCGTTCGATCTGTCGCTCGCGGTGATGGGCACCGGCCTGTTGTGGGTCGGCTGGTTCGGCTTCAACGGCGGCTCGGCGGGCGCGGCCAATTCACGCGCGGTGCTGGCGATCATCGCGACGCATCTTGCGGCCTGCTCCGGCGCGCTGACCTGGGGCGCGATCGAATGGTCGACCCGGCGCAAGCCCTCGGTGCTCGGCATGATCTCCGGCGCGGTCGCCGGGCTCGGCACGATCACGCCGGCTTCGGGCTTCGTCGCTCCCTGGCACGGCATCGTCATCGGCATCGTCGCCGGCGCGGTCTGCTACTGGGCCTGCACCTGGCTCAAGCACCGCTTCAACTATGACGACTCCCTCGACGTGTTCGGCGTCCACGGTATCGGCGGCCTGACCGGCACGCTGCTGGCCGGCGTGTTCGCGACCAGCGCGATCGGCGGCACCGCCGGCCTGATCGAGGGCCATCCGCAGCAATTGCTGATCCAGCTCTATGGGGTCGCCGTCACCTTCGTCTGGGCCGCCGGCGTGAGCTTCGTTCTGCTCAAGCTGGTCGCCCTGTTCGTGCCCTTGCGCGTCTCCCGTGAGCACGAGCTCGAGGGGCTGGATATTTCGCAGCACGGAGAAGCGCTTCAGTAATCGGGCCTTGCACAACACATAAGTACATGCTTATGTGTTGGCATGATCGAAGCCGACATCTTCAAGGCACTGGCCGACCCGACGCGCCGAAAAGTCTTTGAGAAGCTCGCTGGCGGAAGCCTGAATGCCAGCGCTTTGCGCGACGGTTTGGAGATCAGCCAGCCGGCGATGTCGCAGCATCTTTCGGTGCTGCGCGCGGCAGGCCTCGTGCGCGAACAGCGGCACGGCCGCTTCGTGAATTACGAGGTCGACCCGGACGGAATCGTGGCCATCGGCACATGGCTCGCGCGCTACCGTGCCTACTGGCCGAAGCGCATGGAAGCACTCGCCGATCTCCTCAAGGACATGGATCAATAAGGACTGGGATCAATGAGCGACGCCGCGAAGCCTGATCGTCCCGACGAAGCCCTGGTACTTGAATATGATTTCGATGCGCCGCCAGCAAAGGTCTGGCGCGCCGTGACCATTCCGGCCTTGCGCGAGCGCTGGTTGCCGGATTGCGACCTCGCAGGCGCCGAGCCTGAATCAACGATCGCAGGCGAAGAGGTGCGCTACCGACTTCGCGATTCAGAGCCGCCGTTTCGCGAGAGCCACGTCATCTTCCGGATCGAGCCGAACGAGGACGGCGGCACCCGCTTCCGCATCATCCAGCAAGCCTGCGATATCGGCATAAAGCTGCCGCAGCCGGCCAACAGCAATTGCTGCTTGATGCGCGCGGCCGCCTAACACCAACAACACTTCATCATCTGCAGACATGGAGGTCGCCAATGCGCGACATGCTTCAGCTCGTCCCTATGGTCGTCGAACAATCCGCCCGCGGCGAGCGATCCTTCGACATCTATTCGCGGCTCCTGCGCGAACGCATCATCTTCCTCAACGGCGAGGTCAATGATGCGATGTCCGGCCTGGTCTGCGCGCAATTGTTGTTCCTGGAGGCGGAGAATCCGAACAGGCCGATCAACCTCTACATCAACTCCTATGGCGGCGTGGTCACCTCCGGTCTCGCCATGTACGACACCATGCAGTTCATCAAGGCGCCGGTTCATACACTGTGCATGGGCACCGCGCGCTCGATGGGCTCGTTCCTGCTGATGGCCGGCGAGCCAGGTCACCGCGCCGCGCTGCCCAATGCGAGCCTTCACGTGCATCAGCCGCTCGGCGGCTTCCAGGGCCAGGCGTCCGACATCCTGATCCATGCCAACGAAATGCAGGAGACCAAGCGGCGCATCACCCGGCTCTACGCGCAGCATTGCGGGCGCACCGAGGCGGAGGTGGAACGGACCCTGGACCGCGACCACTTCATGACCGCGCAGCAGGGGGTCGAATGGGGATTGATCGACCGGGTCTTTGCGGAGCGCGAGGCCGCCTGACGGTCGAGGCCCGTGGCGCGCATCCCGTGAGCACGCCGAGGGCCGGTTCGATATTTCGCAGGGCGGCGAGGCCCTTTGTCGAGCCTCTTCTGTAATAAAATACCTTCTTGCTGCCCGACACGTGAGCAGCAATTGTGTCGACAGCCTGTCGTGCCTGCTTTTTGATCAGGCGTGACCACGTTTTGAGCGCGACGTATTAGCGCACTGCACCGCAACACGCGTCAAACGCGAAAACACCCGTTTTCATAGTCCGTTAGGCAACGCGCCCGATCTGGCACGGCATTTGATTCTAACGGTGCTGGCTGTGCCCGCGTAGTGAACTTCTCCCTCGTGGCGAACCAGTCGAGAAACGCCCGGCCACGTCCGGACCGGGCCAAGCGGGGATAGGACCCATGAAAATTGTTATGGCGATTATCAAGCCATTCAAGCTGGAAGAAGTCCGTGACGCCCTGACCGCCATCGGCGTTCACGGTCTCACGGTGACGGAAGTCAAGGGATATGGCCGCCAGAAAGGCCATACGGAAATCTATCGCGGTGCCGAATACGCCGTGAGCTTCCTGCCCAAGATCAAGATCGAGGTCGCTGTCGCCTCCGACCAGGTCGACAAGACCATCGACGCCATCACGTCCGCCGCGAAAACCGGACAGATCGGCGACGGCAAGATCTTCGTCATCAACCTCGACCATGCGGTTCGCATCCGCACCGGCGAGGCCGATGCCGCGGCCCTTTGATTTCGCGCTTCAACCATTACCAATCAGGAGTGAATAAGATGACGTTTAAGCGTCCCTATGGCGCGGGATTGGCGGCTCTCGCAGTCGGCATGTTCGCTGCGACCGCGGCCTATGCCGAGCCAACGGTCAACAAGGGAGACAACGCCTGGATGCTGACATCGACAGTGCTGGTGCTGTTGATGACGATCCCCGGCCTTGCGCTGTTCTACGGCGGTCTCGTCCGTTCCAAGAACATGCTCTCGGTGCTGATGCAGGTGTTCTACACCGTCTGCGTCGTCACCGTGATCTGGGCCGTGTACGGCTACAGCCTCGCCTTCACTGGCGGTTCCGACTTCATCGGCGGCTTCTCCAAGGCCTTCATGATGGGCGTCACCACCGACTCGAAGGCCGCGACCTTCTCGGTCGACGCCAACATCTCGGAGCTCATCTATATGTGCTTCCAGATGACCTTCGCGGCGATCACGCCCGCCCTCATCGTCGGCGCCTTCGCCGAGCGCATGAAGTTCGCGGCCATCGCGCTCTTCATCCCGCTTTGGGTCACGCTGATCTATTTCCCGATCGCGCACATGGTCTGGTACTGGCCCGGCCCGGACATGATCCAGGACGCTGCCAAGGCGCTCGCCGCTGCCACTGACGCGGCGGCGAAGACCGCGGCGCAGGCCAAGCTCGACGAGATCAACGCCGACGCCGGCTGGATCTTCAAGAAGGGCGCGATCGACTTCGCCGGTGGCACCGTGGTGCACATCAACGCCGGCATCGCAGGTCTCGTCGGCGCTCTGCTGATCGGCAAGCGCGTCGGCTACGGCAAGGAGCTGATGGCTCCGCACTCGCTGACCATGTCGATGATCGGCGCCTCGCTGCTCTGGGTCGGCTGGTTCGGCTTCAACGCCGGCTCCAACCTCGAGGCCAACGGCGGCGCTGCCCTCGCCATGACCAACTCTTTCGTCGCCACCGCAGCCGCCGCGCTGTCGTGGATGTTCGCGGAGTGGATCGTGAAGGGTCACCCGTCGGTGCTCGGCGTCATCTCCGGCGCCGTCGCGGGCCTCGTGGCCGTCACGCCTGCCGCCGGCTTCGCCGGCGTGATGGGTGCGATCGTCCTCGGCCTCGTGGTCGGCGTGGTCTGCCTGTTCTTCTGCACCGTCGTGAAGAACGCGCTCGGCTACGACGACAGCCTCGATGTGTTCGGCGTGCACTGCGTCGGCGGCATCGTCGGCGCCCTCGGCACCGGCATCCTCGTCAATCCGGCGCTGGGTGGCGCGGGCATCATCGACTACACCGCGATCCCGCCGAAGGTTGCCGATTACGACTTCGCTGCGCAGATGATCTCCCAGCTCTGGGGCGTCTGCACCACGCTGGTGTGGTCGGGCATCGGTTCGGCGATCCTCTACAAGGTCGTCGATGTGATCGTTGGCCTCCGCGCCAATGTCGAGACCGAGCGTGAAGGCCTCGACATCACCGAGCACACCGAGCGCGCCTACAACATGTAACTCTTCTCCCGGGCGCGGCTCCGCGGGGGCCGTGCCCACAACTACGGTTCGGGGCACATACCCGGCAATGCCCCGACCGTTGAGGGGCTCCAGCGCAAGCTGGAGCCCCTTTCTTTTTGCCTTCTTTGTCCTGCGCGACAAAGAAAGGGATTGCCATTTCAGATTGCCGGCGCAGAAATATCGACCACAACGAAAAACAAATCGGGAGGTCGTCATGCGTTTGGAAGGCGGATGTTATTGCGGCGAAGTGCGCTACGTGGCCGAGGGCGATCCTATGATGCAGGCCCAGTGTCATTGCCGCGAGTGCCAGTACATCTCGGGCGGCGCGCCCAACACCTTCATCGCGATGCCGGCGACGGGCTTCAGCTACATCACCGGGCAGCCCAAGCAGTTCACGCGCAAGGACCTCGAACGCGCCGTCACGCGCGAATTCTGCGCCGAATGCGGCACCCATCTGGTGACCAAGGTTCCGGGACTGCCCGCGGCGATCCTGAAAGTCGGCACCCTGGACGAACCAAAACAGTTCCATCCGCAGATGGCGATCTACACCTGCGACAAGCAGGAGTTCCATGCGATCCCGGCGGGGATGGCGACGTTCGAGAAGCTGCCGGGGCATTGAGCGCGCCCATATCCCGGGCATCCACGTTCTTGGGCGTGCCATGAAGGCCGTGGATGGCCGGGACAAGCCTGGCCATGACGGGACCCGGGCCCGCCCCACGTCCCATTGTATCCGGCCTCATATTCCCCCTCTCAACGGGCCGGACCTCAAATCTGGGTCACGGAAATGACTCTTGATGGCGCGGAAAGCCGATGGTTAATCGCGTCTTAACCTCGCCCTATCTATGGTGAACTGAACCGCTTCCCGCCGGCGCCTTGGTGCGACCGGCTGTTCCAAGAGTGCTGGCGTCCAGAATGGCTATAACCGCTTCATCCCGTGCGCCGCAGGACAGTGGAAGCTCCGATAGCGAACGCTCGCCCTTCGTCCGGCTGAACGAGCTGCTGGCACCCCATCAGCCGGGTAAGCCCTTGATTACGCTTGCAGTCGGCGAGCCCCAGCATCCCGTGCCTGATTTCGTCGGCCCGGTGCTGGCCAAGCACATCGCCGATTTCGGCCGTTACCCGGCGAACAAGGGCACCGACCCGTTTCGCAAGGCAGCGGGCGCCTGGCTGTCGTCGCGCTTCAAGCTGCCGCGGCCGCTCGACCCCGAGAACGAGATTCTCGTCCTCAATGGCAGCCGCGAGGGGCTGTTCCTGGCCGCGATCGCGGCCGCGCGCTATGTCGGCCCGCGCCCCGGCAAGCCCGCGATCCTGATGCCGAACCCGTTCTATCCGGTCTATGGCGCCGGCGCCCGCGCCGCGGCCTGCGAGCCGGTCTACCTGCCGACCACCGTCGAAAACGGCTTTCTGCCCGATCTCGACGCCATCGACGAAGCGACGCTGGCGCGCACGGTGGCGTTCTATCTGGCCTCGCCGGCCAATCCGCAGGGCTCGGTCGCCAAGCCCGACTATTTCAGGCGGTTGAAGCAGCTCGCCGACCGCTACGGCTTCGTGATCCTCAGCGACGAGTGCTATTCCGAGATCTACACCCGCGAGGCCCCGGGCAGCGCGCTCGAATGCGCCGGCCCTGATTTCACCCGCGTGGTTGCGTTCCAGTCGCTGTCGAAGCGCTCCAACCTGCCGGGCCTGCGCGTCGGTTTCGCCGCCGGCGACAAGCGATTCATCGGCATGTTCCTCGAGCTGCGCAACATCGCGGCGCCGCAGGTGCCGGTGCCGCTCCAGCATGTCGCGACCGTTGCCTACGGCGACGAGGCGCATGTCGAGGAGAACCGCAGGCTCTACCGGATCAAGTTCGATCTCGCCGACCAGATCATCGGCGATCGTTACGGCTATCGCCGGCCTGACGCGGGCTTCTGCGTCTGGCTCAACACGTCCGCGCTCGGCGACGACGTGTCGATCACACTCAAGCTCTTCAAGGAAGCAGGCGTGCGCGTGGTGCCCGGCAGCTATCTGGCGCGGCTCCAGCCCGACGGCTTCAATCCCGGCGCGGGCTACATTCGCCTCGCGCTGGTGCAGGATGGCGAGACCACGGCGCAGGCGCTGCACCGGCTGGTCGAGACTCTGGGTTAGGCGGGGCCCATGAGCATGTCGGCAATCGAACGTGTCATTCCACTGGTCGGCCATCTGCCACCGTCGATCCGCGAGGGGCTGGCGCGGCGTATGCGCGAGCTCACCGGTCTCGGCCTGATTGCATTGTCCGGCGTCGCCTCGGCCGCGCTGATGACCTGGTCGGTGCAGGATCCAAGCCTCAGCCACGCGACCTCACGGCCGATCCGCAACATTCTCGGCTATGCCGGCGCGATCGGCGCCGACCTTGCGATGCAGATCCTCGGGCTCGGCGCGATCATGCTGGTCCTGACGGTCGCGGTCTGGGGCTGGCGCATGATGACCCATCGCCCGTTCGACCGCGAGGCGCTGCGGCTCGGTTCCTGGATTCTCTGCACCGTGATCGCTGCGGGCTTCGTCAGCTGCTGGCAGCATGGCGGCGCCTGGCCGCTGCCGACCGGCCTCGGCGGCGTGGTCGGCGATGCGCTGGTGCGCGCGCCCGCGGTGATTTTCGGACCGGCGGGCACGATCTATCGCATGGTGCTGGGCACGATCCTGTTCGCCGCGATGGGCGCGACCTTCCTGATCGCCTGCGGCCTCGGCGCGCGCGAGCATGACGACGAGCTCGCGGAGATCGAGGACGACGACAAGCCGCTCGACGAGGACGAGGAGAGCGATCGCGGCTCGGTGTCGCTGGGCTGGCTGTTCCACGCAGTGATGAGCACGAAGGCGCGGCTGATCTGGCTGCTCGGCACCGCTTACCGCTCGCTGGTCTCGAGCGGACCGAAGACCAAAGCCGTTGCGTTCAGCCGCCAGGAACCGAATCTCGGCGGCGGCCGCGCCGCGCCGTCGATCTCGCCGCAGTCCGAAGACGAGATTGACGAGGACGAGCACGAAGAAGAGGAAGACGAGGAAGAGGAAGAGGAAGAGGAAGAGCCGGCCGCGCGCGCCCCGCGCAAGAAGGCCGCACCGAAGGCCTCTTCCAAGAAATCCCCCGACAAGTTCGAGCTTCCGTCCGTGTCCGTGCTGGCCGCGCCCAAGGCCGGCGATCGCCAGCCGCTCAGCAAGGCCGAGCTGGAAGCCAATTCGCGCGCACTCGAAGGCGTGCTGCAGGATTTCGGCGTGCGCGGCGAGATCGTGAAGGCCAATCCGGGTCCCGTGGTCACGCTGTACGAGCTGGAGCCGGCGCCCGGCATCAAGTCGTCGCGCGTGATCGGGCTTTCCGACGATATCGCCCGCTCGATGAGCGCGCTGTCGGCGCGCGTCGCGGTCGTGCCAGGCCGCAACGCCATCGGTATCGAACTGCCGAACGCGCATCGCGAAAAGGTCTATTTGCGCGAACTGCTGATCGCAAAGGAAGCGACCGACACGGTTGCAAAGCTGCCGCTCTGCCTCGGCAAGACCATCGGCGGCGACCCCGTGATCATCGACCTCGCGCGCACGCCGCACATGCTGATCGCCGGCACCACCGGCTCCGGCAAGTCGGTCGCCATCAACACCATGATCCTCAGCCTGGTCTACCGGCTGCGCCCGGACCAATGCCGCCTGATCATGGTCGATCCGAAGATGCTCGAACTCTCCGTCTATGACGGCATTCCCCATCTGCTCACGCCCGTCGTGACCGACCCGAAGAAGGCGGTGGTCGCGCTGAAATGGGCCGTGCGCGAGATGGAAGAGCGCTACAAGAACATGGCCAAGCTCGGTGTGCGCAACATCGACGGCTACAATACGCGCCTGCTCGAATTGAAAGCCAAGGGCGAGGAACCGACGCGCACGGTGCACACCGGCTTTGACAAGGAAACCGGCAAGGCCATCTACGAGGAAGAGAAGCTCTCGCTCGACCCGCTGCCCTACATCGTCATCATCGTCGACGAAATGGCCGACCTGATGATGGTTGCCGGCAAGGACATCGAAGGCGCGGTGCAGCGTCTCGCGCAGATGGCGCGCGCCGCCGGCCTGCATGTGATCCTCGCGACGCAGCGTCCGTCGGTCGACGTCATCACCGGCACCATCAAGGCGAACTTCCCGACCCGCATCGCCTTCCAGGTGACGTCCAAGATCGACAGCCGCACCATTTTGGGCGAGATGGGCGCCGAGCAGCTGCTCGGCCAGGGCGACATGCTCTACATGGCGGGCGGCGGCCGCATCAGCCGCGTGCACGGACCTTTCGCGTCGGACGAGGAAGTCGAGAAGGTGGTGCGCCACCTCAAGACGCAGGGCCAGCCCGAATACCTCGAGGCCGTCACGGCCGAAGAGCCGACCGAGGACGAGGACGGTGGCGCCGTGTTCGACGCCAGCGGCATGGGCGCGGATGGCGGCGGCGATCTCTTCCAACAGGCCGTGGCCATCGTCAAACGCGACCGCAAGGCCTCGACCAGCTACATCCAGCGCCGGCTCCAGATCGGCTATAACCGTGCCGCGTCCTTGATGGAGCGCATGGAACTGGAAGGCATCGTCGGACCCGCCAACCACGCTGGAAAACGCGAGATTCTGGTCGAGGAAGAAGACAGCCATATGTGAGGCGAGCCGCCTCTGAACATAATTTCACGCAAAATCGATATCTGCATTGGCGAAATCACGCTAAAAAGGCGCCCAGCCACACAGGACCACGCGTTGATCAGACATCCGGACATTCGATTCGCTGCCTCCATCGCTGCGCGAAGCGCGCGCGTGGCCGGCGTGCTTCTCGTCACCGCCGCGATGGTGACCGCGGCGTCGTTCGCGCAGACCGTGCCCGTGCCGAAGCCCGCGCCGAAGGGCCGCGATGGCGGGGCTGGGGGCCCCGCTGTCACCGGCGCGACCCAGACGCCGCCGAACCCGGTCATCCCGGATCCGCGCCGCAACGTGCCGACCAGCATCTTCCAGACCTTCGACGCCAACCAGAAGGCGCAGGCGGCCAAGGTCAGCGCCTATCTGTCCTCGCTGTCGACGCTGGTCGGGAATTTCGTCCAGGTCGGCCCCGACGGCAGCAAGACGCAGGGCGACTTCTACATCCAGAAGCCCGGCAAGGTGCGCTTCGAATATGACGCGCCGAGCCCGATCGACATCGTCGCCGACGGATCGTCGCTGGTGGTGCGCGACCGCAAGCTCGCGACCCAGGACGTCTATCCGCTGTCGCAGACGCCGCTGCGCTTCCTGCTGTCCGATCGCATCGACCTGATGAAGGACACCAACGTCGTCAACGTCTCGGCCGACGACGTCTTCGTCAGCGTCACCATCGAGGAGAAGCAGGCGCTGGTCGGCACCAGCCGCCTTCTGCTGATGTTCGGCGCCAAGGACGGCCAGTTGAAGCAGTGGACCGTCACCGACCCGCAGGGCTACGACACCACGATCGCGGTCTACAATCTCGACGCGACCAAGAAGCTCGATCCCGGCATGTTCAAGATCGATTTCACCAATTACGGCCCATCGCCGGGTTGACGGTGCGTAGGGTGGGTTAGCGCAGCGTAACCCACCACTGTTTATCTCCGCGGATCCAAGTTGGTGGGTTACGCCTTCGGCTAACCCACCCTATGGACTACGGCCAGCATCAACCTCGAAAAGACGTGGGCACGGCGCTTTGCGGCTTTGCCCACCCTACGAGAGCTTGCTAAGACGCACCCCTCATGCGTCTTTCCCTGACAACCTGGAACATCAACTCGGTGCGGCTGCGCATCGACCTGGTCGCGAAGTTTCTCAAGAGCGCGCGGCCGGACGTGCTGTGCCTGCAGGAGACCAAGTGCATCGACGATGCCTTTCCGCTGAAGCGTTTCAAGCGGCTGGGCTATGAGCATGTCGCGCTGAACGGGCAGAAGGGCTATCACGGCGTCGCCATCGTCTCGAAGATTCCGTTCGAATCGAAAGACATCCGCACCTTCTGCGACAAGGTGGATTCGCGCCACATCTCGGTCTCGTTCGGCGAGAAGGCCAGCATCGCAAAGCCGCTGGTGCTGCATAATTTCTACGTGCCCGCTGGCGGCGACATTCCCGATCCCGCGCTGAACGAGAAGTTCGACCACAAGCTGCGCTTCCTCGACGAGATGAAGACCTGCGAGCCGCTGCATCCGCGCGGGGAGGATCGCCACATCCTGGTCGGCGATCTCAACGTCGCGCCGCACGAGAACGACGTCTGGTCGCACAAGCAGCTTCTGAAAGTGGTCTCGCACACACCTGTGGAGACCGAGAAGCTGCAAGCCGCGCTGGCAGCCGGTGAGTGGGTCGACGTCGCGCGCGAGCGCTTTCCGATGTCGGAAAAGGTCTATACGTGGTGGAGCTATCGCTCCGCCGACTGGACCGTCGGTGATCGCGGCCGCAGGCTCGACCACATCTGGGTCTCGCGCGCATTGAAGGACGCGGTCAGCGATTTCAAGATCCTGCGCGACGCGCGGAGTTGGGAGCGCCCGTCGGACCACGTGCCGGTGACGGTGACGCTGGAGGTGTAACGGCGCTGTCCTGGCTACGACGACGTCTCACGACGTCAGCTTCGCGCCCGCCATCAGGATATCGCTCGCGATCTGACTCGATCGCACCGCGAATTCGTCACGCAGACGCACCGCAGCCGCGGGATCACTCTCGAGCACGCGTTGAAACAGGCTGCGCGCGACGCGGATGACGGAGGCGTGCTCCAGCGCGACCGCGCTCGACGGCCGCTTCATCGGCACTACCAGCGCAAGCTCGCCGATCAGCGCGCCGGGACCTGCGATCATCTCCGCGCCGGCGCCGTCGTCGACCCGAAAGGCGCCGCGTTGAACCACGTAGCCGGCATCGGCTTCGTCGCCGAGATTGAACAGGACGTCGCCGCGGACGAAGTTACGCTGCTCGGAGCCGATCGCCAGCATGCGCAACGACGCGTCTCCCAACAAGCGCAGTGTCGGGACACGCTCGAGAAGCGCTACGTCGTCGTCGATTGACATTCAGGTCCGGGGCTCAAAGGGCATGCGATCTAAAACGATTCGCACGCCCCCAAAGCGTATCACGGCACCAGCTTGTAGCCACCGGCTTCCGTGACCAGGATCTCCGGATTGGCGGCGTCCTTCTCGATCTTCTGGCGGAGGCGGTAGATGTGGGTTTCCAGCGTGTGGGTGGTGACGCCGGAATTATAGCCCCAGACTTCCTGGAGCAGGGTCTCGCGCGAGACCGGCATCTGGCCGGCCCGGTAGAGGAAGCGGAGGATGGCGGTCTCCTTCTCGGTGAGCCGGACCTTGCGGGCATTGGCCGCGGTCAGCATCTTCGAGCCGGGGCGGAAGGAGTAGGGGCCGACCGAGAACACCGCGTCCTCGCTCGCCTCATGCTGGCGGAGCTGGGCGCGGATGCGGGCCAGCAGCACGGCGAATCGGAAGGGTTTTGCGACGTAGTCGTTAGCGCCGGATTCCAGCCCCAAAATCGTGTCGGAATCGGTGTCATGCCCGGTGAGCATGATGATCGGGGCCTTGAAGCCGCCCTTGCGCAAGGAACGAACCACCTCGCGGCCATCGGTGTCGGGCAGGCCGACATCCATCAGGACGAGATCGGGGGCATTGGCCTTCGCGGCGCTCGCGCCCTTGGCGCCGGTATCGACGGCGGAGGCCTCAAATTCCTCGTGCAGCGATAATTGCTCCACCAACGTATCGCGCAGATCGGTATCGTCATCCACGATGAGGATCTTGCGGGCATTGGCCATAGGGGGTCATCCTTTTGGAGTCCGGCTCGGCGCGCATGCATGCTGCACCCAGCCGCGAGGGAAAGTTAGGGGGGTCGCCGTTATTATTGTTGTTCGTGTTGAAGTAGTGGGCTGTTACCGATTCACAAGCCAGAACCACTCTAACTCAAAATCTCAGGCCGTTTTGATGAATGTCCTGTAATGAATTCGACATCGCACGTTCACATGAAAAACAAAGCTGCTTCAGCTAGTTACCCAAGGAATCGAGGCTCCAGACCGCTTCAGGCGATCCGCGTTAAACCTGCTGCGGGGAATCCCCGCCGGGGCTGGCTGACGGCCGGCGCGCTGACGATCCCGGTGGCGCTGGGGCGGGGCGGAATCCTGGCAAACAAGCGCGAGGGCGATGGCGGCACCCCGCGGGGCAGCTTCCGTCCCAGGCAATTGTGGTGGCGGGGCGACCGCCACAGCCGTCCGCGGACCTTTCTTCCGGCCCGGACCATCGGCGACACGGACGCCTGGTGCGAGGACGCCGGAGATCGCCACTACAATCAGGCGATCCGGCTCGGAGCGGAGCAGGGCGGTGACCGTCTCAAGCGGGCCGACCATCTCTATGACTTCATCATCGAAATCGACCACAACACCAGACCGCGCATCGCCGGCCGCGGCAGTGCGGTGTTTTTGCATCTCGCGCGCGACAATTTCGGGCCGACCGCAGGCTGCGTCTCGATGACCAAAGCGGCGATGCTGCAATTGCTGCGGCGGCTGGGACCAAGAACAAGAATCATCATCGGGTGAGGGCACATGCTCGACAAGGATCAGACCGCCGCCGCATCGCAGGTCCTGGTCAAACATTGGCGCGACGGTACCAAGTTTGACACGCTAGAGCCGCGGTTGCGGCCGCAGAGTCGCGCCGATGGCTACGCCATCCAGGCCGTCCTCGAAAACCAATCGCTTGGACAACTGTTCGGTTGGAAGATCGCGGCGACAAGCGAGGCCGGACAGAAGCACATCAACGTTGCGGGACCGCTGGCCGGCCGCATCATGAGCGACACCGTGATCGCCGACGGCGGCACGGCGTCGACGAAGGGCAACGAGATGCGCGTCGGCGAGCCGGAATTCGCCTTCCGCATGGGCCGCGATCTGCCGCCGCGCGCGACGCCTTACAGTGTCGACGACGTGCTCGCCGCCGTCGACACCTTGCATCCCGCGATCGAGATTCCCGACTCACGCTTTGGCGATTTCGCCAACGCCGGCGAGGCGCAGCTCATCGCCGACAATGCCTGCGCGCATCTGTTCGTGCTGGGTGCAGCGACGACTGCGAACTGGCGCGCCATGGATCTCGTCGAGGAGCGGCCGCAGATCACGCTGCGCGGCCAGCGCTATCTCGGCTACGGCAAGAACGTACTCGGCGATCCCCGTGTTGCCTTGGCTTGGCTTGCCAACGAGCTGCGCGGGCTCGGCATCACCTTGCGGGCAGGGGAGGTGGTGACGACAGGCACGTGCCATCCGCCGCTGCCGATCCAGACCGGCGACCATTTCGCGGTGGATTTTGGCGTGCTGGGGCAGGTGTCGGTGGGGTTTGCATGACCACCGCCGTCATTGCGAGCGCTGCCGGCTTCACCGATGCCCGAAGATCGCGCTCCCGACGCGCACATGGGTGGCGCCGAGCATGATCGCGGTGGCGAAGTCCGCGCTCATGCCCATCGAGAGATTCTTCAATCCATTGCGCGCTGCGATCTTCGCCGTCAGCGCGAAATGCGCCGCCGGCGGCTCGTCGACCGGCGGGATGCACATCAGGCCGGAGATCGTCAGCCCATAGCTGTCGCGGCAGCTCTCGATGAAGGCATCGGCCTCGCCGGGAGCGATGCCGGCCTTCTGCGGCTCCTCGCCGATGTTGATCTGGACGAACAGTTCCGGGTGCCTGTTCTGGGATTCGATTTCCTTGGCTAACGCCTGGCAAATGCTCGGGCGATCAACCGAATGGATGGCATCGAACAGCGCCACCGCCTCCTTCGCCTTGTTGGACTGCAGCGGCCCGATCAGATGCAGCGCGATACCGGAATAAGCGGACGTTAACGCCGGCCACTTGCCTTTGGCCTCCTGCACGCGATTTTCGCCGAATACGCGCTGTCCGGCGTCGATGACCGGGATAATTGCATCCGCGGCGAACGTCTTGGACACCGCGATCAGCGTCACGGAGGCGCGATCGCGCCGCGCCTCCTTGCAGGCGCGGACAATTTCGGCTTCGACCACAGCGAGCGCGTTTGGTGAATGGCCGGTTACCGGCGCGGCGTTGGTTTCGGGCATGACGTCGGTTCGGACTGGATTGTTGCGGAGCTAGTTCTAATTTTACCGAGTTCAAGAAAGAGTTTTTGAACCCTTCGCTTTACCTTGGCCGATGGGGTGGGCAGCGAAGATGGCAAACGTCAGTTTCAACCGCAAACGAGTGAAACTCAAGCAGGTTCTCGGAATCCGGGCACGGCTTGCATTGCTCGCGGTGATTCTGGTGACGCCTTTGATGTTCGAGCGCATCCGTTCGCTCGAGGACACGCGCGCGCGGCAGATCGCGCAGGCCGCGACCGAATTCACCACCATTGCAAGACACAGCGCCGATGCGCAGCGCGAAGTGATCTCGTCGGTCGAAACCATCCTGAAATCGGAGGCCTTCATCCGCGCCTCCGCCGGCGGCATCAGCAAGAGCTGCGACGTGCTGCGCGCGAGCCTGCCGTCGAACCTTCCCTGGATCCGCACGCTGTTGATCGCCGGCCAGGACGGACGCATCCAGTGCGCCACCAACAACATGTATGTCGGCCTCGACCTCAGCGACCGGCCATACTTCCAGCAGGCGCAGGAAACCGGCCGCTTCGTGCTGAGCGACTTCATCCTGTCGCGGCCCGTGCCGTCGCCGACCGTCATGGCGGTTTATCCGGTGTCGGCCTTCAGCGGTGTGGCGGATGCCGTCGTGCTCGCCACCGTGAACCTCGACTGGATGTCGAAGGTCATGAGCAATCTCGGCGGTCGTGCCGGTATCACCGCCGTGCTGGTCGACAGCGCCGGCACCGTGCTCGCTGCACCGGCTGACCAGCACAGCGCGATCGGCCGTCCGCTCGACAACATGCCGCTGATGTCGGCGATCGCCGACAGGGCGCTGCGGTCGGACCAGGACGAGGGGTCACTCTCTTTCCTTGCCGCCGACGGCTCCCGCCGCGCGGTGAGCTATATCCGCATCGCCGGCACCAACGCCCGCCTGATTGCCAGCATCGACGAGGACAAGGTGTCCGCGGCGGTCAGCCGCGACATCCGCACCGCCTATCTCCAGCTCGCGTTCGTTGTTCTGTTCGTCCTGCTCGGCGCACTGATCGCCGCCGAGAAGCTCGTGATCAAGCCGATCGAGATGCTGGCCGACATGGCCAAACGCCTCGGCGAGGGTGACCTCTCGGCCCGCGCCGCGCGCAACCGTCTGCCGGCCGAGTTCGTGCCGCTGGCCCGCGCCTTCAACGCGATGGCCGCGCAGCTCAGCCAGCGCGAGCGCGAGCTGATCGCGAGCAACGACCGCCTGACCGTGATGGCCTCGATCGACATGCTGTCGGGGCTGGCCAATCGCCGCGGCTTCCAGAGCCGGCTCGACTTCGAATGGATGCGCGCGCAGCAATATGGCAGTGAGCTCGCACTGCTGATGATCGACGTCGATCACTTCAAGCTGTTCAACGACACCTATGGCCATCTCGAAGGCGATTCCTGCCTGACCCGGCTCGGCGAATCCTTGTCCGGCATCGCCGCCGACACGATGGGCTTTGCGGCCCGCTATGGCGGCGAGGAGTTCTGCCTGCTGCTGCCGAACACCGATGTGAACCGCGCCGTCGAGATCGGCGAGCAGGTGCGCGCAGCCGTGCTGAAGCTGTGCCTGCCGCACATCACCTCCGCCCACATGATCGTCACCGTCTCGATCGGCGTTGCCGCAACGAAGCCGAACGAGGCGCTGCGCCCCGGCGATCTCATCGAAGCCGCCGACGCCGCGCTCTACGCCGCAAAACACCGCGGCCGCAACAATGTCATGGAGCACGGCATCCAAATGATCGAGAACGGCGCGGCCGACATGATGCTGGCGGCGAGCGCCTAGCCCGCAGCCGTAGCGCGATCGAGTTCGACCTCCGTCACCACGCGATTGCGGCCGCCGCCCTTGGCGAGATAGAGCACGCGGTCGCAGCGCTCGATGAGATCGGTGATCGCCTCGCCGGCCCGGTACTGCGCCACGCCGATCGACACGCTGATGTTGGGCAGGGTCTCGCCGGTCGAGCGGCGCGTTATCGTGCATTCGGCGATCGCGCGCCTGATGCGCTCGGCGATCTCGGCGCAAGTGGCGAGATCGGCATCCGGCAGCACGGCAATCAGCTCCTCGCCGCCATAGCGGGCCGACAGATCCTGCTCGCGAACTTTTTCGCGCAGCACTTTCGCAATCAGGCGCAGCACCTGGTCGCCGACGCCATGGCCGAAATTGTCGTTGAAGGTCTTGAAGTGGTCGATGTCGAGCATCAGCACGCCGAGCGGCTCGCCCCAATCCGCGGTCGTCTGCGCCTTGCGCAGGAATTCATCGAGCGCCCGCCGGTTTGCCAGCCCCGTCAGCGTATCGGTCCGGGCGCGCTCCTCGGACTTGGAGAGCGAGTCGCGGATCACGTCGAGCTCGCGGGTCTTTTCCGCAAAACCGGCCTCGAGCCGGGTCGCCCTCGTGGCGGCCCGCGCCAGCTCACTCATGAGCTGGGCGACCAGCGCCTTCGGATCGACGCCGGCCCTGCCCTGATCAGCGACCTCGCTTATCGCCTGCATCTGGGAACGATTGTCGGCCATGGCCGTCGCCAGAAACTCCTTCGCCGCCCCCATGAGGGCATGCAGCCGATCGGACGTCTCGGAGGCGACGGTACCGGCCCGGGGCGCGACATAGGTCTCGAAGAGATCCTGGTTGGTCCTGGCGTCGAAGGGACGGCTGTGGTCGATCAGGAGATCGATGGCATTGCGCAGGTCGTCTTGGCTGCCTGCGAAATAGTGGAACCAGACGGCAAAATTGGTCGGCGTCGGCGGAATCCGCTGCTCGGCCATGCTCCGCACCGCCCGTCCGGCGACGGACGCGGCATAGTCGTAATCGAGATCGTCGAAGCCTGTTTCCATCGCCTGGCGGGGTGCTGTCGGCGGCCAACCTCGCACCGCCCCCTTAATCCGATCCCAATGGGCCGTCCGTACTTTAGCGGAGCAGCCTTGCGGGGGGCGGCCGCCAGCGGCAACCCATTGACCCCCTAAGGACTTCTATGGCCTAGTCCGCCGTCTTTAGACGGCCGAATCCACGAAAACCCAACGATTCCATGACCTCCGAACGCTACAACGCCCGCGACGCCGAACCGCGCTGGCAAGCCGCCTGGGACCAGCAGGCGATCTTCGTCTCCAAGAACGACGACTCGCGGCCGAAATACTACGTGCTGGAGATGTTCCCGTACCCGTCCGGGCGCATCCATATCGGCCATGTCCGCAACTACACGCTCGGCGACGTGCTGGCCCGCTTCATGCGCGCCAAGGGGTTCAACGTCCTGCACCCGATGGGCTGGGACGCGTTCGGCTTGCCGGCCGAGAACGCCGCCATCGAGCGCAAGGTCGCGCCGAAGGCCTGGACCTACGACAACATTGCCGCGATGAAGAAGCAGCTCCGCTCGATCGGGCTGTCGCTGGACTGGTCGCGCGAATTCGCGACCTGCGACCCCAGCTACTACAAGCATCAGCAGAAGATGTTTTTGGACATGCTCGCCGCCGGCCTGGCCGAGCGTGAGAAGCGCAAGCTCAACTGGGATCCGGTCGACATGACCGTGCTCGCCAACGAGCAGGTGATCGATGGGCGCGGCTGGCGCTCGGGTGCGATCGTCGAGCAGCGCGAGATGAGCCAGTGGGTCTTCAAGATCACGAAGTACTCGCAGGAATTGCTGTCGGCGCTGGACGGGCTCGACCGCTGGCCCGACAAGGTGCGACTGATGCAGCGCAACTGGATCGGCCGCTCCGAGGGCCTGCTGGTCCGCTTCGCGCTGGATCAGGCGACGACGCCCGCCGGCGAGAGCGAGCTGAAGATCTTTACGACGCGCCCGGACACCCTGTTCGGCGCCAAATTCATGGCGATCTCGTCGGATCATCCGCTGGCTCAAGCAGCAGCCGCGAAGAACCCGAAGCTTGCCCAGTTCATTGCCGACATCAAGAAGATCGGCACCGCGCAAGAGATCATCGACACCGCGGAAAAGCAGGGTTTTGACACCGGCATCCGCGCGGTGCACCCGTTCGATCCGAGCTGGAAGCTGCCGGTCTATGTCGCCAACTTCGTGCTGATGGAATACGGCACGGGCGCGATCTTCGGCTGCCCCGCGCACGACCAGCGCGACCTCGACTTCGTCAACAAGTACAATCTCGGCAACACGCCGGTGGTGTGCCCCGAGGGCCAGGATCCCCAGACATTCGTCATCACCGACACCGCCTATGACGGTGACGGCCGCATGATCAATTCGCGCTTCCTCGACGGCATGACCATCGAGCAGGCCAAGGACGAGGTCGCAAAGCGGCTGGAGGGCGAGCTGCGCGGCAACGCGCCGGTCGGCGAGCGTCAGGTCAATTTCCGCCTGCGCGACTGGGGTATTTCACGGCAGCGCTATTGGGGCTGCCCGATTCCGGTCATCCATTGTCCAAAGTGCGATGTGGTGCCGGTGCCGGACGCCGACCTGCCGGTGACGCTGCCTGATGACGCGACCTTCGACAGACCGGGCAACGCGCTCGACCATCACCCGACCTGGAAGCACGTCACCTGCCCCAAATGCGGTGGCAAGGCCCAGCGCGAAACCGACACCATGGACACCTTCGTGGATTCGTCCTGGTATTTTGCGCGCTTCACCGATCCCTGGAACGAGAACGCGCCGACCACGCCAGCTGTCGCCAACCGGATGCTGCCGGTCGACCAATATATCGGCGGCGTCGAGCACGCGATCTTGCATCTGCTTTACAGCCGCTTCTTCACCCGCGCGATGAAGGCGACCGGGCACATCGCGCTGGACGAGCCGTTCGCGGGCATGTTCACCCAGGGCATGGTGGTGCACGAGACCTACCAGAAGGCCGACGGCACCTATGTGCAGCCGGCAGAGGTGAAGATCGAGGTCGGTGGCAACGGCCGGCGCGCGACGCTGCTGACGTCAGGCGAAGACATCCAGATCGGTCCGATCGAGAAGATGTCGAAGTCGAAGAAGAACACGGTCGACCCCGACGACATCATCGAGACCTACGGCGCCGACGTCGCCCGCTGGTTCATGCTGTCGGACTCCCCGCCCGACCGCGACGTGATCTGGAGCGACGAGCGCGTCCAGGGCGCCTCGCGCTTCGTGCAGCGGCTGTGGCGGCTGGTGAACGATGCAGTGGAACTCGGCCAGGCCGCGCCGGCGGATCGTCCGGGCTCGTTCGGCCTGGATGCGACCGCCTTGCGCAAGGCCGCCCATGGTGCGCTGGACAAGGTCACCACCGGCATCGAGCGGCTGCACTTCAATGTCTGCCTTGCCCATATCCGCGAATTCGCCAATGCGTTCTCGGAGGTGCTCCAGCACCCCGGCCAACCCGCGCCTGACCTCGCCTGGGCGGTCCGGGAGGCCAGCCAGATCCTGGTTCAGCTGTTCTCCCCGATGATGCCGCATCTGGCCGAGGAGTGTTGGCAGGTTCTGGGCCATAGCGGGCTGGTTTCCGAGGCCGATTGGCCCCAAATCGAACGCGATTTGTTGGTTGAAGACAGCGTGACCCTAGTGGTCCAGGTCAATGGCAAGAAGCGGGGTGAGGTCACAGTTGCAACAGCGGCCCAGAATCCGGAAATCGAGACTGCCGTTTTGGCCCTCGATGCGGTAAAACTGGCCCTGGACGGCAAGCCCGTCCGCAAGGTGATCATCGTCCCCAAGAGGATCGTGAATGTTGTCGGCTAGGATCCGCATCGCAGCCCGCTTGCTGGCGGTCGCCGCATTGGCGGCTCTGACGGCTGGCTGCTTCCAGCCGATGTACGCCGAGCGTACCGACGGCACGCCCGGCCTGCGCGAAAAGCTGATGGGGGTCGACCTTCCGCCGATCAACAAGGCCAATGCCTCCCGCGAGGCTCGCGTCGGCGTCGAGGTCCGCAACGCCCTGGCCTTCAAGCTCTACGGCAGCGCCACGGGCATGCCGCCGACCCATCGCCTGGAGATTCGCTTCGCGAGCAGCAAAACGTCGCTGATCGTCGATCCCAATACCGGCCTGCCGAACAGTGAAAACTACGGCATCGACGCCCAGTACAATTTGATCGAGGTCGTCAGCGGAAAGTCGGTCATGACCGGCACGACGTTCGCGCGCGTGTCCTATGACATGCCCGGCTCCTACCAGCGCTTTGCCCGCAACCGGGCCTTGCGCGATGCCGAGGATCGTGCCGCCAACGAGATCGCCGAGAACATCAACACTCGCCTCGCCTCGTTCTTCACCGCCGGCACTTAAGTCATCCCCGTCATTCCGGAGTGCCCGCAGGGCGGGATCCGGAATCCAGAGATTATTGATCGAGATTTCCGGGTTCGCGCTTCGCGCGCCCCGGAATGACAGTTGGGCCCGATGGTCGCGCTGCGCGGAAAAGAGATCGACGCCTTCCTCGCCCGTCCCGACGGGGGCCGACCGATCATCCTGCTCTACGGTCCCGATGCCGGCCTCGTGCGCGAGCGCGCCGATGCACTGATTGCCTCAGCCGTCGACGACCCCAACGATCCCTTCTCCCTCGTCAAGCTGGACGGCGACGAACTCTCCGCCGAGCCGTCGCGGCTCGTCGATGAAGCCATGACGGTGCCGTTGTTCGGCGGCCGCCGCGCCATCCGCGTCCGCGCCGGCTCGCGCAGCTTTGCCAGCGGTATCGATACGCTGGCGGAGATGAGCGTGAAGGATTGCCGCATCGTGATCGAGGCCGGCGAGCTGCGCCCGGAATCGCCCCTGCGCAAGGCCTGCGAGCGCGCCAAGACGGCCGTGGCGATCGGCTGCTATCCCGACACCGAGCGCGACCTTGCCAAGCTGATGGACGACGAGCTCCGCATCGCCAATCTGCGCATCGCGCAGGATGCCCGCGCGGCGCTGATGTCATTCCTCGGCGGCGACCGCCAGGCCTCGCGCAATGAGCTGCGCAAGTTGACGCTCTATGCGCATGGCAAGGGCGAGATCACGCTGGATGACGTGCTGTCCGTCGTTGCCGATGCGTCCGAGCTGAAACTCGACCCCATCGTCGACGGCGCCTTCGCCGGCCGGCCCGACATCGTCGAGACCGAATTTGCTAAGGCCATGATCGCCGGCACCTATCCCGGCGTGATCATCTCCGCCGCGCAGCGCCAGGCCGCGTGGCTGCACAAATCTGCGCTCGCGATCGCCGATGGCCAGCCTGCCTCCGCCGTGCTCGAGGGCGGCTATCCGCGCCTGCACTTTTCGCGAAAGCCGGCGGTGGAAACGGCGCTGCGCAATTTCAGCGTAGCGCGGCTCGCCGCAATCATCGAGCAGCTCGCGACCGCCGCGCTCGACACCCGCAAGCAATCCACGCTTGCCGCCGCCATCGCTCAGCGCACGCTGATGGCCATTGCGGCGAATGCGAAGCGGCGGGGCTGAGGCACGCTCTCTCCACGTCATTGCGAGGAGCGCAAGCGACGAAGCAATCCAGAGTCCCTCCGCGGAAAGGTTCTGGATTGCTTCGCTTCGCTCGCAATGACGATGTGGAAACAGATGCGCGCCAAATACCCGGTGTCGTCCCCGCGAACGCGGGGACCCATACCCCAGGGAGAAGTTTGGCGAAGACCCGCAGTCCGGTACTGCGACCAGATCCAATCGAGAGATCACGCGGTATGGGTCCCCGCGTTCGCGGGGACGACACTGAGGGCTAGAGCCTTTCATTGCTTAATGGAATCGGAGGGGATTCCGGTTTTTGGCGGATTGTGATTCAAGATGCTGACTGGATTGGAGGCCAGCATCGCATGACCCGACCTCTTTCCCTGGATCTTCGCGAGCGTGTGGTGGCGTCGGTTTTGGCGGGCGAGAGCTGCCGGTCTGTGGCGGAACGGTTTGGTGTTGCGGTCTCGTCGGTTGTGAAGTGGTCACAGCGGCAGCGGGCGACCGGCTCGGTTGTGCCTGGCAAGATGGGCGGTCACCGCAAGCCTGTGCTTGATCCGCACCGCGCCTTCATCGTCGAGCGGATCACTCAGACGCCGCACCTGACGCTGCATGGTCTGAAGGCGGAACTGGCAACCCGTGGGGTCAAGGTCTCACACAACGCGGTCTGGCTGTTCCTGCGTCGGGAAGGGCTGCGGTTCAAAAAAAACACTGTTCGCCCTCGAACAGGCTCGCGCCGACGTCTCTCGTAGGCGCCAGCGTTGGCGATCCTGGCAGGCCGGACTTGATCCGGGCCGGCTCGTCTTCATCGATGAGACCTGGATCAAGACCAACATGGCCCCTTTGCGGGGCTGGGGCCCCAAAGGGGCACGCCTGCGCGGCTTCGCCCCACACGGTCACTGGCGTACCCTCACATTCCTCGGCGCGCTCCGTCATGACCAACTCACGGCACCCTGCGTCTTCGACGGCCCGATCAACGGCGAATGCTTCCGCGCTTATGTGAAGCACCTTCTCCTGCCAACCCTGCGCGAAGGCGACATCGTCATTCTCGACAATCTCGGAAGCCACAAGTCGAAAGCTGTCAGGCAGATGATCCAGGCTGCTGGCGCCAGGCTCTGGTACCTGCCGCCATACTCGCCCGACCTCAACCCGATCGAACAGGCCTTCTCCAAGATCAAACACTGGATGCGGCAAGCTCAGAAGCGCACCATCGAGGACACTTGGCGCCACATCGGTCACCTCGTCCACGACATCCAGCCTCGCGAATGCGCCAACTACTTCGCCAACGCCGGTTATGCTTCAGTCAAAATGTGAAACGCTCTAGGTCTACAGCGCGCCCTTCGCCAGCCGCTTCATCACCTCGTCGAGCTGATCGAGATTGCGGTAGTTGATCTGGACGGAGCCGCCGGGGTCGCGGTGATTGACTGTGACCTTGAGACCAAGCGCATCGCTGACGCGCTTTTCGAGATCGATCGTATCGGGGTCTTTTTCCTTGCCCCCAGTGCTGCGCGCCCTCTGCGGCTTGCGCTCCGGCACACCCTCTTCATGCGCGAGCGCCTCGGCCTGGCGGACGTTGAGGCCTTCCGCGACAATGCGCCTGGCTGATGCGACCGGATCGGGCACGCCGATCAGCGCGCGGGCGTGGCCGGCGGTCAGCTCGCCGCTCGTGATCAAGGCCTGCACTTCGGCCGGCAGCTTCGTCAGCCGCATCATGTTGGCGATGTGGCTGCGGCTCTTGCCGACGACCTTTGCGATGTCGTCCTGGCTGCGTTTGAACTCGTTGGCGAGCGCGTGATAGCCGAGCGCCTCTTCCATCGGGTTGAGGTCTTCGCGCTGCACGTTCTCGACGATCGCGAACTCCAGCGCATCGCTGTCGCTGATGTCGACGGGGACGATCGGCACCTCGTGCAGGCCGGCCATCTGCGACGCGCGCCAGCGCCGTTCGCCGGCGATGATCTCGAAGCGATCCTGCGCGCCCTTCACCGGACGCACGACGATCGGCTGGATCACGCCGTGCTGCCTGATCGAATCGGAGAGCTCCTTGAGCTCCGTTTCCGAAAAGGCGCGGCGCGGGTTGCGCGGATTGGGCTTGATGAATTCGATCGGCACCTTGCGCTGTGCGCGCGGACGATCGACATGCTGAGCCTCGCCGCCGACATCGCCGATCAGACTCGCAAGACCCCGGCCCAGTCGCGAACGCGCTTCGTCAGCCATCGCCAGCTCCCTTGGATTCACGGTGCAGCACTCCAGAACTGAATTATCGTAGGGTGGGCAAAGCGAAGCGTGCCCACCAGTTGTGTGCGGAAGATGGTGGGCACGGCGAAGACGCCTTTGCCCACCCTACGGCATCGTCAGTGCGCGACGCGCAGCTCGCGTTCGCGCTGGATCACTTCGGTGGCGAGCCGCAGATAAGCTTCGCTGCCGACGCATTTGAGATCGTAGACCAGGACCGGCTTGCCGTAGGACGGCGCCTCCGAGATGCGCACGTTGCGCGGGATCATGGTCTTGTAGACCTTCTCGCCCATGAACTGGCGGACGTCGGCGACGACCTGGTTCGAGAGGTTGTTGCGCGAGTCGAACATGGTCAGCACGATGCCGTGGATCGACAGGTTCGGATTGAGCGTCGAGCGCACCTGCTCCACCGTCTGGAGCAGTTGCGACAGACCTTCGAGCGCGAAGAACTCGCACTGGAGCGGCACCAGGATCGCATCGGAGGCGGCCATCGCGTTCACCGTGAGCAGGTTGAGCGAGGGCGGGCAGTCGATCAGCACGTAGGTGTAATCCGCGTCCGGCGAGACGTTGTTGTTGAGCGCGCCGATGGCGTCGCGCAGCTTGAACGCGCGCCCGGGCGTGGTGCCGAGCTCGAGCTCGAGGCCGGAGAGGTCCATGGTCGACGGCGCGATGTGCAGCCGCGGTACCGCGGTCGACACGACGGCTTCACGCAGAGGGGCTTCACCGATCAGCACGTCATAGGTCGAGCAGGAGCGGTTGCGGCGGTCGATGCCGAGGCCGGTCGAGGCGTTGCCCTGCGGATCGAGATCGACGATCAGGACGCGCTCGCCGATCGCGGCGAGTGCCGTGCCAAGATTGATCGCGGTGGTTGTTTTTCCCACACCGCCCTTCTGATTTGCCAGCGCCAGAATGCGCGGGTGGCCCTGCGGGACCTCAGCGGCCTGTTCCTGGGTGGTCTCTTCTTGGGCGGTCTGTTCTTGCTGCGGTTCGTCAGTCACGCTCATCGCAAATTCCCCACTCGACCCCTGAACGCCTCAGCCGCGCCGTTCGACGGACATCAGTTCGACGATCCAACCGTCGCCTGTACGGCTTTGGTGAAGCTGCAGCTGAATATTCCAATATTTAGCGGCTTCGGTCAATTCAGCCTCTACATCTTGACCCTTCAGAAGTAACGCCTTTGCGCCCTGGCGCATCAGCGGCTCCGCAAAGCCGATGAGTTGATGTAGCGGAGCCAGCGCACGCGCGGTGACGCAATCGACGGAGCCGGTGATTCTATCCACATTATCCCCGATCTCAGCGAGATGTACGACCCCCGGAGATGTGGTGACGCGGACTGCTTCGCGCAGAAAGGCCGCCTTCTTGGCGATTCGCTCGACGAGATGGACGCTGGCGCCAGGCGTCCCGGCCATGGCACAGGCGAGGACGATTCCGGGAAAGCCGCCGCCGCTGCCGAGGTCGGCCCAGCGTTTGGCCGAAGGGGCGAGATCGATGAGCTGGAGCGAGTCGGCGATGTGCCGGGTCCAGAGCTGCGGCAAGGTCGAGGGCGCGACCAGATTGGTCTTGGCCTGCCACTCCCGGAGCAGCGCGATGTAGCGGTCAAGCCGCGCTTCCGTTTCATGTGAAACGGGCGCGAGCTTCAACGCCGCGAGCTTGTCCGCCGCGATGATGGAGTCCAGCGACCGATCGTTGGCGCTGGCCTTGTCGATCTTCGGTTTGATCGGCGTCAGCTCGGATCGGCGACTCGCGCCCTCACCTGCCGATGGTTTCCCTGATGACGATCTGCCGCCCGGCCCGCGCTGTTTCACGTGAAACGCCTATGCGATCGCCTTTGAGGTCTTCCGTGCCTCGCGCCGGAGATAGGCCGCGAGGATGCCGAGCGCCGCCGGCGTCATGCCGTCGATCCGGCCAGCCTGGCCGACGGTGAACGGCCGCGCCTTCTCAAGCTTGGTCCGCACTTCATTGGAAAGACCGGGGACCTGCTGGTAATCGACGTCCGACAGCACCATCCCCTCGTCTCGCCTGAAAGCTTCGACGTCGGCGCTCTGGCGCTCGAGATAGACGTCGTACTTCGCGTCGATCTCCAGATGGGTGGCAATGACCGGGTCGATGGCCGACAGCTCCGGCCAGATGGTCCGGACCTGGCTCCAGCCGATGTCCGGATAGGCCATCAACTCGAACGCCGAACGGCGCTGGCCGTCCCGGTTCAAGGACAGGCCGTGCTTGATCGCCTCGTTCGGGGTGATGGTTAGGGACTTCGACAGCGCCCTGGCCGCATTCAGGGCGTCCATCTTGGCGCGGTGATGCTGCGTCCGGACGCTCCCAACGCATCCGAGCGCAATCCCCTTCTCGGTGAGACGCTGATCGGCATTGTCGGCGCGCAGGGTGAGCCGGTACTCGGCGCGTGAGGTGAACATCCGATAGGGTTCGCTGATCCCGCGGGTGACGAGGTCGTCGATCATCACGCCGAGATAGCCATCGGCACGGTCGAACACGGTCAGCGCGGCGCCGCTCGCGGCCAAAGCCGCGTTCAGGCCGGCCACGATACCCTGCCCGGCAGCTTCCTCGTATCCGGTGGTGCCGTTGATCTGCCCAGCCAGGAAGAGACCACGCAGACGCTTCGTCTGCAGTGTCGGATCGAGCTCTCGGGGATCGATATGGTCGTATTCGATGGCATAGCCCGGACGGACCATCTTCACCTGCTCCAGGCCAGGAATGCTGGCGAGGATCGCGAGCTGGACCTCCTCCGGCAGCGAGGTCGAGATGCCGTTGGGATAGACGGTGCTGTCGTCGAGCCCCTCTGGCTCCAGGAAGATCTGATGGCCGTCGCGGTCGCCAAAGCGGACGATCTTGTCCTCGATCGAGGGACAGTAGCGCGGTCCGGAGCTCTTGATCTGGCCGGAGTACATCGGGGAGCGATGGACATTGGCCCGGATCACCTCATGGGTCGCGGGCGTGGTCCGGGTGATCCCGCACTGGATCTGCGGAGTCGTGATCCGCTCCGTCATCGCCGAGAACGGCTCCGGAGGCTCGTCTCCGGGCTGCATCTCGACCGCTGACCAGTCGATCGTGTTGCCGTCCAGACGCGGCGGAGTGCCGGTCTTGAGGCGTCCAAGGGTGAAGCCGGCACGCTCAAAGGAGCTCGAAAGACCTATCGCCGGGGCTTCGCCGACCCGGCCGGCGGGCCAATTCTTCTCGCCAAGATGGATCAGACCGCGGAGGAAGGTGCCGGTGGTGACGACGACAGCCCCTGCCAGAAGCTCGCGGCCGTCCGCCAGGCGTAGTCCGGTCACCCGGCCCTCGACCACGATCAGCTCGTCTGCCTCGCCCTCGATGACGAAAAGACCTTCGGTGTCCCGGATCGCGGCCTGCATGGCTGCGGCATAGAGCTTACGGTCGGCCTGAGCCCGGGGACCGCGGACCGCTGGGCCCTTGCGGCGGTTGAGAACGCGGAACTGGATGCCACCGGCATCGCCGACCCGGCCCATCAGACCATCGAGCGCGTCGACCTCGCGGACCAGATGGCCTTTGCCCAGACCGCCAATGGCGGGGTTACAGGACATTGCGCCGACGGTGGAGAGACGGTGCGTCACCAGAGCGGTCGTCGCACCCATCCGGGCGGAAGCAGCCGCGGCTTCACAGCCGGCGTGGCCGCCGCCAATCACGATGACGTCGAAACTCTCTCGCTCTGTCCGCATGGGCGGACTTCTATCGCAGAGGCGGAGAAGCCGGAAGTAGAAACTGGGTGAGGCGGCTGTTTCACGTGAAACAGGGCGGCCAAGGGGGATGCGCATTTTCGCGAAAACAACCCCATGCACAGTAGAACCGGCATTGAGAGGACTGCTGTTTCATGTGAAACAAGATGGGTCTAGCTGGGAAAGGACCCCTGAAGAGACCTCCCACTATTTTCGACGTGGATAGAGGGCACCTGCGATCGGCCTTGCTCCGTCATTGCGAGCGGAGCGAAGCAATCTAGAATCCCTCCGTGGAGGCAGTCTGGATTGCTTCGTCGCAAGGGCTCCTCGCAATGACGAGATTGGGGGACGGTCGACGGCCACAACTGTCACTGCCCGTCAGGCGATCAGACCGTGCGCACGAACACTGAGATCGGAAGGGGCCACTCGCCCCCGCTGTTTCACGTGAAACAGGCCGGGGGGTTGCAAACACACATCCACGGGAAACAGATCGGAATCCATCCCACTGCTGTTTCACGTGAAACGCAAGGATTGGAACAAGCGCTAGTTCTACAATGAAGAACTAGTCTTACTTTCCGATGCAGAATTTCTGAAAGATGGCCCCGAGGACGTCCTCGACGTCGACCCGGCCCAACAGCCGGCCCAAGGCATAGGCGGCAGCACGCAGCTCTTCGGCGGCAAGCTCTTCGCCGTGTTCTACAAGCTCCAGGCTCCGGCGCAAGCTGTCCGAGGCCCGGCGCAACAGATCTCGCTGGCGGGCGCGGGTCACCAAAGCGCCCTCGGTCGTCCCGAAAAACTCGGCGGCGAATTTCACGAGAGCCTCGATCAGGTCGGGAACCCCGTCCCCCCGGCTCGCCGAGATCCCGAACTCGCCCCGCCGCCCGACTTGCCCCGCCTCGCCCAGATCGATCTTGTTGCGGACGATCCAGACCGAGCCGCTCGATTGATCACGCCTGGCGCCGGACTTCCCCAGCGAGTGCATCGCGCCCGGATCGACAGCGCGCCCATCCTCCACCAGCCACAACACGAGGTCTGCGTCTTCGGCTCGGGCTCGCGCCCGGCGCACGCCTTCCTGCTCCACGGGATCGTCGGTCTCCCGGATGCCAGCCGTGTCGATCACCGTGACCGGATAGCCGTCGAGATCGAGCTGCACCTCGATCACGTCGCGCGTGGTGCCGGCGTGCGGCGAGACGATCGCGACCTCGCGGCGCGCCAGCTGATTCATCAGCGTCGACTTGCCGACATTCGGCTCTCCCGCAATCGCGACGACCAGGCCGTCGCGCAGGCGTTCAGAATGTCCCTGTGCCGCAAGGACTTTTGTGATTTCGTCATGCAGCGCTTTGATCGCTTTCACTGCCGGCGCCCTCAGCTCGGCCGGCACATCGCCCTCGTCGGAAAAATCGATGCCGGCCTCGATCAGCGCCGATGCCTCGATGATGCGCTCGCGCCAGTCGCGCGCGCGATCGCCGAGCAGACCCTGCAACTGGCGCAGCGCCTGGCGGCGCTGGCGATCGGTATCGGCGTGGATGAGATCGTCGAGGCCTTCGGCTTCGGTGAGATCGAGCTTACCGTTCTCAAACGCACGCCGCGTGAACTCGCCGGGCTCGGCCGCACGCGTATTCGGAATACTAGAAATCGCAGCGAGGAGTGCCGCCAGCACCGCGCGGCCGCCGTGGACGTGAAATTCGGCGACGTCCTCGCCGGTCGCGCTGGCCGGCCCCCGAAACCAGAGCACGACCGCGTCGTCGATCGGCTGGCCCGCGCCATCGCGGAGCAGCCGGCGGCTCGCCTGTCTCGGCGCCGGCGGCTTGCCCGCGAGCCTCGTCAGGACCAGGCTGGCCTGCGGACCCGAGACGCGCACTACGGCGATCGCGCTCGGCGCACGGCCGGACGACAGCGCAAAGATGGTCTGGTCTCGCGGATGCATGGCCTATTTGTCCGGCTGGCGGGGAAAAGGCAAACGGCCCGTTCTCGCGATGCCGACGCCCCCTTTTTGCTGCGCTCTGGCCCGCAGCAACGGCTATATTGCAATGCAATATGCGGCGCAGCATTTTGCTGCAGAAGTAGCGGCGCTCAGGCATCGACTAATCAGCCAAAGTCAACCATTACGTAAATATATCAACAACTTCCGGAGAGCCGGACTTTCCCTTCTTCCCATCGTCATGCTGAACTTCTTCCCGCAGCAAAGCCGCACAAAAGGAAAAGGGCGCCCGAAGGCGCCCTCTGATCTCATGCTGCATCGCACTCAGGTGTTCATCGAGTCGAAGAACTCCGAATTGCTCTTGGTCGAGCGCAGCTTGTCGAGCAGGAAGTCGATCGCGTCCATCGTGCCCATCGGGTTGAGGATCCGGCGCAGCACGTACATCTTCTTGAGCACCTGCGTATCGGTGATGAGCTCCTCCTTGCGGGTGCCGGAGCGCGAGATGTCGATCGCCGGGAAGGTGCGCTTGTCCGAGACCTTGCGGTCCAGGATCAGTTCCGAGTTACCGGTGCCCTTGAACTCTTCGAAGATGACTTCGTCCATGCGGCTGCCGGTATCGACCAGCGCGGTCGCGATGATGGTCAGCGAGCCGCCCTCCTCGATGTTGCGGGCAGCACCGAAGAAGCGCTTGGGGCGCTGGAGCGCGTTGGCGTCGACGCCGCCGGTCAGCACCTTGCCGGACGACGGCACCACGGTGTTGTAGGCGCGGCCGAGGCGGGTGATCGAATCGAGCAGGATCACGACGTCGCGACCATGCTCGACCAGCCGTTTTGCTTTCTCGATCACCATCTCGGCGACCTGGACGTGACGCACCGCCGGCTCGTCGAAGGTCGACGACACGACCTCGCCCTTCACCGAGCGCTGCATGTCCGTGACTTCTTCCGGACGCTCGTCGATCAGAAGCACAATCAGATAGCATTCCGGATGATTGTGCGTGATCGAGTGCGCGATGTTCTGCATCAGCACGGTTTTACCCGTGCGCGGCGGCGCGACGATCAGCGCGCGCTGGCCCTTGCCGATCGGCGCGACGATATCGATCACCCTTGCAGAAAGGTCTTTCCGCGTCGGATCGTCGATTTCCATGCGGAAACGCTGATTCGGAAACAGCGGCGTGAGGTTGTCGAAATTGACCTTGTGCTTGGCCTTTTCCGGGTCCTCGAAATTGAGTGTGTTGACCTTCAGCAGCGCGAAATAGCGCTCGCCCTCTTTCGGGCTGCGAATGTGGCCTTCGATGGTGTCGCCGGTGCGCAGGCCGAAACGGCGGATCTGCGAGGGCGAAACGTAGATGTCGTCCGGGCCCGGCAGATAATTAGCATCGGGCGAGCGGAGGAAGCCGAAGCCATCGGAGAGCACCTCGACGACGCCTTCGCCGACGATGTCGGTTTCGGCGAGCGCAAGCTGCTTGAGGATCGCAAACAACAGCTCCTGCTTGCGCATGGTGCTGGCATTCTCGACCCCATTCTCTTCCGCGAACGAGACGAGCTCGGCCGGCGTCTTCGACTTGAGGTCCTGGAGTTTAATTTCCCGCATTGGGGTGGTCCTGTGGGGTAACCTTGGGAGGGGGTGCGAGGAGGCTCGGAAATGCGGACGTGAGAAGGTAAGGTCCGCAGGTCTGGCAAGGTGAGTGCCGATAAGGCTTCAAACCTGATGCGGTGTCCGGCCTCTGGAAAGCTCAGACAAAACCACATCCGCCTGCGTTGGGTGGGATATCGCTAATATAGAAAATCGCTCCCCACTCCGCAAGCCGAAGCGCTGAGCGATTCATCGCAAGCCTTGCCTAGAACGGCTTCACGATCACCATGATGACGATCAAAATCATCAGAGCAGTCGGCACCTCGTTGATAATTCGATAGAATTTCTGGCTATGCGGACGCCGGTCGGCGGCGAAATCCTTGCACCAGCGTGAAAAAAAGCCGTGGACCCCGGACATCGCCAGGACCAGTGCCAGTTTTACGTGCAGCCAGCCGAACGAGAACCAGTGGCCGGACCAGGCGAGATAGAGCCCGGCAAGCCATGTGACGATCATGGCGGGGTTGATGATCGCCTTGAGCAGCCGGCGTTCCATCACCTTGAACGTTTCCGATTGCTTCGAGCCGATCTCGGCCTCGGAGTGATAAACGAACAGCCGCGGCAGATAGAGCATGCCCGCCATCCAGGAGATGACGGCGATCACATGCAGTGCCTTGATCCAGAGATAGACGTCTTCGAACATTTTCTGCGCCCGGCTTTCTGTCCAGCGCAGGGAACGCTGGGGATAGTAAGAACTCGTTAAGGTCTCACCCTGCACACTTATCCGTCCATAGGGCCTTCCTCAAATCTAGAATCTTAGATTCTTAAGGTTTGAGTCTATGTGACCGTGAATTGGACTCACACAATTCCGTCCGCACGTTCACGCGCGCTTGTTCACATCCATCAACATGTCCCTGACGCTTCCGGCGGCTTCCGATAAGTCGGCCAGCTTCAAAGGCTTGCGCGTTTCTGTCGGCAGCTTATCAAGGGGGTTGTCCGCGCAATCCCGTTTCCCACTCGGCAGGGCGCCGAACTTGTTCCGATGGGCAGTGGTGTGAAGAAAATTGGCACTTGTCCCGCCCCTGGTGTCGCACAACCCTTTCCGAGGGGTTAAGGTCCACAGAAATCCACAAACCACACCGCCTCCATACAAAGGGCTTTTGTGCCGACCTCGAACAATTATTTCCATCTCCACCTGGTCTCCGACTCCACCGGAGAGACGCTGATCACCGTCGCGCGCGCCGTCGCGGCGCAGTACGCCAACGTCACCCCGGTCGAGCATGTCTATCCTCTGGTGCGCAGCCAGAAGCAGCTCGACCGCGTGCTCGACGAGATCGAGGAGGCGCCGGGGATCGTGCTGTTCACGCTGCTGGAGAAGGATCTGGTCTCCAGGCTCGAGGACAAGTGCAAGCAGATCAACGTTCCGAGCCTGTCGATCATCGGGCCGGTGATGCAGTTGTTCGAAGCCTATCTCGGTGCCGCGACCACGGGCCGCGTCGGCGCCCAGCACGTCCTCAATGCGGAATATTTCAAGCGCATCGACGCGCTGAACTACACGATGATCCACGACGACGGCCAGCATGTCGAAGGCCTCGACGATGCCGACGTGGTGCTCGTCGGTGTCTCACGCACCTCCAAGACACCGACGTCGATCTATCTGGCCAATCGCGGCATCCGCACCGCCAACGTGCCGCTGGTTCCGGGCATTCCAGTGCCGGCACAATTTGGGACTCTGACGCGGCCGCTGGTGGTGAGCCTGCATGCGACGCCGGAACGCCTGATCCAGGTGCGCCAGAACCGCCTGCTCTCGATGGGTGCCGATTCCAGCGGCGACACCTATACCGACAGGCAGGCGGTCGCCGACGAGGTCGCGTTCGCGCGCAAGCTGAGCGCCAAGCACGATTGGCCGCTGCTCGACGTCACGCGGCGCTCGATCGAGGAAACCGCCGCGGCGATCATGAAGCTCTACAGCGATCGCCAGCGCAATCGTCCCACGGAATAGTTTAGGCGATGTCTCTCTGGCGCGGCGAAACTCCGTTGATACTGGCCTCGCAGAGCAGCGCGCGAAAGATGCTGCTGGCCAGTGCCGGACTGGAGTTCAAGGCGATTACGGCCGATATCGACGAGCGTGGCATTCAGGCCGCCTCGAACCTTTCAGGCCCGCATGACATCGCCCTGCTGCTGGCGCGCGAGAAGGCCAAGGCGGTCTCGGCCGGTCATCCGGGGAGCTATGTGATCGGTGCCGACCAGACCCTGGCTCTGGGCGAGCGTCTCTTCAACAAGCCTGCAGGCCGCGCACAGGCGATGGCGCAATTGCTCGACCTCGCCGGCAAAAGCCACGCGCTGAATTCCGCGGTGGCCGTGGCGCGAGACGCCAAGATCGTTTTCGAGGATGTTTCGGTGGCCCGCATGACCATGCGGCCGATGACCGAGACGGAGCTTTCCGCCTATCTCGACGCCGCCGGCGATGTGGTGACGACCAGCGTCGGCGCCTATCAGCTCGAAGGCCTCGGCAGCCATCTGTTCGAGCGCATCGAGGGTGACCATTTCACCATTCTCGGCCTGCCGCTGCTGCCGTTGCTTGCGTTCCTGCGGCGCGAACGGCTAGTTGCGGTGTGAGTGACAGAAACGGCTGCGTGCTGATGCGGATCCTTGGACTGACCGGCTCGATCGGGATGGGAAAATCCACCACCGCGAAATTGTTCGCGGAGGCCGGCGTCCCCGTCTACGACGCCGACGCTGCCGTCCATCAGCTCTACGAGGGCGAGGCCGCGCCCGCGATCGAGGCCGCCTTTCCCGGCACCACCGCGAACGGCAAGGTCGACCGTCCAAAACTGTCCGCGCGCGTCGTGCATGATCCGGCGGCGATCAAGCAGCTCGAGCAGATCGTTCATCCGATGCTCGGCGCCTCCCGGCAAAAATTCTTCGCCGATGCGGAAGCAGCCAAGGCGCCCGTCGTGGTCCTGGATATTCCGCTGCTGTTCGAAACCGGCGGCGAGAAGCGGGTCGATGCCGTCGTCGTGGTGTCGACCTCGCCGGAACTCCAGCGCAAGCGTGTGCTGGAGCGCGGCACGATGGACGAGGCCAAGCTCGACGCGATCATCGCCAAGCAGACGCCGGATGCCGAGAAGCGCAAGCGGGCCGATTTCGTAGTGGATACGTCACACGGACTTGAACCCGTGCGCGCCCAAATCACGCACATCCTGGCCGAGGTCGTTAAGATGCCGCAGCGGCGAGCCTGATTCGCTGCCTCACACGGCCTCCTAGATCATGCGTGAAATCGTTCTCGACACCGAAACCACCGGCCTCGATCCGCTCCGCGGGGATCGCCTGGTCGAAATCGGCTGCGTCGAGATTTTCAACCGCATGCCGACGGGCCAGACGTATCACGTCTATATCAATCCCGAACGGGACATGCCGGCGGAAGCCTTTGCGGTGCACGGGCTGTCGGCCGAGTTCCTGTCGACCAAGCCGCTGTTCCACGAGGTTGTCGGTGCGTTTCTGGAGTTCATCGGCGATGCGCCGCTGGTGATCCACAACGCTTCGTTCGACATCGGCTTCATCAACGCCGAGCTCGACAAGGTCAAACGCGTCGCGATCCCGCGCGAGCGGCTGGTCGATACGCTGCTCTTGGCGCGGCGCAAGCATCCGGGCGTGTCGAACCGGCTCGACGATCTCTGCTCGCGCTATTCGATCGACAATTCACACCGCACCAAGCACGGCGCGCTGCTCGACGCCGAACTCTTGGCCGAAGTTTATGTCGATCTGGTCGGGGCGCGGCAATCGCAGTTGCTCCTCGCTTCGGAAGGCGAGGACATTCGCGTCAATGCGGCTGGCGATGCGCCGCGGCGGCAGCGGACCGTGCCGCTCGCGCCGCGGATTTCCGATGCCGAGCGCGAGGCCCATCGGGCCTTCATCGCTACGCTCGGCGACAAGGCGATCTGGAACGAGTTCCTGCCCGCTCCAGCCGCCCCTCCGGCTGGTCAGGCCTGACCGCTCGTCTGCTGAGCGGCCATTTGCCGCTCCATGTTCTGACGATAGAGACCGACGAAGTCGACCGGATCCAGCATCAGGGGCGGGAACCCGCCGTCGCGCACGGCGGTTGCGATGATCTCGCGGGCGAACGGGAACAGCAGACGCGGGCATTCGATCATGACCAGCGGATGCAAATTCTCCTTCGGTACGTTGGTGATGCGGAACACGCCGGCATAGGCGAGCTCGAACGAGAACATGATCTTACCGGCGGTCTCGGCCTTGCCCTCGACCGACAGCGTCACCTCGAACTCGGTTTCGCTGAGATTGGCGGCGCTGACATTGATCTGGATGTTGATCTGGGGCGGCTGGCCCTGCTGCTGGAGCGAGGTCGGTGCGTTCGGATTCTCGAACGAAAGGTCCTTGATATACTGCGCCAGAACGTTGAGCTGGGCAGCCTGGGCCGCCTCGGGAGGGGTGCCGTTGCCGTTGGTCATGAGAGTCTCTCCTTACCCGATTTGGGCTGAATTTCGCGGCGGTTGGCTAACATAGGGCCGCCTCACTCCACAAGGACGAACGGCCCCGGATCGGGTATCCGCGCCGCGCCCGCAATTGTGACGTTCACCCGGCCCTCCTGACGAAATCGCGCGTTAAACGATTGAAGATGCGCGATTTCCGGGCAGGATCGGGTTTCCCCTTAAGCATAAAACGCGCTACACTCGGCGCTGTGCCAAAAGGCGCCATTGGCCGGGCAAGATTTCGTGCCTACATCCCACGGACCAGACGCGCGGACCTAAAATGGTGATGTAGACTTGCCGTTCCCGTATGGAACGGTCTACTGGCCGGATTGATTTTCCCGGCGACGACCGAGACGGCCCCTTTTAGCGAAGACCAGAAAGCGAATACGACGTGGACATCTACACCATCATCTTCCTGGCGCTGGCGGTCTTCATCTTTCTGAGGCTGCGCAGCGTGCTGGGACAGCGGACGGGTAACGAGCGGCCGCCGTTCGACCGCACCGCCGCCCGCAATGCGCTGGGGGGTGCCCAGGACAAGAACGTCGTGACCATGCCGGGCAAGGTGATCGATCAGGCTCCGCTGGCGCCGACCGCCGAGCCGGCCCCGCCCTCCGACCGCTGGAAGGGCCTGACCGAGCCAGGTACCGCGCTCGCCCAGGGTCTCGACGCTATCGTCGATAAGGATTCCACCTTCGACCCGCGCCATTTCATCTCGGGTGCTCGCGGCGCTTACGAGATGATCGTGCTGGCCTTTGCCAATGGCGACCGCCGCGCATTGCGCGACCTGCTGTCGTCGGAGGTCTATGACAGCTTCGATGCCGCCATCAAGGACCGCGAGAAGAACGAGCAGAAGACCGAGACGCGTTTTGTCTCGATCGACAAGGCCGAGCTCGTCGGCGCCGAGCTGCGCGACCGCACGGCGCAGCTCACCATACGATTCGTCTCGCAGATGATCTCGGCCACCCGCGACAAGAGCGGCAATATCGTCGACGGTAGTGCGGACACGGTCGCCGACATCACCGACATCTGGACCTTCGCCCGCGATATCACCTCTCGCGATCCAAACTGGAAGCTGGTTGGCACCGGAAGCGCGAATTAAGAATTTCCTGAAGAACAGCGCGACGGCGCTTTGCGCAGGTGCCGTCGTGCTGTCGTCGTTTTCGCTCGGCGCCGAGGCGGCGCGGCGTCACTATCGCAGCCATCACCATCATCCCCCGGCACTCCCCGCCGCCCCGCCGCGCGCCTTGCCCTATCCGCAACTCCCTTTGCCGTTCGAAATCCCCGGTGCGCAATATCTGCCGCTGACCTGGGCGGACGTGAAAGGCTGGAGCGACGACGACCATCTGGCCGCCTACAAGACGTTCCGCGCGAGCTGCCGGACGATCAATGCGCAGACCGGTGCGGCCGAACCGAAGGCGCTTGGCGGCTCGCTGAGCGAGCCCTGCCGGGCCGCTAAGTCGCTCGAGCTCGCCGACGACGCCAAAGCCAGGACCTTCTTCGAGGAGAATTTTGCGCCGCTGCGGATCTCGCGCCTCGGCGAGCCCGACGGTTTCGTCACCGGCTATTACGAGCCGGTGCTGGAGGGATCGCGGACGCAGACCGACATCTACAACGTTCCGGTCTATCGCAGACCTTCGAACCTGTTCGTGCGCGGCTACAAGCAGGACTCGGTCAGCTTGCCCAACAAGGGCCCGGTCTATCGCAAGATCGGCCGCCGCAAGCTGGTGCCCTATTACGATCGCGGCGAGATCGAGGACGGCAAGATCGCCGGCCGCGGGCTGGAGATCGCCTGGCTGAAGGACCCGACCGATCTGCTGTTCGCCCAGATCCAGGGCTCGGCGCGGATCAAGTTCGACGACGGCGGCACGGTCCGGCTGAATTACGACGCCTATAACGGCTATCCCTACACGGCCGTCGGTCGTGTCCTGATCGAGCGCGGCATCATTCCGAAGGAAGAGATGTCGATGCAGAAGATCAGGGAATGGATGGCGCAGAACCCCGATGGCGCCAAGGATCTCCGCCGCCAGAACCGCTCCTACATCTTCTTCCGCGAGGTCAACCTGTCCGACAAGGAAGAAGCGGTGGGTGCGCAGGGCATTCCGCTGACCGCCGGCCGCTCGATCGCGGTCGACAAGGCGCTGCACGTCTACGGCACGCCGTTCTTTATCGAGGGCGAGCTGCCGATCGATTCCGAACGCTCCAAGACGCCGTTCCACCGGCTGATGATCGCGCAGGACACCGGCTCGGCCATCATCGGCCCCGCGCGCGCCGATCTCTATTTCGGCGCCGGCGCGGATGCCGGCCGCGTCTCGGGACGGCTGCGCCATCCCATGCACTTTGTCATGTTGGTACCGAAGGGCCTAGATCCCGCGGTGCGCGCCGCGCGGTTGCCGGTGCCGGACCCGCGTCCCTCGGAGAAGATCGCAAAGCTGTTTCCGCAGACCGATCCTGCCAAGGATTCGGTCAAGGATCAGACCAAGCCGGCGGCTCCGGCCGCAGCCGTGGCACAAGGCAAAGGTGAGACAGTCGCCGTTGCCAATCCGGTCCCGTTGCCGGTGCCCCGTCCCGTGATAGAGCCCGTTCAGGAGCCGCGGCGGCCAGTCAAGAATCGTTCCCATCGGCAGCAATGAAGCGATCGTCCCGTCCGCCCGTGCTGGAGCCTCGTCCCTCGCCGCGCCGCCGCGCGCTGAGCGAGGAGGAGCGCGAGCTGTGGGACCTCGTCGCAAAACAGGTCAAGCCGCTGCGGAAGCATCGCGCGGCAAAGACGCATGCCCCGCCGCGCACCGAGCCTTCACCGGCAGCGCCGGCCACACGATCTGCGCCATCGCCACGGCCGATCGCCGCCGCGCCGGCTGTGCGCGTCGCAAAGCCGGCCATGCCGCCGCTGGCACCGCTGGGCAAGCGCGAGCGCACAAAATTGTCGCGCGGCCGCAGCGAGATCGAGGCGCGGCTCGATCTGCACGGCATGACCCAGATACGCGCCCATCGGGCCCTGACCGGCTTCCTGCACCGCGCCCATCACGACGGCCTGACCTTCGTGCTCGTCATCACCGGCAAGGGACGGAGCGGCGGCGAAAGCGGCGTGCTCCGCCGCCAGGTGCCGGAATGGCTGAGCCTGCCGGAATTCCGCGCCTTCGTCGTCGGGTTCGAGGAGGCGCATATCGGCCACGGCGGCGAGGGCGCGCTCTATGTGCGGATACGCCGGGCGAGGTATTAGAACGGCCGGACGATTCCGACGCGCGGGATCAGCGTGAGGATCAGGCCGAAGATATTTGTCTTCCGATCCTCCGACGCGATCAGCGGTGCATTGTATTTGGCCGGCAGCATCTTCACCGCATGCAGGATCAGGAACAGGCAGACTGCCCAGTTCGAGATCCAGCGCGAATAGTCGAACACCATCGCAAACATCACGAGATAGGCGAGGCTGATGCCGATCAGCGCCGCGACGACGAGGCGCCGGTGCAGGTCGTTCGCGAGCGCGCCGATCACGCCGGCAAAATAGCGCCAGAGTGGCGTGTGCAGCCAGATCAGCAGGGCAAACACCGGCACGCCGAGGATGTTGTGCGGCAGGCGGCCCCAGGTATCCGAAACCTCCTTCGCCAGCGGCTGGTACCAGATGTACGCGAATTGCAGCAGGTCGGTCCGCGCCGGATCAGCCATCCGGGTCTTCAGATAGGCAACGAAATCCGCTTCGGGGATCGGCATCGTTCCCAAAAACTGCGCCGCGAAGAACAGCGCGCTCACGCAAAGCAATGCCACCAAACCAAACGCGGCATTCGCTCTGGTGACGCCATGCGCGAGGTAGTGCCTGATCACGACGATGGTGATGATCGTCGGCACATACATCAGCAGATGAATGTGGTGGATCAGCACGAGGACGATCGAGAACAGCGCGGCCGTTGCGACGAACAGCAGCGAGCCCGCCGGCATCAGCAGCAGGATGATCGCCAGTACGCAGCCATAGATGTCGAAATGGCCGAGCGTGTGCATGAAGTTCTTCAGGAAGAACGGCGAGCCCGCGATGAAGACGAACAGCGGCAGCGTCTTCGCGGTGAAGCCGAACGTTTTCTGAAATAATCTGGCATACAGTCCCAGCGTCACCAGCCATGTCGCCCCGCCGAGCGCGAACACCAGCCAGACCGGCACCTTGTCCGTGAACAGCGCGACGATGGCGCCGATCAGCGCCCGCTTGATGAAGCCGAAATGGTAGTCGACGAGGAGATGGATGTAGGGGACGTAAGGCGGCAGCTGGACCTTGTGGACGAACACGCCGACAATGACCGCCGCATTGATCGCGAGCAGGATACGCCAGGGATTTTGCAGGATATTTGCGGTCACGCCGCACCTGAAGTGGTGCGAGCGACCCCCGCTGTCGTCCCGGGCAAGCCACCGGGTCCGCGCAAAGCGCGGCCCGATGACAGGCTCCGCGCGACCCGGGACCCATAACCACAGGATGTCGTTTGAGCCAAGGCTGGAGCCGCTATCTTTTCCAACAAGAACCGCCGGGGAGTATGGGTCCCCGCTTTCGCGGGGACGACGGCGAGATAGATAGCTGACCGCAGCCGAATTACAAAATGAACCGGCTCAGATCGGCGTTCTTGGCGAGGTCGCCGACGTGCTTCTGCACGAAATCCGCATCGACCTTGACGGTCTCGCCGCTGCGGTCGGGGGCGGTGAAGGAGATCTCGTCCAGCACCCGTTCCATCACCGTCTGGAGCCGCCGCGCGCCGATGTTCTCGACGGTGGAATTGACGGCGACCGCGACGTCGGCCAGCGCGTCGATGGCGCCGTCGGTGATGTCGAGCGTCACGCCCTCGGTCTGCAACAGCGCTACGTATTGCTTGATCAGCGAGGCCTCGGGCTCGGTCAGGATGCGGCGCATGTCGTCGCGGGTCAGGGCCTGCAGTTCGACGCGGATCGGCAGGCGGCCCTGCAATTCCGGCAACAGGTCGGACGGTTTCGCGACGTGGAAGGCGCCGGACGCAATGAACAGGATGTGATCGGTCTTCACCGTGCCGTGCTTGGTCGAGACCGTGGTGCCTTCGATCAGCGGCAACAGGTCGCGCTGCACGCCTTCGCGCGAGACGTCGCCGCCGACCCGGCCGTCGCGCGCGCAGATCTTGTCGATCTCGTCCAGGAACACGATGCCGTTGTTCTCGACCGCGCTGATCGCTTCCAGCGTGAGCTGGTCGGTATCCAGCAGCTTGTCGGATTCCTCATTGACGAGGATCTCGTGCGAGTTTTCCACCGTCAGGCGCCGCGTCTTGCTGCGCCCGCCCAGCTTGCCGAAGATGTCGCCGATCGACACCGCGCCCATCTGCGCGCCGGGCAAGCCCGGGATCTCAAACATCGGCATGCCGCCGCCCGAGGACTGCGTCTCGATCTCGATTTCCTTGTCGTTGAGCTCGCCGGCGCGCAGCTTCTTGCGGAACGATTCGCGCGTTGCCTGGCTGGAATTGGCGCCGACCAGCGCGTCGAGCACGCGCTCCTCGGCGGCGAGCTGCGCGCGTGCCTGCACGTCCTTGCGCTTGCGCTCACGCACCTGAGCGATTGCGACCTCGACGAGATCGCGCACGATCTGCTCGACGTCGCGGCCGACATAGCCGACCTCGGTGAATTTCGTCGCTTCCACCTTCAGGAACGGCGCGTTCGCGAGCTTGGCGAGCCGTCGCGCGATCTCCGTCTTGCCGACGCCGGTGGGGCCGATCATCAAGATGTTCTTCGGCAGCACCTCTTCGCGCAAGGAGCCGGAGAGCTGCTGCCGCCGCCAGCGGTTGCGCAGCGCGATCGAGACGGCGCGCTTGGCATCGGCCTGGCCGACGATGAAACGGTCGAGTTCGGAGACGATTTCGCGGGGAGAGAAGTCTGTCATGGGACCTTAGCTAGGATCAGATGCGGGTCGGGACAAGCCGCATTTTACGTCAGATGATGGGCGGACCCGATTGCCATTGTTTCACGGCGTCGATCGGATGGATCAGCATCAGGATATTGAGCGTCAGATTGTCGCGAATGTGGAGCGCCAGCATGATTTCGAAGGCGAGACCGAGCAGGACGGTCACCGGTACAGGCAGCACGCGCGCGGCGAGGAACCCCAGCATCATGAACAGCGTGTCCGAGACCGAATTGACGATGCTGTCGCCGTAATAATCCAGCGAGATCGTGCCGGCGCGGTAGCGCTCGATGATGAAGGGCGAGTTCTCGACGATCTCCCAGGCGCCTTCGATCAGCATCGCGATGATCAGCCGCGCCGGCCAGGATAAACTTGGAAGGGACAGCCGCAGCAATGGCAGGCGCGCGAACAGCAGCCAGGTCAAGCCGTAGAACAGGAAGCCGTGCAGGACGTGCGAGAAGCTGTACCAGTCGGCGATCTGCTGCGAATTCTCCGAGCTGTTCACCACGCCGTGCCACAGCTTGATGGTGCCGCAGGTGCAGATCGGCACCCGTCCCATCGCGAACAGGATCGAGGCCTGCAGCGCCAGCAGCAGCAGCGCGATACCGACCCAGGCGAACGGCGGTACGGCGACCTTGCTCTCGTGCGTGCTCGTCAGCGTCACGGCCCGCGCACCATCAGCAGCGCCGTCCCGTCCGGCGTCTCGACCATGCGGTCGCGGACGAAGCCGGCCTTCTCATAGGCGCGCACGGCACGTGCGTTGAGCGGATCGGGATCGGTGACGATGCGTGGCAGGCCCTGCCGCAACTGGCCGTCGGTGAACTGGCGGATGAACGCGGAGCCGTGGCCGCGCGCGATCATGTCGCTTTCGCCGATGAACTGGTCGATCCCACGGGTGCCCTCCGGTTGCGGCCCAAAGCCGGTATTCCAGGCTGTCAGGCGATAGCATTGAAGATAGCCGAACGGGTGGGTGCCAGCCAACACGATGAACTGGTCCATCGCCGGCTCATCGAGATCGCCGCTCACGAGCGCAAACTGCTCGTCCGGATCGCCCCACCATTCCCGCACATGCGCCTCGCCCAGCCACCGCCGGATCAGCGGCAAATCGGCCGTGCTCATCGGGCGGAAGGTGTAGGCGGGCGCCATGTCCTGTTCGGTCTGGTCTAGCCGGTCGCCAGGCTCTCGATGGTCAGATTGCGGTTGGTGTAGACGCAGATGTCGGCGGCGATATCGAGGGAGCGGCGGACGATGGTCTCGGCATCCTTGTCGGTGTCGATCAAGGCCCGCGCGGCGGCCAGGGCGTAATTGCCCCCGGAGCCGATCGCCATGACCCCGGCCTCGGGCTCCAGCACATCGCCGGTGCCTGTCAGCACCAGGGAGACGTCCTTGTCGGCCACGATCATCATGGCCTCCAGGCGGCGCAGATAGCGGTCGGTCCGCCAGTCCTTGGCGAGCTCCACCGCAGCGCGGGTCAGCTGCCCCGGATACTGCTCGAGCTTGGATTCCAGCCGCTCAAAGAGCGTGAAGGCGTCGGCCGTGGCGCCGGCAAAGCCGCCGATCACGTCGCCCTTGCCGAGTTTTCGCACCTTCTTGGCGTTGGACTTGATCACGGTCTGGCCGATCGAGACCTGGCCGTCGCCGCCGACCACCACCTTGCCGCCCTTGCGGACCGTCAAAATCGTGGTGCCGTGCCAGCCCGGCGCGCTGTTCTGGGAATCCTGCATCAAATACCTCGCTGTCAAACCTGAATTTAGGCGGTCGGGACCGACCGTACAACGGGCCGCTCCGGGCCCATTTCGCTCACCATAGGCAGAAGTAGAGGCCCGGCCAGCCGTTCCCGCAGTAGCGAAGGCGTCATTTGGCTGTTAAAAGACCGCCGTTTTCGGTCCAAAAGAGCATGATCCGGAAAAGTGGGTACCGGTTTTCCGACAAGATCATGCTCAAAATCAAAATGGAAACCGCTTTTCAATGCGCACCGCGACGATCAAGCGCAAGACCAAGGAAACCGACATCGAGGTCACCGTGAACCTTGATGGCACCGGCGTGGCCAATATCGCGACCGGCATCGGCTTTTTCGACCATATGCTCGATCTCCTCGCCCGCCATTCCCGCATCGACCTCACGGTCAAGGCGGTTGGCGATTTGCACATTGATCATCACCATACCACCGAAGACACCGGCATCGCGCTCGGCCAGGCGGTCAAGCAGGCGCTCGGCAACATGGCAGGCATCACCCGTTATGCCGGCGTGCACATGCCCATGGACGAGACGCTGTCGCGCGTGGTCATCGACATCTCGGGCCGCCCGTTCCTGGTGTTCAAAGCCGACTTCCCCCGCGACAAGATCGGCGAGTTCGATACCGAGCTGGTGCGCGAGTGGTTCCAGGCCTTCGCCATGAACGCCGGCGTGACTCTTCACGTCGAGACCCTATATGGCGATAACAGCCACCATATCGCCGAGTCCTGCTTCAAGGGCCTGGCGCGGGCGCTGCGCACTGCCGTCGCGATCGATCCGAAGGCCGTGGGCGAAATCCCGTCCACCAAGGGCTCGCTCGGCGGCTGACGTCTTTCGGCCGGCGGCACGCGCCGCTTGCGGTATCACTGAATTCCTAGGAACGGGGCATCACCATGCCTGTCTACACAGTTCATGCTCCCTCCCCTGCCGGAGCCGATCTGCGCGCGACCGACAAGTTCGTCTTCGTGCGCGACGGTTTTCATTTCTGGGCGATGATCTTCGGGCCGTTCTGGCTGCTCTGGAACAGGCTCTGGCTGGCGCTGATCGGCTGGGTGATTTTCCTGGCTGCATTCGATGCAGGGCTGCATAGCCTCGGCGTTGGCCGCAGCTCGATCTTCTTGGCCAATATGATCGTCGCGGTGCTGATGGGTTTCGAGGCCTCGAGCCTGCGCCGCTGGACGCTGTCGCGCGGCAAGTGGCGCCAGCTCGACGTCGTCATCTCCGATGACGAGGACACTGCCGAGCGGCGTTTCTTCGAGCGCTGGAGCCAGAAGCAGCGCGGCATCGTCAACGATCAATGGGCCGTCGATCGCGGCGGCCCGCCGCCAACCCGCAACGTGCCGGGTCAGCAATTCTCAAATCCGCCACCGCTGCCGTCGGGCGGCATCATTGGATTGTTTCCAGAACCGGGAGGGTCAAGATGAGCGTCGCCATCATCGATTACGGTTCAGGCAATCTGCATTCCGCCGCCAAGGCATTCGAGCGCGCCGCGCGCAGCCTGGAGATCCCGCAAAAGGTCTTCGTCACCAGCGATCCGGACCAGGCCTACAGTGCCGACCGTCTGGTGTTGCCGGGCGTTGGCGCCTTCGCCGATTGCCGGCGCGGGCTCGATGCAGTCAACGGCATGGTCGAGGCGATCACCGAAGCGGTGCGCGTCAAGGCGCGGCCCTTCTTTGGTATTTGCGTCGGCATGCAGCTGATGGCGAGCCGCGGCAAGGAACATGTCACGACGGACGGTCTGAACTGGATCGGTGGCGACGTCGAGAAGATCACACCGCGCGACGAGAGCCTGAAGATCCCGCACATGGGCTGGAATACGCTCGACATGCTGCGCGAGCATCCGGTGCTGGACAGGCTGCCGCTCGGCCCCAAGGGGCAGCACGCCTATTTCGTGCACTCCTACCACCTCAACGCCGCCAACGAGGCGGACGTGCTCGCGCGCGCCGATTACGGTGGACCCGTCACCGCGATCGTCGCGAAGGACACCGCCATCGGCACCCAATTCCACCCCGAGAAAAGCCAGCGTTTCGGCCTGGCCCTGATCTCGAACTTTTTGCGATGGAAGCCGTGATTCTTTTTCCCGCTGTTGACCTCAAGAACGGCCAGTGCGTGCGCCTCGAGCAAGGCGACATGGCGCGCGCGACCGTGTTCAACCTCAATCCCGCAGCCCAGGCGCAGAGCTTTGTCGAACAAGGCTTCGAGTATCTCCACGTCGTCGATCTCGACGGCGCCTTTGCCGGCAAGCCGGTGAATGCGCAGGCGGTCGAGGCGATGCTCAAGACGATCAAGATCCCGGTGCAACTCGGCGGCGGCATTCGCGATCTCGCGACCGTCGAAGCCTGGCTCGACAAGGGTATCACCCGCGTCATCATCGGCACCGCCGCGGTGCGCGACCCTGAACTGGTGAAGGCGGCTGCAAGGAAATTCCCCGGCCGCGTCGCGGTCGGGCTTGATGCCCGCGACGGCAAGGTCGCCGTCGAAGGCTGGGCCGAGACCTCGCAGGTGACGGTGCTCGAAATCGCGCGGCGTTTCGAGGATGCAGGCGTCGCTGCCATCATCTTCACCGACATCGCGCGCGACGGCTTGCTCAAAGGCTTGAATCTCGATGCGACCATTGCGCTGGCAGATGCGATCTCGATTCCCGTGATCGCCTCCGGCGGCCTCGCCTCGATCGAGGACGTCAAGGCGATGCTGACGCCGCGCGCCAGGAAGCTCGCCGGCGCGATCGCCGGCCGCGCGCTTTACGACGGCCGGCTCGAGCCCGCCGCCGCCCTCACCTTGATCCGCAACGCGCGCACCGCCTAGGAGCTGACACATGTTCAAGGTGCGCGTGATCCCCTGCCTCGACGTCAAGGACGGCCGGGTCGTCAAGGGCGTCAACTTCGTCGACCTGCGCGATGCCGGCGATCCCGTCGAAGCCGCGATCGCCTATGACGCCGCCGGTGCCGATGAGCTCACCTTCCTCGACATCACCGCGACCCACGAGAACCGCGGCATCATGCTGGACGTGGTCCGGCGTACGGCGGAGGCCTGCTTCATGCCCGTGACCGTCGGTGGCGGCGTGCGCAAGGTCGACGACATCAAGACGCTGCTGCGCGCCGGCGCCGACAAGGTCTCGATCAACAGCGCGGCGGTGTCGCGCCGCGAGTTCGTCAAGGAAGCCGCCGAGAAATTCGGCGAACAGTGCGTGGTGGTCGCGATCGACGCCAAGCGGGTCAAGCGTCCGGGCGGCGACCGCTGGGAGATCTTCACCCATGGCGGGCGCAACTCGACCGGCATCGATGCCATCGAATATGCCCAGGAAGTGGTCTCGCTCGGCGCTGGCGAAATCCTGCTCACCTCCATGGACCGCGACGGCACCCGGCAGGGCTTCGACATCCCGCTGACCCGGGCGATCGCCGACAGCGTTCCCGTTCCCGTGATCGCCTCGGGCGGCGTCGGCAATCTCGATCATCTCGTCGACGGGATCCGCGACGGCCACGCCACGGCTGTGCTGGCCGCCTCGATCTTTCATTTCGGGGAATTCACCATCCGCGAAGCCAAGGAGCACATGGCCCGGCGCGGACTGGCCATGCGCCTCGATGCCTGACGACTCCCGTTCATAAAAATGCTACATAGGCCTGCGGGGAATGGCCTCCGTGGCCTTGTGTGTTTTTCGAGTAATTCCGATGTCGCGTTTCACGATCCACGATCTGGCCGAGACCATCGACGCCCGCGCGGCGGCCGGCGGCGAGGCGTCCTATACCCGCAAACTTCTGGACAAGGGCGCCGAGCATTGCGCCAAGAAGTTCGGCGAGGAAGCAGTCGAAACCGTAATCGCAGCAGTCGAAAACGATCGCGCGCATCTGATCGCTGAAAGCGCCGACCTGCTCTATCACTTCCTTGTGCTGCTCAAGGCCCGCGGCGTAAAGCTGGAGGAGGTCGAGGCCGCGCTGGACAAGCGGACGAATATGTCCGGATTGGAAGAAAAGGCGTCCCGCAAGGGTTAGTAGATCCCAACGGAAAGGTCGCGTCATGGATATCCGCGCACCCGAGCAGCAGTATAATCCGTACCGCGTCTATACGCGCGAGCAGTGGTCGCGACTGCGCGACGACACGCCGATGACGCTGGAGCCAGGCGAGTTCGACCGGCTGCGCTCACTGCACGATCGCCTGGACTTGCAGGAGGTCGAGGACATCTACCTGCCGCTGTCGCGCCTCCTGTCGATCTATGTCGATGCGATGCAGCGCCTGTATTACGCGGAGCGCCAGTTCCTCAACATCCGCGACCGCAAGATGCCCTACATCATCGGCGTCGCCGGTTCGGTCGCGGTCGGAAAATCCACCACGGCCCGCGTGCTTCAGGCACTGCTGGCGCGCTGGTCGCCGCGTCCGAAGGTCGAACTGATCACCACCGACGGATTTCTGTATCCCAACGCCGTGCTGGAGCGGCAGGGCATCATGCAGAAGAAGGGCTTTCCGGAGAGCTACGACCTGCCGCTGCTGCTCAGCTTCCTCTCCGACATCAAGGCCGGTCGCCGCCACGTGCGCGCGCCGGTCTATTCGCATCTGACCTACGACATCGTGCCGAACCAGTGGGCCGAGATCGACCAGCCCGACATCCTGATCGTCGAGGGCGTCAACGTGCTGCAAACCGGCAAGCTGCCGCGCGACGGCAAGGCGGTACCCGTCGTCTCCGACTTCTTCGATTTCTCGGTCTATATCGACGCCGACGAGGCGGCGCTGCGGCAATGGTACATCAAGCGCTTCCTGGCGCTGCGTGACACCGCGTTCACCAATCCAAAATCCTACTTCAACCGCTACGCGCTGTTGTCGGACGAGGAAGCCACCGCCACCGCGATCGCGATCTGGGAACGCACCAACCTCGCCAATCTCGAGGACAACATCCTGCCGACCCGCCCCCGCGCGACGCTGATCCTGAAGAAGGGCGCCGACCACACGGTGGCGAGCGTGGCGCTGCGACGGCTGTAGGCCGCATTGTATCGTCGCAAGGGCTCCTCGCAATGACGGAGGAGAGACCTTCCTACACCGCCAGATGGCGCGCCGCCGCCAGCCCGGCCAGCGCCTCGTCCAGTTTGTCGCGGTCGAGCGGTTTGACCAGAAATCCGTTCATGCCCGCCTCGAAACAGGCATAGCGATCCTCCACCAGCGTATTGGCGGTGAGCGCGAGGATCGGCGTGTGGTGGCCGCCTTTGGCGGCCTCGTGCGTGCGGATGCGTTTTGTCGCCTCGATTCCGTCGAGCTGCGGCATCTGGATGTCCATCAGCACGAGATCGTAGGGCGTGCCGGCGGATGACGCGGCGAGCCAGGATTCCACCGCCGCCTCGCCATGACCGGCGATGACGACGCGGTGGCCGAGCTTGGTCAGCAGCGAGCGCATCAGCAGCGCGTTGATCTCGTTGTCCTCGGCGACGAGGATCGACAGGCCGTTTGCCGTTACGACGCCGGCGGGGGAGGCAGCCGGCGGCTCCGGCGCCAGTTCGGGCGAGGCGACCTCCGGCGTCAGCGCGAGACGTGCCGCGAGCGAAGCCGCGCGCAGTGGCTTGATCAGAAAGCCGGTGAAGGACGCTGAAAATTTCTCGTGGCGCGAGCTCGATGTCAGCAGCACCAGCCGCTGCGCCGCATGCTTGCGCGCGACCTCGCCGAGACGGTCGGCGATGGCGGCGCCGATCGCACGATCGACCAGCACCGCATGCCATGAGCGCTCCGGCAGCAGCGCCTCTGCGACGGCGCCATCCGAGACGAGGCAGGTCTGGCCGCCCCAGCGCTCCAGCCGCCGCGCGATCAGCGAGGCCTCGATGCCGTCGGCGATCAGGAGCATCGACTTGCCGGTGAGATCAGGGCTTGGGAACGTCGTCTGTCCCGCGCCGGATTGCGATGGCGCAAGCGGAATCGCGACCTCGAAGGTCGAGCCCTTGCCCGGCTCGCTCTCCAGGGTGATGCGGCCGCCCATGCGCTTGACGATGCGCTCGCTGATGGCAAGGCCGAGCCCGGTGCCGCCATAGGTGCGTGCGACGCGCTCGTCGGCCTGCTCGAATTCGCGGAAGATGCGCGTTCGCGCCTCGGGTGCGATGCCGATGCCGGTGTCGCGCACGAGAAAACTGATCTCGTTCGGCCAGATGCCGGGTTCGACGATCAGCGCGACGCCGCCGGTCGCGGTGAACTTGACGGCGTTGCCGGCGAGGTTGAGCAGCACCTGGCGCAGCCGGGCGGCGTCGCCGACGACCTCGAGCGGCAGGCGCTCGTCGACATAGGCGGCGATCTCGAGCGTCTTTGCCTGTGCGCGCGGCGCGAGCAGCTCGGTGATCTCCTCGATCATGGTCGAGAGCGCGAACGGGCGCTGGTCGAGATCGAGCTTGCCGGCCTCGATCTTGGAATAGTCGAGCAGTTCCTCGATCAGCGCCATCAAGGCTTCGCCGGAGGTCTTCACCGCCCTGGCATAGGTCGTCTGCTCCGGCGTGAGCGTGGTGTCGAGCAACAGGCCGCCCATGCCGATGATGCCGTTGAGCGGCGTGCGGATCTCATGCGAGGCCATCGCCAGGAAGCGCGACTTGGCGCGGTTGGCGGCATCGGCCTGGTCGCGCGCGTCCGACAGCGCGCGCTCGGTCTCGGTGCGGTCGGTGACGTCGCGTCCGACGCTCTGCAGTTCGGCGGGCTGGCCGGCATCGAGACGGACATAGCCCTCGCGCCAGGCGATCCAGCGCGCGCCGTGCGGGGTGGTGATCCTCTGGTCGTGAATGCGCGTGCCGTTGCTTTCGCGGGCGCTGTCGCCCTGCGCGAGGACGTCGAAATCGAAACGCGTGCCGACCAGCGCGCTGCGCCCCTGTCCCGCGAGCGCGCAATAGGCGTCGTTGGCGAAGGTGATGCGGCCCTGGTGGTCGCGCAGCACGATCAGGTCACCCTGCTGTTCGAACAGGCTGCGCGCGCGCTCTTCGGCCTCCTTCAGTTCCCAATTGCGGTCGATCAGCGTTTCGTTGTGGGCGGCCAGCTTACGCATCCGCTTGTTGACGAAGCGCAGCCGCATGCTGAGCGTGGCGAGGCCGAGGCAGGCGAGCGCGAACAGGAAGCTCGCGCCGACCGCAAACGTATTGGGGTCGTAGCCGGAGTTCTCGGAGCGGCTGCCGGAGACGAAGCCATAGGCGCCGCCGAACGTCGCCGAGAAGATCATGAAGGAGCGGATCGCGAACGCGATGCGGGGGTGCTGTCGCCTGAAGCGGCGCATGCGCACCTTGATCCGGAACGTCCGATCCATCGCCATCGACCCCGACTCTTGCTCCGAAACCCGCGCCGCCAATTGCGACGATGTCTCGCCGACCTTGCGAACAGCTTGAGGCCTTGGTTCGGCCTCCAAACAGGGTTGATGAGGTGTTAACGCCTCAGAGCGAGGCGGCCTGGAGCGGGAGCGGGCGGTGGCCGCCATTGGCGCCGACGATCAACGCCGCGGCCTCGCGCTGCGAAAAGGTCTTCGAGCGCACATAGATGCGGTAATCGGCCGGCCCGTCGGTGGACAGGTAAATCACCGGGCCGCCGTCGACCGGCTCCGCGGCAATCGTGACAAGGCGGTTTGCCGGATTGGCCTGGCAGGAGTCCGGTTCAAAGCTCAGACCGTCGTCCACGACCGCGAAGTCCGCCGCGTCCGGATCGTCGGTGATCTGAACCCGCACCGTGGCCCGCGACAGATCGTCGGTGAAGGCGACATGGACGCCGGCCGTCCAGAACAGGGATGTCAGCTCGACTGAAGTCTCGCCCAGCGCGATGCAGGGATGCGAGACCGATCCGATCTCGCCGCGGGCGAACACCGCGGCCGCCAACAAGGGAACAACCGAGGCCAGGATCTTGAAACGCAACATGACACTCTACTCGCCCGGCCCTGTGTGGACTCGTACTGGGAACGTTTGGGCCTTATGGTTTGCAGAGCGTAAAGGAAACTCGTTACCGCCGGGTTGACGCGCGGAATGATCAGGCCATCTGCCGCACATCCTCCGCGAGTGCGCGGTAGGACAGCGCCTCGGCGAGATGCAGCCGGCCGATCTTCTCGGCGCCGTCGAGATCGGCGAGCGTGCGCGCCACCCGCAGCACGCGGTGATAGCCGCGCGCCGACAGCCGCATGGTCTCGGCCGCGTCGCGCAGCAATTTGGCGCCTTGCGCATCCGGCTTTGCGATGTCTTCCAACACCGAGGCCGGCGCCTCGGCATTGGTGCGAACACGCGGCAGGCCCGCATCCGCGTAACGCGCGAGCTGGATGTCGCGCGCGGCTGCCACGCGCGCGGCGACTTCCGCCGAGCCCTCGGCCGCCGGCGGCAGGATCAGATCCGCTGCAGTCACCGCGGGAACCTCGATACGCAAATCGATGCGGTCCATCAGCGGACCGGAGATGCGCGCCTGATAGTCGCCGGTGCAGCGATCGATGCGGCCGCGCTTGCAGGCATAGCCGGGCTCGAACGCATGGCCGCAGCGGCACGGATTCATCGCCGCGACCAGCATGAAGCGCGCAGGATAAGTCACGCGATGATTGGCGCGGGAGACGGAGACCTCGCCGTTCTCCAGCGGCTGGCGCAGCGAATCCAGCACGCGCGGATCGAATTCGGGCAGCTCGTCGAGGAACAGCACGCCCTGATGCGCCAGCGAGATCTCGCCGGGTTTTGCGCGGATGCCGCCGCCGGTGAGCGCGGCCATGCTGGCGGAATGGTGCGGCGAGCGGAACGGCCGCCGCGCGGTCAACGCGCCGCCCTCGATCTCGCCGGCAACGGAGGCGATCATGGAGACTTCGAGCAATTCGCCCGGCGACAGCGGCGGCAGGATCGAGGGCAGGCGCGCCGCCAGCATCGACTTGCCGGCACCGGGCGCGCCGATCATGAGCAGGTGATGTCCGCCGGCGGCCGCGATCTCCAGCGCGCGCTTGGCGCTCTCCTGGCCCTTGATGTCGCGCAGGTCGAGCGGGGAGGCGGCGACCTCGTGCACGCGCGGCGTGGGCCGCGACAGCACCTGCGTGCCCTTGAAATGGTTGGCGATCTGGATCAGCGATTGTGCCGCGATGATCTGGATGTCCGGGCTCGCCCACGCCGCTTCCGAGCCGCAGGCCGCCGGACAGATCAAGCCTTCCTCGCGCACATTGGCGCCGATCGCGGCGGGAAGCACGCCGGCCACCGGCGCGATCGAGCCGTCGAGGCCGAGCTCGCCGAGAACGGTAAATCCGGTCAGCGCATCCGGCGGTATCGCGCCGATCGCCGCCATCAGCCCGAGCGCGATCGGCAGGTCGTAATGGCTGCCCTCCTTGGGCAGGTCGGCCGGCGCCAGATTGACGATGATCCGCCGCGCCGGCAGCGCCAGCCCTGAGGCAATCAGCGCCGAGCGGACGCGCTCCCGTGCCTCCGATACCGCCTTGTCCGGCAGGCCGACGATGGCAAAGGCCGGCAGGCCGGGCGCGACCTGCACCTGCACGTCGACCGCGCGGGCCTCGATCCCCTCAAAGGCGACGGTAGAAACCCGTTGAACCATGCCCGAACCAGCCTGCCCTCTCGCACAATTAGGGGTAGCAGAGCCCGATCTTTCTTGCAAGAACAATACAAGAACATGTCAGAGGCCCTGGAAAACCCTAACCGGTCGTAAACATCACGCAGACACTACGCCTCGAATGCGAGCGGCTCTCATCAGCACATCCCAACGAATGTTCGCTACTCCTAGAGCTGCGGGATGGGCCGTGGTCTAACGGGTGAACAATTCAAATGCTTGCAAATCGCCGCAGAAGCGAACGACGGGTATGCACTCGGCTCGCCAAGATTCACTTTGGCGCGGGCTCGCTGCCGAGGGATTGCACCATCACGGACATCTCGGATGGCGGCGTGAAAGTGGTGGCGGAGTTTCTGGAAGTGCCGCCGCAATTCACCATCATCTTCGCGCCCGATTATTCCCGCCAATGCCGCCTGCGCTGGCGCATCGGCTGCGAATTCGGGGCCGAGTTCACCGATTGAGCCGGACGGACCAGGTTCCTTAACTGGACTTTAGCGTTAATCGGTAAGCATCGCTGATCAGTCGCCGAGTGATCAGAGTATGCCCAAGCGTTCGTCCCTTGCCTCTCCGTCGGCGAGATTCCTGCTTTCTGCGCTCGTGATGCTTGCCCTCGGCGGCTGCCAGACCACGAGTCTGGAGGACGTCACCGGCGCGCTCGGTGGCAAGTCGGAAACGGCCGGCAAGGCCGACCCGAAGCCGGACATGGACGCGCTTCGCGAGCGCTATCGCGCCAAGCCTTCCGATCCCAACGTTGCGCTCGAATATGGCATGGCGCTGCGCGAGACCGGCCAGCGCGCCCAGGCCGTTGCGGTGATGGAGCAGGCCGTGCTCGCCCATCCCAGCAACAAGGCGCTGCTCGCCGGCTACGGCCGCGCGCTCGCCGACAGCGGTAATTTCCAACAGGCGTTCGATGTGCTCAGCCGCGCGCATACGCCCGAGGATCCGGACTGGCGCATCCTGTCGGCGCAAGGCGCGGCGCTCGATCAGCTCGGCCGCAACGAAGAGGCGCAGCAATATTATGCGGCGGCGCTGAAGATCGTGCCCGAGGAGCCGCAGGTTCTGTCCAATCTCGGCCTGTCCTACATGCTCCAGAACAATCTGCCGCGGGCCGAGGAAACGCTGCGCCGCGCCTATGAGCGCAATCGCGCCGATTCCCGCGTGCGCGCCAATCTGGCGCTCGTCGTGGGACTGCAGGGAAAGCAGGCCGAGGCCGAGACCATCGTGAAGGCCGACCTGCCGCTGGATCAGGCCGCGGCAAAGGTCACGGCGCTGCGGCAGTTGCTGGCGAAGAAGCAGCAGCGGGCGGAGAAATAGCGCGCCCTCGTCTGGATTCTTTTTTACGCGTTGTCCTGGCGCGAACCGGTATCCACTTCGCTCGAAAACGCTCTCGCCCTTACGACACCTTGCGATGCGGGGCTGACCCGCGACCCGCCCTGCCCTTGAGCTTCTTCAGGAGCGGCCCGAGCAGCGAGCGCTTCGGCTTCTTCACCTCGCCACGCCCGGCGAGCCGGTTCGCCATGTTCTGGAACAGAAGGGTGGTGCGGTGGTTCTTGGAGACCTCCGCGATCATCTGGCCGTTATTGGCCGCGGTCGAGAACAGTTTCGAGTCGAACGGGATCGCCGCGATCGGCTGGCTCTCCATGGTCTTGGCGAACGCCTTGACGTCGATCTCCGCGCGCTTGTGCATGCCGACCTGGTTGATGCAGTACAGCGGCGGACGGTCGTTGGGCCGTGCCGCCTTGAGCACGCTCAGCATGTTCCTGGTGTTGCGCAAATTGGCCAGATCGGGCTCGGCCACGATCACGATGTCGTCAGCATTGACGAGCGCGCGGCGCGTCCAGCCCGACCATTGGTGGGGAACGTCGAGCACGATGCAGGGCGTCGTCATGCGCAGCGTGTCGAAGATCGCATCAAAAGCTTCGGCGCCGAAATCGTAGACGCGGTCGAGGGTCGCGGGCGCAGCGAGGAGGCTGAGGCGCTCGGTGCATTTGGCGAGCAGACGCTCCATCAGCGCCGTGTCCGGCCGGTCCTGCGAGAGCACCGCGTTGGCGATGCCCTGCGCCGGGTCCTGGTTGTAGTCGAGGCCGGCGGTGCCGAAGGCGAGGTCGAGATCGATCACGACGGAATCGAGCGCGAGGTCGCGCGCGATGGTCCAGGCCACGTTGTGCGCGACCGTGGACGCACCGACGCCGCCCTTGGCGCCGACCACCGCGATGACGCGGCCGGTGATGATGGCTTCCGACGCCGAGAACAGGCTGCAGATCGAGCGGACGACGTCGAGGGTTTCGACCGGTCCCACCACGTAGTCGTTGACGCCGCGGCGGACCAGCTCGCGATAGGGCGCGGTGTCGTTGGGGTTGCCGATCACGACCACGCGGGTGCCGGGATCGCAGACGCCGGCGAGATCGTCGAGGCCCTCGAGGATATCGCGTGTGCCGTCGGATTCGATCACGATGACGTTCGGCGTCGGCATCGTGTCATAGACTTCGATGGCCGCGGCAAGGCCGCCGCCCTTGGCGGTGAGATGCGCCTTGGCGAGACGGCGATCCTGCCCGGCCGCGGTGATCGCGGCGAGCGTCTGCTCGCTCTCGCAAAAGGCCTGCACCGAGATGCGAGGAACCGGCGCAATGTGGTCCTCGGGGTGCCGCGGGTCGTCCGCTTCTTCGTCGTCGTGAAGACTTGTCATTTGCCGGTGTCGCTGAGTTTGGCCTTTTCGGCCTCGGGATACATGGTCGTGGTCGCCGTGCCCTTGCGGTAGCGCTCGAAGGCGATCTCGCGCCGTGCGGTGTAGGCGGGCGTCTCCGCCCGCGGCTGCTCGAGGTCGGCGGGGTTGTCGATCATGGCCGCGAGGTTGCGCTGGCTGGCGCAGCCCAGATTGAAGTACGGCCGGTTCTCGTTGTAGCCGGGATCGAGGATGTTCGGACCGACGTCTTCCGGCCACAACCCGCAGGGGCCAGCGACCGCGGCGATCTTCGAATAGCTCAGGCGGATGGTCGGCAGCAGTCCGGGGTCCTCGGGGCGATAGGGATGCTGGACGATGGCGCGCGACGGAACGCCGCCGGATGCGAGCACCGACCGGATTTCGTGATAGGTCGCCGCCGCGGCGCGCGAATTCGCAGCGTCGGTCGGCACGTCGACGACCACTGAACCGGTGCCTTCGCGCACCCAGTCCCGGCCAATGCCCGCGACGTCCGCGTGCTGCGCGGCGGAGAGGCCCCCGCGCGCCTTGCCGACGAAGATCACGATCGACTTCTTGGCTTCCTGCACCGCGATCGGGTGGCGCTGGCGATAGTCGGTCGGCACCGTCTGGGTGACGATGTCACCGGTGGTGTTGCAGGCGCCGAGCATGACGGAAAGCCCCGTCAGCGCCAGCGCGATCCGCAGCTTGCGACGTCGATCGGCGATCGTCTTCGTCATCGCTTTGTCCCCTCTTGCCCCGTTTCTTGTCCCGGTCCCCAAACCGTCCGTCTCAGTCGATGATGAAGCCGAAATCGCCGCGGGTGCCTTCGATCGGATCGACGCTGCGCGCGATGCCATAGAGCCGGTTCATGCGGCCGAGCAGCGCCGTCTGCGCGTCCGAGGCCGGCGCAAAGCCGTCGTCGGGCCGCGACAATTCCTTCTGGGCGACCGCGCGCACCACATAGGGTGTCACGATCACCATCAGCTCGGTCTCGTTGTTGACGAAGTCCTGGCTGCGGAACAGCGCGCCGATGATCGGCACCTGGTCGACGCCGGGCAGGCCATTGATCGCCTGCTTGGTCTTCTGCTGGATCAGGCCGGCCATCGCCATCGAGCCCCCGGAGGGAATTTCCAGCGTGGTCTCGGCGCGGCGGGTCTGGACCGAGGGGATGGTGATCGAGTTGCTCGAGGTCGAGGACACCGCCTGCGTCAGCGTGATCGCGTTCGTGTTCGACAATTCCGAGACCTCGGTCATCACGCGCAGGCTGATACGGCCTTCGCTGAGCACGAGCGGGGTGAAGTTCAGCGAGATGCCGAACTTCTTGTAGGTGACCTGGGTGGTACAGACGTGGGTGACCGGATCGCAGGAATAGCCTGCGGGGATCGGGAATTCGCCGCCGGCGATGAAGGTGGCGGATTCGCCCGAGATCGCGGTCAGGCTCGGTTCGGCGAGCGTGCGCATGACGCCGGCGCTTTCCATCGCGCGCATCGTGGCGCTGACGGTGGCGACACCCTTGGCGAGGCCGGCCACGCCGAGCCCGTTGCTGCCGACGATCGGTCCGCCGCTGACCGAGAAGGGGTTGGAATTGTTGAAGTTCACGACCGCCGTCCCGGCATTCAGGCTGGCGCTGAGGTCGACGCCCAGCTGCTTGACGATGTCGCGGCGGACTTCGCCGACCACGACCTTGAGCATCACCTGGTCGCGGCCGCGCACGACGATGTTGTTGACGACCTTGTCCGCGCCGCCAACGAGTTTTGCGGCGACGTCGCCGGCCTGCTGGGCCTCGATCGGGCTCGACACCGAGCCGGTCAGCATCACGCTGTCGCCGACGCCTTCGATCTGCACGCCCGGCAGCGACTGGCGCAGCGCCGTGCGCATGCCGTTGAGATCGCGCTTCACCGCGATGTCGTAGGAAGCAACCTGCTGGCCGTCGGCGGTGAAGAACACGACGTTGGTCTGGCCGACCTGGCCGCCGATGATATAGGCGCGCTGCGACGAGCGGATCACTGCATTGGCGATCTTGGGATCGGCCACCAGCACGTCCTTGACCTCGCGCGGCAGGTCGATGACGACGGACTTGCCGACGCCGAGCGCCAGCGAGCGCGTGCGCGCAGGCGCGATGGTCGAAACCGGCGACACGCCGAGATCCGGCGCCTGCATCGGCGCCTGGTCGCCGACCGGCGCATCCGCCGCGCTGACGAAATCGGGGGCTGCGATCAGCCCCAGCATCAGCACCGCCCCTGTGCAGAACGAGCGCGCGCGCTTCCCCCGAATGCGCAGGCCCGTCCGATCATCCCCGTAGTTCATGGTGTCCCCATCATCACTTCTGTGACGTCAGTTGCCGTGCCTGCACCCCGTAGCGGATCACGTTCACGCCGCCGGGCCGCTTGGCCGCCAGGTCTTCGATCGAAATCTCCGACGCGTTGGCATCGGCGATGCTTCGCAACGCGAGCGTCAGCGTGCCGCCCTGGCGCGAGGCCGACAGCGTCGCGACCTGGTCCGGCTTGAGCTCGAGCGTGACGGTCTTGCCGAGCACGGCGTTCTGGCCGTCTTTTTCTTTCGGAGCCTGGTCGATCGCGAGCACACGGATGTTGCTCAGGATGACCTCCGACAGGATCAGGTCGTTGCCGCCGGTCGCGCCGTTGGCGCCATCGGGGTTCTTCAGGCGCCGCGTCAGGACGATGTCGACGCGGTCGTTCGGCAAGATGAAGCCGCCGGCGCCGGTCTCGGCTGAAATTTCGGTGGAGACGGCCCGCATGCCGGAGGGCAGGATCGCGGCCATGAAGCCCGAGCCCTCGGCCCTCACCAGCTTCTGCTCGCGGATCGGTTCGCCCTGCATCAATGGCACGCGCGCGATCGAGCCTGCGATCTGGGTCTGGGCGTCGGGCCTGCTGTCGCGGCGGATGAAGGCGCTGCTCGCGGTTGCCGCCGGCCAGGACTGCCATTGCAGATCCTCGGGCTTCACGGCCTGGCCGAGCTGGATGTCGTTCTTCGCGATCAGCACCTCGACCGTCGGCAGCTTCTCGGCGACGGGAAGGGCGGGCGCTGGCTTGTTGTCAAAGCCGCTCGCCAGATACGCGGCGACGCCGCCGGCGCCCAGCGCGATGACGAGAACGACAATGCGTGCGGTGTTCATACGCTTCTACTCTTACGCGGGGCACTCGAACCGCACGTGGCGGGTTCCCCTGCGTCGATGAGTAGGGAGTAAAAGTATAAGGGGTGTTGCGAGGCCGAGTGTGATGGCCCGTGACGATGCGCGTTCTGGGCAGATGGTGAACGTCGCGTTATCCGCTCGGCCAATGGCCCCGTAGATTCACGCAGGGCGGGACGTTCGTTCGAACGATGCGCGCTGCGTCATGGTGAATGGGTGGTTAGTCATCGGCGCTTCGCGCAGCGTGCGCGGTAGTCGCTCCTCATCCCGAGGAGCTTGCGTAGCAAGCGTCTCGAAGGATGAAGGCCCGGCCGGTGGCCTCGCCCTTCGAGACGCCGCGCAAGCGCGGCTCCTCAGGGTGAGGAGCGTAGTTCCTCGTGTTTCAATTGATGTCCGTAGCCCGGATGGAGCGAAGCGTAATCCGGGCTACGAAGTGAGCGCCCTACTTCGCCCGCTTCTGCTCGATTGTGTCCCAGACCCTCGCCGCGACATCCGGGCCGCCGAGCCGCGCGATGGCGCGGATGCCCGTCGGCGATGTCACGTTGATCTCGGTGAGGTTGCCGTTGATGACGTCGATGCCGACGAACAGCAGGCCGCGCTCGCGCAGCGCCGGGCCGACGGTGGCACAGATCTCGCGCTCGCGTGGCGTGAGCTCGGTCTCCTGCGCGGCGCCGCCACGCACCATGTTGGAGCGGAGGTCGTCGGCGGCCGGCACGCGATTCACCGCGCCGGCGAACTCACCGTTGACGAGGATGATGCGCTTGTCGCCGTGCTTCACCTCGGGGATGAACTGCTGGATCACCCAGGGCTCCTTGAAGGTCACCGAGAACATGTCGAACAGCGAGCCGAAATTCATGTCCTGCGGCATCACGCGGAACACCGCCGCGCCGCCATGGCCGTGCAGCGGCTTCATCACGACGGCGCCATGCTTGTCGCGAAAGGCATTGATCTCGTCGAGGTCGCGCGAGATCAGCGTCGGCGGCATCAGCTGCGGGAAGTTCATCACGAACAGTTTTTCCGGCGCGTTGCGCACCGAGGCGGGATCGTTGACGACCAGCGTCTTCGGATGGATGCGCTCCAGGAAATGCGTCGAGGTGATGTAGGCGAGATCGAACGGCGGATCCTGGCGCAGCAGCACCACGTCGAAGCCGTTGAGCGCTTCGCGCCTGGGCTCGCCCAGCGTGAAGTGATTACCGGGCTCGTCGCGCACGGTCAGGAGCTGAACAGGAGCGACGATCTCTTCGCCGACCATCGAGAGCTTGTCGGGCGTGTAATAGGACAGGCCGTGGCCGCGCTTCTGGGCCTCCAGGAGCAGTGCAAAGGTGGAATCGCCGTTGATGTTGATACGGGCGATAGGGTCCATCTGGACGGCGACGTTCAGTTTCATGGTCTGCCTTTCAGGTCGAGGCGTCGAATGCCGCCAACACATGGCGCGGAAGTGATCGCGGCGCAATCAGCATGGCGTCGAATCGCAGTTCGAATTCGGCATGCTCGGGATGCGCCACGAGCCAGCCTTGCGCGGCGTCGATGATGCGCTGCTGCTGGCGCGGGGTCACGGCGAAGGCGGCGTCATCCAGCGTCGCGCGGGCCTTGACCTCGACGAAGGCGATCAGGTTGCGGCGGCGCGCCACGATGTCGATCTCGCCATGTGGCGTGCGGTAGCGCTTGGCGAGGATGCGGTAGCCCTTGGCCATGAGATAGGCGGCGGCGCGGCTCTCCGCGGAGATGCCGGTGCGGAACGCGGCGACGCGCTCGGGCGAGGCGACTTTCGGTTCCGCGCCCTCAGTCTTCCCCATCGCGGCCCCTCAGGTCTTTTGCGAGCTCGAGCGCGCGGGCATAGACCTCGCGGCGCGGCCGGCCCGAGAGCGCGACCGCATGTGCCACCGCATCCTTGACGCTGTGCGCGGCGAGCTGCTCGCGCAGGAGACCGTCGAGCGCATCCGGCGTCAGCAGCTCCGCGTCCGCCGCAGGCGGCGCGATCACCAGCACGAATTCGCCGCGCGTCTCCAGCGTGTCCGCCCCGCGTGCCAGCTCCTGCAGCGGCGCGCGCGAAATCTCCTCGTGCATCTTCGTCAATTCGCGGCAGATCGCGGCTTCGCGCGTCCCCATGATCTCGGCAAGCTCGGCGAGCGTGTCCTGGACGCGGTTGCCGGAGTCGAACATCACCAGCGTCGCATCGATGCGGGCGAGCTCCGCCAGGCGCGACTTTCGCGCGGCGGATTTTGCCGGCAGAAAGCCCTCGAAGAAGAAGCGGTCGGTCGGCAAAGCGGCGACCGACAGCGCGGCCAGCACCGAGGACGGGCCGGGCAGCGCGTAGACTGCATGGCCGGCCGCGCAGACCTCGCGCACCAGCTTGAAACCGGGGTCGGAGATCAGCGGCGTGCCGGCATCCGACACCAGCGCGATCGAGCCGCCCTGCCCCAGCGCCTCCAGGATCCTCGGACGCGCCGCTTCCGCGTTGTGCTCGTGATATTGCTTGAGCTGCGCCGTGATCGCGTAGCGCTCGGTCAGGCGCCGCGTGATGCGGGTGTCCTCGCAGGCGATGACGTCGACGCCGGCGAGCGTCTGAAGCGCGCGCAGCGTGATGTCGCCGAGATTGCCGATGGGGGTCGCGACCAGATGGAGGCCCGGCGCCGCCTTCGGCGCCGTCAGCCGGTGGGCGTCGATGGAGAAACCGCGCGAGGCGGGATCCGTCGTTTCAGGTGTATTTATCGGGCTCGGCTTTGCGCGCATAATGGATCGAACTTAGGCATGATCCCCGGGGCTGGGAACCGGTCCTCGGAAAAAGATCGCGCCAGGTCAGGGGTGAGGAAGGACTGGAATGTGATCCATCCGGCATCACATTCCAGAGGGAATGAAGCGTCAGCGCCATATTCGCGGCGGAAACGCTGCCTTATGCGGGTGACGGATGGTGGACAGCTAGCCAGGGCTTGAGGTGCGGCCTCGTTAAGGGGTCATTATCCTTTTGTTTTAGTTAACTATTTGCCGACAATATGCCTGAATCCGCGGCTTGTGTCGTGGAAAGAATGTTGTGACCGGCCGGCCGACGGCCGGTCAGAAGAGAAGTTGTGATGCTGGGCCCGCGTGATCCAAAATCTCCCGTTCAGGGCTCCCGATTATCAGGAGCGACCCGGCGAAGCGCGCTAGGCCTGTTGCTCGGCGCCCCCCTGCTGTCGGCCTGCGCCGGCGTGCAGCAGAGTCTCAGCCAGTTCTCCAACCCGTTCAGCAGCTCCTCCCCGGCCCCGGCGCAGCCGGCCGGACCGCCGCAACAGGCCACCACCGCCGGCAGCGGCGGGGTGAAGGTTGCCGTGATCCTGCCGCTCTCGGCGGCAGGCAATGCCGGCCTTGCCGCGCAATCCATGCGCAACGCCGCCGAGATGGCGCTGGCCGAGTTCCAGAATCCCAACATCCAGCTCCTGATCAAGGACGACAACGGCAGCCCGCAAGGCGCGCAGGCGGGCGCACAGCAGGCGGTCGACGAAGGCGCCGAGATCATCTTGGGCCCGCTGTTCGCGCAGTCGGTGCCGGCGGTGGCGCAGGTCGCGCGTGCGCGCGGCATCTCGGTGATCGCGTTCTCGACCGATTCCAGCATCGCCGGCCGCGGCGTCTTTCTGCTGAGCTTCCTGCCGGAGTCCGACGTCAACCGCATCGTCGAATATTCCGCCGGCATCGGAAAACGTTCCGTCGCCGTGCTGGTGCCCGACAATGCGTACGGCAATGTCGTCGAGGCCGCGGTGAAGGCGGCGGTGCCGCGACGCGGCGGCCGCATTGTCGCCTTCGAGAAATACGGCGCCGATCGCGCGACGCCGGCACGCACCGTGGCGCAGCAGCTCGGCAGCGCGGATGCGCTGTTCATCGCCGATGACGGCGATGCCGTCGTCGCGGTGGCCGATGCGATGACGGCCGCAGGCGCGAATTTGCGCAACATCCAGCTACTCGGCACCGGCCTGTGGGACAATCCGCGCGTCTATGCCAATGCGAACTTGCAAGGCGGTCTCTACGCCGCGCCGGACCCGGCCGGCTTCCGCGCCTTCTCCGGCCGCTACCGCACCAAATACGGCGCCGAGCCGGTCCGCACCGCGACGCTCGCCTATGACGCGGTCGCCCTCGTCGCCGCGCTCGCGCGCACGCAGGGCCCGACGCGCTTCTCGCCGGATGTGCTCACCAACCCTTCCGGCTTCGCCGGCATCGACGGCCTGTTCCGCTTCCGCGCCGATGGCACCAACGAGCGCGGCCTCGCCGTGATGAAGGTGACGACGGGCGGTGGCGTTGCGGTCGCGGGCTCGCCGAAGAGCTTTGGGGCTTGATGGTGTCGTAGCCCGGATGGAGCGCAGCGAAATCCGGGCTACGGCAGCTCGCTACGCGGCGAGATCCGCGACCACTGCATCAAGCACCGGAAAACCGCTGCTGGTCACGCGCAGGCGCCCCGTCGCATCGACGATGATCGCGCCTTCCTCGCGCAACAGCGCAATGCGCTTGGGATCGAGCGGGCGGCCCGACAGCGCGCTGTAGCGCTCGGGGTCGATGCCCTCGGCGAGGCGGAGCCCCATCAGCAGAAATTCGTCGGCGCGTTCCTCGCTGTTGAGGAGATCGTCGGTGACGCCGCCATGGCCGTTGGTCTCGACCCGCATCAGCCAGGCTTCGGGGCGCTTCTCGGTGGCGGTGGCGTGCCTGATCCCGTCGATGTCGAGGCGGCCATGTGCGCCCGGGCCGATGCCGGCATATTCCTCGCCGCGCCAGTACACCAGATTGTGCCGGCACTCGGCGCCGCGCCGCGCGTGATTTGAAATCTCGTAAGCGGGCAGGCCGAGCTTGTCGCAGGTCTCCTGCGTGACGTCGTAGAGCGCGCGCGCGACCGCTTCGTCCGGCGTCTTCAACTTGCCGGCCTGGTGCAGGCCGAAGAACGGCGTGCCTTCCTCGATCGTCAATTGATAGAGCGACAGATGCTCGGCGGCCTCATCGATCGCGAGGCGCAGCTCGTCGGCCCACATCGCCGGCGTCTGGTCGGGGCGGGCGTAGATCAGATCGAACGAATAACGGTCGAATGAGCGGCGCGCGATGGCGACGGCATCGAGCGCTTCGCGGGCGCTGTGCATCCGGCCCAGCGCTTTCAGCGAGGCATCGTCGAGCGCCTGCACGCCGAGCGAGACGCGGTTGACGCCGGCGGCGCGATAGCCGGCAAAGCGCGTGGCCTCGACGCTGGTCGGGTTCGCCTCGAGCGTAACCTCGACATCGCTGGCGACAGTCCAGTGCTTGCCGATGGCATCGAGCACCGCGCCGACGGTTGCGGGCTGCATCAGCGACGGCGTGCCGCCGCCGAGGAAGATCGAGGTGACTTCACGGCCGGGTGCGCGCCCCGCGGTCGTTTCGATTTCACGCGCGAAAGCTGAAGCGAAGCGCGCCTCGTCGATCGCGGCATGGCGGACGTGGCTGTTGAAGTCGCAATAGGGGCACTTCGACAGGCAGAACGGCCAGTGTACATAGACGCCGAAAGCTTGCTTAGCGCGGCTCAAGGCAGATCTCCGCCAGTTTCACGAAGGCGCGGGCGCGATGCGACAGGCCGAGGCCGAGCGGCGGCAGGCCGTGCTTCTCGATGCTGGTCATCTCGCCGAACGTGCGATCGTGGCCATTGGGCAGGAACATCGGATCATAACCGAAGCCGGCGGTGCCGCGCGGCGGCCAGACCAAGGTGCCGTCGACGCGCGCCTCGACCTCTTCGAGATGATCGTCGGGCCAGGCGACGCAGAGCGCGGACACGAAGTGCGCGGTGCGCTTGTCCGGCGTGGTGGCGCCGCGCTCCTGCAACAGCCGCTCGATCTGCGCCATCGCGGCGGCAAAATCCTTGGCTGGACCGGCCCAGCGCGCGCTGTAGATGCCGGGCGCGCCATCGAGCGCGTCGACCACGATGCCGGAATCGTCGGCGAAGGAGGGCAGCTTGGTCGCCTGCGCCGCCGCGATCGCCTTGATCGCGGCATTGCTGCGGAAATCATTGCCGGTCTCGTCGGGCTCGGGCAGGCCAAGCTCACCGGCCGACACCGCCTCGATGCCGTAAGGCGCGAGCAACTCCTTCATCTCGGCGAGCTTGCCGGGATTGTGGGTCGCGATGACGAGCTTTCCGGTGATTCGGCGGTGCATGGGCCTATTGACTACGCCACAGCCAGTTTCTGCAAGTCCACGAGCCGAGCGATACCCTTCTGGGCCAGCGCCATCAGCGCGAGGAACTCGTCCTGTGTGAACGGTTCGCGTTCCGCGGTGCCCTGCACCTCGATGATGCGGCCATCGCCGGTCATGACGAAATTGGCGTCGGTCTGGGCTTCCGAATCCTCGGCATAGTCGAGGTCGAGCACGGGCGTGCCGTTGTAGATGCCGCAGGAGATCGCGGCGACGTTGTCGCGCAGCACCTTGGCCTTGATCATGTTGCGCGCCTTCATCCAGTTGATGCAATCGGCGAGCGCGACCCAGGCACCGGTGATCGAGGCCGTGCGCGTGCCGCCGTCGGCCTGGAGCACGTCGCAATCGACCGTGATCTGGCGCTCACCGAGCGCTTCGAGATCGACGATGGTGCGAAGCGAGCGGCCGATCAGGCGCTGAATCTCGACGGTGCGGCCACTTTGCTTGCCCGCGGAGGCCTCGCGGCGGGTGCGTTCGGAGGTCGCGCGCGGCAGCATGCCGTATTCGGCGGTGACCCAGCCGCGGCCCTGGCCCTTCAGCCACGGCGGCAGGCGGTCTTCCAGCGTGGCGGTGACCAGCACATGGGTGTCGCCGAATTTCACCAGGCAGGAGCCTTCCGCATATTTGACCACGCCGCGCTCCAGCGTCACGGGGCGCAATTCGTCGGGCGCACGGCGGCTTGGCCGCATGGGAAATCCTCCAAAACTCTCGGAAAAGGGCTATTCGCGGTGCTTGTAGGTGGGGTGAGGGTGGGCGGCAAGGCTTTTTCACCCCGGGTTTTCCACCCCGCAAACGCCACGCTTGTCAGAACCCTCTGGGATGGACAAATTATAAGCGTCTGAGAGGAGTTACCGTCCGTGGCCCATCACGATCCGATCCATCTGATCGCGCCGCGCGCAGGCCTCGCCCAGCTCAACGAGCGTTCCCGCGACATCTTTCGTCAAATTGTCGAAAGCTATCTCGCGACCGGCGAGCCGGTCGGCTCGCGCAATATTTCGCGGCTGATCGCGATGCCGCTGTCGCCGGCCTCGGTTCGTAATGTCATGGCCGATTTGGAACAGCTCGGCCTGATCTATGCGCCCCACACCTCCGCCGGCCGTCTGCCGACGGAACTCGGGCTGCGCTTCTTCGTCGATGCCCTGATGCAGGTCGGCGACCTCAATGACGCCGAGCGGCAGTCGATCCAGAGCCAGCTCACCTCCGTCGGTCAGGCGCAGTCGGTCGAGGCGGCGCTGGACCAGGCGCTGACGCGGCTGTCCGGTCTCACCCGCGCCGCAGCGGTCGTGCTGACCCCGAAATCCAATGCGCGGCTGAAACACATCGAATTCGTCCGGCTGGAACCCGAGAAGGCGCTGGTGATCCTGGTCGGCGAGGACGGTCAGGTCGAAAACCGCGTGCTGTCGCTGCCGCCGGGAGTTCCCTCCTCGGCGCTCACGGAAGCCGGTAATTTCCTCAATGCGCGAATCCGCGGCCGCACCCTGGCCGAGGCGCGGCTCGAGCTCGAAACCGCGCTCGGCGAAGCCCGCGCTGAGCTCGATCAGCTGACCCAAAAGGTGATTTCGGCCGGCATTGCGAGCTGGTCCGGCGGCGAGAACGAGGACCGCCAGCTGATCGTTCGCGGCCACGCCAATCTGCTCGAGGATCTGCACGCGCTGGAGGATCTCGAGCGCGTTCGGCTCTTGTTCGACGATCTCGAGACCAAGCGCGGCGTGATCGACCTTCTGGGACGCGCCGAGACCGCCGAGGGCGTGCGGATCTTCATCGGTTCGGAGAACAAGCTGTTTTCCTTGTCAGGCTCCTCCACCATCATCTCGCCCTATCGGGATGCCGCCGGCCACATCGTCGGCGTTTTGGGCGTGATCGGGCCGACGCGGCTGAATTATGCCCGCGTGATCCCGACCGTGGACTACGCCGCGCGCATCGTCAGCCGCCTCCTGGGTGGCTGATCGGCGTTTCCTCCGATCACGGGCGCTTGATTTTCGTAAGCTTAGGCACGATATCCGGGCCAACAATCCCTTGAGACGAGTTCGAGAAGAGAGCCGATGACCGATCGAGACCGGCAGCCCGACGACACGACCCCACCGACCGACGAGCCTGTGGTGTCGAAACCCTACATCATGCCCGACGATCCGGAGCCCGGCTCGGTCGAGCTGTTGCAGAAGGAAGCCGCCGAGGCGCGCGACCGCATGCTGCGGACGCTGGCCGAGATGGAAAATCTGCGCAAACGCACCACCAAGGAAGTCGCCGATGCCCGCCTCTACGGCATCACCGGCTTTGCCCGCGACGTGCTCGATATCGCCGACAATCTCCAGCGTGCGCTCGATGCCGTTCCGGCCGAGGCCCGTGCCGCGGCCGATCCGGGCCTGACCTCGCTGATCGAGGGCGTCGAGCTCACCGAGCGCTCGCTGCTCAACGCGCTGGAAAAGCACGGCGTGAAGAAGTTCGATCCGCAGGGGCAGAAGTTCGACCCGAACTTCCAGCAGGCGATGTACGAGGTGCCGGATGCGTCGGTGCCTGCGGGCACCGTCGTACAGGTCATGCAGGCCGGCTACACTATCGGCGAGCGCGTGCTGCGCCCGGCGCTGGTGGGTGTCGCCAAGGGCGGCACCAAGGCTGCGCCGGCTGCGAACAGCAACGAAGTGAACTGAGCGGCGAACTAAGCCTTGGCGTCATTCCGGGTTCGATGCTTTGCATCGCCCCGGAACGACCGATTGCTATCTTAGGCGCTCACCGCGATATCCGCGGACTGGATCCGCTTCACGCCGGCCTTGGCCATGTCGGCCCAGGCTTTTGCGAGCGAACCCTGCGTGTCGATGCCGCGGCAGGCGTCCTCCACCACATAGACCTCGAAGCCCGCCTTGCGCGCATCGAGCGCGGTCCAGGCGACGCAGAAGTCTGTCGCGAGGCCGGCGACGAAGACGCGCTTGATCTTGCGGCCCTTCAGGTAGCCGGCGAGGCCGGTCGAGGTCTTGCCATCGGCTTCCAGGAAGGCCGAATAGCTGTCGACCTCCTTGTGAAAACCCTTGCGGATGATGAGCTCGGCATGCGGGATCGCGAGATCCTTCGACAGCGCGGCGCCATCGGTGCCCTGCACGCAATGGTCGGGCCACAGCACCTGCTTGCCGTAGGGGAGATCGACGGTCTCGAACGGCTTCTTGCCGGCGTGCCCTGACGCAAACGAGATGTGGCCTGGCGTGTGCCAGTCCTGGGTCATCACCACGTTCGCAAAGGCTTTCGCCATCTTGTTGATGACGGGAACGACCTGCTCGCCTTCCTTCACGGCGAGGCTGCCGCCGGGCAGGAAGCAGTTTTGCACGTCGATCACGAGCAGCACGGAGGCATCGTCCGGCTTGATCGATGCGGCCGCAAGGAGCGCGGTTGGAGCAAGGGCTACGAGAGCGCTTGTCCCAAGCGCCGCGAGGATTTGTCGTCGATCAAGCATCGTTCGCCTCCCTCCAGGATGATCCAATGGAAGGAAGCCTAGTTCCGTTCGTATACGAACAGAAGCCCGAAAATGCAGCCGGTTCTGTCCAGCGCTTGGGCTAGCCCTTGGGCTATCCCTTGGGCTGGATGCCGTCGCGCACGGCGCGGAAGCGGGTAAAGGCGGCCGACCATTGGTCGCGCGGGGCGCTGGCGATGATGCGCAGCGAGGCGCCGCCGCTCGAGAAGCGAATCCACTGCACCACGGTCACGGGCGTCTTGTCCTTGCCGCTGACGCCGTCGATCCGGGTCTCGAAACCCTGCTGGCCGTTGATGCGGATCGGCTCGGACATGGTGACGCGAGACTCGCGCACGCCGGGGATCTGCAGCGCGGCCTCCTGGGCGAAGCGGGCGCGGTCGTCGGCCTGCTGCGGGGTGGCGCCGATCAGGCCGAGGATCATGAACGGCTTCGATTCATAACCCGCGCTCTCGTTGCCGTCGGCCAGGATGATGCTCGAGCCCGGCGCCAGCGTGCGGATGTCCTTGAAGTCGGCGAGATCGGTGATCTTGAACGGCATCAGCCCGATCTGCTCTTCGGCCGAGACCTGCTTGCGGGTAGTGGTGCTCGCAAACATCTGCCGCACCGCCTCGTCGGTGTAGATCTTGGTCGCGTTCTCCGGGATCTGCACCGCGACATAGCCGGAGAAACCGGCGCCCGGCACGATCATCGAGTAGCGCTTCACCGGCGTCTCGCCGGCCTTGCCGCTTTCCGTGGTGAAATAGGCAAGACCCGCGGGGGTCTCGATCTTGTCCTGCTTGACACCGGCGGTGCCGCCGGGATTGGAATTGAAGGCGCTCACGACCTCGCCATAGGCCGCCGGCGGCAGCTCGGTGATCAGCACCTTGACGCTGCCATCCTCGCTCTCGAAGCCCGGAAACGTCTTGGCCGTGCTGAGGCCAACCAGCGGCACCATGCCGAGGCGCAGGCCAGGCGGGAAAACGGCATCGGCCGCGAGGGCCGGAAGCGCTGTGGCGACGAGGACGGCGAGCGCGGCGAGGGGGCGAATGAGCTTCATGGGCACTCTGATTGGTTCACATTGAGGCCGTTCGATGGTCGGCCATTGGGCCGCTTTGTCGCGCGAAGCCGCCTCGATGGCGGCGGTCCGGCCGCCCGCCTTTTAACGGGTTTGGCCCGCCGGTAACAGGGCGGGGCAGATCACGGTGGCGGGGCCGGCTGACGCCTGAACCTGTTAATAATTCATCACCTGCAAGGGCGGTGAAGCCCGGATATGATCTTCCAAAACCCAATGTTTTCATGGCCGAAACTTGCGTTCGGTCCTTGCGGCCCCCTCCCCCCCTCCTATATGAGCGTCAACCATCGCAATATCGCGGATGTTTGATCTTAGGGGGTTTGGATCGGGTGCCTCTTGGGCCCAGCCAACCTGCCGCAAAAACAAGGATATCAGGACCATGGGAAAGGTCATTGGGATCGACCTCGGCACCACGAATTCGTGCGTCGCCGTGATGGATGGCAAGAACGCCAAAGTCATCGAGAATTCCGAAGGCATGCGCACGACGCCTTCGATCGTCGCCGTGACGGACGACGGTGAGCGCCTCGTCGGCCAGCCTGCCAAGCGCCAGGCCGTTACCAATCCCGAGCGTACGTTCTTCGCAGTGAAGCGCCTCATCGGCCGCCGCTACGACGACCCGATGGTCGAGAAGGACAAGAAGCTCGTTCCGTACAAGATCGTGAAGGCTTCCAACGGCGACGCCTGGGTCGAGGCCGACGGCCAGACCTACTCGCCCTCGCAGGTGTCTGCGTTCATCCTTCAGAAGATGAAGGAGACCGCGGAGGCCCATCTCGGCCAGAAGGTCGACCAGGCCGTCATCACCGTTCCCGCCTACTTCAACGACGCCCAGCGCCAGGCGACCAAGGACGCCGGCAAGATCGCGGGCCTTGAAGTGCTGCGCATCATCAACGAGCCGACCGCGGCCGCGCTCGCCTATGGCCTAGACAAGACCAAGACCGGCACGATCGCCGTGTACGATCTCGGCGGCGGCACGTTCGATATCTCCATTCTCGAAATCGGCGACGGCGTGTTCGAGGTGAAGTCGACCAACGGCGACACCTTCCTCGGCGGCGAAGACTTCGACATGCGCCTCGTGGGTTATCTGGCCGACGAGTTCCAGAAGGAGCAGGGCATCAACCTGCGCAACGACAAGCTCGCGTTGCAGCGCCTGAAGGAAGCCGCTGAAAAGGCCAAGATCGAGCTGTCGTCGACGACGCAGACCGAGATCAACCTGCCCTTCATCACCGCGGACCAGACCGGCCCGAAGCATCTGACGATGAAGCTCACCCGCGCCAAGTTCGAGGCGCTGGTCGACGACCTCGTCCAGAAGACGGTCGAGCCCTGCCGCAAGGCGCTGAAGGACGCCGGCGTCACCGCCGGTGAGATCGGCGAAGTCGTTCTGGTCGGCGGCATGTCGCGCATGCCGAAGGTCCAGGAAGTCGTGAAGCAGCTGTTCGGCAAGGAGCCGCACAAGGGCGTCAACCCGGACGAAGTCGTGGCGATCGGTGCCGCGATCCAGGCCGGCGTGCTCCAGGGCGACGTCAAGGATGTGCTGCTGCTCGACGTGACCCCGCTGTCGCTGGGCATCGAGACGCTGGGCGGCGTGTTCACCCGCATCATCGACCGCAACACCACGATCCCGACCAAGAAGAGCCAGGTGTTCTCGACCGCCGAGGACAACCAGAACGCGGTCACCATCCGCGTCTTCCAGGGCGAGCGTGAAATGGCGGCCGACAACAAGATGCTCGGCCAGTTCGACCTGATGGGCATTCCGCCGGCTCCGCGCGGCATGCCGCAGATCGAGGTGACCTTCGACATCGACGCCAACGGCATCGTCAACGTCTCGGCCAAGGACAAGGCCACGGCCAAAGAGCAGCAGATCCGCATCCAGGCCTCCGGCGGCCTGTCGGAAGCCGACATCGAGAAGATGGTCAAGGACGCCGAGGCCAACGCCGAGGCGGATAAGAAGCGCCGCGAGGCCGTCACCGCCAAGAACGAGGCGGATGGCCTGGTGCACTCCACCGAGAAGGCTCTGGCCGAGCACGGTTCGAAGGTCGCCGAGCCCGAGCGCCGCGCCATCGAGGATGCCGTCAGCGACCTCAAGGAAGCGCTGAAGGGCGACGATGCCGAGGCGATCAAGGCCAAGACCCAGACGCTGGCCCAGGCTTCGATGAAGCTCGGCGAGGCCATGTACAAGCAGCAGGCCGAGGCCGACGCCAAGAAGGATGCGGCCAAGGACGACGTCGTCGACGCGGAATTCACCGAAGTCGACGACGACAAGAACAACAAGAAGTCCGCCTGATCCCCAAGAGGGTGATGATGCGGACGGCTTGGACCCCACACGCGCTACCGGCCTCCCCCCTCACGGGGGAGGCCGTCGTGTCGGGCTCGGCGGGGCGTGTCCCCGTTACGATCGATCAATTCCCAGCCGTTATGATGAACGTCGCCGTGCCGCCCTCTGCCGCGAAGCAAAGGGCTGCCTATATCGTCTCATGGCGACGTTGTTCCGCTCCGACTTGAATCGCGATTGGATAGACCGAGTTCAACATGTCCACGTCCACCAAGCGCTGCTATTACGAAACCCTGGAAGTCGAGCGCACTGCCGACGATTCCGTCCTGAAATCGTCCTTCCGCAAGCTTGCGATGAAATTTCACCCGGATCGCAATCCCGGGGACGACACCAGCGAAGTCAAGTTCAAGGAAATCAACGAGGCCTACGAGGTCCTCAAGGACAAGGACAAGCGCGCGGCCTATGACCGCTTCGGCCATGCGGCTTTCGAGCAGGGCGGCGGCGGCGCCGGCTTCGGCGCGGGTTTCGCCTCTTCCTTCTCCGACATCTTCGAAGACCTGTTCGGCATGGCCGGGCAGCGCGGCCGCGGCGGCCGCGAGCGTGGCGCCGACCTGCGCTACAACATGGAAATCACGCTCGAGGAAGCCTTTGGCGGCAAGACCGCGCAGATCGAGATTCCGGTCTCGGTCACCTGCGAGGCCTGCTCGGGTATCGGCGCCAAGGCCGGCACCAAGCCGAAGACCTGCTCGACCTGCGGCGGCGCCGGCCGCGTGCGGCAGTCGCAGGGCTTCTTCACGCTGGAGCGCACCTGTCCGGGCTGCCAGGGTCGCGGCCAGATGATCGAGGATGCCTGCCCGTCCTGCTCCGGCCAGGGCCGGGTCACCCGCGAGCGGACGCTGTCGGTCAACATTCCCCCGGGGGTCGAGGACGGCACCCGGATCAGGCTCGCCGGCGAAGGCGAGGCCGGGGTTCGCGGCGGTCCGCCCGGCGACCTCTACATCTTCCTGTCGCTGGCCCAGCACCAGCTCTTCCAGCGCGACGGCGCCGATTTGCACTGCCGGGTGCCGATCTCGATGGTGACGGCCGCCCTCGGCGGCGAATTCGAGGTGCCGACCATCGACAGCGGCAAAACCAAGGTGAAGGTGCCGGCCGGAACCCAGTCGGGCCGCCGATTCCGCATTGCATCAAAAGGCATGCCGGTGCTGCGCTCGCGCCAGATGGGCGACATGTACGTTCAGGTTGCCGTCGAGACCCCGCAGAATCTCACCAAGAAGCAGCAGGAATTGCTGGCGGAATTCGAAAAGCTCTCCTCTGGCAATACCCAGCCGGAATCCGTCGGCTTCTTCGCCAAGGTCAAGGATCTCTTCAGTAATCGGGCGACCTGACTCGTCTTGACCGTTCCGCCTTCGGCCTATACCTGTTTATGACCATTTTCTGACACGCCGCGGTCCTGCGGTCCCGTCCGGTCCAGACATGCCATTGCCATCGTCCGCGCGTGCGTTGAAGAAGCCTCGTCTCGATGACGAGGTGCGTTTTCTCAGATCGTGGATCGAAAAGCCGCTGCACATGGGTGCGGTGATGCCTTCGGGCAAGCTGCTTGCCCGGACCATGGCGCATTACGTCGACGTCAACTCGGATGCGCCCGTGGTCGAGCTCGGGCCCGGCACCGGCGCCATCACCTCGGCCCTGGTCGAGCGCGGCGTCGACCAGAAGCGCCTCGTCCTCGTCGAATACAATCCCGGCTTTTGCGCCTTGCTGCGCGACCGCTATCCGCAAGCCAAGGTGGTGCAGGGCGATGCCTATCGCCTGCGCGACACGCTCTGGAACGTGCTCAGCGCGCCGGCCTCCGCCGTCGTCTCCGGCCTGCCGCTCGTGACAAAACCGATGCTGACGCGGCTCCGGTTGGTCCGCGACGCCTTCGCGGCGCTGACCCCGGGCGCGCCCTTCGTGCAGTTCACCTATGCGGTGGTGCCGCCGATCCCGAAATCGCTGCCCGGCGTGTCCACAGAGGCCTCTGAACGGATCTGGATGAACCTTCCGCCGGCCCGCGTCTGGGTGTATCGCAAGGACTAATTCCGCCGGCATTCCAATTTGCGCGGCGGATTCGTTTCGCCGAACGCATGGAAGCGGATGCCCGCACCCAAAATCCTGATCATTCCCGGCTCGCTGCGCACCGGCTCGCACAATGCGAAGCTGGCGGCGGTCGCCGCCTATGAATTCGCCCAGGCCGGTGTCGACGTCACCCGCATCTCGCTCGCCGATTTTCCGCTGCCGATCTATGACGGCGATCTCCAGGCCAAGTCGGGCGTGCCCAAGCACGCGATCAATCTCAAGCGCATGATCGGCGCGCATCATGGCGTGCTGATCGTTTCGCCCGAATACAACGCCTCGGTGCCGCCGCTGCTCAAGAACGCGATCGACTGGGTCAGCCGCGTACATGAGCTGCACGAGACGCGCGGCGACGTGTTTCGCAACCGCGCCTTCGCGCTCGCCGGCGCCTCGCAGAGCCGGCTCGGTGCGGCCCGTGCGCTCCAGGCGTTGCGGCTGATCCTGACCTCCTGCCACGCCAACGTGGTTGCCAGCCAGCTCACGCTCGCCTTTGCCGACCAGGCCTATGACGATATGGACAGGCTCAAGAACGAGGGCGACATCGCCGCGTTGAAGGAGCTGGTACGGCAATTGATCGACATTTCCCAACGCATGATGTGAGGTGACATGACGCCAGCCGAGATCGCCCCGAAGGATCGCCTGATCGTAGCGCTCGACCTGCCCAGCGTTGATGCCGCGGAGGCGATGATCGCAAGGCTCGGCGACAGCGTCACCTTCTACAAGATCGGCTATCAGCTCGCTTATGCCGGCGGCCTGCCGTTGATCGGCAAGCTCGCCGACAAGGGCAAGAAGGTGTTCGCCGATCTCAAGATGCACGACATCGGCAACACCGTCACGCGTGGTGTGGAGAGCGTGGCCAGGCTGGGTGCCACTTTCGTCACCGTGCACGCCTATCCGCAGACCATGAAGGGCGCGGTCGAAGGCCGCGGCAGCGCGAGCCTGAAGATTCTCGCCGTTACGGTGCTGACGTCCTACAACGACGACGATCTGCACGCGGCCGGCTATCGGCTCAGCGTCTCCGAACTGGTCGAAGCGCGCGCGCAGCAGGCGCAGGTGCTCGGCGTCGACGGGCTGGTGTCCTCGCCCGAGGAGGTCGGCGCCTTGCGCAAGATCGTCGGCCACCAGATGCATCTCGTCACCCCCGGCATCCGGCCGGCGGGCGCTGCGAGCGGTGACCAGAAACGCATCATGACGCCGGGCCGTGCAATTGCCGCGGGCGCCGATTATCTCGTCGTCGGGCGGCCGGTGGTGGAAGCTGCCGATCCGAAGGCTGTCGCCGAGGCCATCCAGGTCGAGATCGCGCAAGCGCTCGGCTGAACAACAAACCAGGAGAAGAAGAATGGCAGCAAAGGCCTATTGGATCGGACGCGTCGATGTGTCCAATGACGAGGGCTACAAGCCCTATGCGGTCGCCAATCTCGCGATCTTCAAGAAATTCGGTGCCCGCTATGTCGTTCGCGGCGGCCGCTTCACCACCGTCGAAGGCCAGAGTCGCACGCGCAACGTCGTGATTGAATTTCCGGACTACGAGACCGCGATCGCCTGCTACGACTCGCCGGAATACCAGGCCAACATCAAGGTGCGCCAGCCGCACTCCATCGCCGATCTCATCATCATCGAGGGCTACGACGGCCCGCAGCCCTGAAGACGGATTACCGCGAGAGCCGATCCTGGATTGACGCGAGCATCATCGGCTCTCGCGGACAGCACGCGCGTACGATCATCGTACGCGATCGGGAGAGCATCGCGGACATCTCCGCTCGCACTCACGCCGACATCACCTTGCATCACCTTGACGGGTTCATTCGCTTGAACGAGTGAGCGCCGTTCGCGCCTGAGACGAAGACTGTCGTCGTCATTGGGTCCACCAGCTTGCCGTATTCTTTTGTCCCCAAATGGGGATTGCTGCACCGCTCTCCTTTCATCCAAGGTTGCTTGATCGGAGCCCACATCGATCCGTGGTGGGCATCAAGCCAAACCCGAAATCTGCGACGTCCATGACGGGCCGCAATGCGACCCGCGTCGCGCATTTCCATGCAAAGGGAGCGGAGATCATGGCACTGATCATCGGAACAGCAGGCGACGATGTGTTGCCTGGCACGAATTTAGACGATCAGATCTTTGGCCTTCAAGGCAACGACACCATTACTGGCCTGGATGGCAATGACACCGCAAGCGGCGGCGCGGGCGACGATTCCATCGATGGCGGTGCCGGCAACGACACCCTGGATGGAAATGCCGGTATCGATACGATCACCGGTGGCGATGGCGATGACACGATCAACGGCGGCGCGGGCGACGACGCGCTGAACGGAAATGCCGGCGTCGACATCATCCATGGCGACCAAGGCGACGACACCATCGATGGCGGAACCGGCGCTGATCAGCTCTTTGGTGACGCCGGCGACGACGGCATCCACGGCGGCGACGGCAATGATGACATTCATGGCGGCGCGGGTGCCGACACCCTGTGGGGCGACGCCGGCGACGATACGTTGAGCGGCGACGCCGGCGATGACGTCTTGAATGGCGGCGACGGTAACGACGTACTTACCGGTGGATTCGGAGATGACACTCTGAATGGCGATGCCGGCAACGACACGCTGAACGGCGGACTTGGCAATGACCTGCTGAACGGCGGTACCGGTGACGACATCCTGAACGGCGGTTTGGGCGCCGATACGCTCGACGGTGGCGATGGCAACGACACCATGCACGGCGACGCGGGCGACGACATCATGGACGGCGGCGCCGGTAACGATACGATGTTCGGCGATGCCGGAGACGACGAGATGGCCGGCGGCGCGGGCAACGATGCCATGAGCGGCGGCGCCGGTGATGACGAAATGAGCGGCGGAACCGGCAACGACACGCTCGACGGCGACGCCGGAGATGACACGCTCGATGGCGGCGACGGCACCGATGTCCTGAACGGCGAGGCTGGGGCTGACATCCTGTCGGGCGGCGCCGGCAATGACGCCCTGAGCGGCGGTAACGGCGATGACGAGTTGGACGGCGGCAATGGCGCCGACGTCCTCAACGGTGGACTCGGCGACGATGTGCTGACGGGCGGTGCTGGTACCGATACGCTCAATTTCGGCGACAACACAGCCACGAACTTCGGCAACGATGAAGTCACCGATCTCAGCTTTGCCGATGGCGATGCCGTTGTTGTCGACGCTCCGCCAGGCTTTGACCCGGCTACAGTGGTCGTGGACGACGACGGCACCAACACCGTGCTGGATTTCGGCTTCGGCGCCATCCAGCTCGATGGCATCACGGGCGGCGCGACACCGTTCGAGTCGATCGACGACATCAACACTGCCGCGGGTTATACGGCCGTTGACGTTGTCTAGTGCCGACTAGTAGCGGGGCGGCTGTCAGGCCGCCCCGCCCTCATTTCAGTCAGTGATAGTGCCGGCAAGTTATGTACTCGCGTAACCGTGGTGTGATCCCAGCATCTGGTCAGAGATTGCTGGTGGCCTTGATTCCGGGACGATTCGCATTGGTGTGGATCGTCTGCTTCAGCGTGTCCGTAAACCTGTTGCTGCTGGTCGTACCTTTCTATTCCATCGAAGTGTTCGACCGCGTGCTCAGCAGCGGAAGCGTCGAGACGCTTGTCGGCCTCACCGTCATCGCCGTCGGCGCTCTCGCCTTCAGCGCCGCCTTCGACACGTTTCGTAACCGCCTGTTGAGCCGGTTCGCGGTCGGGTTCGAGCACTGCCTCGCTCCGATCATCCTTGAAGGCAGCATCACCGGCGCGGCGCCGGGCGACGGCCGGCAGCACGATCTGGTCAAGCTCCGCGAGTTGAGAACTTTCCTGTCGAGCGGAACGGTCACATCGCTGATAGATGCTCCGTTCCTCCCGGTGTTTATTCTCATCCTGTTCTTCCTGCACCCCTGGTATGGCGTCATAGCCCTGATCGGGGTCGGGGTCCTGCTGGCGATGGGGGGTGCAAGCCACTGGATCGCGCGCGGCGAAATTGCGCAGGCTTCGCAGGCCGCGTTGAAGACGCAGGCGTTGCTCGATGGAATCGTCCGGCACTCCAGCGTGGTGCGGGCGATGGGCTGGACCCGGGGCGCCATCCGCGCATTCATGAGCCTCAATGATGAAGCCCTGTCTCCGGTGGTGCGGGCCAGCGAGCGCATCTACACGATAAGCGCCGCCGCGCGAATGGTCAGGACCATTCTGCAGATTGCCGCGATCGGATGCGGTGCTTGGCTCGTGCTCCAGAACGAGGTGCTGTCCGGCAGTCTGATCGCGAGCTCTATCCTGATAGCGCGCACATTGCAGCCCATGGAAGGGTTGGTCTCGGCTTGGCGCGCGTTGGCATCTGCGCAGGACGCGTGGACGCAGGTCTGCAACGCCGCGATGCCGGTGCTTGCGCGACCGCGGAAGACGTTGCTTCCACCGCCAGCCGGCATCCTCCAGGTCGAACGGGTGACATTCCGGATTGGCGGGACGCCGCGTCCCATCCTCGCGGGCATATCCTTTCAATGCCGGCCGTCCGAACTTGTCGTCGTGATCGGACCGACCGGCGCCGGAAAATCCACATTGCTGCGCTTGATGGCAGGCCTCGAGCGGCCGACCACCGGTACGATCCGATTGGACCACGCAGCACTCCATACCTGGGATCCCGACCAGCTTGGGCAATTCGTCGGCTATCTCCCCCAGGACGTGCAGCTCCTGGATGGAACGGTGGCCGAGGCCATTGCCGGGTTTGATGAATGCGCACGGGACGAGGCTATCGTCGCCGCGGCCATGCTCGCGCAGGCGCATGAGATGATCCTGTCCCTTCCGGCCGGCTACCAGACCGAGATCGGCCGCGACGGCTGCAGGCTATCCGGTGGCCAGCGTCAGCGCATTGGTCTTGCACGCGCCTTCTTCGGCGATCGCAAATTGATCCTGCTGGATGAGCCCAATGCCAATCTCGATCCGGACGGCGAAGAAGCGTTGTGCTCCGCCATTCAATCGGCCAAAGCGCGCGGCGCGGCGTCGGTGATCGTCACGCACCGGCCGCGGCTGTTGACCATCGCCGATGCCGTGCTGCTGTTGCGGGACGGCAACCAGATCGCCTTCGGACCGCCATATGATGTTCTTCGCGCCCAGCGGCCGGCACCGGTACCGGGTTCGGCAGGGCTCCCTCGCAATGTCGAGCCTCAAAGGCTGCCGAGCAGGAGGGTCATTCCATGATGCAGACCGGTCATGCGTCCGCGATGTCCGCGCCTGTTGCCGGCCGGTCGAAGACGTGGCCGACGGAGCAACCGAGATCCGACATGCGACGGATCATCGCATGGGGCTGTGTATTGCTCGTCCTGCAATTTTGCGGCTTCGGCTTGTGGGCGACCACCGTTCCGCTCCGCGGCGCCGTCGTGGCACCAGGATTCATCAAGGTCCATTCGAAGCGCAAGGCGGTGCAACATCTGGAAGGCGGGATCATCAAATCGATCTATGTCCGGGAGAACGATCACGTCGAAGCCGGTCAACTCATTGCACGGCTCGACACCGCGCAGATCGAAGCGACCCTTGGTTCCCTCGAAACGAAGTTCTTTGCCGACCTGGCAATGGAGGCCCGTCTGGCGGCGGAGCAAGACGCCGCGAAGTCAATCCGGTTTCCGGACGAATTGCGGCAAAGTGCGACCCGTCTCTCCGCACGTATCGCCATTCAAACCCAGGAGGCCGAATTTGCCGCGCGACTGGCCGCGATTGAGAACGAGCGCAAGGTGATCGATCAGCAGATGCTGCAAAACGCGGACACCATCCGCGGCCTGCAGAGCAACACCCAAGGACTTGAACAGCAGCTCAAGCTGTTGCGAGAAGAGATCGCCGACACGAGTTATCTCCTCGCAAAGGGCCTCGCCCGGAAACCACGTTTGCTGGCCTTGCAACGCGCCGAAGCGGAGGCCGCTGGACAGGTCGATCGCAATGCCGCGTCAATCTCGGAGATGCAGGGCAAGATCGCGGAGTTGCAGGACAGACGCCGGCAGTTGGGGTTCAACCAAAATCAGGATATCGCCAAGCAGCGGCATGCGACGAGCGAGGAAATCGGCGACCTCAGACATCGAATTGCCGCGTTGCGTGCCCAGCTTGCCCGGTCTGAATTACGTGCCCCGGAAAGTGGAAGGATCGTCGGCCTCAACAGCAGGGACCTCAATGCCGTGCTTGGACCTCGGGAAACCCTTTTGGAAATCGTTCCGACGCAAGATCGGCTTGTCATCGAGGCGACATTGAAGCCTGCCGATCGGGAAGAGGTCTATGTCGGACAGATGGCGCGCGTGCGGGTTCACGCGCTGAACATTCGCCGCCGGCCGATGCTCGAGGGAAGGGTCGTCGGCGTTGCGGCAGACGCACTGACCGACACCCGTTCCGGCGACAGCTCCTATTTGGCCGAGGTTGAGCTGGACGCCAACGCACCGACGGCCTCCTACATCTCCACATTGATGCCTGGAATGCCTGTCGAGATATTTGTCGAGACGGGGGAACGAACCTTTGCGGAATATCTTTTGCAGCCGATGACGTTACGGATCAACCGTGCGTTCAGGGAGAATTAAGCGCTGGTAAGGGCTGGGCCGGCCTATGAGGGAGGCGACCGTGCATGAGTGCAGTAAGGCACTACCTTCCGCACAGGATGATTTTCGTTCCGATTGCGTCGAGCGCGCCTCGAAGCAAGGCAATGACGGATGCGGTCCGTCAGGGTCTTGTCCGGAGCCGCGCCCACAACAGGCCGCAATGGAATATTTCGCGAAGGCGATGGCGGAGTTGCTCGGTTGCCGGAGCTGCTACGTAGCCATGCTCTCCGCCTCCGGGCTGGAAGAAGCCAGAATCGGAGACGCTCCTACCGACCCGTCATGCGCGACGATGGTTGAGCGATTTGCGCGCAAGGGCACCGCCGAGGATGTCGCCTCGCTCGAGCCGATCAATTCCCGGACCTCCTTCGTCCGCAAGTTGATCGGCGCGGAACCCCCGGTAAAGAGTCATTCGGTCATTGGCAGGTTTGCTTCCGATGATCGAACCACGGTCGTATTCGTGGCCGGATGGCGACCGGCCGCGCTTGCGGCCTCGGAGATTCCCGGTTTGGCGCATACCGTGCGCCCGTTATGGAAGGCCGCTCATTCACTTGCCCGGCAAGCGCCGGGGCAGGTCGATGCGCAACTCTGGCTCGAAGAGCTGACCTTTCCCGCCATCGTCGTGGACCAGGGCCTGCACATTTACGCAGTCAATCGTGGTGGACGCGTGCTGCTTGCCAAGCGCGAGCTGCTCAGGATTGATGGAGGCAGGCTCGCTGGCTCATGCGCTTCCGTGACCGAAAGCTTGCGGGGGGCAATCGGGAAAGTGCTGATCGAGAGCGGGACTCATGGATGGTTCAACACTACGGTACCGCTCTCGATGGATCGTCAGCAGTTCGCCTTCGCCAAGATCGGCGCTGTTCCAACGCATGACAAGCTGGGACAGGCCCTCGTCGTCGTGCCGCAATTCGATGACGTGCAGGGCGCGCACTGCATTGCATCTGCCTTCGGGTTGAACTGGGCTGAGGAAAGAATCGTTGCCCGGATTCTTCAATTCCAATGCCCTCGCGATATTGGAGCCGAGCTTGGGCTGACCGAGGCAACGGTGCGAACCTACACCAAGAGGATCATGCTCAAATTGGGGATCAATCGACAGTCGGAATTCTTTCTTCTGTATCATCTCACCCAATCGCCTTTTGGTGCTGGCAGGCGCGAGAACTGGGTGAGCCGACCGCCCTCCGACGGTCGATTGGACGAAGAGGGTCCGATGAGATTGCGGACGGCCGGCAAGCATTCGCCTGACTGAGTACGGGGTTCTCCGCGATGTCGAGGCGAATGAGCTGCGCAGGTTTGCTCTACCGAGCGTTCGCTGCCCTGGCATTGGCCGGGGCCGGCTTCCCTGCCCATGCCCAGAGCATTCAATTGTCACTTCCGATTGCCTGCGAGCCTGGCCGTACCTGCTACATCCAGAATTACACGGATCTCGATCCGTCGCGGTCGGCGCGAGATTACAAATGCGGCACGCTGACTTATGACGACCACAACGGCACCGATTTTCGTTTGCCCTCACTGGCAGTGCAAAAGGCCGGCGTCGACGTGCGCGCAGCGGCGGGCGGCCGCATTCTTCGTACACGCAATGACGCTCCGGACGGCGCTTTCACAAAATCGGGGCGCGAAGCGGTGCGCGAGGCCGAATGTGGCAATGGCGTCGTCATCGAACATCCGGAGCAGTGGGAAACCCAGTACTGCCACCTCGCCGCCGGCAGTGTGTTGGTCAAGCCCGGAGACAAGGTCGACCTCGGACAGCCGATCGGCCGTGTCGGACTCTCCGGCCTCACGGAGTATCCTCACCTGCATTTCACCGTGAGGCACAATGGTGCGGTCGTCGATCCCTTTGCGTATGGCGTTCGTCCCGCGTCTTGCGAGGGCGGTCAATCGCTCTGGCTTGCTGCCCTCCGCCCGAAACTCGAGTACCAGGAACGAGCCATCCTCAATGCGGGTTTTACGACGGGGCCGGTCACGATGGAACTCATCGAGGACGGCAGCGCCGAGAGCCAAATGCCGTCCGCCAGTTCGACGGCGATCGTCGCGTTCGTGCGGGCTATCGGGCTGAAGGCGGGCGATGCGCAATGGCTGGTCATCAAGGATCCCCTCGACAACGTCATCGCGGAAAATCGGTCTGCACCACTTCAGGCCAACAAGGCGCAATTCATGCTCTTTGCGGGAAAGAAGCGACCTCCCGGGGGGTGGGAACGCGGCTCCTACAAGGCCACTTATGTTGTCGAGCGCGATGGCCAGATCGTGCTCAGGAAAGACCTGGAGCTCGTGCTCTAGCATTGCGACCGTGCTCGGGGAGACCCGCGCCAAGGGCCTTTTGAAGGCCTGATCGGTTGCCGGAACGGCCCGCTCCCGCTATAGGGCGTGGAGAGGGTGAACCATGTCCGATATGCGTTTGATTGTTGCTGGAGCAGGCGGCCGGATGGGCCGGGCGCTGGCACGAGCCATTGCCGACACCGAAGGCGCGGTGCTGGCGGGAGCCCTGGAGGCGCCCGGCTCGGAGCTGCTCGGCAAGGATGCCGGCGTGCTCGCGGGCCTGCCGGCCAACGGCATCAAACTCTCGGCCGATCTCTGGGCGATGTCGAAGGACGCCGACGGCATCCTGGATTTCACCGTGCCGGCGGCGACCATCGCCAATGTCGCGATCGCGGCCGAGCGCGGTATCGTGCACGTCATCGGCACCACCGGACTGTCGGCCTCCGACAACGCCGTGATCAAGAGCGTCACCAACCGTGCGGTCGTGGTGCAGTCGGGCAATATGAGCCTGGGCGTCAATCTGCTCGCCGCGGTGGTCAAGCGCGTCGCCAAGGCACTCGACGAGAGCTTCGACATCGAGGTCGTGGAAACCCATCACCGCATGAAGATCGATGCGCCCTCGGGCACTGCGTTGATGCTGGGCCAGGCCGCTGCCGCCGGCCGCGGCATCTCGCTCGAGGAGCATTCGGACCGCGGCCGCGACGGCATCACCGGCGCGCGCAAGCCGGGCGACATCGGCTTTGCCTCCTTGCGCGGCGGCACCGTCGCCGGCGAGCACAGCGTGACCTTCCTCGGTCCGTTCGAACGCCTGACGCTGTCGCATCTCGCCGAAGACCGCATGCTGTTCGCACACGGCGCGCTCAAGGCGGCGTTGTGGGCGCATGGCAAGAAGCCGGGGCACTACTCCATGGCCGACGTGCTCGGTCTCGCAGACATCTGAGCGAGCCGGAGCATGAACCGGACCCGAAGGGCCGCGTTAGCGCAAGATGTGAAGCGCCTTTCCGCCAAGATCATTCCTCAACAATAACCTGAATGGAAAGCAGTCAATGAGCGAACGTCTCCTCGTGCTCGTGCGCCACGGTCAGAGCGAGTGGAATCTGAAGAACCTCTTCACGGGCTGGAAGGATCCCGATCTCACCGAGCTCGGCGTGAAGGAAGCCACGGAAGCCGGCCGCAAGCTGAAAGCGCAGGGCCTCGTGTTCGACGTCGCCTACACCTCGGTCTTGACGCGCGCGCAGCACACGCTCGATCTCATTCTCGGCGAACTCGACCAGAAGGGCCTGCCGACCTCCAAGGACCTCGCCCTGAACGAGCGCGACTATGGCGATCTCTCCGGCCTCAACAAGGACGACGCCCGCAAGAAATGGGGCGAGGATCAGGTGCTGATCTGGCGCCGCTCCTACGACGTGCCGCCGCCCGGCGGCGAAAGCCTGAAGGACACGCTGGCGCGCGCGCTGCCCTATTACGTGCAGGAGATCCTGCCCGGCGTGCTCAACGGCAAGCGCACGCTGGTCGCCGCCCACGGCAACTCGCTGCGCGCGCTGATCATGGTGCTGGAAAAGCTCTCGCCCGAAGGCATTTTGAAGCGCGAGCTCGCGACCGGTGTGCCGATCATCTACCGGCTCAATGCGGATTCGACGGTGGCGTCGAAGCTGGATCTGGCGGGCTGAGCTGCTGCGGAATCGTAGGGTGGGTTAGCCCTGCAGATGCGCAAAGCGCATCTGCTCGGCGTAACCCACCTCTTTGGTTTCCGTGGTGGCAGAAGTGGTGGGTTACGCCTTCGGCTAACCCACCCTACGAAATCTACTGCATCCCCAGCTGCCCGGCCTCCCAGCCCAGCATCGCCTGCTTGCGGGTGATGCCCCAGTGATAGCCGGTGAGCGTGCCGCTCTTGCCGAGCGCGCGGTGGCAGGGCACGACGAACGAGACCGGGTTCTTGCCGACCGCAGCGCCGACGGCGCGTGAGGCCTTCGGGCTGTTGATGTTGCAGGCGATGTCGGAATAGGACACCGCGCGCCCCATCGGGATCTTCAGCAGCGTCTCCCACACCCGCACCTCGAAATCGGTGCCGATCATGACGACGCGCAACGGCTGGTCCGGCCGCCACAGCTTGGTGTCGAAGATGCGCTGTGCGAGCGGTGCGGTGCCTTCGTGATCCTCGACGTAAGTTGCGTTGCGCCATCGCCGCGTCATGTCGGCGAGCGCGACCTTCTCCTCACCGGGGTCGGCGAACGCTAGGCCTGACAGGCCGCGGTCGGTGGCGATCACGATCGCCGTGCCGAACGGCGAAGGATGGAAGCCATAGCGCAGCGTCAGGCCCGCGCCGCCGTTCTTCCATTCGCCGGGCGACATCGCTTCATGGGTGACGAAGAGATCGTGCAGCCGCCCCGGTCCAGAAAGACCTGAGTCGAGCGCGGCATCGAGAATGCTCGCGGAGTCCCGCAACAGACCCTTGGCGTGATCGAGCGTCAGCGCCTGCATGAACGCCTTCGGCGTGATCGAGGCCCAGCGACGGAACAGATGGTGCAGCTCATCCGGCGTGACGCCCGCCGCATCCGCCATCGCTTCGATGGCCGGCTGGGTGCGCCAGTTCTCCGAGATGAATGCGATCGCCCGGCGCACGGAGTCGTAATCGCGCAACGCGGCGTTCTGGGAGCCCGGCTTGGCCAGGCGCTGGTCATTTATGGCGAGTGTCATCATGGGTGGAAATGTAGGCGTGGCGCCGGGCCGAAACCACCCGATTTCCGATCCGGACTCAGGAGATCGGGTTGTAGGTCGGGCCGCGCTTGGCAGCGTTCAGGGCCTCAACCAAGCCTTTGTAAAAACTTGCCTTTTCGTCCGGACCCAGGAAGCGGGCGATCTGGATCTGGTGGCCGCGCGAGATCAGATAGAGATGCTCGATGCCAAAATCCTCGTCGACCTCCATGTCGAGGCGGACCCAGAGCGGATTGAACGTCCATTCGGCGACCTGGCCGCGATGACTGACGCGCCGCACCCGCAATTCGGACGCCGTGACCGAAATCTCCTCGCGCGCCCGCGCGGTGCGGAAATTGGCCTTGAAGGCCCACCAGATCACCAGCACGTCGAGGCCGAAGAAGCCGAAGACCGGCCACGCGCCCATCATCAGGAAGGCGAGGCCGGTGGCAAAGCTCACCACGCTCAGGAACAGCATCACGGCGAGGAAGCCGGTGCGGTTCAGCGAGCGGTGCGGCGTCAGGAGCGCGGAGTAGATCTGAGGCTCCGTCCCGCTTTCAGATCGCTCGCGCTCAATTTCGTTGCCTGTGCTCATCGTCCCTCAGTATATCCCGATCATGGCGAAAATCACCCGCAAGCCGGCCCCGCGCAAAGCGTCCGTGCCGAAGAAAAAGGCAAAGGCCACTGTTGCGAAGCCCAAGTCCGCTAAGAAATCGGCTCCCGCCAGGAAATCGCTCAAGGCCACAAGACCCGATGCTACCAAACCTTGGACGCCGGCGGAGATCCACGAGGTCTTCAGCCGTTTCCGCAAGGCCAATCCGGAGCCGAAAGGCGAGCTCGAGCACGTCAATCCGTTCACGCTGCTGGTCGCGGTGGTGCTGTCGGCACAGGCCACTGATGCCGGGGTCAACAAGGCGACGCGCGCATTGTTCGAGATCGCCGACACGCCGCAGAAGATGCTCGACCTCGGCGAAGAACGCTTGCGCGAATCCATCAAGACCATCGGCCTCTATCGCACCAAGGCCAGGAACGTGATTGCGCTGTCGGCAAAAGTGCTCAGCGAATTCGGCGGCGAGGTGCCGCGCACGCGCGCCGGGATCGAATCACTGCCGGGCGCCGGGCGCAAGACCGCCAACGTGGTGCTCAACATGGCCTTCGGCGAGCACACCATGGCGGTCGACACGCATGTCTTTCGCGTCGGCAATCGCACCGCGCTCGCTCCCGGCAAGACGCCGCTCGAAGTCGAGCTTGGTCTCGAAAAGGTGATCCCGGCCGAGTTCATGTTGCACGCCCATCATTGGCTGATTCTGCACGGCCGCTATACTTGCCTCGCGCGCAAGCCGCGCTGCGAGGTTTGCCTGATCAACGATCTCTGCCGATGGCCGGAGAAGACGGTCTGAGGTGGCGCCGTCGTTTCGGGGGGCGATGTGAAGCAAGCCGGTTTTGGGGACATGTCGTGAGTCAGCAGGAACAAATCTCATCGCCACCGCCGGCCGCGGGACCGGCTCCACCGCCGAAGCCGACGCAGCGGCCGGCGAGCTCGCTCTGGAGCCGGCTCGCGATCCCCCTGTTCGCCGTGATCGTCGCGCTTGCCTTCGTGGCACTGGCGACGCTGCGCTTCGACGAATGGGTCGGCAACGCCGTGGTCCAGACCACCAACGACGCCTATGTGCGCGCCGATCTGACGCGGCTTGCAAGCCGCGTCTCCGGCGAAGTGCTGACCGTCGGGGTGACCGACTTCCAGCGCGTCAAGGCCGGCGATCTCCTGATCCAGATCGATCCCGCCGACTACCAGGCCCAGGTCGCGCAGTCCGAGGCCGCTGTCGCCGCCGCGCAGGCCGTGCTCGACAATCTGAGCAACCAGGTCGAGCTGCAATATGCGACCATCGCGCAGGCGCAGGCCGCGCAGCTGTCCGCGGAAGCGTTGGAAGTCGAGGCCCGGCAGGAGCAGGATCGCCAGAAATCGCTGACGCAGACGGAAGCCGGCACGCGGCAGCGGCTGGAACAGGCCGTCGCGGGCTACGCGAAGGCGCAGGCCGACGTGCGTGCCAGTCGCGCCGTCATCGCCGCGCAGCAGCATCAACTCGAAGTTCTGCAGGGCACCAAGAAGCAGCGCGCCGCCGATGTCGCGGCGGCCAAGGCGACGCTGGCGAGCGCGAAGCTGAAGCTCGGCTATACCAGGATCACCGCGCCGTTCGACGGCGTCGTCGGCGAGCGCCAGGTGCAGCCCGGCGACTACGTCAATATCGGCACGAACCTCATCAACGTAGTGCCGCTGCCGAAGGTCTATGTGATCGCGAATTACAAGGAGACCCAGCTCACTCATGTCGCGCCGGGCCAGCCGGTCGAGATCACCGTCGATAGCTTCCCGCGCGAGAAGCTGCGCGGCAAGGTCGAGCGCATTGCGCCCGCGACCGGCGCGCAAGTGGCCCTGCTGCCGCCGGACAATGCGACCGGCAATTTCACCAAGGTCGTGCAGCGCATTCCCGTGCGCATCCAGTTCGACGACAACCAGCCGCTGCTGTCGCGGCTGGTGCCGGGCATGTCGGTCGTCACCAGCATCGACACGAAGGCCGCGAATGGCGGAAAATGACGATGCCGGCCGCGGACCTCTCTCGCGCGGCGGCATCGCGCCACAGCCCTTGTTTGCCGTGGCGGCGGTGCTGCTCGGCTCGTTCCTCGCCAATTTCGACAGCCGGCTGACCACGGTCGGCCTGCCGGACCTGCGTGGTGCGTTCTCGCTCTCGTTCGACGAGGGCGCCTGGCTTTCGACCGCCGGAATCGGCTCGCAGATCCTGATTGCGCCGGCGGTGGCATGGCTCGCGACGGTGTTCGGCCTGCGCCGCGTGCTCGGAATCCCGAGCCTCGTCTACGCCGCGGTGTCGCTGATCATTCCCTTCGTGCATGATTATCCGACGCTGCTCGCGCTCAGCGTCGTGCATGGCCTGCTGCTCGGCACCTTCGTGCCTGCGACGCTCATGATCGTGTTACGAAACCTGCCGATCCGATGGTGGGTGCCGGCGATCTCGATCTATTCGATCCGGGTCGGCTTTGCGTTGGATACGTCGAGCTCGCTGGTCGGCTTCTATGTCGACCATCTCGGCTGGCAATGGCTGTACTTGCAGAGCGTCGTGATCGCGCCCTTGATGGGTCTGATGGTTTATCTGGGCACGCCGAGCGAGCCGGTGAACCGCACACTGCTGCGCGAGGCCGATTGGGGCGGCATGCTGCTGCTCGGCGCCGCGGTCTCGATGATCTATGCCGGCCTCGACCAGGGCAATCGCCTGGACTGGCTGGGCTCGGGGACGGTGATGGCGCTGCTCGTCAGCGGTGTGGTGCTGTTCGCAGGCTTCCTCGTCAACGAGTCGCTGGTGCGACAGCCCTGGGCGCATGTGAACGTGCTGTTCTCGCGCAATGTCGGGTTGGGGCTGGTCTTGATCCTGCTCTACACGCTGACCAGCCTCTCCAACTCGTCGCTGGTGCCGAATTTCCTCGGCAATGTCGTTCTGCTCCGGCCGGAGCAGAGCGGGATGTTGCTGCTAACCTATGGCGCGCTGCCGATGTTCGTGCTGGTGCCGATCTCGATCTGGCTGCTGCGGCATTTCGATACGCGGTTCGTCGTGGTGCTGGGCTTTGCCTGCTTTGCCGCGGCCAATCTCTGGGGCACGCAGCTCAGCCATGTCTGGGCGCGCGAGGATTTTGTCGGCATCGTGCTGCTCCAGGCGATCGGGCAGTCGCTGATCCTGCTGCCGCTCATCGTCACGCTGCTGTCGAACGCCGATCCGAGCCGCGCCACCTCCTTTGCCGCCTACATCCAGATCATGCGGCTCGGCGGCGCAGAGATCGGCATCGCGCTGATGGGAACGTGGCTGCGCGTGCGCGAGCAGGTCCATTCCTTCTATCTCGGCCAGAACCTTGTGGTCGGCGATGCCGATGTGGTGGGTAGGCTCAAGCAGCTCGCCGATTACTTCGCGGCCCATGGTACCGGCCTGGCGCAGGCGCGCGCGGTCGGCACGCTCGCGGGCCTGGTGCAGCGCGAGGCCAATGTGCTCGCCTATATCGACGGCTTCTGGCTGTGCTTCTGGCTCGCGATGGTCGCGCTCGGCGTCGTCGCGCTGATCACCCGGGCGCCACCGGGCCCGTTCACGCCGGCGCCGTTCGGTTTCGCCAAGATGCTGCTGCGCAAATGCGGGGCGCAAGTGAACTGAGAGGTGGGCTGACAGGTGAGCCGAGAGGTCTCACCGCATCTGCCGCGCGGGCTCGATCAGCTCGGGCCGCGGTCCCGACAGGCGCTTGTGCATGTGGACCATGAATGCCATGCCGAAGATCGGCGTCGCCAGATTGACGATCGGGATCGAGACGAAGGCGGCAATGAAAAGGCCGGCGGTGAAGATGGTCGCCGCATTGTCGCGCCGCATCGCCTTGGCGCCCTCCGGCGAACGGAAGCGCATCGCGGCGAGCTCGAAATATTCGCGCCCGAGCAGCCAGGCGGCGGCGACGAAGAAGATCAGGAATCCGGCACCGGCGAACAGGACCAGTGGCAAGGCGACCAGATAGACCACGATGGTCAGCAGCGCGGTCTTGACGCCCTCGTAGATCGCCTGGCTGAACGGCAGCGCAGCGCCCGGCCGCTCGGCGGGATAGTGCTCGCGCTCGACGATGTCGGCGACGTCGTCGACGAACAGGCTCGCCACCAGCGAGGTGATCGCAGGCATCAGGAACACGCCGCCGAACACGACGCCGAGGCCCGCCGCGATCGAGACGATCCAGGCGAGGACCTCGAGCGAGGAATGCCAGCTCGGCCCGAGCAGGCCTTCCAGCCAGACCTCGCCATAGGTCGCAAACCAGCTCAGGAGCCGCTGCAAGCCGATCGCCAGCACGATGATCAGGACCAGTGCAAGCCCGATCGATCGCCACAGAATCGAGCGCATCGGCGGCGAGATCAATTGCGACAGCGCCTTTACGGCGGCATCAAGCATCGGAATACCTCTCAGCAAAACCACCCGCGAGAGGTAGACATGCGCGGAAGGTTCGACAAGAGGTCGAGCCTTCCGGGACAGATTGCCGCGCCTGGAGCTTGGGTTCTGAGTGAATCAGAACGGAAGCTCGAGGCTCTTGCTCTGGCGCGTTTTCTTCACGCGAACCGGTAGCCACTTCGCTTGAGAACCCTCTAGCTCACCCTGATGACGAGGGCATAGTTCTGCGGTGCGACGGCGATGGAATGAGCGATGACCGAAATCACCGCTTCGCCGGGCGGCAGATTTTCGAAGCTGACCTGCTCCACATTATTTTTGCGGTCGAAGTCCTTCGAGCCGGCCGGCATGTTGCCATGGCGTTCCTGCTTGTTGGCCACCACGACGAGATCGAGGTCGCTTTGCAGGCCTTCACCGGGCGGATCGGTCCAGACCAGCGTGACCTTCAGGCGGCTGCTTCCCGCCGGTATCGTGACCGTGCGGTCTTCGCGGTCGCCGGCGTCCAGCTTCTTCCTCTCGTCGAAGAACTGCAGCTCTTCGTTCGCGGCATGGGGGCCGACCACGGCCTGAACGTCGACCCGGCCGAAGCCCTGGCTGTTGTTCGCGACGGACCCCGCCTCCGACGGATGGTATTGTCCGGCGAGACTGCGCGCTCCGTTGATGATGAGGGCCTTGAGCAGTGCGGCGCTCGGCGACTTCAGTCCCTGGCTTTTCCTCAGGAACGCCCGGATCACCGCGACCGACCCGGCCACCAGCGGCGTCGCCATGCTGGTGCCGCCCTCGAACATATAGAGCGGGTCTTGCGAGAGCTTCCATCCCTTCGATTTCGTCGCGCGGGAACGGGTTGACAGAATGAAGGATCCCGGCGCCACGACGTCGGGCTTGATGCGTTCGTCGTTGGTGGGTCCGCGGCTGCTGAACGCCACCATCCCTTCGGGATTGTTGGCCACACGATCGGAGCTGATCGGCGTGGCCGGAAAATCGTCTGGCCATGCCCTGCCGTAGGTCATGGCCTCGTTGGGACGATTGTTCTCGCATGCGCCGATGGTGAGGCAGTTCTTGGCCGTGCCCGGCGGCGTCACGGAGTTGGGGTCGACCTGGCCATTGCCATCCTTGTCGCTGCCCTCATTTCCGGCGGCGAAGCAGATCAGCATGTCGCGGTGCGCGTAGACGAACGTGTCGAGCTCGTTGGCCTGGGAGTCATACACGCCGAAATTTCCGACGCTGCCCCAGGAGTTGGAATGGATTCGCGCCTTGTCCGTCTTGTAGGGCGGACCGAACAGCGCATCGAGGCTGTCGGGCAGGCCGCCGAGATTGCCGCCGCTGTCGAGCACGGATTGCAGAACCAGCTTGGCGCCTGGAGCCGTGCCGCGGATCGGCCCGTCGCTTTTCGACACGCCGTCGCCGAGAGCGGAACCCGCAACATGGGTGCCGTGACCATCAGGATCGTCTTTGCGCCCGGGCCGCCCGAGCGCATAGAGTTTCTTGACGCGCCCCTTGAAGGCCGGGTGCGTGTTCGTGGTCGATCCCTTGTCGAAACCGGTATCGGCGATCGCGATGATCTCGCCCGCGCCTTCGCCGCCATTGCTCGGCGTCGCCGCGGGAACGCGAAGAATGCCCCGCGCGATGTTGTTGAGCAGCTTGCGGGGGAAGACCTTCTCGACGCTGCGCACCTCGTCGAGCGCCGCGACGTCGGCAAGACGGCGCATTTTCAGCGTCACACGCACCTTGGTGGTGCCCGGGACGACGTCGTCGAGCTGCACATGCGCCGCTTCCGCGATCTTCTTTGCGGCGGCCTTCACGCCGACATTGCGGTGGAGCATGACGTCGACGGTCACGCTGGTGCGGTCGAGCGCCGCCGGCCTTGCCGCAAGCGCGCGCGCCGCAGCGACGCCTCCGGGTTGGGTGTCCAGGTTGCGCAGTGCCGGCGCGATCTTCACGATGCCCGGGTAGAGGTCTGCCCATGTCACGAACGGCAGTTTCCGCACCTTGTCGAGCCCGGCCGCCGGAAAGTGACAGATGACGGCGCTGCCCGGGACGGCCTCCAGGATCTCGGCGCCGGCCTTGGCGAGCTGCTCTCTACGCTCGGCGTTGAGCGGCTGGTTGGTCTGCACGATGATGTAGTCGGATTCCTTCGCATTCGCATGATCCAGCGATAGCGCCGCGCGTTCCGCGTGCGGAGCCGAAGGATCGATCGTGATGCCGTTGATCGTGATCTGCGCCATGGCCGTTCCACTCTCCTTGATTGATCGTCCGTGCTTTGTCGTCTGCGCTGGCCGGATCGCTCGCTAACGCTCCGCCGCGATGCTGGCCCAGCAGGTGATGGCGCTACAGACCGTGCTCCAGCGGCCGAACCCCTTGTAGATCTGGGCGGCGATCTGCTCCTGCTGCTGCAGGGTGCCTTCGGCCTTGATCTGCGGATCGGAGACGTTCCGGATTGCGAGCCAGCGCGGTGCCTTGTCGCCCATCTCCTGCGCGACCAGGCCAAGGATGGCATCGCCCATTTCGGAGACGTCGCCGAGCCCCTGGAGATGGAAGTGGTCGTCCGAGGTGTCGAAGCCGAAAAAGTCGGTGGTGACCACGGAGAAGGACAGGCCGCTCGGCTTCACCACGAAGATCTTCGGCGCCCTTGTATTGTCCTTCGGCAATTGCCCGGCATTGGCCTTGAACAGCGTCTTGGCCTGCGCGAACTTCTTCGTCACGGCGGATCTGCTGGAAAAATGCTCCTGCGCGAACGGCTGCTTCTTGAACTTCGACAGGCAGTCGAAGCGAACGATCGGACTGACGACGACGTCGCCGACCTCGAATTCCTTGCCGATGCCGCCGGCCGTGCCCGTGGTGATGACGAGCGTCGGCTGCACCTCGGTGATGATCTGGCGCCAGACGTCGATGTTCGGCAGCTGCGGGCCGTCCTGCGACATGTGCGAGTCGGACTTGAAGATCACGACCTTCTTCTTGCCGATCGTGGTGGTCCAGTAGGTACCGAGCCGTTTCAGCTCCTTGGCCGGACACCCGTTGCGCATCTTCTTGGAGATGGCCGCGTAATTATGCGTATAGGGTACGTAATGGTTGCGGGAATCCTTGCCCGGCGTCAGCACGCGGCTGAGGGCGTGACCCTCGTCGACGGTCCAGGTCACGACCAGAACGTCGGCGCGTGGCAGCGGTCCCTTGCCGTTGCCCTTCGGCTTCGGCCCGGTTTGCGGCGCCAGCCCTTTCGGCCAGGTAATGTCGGTGAAGCGCGACAGCCCGGTCGAGGTCGAGAAGGCCATGAACTCGCGGCCCTCGCTCGACTCGGAATCGACATCGATGATCTCGCGCCGAAAGTCTTCGGTCGTGACCTTCGCGGATTTCTTCACCGCGCCCTTGGCCACGCGTTTCACCACAAAGGTGTCGGGCGGTGGCGGCGTCGTGATCGGATCGAAACCGAGATTTCTCTCAACCCATTTGCGGTCAGCACGCATCGCATTGTCTCCGCCAAATTGATTTTCAGACGTCTGATTTCGACGAACGTCTTCCGTTGGTCGGCCAGACGAGCCAACGGTTGCAATTTTAAATCGAAATCATTGTCGTCGAATGGTCGTGAATATTGACCGATTCCGTGCCGATCTAAGCCAGTCCGATGTTGCCCCTGCCAAACAAGAGGTTTCTGGAAAAAATATCGCTCAAATGCCTGAACCAATTTGGGCTTGAGATTACACCTATAGTTGAGGTGCGACAATCTGTCTTCCAATCACAAACGGAGGAAGTCATGGCAAGCTCGACCACGCGCGTGACGCTGGCGAACAGCGCACGGAAATTGCCGAAGGGGGCCAAGCTCGTCGGCGCGGCCGATCCCAAGCAAGAAATCGAGATCAGCGTTCGCCTGCGCGCGAAGCGTGCCGACGATGAGCAGGTTATGGCGCTCGGCGCGCAACCACCGCGCGAGCGCCAGTATCTCTCGCGTGCCGAGTTCGGCGCAGCGATGGGCGCGGACCCCGCCGACGTCGCCAAGATCGACGATTTCGCGCATCACCACGATCTCAACGTCAAGAGCGTGCATCTGGCGTCGCGCACCGTGAAGCTGACCGGGACGTTGAAGGCAATGAGCGCAGCCTTCGGCGTCAAGCTCAACAAGGTCAGATACGAAGGCGCGATCCATCGCATGCGCAAAGGCAGCGTGCAGATCCCCGCAGAGCTCGCAGGTATCGTGGTCGGCGTGCACGGCCTGGACAACCGGCCGGTGGCGCAACCCCACTTCCGCCGCAAGCTACCGCAGAAGGGCGCAGCCGCACGCGCCGCGCAGGGCGGCAGCTTCTCGGTCGACCAGATCGCCCAGCTCTACAATTTCCCCGGCGGAGAGACCGGCGCCGGCCAGTGCATCGCCATCATCGAGCTCAACGACATCGACCAGAAGGGCCATCCCACGGGCGCCGGCTACAAAACGTCAGACCTGCGCACCTTCTTCAAGAAGGCGGGCATCCCGATGCCGAAGATCGCACCCGCGAGCGTCGACGGCGGCGCCAACAAGCCCGGTCATTCGGAAGCCGACGGCGAGGTCGTGCTCGACATCGAGGTGGCCGGTGCGATCGCGCCCGGCGCCAGGATCGTGGTCTATTTCGCCCCCAACACCACCAACGGCTTCATCGATGCGGTCAAGGCCGCCGTCCACGACACCGCGCGAAAACCTTCGGTGATCTCGATCAGCTGGGGCGGGCCGGAAGACCAGGAAGGCTCGCAGCAATTCGTCGACGGCCTGAACGAGGCGATCCGCGACGCCGCCGCGATGGGCGTCACCGTCTGCGTTGCCTCCGGCGACAATGGTTCGGCTGACATGGGTGCGGACTGGGACGGCAAGCCACATGCGGATTTCCCGGCCTCGAGCCCGTTTGCACTCGCCTGCGGCGGCACCAATCTGAAGGCGCCGAGCGGCCATATCAACGAGGTGGTCTGGAACGGCGGGCCGCAGGGCGGCGCAGGCGGCGGCGGTGTCAGCGTCGTGTTCCCGCGGCCGCAATACCAGGCCCAGGCCCATGTGCCGAAATCACCGACGCATCACAACGGCCGCGGGGTGCCCGATGTTGCCGGCGATGCCGATCCCGCGACCGGCTACCAGATCTTCCTCAACGGCGTCGGCACCACCATCGGCGGGACAAGTGCCGTGGCGCCGCTGATGGCGGGGTTGATCGCCCGCATCAACGAGGCGACGACGAAGAAATTCGGCAAGACCGTCGGCTTCATCAACCCGCTGATCTATGCCTCGCACACGCAAGGCGTGTTCCGCGACATCACGGTCGGCAACAATGACATCACCGGCGATCTGCACGGCATGTACAAGGCCGGCCCCGGCTGGGATGCCTGCTCCGGCCTCGGCGTCCCCAACGGCGAAGCGCTGCAGAATTTGCTCTCGGCGTGAGGTTCTTCCCTCGTGGGAAGAGGCCTGACTCTCGTGTCCCGGACGCAGCGCGGCATGCAATGACGCGCTGCTGAGCCGGGACCCAGGAATTTGTGGCGAGATGAGCCCCGGCTCTGCAGAGCACCGCTGAAGAAGCGCTGCACTGCGTCCGGGGCATACAAGCTCCCCGCTACTCGTGCCGGTGGCCGTGCTTGCGCGCCTTCGCCTGCTTCCCTTCACCGGTCGGGATCATCACCACGCGGCCGTAGCGGACGCCGCGTTCGGCGATGATGTGGTCGGCGAAATGCCTGACCTCGCCGGCGTCGCCGCGCAGCGCCGTCATCTCCATGCAATTGTTGTCGTCGAGATGGACATGCAGGGTCGCCAGCGCGAGGTCGTGGTGGCCGTGGAATTCCTGCACCAGGCGTTTCGAGAGATCACGCGCGGCGTGGTCGTAGACGTAGACGAGGCCGGCGACGCAGGGGCCGGTCTGCGCGGTGTCCTCGGTGCTCTGTTGCAGGCCGGCGCGCGCGAGGTCGCGGATGATCTCGGAGCGGTTCTGGTAGCCGCGCGCTTCCGCCGCCGCGTCGATCTCCGCCAAAAGATCGTCCTCGATGGTGATCGTAATCCGCTGCATCAGGTCCTCTCCGCGCGTACCGCCGAATGGACATGTTCTACACGGATTTCGCGCCCCTCACAGCCGGGTCCCGCGCAGCCGTAGCGCATTCCCGACCACGCTCACCGAGGACAGCGCCATCGCCGCCGCGGCGATGATCGGGGACAGCAGGATGCCGAACGCCGGATAGAGGATGCCGGCCGCGATCGGAATGCCGGCGGCGTTGTAGATGAAGGCGAAGAACAGGTTTTGCCGGATGTTGCTCATGGTCGCCTGCGACAGTTTTCGCGCACGCACGATGCCGGTGAGATCACCTCCCAGCAGGGTGACGCCGGCGCTCTCCATCGCCACGTCCGTGCCGGTGCCCATGGCGATGCCGACCTCGGCGGCCGCCAGTGCGGGCGCGTCGTTGACGCCGTCGCCCGCCATCGCGACGCTGCGCCCAGCCTTTTGCAGCTTCGTCACCACCGCGCTCTTCTGGTCCGGCAGAACCTCGGCCTCGACCTCGGCGATACCGAGCCGGCGCGCCACCGCTTCGGCCGTCGTGCGATTGTCGCCGGTCAGCATAATGACCTTGATGCCCTCGTCGGCCAGCGCCCTCAGCGCTTCCGGGGTCGAGGCCTTGACCGGGTCAGCGATCGCGAACAGGCCGGCCAGCTTGCCGTCGACGGCCATGTTGATCACGGTGGCGCCGTCCTGGCGCATCCGTTCGGCCTCGGCATCGCGCGCTCTGGTGTCGATGCCGATCGACCCCAGATATCTTGCGTTGCCGAGCACGATGCTCCTGCCGTCGATTTTTCCGGTCGCGCCCTTGCCCGTCGGCGAGTCGAACTGTTCGACCTGAGCAAGCGTGAGTTGCTTCTCTTTCGCGGCGCGCACGATGGCGTCGGCCAAAGGATGCTCGCTGGCGCGCTCGACGCTGGCCGCAATGCGGAGGATATCGTCCTCCGCAAAGCCGGCAGCCGGAACGATTGCGACCAGTTTCGGCTTGCCCTCGGTCAGCGTGCCGGTCTTGTCGACCACCAGCGTGTCGATCTTCTCCATCCGCTCCAGCGCCTCGGCGTTCTTGATCAGTACGCCCGCCTGCGCGCCGCGGCCGACGCCGACCATGATCGACATCGGGGTCGCTAGGCCGAGCGCACAGGGGCAGGCGATGATCAGCACGCTGACGGCAGCAACGAGGCCGAAGGCCAGCCGCGGCTCCGGGCCGAACCAGGCCCAGGCGGCAAAGGCGGCGATGGCGACGACGATCACGGTCGGCACGAACCAGCTAGCGACCTGATCAGCCAGCCGCTGGATCGGCGCGCGCGAGCGCTGCGCGTCCGCGACCATCTGCACGATCTGCGACAGCAGCGTCTCGCGCCCGACCTTGTCGGCGCGCATGATGAAGCCGCCCGATTGGTTGAGCGTGCCGGCGATGACTTTTGCGCCGGTCTCTTTGGTGACCGGCATCGATTCGCCGGTGACGAGGGATTCGTCGAGCGCGGAGCGTCCCTCGAGAATGATTCCGTCGACCGGCACCTTCTCGCCGGGACGGACGCGCAAATGGTCGCCGGCGTGGAGCTGCTCGATTTCGACCTCATGCTCGCTGCCATCGGCATCGACGCGGCGCGCGGTTTTTGGCGCAAGCTGCAGCAGCGCCTTGATCGCGCCCGACGTCGCGTCGCGGGCGCGCAGCTCCAGCACCTGGCCGAGCAGCACCAGCACGGTGATCACAGCGGCGGGTTCGAAATAGACGGCAACGGCACCGTCATGACTGCGGAAGGTCGCCGGGAAAATCTGCGGCACAACGGTCGCGACGATGCTGTAGACATAGGCGACGCCCGTGCCCATCGCGATCAACGTGAACATGTTGAGGTTGCGGGTGACCAGAGATTGCCAGCCTCGGACGAAGAACGGCCAGCCGGCCCACAGCACGACGGGCGTGGCGAAGGCGAGCTGGATCCAGTTCGACAGCGCCGGATCGATCCAGCTGTGTGGTCCCGCGAGATGGCCGCCCATCTCCAGCACCACCGCCGGCAGCGCCAGCGCGCCACCGATCCAGAACCGCCGCGTCATGTCGGCAAGCTCGGGATTGGGGCCGGTGTCCAGGCTCGCGACCTCCGGCTCCAGCGCCATGCCGCAGATCGGGCAGCTGCCGGGTCCGACCTGGCGGATCTCCGGATGCATCGGGCAGGTGTAGATCGTGCCCGCGGGCATCTCGGGTTCGGGCGCCTTCTGCTTTTCGTTTTTCTTGGCGAGATACTTTGCGGGATCGGCGGCGAATTTGGTGCGGCAGCCGGCCGAGCAGAAATGGAAGGTCTCGCCGTGATGTGTGAGGTGATGCTTCGAGGTCGCGGGATCGACCGTCATGCCGCAGACGGGATCGAGGACCTTGGTCGCGGCGGCGCCATGGTCATGTGCGTGATGCTGGGCATGATCGCCGTGCCCGCCGCAGCAGGAGGACGCCGCGGGCTTGTCGGCTGGCGGAGCAGCCATGGGGGCGGCCTCCGGAGCAGCCTTGGCGGAACAGCCGCATCCGGACGGTGTTTCCGACGTGTGATGGTGCCCGTCTTCGGCGTCGTTCATTGCCATGCTCCGGCCTTGCAACATATACCCTAGGGGGGTATATAGAACGCATGCGCAAGGACATCAAGGCATCCGTCGGAAAACGTCTTGGCCGGATCGAGGGTCAGGTTCGCGGCCTCTCGAAGATGGTCGAGGAGGACCGCTATTGCATCGACATCGTGACGCAGATCTCGGCCGTGCGTGCCGCGCTGCGCCGGGTCGAGGAAGAGGTTCTGAAGGATCACGTCGCCCATTGCGTCGAGCACGCGATCGCGAGCGGCGACAAGGCCGATCAGCGCGAGAAGATCGCGGAGCTGATGGCGGTGATCGGGCGGGCGGAACGGTAGGCTCTCACGATCGTCATTGCGAGGAGCGCAGCGACGAAGCAATCGAGACTGCCTCCGCCGAGGGACTCTGGATTGCTTCGCTACGCTCGCAATGACGGTGGAGTGACAGCTACGCCGCCATCTCCTGCGCGCGTCCCCGCGCGCGGTACATCGCCAGTTCGTTCAGCAGCACAAAATGCTCCGAGCAGGTGGCGCCCATCTCGGCAGGCTGCGCGCTCACTTCTTCAGCCGGAACTTCAGCCGGCGCTTCTTCGTCAACCGTCTTAGGAACGAGCGGCGGCGCACTGAGCGTTTCTGGAAACACACTGAATGTGCCCGCTACCTCCTCGAGCGGCTTCTGCTTGTCGGCCCAGTGCAGCGCGGTGTAGTCGAAGCCGTGCACGATGGTGGGTTTGACGACTTCGAAATAGGGCGAGATGTCGAAGTCGCGGGGCATGTAGAGCGAGGAATCGCGGATGTGCAGGATCTCGCGGCGCGCGGCGCGGCTGCCGGCCTTGGTGATCTTCGGCAGGATCGGATAGCGCACGGCATCGAAGGCCTGCGCGATCAGCGCCGAGCAGATGATTTTTGTCGGATCGCCCGATCCGATCGCGATCATGCGGCGCCGCCAGCGCTGTGGAATCGGCAACGGGAACAGGAAGCGCATCAAGTCGACGATGTTCTTGGTGTCGTAGCCGAAGCCGATGCGGTTGATCGCGTAGCGGCAGACCGTGGTGCGGTCCTCATAGGACAGCCCGACCGGGCGGCAGACGCGGGTGTGATACGGGAAGTATTTCGACAACGGCGCCGAGGTGACGCCCTCGCCGATATTGGCCTCGATCAGCACGTGCGGCTCGCCGTTGGGCTCCGTGGCGCCCTCGACCGGACCGACATAGAGCGCGGCATGGGACCAGGTCGACTGCGTCAGATATTTGATGATGCCGGAGATGCGGTTGTTGCCCTCGACCAGCAGCACGTCGCCGGGCTCGATGACGCCGCGCAGGTGCTCCGGGTCGCTCGGCGTGAACGGCTCGTAGCCCGGCACCTCTTTCGAGAGGTACGCGGCAATCAGCTTGCCGACTGAGTCCAGAACCGTCCCCATTTCAAACTCCCCCCACGGCCTTTTCCGGCCGTCTTTTTCCCTTCTCTATCATGGTCGAAACGTGTTGCAATTCGGTTCATCACTCTGTGAGATCAAGCACGATTGATTCACCATGATGGTTGCCGTGCAACACCAGATGCAGCAAGGTTCGCGGGCTGTTCCCGTTCGCCGCAAGTTCCCGGAAACCATGACATGACAATCACGCGCCGCAGCTTCCTATCGGCGTCGGCGGCTCTTGCCGCGATGCCGGTCCTGCGCGCGACTGCCGCACCCCTGCCGCGCGAGGCCGACATTGTCGTGATCGGTGCGGGAGCGGCCGGAATTGCCGCGGCGCGGCGCATCATGGCGGCCAATCGCAAGGTCGTGGTCGTGGAAGCCGCATCCCAGATCGGGGGCCGCTGTATCACGGACAGCACGACCTTCGACGTACCGTTCGATCGCGGCGCGCGCTGGATGCACAATCCCGAGACCAATCCGATGATCCGGCTGGCGCGCAGTGCCGGGCTCGACGTGCTGCCGGCACCGACCGGCCAGAAGATGCGTATCGGCCGCCGCAATGCGCGCGCGGGCGAGACCGAACAGTTCCTGGCGGCGCTGGTGCGGGCCAACCGCGCCATCGACGAGGCCGGGCGCGGCAAGCTCGATACGGCCTGCGCCTCGGTGCTGCCGAAGGATCTCGGCGACTGGGCCGGTGCGGCCGAATTCGTGCTCGGTGCGAGCTTTGCGGGCAAAGACCTCAAGGATCTCTCGGCGATCGACAAGGCGCGCGCGCAGGACCGCAACGCCGCGATCGCCTGCCGCCAGGGCTTGGGGACCCTGATCGCCAGGCTCGGCGAACAGGCGCCGGTGGCGTTGTCGACGCCGGTGAGCAGGATTGCCTGGAGCAATCGCGATGTCAGCGTGGAGACGCCATCCGGCAGGATCGCCGTACGCGCCGCCATAGTCACGGTCTCGACCAATGTGCTGGCGTCGGGCGCGATCAAGTTCGGGCCTGATATTCCCAAGCGCACGCTCGATGCGGCGTCGAAGCTCACGCTCGGCAGCTACGATCGCATCGTGCTGCAACTGCCGGGTAATCCGCTGGGGCTCTCGCGCGACGACATCCTCATCGAGCAGAGCAATTCGACGCGCACGGCGCTGATGCTCGCCAATATCGGCGGCTCCTCACTGTGTTCGATCGATGTCGGCGGCTCGTTCGGCCGCGATCTCTCCGAGCAGGGCGAGAAGGCGATGGTGGCCTTCGCCAGGGAATGGATCACGAAGCTGTTCGGCAGCGAGGCGGCCGCCGCCGTGCAGAAGACCACCGCGACGCGCTGGAACGCCTCGCCTTTCGTGATGGGCGCGATGTCGGCATCCGCGCCCGGCGGGCAGCTCTCGCGAAAAATCCTGACCGAGCCGATCGGCAACATGTTTCTCGCCGGCGAAGCCACGCACGAGACGCTGTGGGGCACTGTCGACGGCGCCTGGGAAAGCGGCGAGCGCGCGGCGGATGCGGCCTTGCGCAAGATCGGCGCGCTCAGGGACGAGTCGGCCGACGTGCCGACGCAATCGACGAAGAAGCGCCGCGCGCCGCGGCAGCAGGGCAACTAGCGCAGAATCCCGTCCAGCACCGGCAGCCCCGCGATCACCGCCATCGCGATCAGACCGTAGCAAATCGCGCGAAACACTTTTTCGCTGGCGCGGCCGAACAGCGACGCACCGAACGCGACGCCTATCGCATAGACCGGGCCGACGATCAGCGACAGCACGAGCGATTCGCGCGAGATCAGGCCCGTCGTCGCGTAGCTGACCATCGAGAAGAAATCCGACGCGCCGAAGAACAGCACGATGTTGGCGCGCGCGACGATCGGCGCGATGGGGCGGCCGAGCCAGTAGCCGACGATCGGCGGGCCGCCGGTCTGCGCCAAACCGCTACAGAAGCCCGAGAGGCCGCCGATGCCGACCGAAAGCCAGGCGTGGTCCTTGCCGCGATAGCGCCAGCCCGACAGCAGCAGCAGCAACAGCGCAGCGACGAAGCAGGAGATGATCCAGCGCGTGGTGACGGGCTCGAGCACGCTGAGGAAATAAGTGCCGATGGGTACGCCGACCAGCGCGCCCAGCACGATCACCGCGGTGGCCTTGCGGTCGGCCTTGCGCCAGGCGTCGGGCAGCAGCGGCGCGGCCGCGACGAAATCGATCACCAGGAGCAGCGCGGCAACGAGACGCGGCGCCGCAATGCTGCTCGCCAGCGGCATGAAGATCAGCGCCGAGCCGAAGCCGGAGAAGCCGCGCGCGGTGCCCGAAACGAAAGCGACGGCGCAGAGCGCCATCGCAATGGTGAGGTTGACGTCCTTCGGAAGGAAATCCGCAAGGGTCATCCGCGCAAGACGCCGCCCGTCTTCTTCGTGACTTCCGCCACGATCTTCGCCGCAACGGCCTCGATCTCCTGATCGGTCAGCGTCTTCTCGCGCGGCTGGATCGTCACGGCAATCGCAATCGACTTCTTGTCGTCATCGATGCCCTTGCCCTCGTAGACGTCGAAGACATTCACGCCGGTGATCAGCTTCTTGTCGACGCCTTGGGCGGCGCGAACGATGTCGCCGGCCTTTACGGTGCGGTCGACAATGAAGGCGAAGTCGCGCGACACCGGCTGGAAGGCCGACAGCTCGATCACGGGCTTGGCGCGGGTCGGCTTTTTCTTCGCCTCGGGGATGCGGTCGAGAATTACCTCGAACACCATCAGCGGGCCGTCGGCGCCGAGCGCCTCGAGCGCGCGCGGATGCATCTCGCCGAAATAGCCGAGCACGTTCTGCGGGCCGATCTGGATCGTGCCCGAGCGACCCGGATGCAGCCAGGCCGGTCCCCCCGCGACGATCTGCAGCGCCTGCATCGGTGCACCGGCAGCGGCGAGCACCGCGAGCGCGTCGGCCTTGGCGTCGAACAATTCGGCCTGCGCCGAACCCGACCAGTGCCGTCCCAGACCTTCGGACGAAGCAATGCCGCGCCGAACGCCGCTGGCCGCCAAGAACTGATCCTCCGGGCGGTCGCCCTTGAACAGCTGGCCGACCTCGAACAGCGCGACATCGCCGAAGCCGCGATCGGCATTGGCCTGCGCTGCCGCGATCAGGCCCGCCAACAGGGTCGGACGCATGTCGGACAGATCCGAGGCGATCGGGTTGGCTACCTCGAGCTCGCGTTGGCCGCCGCCGAACAGGGTTGCCGCAGACTTCGTGATGAAGGACCACGTCACCGCTTCGATGATGCCGCGGCTCGCGAGTGCGCGCCTGGCGCGACGGGTGCGCAGCTGGAGCGGCGTCAGCACCGGCTTGCGTGCGTCCTCGCCGCGCTCGAACGGCGTCATCGGCACCTTGTCGACGCCGTAGATGCGCACGATCTCCTCGACGATGTCGGCCTTGCCATGCACGTCGGTGCGCCACGAGGGCACCGCGACCTTCACCACCGGACCCGGGCCGGCCATCATGAAGCCGAGATGGGTCAGGATGCGCTTCATCTCCGGCTGCGGCACCTCGATGCCGGACAGCCGCTTGACCTCGGTAACAGGGAAATCGATCACGCGATCGTCGCCGAAGGCGTTTCCGATCACGACGTTCTCGGACGGCGCGCCGCCGCACATCTCCATCACGAGCTTGGTCGCGAGCTCCAGCCCGGGCACCATGAAGGCCGGGTCGACGCCGCGCTCGAAGCGGTAGCGGGCGTCCGAATTGATGCCGAGCTTGCGGCCGGTCTGGGCGATGTTGATCTCGTTCCACAGCGCCGATTCGATCAGCACGTCGGTGGTGTTCTCGTCGCAGCCCGAGGCCTCGCCGCCCATGATGCCGGCGAGCGATTCGACGCCGTGCTCATCCGCGATCACGCAGATGGCGGGATCGAGATTGTAGGTGCGGCCGTCGAGCGCCAGCAGCGTCTCGCCATCGCGGGCGCGGCGCACCACGAGATTGCCCCTCACCTTCTTGGCGTCGAACACGTGCAGCGGGCGGGCGCGGTCGTAGGTCATGAAGTTGGTGATGTCGACCAGCGCATTGATCGGACGCAGCCCGATCGCGGTCAGCCGCTTCTGCAGCCACTCCGGCGACGGCCCGTTCTTCACCCCGCGCACCAGGCGCAGCGCAAAGCCCGGGCACAGCGCGGCGTCCTCGACCGCGACCTTCACGGGACAGGGGAATTCGCCCTTGATCGGCTTGATGGTGGGGTCCTTGAACTTGCCCATGTCGGCGGCGGCAAGATCGCGCGCGATGCCGTGCACGCCGGTGCAGTCCTGCCGGTTCGGCGTCAGATTGATCTCGACCACGGGATCGCCGAGACCCGCCCATGCGGCGTATGCGGCGCCGATCGGCGCATCCGCCGGCAGCTCCATGATGCCGTCATGGTCGTTGGAGATCTGGAGTTCGGCCGCCGAGCACAGCATGCCGCGGCTCTCGACGCCGCGGATGGTGCCGACACCGAGCGTGATGTCCTTGCCGGGAATGTAGGTCCCCGGCGGCGAGAACACGCTGACCAGGCCCGTGCGCGCATTCGGCGCGCCGCACACGACCTGCACCGGTGCGCCACCATCGCCGGTGTCGACCATGCAGACGCGCAGGCGATCCGCATTCGGATGCTGCTCAGCCGAGATCACCTTCGCGATGGTGAACGGCTTCAGCGCCTTCGCCTTGTCCTCGATGTTCTCGACCTCGAGCCCGATCATGGTCAGCTTGTCGGCGAGCTTTTCCAGGGGCTCGTCGGTGTCGAGATGATCCTTCAGCCAGGAGAGGGTGAATTTCACGAGCTCAGTCCTCCCGCAAGCGTCGGCACTTCGAGCGGCTTGAAGCCGTAATGGGACAGCCAGCGGACGTCGCTGTCGAACAGCTGGCGCAAATCGGCGATGCCGTATTTCAGCATGGCGATGCGGTCGATGCCCATGCCCCAGGCAAAGCCCTGGTACTCGTCGGGATCGATGCCGCAGGCGCGCAGCACGTTCGGATGCACCATGCCGCAGCCGAGAATCTCGAGCCAGTCCTCGCCCTCGCCGAAGCGGATCTCGCCCTTGTCGCGGCGGCACTGGATGTCGACTTCCAGCGACGGCTCGGTGAACGGGAAGAACGACGGCCGGAAGCGCATGTTGATGTGGTCGACCTCGAAGAACGCCTTGCAGAACTCGTGCAGGATCCATTTGAGGTGGCCGAGATGCGAGTGCTTGTCGATGACGAGGCCTTCGACCTGGTGGAATTGCGGCGTGTGGGTCGCGTCCGAATCGATGCGGTAGGTGCGGCCCGGGCAGATCACGCGGATCGGCGGCTTCTGGCTCAGCATGGTGCGCACCTGCACCGGCGAGGTGTGGGTTCGAAGCAGCATGCGCGAGCCGTCCTCCTTCGGATGGAAGAAGAAGGTGTCGTGCATCTCGCGGGCGGGATGGCCTTCCGGAAAATTCAGCTTGGTGAAGTTGTAGTCGTCGGTCTCGATGTCGGGGCCTTCCGCGACCGAGAATCCCATGTCGGCGAAGATCGTCGTCAACTCGTCCCAGACCTGGCTTAGCGGATGGATGCGGCCGGCCTCAGTCGGCGCATCGCGCAGCGGCAGGGTGACGTCGATGGTCTCGGATGCGAGCCGCGCATCGAGCGCCGCCGACTTCAGCACGTCGCGCCGCGCGGCGAGGGCCTGGGTGACCTCGTCCTTGGCCTGGTTGATCGCCGCGCCTTGCGTCTTGCGCTCGTCCGGCGACATCTTGCCGAGCGTTGCAAGCAAGGCCGAGATCGAGCCCTTCTTGCCGAGGGAGGCGACGCGGACGGCTTCGAGGGCGGCTTCGTCCCCGGCAGCACTGATCTGCGCGAGGATGGATTGGACGAGACTGGCGAGGTCGGACACGGTCGGATCCTTTCAAAACGCTGCCGGTTGTGGCCGCAGCCGGGCCGGAACGTCAAGCCGTATAGCCGTCGTAAATGCAGGGCATTTGAACCCTATAGGCATGGCTGGCACCAACCTGAAGTCGAGGGAGAGGACGATGCGTTTACGATCCTGGGTGGTCGGCTTGAGCTTGGTTCTTTTGGGAAGCGCGGGTCACGCCGCGGAGGAATGCCCGGCCAAATCGACGTCGATGGATGACATCATCGCGGTCCTGAACGCGGCGCCGAGCTGCGACCGTGCCATGACGCTGTTCGATGCCTGCGCATACGGCGCCAGCGGCGACGTGCAATTCGGCGAAGCGGTCGAGAAGAAGTGCGAGACCGATTTTGTCGGCCGGCTGAGAACGCCGCAGAAGCTCAGCTATCAGCGCGAGTTGCGGGTCTGCGACCGGAAGTACCGGAACAAGTCCGGCACCATGTATATCTCGGCCACGGCCTTCTGCCGGGCGGAGGTCGCCCAGCGTTACTCGCGACGTGCGCTGAAGGCCGGCGGAGCCGGCCATTAGTGCTGGGCTTGCTCTGAAGCAGCCGCTTAGGCGGCCAGCGCAGCCTTGGCCTTCTCGGCGATCGCCTGGAACGACGCAGGCTCGTGGATCGCGAGATCCGACAGCACCTTGCGGTCCACGGTGATGCCCGACTTGGCGAGACCGTCGATAAATCGGCTGTAGGTCAGGCCGAACGGACGCACAGCGGCGTTGAGACGCTGGATCCAGAGCGCGCGGAAAGTCCGCTTCTTGCGCTTGCGATCACGGAAGGCGTACTGCTGGGCCTTTTCCACGGCCGGCTTGGCAGCGCGGATGGTGTTCTTGCGGCGGCCATAGAAACCCTTGGCGGCCTTGTAGACTTTCTTGTGCTTGGCGTGGGCGGTCACACCGCGTTTGACGCGAGACATGACAAAATCCTTCAGAGATGACTTGGTTTTCGGATCGCCGCGCTAGCGCGGCGGAGGTGGCAATGATCTTCGACGATCTTCGACGATCTTGGACGCGATCAGGCGTTCGGCAAGAAGTACTTCTTGACGTTGTCGCCGTCGGTCTTGAACAGCACGCGAGTGCCGCGCAGCTGACGGATCTGCTTCTTCGTCCGCTTGATCATGCCGTGACGCTTGCCGCGCTGGGCGTGCATCACTTTGCCGGTGGCAGTCACCTTGAAGCGCTTTTTAGCGCCCGATTTGGTCTTCAGCTTGGGCATTTGGCTCTCCTAATGGCCACAGAAATCCGCCCGCGAAGGCGGCTGGCCGTCAAAAATGCTCGTTAGAGCGTTGATTGTGCTCAGGTTTCTACGAACAAGCGCGAAACCCGCACGGACACCGCCACGGCAGCCCTTAATCAGCCGGGCGATGAAGGCTGGGCTTATGCCAGAGGACAAGCCAAATGGCAACGCTGAAGGACAAGCCAAATGGCAACGCTGAACCGCCGAAACCTGCCCGGCGACTATTCGGAGTTACCATCTATATGTCCAAGCCGTGTCGCCTGGAGCAGGACCAAAATGGCCCATTTTTCCCGATCGCTTTCGTCTTTGACTGGTTTCGCCCGCCCGCGCCGCCTCGCGCTGCTAGTCGTGCTCGCCACGGCCGGCCTGCCCTCGACCGCCGACGCCCGCATCGGCGGCTATGACGGCATCTGGAACGTCACTTTCGCCACCACGCGGGGCAATTGCAGCTCCGGTTACAGCGTCCCCTTCACCGTCACCGGCGGCCGGGTGTCGTCCGCCGGCGGCGGCCGGGTCTCCGGCACGGTTCGTCGCAGCGGCGCCGTCGCGGTCCAGGTCTCGGTCGGCGCGTCCCACGCCAGTGGGGGCGGCCGGCTCGGCGGGGTGGCCGGTGCAGGCTCCTGGAACGGCGTCATTTCCGGCGACCGCTGCAGCGGCACCTGGCAGGCGACGAGGTCCTGATACAGAAACGGCCCGCCGGAAATCCGGACGGGCCGTTGAACTCTCAGTCCTGAGAAGCGGGCGTCAGCGCGGGGCCAACACCATGACGACCTGACGGCCCTCGAACCTGGCGTCCTGCTCGACCTTGGCGAGCTCGGCGACGTCGTTCTTGATCTTGTCCAGAAGCTTGGTGCCGATCTCCTGATGCGCCATTTCGCGGCCGCGATAGCGCAGCGTGATCTTGACCTTGTCGCCCTCTTCGAAGAACCGCTGCATCGCGCGCATCTTCACGTCGTAATCGTGGTCGTCGATCATCGGGCGGAGCTTGATCTCCTTGATCTCGACGATCTTCTGCCGCTTGCGGGCTTCGGCGGCCTTTTTCTGGGCGGAATATTTGTACTTCCCGTAGTCCATGATCTTGCAGACGGGAGGGCTGACATTCGGCGAAATCTCGACCAGATCCATGCCAGCTTCCTGGGCCATGCGGATGGCCATGACGGTTTCGACCGTGCCCTTGTTGTCACCGGTCTGATCGATCAGCTGGATTTGCGCATTGCGAATATCATCATTGATGCGCGGCCCGTCTTTGCTGGCAACGGGCGGGGCTTTATTGGGACGGCGAATGGGTGGTTCTCCAAAATTGTGAAAGAGGCGGCTAGTCTGAAGGAAGATGCGTTTGCGGGCAAGCAAGTCGCGTGCGGGAAGCGAAAAAGCCTCAAATGCGAGGCATTTGGGTCACGCCTATGGGCACGCTGCAGGACATAGACACCTTGCTTCTGTTCCGCAAGCGTCCCAAAGGGCAATAGCGATGCTTGGCTGGGGCCTCGGAACGCATCCAGACAGTTCAAACCGAACAACCAGAGTAAACGTTCCATGAGCAATGCAATTCCCGAAGCCGTGCTCGGCTTCATCGATGTGGGCGAGGGCCCGTCCGCACGCAGGATCGCGGTGCGCAGCCGCGCCGGTCGAGGACCCGGACTGGTCTGGCTCGGCGGGTTCAAGTCGGACATGCGGGGCAGCAAGGCCGTGGCGCTGGATGCCTGGGCCGCGGACCATGGCCGCGCCGCGGTCCGGTTCGACTCCGGTCATGGCGAATCCGGCGGCGATTTCGCCGATGGAACCATCGGAAGCTGGCTCGAGGACAGCGTGGCGGTGTTCGAGCGGTTCTGCGACGGCCCACAGGTTCTGATCGGTTCCTCCATGGGCGGCTGGATGGCGCTGCTGCTCGCGCGCGAGATCAGGAAGCGGCAAGATAAGCAGCAAGCCAAGGCGTCGCTTGCGGGCCTGGTGCTGATCGCGCCGGCGCCCGACTTCACCGAGGAGCTGATGTGGAAGAATTTTTCGCCCGCGGTGAAGAAAGAAATCGAGACCAAGGGCTTCTGGCTGCGGCCGTCGGACTATGGTGACGGCTCGCCCTATCCGATCACGCGGAATCTGATCGAGGAGGGCCGCAATCATTTGGTGCTCGGCAGCGCCATCGATCTCGGCTGTCCCGTCCGCATCCTCCAGGGCGCGCAGGACCCCGATGTGCCCTGGCAGCACGCCTTCGCGCTGACGCATCGCCTGCCGGCCGACGACGTGGTGCTGACCATGATTCAGGATGGTGATCACCGCCTCTCCCGTCCGCAGGACATCGCCCGCATTCTTGCCGCGGTGGCCGAGATCGGGTGAGGCTGCCGCGCAACATTCGGTGTCATCGCCCGACTTGCCGCCTTCGCTAAGGCTTCGGCGGCCGAGCGAGTTCTTGGCCCGGCGAAGCCTTGGCGGAGACGGGATCGGGCGATCCAGTATTCCAGAGGCCATCGTGCTTTAGCCGAGAAGCCGCGGCGTACTGGATGCCCCGGTCAAGCCGGGGCATGACGGAGAGCGAGAATGGGAGAAACGCCAATGACCACCACCACGATGCTGCGCGCCTTCTGCGACGCGGTCGAGCAGCGCAACGGCCGTGCGTTTGCCGACCTGTTCACCGAGGACGGCGTCTATCACGACGTCTTCTACGGCGCCTTCGAAGGCCGCTCCAAAATCGCAGCCATGGTTGACGACTGGTTCTATCGCACGGCGACCGATTTCCGCTGGGACATGCATGATCCCGTAACCGACGGCACCACGCTCTATGCGCGCTACACTTTCAGCTATCGCTCGACCCTGCCGGAAGCGAACGGCGCGCGGGCGATGTTCGAGGGCGTCGCGATCATGACGCTGCGCGACGGCAGGATCGTGAGCTATCACGAGGTCGCCAACACCGCGCCGGCGTTCGTCGATCTGAAGTTTGCGCCGGAACGGATTGCGAAGATCGTCGGCAAGCAGGGCGCCGAGCTGAAAGCGCGGCCGGAGATGAAGCGGCATCTGGCGTAGGCGCGCGGCTATCTCCTTTCGTCATTCCGGGCTCGCGCTGCGCGCGCCCTGGAATGACAGTAACGATTATCGCTTCGACGGATTCGCCATCGGCTTGCGCTGCGCCAGTGCTGCGACCGTCGCGGTGCCGATCGGGCCCTGCTCGTCGTAGAGCCAGCATTCGCCGATCGCGACACCATCGGTCGCCTGGTGATTGACCACGTCGAACCCGATCCAGTTCGTCACCGGCAGCCGATGCAGATAGATGGTCACGTCGCTGTTGATGTAGCCGAGCCCCTTGTCGCCGGCGTTCGCAAACGGGCTCGCGAAATCGGCACCGACAGCGACATGAACGAACGGCGTCATCGGCACGCCGGCCACGAGCTCGCGCACCTCGCTCATCCAGAGTCGGCGCGGACCGAGCGAGCCCATATGGCCGACGATCGGCCGCGTCGTCCATTTGCCGTTCATGCCGAGCCTGGGATCGGTCGGCTTGGGAATGTCGTCCGGCTTCGGCACGTCCCAGTTCGGCGGCGACCAGACATTGCCGTCCGGATTCTGCGTTTTGCGCAGCAGCTGGCACGAGGCAAGCGCCATGCTGACTCCGCCGGAGACAAATTCGGCCTCGACCACGCGAATGCGTAGTCCGTCGCGCACCAGCCGCGTCGTCACCTCGATCGGCTTGTCGATGGTCGGCAGCCGAAACATGTTGACCGTGAGCCGCGCCGGGACGAATTCAGGGCCGGAATGGCGCTCCTCGATGGCGAAGCCGAGCAGGCCGACGATGACGCGTCCGTGCAGCGATTTCGGATCCCAGGGACCGTTGGCCACTTCCGTCGGATGGAATGTATCGCCGTCGCGGGTGAAGAAAGGCATGTTTGTCATGGCGCGCGACTTTGAGGAAACGCGTGAGGAAATCAAGGTCCCCCAATCCTCAGGATGAGGGTCAGAAGCAGAGCGCTGTAGCCACAACAACGCTGTCATCGCCCGGCTTGACCGGGCGATCCAGTACTCCGAGACGATTGTGGTTCAATCGAGAGGCCGCGGCGTACTGGATGCCCCGCTTTCGCGGGGCATGACAGTGGAGAGTTGGGAGGCGGTTTGCCACTCCTCACGCACGCTGTCGTCGTGCTCGTTGCTCGCCGCGGCAGACCTCATCGCGTCAAACTCTTCGCGCGACATCAGCTGCCCCAGCGCCCACACCGCAGCGCCCCGCACCAACGTGCTCTCATCGCCCAGCAATCGCCGCGCTTCTTCCGCCAGCATCGCCTCACCGGAGTTACCGATCGCGATCAGCACGTTCCGCAAAAACCGGTCGCGGCCGATGCGCTTCACCGGGGACTTCGTGAACATCGCCCGAAACGATGCATCGTCGAGACGTGCGAGTTCGGCGAGCGACGGCGCGCGCAATTCGTCGCGCGCGGCGAGCTTTGCCTCGCGTCCCTCCTGCGCGAACTTGTTCCAGGGACAGGCCGCAAGGCAATCGTCGCAGCCATAGATGCGATTGCCGATGGCTTTGCGAAACTCGCGCGGGATCGGTCCCTTGTTCTCGATGGTGAGATACGAGATGCAGCGCCGTGCATCGAGCTTGTAGGGCGCCGGAAACGCCGACGTCGGGCAGATGTCGAGGCACGCCTGGCACGAGCCGCAATGATCGATCTCGGCGTCGTCGCGCGGCAGCTCGAGTGTCGTGTAGATCGCGCCGAGGAATAGCCAGGAGCCGAACTCGCGCGAGACGAGATTGGTGTGCTTGCCCTGCCAGCCGAGATGCGCGGCTTGCGCCAACGGCTTCTCCATCACCGCCGCGGTGTCGACGAACACCTTTACGTCCGATGGCGCGGTCGCGACCAGCCAGCGCGCCAATGCCTTCAGGCGCTTCTTGATGAGATCGTGGTAGTCGTCGCCCTGCGCATAGACCGAGATCGCCGCGCGCGTGCGCTGCTGCAGGATCGCGAGTGGATCCTGGTCGGGCCCGTAATTGACGCCGAGCATGATGACGCTGCGCACGTCCTGCCACAGCCCGCGCGGATCGACGCGGCGCTCGGGGTGTGCTGCAAGCCAGTCCATGTCGCCATGGCTGCCCGAGGCGATGAATTCGAGAAAATGCTGTCCGGCGTTTTCGATCGTGCCGGATGCGGTGATGCCGATGCAGTCGAAGCCGAGCGCGCGTGCCTCGTTTGCAAGCCTCGCCTTCAGTTCGGTCGGATCCGAGTTCAGAAGTCCAGGTCCACGTAGGTCCGCGATGCCGGCACGCCCGCCAGCCATTCGCTCAGCAGCGGACGGAACGACGGGCGGGATTTCACCCGCGCGTACCACGCCTTTGCTGCGTCGTCCTCGCTCCATGGCACGTCGCCCAGATAGTCGATCGCCGATAGATGCGCCGCGGCGGCGAGATCCGCGTAGGTGAGCCGGTCGCCGGCGAGGAAGTTCCGCGTCTGCGCCAGCCAGCCGATATAGGCCAGATGATAGCGCACGTTGGCCTTGGCGGCTCGCATCACGTCGGCCGAGGGTGCGCCGCCGCCGTTCTCCTCGCTCATGAAGCGCTTGTAGATGCGCTCGGTGACCAGAGGATGCGAGACCTCCTCGAAGAATTTCTCGTTGAACCAGGCCATCAGCCGGCGCACCTCGACCCGCTCGGCGACCGTTTCCGGCATCAGGCGCTTCGGTCCCATCTCGGCGCCATAGGCCTCGTCGACATATTCGGCGATGATCGCCGCGCCCGGTATAGGCGGCTGCTCGTCGTCCACCAGGACCGGTGTCGTGCCGGCCGCATTGAGCAGCAGAAATGCCTCGCGCCGTTCCCAGCTGCGCTCTTCGACCAGCTTCAGGTCAAGCCCGTATTCGCCCGCGATCAGACGGATGAAGCGCGAATGCGGGCAGAACGGATGATGAAACAGCGTAAACATGAAGCCTTTGACTATTTGATGGTGATTAAGAATCCATCAATGTTTGTGCGGCGCCACACTAGTCCTTGAAAACCGCGAGGCAAGGGCGCGATGCAGCATTTTGCGATTGCGAGAGCAGGACGAATAGGCGAGAAGAGCCCCGCTTTTCCAGCGGAAATGGACCGTAAATATGTCAGACGCAATACGGGCAGTGATCCTCGGCATCATCGAGGGTGTGACCGAGTTCCTTCCCGTGTCCTCGACCGGCCACCTTCTGCTCGCGGAGCGCTTCTTCCATCTCGGCGAAGGCGCGTTCTGGGATTCGTTTACCGTTCTGATCCAGCTCGGCGCGATCCTCGCGATCGTCGTGCTGTACTTCAAGAAATTGTGGGACGTCGCGATCGGCATGTTCACCGGCGACGCCTATGCGCGCCGCTTCGTGATCGGCGTGCTGGTGGCGTTCCTGCCCGCGGTCATCGTCGGTCTCGTCGCCGGCAAATACATCAAGAGCCTGCTGTTCAATCCGTGGGTCGTGTGCTTCTCGCTGATCGTCGGCGGCGCCATCCTGCTGTGGGTCGATCGGCTCGATCTCAAGGCGCGCGAGCATGACGCCACCAAATTTCCGCTGCTGATGTATCTCTATATCGGCATCGCACAGTGCGTCGCCATGATCCCTGGCGTGTCGCGCTCCGGTGCGAGCATCGTCGCTGCGATGTTTCTGGGGGCCGACAAGCGCGCGGCGGCGGAGTTCTCGTTCTTCCTCGCCATCCCCACCATGATCGGCGCGTTCGCCTACGATTTCTACAAGAACCGCTCCGAGATGACGATGGACCACATGGGCGTCGTCGCGATCGGCTTCGTGGTGTCGTTCATCACCGCGATCATCGTGGTGAAGACGTTCCTTGGGTACGTCACCCGCCATGGGTTTGCGGTGTTCGCCTGGTGGCGCGTGATCGTGGGCACGCTCGGCCTGATCGCGCTGGCGCTCGGCCGTTAACCTCTCGAAAACTCACCGACGTGCCTCAACGCAATATAAGCTTTTGATTGGTAGGCAGTTTCCAGAGCAGGGCGGCGCGCGCCCGGCACAGGAGCTGAGCCATGACCCTCGTCAGCGGCTGGGGGCGTTTCCCGGTCGTCGATAGCGAGCTGTTGCGGCCGCGGTCGTTCGAGGCCGTGGGCGAAGCCGTGGTGACGGGCTCCGTGGCCAGGGGCAATGGCCGCGCCTATGGCGATGCCGCGATCGGCGCCATCAGAACCATCGCGATGACGGGGTTCGATCGGGTCAGGTCGTTCGATCCCGCGACCGGACGCATCCGGCTCGAAGCCGGCGTGCTGCTGTCGGACCTGATCGACACCTTTGGCCCGCGCGGTTTCCTGCCCTTCGTCGTGCCGGGTACGCGCTTCGTCTCGGTTGGCGGTGCCATTGCCGCCGATGTCCACGGCAAGAACCATCATTGCGAGGGCGGTTTCGGCCGCTATGTCGACAGCATTTTGCTGCGCACCGGGCAGGGCGAGACCATCGAGGCCTCGCGCGAGCGGAACTCCGATGCCTTCTTCGCAACCGTCGGCGGCATGGGCCTCACCGGGGTGATCCTGGAGGCGACAATGCGGCTACGACCGGTCGAAACGGGGTGGATCCGCGAGCGGGTGATCTCCGCATCCGATCTCGACGCCGCGATGCGCGCGCTCGATGCGGGCGATTCCGCCACCTATTCGGTGGCCTGGATCGATTGTGCCGCACGCGGCAGTGATCTCGGCCGCTCGCTGATCTATCTCGGCGAGCACGCAAGGACAGAAGAGCTTGCCGACGGCGCCGGTGCATTTCCCGCCGGCAAAAATTCCGGCCTCGCGGTGCCCATCGACCTGCCGTCGATGACGCTGAACCGCTACAGCATCCGCGCCTTCAACGAGCTCTACTACCGCATGGGCGCGCGGCGCGCCGGCGGCGGCCATGTGGTCTCGCTCTATCCGTATTTCTTCCCGCTCGACAGCATCGCCGACTGGAATCGCATCTACGGCCGGCGCGGCTTTCTCCAGCATCAATGCGTGATCCCGGAGCTGGGCGCCCGCGCCGTGCTCGGCGAGATCCTCGATCGCGTCGCCCGGCGCGGCGATGCCTCCTTCCTCGCGGTGCTCAAGAAACTCGGCCAGGGCGACGGCATCCTGTCGTTCCCGCTGCCCGGCTACACGCTGGCGCTGGATTTTCCGGTGAAGGGCGACATCCTGAATTTCCTCGACGAGATCGATCGCCTGGTCGTCGCTGCCGGCGGCCGGCTCTATCTCGCCAAGGACGCCCGCCAGTCGCGCGCCACATTCGAAGCCGGCTATCCGGCCTTGCGGCGCTTCAACGCGATCCGCAAATCGCTCGATCCCGCCGGGACCATCCGCTCAAAACTTTCACAACGCCTGTTCGATGAGGTTTAAGCCGTGACGTCACGCAAGTCCGCAATTGTGCTCGGTGGCTCCTCCGATATCGGCCGCGCCGCCGCGCGCGCCTTTGCCAAGGCCGGATACGATGTCGCCCTCGCAGGCCGCGACGTCGCCGCACTCGAGCCTGACGCCGCCGATCTGCGCGCGCGCTACAACGTCGAGGTCGGCCTCCACAAATTCGATGTGCTCGATACCGCTTCGTTTGGTGGCTTTGTCGAAGCGCTTCCCGCGTTGCCTGATGTCGTCATCTCGATCGTCGGCCTACTGGGCGTTCAGCAAAATGCCGAGAGCGATCTCGCGCACGCCACCACGATCATGCGCTCGAACTACGAGGGCCCCTCGCTGATTCTCGGCCTGTTCGCGGAGAAATTCTTGGCACGCGGCAGTGGTACGCTCGTCGGCGTCTCGTCCGTCGCAGGCGATCGCGGCCGCGCTTCCAATTATGTCTACGGCTCGGCGAAGGCAGGCTTCTCCGCCTTCCTGTCGGGCCTGCGCGCCCGCGCCAGCCGCGGCGGCGTTCACGTCGTCACGGTGAAGCCCGGCTTCGTCCGCACCAAGATGACGGAAGGCATGAAGCTGATCGGCCCGCTTACCGTCGAGGCGACGGTCGTCGGCGATGCGATCCTCCATGCCGTCGAGAAGAAGACCGACGTCGTCTATGTCAGCGGCAAATGGCGTCTCGTGATGCTGATCATCAAGACGCTGCCGGAAGCGGTGTTCAAGAAGCTGAAGTTTTGAGGCCGCGCTGACGGTGCGCTCCCTCGCCCCGTTCTTACGGGGCCGCGACGAGCTTCGCTCGCGCTGAGAGGGTTGGGGTGAGGGGCCTCTCTCCACACGTGAGATCGTCGAGGGACCTGTACCCCCTCACCCGGATTGTGCCGGACGATGCTTCGCATCGCCGGGGGCAATCCGACCTCTCCCCGCAAGCGGGGCGAGCTGAAGAAAGGATGCCCTACACGCTCATGCGCTGGAACTGCCCGGCGGCGCGGAAACGCCAGAGATATTGCGGGGCGATCGCCTCCAGCGAATCGGCTGATATGCCGAGCCCTTCCAGCGTCAGCCCTGCCGCCTTCGCCGCATCCGACACGACATTGTCGCGCGCCAGCAGCGTGACCTGGTCCGGCGTCAGCTTCAGCGCGCCCGGCGCGAATTGCAGGAAATTGGCCTGGAAACTGGCAAGGGAGAACGACAGCGGCACCAGCGTGCGCTTGCGGTCGGTTATCGCGAGGATGGCCTCGATGATCTCGCGCATGGTCAGCACTTCCGGCCCGCCGAGCTCGTAGGTCGCGCCCGCCTTGGCCTTGCCGTCGACGGCATCCGCGATCGCGGTGGCGACGTCGCCGACATAGACCGGCTGCATCCTGGTCTCGCCGCCGATCAGCGGCAGCACCGGCGACATCCGCGCCAGCGCGGCGAAGCGGTTGGTGAACTGGTCCTCGGGCCCGAAAATCACCGACGGGCGGAAGATCGTGGCCGACGGCACCGCGGCCAGCACCGCCGCTTCGCCGGCCGCCTTGGCCCGGGCGTAGCGCGAGGGCGATTCGGCGTCGGCGCCGATCGCCGAGACATGCACCAGGCGGCTACCTGCGGCCGCGGCCGCCTTGGCGACGGTTTCGGCGCCCTTGGCCTGGACGGCGTCAAAGCTCTGCGCACCGCCCTCGGCGAGGATACCCACCAGATTGATCACGACATGCGAATCACGCAGCGCCGCCTCGACCGAGGCCGGATAGCGCAGATTCGCCTGCACGGTGTGGACCTGCCCGACCCGCCCGGAGGGCTGGAGGTATCCGGCGAGCTCCGGCCGCCGCACCGCGACCCGGACCCGATAGTCCCGCCGGCACAGCGCGCGGACGACATTCCGGCCCAAAAACCCCGATCCGCCGAAAACCGTGACGAGAGTTTCCAGATTCGATGCCATGGGAGCCAATCCTGCAGGAAGAGTGCGTATTATCAGGCTTGTATCGGGCCGGTGTGCGATGCGCAATCCGCATCCCCACGCACCCTCCAAGCATCATTTGACAACCGCGTCACCGAACCGTAGTAACCGCCTCCGTGCCCCAAACGGCATGCCCAGGTGGTGGAATTGGTAGACGCGCTGGCTTCAGGTGCCAGTGGCTTAACGGCCGTGAAGGTTCGAGTCCTTTCCTGGGCACCATTTTGCGGGGTTTGGACCCGGAATAGAGCTACCTCCGAGCGGTAGGGATGGCAGGGCGATGAGCCCCAAGTCGTCGTGGCCGTCGTCCAGATGGGACGGATCGGCTGCCTCCCCTCAAACCACCCGCCTCCCCGCCCGCTCCGCCACCGCCTTCTGCACGAAATACATCGCCACCAGCGCGACCATGGCCGACGCGACGACGACGTAGCCGATCCGGTCGAAATGGAGCAGCGAGCCGTCGGGCGCTTGCGCGACGATCGCGGCGGCGGCCACCGAACCGAGACCCCCGGAGAGCTGCTGAAGCGACGCGCTGACCGCGCTGAACGAGCCGCGCTGGCTCGGGTCGGGGATCGCCGACATCAGCGCCTGCGACGGAATCATGCGCGAGAAGATGCCGACGAACATCAGCACGTTGACGAGGATCGCGGTCGTAAGCGAGACGTGGCCGAGATGGGTGTAGATCAGCACCATGATGACAGACACCACGCTACCGAAGACGAAGGTCGGGTACTTGCCGAACGCGTCGCTGGCCCTGCCGACCAGCGGTCCGGTGACGATGCTGAACAGGCCGGAGACGAGATAGATCGTCGGCAGATGCAGGATGTCGATGCCGAGATTGTGCACGGTGAAGGCGCTGGAGAACGGCATCAGCATGTACCCGCCCGTCGCCAGCAATGTCGTGACGGCGAAGGCCAGCGTATAGCGTGGTTGTCCGATGGTCGCGATCAGATGGCGGAACGGATTTCTGTCCTGCTTCAGCTTCAGATGTGCGTCGACAGGCTCCATCGCGAAGGCGATGATCGCGATCGCGGCGATCGACAGGCCGACGATCGCAATGAAGCAGACATGCCAGTTCCAATGATTGGCGAGAAACAGCCCCGCGGGAATGCCGAGCACCTGGCTCGCGGCGAACGCCGTCTGGACGAAGCCCATCACGCGGCCGCGCAGGTGCAGCGCGAACAGATCGGTGATGATGGCGAGCACGACCGAGCCGATCACGCCGCCGAACAATCCGGTCACGATCCTGCCGAGCAGCAGCACGTGGTAGGTCTGCGCGGCGGCGCAGAGCAGGGTCCCGAGCGTGAAGCCGACATAGAAGAACAGCAGCAGGCGCTTGCGGTCGAAGCGATCGGCAAAGCCGGCGGCGAGGATTCCCGATAGTCCCGCGCTGAACGCGTAGGCCGACACCGCGACGCCGAATTGCCCGGCCGTGATGTCGAGCGCCGGCATCAGGATGGCGCCGAGCGGCGACATGATGATGAAATCGAGAATGATCGTGAACTGCGTGAACGCGAGCAGCGCGATCAGGAGCGCCTGGTAGCGCGTAAAGCCGCGCGGACGGTCCGATTGATCGTCGATAGGCGCGGCGAGCGTCTGGTCGGTCATGGGGCTCGATTCATGGCGAGTGGAGGAAGAGACTGGCAGATAGGGTGAGCCGGGGCGAATTTCATGGGCCGCAGGCCGCTCGTTCCCCCGGAACATGAAGCTCACACCGGGTTGTGGGATCCATGCAACAGGGAGTCCGGCAATCCACTCAATTCCGCTTCGGCCTGCACCAGCCAGAACCGCATCTCCATCTCGCGGTACATCGTCGCCGCGGCAACAAGCTCGTCGCGAGCCTGGTCCGGACGTCCCGCGTTCAAATACAATTTTCCGAGGCCGTGATGGCAGCGCGCAGCGAGCGGGCGGAGGTCGAGTTCGTCGGCCAGCGCGAGCGCGGCTCTGTAGTGACCTTCGGCCTGGTCCGGGGAGCTGTCGCCGCTGGAAGCCTCGCCCAGAAGGCGCAGGGCGGCCGCCTCGCCGCTCCGCTGGCCATTTTCACGGGCCAGCGTCAGCGCCCGTCCGGCAGCCCTGAGAGCATCCGCCTGCCGGCCCGCGAACAGGTATGCTTCGCCCAAAGGCGACAGAAACAGCGCCTGGGCAAATCGATGCCCCATCTTCTCGAAGACCCTCAGCGCCTGCTCCATCAGCGGCAGGCCTTCGGCCGTTCGCCCCAGCAGGGCATAAGCGTGGCCAAGGCTGCCGGAATTGCCTGCGACGAGGAACGGCAGGTTCCACTCGCGCGCCACCGCCAGTCCGCGCTCCAGCACCACGACTGCGCGGTTCAGCTCTCCCCGGGACGCCAGCAGATCGGCAAAACACCAGCTGACGATGCCGAGGCTATAGGGGTGATCGACCGCCTCGGCGAGGCGTATGCCTTCCTCGCCGTGAGCGATCCCGCGCGCGAACTTGCCCTGGTCGGCATAGATGCGAGCGAGAAAACCGTGGGCGGTCACCGCCGGAAATCCGGCGAGGGAAAATTGCTGGAGGCTTGCGTCGCCGTCGAGCAGTTCCAGCACGTTGAGATAATGAGATTCCGACTCGCCGTAGTGCAGCGTCGAGAAGCAGGCGAGCCCGAGAAACAGCGATGCCGAGATGCGGAGCGAAAGCTCGCCGAGCTGCTCTGCGAGACGATGGGCGTCCCGCCCGAACTTGACGGCGTCCTGTGGATGGCCGCTCAGGCTGAGGGTCTGGCACATGTGAACGGACGCGAGGCAAAGCCGTCCGGGATCGTCGAGATCTCTGGCCAGCGCTTCGGCCTCGCGAAGATAGCCGACGATGCGCGCGAACTGGCCGAGTGGAAACAGCGAGGTCTTCAGGTCGAACCTGAGATCGATCGCCTGCTCCATTGTGTCCCGGGTCTGCGGCAGCGTCGCGAGACAGCGCAGCCCCCGTTCGAAGAAACTGGCCGCTTCGCGGTTGGCCCATCGCGCATGTGCGAGTCGCCCCGCCTTGATCCAGTGGTCGGTCGCCTCGCGGGCACGCGCGGCCTCGGCGAAATGATGGGCAACGATCTCGGGTTGGGTTTCGGCCAGTGCCGGGAAGCTTTCGATGAGTGTGTTCGCGATATCCGCATGCAATTGCTGCCTGCGGCTCCTCAGCATCGCGACATAGGCGGCCTCCTGGACCAGCGCGTGCTTGAACGAGTAGCTCGCCTGCGGCGGCGAGCCGCGACGGCTGACGAGGCCGGAGGCCGTCAGCCGTTCAAGCGCGGCGTCCAGATCGACAGGGGGCAGCGCGGATATTGCAGCGATCAGCTCGTAGGAGAACTCCCGCCCGATCGAAGCGCCGATCGAAGCCACGTCCTTCACCGCGCCGAGCAGATCGAGGCGAGCGGCCAGCGAGGCCTGCAACGTCGCCGGAATGGCGAGCGACCGCCGCGACCCCTCCGGCCCTTCGCTGTCGGATGCCTCGCGCAACAGCTCCTGCTCAATCAGCGTGCGGGTCAACTCCTCGACGAACAGCGGGATGCCGTCGGCGCGCGACAGTATCTGCTCGACGACGGGCTCGGGGAGAGGCTTGCCTCCCGCGACGTCATCAATGATGCCGGCGCTGTCGCTGCGGCCAAGGCGGCCGAGGGGCAGCAGCGTCACATGTGGCTGGCCGATCCAGGAAGGCTGGAATTCCGGCCTGATGGTGATAAGCAACAGCAGCGGCAGATTTGCGGCGCGAGCCGCGATCGCGTCGAGCAGGTCGAGCGATGTCGGGTCGATCCAGTGCGCGTCCTCGATCACGATCAGCCCCGGTGTCTGCACCGTTCCGGCTGAAAGCTGGTTGAGCAGTGCATTGAGGGTCATCTCCCGCTTCTCCTGCGGGGAGATCGCGAGGGCCGGATAGCGTCCGCCCGAGGGCACGCCGAGAAGCTCGGCGATCAGCGCGACATCGCGGGTCAGATTTTTCGTTGCGGGCGCGAGCAGGGCTTCCAGCCTGTCTATCCGCGCGCCGGCACTGCTGCCGGGTTCGAAATTGGCAGCCCGTTCAAGCTGAATGATGAGCGGGTAGAGCGCGCTGTGCGCATGATGCGGAGAGCAATAATAGCGCAAGCGGCTGTGTTGCTCGTCCTCGAGTCTCGTCAACACGCTCTCGACGATGCGCGACTTGCCGATGCCGGGCTCGCCCGAGATCAGCACCACGCGGCCCGCACCGGACTTCGCCTGATTCCAGCGGCGCAGCAGCAGCTCGATCTCTTCCTGGCGACCGACGAGCGCGGACAGTGAATCGGCGCGCCGCGCATCGAAACGGCTGACGCCCACAGCCTCGCCGAGCACCTGCCACGCGGGCACCGGCTCTCGCAGTCCCTTGACCTCGAGATCCGGAAGCGCGCGCGTGTCGAACAATTGCCCAAGCAGCCGCCGCGTGCCGGCTGCGATCGCGACCTCGCCCGGCGCGGCCGCGGTCTGCAACCGCGTCGCCAGGTCAGGCGTGTCGCCGATCGCAACATGCTGCCGCATATCGCCGGGCCCGGGTCTTTCGCCGATCACGACAAGGCCCGTTGCGATCCCTACGCTTGCCTGAAGCGTAGCGCCGGCCGGCGCACTCAAGGTCGGGACAGCGTCGACAAGGGCAAGGCCGGCCCGCACGGCACGCTCGGAATCGTGCTCGCGGGCTGCGGGATAGCCAAAATAGATCAGGACACCATTGCCCTGGTGCTGGGCAACGAAACCGTGGAATTGCGCTGCAATACCAGCGGCCAGTTGATGGAAGGCGACGATCTGATCATGGACGTCCTCGGGGTCGCGGGCTGCGGACAGCGGCATGTCGCCGACGAGATGGCAAGCCATGATCGTCAGCTGGCGCTGCTGGCGGCCGCGCGGCTGGAGCGATAGCGGTGGCGCATCGGCGTCGGGTGCTGCGTCAGCTACGGCTTCGGTCTCCCGCTCGGGCTCACGTGCGCGTGCCGTGCCGGATGGTCTGGTGTTGCGGAGTTGCGCGGCGAGCGACTGGGTCACCGCGTCGGGCTCGGTGTTCAGTTCGCGCCTGAGCAGCGTGACCAGGTCCTGGTAGTGCTTGAGCGCTTCGGCCTTGCGCCCGGTGGCGGCGAGCGCCTGGACCATCAATCGATGGGCGTCCTCGCGCAGGCCATTCACCGCGATGGCGCGGTTGGCATTCCTGAGCGCGGATTCCGCATTTCCTGATTGCAACGCATGCTGGCCGTGCCGGACCATGGAATCGACCGCAAGGCCTGCCAGTCGCTCTCGCTGCTGGTCGCGCCATTCCGACCATGCGTCTTCCTCGATGTTCAAATCCGTCAGCAGCGGATTGCGATGGAGATCGGCAGCCGCAGCCAGCGATGCGCGGCTTCCCTCGACAATCAAGCTCTCGAAGCGGACCGCATCGCAGTCGATCACGCCCGGCGCGAGCCAGACATCGTTGTCGTCGCTGAAAAGGGAGTCCTGGCCCAGAATCCGGCGTAGTCGCACAAGGCTCTGGCGCAAATTCTGCCGGGCTTGGGTCTCGAAATGCGAGCCCCAGAGCAGGTTCGCCAGCCTTTCTCGCGGCTGGGGGTGGGGCGCTGTGCAGGCCAGGTAGGCCAGCAATCCAGCGAGCTTCCTGCCGGGCACCGGGATCACGCCGTCGTTTGTGGTCAGTTCAAAGCGCCCGAACAGCGAAAGACCAAATCTCGGAAGCTGCACGCTGTCTCTCATTCCAATAGCAAGCACGGCACGGCAATTGTGGCCCCGGAAACACACCTTACACGCTTTGACGTAGTTTGAATGTCGCGCAAAGCAAGAGTCACGCTGCTGTCACGCTCGATTGACGCCGGCATTGACGGCGCCCGCCTACAAACGCTCCGCGACGCGCGCTCTCCTATGGCGAATTGGGGAGATAGTGGGGGACTAAACATGAATATTTCAGTCGTATTCCGAACGCGAGCAGCCGCCTTCCTTGCAACCGGGCTCATCGCCGCGATCGCGACCGGCGCGTACGCTCCGCAAGCCCGGGCCCAGTTCGTGTGCGTCGATACTGCTGCCTCCGCCCAAGGTGCGACGGCAACCGGATCGGGCGGCAATTTCGCCTGCGGAACCAATGCCAATGCGACCGGCACCGGCGGCAATAACAGTGCAATCGGAACTGGCGCAAACGCCAGCGGCAACGTCAGTGGCAATATCGCCGTCGGCCTCGCCAACGCCAGCGGCAACAGCAGCGTCAATACCGCGGTCGGGGACAACGCCAATTCCAGCGGCAACAACAGCGTCAACACCGCGATCGGAGAAGCCCTCGCCAACGGCAACAACAGCTCCAATACCGCGAGCGGCTTTGACGCCATTGCCAGCGGCGACGGCAGCAAAAACCTCGCGACCGGGTCCAGCGCCCACGCCAGTGGCGACGGCAGCGGCAATATCGCGGCCGGGTCGAACACCAATGCCGTCGGCAACGCCAGCAACAACATTGCGTCCGGGACCAACGCCAACGCCAGCGGCAATATCAGCTCCAACGTCGCGACCGGCTTGAACGCCAACGCGAGTGGCGCCGGAAGCCGAAACGTCGCGACCGGCGACGGCGCCAACGCCAGTGGCGCGAGCAGCTTCAACGCGGCGAGCGGCTATCTCTCCAATGCGAGCGGCGCCAATTCGGGAAATGTCGCAACCGGAGCAGGCGCCCTGGCTAACGGCACCGGTAGCGCCAACGTCGCGGTGGGCCTCAACGCCAACGCCAGCGGAAACGGCGTCGCCAATACCGCGGTGGGCAATGGCTCCAACGCCACCGGCGCGAACTCGTCGGCTTTCGGCAATGGCGCGTCGGCGACCTTCGCGAACTCCGCCGCGATCGGCAACGGCGCCACCGCGACGCGCGCCAATCAGCAGGTCTACGGCACCGCGACCAACACCTACACGATGGCCGGCATCGCCTCGGCCGCGAGCACGGCTGCGCAGTCCGGGCCGACGCAACTCGTCACCACGGATGCGGCCGGCAATCTCGCCTCGACGTCGCTGGCCGCGCTCGGGCTTGCTAGCTCCGGCGATATCGCAGGCATCAACAATCAACTCGCCGGCATCAATGCGCGCCTGAATGAGCTCGACGGCAAGACCGGCAAGGCGATCAACGGTGTTGCGATGGCTTTTGCGATGTCCGGTTCGCCGTGGCTAATGCCGTCCGAGAAGATCGCGGTCACCGCGAACTGGGGCACGTTCCAGAACACCAATGCGCTCTCCATGAGCGCCGCGGTCCGCGTCAGCGAGCATGTGCAGGCCAGCGGCGGCCTGACCTACGGCACGAACGGCGGCGGATTGGGCGGACGTGTCGGAATGCGCGTCGGCTGGTGAAGGCGGGCGCGGCCAGTCCATGCAATTGATTGCGCGTGCCCTGATTGCGCTGGCGCTGCTGCTGTCGTGCAGCAACGACCGGGCGGAAGCTCAACAGAAAACGCTTGCGCCTGCGGCCACGCCCGCGCAGCCGTCGCTGCCTGTCACGTTGGAGCAGGCGCTCTATCTGATCCGTTCGACGCTGCTTACGCTCAATGATGCCAACCGCACCGGCAATTACACCGTGCTGCGCGATCTCGCCGCGCCCGATTTCCAGGCGCGCAATACCGCCGCCGATCTCGGGCTGAATTTTCTCGACCTGCGGCGTCGCAATTTCGATCTGTACGGCGCGGCATTGCTGCCGCCGCAATTCACCGAAGCGCCATCGCTCGACCAGCGCGGAATGCTGCGCCTTGCCGGTTACATTCCGACCCAGCCGCAGCAGATCAAGTTCGATCTCGTGTTTCAGATCGCCGCCGGACAATGGCGACTGTTCGGGATCGCTATCGCCACGCCGGAAGCCGCACCCCCGCAGCCGCAAGCCCAGGCGGCTGCCGTGAAGTCGGCCGCGTCTGCGCAGAAGAAGTCACCATGAGGCACCAAACAGCCGCACCGGCGCAGCCGCGCGGCCAACAGATTCGCAGCCGCGACCGTCATCGGCTGGAATTCTGGATTGCTCCCGGACGGAACTCAAAAAGGAAATCAGGATCATGATGTTTCGAATGATGATCGCGGCGGCTCTGCTCGCTGCGACCACGGCAGGCCCGGCTGCGGCTTACAGGATGTCTCCGTCGCTGGCCGACGTGGCAGCAAGGAAGGGCATACCACCTGCGCCACCAGCCAAGCCTGCCCCCCCGCCGAAGCCGCCTGCACCTACGACCGGCAAAAAGCCGTAACCGTCGCTCCCGCGTATTGAACAGCGAGGTCGCCGCGGCTCTGGCGGCCTCGCTTCGATCCGATCTATTCCAGCTGTAGCTCTTGTAAGCTCCCCATGCGCGCGCGCCCACACGTTCGAGAAGGATGGAAATACGCTCCATCACGAGGCTCAGACGCGCTCCCGTCTTTGGCAGTACTGGCGATCATTTGTGCGGCAGCGATCTCCTCCGCAGCGAACGCCGCGGAATCTGCGCATCCGAACTGGTCTCTGAGTGCCGATCAGGAGTTGCGCTATTCCAGCTGGAGCGGAACGAGAGGTTTTCCCGCCGGCGGCTCGACATCGCCAGGCGCCGGCGCGCAGCTCTATGCACCGCTGACGATGCAAGCGACCGGGCAGCCGCTTGAGAGCATGAAACTCGAGCTGCTGGCCAAGGGCGGCTCTGTCTGGTCGCGGCAATCAACGCCCGGATTGAGCGGTACGTTGGCGACCACGACCGATACGGTCGTCTCGGGGACGGCAACCTATCTCGGCATTCCCGGCCTTCAGCCTTTCATCGCCATGAACCTGAACCTTCCCACCGGGACGACAGCGCTCTACGGCATCGCGGCAAATGCGCGGATGGATCCTGACATCGTCGATCTCGCAACGTTCGGCGAAGGATTGAACGTCGGCCCGACCGTCGGCGTCAACATCCCCATCTTGGATGCGCTGATCCTGACATTTGGCTCCGGCTACACCTGGCGCGGCGGATATCGTATGGAGGCGCTGCTCGATCCCCCGACTCTGGAGCAGGCAACCACACTGGTGGGGCCGGGCCGGATCGCAACGCAGACTGCATCGCTCGGTTACCAGCAGACGAAGCTGATCCTGCTGGCTTCGGCGTCCTATGCCCACGAAACCACGACCTACCTCGATCACGTCGCATCCTATGTGCTCGGCGACCGCTACACATTGTCCGCCACGGTCGGATATTCATGGACGCAATCGTCGAGCACGACATTCACGGCGACATGGACGAATGCAGAGAAGAACAGGGTTCTCGATCCGGCTCTGATGGCCGTCATCCCCGAGTCGTTCCGCTCCAATAGCGCCGTGTATCGGTACCGCCTCGAGCAAAGCTTTGCGAGCGGCAACTGGACCGTGGCGCCGATGGTGAACTACATGCGGCGCGATCAAAATTCCTACAATCCGGTCACGCAGCAGTTCATCCCGGCAAAGACCCGCATCGGGACAGGGGGCTCCGCGCAGTACGCGATCAGCGAAGGGACGTCGTTGAAGGCGAGCGCGGAGCACTTCTGGATCAATGAGAACCACACTGAACTGACGCCGGACCTTCGCGTTCGCGGCTGGATCGCGATGTTGGGCGGGAGCATGAAATTTTGACGCGACACATTATCGGATGGAACGGTCTTGCTCTCGCCGCGGCATTCGTCGCCGGCCTGTCGATGTCCGATCCGGCGCAGGCTCAAACGCGATGCCCCGAGGGCAGGACTGCAGGTGGTGGATGCGTCAACGGCGGGCTCGCCAGGTCGATGCGCCAGCGCGCGATCATTTTCACACAGCCCAAAATATCCTCCACCGGCGCGCCGGTCTCGCAGAGCCGCGGCGACAGCCAGGACACGAGCACCCCTAGGTCGATCGAGCGGTCCTACGACAAATACGGACCGCCTCCGCCGCAGCCCGTGCCGGCGGTGGTTCCGACCCTGCCGCCAACGCCTCCACCGCCGGTCACGTCCGACAGGCGGCTCAAGCGCGATATCTCGCGGCTCGGATGCCTCGACAGCGGCATCTGCCTCTACCGGTTTCGCTATCTCTGGGACGACACGTTTTATGTCGGTGTGATGGCCCAGGAGGTCGAGCGGATCGTGCCCAATGCCGTGGTGCATGGTCCCGACGGCTATCTTCGGGTCCGTTACGACCTGCTCGGACTGCAGTTCCGCTGCTGGAGTGATTGAGAGACCACTAGGCCTCGATGACCACGCTGATCGTGTGAGTCATGTCCACCGGCTGATAGACCAGCACCGTTCCGCCGACACCGTCGCTCGTGGGCGTGAACTCCGCGGCGGCATGCTGTCCGAGCAAGGCCCAGGAATAATTGCCAGCTGTCGTCGTCATGTTCAGATGACCTGTGCCGTCAATGCTGGCGCTCGTGACGTTGCGGAAATCGATCCGGTCGCCGGACCCGAAGTTCACGATCGTTCCGGCGAACAGCGAGGGGTCGTCGAGGATGAGCGTCGCTGCCGCCGCCCCGTCGAAATCGGCGCCGTTGGCGAGCCCGCCGGCATATTCGGTGCCACCGTCGGCCACGACCGCGCCGTTGATCGTCGCACCATAAGCGATGCTCAGAATTCCGGCGCCCCGAACAAAATATTGCCGGCCGCTCGGGATCGCGACGACGGTCCACCGGAAACGAGGTTTGCTCTGCGGCGGACGCGTAGGATGCTGCGGGTTTATGTTAATCATAACATAATCGAGTACCGCGATGTCGGCGGAATGACAGGTTGGCGAACCGGGTTGCCGCCAATCTCGGGTTAAGCCAGCCTTAGCGAATGCCTCCTAGGCTCGCTGCCGTCCATTTCCCTGCTCCTTGGCCGCCCGCTTTCCTGGAGCCGGTCATTTTGCGGCAAACAAGAGCGTTTTCGAATGGAGCAGCCTGCCTGGCAGTACGTTTCCAGCGCGCCTGAGCCGTCGGCAGTGCCGGCGGCTGCGCGGACGCTCGTCATCGATCTCGAAGGCGCCCTGCTCCGTTCCGAACTGCTGCTGGAAGCGCTGTTCTCCAGCCCCGGCCGTATGCTGGCCCGCTTCGGCGCGGGCGGACGCCCGGGCATGGCGGCGCTCACGGATATCCTGGCGCGGGCCGAGCTCGACTACGCCCATCTGCCCTATGATGCCGACGTGCTGAACCAGGCGCTGGCGGCGCGGGCGCGGGGCGGGAAGATCTATCTGGTTGCCGGCCGCTTTGCCCGCCATGCCGCCGGCATTGCCGCCCATCTCGGCTTTGACGGTGTCGTTGCGCCGGCTGATCTTTCTGCGGGCGGGAAGCTGCCGTTCGATCCCGCCTCCATGGAGCGCATCGAGACGCTCGGCAGCAGCCGTGCCAGCCTCAAAACCTGGGCGCAGGCGCTGCGCGTCTATCAATACGCCAAGAACACGCTGGTGTTCGTGCCGGCGATCACCGCGCATCAGATGAATCTTGCGACGCTCGGCTACGCATTGCTGGCGTTCATGGCGTTCTCGGCCTGCGCGTCGGGCGCCTATCTGATGAACGATCTGCTCGATCTTGCCGCCGACCGGCAGCATCCGACCAAGCGCCATCGCGCGCTCGCGGCAGGTCGGCTGCCGATGTCCTCGGCGCTGCTTGCGGTTCCCGCGCTGTGGCTGCTCGCGGTCGCAGCCTCCCTCTGCATCTCGCCCTTGTTCCTCGCCGTGCTCGGCGGCTATCTCGCCACCACCATCGCCTATTCGCTCGCGCTCAAGCGCAAGATGCTGGTCGACGTCGTGACGCTCGCCGGCCTCTACACGCTGCGCATCATCGCCGGCGCGGTCGGTGTCGGCGTGGTGCTCTCGGAATGGCTGCTGATCTTCTCGCTGTTCGTGTTCACCTCGTTGGCGCTGATCAAGCGCTTCAGCGAGCTCAGCATGCGCGAGAGCGCCGGCCTCGCCGATCCCTCCAACCGCGATTACAGGATCACCGACCTGCACATCATCGGCGCGATGGCGGCGGCGAGCGCCATGAACGCGGTGACCGTGTTCTCGCTCTACGTCTCCTCCTCCGCGGTGACGCCGCTCTACAGCCGTCCCTGGATGCTGTGGCTGCTCAACCCGTTGCTGCTCTACTGGTTCGGCCGCGCCCTGATGATGGCGCATCGCCGCGAGATGCCCGACGATCCGATTCTCTACACTTTTCGCGATGGCGCCAGCCGCGCGACGGTGGCGGCGATGATCTGCATCATGCTGGCGGCGATCTGACCGCGCCCCGGCGGAACAGCTGCCGCTTGCGCGGCCCGCCGCCAGTGGCTACATCGCGGGCAATCCGATTAGCTTATGATGCCGACCGACCAATTCGATTGAGGTTTTGAAACACCATGACCGTACGCCTGCATCGCGGCGACCTGCCCGACCTGTCCCGCTACACCACAGCGGTGGCGATCGACACCGAGACCATGGGACTGAACCCGCACCGCGACCGGCTCTGCGTGGTGCAGCTCTCGCCCGGCGACGGCAGCGCCGACGTGGTGCAGATCCCCAAGGGCCACACCGACGCGCCGAACCTGAAGGCCCTGCTGGCCAATCCCGCGATCACGAAGATCTTCCACTTCGCGCGGTTCGACGTCGCGGTGCTGTACCAGACCTTCGGCGTCATGACCGGCCCGATTTATTGCACGAAGATTGCCTCCCGCCTGACCCGCACCTACACCGACCGGCATGGTCTCAAGGACCTCGTGCGCGAGGTGCTCAATGTCGACCTCTCCAAGCAGCAGCAATCGAGCGACTGGGGTTCCGACAGCCTGACCGAGCCGCAGCTCGCCTACGCCGCTTCCGACGTGCTGCACCTTCATGCCCTGCGCGAGCGGCTCGACGCCATGCTGGTGCGGGAGGGCCGCACCGCGCTGGCAAAAGCCTGTTTCGACTTCCTGCCGACCCGCGCCCTGCTCGACCTCCAGGGCTGGGCGGAAGAGGACATTTTCGCGCATTCCTGAGGCCTCCCGCCGCTGCTAGCTTAGGGCTGCCGCCCCGTTTCGGACACTTTCGTGCGGCCTGTCGCAGGCTGCATATTCAAGCGGCGCCGGATACAATGCCGTGCGCCCTCAACCGGACGAGACGAGCGACACCTCGGGAGCTCAGGTGAATTCGGCCCAGAATCCAACCTACGACGCCGCGCTTGCGGCGAAGTTTGCCAGCGCGGCGCGCCACAGCCGCCTGGTGCGGATTCTGCGCATCGCGGTGCCGGTGACGGTGGCCGCGTCCATGGCCGCGATCGTCGCCGTCTCGACCTTCCTCAATCCGTTCCAGATCCCCATCAAGCTCGACTCCGGAAATCTCGTGGTGACAGGCACCAAGATCACGATGGAATCGCCGCATCTGGCGGGCTTCACGCCGGACCAGCGGCCCTACGAGCTCTGGGCCAAGACCGCGACGCAGGACATCACCGATCCTGACCATGTCGATCTCAATGATTTGCGCGCGAAGGTGCTGATGGAAGACAAATCGACTCTGCTGCTCGATGCCCGCACCGGCCGCTTCGACAACAAGCAGCAGCAGCTCGACCTGCACAAGGACATCTTCCTGCGCACCTCGACCGGCTACGAGGCGCGGCTGAACTCGGCGTTCGTCGACATGGGCAAGGGAACGGTCTCCTCGGATGACCATGTCGACGTCAAGCTGACCAACGGAACGCTGACCGCCGACCGGCTGCGGATCACGGAAGGCGGCGACGTCATCCGCTTCGAGGGCAATGTGGTGATGCATCTGGACAAGCTGGATGATCCCGCCGTCGCCCAGCCTGCGCCGGCCGAGCAGCCCGCGCCGCCTGTGAAGACACGCACGCCGCAGAACAAGTCTGCCAATTCAAAGTGATTTTCATGATGAGATTCTTTTCGCGCAACGAAGACAAGCGGTGCGCCATTCTCGGTGCAGCCGCGCTCGCCGTCGGCGTCGCGCTGGTCGCAACCGGTGCGGCTGTCGCACAGAGCACGATGCAAGGCGTGCCCAACGCAATGCAGGGGTTTTCGCAAAACCGCGACCAGCCGATCCAGATCGAAGCCGCCTCGCTCGAGATGCGCGACAAGAAGAAGGAGGCAACCTTCTCAGGCAACGTGAAGGTCATCCAGGGCGACACCACCATGACGTCGAAGACGCTCGTGGTGTTTTACGATTCGGGCGGGGACAAGCCGGCCACGCCGCAGCCTGCACCTGCGAAAGGGGCGAAGGCAGCCCCGATGCAGTCGGCGACGCCGGGCCCCGGCGGCAGCTCCTCGATCAAGCGGCTGGAAGCGCGCGGCAATGTCGTCGTCACGCAGAAGGACCAGGTGGTGACCGGCGAGACCGCCGTGTTCGACACCAAGACCAACCTCATCACCATGCTCGGCGGCGTCGTCCTGACGCAGTGCAGGAACGTGCTGCGCGGCGACCGTCTGGCGGTCGACATGACCACAGGTGTCTCACGGGTGGAATCCGACACCGGCAGAGTGCAGGCATTGCTGCCGCAGGGTGGCAGCAATGATTGCGGATCGGGGAGCCCTGGCAAGCCCGCCGCGGCGCCGCCGATGCAATTGCCCGGCGCGGGCAAGCAAAAGTAAATTCCTGCAGTAACTTCAAGTGCTTGGGCCAGATTCTCCCGATCCGAGGTTGAAGCTTGCCCGGCGAGGCTGTATCTAGCGCGAAGGGCTTTCCAAGCGGGGTTCGCCGCTTTTCGGGCGTGTTTCACTGGGCATGAGACATCCCTTCACTCATGCTGTGCTGGCGAATCGCAAGGCCGGTGCGGCAGATCGCGGGATCACGCGCGGATCATCGCGCAGGATTGTCGTGAAAGGCTAGAAGGCGGGATGGTCGATCTCTTCAGCATGTTCCGTCGGCGCCCCGCCAAGCGCGGCCGGCCAGGATTTGCGCGCCAGGACATCACCGCCCTCGGTGACAGCGTCGGCGGTCTCGTGCCCAGCCCGGTGCGCGATGCATCGCCGATCGCCCGTGACCAGCCGATGCGCGCGCCCGACCATTTCCAGGCCGACTACCAAGCCGACTACCAGACCGAACCGCCGCGTGCCCAGGCGGGGCATCCCGTGAGGGCCGCCAGCAGGCCCAACGGCGCCGGCGGGCCGCAGCTTCTGAAGCGGCCAGGCTACCTGGCTGTGCATAGTGTGGAGAAGAGCTTTGGCAGCCGCCAGGTGGTGCGCGGCGTCAGCATCTATGTGCGCCGCGGCGAAGCGGTCGGCCTGCTCGGCCCGAACGGCGCCGGCAAGACCACCGTGTTCTACATGATCACCGGCCTGATCAAGCCCGATCGCGGCGCGATCGAGCTCGACAGCCACGACGTCACCAAGCTGCCGATGTATCAGCGCGCGCGGCTCGGCATCGGCTATCTGCCGCAGGAAGCCTCGATCTTTCGCGGCCTCACCGTCGAGCAGAACATCCGCGCGGTGCTCGAAGTGGTCGAGCCCTCGCGCAAGAAGCGCGAGCAGCAGCTCGACTCGCTGCTTGACGAATTCAACATCACGCGCTTGAGGAAATCGCCGTCGATCGCGCTGTCGGGCGGCGAGCGCCGCCGCGTCGAGATCGCGCGCGCGCTGGCGACGCGTCCGAACTACATGCTGCTCGACGAGCCCTTCGCCGGCATCGATCCAATCGCGGTCGGCGACATTCAGGACCTCGTCCGCCATCTCACCAACCGCGGCATCGGCGTGCTGATCACCGACCACAATGTGCGCGAGACGCTCGGCCTGACCGATCGCGCCTATATCGTCTATGCCGGTGAAATTTTGACCGAGGGTAGCCCGGATGAGATCGTCGCCGATCCCGACGTTCGCCGGCTTTACCTTGGCGAGGAATTCCGCCTCTAGCCCGTTTTTCGATTTCGTCAAGCCGTGTACATCAGGCTCGGACTAGGATAAGCAAAAATCGGACCAACTTTTGGGATCGGTTCTTGCTTCATGGCGCTCACGCAGAGATTAGAGTTCCGGCAATCGCAGTCGCTGGTTATGACGCCGCAGTTGATGCAGGCGATCAAGCTGCTGCAATTGTCCAATCTCGATCTCACGACCTTCGTGGAGGAGGAACTCGAGCGGAACCCCCTGCTGGAGCGGGCCAACGACGAGCCGCCCGCGGGTGAGGCCCCGGCCGAGACCGGCCAGTTCAGCGATTCCGACGGGGGCCACAACGACGAGCCGGGCGGCGGTCCGGGCGAGGCGTTCGAGCCGGGCCAGGAAGAATGGATGAGCAAGGATCTCGGCACCCGCGCCGAGATTGAGCAGACCCTGGATACGGGCCTGGACAACGTCTTCTCCGAGGAACCGGCCGAGGCCGCCGCGCGCAACGCCCAGGATGCGGCGCCGACCACCTATACTGAATGGGGCGGCGGGGCCTCCGGCGACGAGGACTACAATCTCGAAGCCTTCGTCGCCGCGGAGATCACGCTCGGCGACCATCTTGCCGAGCAGCTCTCGGTCGCCTTCACCGGCCCGGCGCAGCGCATGATCGGTCAGTACCTGATCGACCTCGTCGACGAGGCCGGCTATCTGCCGCCGGATCTCGGCCAGGCCGCCGAGCGTCTCGGCGCATCGCAAGCCGACGTCGAGGACGTCCTTGCCGTGCTGCAAAAATTCGATCCGCCCGGCGTCTGCGCGCGCAATTTGAGCGAATGCCTGGCGATCCAGCTCCGCGAGCTCGACCGCTACGACCCGGCGATGCAGGCCCTCGTCGAGCACCTCGATCTGCTCGCGAAGCGCGACATCGCTTCGCTGCGCAAGCTCTGCGGCGTCGATGACGAGGACATCGCCGACATGATCGGCGAGATCCGCCGCCTCAATCCCAAGCCCGGCATGAAGTTCGGCTCGGCGCGGCTCCAGACCATGGTGCCCGACGTCTACGTCCGCCCGGGCCCGGATGGCGGCTGGCATGTCGAGCTCAACAGCGACACCTTGCCGCGCGTGCTGGTCAACCAGACCTATTATTCCGAGCTGTCGAAGAAGATCGGCAAGGACGGCGACAAGTCCTATTTCACCGACGCGCTCCAGAACGCGACCTGGCTGGTGCGCGCGCTCGATCAGCGCGCCCGCACCATCCTGAAAGTTGCGACGGAAATCGTGCGCCAGCAGGACGGCTTCTTCACCCACGGCGTGGCGCACCTGCGGCCGCTGAATCTGAAGGCCGTTGCCGACGCCATCCAGATGCATGAATCGACGGTGTCGCGCGTTACCGCCAACAAGTACATGGCGACAAATCGCGGCACATTCGAATTGAAATATTTCTTCACCGCCTCGATCGCCTCCGCCGACGGCGGCGAGGCGCATTCCGCGGAGGCCGTGCGCCACCACATCAAGCAGCTGATCGATTCGGAAGCGCCGTCGGCGATCCTGTCGGACGACACCATCGTGGAACGCTTACGCGCCTCGGGAATTGATATTGCCCGCCGCACGGTCGCGAAGTACCGCGAAGCCATGCGCATTCCCTCTTCGGTGCAACGCCGCCGTGACAAGCAGAGCGCTCTTGGTAACGTCCTCTCCACCGCAATGCCCGATCGCTCCCGCAACACCGAGCCGGCCTGATTGCGCTGACGCGAAATCGCGCTACTCTCGATACCCCATCGAGACCGATCCAAGCTGGGCACTTAAAACCAAGCGAGGCATCACATGACCCTCAGAATCTCGGGAAAGAGCGTCAGCGTCGGCGACGCCCTGCGCGGCCGCGTGACCGATCGGACCGACGAGGTCCTGCGTAAATATTTCGACGGGAACTATTCCGGCCACATCACCCTGAGCAAGGATGGCTTCGGCTTCCGCACCGACTGTGCCCTGCATCTTGATACGGGAATTACGCTGGAGGCCGATTCGAACGCGCCGGATGCCTATGCCAGCGCCGACCAGGCGCTCCTGATGATCGAGAAGCGGCTCAAGCGCTACAAGAGCCGGCTCAAGGACCGCTCGGCCCGCAAGGCCCATGTCGCCTCCGCCGCTCTCGCCGCCCTCGATGCCACGAGCTATGTGCTGGAGGCGCCGGGCGAGGGTGAGGATGAGGACGAAATCACCGGCTACAGTCCCGTCATCATCGCCGAGGCCACCACCTCGCTGAAGCAGCTGTCGGTGAGTGAGGCCGTGATGGAGCTGGACCTCAGCGGAGCGCCCTGCCTGGTATTCCAGCACGGCTCCAGCGGCCGGGTGAACATCATTTACCGCCGGGCCGACGGCAATGTCGGCTGGATCGACCCGCCGGGGGCCAAACCGGACGGTTAAGGGCTGGAACCGACCCCCGTACCAACCGCAGCCCTTAACAATGAGCGGGGCAAAGCCGCACGCAGCAGTTGGCACCGGGATTGCGTTGGAGTAGAAGCGCCCCACATCAGGATCGGGGCTAAGTCCCCCTCCTGCTTCACCTTCTTGATGCCGGCCAGGCATGGTTTGACCAAGCTGGCCAATTCGGAACCTGACGGTTTAATTCACCTCGGAAACCCTCCATGCCGATTACCGATCTGGTCGCACCCGAGGCGATTCTCCCGGCATTGAAGGTCAACAGCAAGAAGCAGGCGCTGCAGGAGCTCGCGGCCAAGGCCGCCGAGCTGACCGGGCAGAACGAACGCTCCGTGTTCGAGGTGCTGCTGCAGCGTGAGAAGCTCGGCACCACCGCGGTCGGCTACGGCGTCGCCATTCCGCACGGCAAGCTGCCCAAGCTGGAAAAGATCTTTGGCCTGTTCGCGCGCCTCGATCGCCCGATCGATTTCGAGGCCATGGACGGTCAGCCGGTCGATCTCGTCTTCCTGCTGCTCGCGCCCGAAGGCGCCGGCGCCGATCACCTCAAGGCGCTCGCCCGCATCGCCCGTCTCCTGCGCGACCAGGATATCGCCAAGAAGCTCCGCGCCTCGCGCGACGCCCAGGCGATCTATTCGGTGCTGGCGCTGCCGCCCGCGACCGCGGCGTAACGTCGCCTGTCCTCGTCGTCCGCTGAGAAGCGGAATCGATCCACGCTATTGCCAATGCACGCCGGCCATCTCCGTAGCATGCGCGCGGGATGTCGTGATCGCGTAACAACCGGCAAGATAACGCGAAAAAAAATTCCCCATTTGAGACGTCCGGCACATCGCGCCTTGTCGGCGTCCGCTAAGGACGGCCAGGAACGCAAGTGGCGCTTGGATCGACGCGCCGTCCTGCGCTTTCGCTGATGTCGTTACCTATCGCCCGAAGGTCGGGCCCATAGGATGAAAGTGGTTGGCGCGGTGCAGTGCAGGGCTATTGTGGTGGGGCTAGTCATAGCAGGTACCGCAGTCCCGGCCGTCGCGCAGGAAGCCGGATCGCTGCTCCGGGAGATGCAGCGGCAGCAGGAGTTGCAGCGGCAGGAAAGGCTGCCGGCCCCTGACGAGATTCGACCACAGCAGGCGCCTGCCGCCATCCCCGACCGGGGCGAGCGCATCATCGTGAAGGGCGTTCGCTTCACCGGCAAGGTGGAGCTGCTGCCACAGGCCGAGCGCGAGCAACTCGTTGCCTCGGTGCGCGGCAAGCGCCTCGGCATCAAAGGGCTCTATGCGTTGGCCGATCAGGTGACGGCCGTGCTCCAGGGCCGCGGCCGGTTGCTGGCGCGCGCGCTGCTGCCGCCTCAGGACATCACCAACGGCATCGTCACGATCGAGATCGCCGAGGGTGCGCTCAAGACCATCACGCTCGACCGCGCCAAGGGCGTGCGCGTGCGTGAGGACCTGTTGCGCGCGATCATCGAGGGTCGCCTCAAGCCGGACGGCGTGACGCGGCAGGATCTCGAGGACGCGCTGTTGCGGATGAACGACCTGCCGGGCGTGTCGGTGCATGCCAAGCTCGCGCCGGGCGAGGCGCCGAACACCAGCAAGCTCGTCGTCGCCGTCGCGCAGGCGCCCGTCGTCGGGGGCGGCCTCTGGGCCGACAATTACGGCAGCTCCAACGTCGGCAAGGCGCAGGGCAACGGGCTCATCTCGCTCACCGATGTGTCCGGCTACGGCGACCTGACGCGGCTCTCCGGCACGGTATCGCAAGGGCAGGAGTACGGCTCGCTGGTGACGAGCGTGCCGGTCGGTGCCAGCGGCTTCATTGCCAATGCGAGCTACGGCTATCTCGACTACCACAATATCGACGCCATCGGCCGCGCCCTCGGCCTCACCGGTTTTGCCCATTTCGCCAATGGCGGCGTCGACTACAGCCTGATCCGCTCGCGCGATTTCAACCTCCAGCTTGGAGGCACGGTGACCTGGAAGGCGCTGGTCGACGACAGCATCGCCGGGACGCTGCAGGACAAGCGCTCCATCTCCGGCACGCTCAGCCTGAACGGCGACCGGCGCGATGCCTTGCTCGGCGGCGGCATCACCAGCTGGTCGGTGAGCTGGACGTTTGGCGATCTCGATCTCTCGCGCGTGCCGAGTGCGCTCGCGGCCGACCAGGCCGGGCTCAGGACGCAGGGCCAGTTCAATCGCATCAATGCGACGGTGGCCCGGCTTCAGGCATTGCCCGGCGACTTCGCGCTGTTCGGTCGCCTTTACGGACAATGGGCGGACAAGAACCTCGATTCCTCGGAAGATTTTGCGCTGGGCGGGCCGTTCGGCGTGCGCGGTTATCCAGTCGGCGAGGCGCGCGGCGACATGGGCGTGCTCGGCACGGTGGAGCTTCGCTACAACGCGCCGCTGCCTGTGCGGTTCGGCAACCTGCAACTCGCGAGCTTCCTGGACGGCGGCTACGTCAAGATCAACGTGTCGCCGAACGGCATTCCGGCAGTCACCGCGTGCGGTTGCAACGATTACGGGCTCGCCAGCGGCGGGCTTGCCGCGCGCTGGAGCCGCGAAAGGCTGAACGTATCGGCGAGCTGGGCCCATACGCTGGGCGACAATCCCGGCCGTTCCATCATCACCGGGGCCAATGCCGATGGCGTGAGGGCCAGCGACCAGTTCTGGCTGCAAGCCGGCATTCGCTTCTGATGTTTCGAGAGGGCACGCGATGACATCGACCCTGCCGCGGATGCGAGTCGCAATCGCGCTGTCCGCGACCACGATGCTGACGCCGCCGGCGCTGGCGCAGACGCTGCCGACCGGCGGTCAGGTCGTGTCGGGACAGGCCACGATCAGCCAGTCCGGTAATGCCATGACGATCAACCAGTCGAGCGACCGGATGATCGCCAACTGGCAGAGTTTTTCGATCGGCGCCGGCAGCTCCGTGACCTTCAATCAGCCCGGCGCATCCTCGGTCGCGCTGAACCGCGTCGTCGGCCAGGACCCCTCAAAAATCCTCGGCAGCCTCAGCGCCAATGGCCAAGTGTTCCTGATCAATCCGAACGGCATCGCCATCGGCAAGACCGGCAGCGTGCAGACCGGCAGCTTCGTCGCCTCCACGCTCGGCATCAGCAACGCTGATTTTCTCGCCGGCCGCTACAATTTCACCGGCAGCGGCGGCGCGATCACCAATGAGGGCAGCATCTCCGGCAAGGTGGTGGCGCTGATCTCGCCGAGCGTCAGCAATTCCGGCACCATCACCGGCACCACGGCGCTCGCCGCCGGCACCGACGTGCTGCTCGACTTCAATGGTGACGGCCTGCTCTCGGTCGAGGTCAAGGCCTCGACCGTCAAGACCCTGGTCGAGAACAAGGGGTTGATCCGCGCCGATGGCGGGCTTGCCGTTCTCACGGCCAAAGGTGCCAGCGACGCCATGAAGGGCGTCGTCAACAACACCGGCGTGGTGCAGGCCGCGAGCATCGGCAGCAAGAACGGCCGCATCCTGCTGCTCGGCGACACCAAGCACGGCGAGGTCAATGCCGGCGGCACGCTGCGGGCCCGCTCGGTCGAAACCTCCGCCGCCAAGGTCAATCTCGCCGCCGATCTGAAGGTCGACACGCTGGGCGGACGCTGGCTGATCGACCCCGTCAACATCACCATCGACGCCAATTACGCGGCGGCCTTGCAGACCGCGCTCGCGAGCGGCGACGTGACGGTGACGACCTCGGGCAGCGGCACCGATGAAGGCAACGTCACGGTCAACTCCGCCGTCACCTGGGGCTCGCATATCCTGACGCTGCGGGCCGACAACAACATCGTCATCAATGCGCCGCTGACGTCGACCGGCACGACGAGCAGTGACGGCCTGGTCCTGCAATACGCACAGACCACGGCCACCGGTGGCTACACCATCAACGCGCCGGTCAATCTGGCGGCGGGCAGCCTGTTCCAGACCCGGAAAGGATCTGACGCCGCCATCACCTATGCGGTGATCACCGACGTCAATGCCCTGCAGAACATCAACACCAACCGGTCCGGCAACTATGTGCTGGGCGCGAACATCGATGCCAGCGCCACGGCGGGCTGGAATGGTGGCGCCGGCTTCACACCGATCGGCGGCATCGGCGATATCAGCAGCTATTTTTCCGGCATTTTCGACGGGCTCGGACACCGCATCAGCAACCTGACCATCAACCGGCCGTCCAGCGATAACATCGGCCTGTTCGGCTACATCGATGGCGGAACCATCCGCAATGTCGGATTGGAAGGTGGCAGCGTGACGGGCAACAATGCCGTCGGCGGGCTGGTGGGGTCGAGCGGTCTCTGGGTCTACGGCGGCACGAGCAGCGTCGCTTACAACACCATCAGCAACGTTTACAACACCGGCAATGTGACCGGCAGCGGCGCCATGGTCGGCGGGCTGGTCGGCGACGCTTATATCACGACGATCAGCAACTCATATGCCACCGGTACGGTTGCGGGCTATGGCGCCGCCGGCGGGCTGGGAGGGCGCGTCGTCGCCTCGTCCGTCTTCAACTCGTATGCGACTGGCAACGTGTCCGCTAGCTGGGCCGGCGCTGGCGGGCTGATCGGGTACAATATCGGCACGTGGATGGGACCGGGCCCCTCGGATTATGCCATTGGTACGGTGAGCCACTCTTATGCCACAGGTACCGTATCTGGCGGCATCAATGTCGGTGGCTTGTTGGGGTACAGCAACCTCGGTCTCGTCACCGACAGTTACGCCACCGGCAATGTTTCGGGCACCGGCTCAGTTGGCGGCACAGGCACAGCTGCCGGCGGACTGGTGGGGTTCCAGCAGTACAGCCGGGTGGATCGGTCTTACGCTACCGGCAACGTGTCCGGTGTCGATGCGGTCGGCGGGCTGGTGGGAGGCAGCTGGTACGGCGCTGAGATAAGCCAGTCTTACGCGACCGGCAATGTGTCCGGAACGCGTTCGGTTGGCGGGCTGGTCGGGCACAGCAATGAAGCCGTTTGGGTGCTCGATTCCTACGCCACGGGAGCGGTTTCAGGAAATTCCGAGGTCGGCGGGCTGGTGGGGGTGAATCAGGAAAGCCACGTGAGCCGAAGCTACTTCGCGGGCACCGTGTCGGGAGCCAGCAATGTCGGCGCGATTGTGGGGATGAATTGGGATGGCGGCGACGTCACCCAAAGCTACGCGAACAGGGAGACATCGGGGCAGAGCGCCGCCTGTGGCGCATCCTTCGGCGGCGGCATCTGCGATGGCGGCATGCTCACCACGGCACAGCTGCGCGATCCCTTCACCTTCATCGCCAACGGCTATGACTTCGCCGCCGTCTGGGGCAAGTCCGTCAGCGGCGCCAACAACGGCATGCCGGTGCTGCGCGCGTTCGGCGACACCGTCTACGATGCCTATGTCAACGTCGCGGGCTCGGCCAGCACCACCTATGGCACGCTGGCCTCGCTCGGCGGATTGACGATGACCGGCGTGAACGCCAATCGCGTCACGCTCGGCTGGGGCAGCGCAGTCACCACCGCATTGGGTGCGGGCAGCTACAATCTCAGCGGCCCCGACGTTATCAACGCGACCGGCTCGGGCGGCGCGGTCTATGTCGGCTCGGTCGCGGTCGGCCTCACTATCGACAGGGCGCCGCTCACCATCAGCGCCAACGCGTCCAAGACCTATGACGGCCTCGCCTTCTCCGGCGGCAGCGTCGCTTATTCCGGCTTCATGAATGGCGAGACTGCATCCGTGCTGTCGGGCACGCTCAGCTACGGCGGCACGGCGCAGGGCGCGGTGAATGCCGGCCGCTACAACCTGACGGCGTCGGGCCTCTCCTCGGCCAATTATGTGATCACCTATGTCGACGGTTCGCTGACCGTCAACAAGGCGCCGCTCACCATTGCAGTCAACGGCGTTACGAAGAATTACGACGGCGTGCCGTTCTCCGGCGGCAGCGCGATCTATTCCGGCTTCGTGAACGGGGAGGGGCTGTCCGCGCTGTCCGGCACGCTCGTCTACGGCGGCTCGGCCCAGGGCACGCGAAATCCCGGGGTCTACGGCATCGCCGCCTCGGGGCTGACATCCGCGAACTACGACATCACCTATGTCGACGGCCGGCTCGCGATCATTCCGCGCGACGCGGGCGCCTGCTCGCTTGGGGCCGGTGGCAACCCGGTCTGCGGCGCCACTCCACCTGATCCTGCCGCGCCCCTCGGGCTGAACGACCAGGCGCCGATCGAGGTCGTGCTGTCTCAGAGCACCCGGTAGCGGTACAATCGCTGCATCTCGTGACGGCATTTACACCCACATGCGACGCCTGGTGAGACCGCAGAGGCGGCCCTCACTCGTTCGAACCGAAGCCCCGCCGTCTGCGACTTATTTTCGCAGCCGGGCGCTGTGATGTTTCTCCGCCGGATTCGATCGTCGCCCGGTTGCGCGACCCGGCGCGGCTTCGATGCAGGGTTTTTTGAGCCATGAATTGCGGTTCGATCGGCCGGATTTTCGGTCTGCTTTGCTCTGTCACCATTGCCGTGACGGTTGCCGTTCATGCCGACGATACGTCCAACGACCGCGTCATCGCCGAAATGACCGAGATCATCGCGGCTGATCCGACAAATGCGGTTGCTTACGAGCTGCGTGGCGAAGCCTGGTACATGAAGCGGGACAAGGATCGCGCCTTCGAGGACTGCAGCGCCGCGATACGGATCGATCCGAATTTCGGGCGGGCTTACAACTGTCGCGGCCGCGCCTATTCGGCGAAGGGCGAACGGGATCGCGCTTTGGCCGATTACAACGAGGCCATTCGCCTCGATCCCGGCTACGGTCCGTCTTACAGCTCCCGTGCCCTCGAACATTTCAACCAGCGTGACTTCGATCTGGCGATCGGCGCGCTTACCGAGGCCATCGAACGCAATCCCAAGCAAGCCTACTTTGCTCTTGTCATGAGAGGGGAAGCGTATGCGGCGAAGCGCGACTCCGATCACGCCGTCGCCGATTACAACGAGGCGATGCGGCGCAATCCCGCCGCCGCATGGCCTTACGAGCTGCGAAGCACCGTCCATGTCAACAAGGGCGAGATCGACGAGGCTCTCGACGACTGCAACACCGCCGTCCGTCTGGAGCCCGGGAGTGCTGGCGGCCATTATTGCCGGGCCATCGTTCTCCTGAAAAAGGACGACGCCGACAGCGCCATCCGCGAGCTTGATGACGTTACCAGGATCATGCCTTCCTTCGAGAAAGCCTACTTCGTTCGTGCGGCCGCCTGGCGCAGGAAGGGCGATGATCGTCGCGCCATTGCCGATTTCGACGAGGGCATCCGGCTGCAGCCGGGAAATTCGATGGCCTACAGCAATCGCGCCAGCACGCTGCGCGACCTCGGAGAGCACGCCCGCGCGCTCGCCGACTACAACGAGGCGATCCGGCTCGATCCCGGCAATCAGATCGCGCTCGTCAATCGCGGCATCCTCTACATGAAACTGTCCGACGCCACGAAGGCGCGCGCGGATTTCAAAAGCGTGCTCGCGCTGCCGCCGGGCGACCAATGGGCCGTGGACACGGCGCGCGAAGGACTCGGCTTTTTGAAGTGATGCATCTCGAAAGAGCGCGCATCTCCGCTCTCGTGCCCCGGACGCAGCGCAGCTTCTTCAGCGGTGCGCTGCAGAACCTTCGCCGGCGCCGCTCGTGCGCGTCAGCAGACCGTCGGCAGCAGGCGCCGGACTTCGTCGAGCAGTTCGGGAATCGCCGTCTTGTCACCCGCGAGATGCTTAAGCAGCGCACTTTGGAATAGACCGTCGAACAGCGCATAGAGCGCGGCGGGCGACGATGCCGGCCGCTTGCCGCCGAGCTCGGCATAGCGGGAGGCGACGCGCCAGATCATCGCTTCCAGGCTCTTGTCGATCTCGAGTACATCCTTGCGAAACGCCGCCTCGAACATCGCCTGCGAGCGCAGGTCGTACCAAAGGCGGTGCATACGGGCTTCGTTCTGCAGCGTTGCTGCGAGTTTGGCGAGGAAACCCTCCGTCAATTCGTCGCGGCTCGTTGCTGTCGCGACGACATCGTCATATCGCGTCACGCACTTCGCCTTGTAGTGGCGGACGCAGCAGCAGATCAGGTCGAGCTTGTCGCTGAAATAATAGTGGAACACGCCGTGCGTGAACGCCGAGTTCTGCGCGATTTCGCGCAGGCTGGTGCGTGCGAAGCCGAGCTCTCCAAGCGTTTCGAGCGCGGCCTCGGCAAGCTCGACGCGCCGCGCGTTGAACTTCTCGTCGCGCAGCACCTCGGCCGCATCAGCCACACGCCGGGCCGCTCCCGTCACCTGCCGCGCCATCTCGTCCCTTCCTCAGTCCCGTTCTTTCAAGGACTTATACCGCGTCGACCGCGGAATGCTCCATCCCCTCACAACCACTTCCTTTGACAACTGTCAAATTCGTTCTTGACAAGTGTCAAGATATTGGCGGAGGTTCGCACCAAGAATTTGGACAGTCGTCAAGACGTCCGACCATGGAGGAACGCTTCGCTGGGTGCCGCCGAAAGGCCTGCGCCCATTGACCTGGTGCGCGCCGATTGGCGCAGCACGAATCGATCACCAGCAACGGAGGAGTGCGTCATGAGTGGGAAGAGCCTTGCAGGCAGGAAAGCCCTGGTCACCGGCGGTGCTAGAGGAATCGGCGCGGCCATCGCGCAAGCGTTGGCGCGAGCCGGCGCCTCGATCATGATCGCCGACATCCTGGAAGAGACCGGCCGCGCCAGCGCAGCCGCCATCGCGAAGGAAGACGTCGCCACGGGCTTCGTCCAGCTCGACGTCACCGACGACGCTCAATGGGAGCGGGCGGTTGCCAAGACCGTCGCAACCCTCGGCGGCTACGACATTCTGATCAACAATGCCGGCATCGAGATCACGTCGCTGATCTCCGAGGTCAAGGCCGAGGACGCGCGGCGGATGTGCGACGTCAATATCGTTGGCACCGTGCTCGGCATGAAGCACGCCTTCCGTGCCATGCGCCCGGGCGGGCCGGCCGGCAAGGGCGGCGCCGTCGTCAACATCGCCTCGGTTGCGGCAACGATCGCCTTCCCGAGCATCGCGGTCTATTCGGGCACCAAATCCGCGGTTGACCGCATGACGCGGGTCGGAGCGATGGAAGCCGGCAAGCTCGGTTTCGGCGTGCGCGTAAACTGCATCTATCCGGGCCTGATCCCGACCGACATGGGCATGCAGCTCGCCAACGACATCGTCAAGGTCGGGCTCGCGGCTGACGTCAACGCCGCAGTCGGCTCGGTGGTGGAGCAGACCCCGCTCGGCCGTCTCGCCGAGGTCACGGACATCGGCGATGCCGCGGTGTTCCTGTGCTCGAACGAGGCGCGCTTCATCACCGGCATCGGACTGCCGGTCGATGGCGGCATGGGCATGTAACGACAAAGCCGACAACAAGCATTTCGGAGGAACGCAATGAGCGAGAAGAAGCCCGTCATCGTCTATGGCGCTTCCGGCTATACGGGCCGGCTGGTCTGTGAATATTTGCGCGAATACAACATCCCCTTCATCGCCGCCGGCCGCAGCAATGAGAAGCTCAACGCCGCGATGAAGTCGAATGTAGCGGGCATCGAGACCGCCGACTACGAGGTGGTTAAGGTGCCGCACACTGTGGCTGCGCTGACTGAATTGTTCAAGGGCGCCTCGGTGGTGCTCAACACCGTGGGTCCCTTCGCCAAGTTCGGCGGCGAAGTGGTGCAGGCTTGCCTCGCTTCCAAGTGTCATTACACCGACACCACCGGTGAGCAGGACTGGCTGATCACGCTCGAGCAGGAGTGGGGCACGAAGTTCGCCAATGCCGGGCTGCTGTTGGCGCCAGGCATCGCGCAGATGTACACCACCGGCGAGATCGCAGCCCAGCTGTGCCTGGAGACGCCCGGCCTCGACACGCTGGACATTGCCGTGTTCTGGGGTGGCAGCCCGACCATCGCATCGACGCAGACCATCCTGGTCAACGCCGCGATGGCCAAGGCCTACTACCTGGAGCAGAACAAGTACGTCGAGCATCAGCCCGATGCCGGCCTCTACAACCTCGCCATCCCCGGTCAGCACGAGCTGGCGCTGGCGTTGCCCTGGGGAGGCACCTCGCACCCGGTGTGGTTCAAGCGCGATCCGCGCGTGGCCAACGTGAAGGTGCTGGGCGGCGTGTTCAATCGCGCGCTGATGCTGGGCGTGCCACAGATCGTCGCGGCCGCGCTGGAGGCGACCAAGGATATGAATCCCGACGACCGCTACGCCGCATTGGCGCAGACCGCCGCCGGTGTGATGAACACCATGCCGCCGCGCGAGAACCCGCGCGTCAACAAGTCGATGGATTCGGTACATGCCTCCGGCCCGTTGGGGCGCGCGCACTGCATCATCTACGGCAACAGCAACTACAAGCAGACCGGCTTGCTGCAGGCCTATGCGGCGGCGCACCTGCTGCAGCAGCCGCCGAAGCGCGTGGGGTTCGCCTCCGGCTGCCAGGCGTTCGGCCATCACGAGCTGCTCGGGCAGTTGCGCAGCTTCGGGCTCGTCAGCAAGCCGGTTCTGACCGTGCACGATTAAGTAAATCGCGGGTGGCGCGGACCTCCGCGTCACCCGCTACCGCTTCGGGTGTTGATCATGCGCTTCATCGATTACCTGGACAAAGGTGCCTCGCTCGGCGCCGACGCGCCGTGCCTCACCATGGATGGACGCGACCTCAGCTATCGCGACGTGCAGTTGCTGAGCTATCGCGTCGCGCGCGGGCTCGCGCGATCGGGGATTGCTGCCGGCGAGAAGGTCGCAATCCTTTCCGGCAACGATCCGGTCGCGTTTGCCTGCGTGTTCGGCATTTCCCGCGCCGGCTCGGTCTGGTGCCCGATCAATCCGCGTAACGAGGCGGCCGAAAATCGGCTCATCCTCGAGCAATTCGACTGCAGCCTGCTGTTGTTTCATTCAAGCTTCGCGCCGATGGTCGAGGCGGTGCGTGCAGAGCTGCCAAAGCTGCGCGCCGTCGTCTGCCTCGATGCCGAGCTGCCCTTCGCGCCCTCGTTCGACAGCTGGCTCGCCGGCCTCGCCGACGATCCCTACCAGCGCGAGACGATCGACGATCTCGCGATGATCCCGGGTACCGGCGGCACCACCGGCAAGCCGAAGGGCGTCATGCTGTCGGGCCGCAACATCGAGGCGATGACGGCACTGACGCTGATGGGCTATCCCTTCAAGGGCCGCCCGATCTATCTCGCGCTCGCGCCGCTGACCCACGCGGCCGGCGTGCTGTGTTTCCCGATCATGGCGCTCGGCGGCCGCATCGTGATCATGCATCACCCCGACATCGCAGAATTTCTCGATCTGATCGAGCGCTATCGCGTCACGCACACCTTCCTGCCGCCGACCGTGATCTACATGCTGCTCGATCATCCGAAGCTCGACTCCGCGAGGCTCGGGTCTCTGCAATGTTTTTGGTACGGCGCGGCGCCGATCTCGGCCGCGCGGCTTGCGGAGGCGCTCCAGCGTATCGGGCCGATGGCGCAGTTGTTCGGTCAGACCGAAGCGCCGATGATGATCTCGATGATGGCACCTAGTGAGCATTACAATGCCGACGGCACGATCGCGATGGAGCGTCTCGCCTCGGCCGGGCGGATCAGCCCGCTGGTGCAGGCCGGCATCATGGATGGCGACGGCAATTTGCTGCCGACCGGCGCCCGCGGCGAGATCGTGGTCCGCGGTTCGCTGGTGATGGAGGGCTATTACAAAAATCCCGAGGCTACGGCGGAAGCCTCCGCGCATGGCTGGCACCACACTGGCGACATCGGCTACATCGACGACGACGGCTACCTCTATATCGTCGATCGCGCCAAGGACATGATCATCACCGGCGGGTTCAACGTCTACTCGATCGAGGTCGAGAACGCGCTGCGGGCGCATGAGGCGGTGCAGGATTGCGCCGTGATCGGGTTGGCGGACGAGAAATGGGGTGAGCGGATCGTCGCCGTGGTGCAGCCCCGCGCCGGCCAAAGCGTCGATGCGACGGCGCTGGCGGCCTTCGTCAAGCAACGGATCGGCAGCGTCAAGACACCGAAGCAGATCGAAGTCTGGGACGATCTGCCGCGCTCCAAGGTCGGCAAGGTGCTGAAGCCGGACATCCGCGCGCGGCTGGCAGGTCGTTCAGGCGATTGAGCATTGTACTCATTGACATAACGTCCGCTTTCGAAGTGCCGACTCAACCCCGTCGACTTAACGCAGGCGCTAAATCTCGCTGCTGGGTTTCAAATCCTGCCCGGGGGACGCTATGCCCGCTACGACGGGCGAACCGGACGTGGGCCGCTAGTTCGGGAATGTCTGCAAATGACCCATAAGCGACATGCCGGGAGCCACCCAAGCGATCAACTCGTTGTCCCCGCCGAAAAGCCAATACGCGCCGCCAGCCTTCCGGTGTGCGCTCGTTGCCGTGAGCCGCCGCGCTACGGATGTAACGCAATGTGCCATCCCTGAAACTCTTCCATAGCGCGTCTCGTTCACCTTGCAAGCTCCGCGCTTCGCCGCCGGCGGTGCGTAAACCGGAGCTTGCAGGCCGCGTCAGGTCCTTGATGGCGGTTGCGCAGGCTTTCGACGTTCGAAATCACAAGTGGAGGGATTGATGGGCGTCACGAGGAAATCGACCAGTTCGGATTCAGCCGCAGTGCGTGAACTACGCGCTATAATGCAGGGACGGGTCGTGTCACGCGGCGACGATGACTATGCGCGCACGCGGCGGATATGGAACGGAGCAGTCGAGACCCAGCCTGCGTTGTTTGCAGTGTGTGAGACGTCCGCGGACGTGCAGGCGGCGTTGCGGAGTGCATGTCAGCACAAGATCTCCTTATCGGTGCGTGGCGGCGGACATGACTGGGCGGGACGCGCCTTATGCCCTGATGGACTCGTCGTCGACTTCAGCAAGACGAGACAAGTCATCGTAGACCGGCGCTCACGGACAGCAACAGTCTCGGCTGGAGCCCAGGCCAGGGACGTGGCTGCCGCCGCGGCTGCCCATGGCCTGGTTGCAGCGCTGGGTAACTGCGGTACGGTTGGCTTCACCGGCCTGACCCTGGGGGGCGGCTATGGCCCTCTCAACGGTCAATATGGCCTGGCGGCGGACAATCTCCTTGGGGCCGAGGTGGTGCTCGCGGATGGGCGATGCGTGACGACCGGTCCCGATGAGGAGCCCGACTTGTTCTGGGCCATACGCGGCGGCGGCGGCAACTTCGGCGTCGTCACCTCCATGCGGATCAAGTTGCATGAAGCGCGCCACATGCTCGGGGGGATGGTCGTGTATCCCTGGAGCGAAGCGGAGGCAGTGCTGCCCCGTTACGCTGCAATTGCAGCGCAGATGCCCGACGAACTCACTGTGGAAGCGATGATGACATCCGGGCCAGATGGCCAGCCTGCAATCATATTCACGCCGCTGTGGAACGGTGACAAGCTGCAAGGTGAGTGCGCGATAGATCACATGTTGCAAGCACTCGGCAAGCCGCAGTTCGCACAGTGTGGGCCGATGACTTACCCCGAAATGCTCGCTCCGACGGACGCTTGGGTGGCAGAAACGGCCGGCTTGCATTGGGAGATGCGGACCCGCTCACTGCCCGCGCTTTTGCCCGGCCCGATCGATGCGATCATCAAGGCGATCTCCCGCAAGACGTCGCCCCGCTCGGCGGTTATCTTTCACCATTTCCACGGCGCGGCCACGCGCATTCCAGCGGACGCGACCGCTTTCGGCGTGCGCCAAGAACATTTCATGTTGGAGATCCTCGCCGGTTGGGAGTTCGATAGGAGCAACGGCGCGGCGCACAGGCAATGGGCGCAGGACCTCTGGAAAAGTCTCGCCCCATTTGCTCTGCCGGGTGGCTACGCCAACGTGTTGGGGCCGAATGACCGCGAACAAGCAGCGGCCGCTTATGGCGACAACGCTGCGCGGCTCCGCGCCCTCAAGCGTCGCTTCGATCCCGATGGGGTCTTCGCGTCCGCCATCCCGCTGCCGGCTATGTTTGAAACGCATTCCCCGTGAACTGCAATCGTGCCTTAGAACGTGATCCGGAAAAGTGTGCAGTGGTTTTCCGAAAAGATCATGCTCAAACGAAAACCTAAAGCGCGATGATGATTCATCCCGATCTCATCGCGCTTTAGGCTACGGTGCATGAGTCTCTTGTTGGCCCTTAGCCGAAGGTCAATTGAGCGCGTGTCATGTCGGCTGTCAGGGGCAAACCGGACGCCGATCCAACTTGGCGTCCACCGCTGCTTTTGACCCAACTCGGACCTCCCGAGTCGAAGCACGCCTTTTGCCGACGTGCCACGCAAAATGCCGCTTGCCACAATTTGGGCTCTCCTGCAATTACCGCTCACGGCACTTTGACAACGGCTGCGCTCCTCGTTGTCCCAGCGGCGTGGTTAGTATGATCGTTCGGAGGGCCTGTGACCGAGCAGCGGGTTCAAAGGCGATTAGCGGTAATCCTGGCTGCCGACGTGGTCGGCTACTCAGCGTTGATGCAACGCGCTGAGGAAGCCACCTACGCCGCGTTCGAGTGGCTCAAGCGAGAATCTATCGAACCTGGTCTCTTCCGCCACGAGGGGCGACTGATCAAGACAACGGGTGACGGTGCGTTGGCCGAGTTCGCAAGTCCATCGGCTGCGGTGCGGTGCGCGTTGGAGATACAAGAAAGCATCGCGTCAGGCCGAAACTCTCTTAAGCTACGCATTGGGCTCAATCTTGGGGAGGTTATCGTCGGGCCTGACGGCGATCTATTTGGGGACGGGATCAACATTGCGGTCCGGCTGGAGGGGGCCGCCGATCCGGGCGGCATCCTGATCTCCGAGAAGGTGTACAGCGAAGTCGAAGGCAAGCTGGACCTTGACTTCGAGGATCGCGGCGAACAGCAGCTCAAGAACATCACCAAGCCGGTCCGCACTTACGCGGTACGCGCAGGATCGTATAGCGCGCGAAGCGAAGGGACAATCGCGGCCCCTCCACTCCCCGACAGGCCTTCCATCGCCGTACTGCCGTTCGAGAATATGAGCGGCGATGCCGAACAGGAATACTTCGCGGATGGAATGGTTGAGGAGATCACAACGGCGCTTTCGCGGTTTAAATGGCTGTTCGTAATCGCTCGCAACTCGAGCTTTACGTTCAAGGGCAAAGCCGTCGATGTCAAGGAGGTCGGACATAAGCTCGGCGTGCGCTATGTCCTTGAGGGATCTGTGCGCAAGGCGTCGGGAAAAGTCCGCATCATGGGGCAGTTGATAGATGCAATTTCTGGCGCGCATATATGGGCGGACAGGTTCGAGCACGATCTAACAGACGTTTTCGTCCTCCAGGACGAAGTGGCGGTCGCCGTTATCTCGGCCATTCAGCCAAAATTACTTCAAACAGAAATTACAATGGCGACGCGGCGGCGACCAGAGAACGCCACCGCATATGATTTTTTTCTCCGTGCTTTGCCGCAATTCTATCTAGCGACCCGCGAAGGGTTGGCCGAGGCGATCGGGCTGGCTCATCGCTCTTTGGAGCTAGACCCTGGGTTCGGCTTTGCCGCTGCTCTGGCAGGTGCCTGTCACGCGCTAAACGTCGTTTGGGGCTATGCAATCGATCCTCAATTCGAGCGCACGGAAGCGGTTCGGCTTTCTCGATTGGCATTGAATATCGACGAAAGTGATCCAGACACGGTAGCATGGGCTTGCCTAACCTCGGCGTTCATGATCGGCGATAGTGAAAGCGAGATTGAAACGGCGGACCGAGCGGTCGCGCTCAACCCAAATTCGTTTCATGCGTGGAACTGCAGAGGCCATGTCTATAGAGTTGCGGGAGTGCTGGAGGAAGCGATCCGGAGTTTTGAACGTGCCATTCGCGTGAGCCCGGTAGACCCGCAACTGCACCTAACCTTTGTCGGGATGGGGATGGCCCTTATTGAGCTTCGTCGCTTTGACGAAGCAATCGTCGCAGGGAAGAAAGCCCGACGTCAGAACCACTCCTATGCGGCGGCATACCGTTGTCTCGCGTCCGCTTTCGCCCAGCTCGGACGTGATGCGGAGGCCCGTGAAGCGGCGGCGCGTCTGCTTGAGTTCGATCCCGCCTTTACAATATCCGGGTTGCTAGCTCGCGGCGGGCAATCGAACACGAAGCTGTGCCTCGAGGGTCTTCGGAAGGCGGGGTTGCCCGAGTAGCTCTACATCGTCGCATCGCTTGCTTTGGCTCTGGGTCGTGGAGAATGTACTGCCGGATCGCTGGGGCGTGTCTGGCGCTACAATATGCCTACTAGGCGCTGCCGTTATTCTTTGGGGGCCGCGCGGATAGCATGTCGCCTGTTGGCCCTTAGCCGACGTGCCGCGGCGGGGTTTCTTTGTCTGGTTTCGGGGATGAAGCAGGACTGCATATCAGGAGCTGAGGCGACGGCTTCATGAATACACGCCCTTCTGTAATGGGCCCGATGATGTCAAGCCTCCCGAGTGAACGTCACGCCGCCGAGCTCATGCTTCTGTCCGTGGTCGACGCCTGGCCGCCACATCATGCTGTCAGAGGGAGCGGTGAGCCTATCTAGATACGCGTGGTTCGTCAGACGACGGCCACTGGGCGTGTAACGGCTTCACCGGATCCACCGTCCCGGCGACGGGACTTCGGGCATTGGGCTTCAGTTCAGCCCGGTTGCGTTCTTAATTTCCTCCGCCTGTTCTATGCCGCTATCGGCCCCGCTTCAGCCCATCGGTAAGTTGTGCCGTCGACCCAGATCCGATGCAAGATCACTGCGAGCTTACGTGCCAGGGCGACTTTTGCGCGCTTCGAGCCTCGCCGTTTGGCGACGTCCATCCCCCAGCGCTTGAGTTTCGAGAACCGTGTGATACGCGATAGCAGAACGTTGGCGGCTTCATACAAGACCGTCCGCACCGTCTCATCGCCGGCCAGCGTGATTCCGCCCGTGACGTCCTTTTCTCCCGATTGATATTTCTTTGGTGTGAGCCCGAACAGCGCGCCTGCTGCCTTTGACTTTGCAATGCGCTTAGGATCATCAATCGCCGATTTGTAGGTAATAGCCACTAGGGGACCAACGCCTGGCACTGTCATCAGCCGGCGACAGACCGCATCGTCACGCACAGCTGCCAGCACAGCCTTGTGTAGCCTTCCGTATTCTGCCTTCAGGGTCGATCGCGCCGAAAGCATCGCATCGGCAATGCGCTCCAATGTCGCCTGGCCCGCAACCAGCTCTCGAATCCGCGCTTCGAAATTCCTTCGCGTCACCGGACCAACCTTCAGACCGAAGCCGCGCAAAATCCCTCGGATACTTAGTTCTACATCGATGAGCCGCCCGAGAAGCTGTTTGCGTGCGATCAGGAGTGCCCGGATCTCTTGCGCGTCAACCGACTTTACGTGTACCGATCGATACCACCCCATCCGGATCAACTGGGCGATCCCGCGGGCATCCTTCCGATCCGTCTTAACCGTCATTGCAGACAACGCGGCCTTCACGTGCCGCGTTTCCAGCAGAACTGTTTCGAATCCTGCACCTCTCAGGCCCGCATGCAGCCATTGCGACAGCGGCCCAGCCTCCAGCCCGATCCGCTTCACTGCAAAGCCGAGCGCCTCAAAAAGCTCAACTAAGGCGCCGGGCTCGCTTGCGACCTTTGCTTCCCTCAGGATCTTACCCTGGGCGTCCACAACACACACGCTCGACAGTTCCAATGACACGTCGATTCCGGCATAATTGTCCACGGCTGTCCTCCGTCTCCAGATGCTTGGGGCCGACTCAAATCGTGACCCCGTTTCATCATCTATCGGGGGACAGCCACCATCATGACCCCTTGCTCGGAGCCGGGCCCATTACCGCATCTAGCAAATGCCCTCACCGTGAGGGGGCGCAAAAAAATACGCGGGCCGCCCTGAGGCATGCCCGCGCATTTGAATTCGTCAGCTGTGCGCGCGTGCTCAGTGCACGCTCACCGCTTGCAGCTCGTTGCTCCAGGCGTTGGCGACCGCGGCTTCGCGGCTGTCGGTCAGCATGATCGGCGTGCCGTCGGCAGCGTGGAGCGCGAAGAGCTTGAGGCCCGGCGCAATTTTCGGTGCCTCGGGAAACAGGCCCGGCACATCCTCGGAGCGGATCTGCTTCACATAGGCGATATGGCCCTCGCCGAGGGCTGCCAGCGTCTCGGGCGAGACGTTCTTGGCTTCGTATTCGAACGCAACGTGACCTTCACTCATGGTCTCGACTCCTTCACAGAAACTAAGCGGTCGAGTCCGCTACTCGTTCCATTATTCGTGCTCATTGATAGCGATTGTCTTAACGATCCTCTCCGGTTCAGGCCGGGCAAGATCGACCGACAGCAGCCCGTTCTTCAGATCCGCTCCCAGCACGAGCATCCCCTCCGCCAGCACGAAGGTGCGCTGGAAGTGGCGCGCGGCGATGCCGCGATGGATGTATTGCCGGGTCTTGTCGTCCTGCTGACGCCCGCGAATCACGAGCTGGTTTTCCTCAATGGTTACATCGAGTTGGTCGCGGGTGAATCCGGCGACCGCCAGCGTGATCCGCAGCCGCTCGGGCTGGCCGTCCGATCGGTCGCACCTCTCGATATTGTAGGGAGGGTAGCCGTCGGCGCCTTTGACGACGCGGTCGAGCACGCGCTCGATCTCGTCGAAGCCCAGAAGGAACGGACTGGAAAGCGTGGGAACACGAGACATAGTTTACAAAGTCCTCTCGAAGCGACTTTGGCATTTCAGGGCCCGGAAGCGGCGCCCCTTGGTCAGCAATATGGTCATAACCCCGTGTCGGTTCAAGGACGTAGCGGGGGCCTGTGGATTGCCCATTTTCGCGCCTGACCCGCCTCGAATCGCGCGGAAGCGCCCAATTCGTCACCGGAAAGCAAATACCCGGACGAGCCCGGCCATGACGAATCGACGGACGATTTATCTCAATGAAAACAATCCCCCGGCTACTCTGCATGGGGTTGTTTTTGCGTTTTTGATCGACCGGGCCCCTCGGAACCCCTCAGGCCTCGATCCGCGTCCGCCCGTCGCTGCTGAAAAGGTGCAGTTTCGGCCGCACCGCCGCGACGCGGATCCTCTCACCGATGGCGGGGGCCTCGGTTCCGGGAATGCGGACGATGACCTCGCCGGGCGGCAGCTCGCCGGGGGTGGCGGCGACGCGCTGCTCGTCCTGGGCCCGCGTGCCGTAGACGAAGGTTTCGGCGCCGACGCGCTCGATCGCTTCCACGGTCAGCGGAAGTGCGACGCCGCCGGCCGGGGTCTGGTCGGTGATGACGAAATCTTCTGGGCGGATGCCGAGGATGCCGGCCTCGGTCGCGCTGCCGCCGAGCTGCGATTTGATCTCATCGGCGCGCGTCGACATCAGGTTCATCGGCGGCGCCCCGATGAAGGAGGCGACGAAGGTCGTCGCCGGCTTCTCGTAGATCGCCAGCGGATTGCCGACCTGCTCGACCTGGCCGCCGTTCATGACCACGAGAACGTCGGCGAGCGTCATCGCCTCGAGCTGGTCGTGGGTGACGTAGATCGACGTCGTGTTGAGCCGGCGCTGCAATTTGCGGATCTCGACCCGCATCGCGATGCGCAGCTTTGCGTCGAGGTTCGACAGCGGCTCGTCGAACAGAAACACCTTTGGCTGCCGCACGATGGCGCGGCCCATGGCGACGCGCTGGCGCTGGCCGCCGGAGAGCTGGCGCGGCTTGCGCTCCAGCATCGGCGCGAGTTCGAGCACGCGTGCGGCCTCGTCGACGCGGGTCCTGACCTCGGCCTCCTTCATGCCACGGTTGCGCAGGCCGTAGGCCATGTTGTTGAAGACGCTCATATGCGGATAGAGCGCGTAGTTCTGGAACACCATCGCGATGTCGCGATCGGCGGGCTCGATCTGGTTGACCACGCGGCCGCCGATGTCGATCTCGCCGCCGGTGACGGTCTCGAGACCTGCGACCATGCGCAGCAGCGTGGACTTGCCGCAGCCGGAGGGGCCGACCAGCACGCAGAACTGGCCGTCGCCGACATCGACGTTGACGCCCTTGATGGCCTCGAAGCCGCCGGGATAGGTCTTGCGGACGTTGCGCAGGGTGACGTTAGCCATGAAAACTCATTTCCAAAAACCTACTTCTCGGTCTCGACCAGGCCGCGCACGAACAATTTCTGCATGGCGACGACGACGAACGCCGGCGGCAGCATGGCGAGCACGGCGGTGGCCATCACGATCGGCCATTCGGTCAGCGCATCGGTGGTGGTGATCATCTTGCGGATGCCGACCTGGATGGTCTGCATGTCGTCGCGCGTGGTGATCAGCAGCGGCCAAAGATATTGATTCCAGCCGAGGATGAAGAGGATCACGAACAGCGCCGCCATGTTGGTGCGCGACAGCGGCAGCAACGTATCCCAGAAGAAACGCAAGGGGCCGGCACCGTCGATGCGCGAGGCCTCCAGCAACTCGTCCGGCACGGTCATGAAGAACTGGCGGAACAGCAGCGTCGCGGTGGCCGACGCAATCAGCGGCAGCGCGAGGCCGGCATAGCTGTCGAGCATGTGCAGATCGGCAACGATCTTGTAGGTCGGGTAGATACGCACCTCGACCGGCAGCATCAACGTGATGAAGATGATCCAGAAGATCGCCATCCGGAACGGAAAGCGGAAATACACGATCGCATAGGCCGAGATGATCGAGATCGCGATCTTGCCGATCGCGATTGCCAGCGCCATCACCAGCGAGTTCAGCATCATGTTGCCGACGGGCTCGCGGGTCGAGCCGCTCGTGCCGACGAAGATGGTCTGGTAGTAGACCTCGAAGAAATGCCCACCCGGCAGCAGCGACATCTGCCCGTTCGCGATCAGCGCGTTGTCCTGGGTCGAGGCGACGATCGCGATGTAGACCGGGAATGCGACGATTGCGATCCCGATCCAGAGAATGGCGTGGGCGACGTAGCGCCGAAAGCCCTCTTCCTCGACCATCAGTAGGTCACCTTGCGTTCGACGAAGCGGAACTGGATTCCCGTCAGCACGATGACCATGACCATCAGGATCACCGATTGCGCCGCCGAGCTGCCGAGATTGCCGCCGAGCAGGCCGTCGGAATAGACCTTGTAGACCAGCGTGACCGTCGATGTACCGGGACCGCCGCGGGTCATGGTGTCGATGATGCCGAAGGTGTCGAAGAAGGCGTAGACGATGTTGACGACCAGCAGGAAGAAGATCGTGGGCGACAGCAGCGGGAAGGTCACGGTCCAGAACCGCCGCATCGGGCGGGCGCCGTCGATCGCGGCGGCCTCGAACACGCTTCGGGGGATGGCCTGCAGGCCGGCGAGGAAGAACAGGAAATTATAGGAGATCTGCTTCCAGGCGGCGGCGAGGATGATCAGCCCAGCCGCCTGGTTGCCGTCGAGCAGCGGATTCCAGTCGACGCCCAGGTTGCGCAGATAGCGCGACAGCACGCCGAGCGAAGGATGCAGCATGAAGATCCAGAGCACGCCGACGACGGGCGGCGCGACTGCATAGGGCCAGATCAGCAGCGTGCGGTACAGCATCGAGCCGCGCAGCGGCTTGTCGGCCATCACGGCGAGCAGCAGCGCGAACGACAGCGACGACACGGCGATCGCGAACGAGAAGAAGAAGGTCCGGACGATCGCCTCGAAATAGGCGGGGTCCTTGAACAGCTCGATGTAATTTTCGAACCAGACAAAGGTGCTCGAGAGACCGAAGGCATCCTGGAGCAGGAAGGACTGGATCACCGCCTGCAGGGCAGGCCAGTAGAAGAATATCAGGACGATCGCGAGCTGCGGCGCAACCAGCGCGTAGGGCAATAGCTTTGATTGGAAAATGGCTTGCTTTTGCATGATGTCAGCTGAGCGGCAGGCCGGCTTACCGGCCTGCCGCTCATCGCCTTACTTGACGGCGGTCTTTTCGAACTGACGCAGCATCGTGTTGCCGCGCTCGACGGCGGCGTCGAGCGCCTGCTTGGCGGTCTTCTTGCCGGCCAGCGCCTGCTCGATCTCTTCCGACCAGACGTCACGCAGCTGAACCATGTTGCCGAGACGCAAGCCGCGCGAATTCTCGGTCGGCTCCTTGTTGGTCAGTTCGAGCAGCGGGGTCTCGAGATAGGGCTGATCCTTGTAGAAACCTTCTTCCTTCGCCTTGGCGTAGGCCGCCTTGGTGATCGGCAGATAGCCCGAGGCCTTGTGGATGTAGACTTGGCGATCGGTGTCCGAGAGGAAGGTCAGGAATTTCGCGACGCCCTTGTATTCCTCGGCCGACTTGCCGCCCATGACCCAGAGCGAGGCGCCGCCGATGATCGAGTTCTGCGGCGCGCCCTTGGCGTCCGGATAATAAGGCATCGGCACGGCGGTGAAGTTGAACTTGGCCTGCGCCTTGACGTTGCCGAAGAACGCCGACGAGGTCAGGTAGATCGGGCATTCACCCGAGGTGAAGCGGCCTTCGCCGGTGTTGGTGCGGCCGGCATAGTCGTAGGTCTTGTTCTTCTGCAGCTCGACCAGGGTTTCGAGATGCTTGACCTGGAGCGGGCCGTTGAACTCCAGCACGGTGTCGAAGCCGTCGAGGCCGTTGGCCTTGCTGGCGAGCGGCACGTTGTGCCAGGCGGAGAGCTGCTCGAGATTGACCCAGGTGACCCAGGAGCCGGAGAAGCCGCAGGTGTCATGACCCGCAGCCTTCAGCTTCTTGGCGGCCTCGAACGTTTCGGGCCAGGTCTTGGGGATCTCGACGTTCGCCTTCTTGAGCTCGTCGAGGTTGACCCACATGACGGTCGACGACGAGTTGAACGGGAAGGACAGCATCTCGCCCTTCGAGGTCGAATAGTAGCCGGTGATGGCGGGCAGGTAGATCTTGGGGTCGAACTTCTCGCCGGCCTCGGCCATCAGCTTGTAGACGGGCTTTACGGCGCCGGTCGCCGCCATCATGGTCGCGGTGCCGACTTCGAACACCTGCATGATGTGCGGGGCGTTGCCGGCGCGGAACGCCGCGATGCCGGCGTTCATCGTATCGGGATAGTTGCCCTTGTAGGTCGGGATCACCTTGTAGTCGGTCTGCGAGGCGTTGAAGTCGGTGGCGAGCTTGACGATGACGTCGTTGTTGGCGCCGGTCATCGCGTGCCACCACTGGATTTCGGTCACGGCCAAGGCCGGCGATGCGCCCATGCCGATCGTGATTGCAACTGCGGCAGCCGCCCCAAAGTGTCGAAGAGCCATCAAGTAAACCTCCCTTGGCCGTCAAAAAGAAGCGCTTGCGCTAGCAGCGCCATATGACGTTCACATGACTGTGTAAGCGGGAGAAACGAAAGCAGCAAGCGCGGCCAAAAGGGAAGCCGTCAAATAGGCGAATGCCGAGCGCGCAGCCTCCTCCGTTCGCGGTGCACATGCGTGCCCGCGCCGCAGTGCGGCATTTGCTCGGGTGAAGCGGCGAGGGCGTTTAGCGCTTGCGCTCGGGGCCGCAGACGGTGCCCTGTTCGACCATCGCGTCGATCTCCGATTTGGAGTAGCCGAACTCGCCCAGCACCTCCTGGGAGTGCTGGCTGAATTTCGGCGGCAGGCGGCGCAGGCTCGGCTTGCTGCGATCGAGCCGGATCGGCGAGGCCACGCCCTTGTACCAGTCCTTCTCGATGACATCGCCGCGGGCGATCGTGTGCGCGTTGGTCAAGGCCTGGTCGATCTTCTGCACGGGACCGGCGGGCAGGCCGGCGGCGAGCAGGCGATTGCACAGCGGTTCGGCCTCGTGCTGGCTGAACACGGCGGCCAACTCGGCCCGCAGCGCCTCGCGATTGGCGATGCGGTCCCTGTTGCGGGCAAAACGCGGATCGGTGCCGAGCTCCGGCTTGCCGATCTCCTTGGCGAGCTTGCGGAAGGTGCCGTCATTGCCGACGCCGATGAAGATGTTGTCGGTCTTGGTCGGGAAGATCGCGTAAGGCACGAGGTTGGGATGCTCGTTGCCGGTGAGCGACGGCGGCTTGCCGTGCATGAAATAATTCGCGGTGTGCGGATGCATGATGGCAAGGCCGGTCTCGTAGAGCGTCGTCTCCAGGAACTGGCCCTGGCCCGAGCGCTGCCGCTCCGACAGCGCCATCAGGATGCCGATCGCCGCATAGAGGCCGGTAGTGATGTCGACCAGCGGCACGCCGATCCGCATCGGTCCGCTCTCGGGCGAACCGGTCGCCGCGATCATGCCGGTCATCGCCTGGATGATGGCGTCATAGCCGGGATTGCCGCCGCGCGGACCGTCGGCGCCGAAGCCGCAGATCCGGCAATGCACGAGCCGCGGGAATTTCTTGCTGAGCACATCGTTGCCGATGCCCCATTTCTCCAGCGTGCCCGGCTTGAAATTCTCGATCAGGACGTCGGCGGTCTCGAGCATCTTCAACAGCACGATGCGGCCCCCTTCGGAGGCGAGGTCGAGGCCGATCGAGCGCTTGTTGCGGTTGATGCCGATGAAATAGGCCGCGTCTTCCTCGTGGAACGGAGGGCCCCAGTCGCGCACCTCGTCGCCGGCGGGCGGCTCGACCTTGATCACGTCGGCGCCGTGGTCGGCGAGGATCTGGGTGCAGTAGGGACCGCCGAGCACGCGCGTGAGATCGATGACGCGCAGTCCGCTCATTGCGCCCAAAACGGCTTCAGTCATGCCTTCGCTTCCCTGTGTCGATCATTGATCACAGGCCTAGCGAGGTTTTTTTGCGCCAGCAATGGCTTGGTGCGTAGGGGCGTATGCGGTGCCGCCGTGCAATCCCGCGGCGTGGCAAAACAACAAAACAGAGGGAAGCGGCCGGCCCGAGGGGGATCTCGGGCCAGCCAATCCGCCGTTTGATCAGACGACCGTCAGGCGAACGTCGACATTGCCGCGCGTGGCATTGGAGTAGGGGCACACCTGGTGGGCCTTCTCGACCAGCGCCTCGGCTTCCGCGCGGGCAAGGCCCGGCAGCGAGACGGCGAGGTCGATGTCGAGGCCGAAGCCGCCGGCCGAGCGCGGGCCGATGCCGACGGTGGAGGTGACCGAGGCGTCAGCCGGAACCTTCGGGCCGCCCTGCGAGGCCACGAACTTCATCGCGCCGATGAAGCAGGCGGCATAGCCGGCCGCAAACAGCTGCTCGGGATTGTTGCCGGCGCCGCCGCCGCCGCCGAGCTCCTTCGGCGTGGTGAGCTTGACGTCGAGCGCGCCGTCGAGGGTCGCCGCATGGCCGTCGCGGCCGCCGGTGGCCTTGGCGCTGGTCTTGTACAGGACGTTCACGGTCATTTTCGTCTCCTCAGGTCTTCGGGTTAGGGTGGAACCTACATCGCAAACAATTAGATTGCGCGCAATTGAAATTTGCATGCCTCACATTTAATTGTTCGCAATTGAATGTATGGCCGCCCGGTCCCAGAATGGAGGAAACCGCGTGAGATTCTCGATGCCCCGGAAATTATCGGCGCTGGACCCGCAGCGCCTCGACAATCAGATCTGCTTCGCGGTCTATTCGGCCGCGCATGCCTTCAATCGGGTCTACAAGCCGCTGCTCGACCGGCTCGGCCTGACCTACCCGCAATATCTGGTGATGCTGGTGCTGTGGGAGCGCGACGACGTGCCGGTCAAGGACATCGGCGAAAAGCTGTTCCTGGATTCGGGCACGCTGACGCCGCTGCTCAAGCGCCTCGAGGCCGCGCATCTCGTCAAGCGCACCCGCTCGCGCGAGGACGAGCGTCAGGTGCTGATCGCGCTGACCCCGCAGGGCCACGCGTTGAAGGAAAAAGCGCGCGCCGTGCCGCAATCGATCCTGGCTGCGTCGGATTGCTCGGTCTCGGAACTGGTCGCGATGAAGGACGAGATCGTGGCGCTGCGCGATCGGTTGAATGCGGTGATCGGGGAGTAGGGGGCTAGAAGCGCCTTTTGGCGAAGGCGCGGCCGGACGCTGACTTCAGGTACTTCTCGAACGCGACGGCCTGCTTCTCGTTGCTGAACGCAATGTAAGTCTTGAGACGCCAAGGTCCGAATTTCGAGGTGTGAGGCACCTCGCCAGCATTGTGCTTTATCAGTCGGGCGCGCAGATCGTCAGTGATCCCGACATAGAAGTGGAGGGAATCGAGGCTTTCGAGAATGTAGACGTATTTCACGGCGTGCTCCCCAGCTGTCGAGGGAGAGCTTACATCCGCATTCGATCTGCTGAAGCCCGGCTTCGCCCTTCGGGCTACGCCGCGGCAGCCTTCGCTACGATAGGGCTTGCCGAGCCGAAGCTGGCGAAGCCAGCGAAGGCTGGTGGAGCCAGGCGGGATCGAACCGCCGACCTCTTGCATGCCATGCAAGCGCTCTCCCAGCTGAGCTATGGCCCCTTAGTCTTCCAGTTGGGAGGATCCTGGTGGATCACTCCCGACCGCCGAGCCTGGTGACTCGCGCGGTGCACCCTTTTTCACAGATCAGGGCTGATCTCAAGTCTCTTCATCACCTCCGACATCACCAATGATGTCTGTGACGTCCTCATCGCCCTCTTCTTCGTCGGCGATGAAGGTCGAATCATCATCATCGTCGTCGTCGATGGTCTCGTCGACCTCGATATCGTCCTCGGATTCGGGCACCACGGCCTTGACCTTGCCGGTGTTCTCCTCGGCATCGGCCTCCTCGAGCGAGACCTCTTCGACTTCTGCCGGCTCCGGCGTGGTGTCGGCGGCCGCTGCGTGGCGCGCTTCGGCGCCGCGGGTCGCGCGAGCCGGCGCCACGGGGGCGATCGGCACGACTTCGCCGGTATAGGGCGAGATCACCGGATTCTTGTTGAGGTCATAGAATTTCTTGCCCGTGGTCGGGCAAATACGTTTGGTTCCGAGTTCGGACTTGGCCACGGCAGGAATCCTGGGAATGTCTGAAAAGCGGTGTTTCACTTGGCTAGTTGGCGGCCCGCTGTCAATAGCGCATTACGGGAGAAAGACATGCCCGTGACGGCGGGCAGACCTTGTGGTACCTGCCCCGCGAGCCCCGCAGGGATGTTTCGGGCCTATCCAAGGACACAAATTTGACTGATTCCGACAAGCCGACGCCGCTTCAGTCGCGCGCAAGCGGTCCCCTGACCGGGAAAGTACGGGTCCCCGGGGACAAGTCGATCTCCCACCGTGCCCTCATCCTCGGCGCGCTCGCGGTCGGCGAGACCCGGATTTCGGGCCTGCTCGAGGGCGAGGACGTCCTCAACACCGCCAAATCGATGCAGGCGCTGGGCGCCAGGGTCGAGCGCACCGGCGATTTCGCCTGGAAGGTGAACGGCGTGGGCGTCGCCGGCTTTGCCGAGCCCAGGGCGCCGCTTGATTTCGGCAACTCCGGCACCGGTTGCCGGCTGGTCATGGGCGCCGTTGCCGGCTCCCCGATTTCGGCGGTTTTCGACGGCGATGCCTCGCTGCGCAGCCGCCCCATGCGCCGGATCCTCGATCCGCTCGAGAAGATGGGCGCCAGAGTGGTGTCCGGCGGCGAGGGCGGCCGTCTGCCGCTCACCGTCCAGGGCGCGCGTGATCCGCTGCCGATCACCTACAAGACCCCGGTCGCCTCGGCCCAGATCAAATCGGCCGTGCTGCTGGCGGGCCTGGCCGCGCCCGGCACCACGACGGTGATCGAGACCGAGGCCAGCCGCGACCATACCGAGCTGATGCTGAAGCACTTTGGCGCCGACATCACCTCCGCGCAGGAGGGCCAGCACGGCCGCCGCATCACGCTGATTGGCCAGCCCGAGCTGCATGGCGCCACCGTCGTTGTGCCCGCCGATCCCTCTTCGGCGGCCTTTCCGGTCGTCGCGGCGCTGATCGTCGAAGGCTCGGATGTCGTCCTGTCCGACGTGATGACCAATCCGCTGCGCACCGGCCTGTTCACCACGCTGCGCGAAATGGGCGCCTCGATCGAGGAAAGCGAAGTCCGCGGCGATGCCGGCGAGCCGATGGCGCAGCTGCGCGTGCGCGCGTCAAAACTGCGCGGTGTCGAGGTGCCGCCGGAGCGCGCGCCCTCGATGATCGACGAATATCTCGTGCTGGCGGTGGCGGCTTCCTTCGCCGAAGGCACGACCATCATGCGCGGCCTGCACGAGCTGCGCGTCAAGGAATCCGATCGCCTGGAGGCCACCGCCGCCATGCTGCGTGTCAACGGCGTGAAGGTCGAGATCTCCGGCGACGATCTGATCGTCGAAGGGCGCGGCCACGTTCCGGGCGGCGGCATTGTCGCCACGCACATGGATCATCGCATCGCAATGTCCGCGCTGGTGATGGGCTGCGCCTCCGACCAGCCCGTGACCGTCGACGACACCGCCTTCATCGCAACCAGTTTCCCAGACTTCATTCCGATGATGCGTTCGTTGGGGGCCGAGTTCTCATGATCATCGCCATCGACGGGCCCGCGGCCTCGGGCAAGGGGACGCTCGGCAAACGCCTCGCCCATCATTACGGCTATCGTCATCTCGATACCGGCGTCATTTATCGCGCGGTGGCCTATGCCGTGATGGAATCCGGTCATGATCTCCGGGACGAGGCGGCTGCGGTGCAGGCTGCGCTGGAGCTTGATCCCGAAAGGTTCGGCAATCCCGCCCTGAAGACCCAGGAGGCCGGCGAGGGCGCCTCGATCGTCTCGGCGATCCCCAGGGTTCGCGAGGTCCTGCTCAATTTCCAGCGGCAATTCGCCGCCGATCCGCCCGGCGCCGTGCTCGACGGCCGGGACATTGGAACCGTGATCTGCCCCCATGCCGACGTGAAGATTTTCGTGGTCGCCGATCCCAAGGTCCGCGCCCGCCGCCGGACCATGGAAGCCAAGGCGAGGGGCGAGGAGGCGGACGAGGCGGCGGTGCTCGCCGACATCATCCGGCGCGACGAGCGCGACAAGAACCGGCCGATTGCGCCCTTGAAGCCGGCCCCGGATGCTTACTTGCTAGATAACTCCCAACTGGATATAGAAGGCGGCGTCCGGGCCGCCATCGACATTATCGAGGCCGTCCGAGCGGGCCGGTCGCGGGGTTAAGCCGCCGCCGTCATTGGAGGAAGCGCCCGCTCCCGCTCTTTGAGGTCGATAACCCCGGTCCCCTGTTTGGGCCCGGCGCGATCCAGGCTCCGGACACAGATTTCAACGTATCGAACGCGCGGGCCTCAGCCGGCCCGCTTCCGCTGTTCCGCCGCAAGGCCGGAGCAGCGAGCGGTCGCTCGAAGGTCTTGCGGACCTTCCGACACTGCGCGTGCGATGCGCCCATGAACCCAACGGCCGGCATACTTCCGCAACTGGAGAACAAATGGCTTCGACTTCTGCTGATACCTACAGCCCGTCGCGTGACGATTTCGCCGCGATGCTCGACGAGTCCTTCGCAGGTGGCAACCTGCAGGAGAGCTCCGTCGTCAAGGGCAAGGTGGTTGCAATTGAAAAAGACATGGCCGTCATCGACGTCGGCCTGAAGACCGAGGGCCGCGTCGCCCTGCGCGAATTTTCCGGCCCCGGCCGTGACAGCGAGATCAAGGTCGGCGACGAGGTCGAAGTGTTCCTCGATCGTATCGAGAACGCCCTCGGCGAAGCCGTGCTGTCGCGCGACAAGGCGCGCCGCGAGGAGAGCTGGGGCAAGCTCGAGAAGGCCTTCCAGAACAACGAGAAGGTCAACGGCGTCATCTTCAACCAGGTCAAGGGCGGCTTCACCGTCGACCTCGACGGTGCCGTGGCCTTCCTGCCGCGCTCGCAGGTCGACATCCGTCCGATCCGCGACGTTGCGCCGCTGATGAACAACTCGCAGCCGTTCCAGATCCTCAAGATGGATCGCCGCCGCGGCAACATCGTCGTCTCCCGCCGCACGGTGCTGGAAGAGACCCGCGCCGAGCAGCGCCAGGAGCTGGTGCAGAACCTCGAAGAGGGTCAGGTCATCGACGGCGTGGTCAAGAACATCACCGATTACGGTGCGTTCGTTGATCTCGGCGGTATCGACGGTCTGCTGCACGTCACCGACATCGCGTGGCGCCGCGTCAACCACCCGACCGAGGTGCTCTCGATCGGCCAGACCGTGAAGGTCAAGATCATCAAGATCAACCACGAGACGCACCGCATCTCGCTGGGCATGAAGCAGCTGCTGGACGATCCGTGGCAGGGCATCGAAGCCAAGTACCCGCTGGGTGCCCGCTTCACCGGCCGCGTCACCAACATCACCGACTACGGTGCGTTCGTCGAGCTCGAGCCGGGCATCGAAGGCCTGATCCACGTCTCCGAGATGTCGTGGACCAAGAAGAACATGCACCCCGGCAAGATCGTTTCGACCTCGCAGGAAGTCGAAGTGCAGGTGCTGGAAGTCGATTCCGTCAAGCGCCGCATCTCGCTCGGCCTCAAGCAGACCATGCGCAACCCGTGGGAGGTCTTCGTCGAAGGTCACCCGACTGGTTCGGTGGTCGAAGGCGAGGTCAAGAACAAGACCGAGTTCGGTCTGTTCCTGGGCCTCGAGGGCGACGTCGACGGCATGGTCCATCTCTCCGACCTCGACTGGAAGCTTCCGGGCGAGCAGGTGATCGACAACTACAAGAAGGGCGACGTGGTGAAAGCCGTGGTGCTCGATGTGGACGTCGAGAAGGAGCGCATCTCGCTCGGCATCAAGCAGCTCGAAGGCGACCCCTTCGCCGAGCCGGGCGATGTCAAGAAGGGCGCGGTCGTGACCTGCGAAGTGCTCGAAGTGAAGGAAAGCGGCATCGAGGTGAAGATCACCGGTACCGACTTCTCGACCTTCATCAAGCGTTCGGAGCTCGCCCGTGACCGCAACGACCAGCGCGCCGAGCGCTTCGCCGTCGGCGAGAAGGTCGATGCCCGCGTGATCCAGTTCGACAAGAAGGCCCGCAAGGTCCAGGTTTCGATCAAGGCGCTCGAAGTCGCCGAAGAGAAGGAAGCCATCGCGCAGTACGGCTCCTCCGATTCGGGGGCGACGCTCGGTGACATCCTCGGCACCGCGCTCAAGAACCGCGACAAGTAAGCGAAACACCCGTTTCGCAACCATCAAAGCCCCGGCGCGAGCCGGGGCTTTTTTGTTGCGGCATGCTCCGCCGTCGTCCCGGACAAGCGAAGCGAAGCGGAGCGCCGATCCGGGATCCATAACCACAGGGAGTGGTTTGGCAAAGACTCGTGGTCGCCAGTTGTGCGTCACAACTGCTTCCTGTGGCTATGGGTCCCCGCGGTCGCGGGGACGACGAATGGGTTTGTGGTGGCTTCCTCGGCAGCTCACAGCCTTGTTTTCTTCAAATTGCGCCGCAATTGATGTATCCAGATAAGCCAATAGTCACGCTGTGACGGCACAACGCGCCCAGCCTTTCATTTGGAGATATTCCGATGTCGCTCGATTCGGACATCATCGTCGATCGCCGCAGGATTCGTCGCAAGCTGACGTTCTGGCGCGTGATGGCTGCGCTGATCGCGATCGCGGCGATTGCGGGCTTCGCGCTGATCGCAACACCCGGTGCGCGCGGCACGTTCGCATCCGCCGGCTCGATCGCGCGGGTCCAGATCGATGGCCTGATCCGCAGCGACTCCGATCGTACCCAGGCGCTGGAGCGACTGGAGAACTCGCAGGCCGCCGCCGTCATCATTCACATCAACTCGCCGGGTGGCACCACCGCCGGCTCCGAGCAGCTTTATGACTCGCTGGTGCGGCTGAAGGCGAAGAAGCCGCTCGTCGTCGTGGTCGAAGGCCTCGCTGCGTCCGGCGGTTACATCACCGCGATCGCGAGCGACCACATCATTGCCCAGCAGAGCTCGCTGGTCGGTTCGATCGGCGTGCTGTTCCAGTTTCCCAACGTCACGGAGTTGCTGAAGACCGTCGGTGTGAAGGTCGAGGAGGTCAAATCCTCGCCGCTGAAGGCCGCGCCGAACGGTTTTGAGCCGACCAGCCCCGAGGCACGCGCCGCGCTCGATGCGCTGGTGAAGGATTCCTATGCCTGGTTCAGGGGATTGGTGAAGGAGCGGCGTGGCATGGATGACACGCAGCTCGAAAAAGTCGCCGATGGCCGCGTCTTCACCGGACGCCAGGCGATCGATCTCAAGCTGATCGATCAGCTCGGCGACGAGAAGACCGCCGTGACCTGGCTGGTCGAGCAGAAGGGCGTCAAGAAGGGCCTCACCGTCCGCGATTACAAGCTCCAGCCCCGCTTTGGCGATCTGCCGTTCCTCAAAACGGCTGCCGTCGTCACGCTGGAAGCGCTTGGTTTAGGCTCGATTGCGCATCAGATCGGGCAAACCGGCGTCGCGCAGGCCGTCGATCGGCTCGGAATGGATGGAATGCTGGCCCTGTGGCAGCCGGCTGCGTCAAATTGATGGAACCGGGCGAGCTTCAGAGGCTTTTCCCGTCTGGCGGGTAGCGGGGCGGCCCGCTTTTTCGGCATTTGTCACGCATTTTCCCGACGCTCAACCTTCATTTAGCGTCTTGACAGATCACAGTATTTTCACGGAAATGGTCATCCGCACGCTTCCGGGTCAATTCTCTCGATGATCAAATCCGAACTTGTTCAGCGTATCGCCGAGCACAACCCGCATCTGTACCAGCGGGATGTCGAGAACATTGTGAATGCGATTCTCGAAGAAATCGTAGCGGCTCTCGCGCGCGGTGATCGCGTCGAGTTGCGCGGCTTCGGTGCCTTCTCGGTCAAGCATCGCCCTGCGCGCGCAGGGCGTAATCCGCGCACCGGCGCCCATGTGCCCGTCGACCAGAAGAGCGTTCCGTTCTTCAAGACCGGCAAGGAAATGCGCGAACGGCTGAACCGCGACCATCCGGATCCAGGCGCGCCAGACTGAGACCGGCGTCAGGGTTTTCCGCGGTCGCGAGAGATGCGGCCGGAAGCTTGATTCAAGGCGAGCGAAGCGAGATGCGAAAGTTCCTGACCGCGCTGATCGTAATTCCGCTGGGCCTGATCCTGGTGACCTTCGCCGTCGCCAACCGGCATTTCGTCACGGTCTCTTTCGACCCCTTCATTACGAACGACCCGTCATTCTCGGTGACGTTGCCGCTGTTCCTGCTCCTCATCCTGGTGGCTGCCCTCGGGGTCCTCGCGGGCGGCTGCGCGGTCTGGCTCGGCCAGCGGCACTGGCGGCGCGCGGCGCGCCGGAATGATGCGGATGCGCGGGCTGCCCGGACCGAATTGGCCGATCTGCGGGCCCAGGCGGCCGCAGCGAAGCCCCAGCCCCGGCACCTCCCCGTTCCCGCCGGGGTGGGCCTTTACGGGCCAATCGGGCGAGACAAGCAGCGCGCGACGTTGTAGAAGCGGCCGCAACCGAAAACCCGGTTTTACGGCCGCAGACCCGCGGCCTTCAGCTGCTTTGAGACCATGTCCCTGCTCGTCAAAATCTGCGGCCTGTCCACGCGCGAGACGCTCGAAACAGCGCTCGACGCCGGTGCCGACATGGTGGGGCTCGTGTTCTTTCCGCCGTCGCCACGGCACGTCTCTCTGGAGCTTGGCCGCGACCTCGGCCGCCAGGTGAAGCGGCGCGCGCTCAAGGTCGCGCTCACGGTCGATGCCGACGACGCCACGCTCGACAACATCATGGACGCGCTGTCGCCGGACATTCTCCAGCTCCACGGCAAGGAGAGCGTCGCGCGGCTGCGCGACATCAAGCAACGGTTCGGCCGTCCGGTGATGAAAGCGGTACCGGTCGCAACCGCCGCCGATCTCGCCGTGCTGCCTGGCTACGCAGAGGTTGCCGATCGCATCCTGTTCGACGCGCGGGCGCCAAAGGACGCGACACGTCCCGGCGGCCTCGGCGCGGCCTTCGATTGGCATCTGCTCGAAAACCTGGAACTCAAGCTGCCGTACATGGTTTCGGGCGGACTTGATGCCCACAACGTCGCCGAGGCTCTTCGGGTCACGCGCGCCGGCGGCGTCGACGTCTCCTCCGGTGTCGAGAGCGCCTCCGGCGTCAAGGATCCCGAGATGATTAAGGCCTTCATTCGCGCCGCGCGCGCCACCCAAGATGCAAGTCAAGAGTTGAGCGTTCGATGAACATCGCCAAACCAAATTCCTACCGCAGCGGTCCCGACGACCGCGGGCACTTCGGCATTTTCGGCGGCCGCTTCGTCGCCGAAACCCTGATGCCGCTGATCCTCGACCTGGAAAAGGCCTACACCGCGGCGAAGGCCGATCCAGCCTTCCAGGCCGAGATGAACGGCTATCTCAAGAACTATGTCGGCCGGCCCTCGCCGCTCTATTTCGCCGAACGCCTCACCGAGCATCTCGGCGGCGCCAAGATTTACCTCAAGCGCGAAGAGCTCAACCACACCGGTTCGCACAAGGTGAACAACGTGCTCGGCCAGATCATGCTGGCGCGGCGCATGGGCAAGAAGCGCATCATCGCCGAGACCGGCGCCGGCCAGCACGGCGTCGCCACCGCGACGCTGTGTGCGCGCTTTGGCCTGGAATGCGTTGTCTATATGGGCGCCGTCGACGTCGAGCGGCAGCAGCCCAACGTCATCCGCATGGAGATGCTGGGCGCGACGGTGGTCCCGGTGCAGTCGGGCACGCGCACGCTGAAGGACGCCATGAACGAGGCGCTGCGCGACTGGGTCACCAACGTGCACAACACGTTCTACTGCATCGGCACGGTCGCGGGCCCGCATCCCTATCCGACGCTGGTGCGCGACTTCCAGTCGATCATCGGCAACGAGACCAGGACGCAGATGCAGGAGGTCGAAGGCCGCCTGCCGGATTCGCTGGTTGCCTGCATCGGCGGCGGCTCGAACGCGATGGGCCTGTTCCATCCCTTCCTCGACGATCCCTCCGTCGAAATTTTCGGCGTCGAAGCCGCCGGCCATGGGCTCACGCAGCTGCATGCGGCCTCGATCGCGGGCGGCCGTCCCGGCGTGCTGCACGGCAACCGCACTTATCTCTTGATGGATGCGGACGGCCAGATCCAGGACGCGCATTCGATCTCCGCCGGCCTCGACTATCCCGGCATCGGTCCCGAGCACTCCTGGCTGCACGAGATCGGCCGCGTCAACTATCTCTCCGCGACCGATGACGAGGCGCTCGCAGCATTCCAGTTGCTGTCGCGGCTGGAAGGCATCATCCCCGCGCTCGAACCCGCGCATGCCATCGCCAAGGTGATGGAGCTCGCGCCGAAGCGGCCGAGAGATCACCTGATGGTCGTCAATCTCTCCGGCCGCGGCGACAAGGACGTCCCGCAGGTCGGCGACATCCTGAGGGGCAAGAGCAAGTGACCACGCGTATCGACACCCGTTTTGCCGAGCTGAAGAAAGCGGGCCGCTCGGCCTTCGTCACCTACGTGATGGCCGGCGATCCCGATCTCACGACGTCGCTCGATATCGTCAAGGCGCTGCCCAAGGCAGGCGCCGACGTCATCGAACTCGGCATTCCCTTCACCGATCCGATGGCGGATGGTCCCTCGATTCAGGCGGCAGGTCTGCGCGCGCTCAAGAACGGCATGACCTTGAAGAAGACGCTGGAGCTTGTGCGCGGCTTCCGCAAGGACGACAACGTCACGCCGCTGGTGCTGATGGGCTATTACAATCCGATCTATATCTACGGCGTCGACAAGTTTTTGGCCGATGCCAAGACGGCCGGCGTTGACGGCCTGATCATCGTCGATTTGCCGCCGGAGGAAGACGACGAGCTCTGCATTCCCGCGCTGAAGGCGGGCCTGAACTTCATTCGCCTCGCGACCCCGACCACCGACGACAAGCGCCTGCCCGCGGTACTCGCGAACACATCAGGCTTTGTCTACTACGTCTCTATCGCCGGCATCACCGGTGCCGCGGCGGCGGACGCGAATGCCGTCGGTGAAGCCGTCGCGCGCATCAAGCGGCATACCAAGCTGCCGATCTGCGTTGGCTTTGGCATCCGCACGCCGGAGTCGGCGCGCGCCATTGCCGAGAAGGCCGATGGTTCGGTGGTCGGCACCGCGCTGGTCGATGCGCTCAAGAACAGCCTCGATGCCGAGGGCCGCGCGACCGCCAAAACCGTTAACGCCGTGGCCGAGCTGACCGCGGCGCTGGCCCAGGGCGTCAAGGGCGCGAAACAGGCGGCCGAATAGGCCATAATTCCGCTTCTGGGGCGGGCGAACACTGCGGCTTGCCGGGCAGAGGCCCGGCCGCCATATATCCTTCAGCGGCCCTTCCGCGGGGCTCGCACATCGGAGCAAACCATGAACTGGCTTACCAATGTGGTTCGGCCGAAGATCCGCAACATGCTGCGACGGGAGACGCCGGAGAATCTGTGGATCAAGTGCCCGGATTCCGGACAGCTCGTGTTCTACAAGGACGTCGAGGCCAACCAGTTCGTCATCCCCGGCTCGAACTACCACATGCGCATGGGCGCGGTGGCGCGTCTGAAGTCGATCTTCGACAACGAGACCTGGTACGACGTCGCGCTGCCCGACGTCACGCCCGATCCGCTTAAGTTCCGTGACGAGAAAAAGTACGTCGACCGCATCAAGGATGCCCGCGCGCGCACCAATCTGAACGACGCGATCAAGGTCGGCTATGGCAAGCTCGAAGGCGCCGCCGCCGTCGTCGCCGTGCAGGATTTCGATTTCATGGGCGGCTCGCTCGGCATGGCCGCGGGCGAAGCCATCGTGCGCGGGCTGGAGCTCGCGGTCGAGAAGAAATCGCCGTTCATCGTGTTCGCCGCATCGGGCGGCGCGCGCATGCAGGAAGGCATCCTGTCGCTGATGCAGATGCCGCGCACCACGGTCGCGGTGCAGATGCTGCGCGAGGCGAAACAGCCCTACATCGTCGTGCTGACCAACCCGACCACCGGCGGCGTCACCGCATCCTATGCGATGCTGGGTGACGTGCAGATCGCCGAGCCCGGCGCGCTGATCGGCTTCGCCGGCGCGCGCGTGATCGAGCAGACCATCCGCGAGAAATTGCCGGAAGGCTTCCAGCGTGCCGAATATCTGAAGGATCACGGCATGGTCGACATGGTCGTGCATCGTCACGAACTGCGCCCGACCCTGGCTCGGCTGTGCCGCCTGCTGACCAAGGCGCCGGCGCAGGAAGGCGCATCGAAATCGGTGCAGCCGGTGGTCAGTCCGGCGCAGATCGTCTCGGCCGCCGAGACGGCGCCGGCCGCGCCGCACGCGTGAACGCGTCCTCTGACAACGCAAAGTCGCCGCTCGGTGAATTGATCGGGCGGCTCTCGGCCCTGCATCAAAAGCGTATCGATCTCGGGCTCGAGCGGATGCACCGCCTGCTCGAGCGGCTCGACCACCCTGAACGCAAGCTACCGCCGGTGATTCATATCGCCGGCACCAACGGCAAGGGCTCGACGCTCGCTTATCTGCGCGCGACGCTGGAGGCTGCAGGCCTGCGGGTCCATGCCTACACCTCGCCCTATCTCGTCCGCATCAACGAATGCTTCCGGCTCGGCCGCGTCGGCGGCGGGGTGCTCGTCGGCGACGACGAATTGCGCGCGGCGCTTGAGGAGGTCGAGCAGGTCAATGCGGGCGAAGCCGCGACCGTGTTCGAGCTGAAGACCGCCGCTGCCTTCCATCTGTTCGCGCAGAACCCCGCCGATGTCGTGCTGCTCGAAGTCGGCCTCGGCGGCCGGCTCGATTCGACCAATGTGATCGACACGCCGGCGGCCTGCGTGATCACACCGATCAGCATGGATCATATGGATTTCCTCGGCGATACGCTGACCTCCATCGCCGGCGAAAAGGCGGCGATCATCAAGCGCGGCGTGCCCGTGATTTGCGCCGAGCAGACGGGCGAGGCGATGGCCGTGATCGAGGCGCAGGCCAGGCGCATGCGCGCGCCGCTGTTTGCCGCGGGCGAGAGCTGGCACGTCAATGTCGAGCACGGACGTCTGGTCTATTCCGACGATCGCGGCCTGATGGATCTCACGGCACCGCGGCTGTTCGGCCGCCACCAGTTCGACAATGCGGGGCTCGCGATCGCAACGCTGCGCGCGATTCCGGCTTTCAAGATCAATCAGGCTTCCTTCGAGGCCGGCATCGTCGGTGCCGAATGGCCCGCGCGGATGCAGCGCATCACCTCGGGCGAGCTGCTCGCGCTCGGGCCGCAGGGCTCGGAGATCTGGCTCGACGGCGGCCACAATGCCGAAGGCGGGCGCGTTGCAGCAGCCGCGCTCGGCGATCTCGAGGAGCGGGTGTCGCGTCCGCTGGTCGTGATCGCCGGCATGATGGCCAACAAGGACGCGCAAGGTTTTCTCGCCAATTTCTCCGGCCTGACCCGCCACATCATCGCGGTGCCGATCCCCGACACCGAGAATGCGATGCCGGTCGACCGCCTCGCGGATGCCGCGCGCAGCCTCGGCATGCGCGTCGAGACCGCGCCCGGCATCGAAGCCGCGCTGCGTTCGCTCGCGCGGCTTGCCTACGAAGTGCCGCCGCGCATCCTGATCACCGGCTCGCTGTACCTCGCCGGCCATGTGTTGGGCATCAACGGCACGCCTCCTGCATAGGAAGTCTCGTGTCTTCGATACGAGATTGGGAATGCCAATGCGTTTTGCCGCGATTGCCGACGTCCACGGAAACCATCTCGCGCTGGAGGCGGTACTTGCCGACATCCGCGCGCAGGGCATCGCCGACATCGTCAATCTCGGCGACATGCTGAGCGGCCCGCTCGATGCGCGCCGGACCATCGAGATCCTGATGCAGCTCGCCGCCGTGCACGTGCTCGGCAATCACGACCGCTATCTGCTCGACCGTCCGGCGGAAAAGATGGGTTCATGGGACCGTCCCGCCTACGAAGCGCTCAATGCCGCCCAGCTCGACTGGTTGCGCGCGCAGCCGATGAGGCGGGTGTTTCGCGAGCAGGTTTTCCTCTGCCATGCGACGCCCGATGACGACGAGGTCTATTGGCTCGATACCGTGCATCCCGACGGCACGGTCGCGCTATCGCCGCTCGACCGCATCGAGCAGTTCGCGCAAGGCGTCGCGCAGTCGCTGATCCTCTGCGCCCACACCCATCTCGCCCGCGCGGTGCGGTTGCGCGACGGCCGGCTGATCGTCAATCCCGGCAGCGTCGGCAGCCCCGGCTATCGCGACGTGCATCCATTCCCGCATGTCGTCGAAGCCGGCACGGCGCACGCGCGCTATGCGATCCTCGAACTCATCGACGGTGCCTGGCAGGTGACGTTCCGCCAAGTCGTCTACGATCACGAAGCGATGGCCGCGCTCGCACGCCACAATGGCCAGCCGGAGCTGGCGAACGCGCTCGGGACAGGGTGGATCAAGTAAGCGTCTTCGCAGCCCGGTTTGACTTCTCGATAAGCGCGCTTGTTATATGCGTACCTGTCAAAGAGGGAGGCGCCATGGACGACGAACATGTCTGGCGAAACGAATTTGCCATCGAGACATCGGCAGGCGCAGAGACGATCTGGAGCATCTTCCGCGATGTGCCGGGTTGGAAAACTTGGAACGCAGGTATCGAGCAGATCGACATTGACGGGCCGTTTGCGGCCGGGACCTGGTTCACGATGAAGCCTCCGGGCGAGGAGGCGCTGCGCTCGCAGCTGATCGAGGTTCGCGAGAACGCGTGCTTCATCGACGAAACGCGAGTCGGCGATCTCGTCATCAAGGTCGCCCATCGCATCGAATCCCTTGGGCCAGGGCGCACGCGGATCGTTTACGTGGTCGACGCGCGAGGGCCGCAAGCGTCCGAGATCGGTCCGGCTGTCGCGTCGGATTTTCCCGATGTTCTCTCCAGTCTCGCCAAACTCGCCAAAACGAGATCGGCATGATTGCCGTCGAGCAAAAACAAAACGGCCGGCGTGTTGCCGGCCGTTGAAGAATTCTCAGTTACACGCGAAGCGGATCAGACCGCCGAGGTGATCCACTGCTGAAGCTTCGCCTTCGGCGCGGCGCCGACCTGGCGGGAGGCCATCTCGCCGCCCTTGAAGATCATCAGCGTCGGGATCGACATCACGCCGTATTTCGAGGCCGTCTTCGGGCTCTCGTCGACGTTGAGCTTCACGATCTTAACCTTGTCGCCCATCGCGCCGGCGATCTCGTCGAGGGCGGGTGCGATCATGCGGCAGGGGCCGCACCATTCGGCCCAGAAATCGACGACCACGGGGCCGTTCGCCTTGAGCACTTCGGCTTCGAAATCGGCGTCGGAAACCTTGCTAACGGCCATTGGAGTACCTCACTCGGTTGAAAGAATCGGCGCGGATGGGAATCGCGCTTGGGATCATGGCGTCAACCTATGAACGGCCCCTTGCCGGGTCAAGGACGCTCACACTGAGATGAAGGGATGCCAGCGCCGCGTCCAGCGCGGGGGCTGAAATCTCCATATATTCAAGGGCCTCGGTCCAGAGCAGAACGGCCCTGATCGGCTTTTGGGGATAAAGCCGCGCCAGCACAGCCCGGTACAGCGCAAGCTGCCGAACATAGGTGGCGGGCGCGGCGGCCGCGCTTTTGGGCGCCGCCTGGTTGGTCTTGAAATCGACGATCAAAACCTCGTCCGGACGAACGACCAGCCGGTCAATCTGTCCCGAAACCAGCGCTGGCGGCCGCCCCGGCCGGTCCAATCGGCCGACGATCGAGACCTCGGCACGGCTGCCGGCGGCAAACACCGGGGCAAAGCGCGGTTCGGCGATCAGGGCGAGAACCTTGCCGGCCAGCGCGGTCCGGTCGGCCTCCGTCCAGTCGGGCGCGTTGCGTGCCATGAACCCGAGCGCGGCCTCGCGCCGGCGGTCAGGGGCGATGTCGGGGAGGGATTGCAGCAGCCGGTGCACCAGCGTGCCGCGCTGCAGCGCCACCGCGCGGGACTGGACCGATTCGCCTGATCGCACGCTACGGCCTTCCTCGGCCGACTGGCCGGAGGGGCGCACGGGATCATCATCGACGGTCTCGCGCGGTAACGGCGTCCGCAGCCAGTCCGGCAATGCGATCGATTGATCCAGCGACATCGCAGGCGTGCCGAGCGCCGCGACATCCTCCGGCCGGGCGAATCGGGTCACCTTGCCGAGCGGCGTCTCGATCGTCTGCTTGTCCAGGCCCGAGCCGGTGAGCCCGGTGTCGATCAAATCGTACCAGCTCAGCTTGCGCACCGTCTTCATGTTGCCGGGCATGCAGCCGCCGACGATCAGCCGATCGGCCGCGCGCGTCATCGCGACATAGAGCAGGCGGCGATACTCGTCCTCGGTCTCCTCGATCATGGCCTTGCGTGCGTCGGCGACGGGCTTGGGATCATCGGCCTTGCGCCCGGCCCAGACCACGACTTCGCCGCCATTGCCGCGCGGCACGTGGATCAGCCGGACCCGCTGCGAATCCGCGGGCGATGATGTCGTGTCGACCATGAACACGACAGAGGCTTCGAGGCCCTTGGCGCCGTGCACCGTCATGACCCGCACCTCGTCGCGCGAGATCTCCATGTCGCGCTTCACCTCGGTGTCGGCCGAGCGCAGCCAGGCCATGAAACCCTGCAGCGAGGCCGGCGCCTTGCGCTCGTAATTCAGCGCCAGCTCCAGAAACTCGTCGAGCGCGTCGTTGGCCTCATGGCCGAGCCGGCGCAGGATGCGCGCGCGTCCGCCGTCGCCGCCGAGCAGCCAGGCGTAGAAGGCGAACGGAGTCTCGTCGCGCGACCGCGCCTCGCAGGCCTCAAGCCGCCGCAGTGCCGTGGCGAACGTCTCGCTTGTGGCGGCATGCTCGCCAAGCGCGCGGCGCAGCGACCCCTTGCGGCCCCAGGCGAGCTGAAACAGGTCGTCGTCATCGAGGCCGAACAGAGGGCTCTTCAGCGCAACCGCGAGCGCGAGATCGTCCTGCGGCAGCAGCAGCGCGTCTGCAAGATTCATCAGGTCGATGATCGCGATGTGCTCGGTCAGCTTCAGCCGGTCGGCGCCGGCGACCGGAACGTTGGCGTGCTTCAGCGCCTGGATCACGGCGTCGAACGCATTGCCGCGCCGGCGCACCAGGATCAGCATGTCGCCATAGCGCAGGGGGCGGCGCTCGCCTTCGTGTCCGGTCAGCGTGCCGCTCTCGACCAGTTGCTTGATCTCGGTCTGGATGCGGCGGGCGAGCTTCACCTCGGGGCTGGTGGTGGCGACGCCATCGAACGGCGCGCGCCAGCCCTCGATCTCCTGCCTGTCATCGGCCTCGGCGAGATCCCACAGCTCGATCACGCTCGGACCCGCATCGGCGAGCGCATTGTGCAGGGGATGGCCGATCTCGACCGAATGGATGCTCTTGTAGATCGCGGGCTCGCGGAAGACGTGGTCGACCGAGTGCAGGATCGCCGCGCCCGAGCGGAACGAATAGGTGAAGGCGACCGGATCGAACTTCAGGCCGGCGGCGGTGAACTTGCGGTGCAGCTCGCGCCGGCGCGCGTCGAATTCTCGGGGCTGGGCGCCCTGAAAGGAGAAGATCGACTGCTTTTCGTCGCCGACAGCAAAGACGGTGCGGCTCAACCCTTCGCGCGCGCCTTCGCCCGCGGTGAACTCGGAGATGATATGCGCGACGATGTCCCACTGCCGCGGGCTCGTATCCTGGGCCTCGTCGATCAGCACGTGATCGACGCCGCGATCGAGCTTGTAATGCACCCAGCCCGAGGAGACGCGGTCGAGCATCGCCAGCGTCTTGTCGATGAGGTCGTCGTAGTCGAGCAGCCCGCGCTCCTGCTTCTCACGGCGGTAGTTTGCGGCGGCCGCGGTCGCGATGTGCAGCAGGGCCGCGGTGCGGTCGCGCATGGTCACCGCGCGGCGCCTCTCGATCAATCCGCCGAGGCGCTGCACCTCGTTCTCGAACAGCCGTGCGACAGATGGGCTGTGATCGCCAAACTTCTTGGTCAGCACCGCCTTGCGCGGCAGCTTTTCGTCGGTGAGGAAGACGCCGAGATAGGCATCCACCTGCGCGGCACCGGAAAACACCTTGGCCTCGCGGAAACGAGCGGCCTGGCTCTTGTCGGAAGTGGTGCCGTCTTCCAGCGCGAAGGCGATGTCGTCCCAGCGCGACCGCGGCAGGAACGGGCCGTCGAGAATCTCCGTCTCGACGTCCTCGATGCGGTCGCTCGCATCGACGCCCAGCACCGCCGCCATCTGCGCAGCAGCTGCCCCGGCGTTGCCGGCCTCGTCGGTCCAGGCCATGAAATGATCGCGGCTGAGACAGGCCTCGCGCACGACCTCCTTGAAAGTCACGTCGGCGGCGCTCGCCATCGCGGTCAGCAGCGCGCGGCCGGTGACGGTCTCCGGATCGCGCGCGGCCTCCAGCAGCACCTTCAGATTGGCGCGCTCCATCATGTCCGTCTGGTCGCGCTCGTCGATCACGGCAAAGCGTGCCGGCACGTTGGCTTCGAACGGAAATTGCTGGAGCAGGCGCGTGCACAGCGCGTGGATGGTCTGCACCTTCAGCCCGCCCGGCGTCTCCAGCGCGCAGGCGAACAGCTTTCGCGCGTCGCGGCGGAGTTTTGCATTTGGATGCGGGATGCCGACCGCACGGATCGCTGCGTCGAGTCCGGCATCGTCCAGCGTCACCCAATGGCCAAGCGTGGTGAACACGCGCTCGGCCATGTTGGCGGCGGCGGCCTTGGTGAAGGTGATGCAGAGGATCTTTTCCGGCGGCACGCCCGACAGCAGCAGGCGGATCACGCGCTGCACCAGCACGTGGGTCTTGCCCGAGCCGGCATTGGCCGACACAAACGCCGACGCGGTCGGGTCGGACGCGCGCGCCTGCCTTGCGCGCACTTCATCCGGGATGGGGCGCGGCAGCTTCACCATTCCTCGATCCCCAGGCCGCCGGCCGCGGACCATTCCTTGATGCGGGCGAGGTCGTCATAAGTGCCGTAGCGGTTGGTCCACATCGGCAGGTTCAGCGAGGTGTACGCCTGATTCTCGTCCTCGAAGGCGCGGATCAGCGCCTCGAGCTTGGCGCGTGCTTCGGCGGCGGCCGTGTCCGGCGGCTGCGGCTCGTCGCCTTGCCTATACTTGAGCTCGAGGATGCGCTCCTCGCCCGGCGGATTGTTGCCGCTCAGGCGCACATAGACGAGCTGGCTGACGGATGCGCCCGCGTCGATGTCAGGGAATCCGCCCTCGCGCAGGATCGCCGCTTCCAGCGTCAGCTGCGGCGACAGGCCCATGCGGACCTGCTTGCCGGTCGGCGGCTGGCCGGTCTTGTAGTCGAGAATGGCGTAGCTGCCGCCCTGGCGCCGCTCGATGCGGTCGGCGCGGGCGGAAAGCTGGAAGCTGCGCTCGTGGTCGAGCCGGATCGAGATCTCGCCCCGCGTCTCCGCGGTGATCGACTCGATCACGTCACGCCGCGCCGTCTCCCATTCGCCGAACCAGCGCGCGATGCGCTGGAATCGAGGCCACCACAGCGCCCGCGCTTCGGGCCGCTCCATCAGCGGCGCGAAATACTTTTCACCGATCGCGCGCAGCACGCGCGCGGGATCGTCGGGCAGGCGCGCGGCGTAGCTTTCAGTGAACTCGCCGAGCGCATCGTGGATCGCCGAGCCGCGGTCGGCGGCCGACAACGGCATGTCGACGGGATCGAGCGCGTCGAGCCGCAAAATGTGCTTGGCGTAGATCGTGTAGGGATCACGCAACCAGTCCTCGATCGCGGTCACCGACATCTTCAGCGGCCGGGTCGCGCGCGGCGGCCGCGGCTCGGGCTGCTTGACCGGCTTGACCTCGTCGGGCTGGTCGAGCGCGCCCGCGAACTGCACGTATTTTTCGCCGGCGCGTATGGCAGTCTTCCAGTGTTCGTCACCCGCGACGGCTTCGAGCCGGTGCAGGAAGCGCGAGGCGACCGCCGGTGCGCCGCCGGCCTTGGCGGAATGGGTCAGGATCACCTCGCCGCCGCCGAGCAGTTGCGCGAAGTCGTGTGCGGAGAGGCCGATACGGCGCTCCGGCAAATCGAGGCCAAGCTCGTGCCGCATCGGCCGGCTCAGCCAGGGATCGATGCGCGGCGCCGGCGGCCAGACGCCTTCGATCAGGCCTCCAATGATGATCCGGTCGGCCTGCATCAGACGCGATTCCAGCGGGCCGTAGATCTGCAGCCGCGCGCCGGGCTTGTCCTGCCGCCGTACCGCGCGGTCGCTGAACGCGGTCTGGAAGACGTCGGCATAGTCAGGCAGCGTCACCATCAATCCGCTGGTGGTGCCGCCGCGCAGGAGGTCGTCGAAGGCGGCTGCGAGCGCCAAGCCCTCGCGCTCCTCGAAGGCGAGCGGGATGCCCTGGTCGTCGCGTGACAGCTCGATCATGATCTCGCGATGCCGGTGCGCGAGCTCGGCGAAGTCGTACGGTTTCGATGACGCGAGACTCTCGATCGGCGCCAACGCTTGTCGCAGGGCATCGATCAGCGCCTGGATGCGATCGAGGTCCTCCGCCTTCAGACGCGCGCGCGGCTCCGCGTGGTGCAGCGCCGAGACCTCGCTGCGCCACAGCTTTGCCAGCTCCTCGCGGAAACGATTGAATTCGCGCAGCAGGCCCGCGGTGCCCGCAGGCGGCCGCGTGCCGCGCAGGACCGCAAGCTCGAGGCCCTCGATCGCCGTCTTCCATCCGCCAGGCAGCCGGCCAAGCCGGCACAGCGGATGCTTCAGCATCGCCAGCAGCGTCGGCGGCTCCAATCCCTTCGTCGCCGCTTCCGATGCCAGACGCGCAAAAACGCCGGCGGACGTTTCCATCAGCACATCGCCGCCGGAATCGTCGAAGGCGAGATCCCATCGCGTCAGCGCGGCCATCACCCGCCGCGCCAGCGCGCGGTCGGGCGTCACCAGCGCCGCCGATTTGTCGAGATGGCGCGCCTCGCGCATCGCAATGGCGATCGCAAGCGCTTCCATTTCAGGATTGGGGGCTTCGACGACCGCGAGATTCTTCATGCCGCCCGCGATCTTCGCGGCGACGTCAGGCTGCTTCAGCCGGTCGTGCCAGACTTCCGTCTTGGCCGACGGACGCATCGATTCCGATGCGAGCAGATCGCGGCCGCGTTCCGCCGGCGGCTGGAGGATGTCGACGTCGCTGCGCTTGATGCCAAGGCGGTCCAGCAGCGCGTGCATGGCATATTGCGGATGGTTCGACGCCGGATGCTCTGCGAACTTGCCGAGCGCGTCGCGTACGCCGCCGATGGTGCGCCAGGCGTCCTCGTCCAGATCGGTGTCGAGGCCCGGCAGCACCACGGCGCCATGCGGCAGCGATGCGACCGCATGCAGGAATTTCGCTGTGGCCGGCATCGAGCCGGTGGAGCCGGCGGCGATCACGGGACCATGGGGATGCGCGGTCAACCGCCTGGCTTCCGCCGCGATGAGGAGATCGCGCCGCGCCGCAGGCTCGATCCGGTTGATCTCGGCGAGATGGCCGGGCCAGGCAATGCGCGCGATGCGCAGGAATTCGAGCGAGTGCTGCCAGTAGCGGTCGAGCATATCCGGCACCAGGCCGTCGAGCGCGCTCCAATCGACGCCGCGGGTCACCATGTCGTCGATCAGGCGTGCGAGATCGCCGGCCAGCGCGAGTGTCGAGGCGGGGCCGCCGACCACCAGCGGCGATAGCACCGGGCCCTTGGCCCAGGCCGCGACGAGTTGCGCCAGCGTCAGCCGCCGTTCGAGCTCGCCGAGCCGTGGCGGAATGTCGAGCGGCGTTGCGCCGGAAAATTGCTCGCCCTCGTCGGTAAACGCGAGCTCGTCCTCGTCGATGTCGCCGAGCGCAACGATGCGCGGCAGCACCACTGCGTCTGCCTTCATCTCCTCCAGAAAGATCTCGCGCACGACACGCATGGCGCGCCGGGTCGGCAGGTACAGCGTGGCATCCGCAAGCCGCGCCGGTTCCTTGCGCGCCTCGAAGCCGTCGACCAGCCGGCCGTCGAGCAGGCTCGAGACGACCGTGCGCAGGAACGGAACAGAGATGGGAACGCTGAAAACGCGCATGGGCTGCCTGATTCGGGAGTCAGGCGCCAATATAGGGAGGCGGATTCAAATGGATATGGGCTGGGGCAGATCTTCCCCGCTGTTCGCCGGACTCCGCAGGCATCGTAGGGTGGGCAAAGGCACCCTTGCGCCGTGCCCACCATGCTTTGCATCCGAGTTTCGGCTTGAGTGGTGGGCACGCTCCGCTTTGCCCACCCTACGGCACTGTGGCCGCCTCGCGAGAGCAGCCTTACGCCACGCTCTCCAGAAACGCCTCTTCCGCCGCATGCACGGCATCGGGCGTGCCGACATGCATCCAGACGCCGTCGAGGCGGAGGCCGAACAGCCGCTCCTGCTCGTTGGCCCGGTCGAACATTTTGGTCAGCGAGAACTCGCCCGTCGGCGCATCGGCGAAGATCGAGGGCGACAGGATCGCCGCGCCGGCATAGACGAATGGAACGACCTCTTTTTCCTTGCGCTTGCGCAGGGCGCCGTCGGGCAGCATGCCGTAATCGCCGCGGCCGCTATAGCCGATGCTGGTCGCGGTCGGCGCCATCAACAGCAGGATGTCCATGCGCTCAGGGTCGAAGTTTTCCGCAAGCCGCGTCAGGTTCGAGCGCACGCCGTCGATCCACAGCGTGTCGGAATTGACGTGGAAGAACGGCGCATCGCCGAGCAGCGGCAGCGCCTTGACCACACCACCGCCGGTGCCGAGCACCTGGTCGCGCTCGTCCGAGATGGTCACGCGCGGATGCTGGCGGGATGCGGTGTGGCTGATGATCTGGTCCGGCAGATAGTGCACATTGACGATCGCCTCGGTCACGCCGGCGTCGCCGAGCTTGTCGAGCACATGATCCAGCAGCGGCTGGCCGGCCACCGGCACGAGCGGCTTCGGCATCTTCTCCGTCAACGGACGCATGCGCAGCCCGAACCCCGCGGCGAGCACCATGGCTTTGGTCGGCTTGACGGACATCGTTCGCCTTCTCAGACTCGTCTTTCCCGGAATCCTGGACTTAAGAACTTTTGAAGTTCGCGTACGCAGCAATCCTAACACGGACCGCAATCGGCCGCACCGCGTCTTAACCGCCTTAACCACCCGCCGTGACGGTTGTACGACGGGTGTGGCCGTCACGCCCCAACGGATGTGGAACGCGCCTTCTTCTTCTTGTCGCCGAGCTTGAGAAAATTGACGCCGATCTGGTCGCCATTGACCCACGCCAGCTCACAGCGCCGGTACGCAAGTCCGGTGGACGACAGCAGGAGAAAAAATTCCTTCAGATGCAGGCCTTCGACCGAGCCGTCGATGGTCAGCTTGGCGCCGCTCTCGGAGACGTCCTCCATGGTGCACTCGCGCCGCCAGGTGCCGTCGATCCCCATCATCTGGGCCGGTATCCCGCGCTCGAAAACAACCCGGCTGTTGCCACGATGGTCCGTCTTGACCGCCATCTGCCCTTGCTCCAGCCCCGTCCTTGTCCGGCCGCCTGCGGGCGATGATACCGATGCGATGGCTAACAGGCGGTAAATCGGCCGCAAATCAGGCTTGGGGCTGCCCTTCAGGCTGCTCTTGAGGCTGTTCTTGGGGCGCCCCTTGAGGCGGCGGGACGTTGGCGAGATACCAGTCGCGCAGGTGAGCCAGCGCGGGATGTGCCAGCGAGCGCTGGAGGTAGGTCCAGATCCGCGGCTGGTGGCGGAGATAATGCGGCTTACCGTCGCGGCGGTTGAGGCGGGCGAAGGTGCCGAGCAGGCGCGTGTTCCGCTGCGCCGACATGATCGCATAGAGCTCGGCGAAGCCCGCCGGATCGAAGCTCGCGTCGTCCGCGCGGCGCGCCTTGATGTAGCGCGACAGCAGCGTCAGCTCGAGGTTTTCGGGCACGTCGATGCGGGCGTCCTGGAGCAGCGAGACGACGTCGTAGGATTGCGGTCCGAGCACGGTGTCCTGGAAGTCGATCACGCCGACGCGCGCGATGCCGGTGCGCATCCCGAGCCAGATCAGATTGGGCGAGTGGTAGTCGCGGATGATCCACGTCCTCGGCGCGGCCAGCGGCGTCTTCAGCAGATCGCGCCACATCGCGAAAAACTCCGCGCGCTTCTCGTCGCTCAGCGGCGCATTGCGGTCGGGCAGATACCATTCCGGCATCAACCCGATTTCGATCAGGAGTGCTTCGGTGTCGAAGACGGGAATAGCGTAGGTTTGGCTCGCCAGCGGCAGTGTCTCCGGCAGCGTCGTGCGATGCAGCGCGGCCAGCACGTCGATGGCAGCCTCGTAGCGCTCCGCGATCGGGCGCGGCGGATTGCCCTCGATCACACCTTCGCTGCCGAAATCTTCGGTGATCAGGAAGCCGTGGTCGAGATCGGAATGATGGATCGCGGGCGCGGAGATGCCTTGCGCGCGCAGGCCCTCGTCGATGGCGACGAAGGGCTTGACGTTCTCGGCGAGATGTACCGCGGCGCTGTAGGATTTGCCGTTGTACATCGCAGAACCGTCGGGCCGCTGCGGAAAGTTCATGAGGATGACGATCTCCTCGTCGCGCAGCAGTCGCGCATAGGAGCGGGTCGAGGCATCGCCGGCCATGTGCTTGCGCGTTGCATCCATGTAGCCGGATGCTTCGAGGAATTCCCGCAGCGCCTTCAGCCGTGCGACTTGCGCGGCGCTCTTGCCGTAACCGGTGATGTCGGCGGCGCGCGCATTCGAGCCCAGCGCCGGCCGGTGCGTCAGCGCGATGTCGATGCGGTCTTGCGACATCGCCGATGGTGCGCGTTCCGGCCATTCGATCAGGACGAGCGTGGCATCGGGAAGCGGCGACAGGCCGATCTCCTCGAGCTCGCTCTCGTCCTCGACGCGGTAGAGATCGGCATGCATCACCGGAAACGGCGGCAGCTCGTAGCCCTGCACCAGCGTGAAGGTCGGGCTCGGGACTTCCAGCGTCTCGTCGCCGGCGAGATAGCGGATCATGGCGCGCGCAGCCGCAGTCTTGCCCGCGCCGAGATCGCCGGTGAGGGTGATGACGTCGCCGGGGCCGACCAGCAGCGCGAGGTCGGCCATCAATTGTGCGGTGGCCGTCTCGTTGACAAGCGCGACGGAGAATGTGGTCGGTTCAGTCATTCGGCGGCGTCGCGATGCGCCGCCTGGTCGGTCGGGAAGTCGCAGATCACGACCGTGCCCCTGCCCACGATCGAATCCACCCGCACCTTGCCGCCATGCAGCTCGACGAAGGAGCGCACCAGCGACAGGCCGAGCCCGGCGCCGCGGTGACGCGACCCCTGCGAGCGGCTTTCGAACCAGTTGAACACCTTGTCCTTCATGTCGGCAGGTATTCCAGGCCCGGAATCTGTCACAGTGAAGACCACGCTGCGTTCGGTGCGGCGTGCGCTGATGCCGACGGTGGAATCCTGTGGAGAAAACCCGACGGCGTTGGCGAGGAGGTTATAGAGCACCTGCACGACGCGCTTCTCGTCGCCGACGAAGCTGCCGATATCGGGCGCGATCTCGACCTTGAGGCGGATGCGGTCGGTGGCGAGGCGGTCCTGGATGCCCTCGGCGGCGAGCTCGATGGCCTTGCTGACGTCGACCGGGCCGAGTTCCAGCTTCATGGCGCCGGCGTCGATCGTGGCGAGATCCAGGATGTTGTTGGTCAGCGCCAGCAGGGCGTTGGTCGATTTAGTGACGTAGTCGAGATATTCGGCCTGTTTCGGCGTCAGCGGGCCGGTCGAGGGATCGCTGAGGAAATGCGCGAAGCCGATGATGGTGGTGAGCGGCGAGCGCAGCTCGTAGGAGACGTGGTGGACGAAATCCACCTTCATCTGGTCGGCGGCCTCCAATGCCTCGTTGCGCTCGCGCAGCGCGCGCTCGACATTCTCGGTGTCGGTGATGTCCTGGAACGTCAGCATGGTCGCGCCGTCATGCAGCGGACGGATCATGCCGTCGAGCACGCTGCCGTCCTTGCGCTCCAGCTTCAGCGGCACGTCGGCGCGGCTCTCGATCGAGGTGACGGCCTCGCGGATCTGCCGCCAGACTTGAGGGTCGTCGAACAGCTGATGGCACCAGCCTTCGACCGTCTGGATGTGCGGCTCGTCGCGCATGGCGTCGCTCGACAGCTTCCACATCCGGACGAAGGCCGGGTTGAACAGCTGCGCCCTGCCGTTGCTGCCAAACACCGCGACGCCCTCGGCGAGGCTGTCCAGCGTCTCGCGCTGGACGCGAATCATGCCGTCGAAGCGGCGGGCGAGCTCGAGGCTTTCGGTGACGTCGTCGAACAGATAGGTGACGCCGCCTTCCGGATTCGGCGTGGTGACGACGGAGAGCGCGCGGCCATCGGGCAGGTACCAGGTGTCCTTGGCGGCCTCGACCGCGCGATAGGCCTCGTGCAGCTTGGCCTTCCAGGCGCGGAAGTCCGGCTGCTCCGGCAGCTTGCGCGCTGCGCGGAGCTGGTCGAGCACGCTGGAATCGTCGGGATTGGCGTCGAGGAAGATGCGGTCGAGGTCCCACAGCCGGCGGTAGGAATCGTTGTAGAAGGCGAGCCGGCGCTGGCCGTCGAACACGGCAACGCCCGAGGAGAGCTGGTCGAGCGTGCGCCGATGCGCCTCCGCCATCCGCACCAGCGCCGAGCTCAGCGCATCCGCCTCGCTGGCATCGATGGCGACGCCGACATTGCTGCTGCCGACATTGACCGCGCGGACGTCGTAGATGCGCCGCTCGCCGCCGATCACGATCGGCAGTCGCGAGGTGAAACTGGCCGCGTCCTTCAGGCCCCGCTCCATCGCGGTCCGGTCGGCACTGTCGAGCAGCTCGAGCTTGCGCTGCTGGGCGTCGGTGACGCTGCTGGCCTCGGTCGCGCGCACATAGGCCGGATTGGCGTAGCTCAGCGCGCCGTTCTCGGCCTTGGCCCAGATCGGCCAGGGCGCGGCGGCGGCGAAGCCGCGCAGCATCTCGGTCTCGTCGGCGAGGGCCTTGTAACGCAGATTGGTCTCGGCCAGATCGCGCCGGAGTCCGGAGAGCTCGCGAATCCTGACAATGGCCTGGCCGCCGATGGCGCGGCCGATGGCCTCCAGCGTGTGGCCGTGCGCGGTGGTCAGCGTCAGCTGGAACCCGTCGCCGCGGTCACGCAGCGCATCGACCGCGTGATCCATTTGGAGCGCGGGTTCCGGCGGCAGCCATGTTCCGAACGCGAGAACGCGCTGGGGGGAGGAATCGCGCGGCAGCACCATCGAGATGTCGCCGGAAATCTGCGCGCGATTGTCGCCGGCCGGCCAGGAGATCAGGATCTGCGGCTCGGCGAACAGCAGCGCGCCGAAGCGATCGGACTGGAGTTGCAGTTCCCCGATCCGCGCGCGCAGCCGCGCCTCGTTGTTCGCCGTGCGCACGCGCGTGCGCATCAACAGGATCGCGGCCACGACCGAGAAGCCGAGCAGCGCGAGCGCGGTGGCCAGCACCGCGAGTTCCTGCCGGTTGAAGTCCAGCATTATGGAAAGTGTGTCGACGAGGTCGGCAGCCTCAGCCGGCGCAGCCGGCAGCAGCGCCGCGAGAGCGCCTCCCAACAAGCCGTTGCGCGCCAACGATGTGCACGACAGCAGCGTCCGACGCATCGACACGATCACGCCTGACATAGTTGCCCCAGATCGCACGAATTTGCGCGCGGCGACCCCCGTCGCGCGCGAATCAAACGACAATACCCTCACCGTGACTCCAGCGGTAAGAGTCCAGATCGTGAACGCAAGGGCGGCCCCACAAAAATGCCGGGCGCGCAGTTCCAATCCACCTCGTTCTTCGGGATGATTCGGCTGGAGCTGCCGTGCGTTAGCGGCCGGTCGAGCCGAAGCCGCCGGCGCCGCGATCGGTCGCGGACAATGTCGCCACGGGAACCAGCGCGGCCTGCACCACCGGCGCAATCACCATCTGCGCGATGCGCTCGCCGCGCTTGACCACGAAGGGCGCCGCGCCGTGGTTGATCAGGATCACCTTGATCTCGCCGCGATAGTCCGCATCGATCGTGCCCGGCGAGTTCAGCACGGTGACGCCGTGCTTGGCGGCAAGGCCCGAGCGCGGCCGCACCTGCGCCTCGTGGCCGGGCGGCAGCGCGATCGCGAGACCCGTCGGCACCAGCGCATATTGGCCGGGGGCGAGCGTCATCGGCTCGCTGTCGGAAACTGCGGCCATCAGGTCGAGGCCGGCGGCTTCGGAGGTCTGATAGGCCGGCAGCGGAAGGCCTTCGGCGTGGGCCAGTTGCTGCAGTTCGACCGTGACTTTCGTGCTCAAGATGCCGGCTCCCGGGATTTGTCGGTCACGCTCTTTGCGACATGCGCGACCAGCTCGATGGCGACCTGTTCCTTGGTCATCACCGGCCAGGAATCAACTGCGATCTCGCCGTCCTCCTCACCATTCTTGCGACTGATCAGATGCACGGTGTTGCGGTCGCCGCCCATCACGCCGGTCGCCGGCGAGACGTCGTTGGCGACGATCCAGTCGCAGCCCTTGCGGGCCAGCTTGGACTTGGCGTTGTCGATGAGGTGCTCGGTCTCGGCGGCAAAGCCGATCACCAGCGGCGGGCGCCGGTCGGTCAGCTTCGAGATCGTGGCGAGGATGTCGGGATTCTCGACCAGCTGAAGCGGCGGCATGCCGGCCGAGGTCTTCTTCAGCTTCTGCCCGCCCTCACTGGCAACCCGCCAGTCGGCGACCGCGGCGGCGAAGATCGCAATGTCGGCGGGAAGTGCCGCCTGCACCTGCTCCAGCATCTGCCGGGCCGATTCCACGCGCTTCACCGTCACGCCCGGGGGATCGCCGAGATCGACCGGGCCGCTGACCAAAATCACCTCTGCGCCGGCAGCCTGCGCGGCGGCGGCGATGGCAAAGCCCTGCTTGCCGGAGGAGCGGTTGGCGATGTAGCGCACCGGGTCGATCGGCTCGTGGGTGGGGCCTGCGGTGATCAGCACGCGCTTGCCGGCGAGTGGGCGCGGCACCGGCGGACGCAGCAGGCGCTCGGCCGCGGTGGCGATCTCGATCGCCTCGGACATGCGGCCGATTCCGGCTTCGCCGGCCTCGGCCATCTCGCCTGAATTCGGGCCGATCAGCACCACGCCGTCACGCTGAAGCTGCGCGACGTTGCGGCGGGTTGCCGCGTTATTCCACATCAGCGGATTCATCGCCGGCGCCAGCAGGACCTTGCGATTGGTCGCGAGCAGGATGGCGCTGGCGAGATCGTCGGCATGGCCATTGGCCATCTTCGCCAGGAGATCGGCGGTCGCCGGCGCGACGACGATCAGGTCGCAGTCGCGCGCGAGGCGAATGTGACCGGCGTCGAACTCGCTCTGGGGGTCGAACAGGTCGGTGTAGACGCGCTCATGCGACAGCGCGCTCACGGCCAGCGGCGTGACGAACTGCTGCGCCGCCTTGGTCAGGACGCAACGGACCTCGATCCGGCGCTCCTTGAGCCGGCGGATCAGGTCGAGCGACTTATAGGCCGCGATCCCGCCGCCGATGATCAGGGTGACGCTGGCCTCGGGGAGGGCGCCGGTCCGCTGCGGCGTGGGGGCGGTGGATTGGGCCGGCGGCAGCGCAAACGGCGTCAGCGGCTCCTCGCGGCCCTCGATCAGCTCCCCAAGGATGACCCGGACCTCTTCCTCGACCGACCTCCGGTTCCTGGCCGAGCGCAGGCGCAAATAGGTTTTGACGCCCTCGTCGAGCTTGCGGATGGTCAGGCTTGCCATGACGCCCCTCCAGCACGGAATGATGGCGATGCTATCGTTTCTGTGATTGCAGTGCAATCACAGATTCCGGACGGCGATCAGGATTCCGATGAAGGTGGCGGCGATGATCCAGAGCGCCACGGTGCGCCAGCGGTTCTTGCGGCCTTCGCTGCGCCCCATCGCGGCGATGCTCTCCGGCGACAGCCGGATGCCTTCCCGCGTCATGGTCTCGAGCTGCTCGAGCACCGCGACCGAGCGCTGCGCGATGTCGGGCAGGCGCATCAGCACGCGGGCGAGGTCGCTGCCGCCGGAGAGCGCGCCCTGCACCCGGCCGAGCGGGCCGAGATTGCGCTCGATCCATTCGCGCACCACGGGGTCGGCGACCTTCCAGATGTCGAGCTTGGGATCGAAGGCGCGCGCGACGCCCTCGACCACCACCATGGTCTTCTGCAGCAGGATCAGCTCGGGCCGCGTCGTCATGTCGAACAGGCCGGTGACTTCGAGCAGCAGCGTCAGCAGCCGCGCCATCGAGATCTCTTCGGCGGTGCGGTTGTGGATCGGCTCGCCGATGGCGCGGATGGCCTGCGCGAAATTCTCGACCGAGTGATGCGCCGGCACATAGCCCGCCTCGAAATGAACCTCGGCGACGCGGCGATAGTCGCGGGTGATGAAGCCGAGCAGGATCTCGGCGAGGAAGCGCCGCTCCTTCATCCCGAGCCGGCCCATGATGCCGAAATCGACCGCGACCAGACGGCCGGCGTCGTCGAGGAACAGATTGCCCGGATGCATGTCGGCGTGGAAGAAGCCGTCGCGCAGCGCGTGGCGCAGAAAACTCTGGATCACCTTGCGGCCGAGATCGGGCAGGTCGACCTGCGCCTCTGCCAGGCGCTTATGATCGTTCAGCGCGATGGCGTCGATCCACTCCATCGTCAGCACGTTGTGCGTGGTGCGGTCCCAGTCGACGGTCGGCACGCGAAAATCAGGATCGTCGCGCGTGTTCTCCGCCATCTCGGACAGCGCGGCAGCCTCGAGCCGCAGATCCATCTCCATCGCGACCGAGCGCGACATGGTGTTGATGACCTCGACGAGGCGCAGGCGCCGCGCCTCGGATGAATAGGCCTCGGCCTCGTGGGCGACGAAGAAGAAATCCGAGAGATCGCGGCGGAAGCGCGAGGCCACGTTTGGCCTGAGCACCTTGACCGCGACCGCCTTGCGGACGCCGTTGTGCTCGACCTCGCCGCGATGCACCTGCGCGATCGAGGCGGCAGCGACCGGCGGGCCGAACGTGACGAAGACATCCTTCAGCGGCCGTTCCAGCGAGGTCGCGATTGCAGCCTCCGCTTCCGCTTGCGGAAACGGCGGCAGCCGATCCTGAAGGCTTTCGAGGTCGCGCGCCATGTTGAAGCCGACCACGTCGGGGCGCGTTGCCAGAAACTGACCGAGCTTGAGATAGGCCGGACCCATCCGCGTCAGCGCGCGTGCTATCCGCGGTCCGTGCTTGACGCCGCGGCGTTCGATCAACCGCGCAAGCTTCAACGCAAGCTGTCCGGGTGGCGGCACCAGGGTCGGATCGACGGAACCGAACACGCCCTCGCGCGCAAACACGAACGCGGCGCGGATCAGGCGCGAAATGTGGGTAATGGAAGAAATCACAAACGCCAGCCCGAATGCAGTGCGACGATGCCGCCGGACAATGTCTGCCAGCCGACGCGGGCGAAGCCGGCGTCGCGGATCATGTCGGCGAAGGCGTTGGGTTTTGGAAACTTGCGGATCGATTCGACGAGATACTGATAGGACTCGGCGTCGCCCGTGACCATGCGGCCGAGCGGTGGGATCACCTTGAACGAGAACAGGTCATAGATCCGGTCGAGCCCGGGCATCTCGACGGTGGAGAATTCCAGGCACAGGAAGCGGCTGCCGGGCTTCAGCACGCGATAGGCCTCGCGCAGCGCCAGGTCGATCCGCGGCACGTTGCGAATGCCGAAAGCGATCGTATATGCGTCAAAGCTGCGGTCGGCGAAGGCGAGCGCTTCGGCATTGCCCTCGACGAAATCGACCTGAGTCTCGAGATGTCGCTTCGCGGCACGCTCGCGGCCGACAGCCAGCATCTCGGTGTTGATGTCGCAGACGGTGGCATGGAAGCCGGGACCTGCCGCCTTGGCCGCGCGGAACGAGATGTCGCCGGTGCCGCCGGCAACATCGAGCAGCGCGAACGGCCGGTCACCCCGCGGCGGGTTGAGCGCGTTGATCATGATGTCCTTCCAGACCCGGTGCAGGCCACCGGACATCAGGTCGTTCATCAAGTCATAGCGCGACGCCACGCTGTGAAACACATCGTTCACCAGCGTCTGCTTGTCCCCCAGGGGAACGTCCCTGAAGCCAAAATGCGTGGTTTCGCCCGGCCGATCCATTACTCTACTCCACTGGGCGGACCATAGCGCGGCCGCCGCAATGGCGCTATCACACCGCCCTCATAAGGTGAATGCCTGACCATGCCTGAATTGCCCGAAGTCGAGACCGTCCGCCGCGGCCTTCAGCCCGTCATGGAGGGTGCGAAAATCCTCGTCGCGGAGGCCCGCAGGCCGGATCTGCGCTTTCCCTTCCAGCCCGATTTCGTGGCCCGGCTCCAGGGGCAGGTCGTCACGGGGCTTGGCCGCCGTGCAAAATATCTCATGGCCGATCTCGCCTCCGGCGACGTGCTGCTGATGCATCTGGGCATGTCGGGCTCGTTCCGCGTCATCAAGCCGGACAACGAGGCCGCGCCAGGCGAGTTTCACTACCCTAGGGGTAAGGACTCCACGCACGACCACGTGCTGTTTCGGATGTCCTCCGGCGCCGACATCGTGTTCAACGATCCGCGCCGCTTCGGTTACATGAAAGTGATCGCGCGCAACGCGCTCGAGGACGAGCCGCTGCTGCGCGATCTCGGTCCCGAGCCGCTCGGCAACGAGTTCGACGCTGCGATGCTGGCGCGGTCGTGCGAGGGCAAGACGACGAGCCTGAAGGCCGCGCTGCTCGACCAGCGCGTGGTCGCCGGGCTCGGCAACATCTATGTCTGCGAAGCCCTGCACCGCTCGCATCTGTCGCCGCGCCGCATTGCTGCGACACTCGCGACCAAGGGTCGCAAGGGTGTCGGCGGCGGCGAGCCGACCGATCATGCGAAGCGGCTGGTGAGTGCCATTCACACCGTGCTGAACGACGCGATCAAGGCCGGCGGCTCGAGCTTGCGCGACCATCGCCAGACCTCGGGCGAACTCGGCTATTTCCAGCACTCCTTCAAGGTCTATGACCGCGAGGGCGAGACCTGCAAGACGCCAGGGTGTGGCGGCACGATCAAGCGCTTCACCCAGAACGGCCGTTCCACCTTCTGGTGCCAGAAGTGTCAGAAGTGAAGATCGGGCCGGCCGCCGATAGGCCGTGAGTCTCGGCGAAGGCGCCGACCCCACCACCCCGTCATTGCGAGCGCAGCGAAGCAATCCAGAATCCCTCCGCGGAAAGACTCTGGATTGCTTTGCTGCGCTCGCAATGACGAGGAGGATGGTCGCTCGCCTAGAAAACGCGAGGCGAAACAGTCCGGCCGAGGCTGGTGGCCGGATTGCTTCGTCGCTTCGGCTCTTCGACCGGTTAAGTGAAGAGCCCGCCTGGCGTCGGAGCGATCGCCCCGCTCAGGACGCCAGTGTCGTGGTCTCGTCCGCCGCGTGGTCGGCGGCGACGTGCAGCATCCCGTTCGCGACCGGGATGACCTGGTCGATCAGGACACTGGTCGTGGCTTCGAGCTCGAGACGGGTCTCGATCCAGCGCCAGAGGCCGCGGATCTCGTCCGCCGACTTGCCGTTCGGCGCGAATTCGCTGACGGCGAGGCCGCTCGCGAGCGAGTCCTGGTGGTCGTTGCGCATCACGATCAGCGGACGTGCGAGCACCTCGGCGAGATCGAGGGCGGCTTCCTCGGCGAGCGTGTTGGCGGCGTTGTCGATGCGCTGGCCGCGGATCGGCGCCTGGTTCAGCACGAAGCTGTAGGGCCGCTTCCAGGCGCGCGCGACGCTCAGCGTCGAGACGGTCGCCTCGATGTCGGCGACGCTCGGGCGGGCCGGAATCAGGCAGAGGTCGGAATGGCGGATCGCGGCGGTGGTCGCGGCGCTGAGGCCGGCCGCGGTGTCGACGATCACGAGCTGCAGGCCGCTGCCGGCCAGCATCTTCAGGCGCGGCGCGATGTCGGCCGCGTGATAGATCGGCTCGACGACGAGATCGTCAGCGTGGCGGCGACGCTGCCAGTTGGACAGGGTACCCTGCGGGTCGGTTTCGATCAGGCGGACGGTGAAGCCGGCCTGCTTGGCCGCCAGCGCGAGGCCGATGGCAAGCGTGCTCTTGCCACTGCCACCCTTTTGGGTGGCCAGTACGATCGTGTGCATGGAAAGTTGAATCCTTTGGAATGCCTGGGTCTCTGGGGTAACGCCACGCGAACGTGCATCGCTTCTCGATGCTGAGCTCTACTCGCTCAGGACGTGCCCTGCCCGATCCAAAGGGGACCGCGGATGTCCGAATCAACGCTAATGATGATGGCAGAATTGGGAATGTCAGCTAATCCGTACCAATACTGGACCCGTAGTCGCGCGTATGATGTGCTTGCCGCCGTGAATAAAAGGGGCAGGCGGCATGGACGGAAACTGGCGCGACCGGACGGCAACGATCTTTGAATGCGAGAAGATGCCGGCGGTCTCGAGCCGCGGCATGGTGGTCAGCAACCATCCGCTGGCCTCCAGCGCCGGCGCCGAGATGCTGGCCGCGGGCGGCAACGCCATCGACGCCGCGATCGCGACCCTGTTCACGCTGACCGTGGTCGAGCCGATGATGGTCGGCATCATCGGCGGCGGCATGGCGCATATACGTCTGGCTGACGGCAGCCACCGTCTCATCGACGGGCAGAGCACCGTGCCCGCGGCGGTGCGCGACACCACCTACACCTCCAGGCCCGGCTCGGCGCATGACGTGTTCGACACCGTCGGCAACGAGAATCTCAACGGTCCGAAGGCGGTCGCCACGCCGGGCTCGCTGAAAGCCTGGTGCGAGACGCTGCGCCGGTTCGGCACCATGAGCCTCGCCGACGTCATGCAGCCCGCGATCAAGCATGCCGCGCGCGGCTATGCGGCAACTCCGTATTTGCACGAATGCATCAGCGAGAGCGCCGCCGAGATGCGCAAGGACAAGCCGATCGCGGCGATCTATTTGCCTGATGGCGAGCCGCTCAAGGTCGGCGAACGCGTGGTGCAGGCCGAATACGCCGAGACGCTCCGCACCATCGCCGACCACGGCGAGAGGGCCCTTTACGAGGGGCCGCTTGGTGACATCCTCGTCGACTACATGGAAAAGGCCGGCGGCTTCATCCGCCGCAACGATCTCAGCGGCTACAAGACCGTCGAACGGCAACCGATCCGCGCCGACTATCGCGGCTGGACCATCCTTGGCCCGCCGCCGCCCGCAGCCTCCGGCGTGCACATCGCGCAGATGCTGAACATTCTCGAGGGCTATGACATCGGAGGCCTCGGCTTCGGCACGCCGGAGACGATCCACTATCTCGCCGAAGTTCTGAAGATCGCCTTCGTCGATCGCGCCGCGGCCAGCGGCGATCCGGCTTATGTCGGCGTCCCCGTGGAGCGGCTGACGTCGAAGGCCTATGCCGAGGAACGCCGCCGCGCCATCGATCCGGCGCGGGCGCAGGCCTGGGGCGCCGGCGTGTCGCAGCTCGAAGGCGCAGACACCACGCACATGACCGCGGCGGACGCGTTCGGCAACGTCGTCGCGACCACGCAGACCATCAACAATCTGTTCGGCGCCAAGATCATGATCCCGGGCCTGGGCGCCATCCCCAACAACTACATGAACCTGTTCGATCCGCGTCCGGGCCACGCGCTGTCGCTGGCGCCGGGCAAGCGCGTCACCACCTCGATGTCGCCGATGATGGCGCTGCGCGGCGGCAAGCTGCGCTATGCGCTCGGCCTGCCCGGGGGAAAACGCATCTTCCCGAGCGCGATGCAGGCGCTGGTCAATCTGATCGACCACGGCATGAGCCTGCAGGAAGCGGTCGAGGCGCCGCGCGTCTGGACCGAGGGCAACGCGCTCGAAGTCGAGCAGAAGGTGCCGGAGGCGGTGCGCGCGAAGCTTGCGGGCCTCGGCCACAAGGTGCAGCCCGCTGCGACGGTGGCGGGCGGCATGAACGGCATTGCCTTCCACGACGACGGCACCATGACCGGCGCCGCCTGCTGGCGCGCGGACGGCACGCCGGTGGGAATTTCGGGCGGGCTCGCGAAGGCCGGGATCAGGTTCAGGCTGAGCTAGAGCCTTTCATTGCTTAATGGAATCGGAGGGGATTCCGGTTTTTGGCGGATTGTGATTCAAGATGCTGACTGGATTGGAGGCCAGCATCGCATGACCCGACCTCTTTCCCTGGATCTTCGCGAGCGTGTGGTGGCGTCGGTTTTGGCGGGCGAGAGCTGCCGGTCTGTGGCGGAACGGTTTGGTGTTGCGGTCTCGTCGGTTGTGAAGTGGTCACAGCGGCAGCGGGCGACCGGCTCGGTTGTGCCTGGCAAGATGGGCGGTCACCGCAAGCCTGTGCTTGATCCGCACCGCGCCTTCATCGTCGAGCGGATCACTCAGACGCCGCACCTGACGCTGCATGGTCTGAAGGCGGAACTGGCAACCCGTGGGGTCAAGGTCTCACACAACGCGGTCTGGCTGTTCCTGCGTCGGGAAGGGCTGCGGTTCAAAAAAAACACTGTTCGCCCTCGAACAGGCTCGCGCCGACGTCTCTCGTAGGCGCCAGCGTTGGCGATCCTGGCAGGCCGGACTTGATCCGGGCCGGCTCGTCTTCATCGATGAGACCTGGATCAAGACCAACATGGCCCCTTTGCGGGGCTGGGGCCCCAAAGGGGCACGCCTGCGCGGCTTCGCCCCACACGGTCACTGGCGTACCCTCACATTCCTCGGCGCGCTCCGTCATGACCAACTCACGGCACCCTGCGTCTTCGACGGCCCGATCAACGGCGAATGCTTCCGCGCTTATGTGAAGCACCTTCTCCTGCCAACCCTGCGCGAAGGCGACATCGTCATTCTCGACAATCTCGGAAGCCACAAGTCGAAAGCTGTCAGGCAGATGATCCAGGCTGCTGGCGCCAGGCTCTGGTACCTGCCGCCATACTCGCCCGACCTCAACCCGATCGAACAGGCCTTCTCCAAGATCAAACACTGGATGCGGCAAGCTCAGAAGCGCACCATCGAGGACACTTGGCGCCACATCGGTCACCTCGTCCACGACATCCAGCCTCGCGAATGCGCCAACTACTTCGCCAACGCCGGTTATGCTTCAGTCAAAATGTGAAACGCTCTAGCTCTCGTGCCCCGGACGCAGCGCAGCACGCAGTGATGCGCTGCTGAGCCGGGGCCCAGAATTTCGTGCACGGAATTTGGAGACATGGGTCCCGGTTCAGCGGCGCGGCATTTCATGCCGCACCGCGCCCGGGATAAGAGAGTTACTTCCGCACGCATATCACGCGGACGATGGCCGCCTTCGCGTCGGCCGACGTGCCGTTCGCCGTGACACCGTTCGCCTTCAGGAAATCACGCACCGTTTCTGCAGACACCATCACCGCTTGCGACGCCGGCACCGATGTCGCGGGTCCGGCGACCATCGCCGGCTTCAACAGCGCGACGCCGGCGAACTTGCCGTCGCCGTCGATGGCGGGGCTGCCGGAGAAGCCGACCGCCGGTGGAGGCGATAGCGCGGAATCGCTCGCTGTGACGGGCGCCAGCGCGCCCTTGAGGCTTGACACACTAGCCGCACCGCCCTGGCTCTGCGGATCGGCAATACCGATGACATCGACGCTCGTCTTCGCTGTACCGCCGGTGAGGCTGAGAGGCTTCAGGCCGCGCGCGCCGTAGATGTGCAGGAGCGCGAGATCGTGCTCCTTGTCCTCGGTGAGACGGTCGGCGCTGCCATAGCCGGCGATGGTGATCGCGAGACAGCTATCGGTGACGAGGCGGTCCGTGACAATCGCACCGTCGTCGCTGACGACGATACCGGTGCCGTACTCGACGGTCTTGCGCGGCGGCGGCCCGGCCTGCGGTCCCGTCGGAAACGCATTGAACGCGCTCGACATCGCGATCACGACCGGCTCGACGGTGTTCTCGGTCGCCTGGTCGTAGAGGATCGTCATGGTGCGGACTTCGTCGCCCTTAAAGGTGCCTCGCACGTAGAATTTCTTGAGGCCCTGCAATCCCGACAGCACGAAGAAGTCGGGCTTCACCACGGTGTAGTCCACCTTGCGCCCCGACGGCTCCTTCTCCAGCTCGGCGAGTTTCGCCGTGGTCGGATTGGCTTCCTTGCGGCGGCTCAGCAGCACCTGCACCGTGCCGGTCGGCGAAGTCCATTTCGAGCCGTTGGCGTCGGTCGCCTGCTGCGGCACCAATTTGCCGGGGATGCCGAGCCGGGCGCCGCTGGTCGGCTCCATCACGATCTTCCAGCCGACGCTCTCCTGCTTCCGCCGCGCGGTCTCGGCGAGCGCAGCGCGCTCCTGCGGATTGAGCACGCCGGTCGGCTTGCCACCCTTGGCCTTCTGATACTCCTTGATCGCCTCGACCATGCGCGCGCTGACGTCGCCGGTGATGGCGCCGTTATATTGGCCGACCCAGGCGAGGTCGGACTGGAGCGACAGCCGTTCCGCCTGCGCCATCGCATCAGCCGTCGCCGACGGCGTCTGCAGTGCGGGAGGCCGGATCGGCACGGTTTGGACCGGCTTCGGCTTGGTGCCGGGAACCTCTGGCGTCGTCATCTGGGCGCTCGCGCCTGTGGCAGCCGCAAACATCAGTGTTGCCGCAAGCATCGATCTCATGACAAATCCAGCCAGCCCATTGAACGTGCTGCCATTGAAGCACATCTCGTTGGTCGCGAACAATGTTGGGGCGGTTCAGTTGGTGCCCCTCATTCTGCGGAGCCGCGAAGCGGCGTCTCGAAGGCCGAGCTGCCGCAGCGGGGGCCTTCATGGTTCGAGACGGCGCTTTGCGCCTCCTCACCATGAGGGTCGAGAGGAAGGACGACGATGCTGAGCCCGGACGAACTCGAACGCTATGCCCGCCATATCGTGCTGCGCGATGTCGGCGGGCCGGGCCAGGCTGCGCTGAAGCGGGCCTCCGTGCTGGTGATCGGCGCCGGCGGGCTCGGCGCGCCCGCGCTGATGTATCTGGCGGCCGCCGGCGTCGGCACGCTCGGCGTGGTCGATGACGACGTGGTCTCGCTGTCAAACCTCCAGCGCCAGGTGATCCATACGACACCCGATATCGGGCGGCACAAGGTCGAGAGCGCGGCCGAGCGGATCTCCGCGCTCAATCCGCATGTCCGCTTCGTCGGCCACGCCACCTGGCTCAATGCCGACAATGCGCTGAGCATGATCGGAGACTACGATCTCGTGCTCGACGGCTCCGACAATTTCTCGACGCGTTACCTGGTCTCGGATGCCTGCTTCTTCGCGAAGCGGCCGCTGATCACGGCGGCGCTCGGCACCTTCGACGGCTCGCTCACCACCATCCGCGCGCATGAGAAGAACGAGCAGGGCGTGTTCAATCCGACCTATCGCTGCCTGTTTCCGGAAGCGCCGCCGCCCGGCACGGTGCCGGCCTGCGCGGAGGCCGGCGTCATGGGCGCGCTTGCGGGCGTGATGGGCTCGATGATGGCGCTGGAGGCGATCCGCGAGATCGTCGGCTTCGGCGACGGCCTCGTCGGCCGCCTCCTGATGATCGACGCGCGCGCGATGCGCTTCGAGACGCTGCGCTACGCGCGCGATCCGGCCAATCCGCTCAACGGCGATGGGCCTGTCATCACTGACCTCAGCGCCCATCGCACCTGATCGCTGCTACTACCTCGTGGCCGGCTTCTCGCTGTCGAGATGCGCCATCTGCTCGGCTGCGTAGCGCGTGCCGGAAGCGACGTCGGGCGGAAATGCTTTTGCAAGCGCCGCAAGATGCGCCGGCGTCAGCGTTACCTTCGCCGCGCCGAGCGCTTCGGTGAGACGGTTGCGCGTGCGTGCGCCGACCAGCGGTATGATCTGTTTGCCCTGCGCCGCTACCCAGGCGATCGCGACTTGCGCCGGCGTTGCGCCGATCTCGGTGGCAATCGCGCGGAGGGATTCCACCAGCGCGAGATTGGCGTCGAGATGTGCGCCCTGGAAACGCGGCGTCATCAGCCGGTAATCCCTGCCGGTCTTGCCGCTGTCCTTCGACCAATGGCCGCTGATCAGGCCGCGCGCCAGCACGCCGTAAGCGGTGATGCCGATGCCGAGCTCGCGGCAGGTCTTGAGGATATCGCGTTCGATGCCGCGCTCGATCAGCGAATATTCGATCTGGAGATCGGCGATCGGATGCACGGCGTGCGCGCGACGGATGGTGTCTGAGCCCACCTCGGACAGGCCGATATGCCTGATGTAGCCGGCCTTCACGAGATCGGCGAGGCCGCCGATGGTCTCTTCGATCGGGACGTTGGGATCGAGACGCGCCGGGCGATAGACGTCGATGTAGTCGGTGCCGAGACGCTGCAGCGAATAGGCCAGGAAGTTTTTGGTCGCGGCCGGCCTTGTGTCCATGCCGGCGAACTCGCCGGCGGGACCGCGCAGCGCGCCGAACTTCACGCTGATCTGCACTTTTTCGCGCGACACATCCTTCAGGGCCTCGCGCACCAGCATTTCATTATGGCCCATGGCGTAGAAATCGCCGGTATCGAGCAGCGTGATGCCGGCATCGAGCGCCGCATGGACCGTGGCGATGCTTTCGCCGCGGTCGGCGGGGCCATAGACCTCCGACATGCCCATGCAGCCGAGACCAAGGGCGGAGACGGTCGGGCCGGTTGAACCGAGTTTGCGCTGTTCCATGATGGCTCTCTTTGAAAAGGCGGCAACCTGATCGCGCCGCGTGACGAGGCCAGATATGCGCCTGACCGATTAGGCCGATAAGCTGGACAATCCAGAATGGCTTGTTCACATTAGAGAACAATGGCCGAACCCGATCTGCGCGATCTCGACGTCTTCGTGGCGGTTGCCCGCACCCGCAATTTCCGGCGGGCGGCGGTCGAAATTCGCGTGTCGGTGTCGAGCCTTAGCCAGCGGCTGCGGGACCTGGAGGAGCGCCTCGGCGTCCGCCTGATGAACCGCACCACCCGCAGCGTCGCACTGACCGAGGCGGGCGAGCTGCTGTTGTCCCGCATCGCTCCGGCGCTGCGCGATGTCGGCGATGCCCTGGACCAGGTCCGCGGCCTGCGCGAGGTGGCCTCGGGCCGCCTGCGCATCAACGCACCGCCGCCGGCGGTCGATCTCGTGCTGGCGCCGATGGTCGGGCCTTTCCTTGCGACCTACCCGCAGGTCGACCTCGACATCGTTTCCGAAAGCGGCTTCGTCGACATCGTCAGCGCGGGCTACGATGCCGGCGTGCGCTATGGCGAGCACCTCGCGCAGGACATGGTGGCGATCCCGCTGAGCGGTCCGCAGAGCTATGTCGTCGTCGCATCGCCTGCGTACATCGCGCGCCGCGGCAAGCCGAAGCATCCGAAAGATCTGCTCGACCATGACTGCATCCGCGCCCGCTACTCGAGCGGCGTCATGCACGATCTGGAGTTCGAGAAGGCTGGCCAGCTCGTGAAGGTCGATCCGCCGGCAAAGCTGATCTCGACCAACATGGGCCTTGCCATGCGCGCCGCGCTCGACGGCGCGGGCATCTGGGCAACGCTCAATGGCTACGTCCATGACGCCGTGACGTCCGGCGCGCTGGTCAGCCTGATGGAGGATTGGTGCGAGCCCTTTCCGGGCCCGTTCCTTTACTATCCGAGCCGGCGTCAGACGCCGCCCGCGCTACGCGCTTTCATCGATTTCGCCGCGGACTGGCGCAAGCGCGAAACGCGTGGCAAATAAGCCTCAGAGCATGCTCGGCAGCACGCGATCCGGCGGCTTGTGCGCGTCGAGGAAGGTGCGGATGTTGATGATCACCTTCTCGCCCATCTCGACGCGGCCCTCGATCGTGGCCGAGCCCATATGCGGCAGCAGCGCCACCTTGCCGGCCTTGGCGAGCCGCACCAGCTTTGGATTGACCGCGGGCTCGTGCTCGTAGACGTCGAGGCCGGCGCCGCCGATCTCGCCGCCTTCGATCAGCTTGATCAGCGTGTCCTCGTCGGTCACCTCGCCGCGCGCGGTGTTGACGATGTAGGCGTCCTTGCGGATCAGCTTCAGCCGCCGCGCCGACAGCAGATGATAGGTCGCCGGCGTGTGCGGACAGTTCACCGAGATGATGTCCATCCGCGCCAGCATCTGGTCGAGGCTTTCCCAATAGGTCGCCCCTAACTCTTCGGCGATCTTCGGCGCCACGGGGCGGCGATTGTGGTAGTGGATCTGGAGGCCAAAGGCGCGGGCGCGGCGCGCGACCGCCTGGCCAATGCGGCCCATGCCGATGATGCCGAGACGCTTGCCGCCGATGCGGTGGCCGAGCATCCAGGTCGGCGACCAGCCGGGCCAGGGCTTTCCTTCGGTCAGGATCGAGGCGCCTTCGATCATCCGGCGCGGCACGGCCAGGATCAGCGCCATGGTCATGTCGGCGGTGTCTTCGGTCAGAACCTTTGGCGTGTTGGTGACGGTGATGCCGCGGGCATGCGCGGCCTCGACGTCGATGTTGTCGACGCCGTTGCCGAAATTGGCGATCAGGCGGAGCTTGCAGTCGGGCTGGTTGACGATGTCGGCGGTGATGTGGTCGGTGACGGTCGGAACCAGCACGTCGGCGGTGCGCGCGGCTTCAGCGATCTGCTCGGCCGACATCGGTGTGTCCTCGAGATTGATCCGCGCGTCGAACAGCTCGCGCATCCGGGTCTCGATCGAGTCCGGCAGCTTGCGCGTCACCACCACGAGGGGCTTTTTCTTCACCGACATGTCATGCCCTCATGAGGCTCCGCAAGCCGCCTCCGTCACCAAAGGCCGGCCGTTGAGGCCTCATTAACCCGGTTGTTCGACACTGCCTTTGCCGTGTCGTCCCCGGCGCTTCCTTCAAGCTCTCCCGACATTTCCGACCGGAAAATCGGGGCAAACTGGTTGTTCAAGTGTCCGTCCTCTCTAGCAGAAGGCCGGGCCAAGACAAGAACCACGGGTTAAGGCTTCGGGAACACGGGAGACGGGCTTGCGCGGCAGGTTCGGAATTTGGGGTGAGGGCCCGGCGCGGCGGGGCCCTCGACAGGAGACGGGTTGATGGCGTTGGGGCGTTTTTGTTCGGTGATGGCGCTCGTTTGCACCTGGTTGAGCGCCTCGGTCAGCCCCTCCCATTCGGCGAAGGACAGCACCCCCCAGACCGCGAGCGGCCTGCCGGTGCCGCGTTATGTCAGCCTCAAATCGGATCATGTGAACGTCCGCGCCGGCCCGACCAAGGACAATGACGTCGCCTGGGTCTACACCCGCGCCGGTCTGCCGGTCGAAATCACCGCCGAGTTCGAGAACTGGCGTCGGGTGCGCGATTCCGAAGGCGCCGAGGGCTGGGTCTATCACTCGCTGCTGTCGGGCCGCCGCACCGCGGTCGTCACCATGAAACACAAAGACGACCTCGCGCCGATCTACGACCGCGCCGATCTCGACAGCGCGGTTGCGGCCAAGCTCCAGGCCGGCGTCGTCACGCAGGTCAAGAAGTGCACTGCAAACTGGTGCCGCGTCACCGGCAACGGCTTTGACGGCTGGATCCAGCAGGAGCGCCTCTGGGGCGTCTATTCGGACGAGCAGGTCAACTGACGCGAAGCAGGGCGAGTTGTTGCTCCAGCGTCATGCCCGGGCATAGCCGTCCGAAGGACGGCGTCGCTTCCGCTCGCCCTTGTTCCGGGAGTCCACAGACTTTTGAACCTAGCTCAAAAACGTGGATGGCCGGGACAAGCCCGGCCATGACGATCTCAATTCGATTTCAGGACGATGTTCAGCGCTTCTTGCGCAGGCGCACGACCATGTCGATGCGCGCGATCTCGTAACCCTCGGGCACCTCCGGCATCTTGGACAGCGCCAGATGCGGATCCTCGATATCGACCAGCTCGTGGCTGTTCTCGAGGTAATAATGGTGGTGGGTGGTGACGTTGGTGTCGAAATAGGTCTTCGTGCCGTCGACGCTGACCTGGCGCAGCAGGCCGGCATCGGTCAGCTGGTTCAGCGTGTTGTAGACGGTCGCGAGCGACACCGGCACCTTGGCCAGCGTCGCCTCCTCATAGAGCATTTCAGCCGTGAGGTGGCGAGCACCCTTGCCGAACAGAAGCCAGCCGAGCGCCATGCGCTGGCGCGTCGGACGAAGCCCCGCGGACTGGAGCATTTCGTTGACGTCGTGCCACGGGCAGCCGGTCAAGGCCGGCTGGCGGCCGGACAGGAGGGCGGCGGAATGGACGTCGTCGTCGTGATGGGGCGCGGGATTCTCGCTCATTTCCAGATTTCGGGCACACGTGGACACTGTATCTATATGCAATATATGGACAGATAGATGCAGATGCAAGTTTCTCGCAACTAGAGAGGTTCTAATGAGAAGTGGAACCGGGCGAGCAGGTGGTCACTTTACCTTCATGAGATCGCTTTGCCACCCGAAATGCCTGTGTTAGAGAGCCCGCGGTTCCGCTTGGCCGATTATGGCGCAGCCGGGCATTGAGGCCGGGCTCGCAGCCCATCCGGGCTCGTGGTAGTCGCGCCTGACGACGTTAATTGGCGCGGCTTTCCGAACGAAACGGGGCCCATTTTCGCCAGAAACGCCGCTCAATCGGGGTTAGAACAGAGGCTTCCGCATGCTGAACAGGCGCAACGGTTACGAATACGAAGATCTGCTGGCATGTGGCCGCGGCGAAATGTTCGGCCCGGGCAATGCCCAGCTGCCGCTGCCGCCGATGCTGATGTTCGATCGCATCACTGATATCAACGACAATGGCGGCGAGTTCGGCAAGGGAGTGGTGCGGGCCGAGCTCGACGTGAAGCCCGACCTCTGGTTCTTCGGCTGCCACTTCAAGAACGATTCCGTCATGCCCGGCTGCCTCGGTCTCGATGCGCTGTGGCAGATGGTCGGCTTTTTTCTGGGCTGGACCGGGGGCGAAGGTCGCGGCCGCGCGCTTGGCCTGAACGAATTAAAGTTCAGCGGCCAAGTGCTGCCCGAGGCCCGCAAGGTTGTGTACAACGTCGATATCAAACGCGTGATGCGTTCAAAGCTCGTGCTCGGCATCGCCGACGGGTGGCTTTCGGTCGATGACCAGATTATTTATCGCGCGAAGGATCTGAAGGTCGGCCTGTTCAAGCAGGGCACGAACCTGAGCTGAGCGCATCACCACGAAGACAACGATTAAGGCGAGGCTGTCATGAGGCGGGTTGTGGTCACCGGGATGGGTATCGTCTCGTCGATCGGAAACAACACCCAGGAAGTGCTTGCGAGCCTCCACGAGGCGAAGTCGGGCATTTCGCGGGCTGAGAAATATGCCGAACTCGGTTTCCGTTCGCAGGTGCAAGGTGCGCCGACGATCGATCCCGCGACGGTCGTCGACCGGCGTGCGATGCGCTTCCTCGGCCAGGGCGCCGGCTGGAATCACATCGCGATGGAGCAGGCGATCCAGGATTCCGGTCTGTCGCCCGACGAAGTCTCCAATATCCGCACCGGCATCATCATGGGCTCCGGTGGCCCGTCCGCCCGCACCATCGTCGAATCCGCCGACATCACCCGCACCAAGGGACCGAAGCGCGTCGGACCGTTTGCCGTGCCGAAGGCGATGTCGTCCACGGCCTCCGCGACGCTTGCGACCTGGTTCAAGATCAAGGGCGTGAACTATTCGATCTCCTCGGCCTGCGCGACGTCGAACCACTGCGTCGGCAACGCCTATGAGACGATCCAGATCGGCAAGCAGGACGTCATTTTCGCCGGCGGCTGCGAGGAACTGGACTGGTCGCTCTCGGTGCTGTTCGACGCCATGGGCGCGATGTCCTCGAAATACAACGACACGCCCGCCACCGCCTCGCGTCCCTATGACGTCAACCGCGACGGTTTCGTGATTGCCGGCGGCGCCGGCGTGCTGGTGCTGGAAGAGCTCGAACATGCCAAGGCGCGCGGCGCGCGCATTTACGGCGAGATCGTCGGCTACGGCGCGACGTCGGACGGCTACGACATGGTCGCGCCCTCCGGTGAAGGCGCCGAGCGCTGCATGCGCATGGCGATGTCGACAGTGAAGACCAAGGTCGATTACATCAATCCGCACGCGACCTCGACGCCGGCCGGCGATCCGCCGGAGATCGACGCGCTTCGCCGCGTGTTCGGCGCCGGCGAGAAGTGCCCGCCGATCTCGGCGACCAAAGCGCTGACCGGCCACTCGCTCGGCGCGACCGGCGTGCAGGAGGCGATCTACTCGCTGCTCATGATGAACAACGGCTTCATCTGCGAGAGCGCTCACATCCAGGAGCTCGATCCCGTATTCGCCGACATGCCGATCGTGCGCAAGCGCATCGACAACGTCAAGATCGGCACCGTGCTGTCGAATTCCTTCGGCTTCGGCGGCACCAACGCCACGCTGGTGTTCAGCCGGCTGGATGTGTGACGTCATTGCGGACGCACTGGTAGTTTTTTCGTCATGGCCGGGCTCGTCCCGGCCATCCACGTCTTTGCTACCGGTTGCGAAAGAACGTGGATGCCCGGGACAAGCCCGGGCATGACGAAGAGCGGAGAGTAGTGGGCAATGGAAGGTTTGATGAAAGGCAAGCGCGGTCTGATCATGGGCATCGCCAATGATCATTCGATCGCCTGGGGCATGGCGAAGACGCTGCATGCCCACGGTGCCGAGCTTGCCTTCACCTTCCAGGGCGAGGCGCTGGGCAAGCGCGTCAAGCCGCTGGCCGAGCAGCTCGGCGTGGAATTGGTGCTGCCTTGCGACGTCGAGGACATCGCCAGCGTTGACGCGACCTTCGCCGTGCTGCGCGAGAAATGGGGCAAGCTCGATTTCGTCATCCACGCCATCGGCTTTGCCGACAAGAACGAGCTGAAGGGCCGCTACGCCGACACCAGCCGCGAGAATTTTTCGCGCACCATGGTGATCTCCTGCTTCTCGTTCACGGAGGTCGCAAAACGCGCTGCCGAGCTGATGACGGAGGGCGGCAGCATGATCACGCTGACCTTCGGCGCCTCGGAGCGCGCGATGCCGAACTACAACGTGATGGGCGTGGCCAAGGCGGCGCTGGAGGCCTCCGTGCGCTACCTCGCCTCCGATTTCGGACCGCGCGGCATCCGCGTCAACGCCATCTCCGCAGGCCCTATCCGTACGCTCGCCGGCTCGGGCATCGGCGAGGCGCGTGCGATGTTCGGCTTCATGCAAAAACATTCGCCGCTCCGCCGCGGCGTCACGCTCGACGAGCTCGGCGGCTCGGCGCTGTATCTGCTGTCGGATCTCTCCGGCGGCGTGACCGGCGAAATCCACTATGTCGATTCCGGTTACAACATCGTCCTGATGCCAAGGCCAGACGACCTGAAATCGTCAGAGTGATTTCGTAGGGTGGGCAAAGGCGCAGAGCGCCATGCCCACCATCTCTCCCCGATCGCAGAAAGACGTAGTGGGCACGCTCCGCTTTGCCCACCCTACGAGTTCTTAGCTTGCCTCAACCCGCCGCGATTGTCTCCGCGCGCTGGAACGCCGGTCGCGCCATGCAGCGCGCGAGATAGGCATCGAAGGCCGGGCGTGACGGCACCATCTTGAACAGGCGCACCGCAAAATTCAGGCCGGAGCCGACCGTGACGTCGGCGGCGGAAAACTCGTCGCCGAGAATCCACGGTCCCTTGGCGAGTGCGGCCTCGAGCACGTCGAAGACCTGCGTCGCGCTGCCCCAGGCCGCGGTCGAGGTCGGGATCTCGATCTTGGTGAAGATCTGGATGATGGCAGGCTCGATGCAGCCCGGCGAAAAGAACAGCCATTGCAAATAGCGCGCACGACGCGGATCGGTCATGGCGGGCGCCAGCTTCGCTTCGGGATAGCGGTCGGCGATGTAGGCGCAGATCGCAGCGGCTTCGCCGAGCGCGGCATCGCCGTCGCTGAGCGCCGGCACCTTGCCCATCGGATTAACCTTCAAATAATCCGGCGCTTTCTGCGCACCGGTCGAGATGTCGGTCAGCACGCGCTCATAGGGCAGGCCGCTCTCTTCCATCAGCCAGAGCGTCGTGAACGAGCGCGAGCGAGGCGACCAATAGAGCTTGATCATGGGAGCGAGCCTTCCATTCGTGTGAGGCAGGGCGCCATTCATTGCCTCTTTGCGTTGGATGCGCAACGCACTACGCCTAGATGGATGATCCGTTCTGCCAGCGATATCTTGGTCAACGCGACGGACGTTGCAGCAGGGCCGGCAGCGTCTTGTCGAGGCTCTTGATCAGCATCGTGCGCACGCCGTCGCGCAGCACCGCATTGTTGACCGCGTCCGCGGGCTTTTCGGGAAACATCGCGCGGTCCACCTGCATTGACGGGCCGCCAAGCGAATTGTGCATCACGCGCTCCGTAAACGTGTTCTCGGTCATCAGGGCCGGCGCCTCCTTGATCAACGCGAAGGTCGCGCCGTCATAGACGCGGATGTACATCATCGCGAAGAGATGTACGGGCCCGTTGAGAGGGTACTGCGAGATCCCGATGCCGAATTCGCGCTGGCTTCCGCCGTGCCGGTGTACGACGACGTAGCGCTCACACCGGACCTTCGTTGCGAGAAGCCGAACGAAATTCTCGATATCGGACCCGACGCGGTAAGAGGCGAATAGACGCGGTTGGTCACGGCCTCCGGACTTGAGATCGTCCTTCGTGAAGGGAACTCTCCTCACGAAACTGCCCGGTGCAGCGGCGCGAACGCGCGAGACGACGATGTCGTCGAGCGCCCATGCCGCAACAGAGACTCGAGAGTATTTATCCAGGAGGGTAACGGGCCCAAATTTCTCGACCATGAACACAATGCCGGCGATCGGAATCACGCCGATCTGGCATGGACCGCTCTCAACCGGCGCGCTTGGTGCGACGGTGGCCGGCTTCCTAACCAAGGGCTTGACCATTTCCGGCTTCGGCGCCGGCTGCACACGATCTCCTGCAGGAGACATCAGTGCATACGAGGCCAGGGCGGCTGCAACGGCGAGAACGTTGATCATCGTCCGACGATTCTCACTGCGCGAAATACCGCGGCAGGATTTTATCCAGCCGCTTCGTCAGAAAGTCGCGCGTGGTGTCGCGCAGGGCGGTGTTGTTGGCGGCGTCCGCGGCCGTCTCCGGAAACATGGACTTGTCCACCTTCTGCAAAAGCTCGTTCGAAACGAAATTGTCTGCCATATGCTTCATGACACCTTCGAATGTTACGGCGGGGCCCTTCATGATTTCGAAGGTGCGGCCATCGACCCATGTCACGCCAATATAGGCGAAGACATATGCATATGAGATGAGACCGACACCCCGGCTGAAGATGCCGACGCCGCTGAGCGACTGATTGGTTCCGTCAAGCTGTCCTTCGCTGCGCATGACGACGAGATAGCGCTCGCAACCGGCATTACCTGCGACCTGCCGGATCAGGTTCGACAGCTCTTCGCGCTGATTGCGGAACAGGCCGGATTTGGGGTGGTAGTAGGAATCGAGCGCGCCCTTGCCGTAAGTGATCCGTCGCACCGGCGTGTTGCCTGCTGCGGCCCGCGCCCGCGCAAAGACAAGATCGTCAAGGCCCCAGGATACCGGGACTTCGGCATAGTCGTTGCCGAACACGGTCAGACCGATCTTCTGGACGACGAAGATGTCCCCGGTCCCCGCAATCACGCCGACGCCACAAGGATCGACCGTCGCCGGCTCCGCAGGCTTGGCTGTCGCCTTAGGCTTCGCCGTCGCTTTCTTGTCTGTCGGCTTTGCCTGTGGTGCGGTCTGAGCGGCGGGAGCGGTGGTTGCGGGAGGGGTTTGCGCTGCTGCCGAAGTCAGGAAGGACAGCAGGATGAGCACCGGGGCAGCAAATCGAAACATGAATTCCAAGGATCAGAGGCGGGAGGTCATCGGATACGCCACACTAGGGTCGGATCGTGACAACCGCAAGCTGCAGCCCGGGATCGCTGTCTATCCGGTGAGCCGCGGCCGCCTCCACCGATAGTACTTCATCATAAACCCGTTCGACGGCTCGATCTCTTCCTTCTCGAATACAAACCCTTCGCGCTCGTACCAGCGCCAGGCTTTTTCGTTTTCGCGGACGCAGCGCAGGTACATCTCATCGGGCATTTGCGTGCGCGTGAAGGCGAGCAACTGCCGTCCGAGCGATTGCCCCTGGTAGGCAGGCCCGACGAAAAGCATGTCGAGATAGAGTTTTGGCAGATGCAGCGCCAGCATGGCGGCGATCGTGCCGTGATCGTCGACGACGAACAGGCTCCAGCCGTTCTCGATCTCGCGCCTTATGCGTGCGCGCAGATTTGCCAGCAGGAACTCACTCGCCTCGGCGAGGCCGGTCGAGACCCAGCTTTCCATCCAGACGCGGCCGATCTCGTCATATTCGTCGGTGCGCGCGGGACGGATGATGGGATCAGGCATTGGTGCTCTCGGTTCGATCTGCCCGCCATGCGCGGGAGGTCACTTCAATGATCCCTGCTTTCCCGGAAAATTCCCGCTTCAAACCCGTTGGCTGCGCACGGCCTGCTTCGGACGCACCTTGCCGGCCGACAGGCACACCACTTCCGAAATCTGGAGCAGTTGCCGCGCCAGCGGACTGGTCTTGCGCCAGACCATGCCGATCGTGCGCGAAGGCTCCGGGTCGCGAAAGCGCGAAAGCGAAACTGAGGCCGATCGTGTTTCCACCGACACCGCCATTTCCGGAATCAGGGTCACACCGATGCCGGCGCTGACCATCTGGACCAGCGTCGACAGCGAATTCGCATCCAGCATCTCGCGCGGCGGCGCCGATTGCATGTTGCAGAACGACAGCGCCTGATCGCGGAAGCAGTGCCCCTCTTCGAGCAGCAGCAGCCGCATCTCGCGCATCATCTCGCGCGATGGCACTGGCGTACCTTCGTCGGAGCCCGGTCGCACCAGCAGGAATTTTTCGTCGAACAGCGCGACTTCGGTGAGCGAAGGTTCGGACACCGGCAGTGCAACGATGGCCGTGTCGAGCCGGCCTTCCACCAGTTCCTGGATCAGCCGCGGCGTCATCGTCTCGCGCACGCGGATGTCGAGCTCCGGATGCATGCGCGTCAGATTCTTGGTGATCTTCGGCAGCAGATACGGCGCGATCGTCGGGATCATGCCGATCCGCAACCGGCCCGCAAAGCGGTCCTGCGAGGCGCGCGCGAAATCGCCGAGTTCATCGACCGAGCGCAGGATGTCGCGGACGCGCGGTGCGAGCTCCTCGCCGAACCGGGTCAGCGCCACCTGCCGGGCGCTGCGCTCCAGCAGCAGGCCGCCGAGCGCCTCCTCCAGTTCCTTGATCTGCATCGACAGGGCCGGCTGGGAGATCGAGCTTGCCTCCGCCGCGCGGCCGAAATGGCCGTGACGCGCCAGCGCGTCGAAATATCTGAGCTGGCGCATCGTCACGTTGGCCATCAGAAAATCCTATCGCAGCGATCATTAAAGTCAACTTCCCCTGATCGAATGCGAAGCCTAGAGTAATTCTACCTGGTCAAGGGCGCGAGTTCGACGCCACCAGAGGAGGTATTCATGGATGACACTTCGAAGTGCCCGTTTTCGGGCGGAAAACCCACGCGCGTGAACCGCGACTGGTGGCCGACCCAGCTCAGCATCGAGATGCTGCACAAGAATTCCACCCTGTCCGATCCGATGGGCAAGGAGTTCGACTATGCCAAGGAATTCAAGTCGCTCGACCTGAATGCCGTCATCAAGGACCTGACGGCTCTGATGACGGACTCACAGGAATGGTGGCCCGCCGATTTCGGCCACTATGGCGGCCTCATGATCCGCATGGCCTGGCACAGCGCGGGCACGTATCGCACCACGGACGGCCGCGGTGGCGCCGGCGCCGGTCAGCAGCGTTTCGCACCGCTCAACAGCTGGCCCGACAACGCCAATCTCGACAAGGCGCGCCGTCTGCTCTGGCCGATCAAGCAGAAATACGGCCGCAAGATCTCCTGGGCCGATCTGATGGTGCTCGCCGGCAACGTCGCGCTGGAATCGATGGGCTTCAAGACCTTCGGTTTCGCCGGCGGCCGCGCCGATGTGTGGGAGCCGGAAGAGCTCTATTGGGGTCCTGAAGGCACGTGGCTGGGCGACGAGCGCTACAGCGGCGAGCGCCAGCTCGCCGAGCCGCTCGGCGCGGTGCAGATGGGCCTGATCTACGTCAATCCGGAAGGCCCGAACGGCAAGCCTGACCCGGTCGCCGCGGCCAAGGACATCCGCGAGACGTTCGCCCGCATGGCGATGAACGACGAGGAAACCGTCGCACTGATCGCCGGCGGCCACACCTTCGGCAAGACCCACGGCGCGGGCGATCCGTCGCTGGTCGGTCCGGAGCCGGAAGCGGGCGCGCTCGAGGATCAGGGCCTCGGCTGGAAGAGCAAGCACGCTTCGGGCCTGGCGGGCGATTCCATCACCAGCGGTCTCGAGGTGACCTGGACGACGACGCCGACGAAGTGGAGCAACAACTTCTTCGAGAACCTGTTCAAGTACGAATGGGAGCTGACGAAGAGCCCGGGCGGCGCGAATCAGTGGACGGCCAAGGGTGCCGAGGCGATCATTCCTGATGCCTTCGACAAGTCGAAGAAGCACCGGCCGACGATGCTGACGACCGACCTCTCGCTGCGCCTCGATCCGGCCTACGAGAAGATCTCGCGTCGCTTCCTGGAGAACCCGGATCAGTTCGCGGACGCCTTTGCCCGCGCCTGGTTCAAGCTCACCCATCGCGACATGGGTCCGATCCAGCGCTATCTCGGCCCGCTGGTGCCGAAGGAAACGCTGATCTGGCAGGATCCGATTCCGAAGGTGAACCACGAGCTGGTCGGCGACCAGGACATCGCCGCGCTGAAGACCAAGATCCTGGCGTCGGGCCTCTCGGTCTCCGAGCTGGTCTCGACCGCCTGGGCGTCGGCTTCGACGTTCCGCGGCTCGGACAAGCGCGGCGGCGCCAACGGCGCGCGTATCCGTCTTGCCCCGCAGAAGGATTGGGAGGTGAACCAGCCGGCTCAGCTCTCCAAGGTGCTCGGCAAGCTCGAAGCAATCCAGAAGGACTTCAACGCATCGGCCGGTGCGAAGAAGGTTTCGCTCGCCGACCTCATCGTCCTCGGCGGTTCTGCCGCGGTCGAGAAGGCTGCGAAGGATGCCGGCGTTGACGTGAAGCTTGGCTTCACGCCGGGCCGCATGGATGCCTCGCAGGAGCAGACCGACGCGGACTCCTTCGCTCCGCTGGAGCCGCGGGCCGATGGCTTCCGCAACTATGTCGGCAAGAAGCATCAGTTCCTGCAGCAGGAAGAAGCCCTCGTCGATCGCGCGCAGCTGTTGAAGCTCTCCGGTCCCGAGCTGACCGCGCTCGTCGGCGGTCTGCGTGTGCTCGGCGCCAATGCGGGCGGTTCGAAGCACGGCGCCTTGACCTCGAAGGTCGGAACGCTGAGCAACGACTTCTTCATCAACCTGCTCGACATGAGCGCGCAGTGGACGCCGGCGGCTGATGGCACCTACGAGGCCCGCGACCGCAAGACCAACGCGGTGAAGTGGACCGGCACGCGCGCCGATCTGATCTTCGGTGCGCATTCGCAGCTCCGTGCCTTCGCCGAGGTCTATGCCTCGTCGGACGCCAAGCAGCAGTTCGTGCAGGACTTCGCCAAGGCCTGGACCAAGGTGATGAACCTCGACCGGTACGACCTCGCGGCCTGATCCCCGAGCTTTAAGCAAGCGACAAACAAAAAGGGCGGCCGAGAGGCCGCCCTTCGTGTTTCTGATGTGGCTAAAGCGATTACTCGCCGGCCGCTTCGCGCGGGGCCTTCTCGCCGTCGCCGCCCTTGCCTTCGAGGTCTTCGCCGGTGGTCTGGTCGACCACCTTCATCGACAGCCGGGTCTTGCCGCGGTCGTCGAAGCCGAGCAGCTTGACCTTGACCTTGTCGCCTTCCTTGACGACGTCGGAGGTCTTCTGCACGCGCGCCGAAGCGAGCTGGCTGATGTGGACGAGACCGTCCTTGGAGCCGAAGAAGTTCACGAAGGCGCCGAACTCCATCACCTTGACGACGGTGCCGTCATAGATCTGGCCGACTTCCGGATCGGACGCGATCGACTTGATCCACTTGATTGCGGCCTTCATCGCCTCGCCGTCGCTGGAGGCGACCTTCACGGTGCCGTCGTCCTCGATGTTGACCTTGGCGCCGGTCTTCTCGACGATCTCGCGGATCACCTTGCCGCCGGTGCCGATCACTTCGCGGATCTTGTCGGTGGCGATCTTGAAGGTCTCGATGCGCGGCGCGTATTCGCCGAGCTCGGCGCGGGCGTTGGTGAGCGCCTTGGCCATCTCGCCGAGGATGTGGATACGACCATCCTTGGCCTGACCGAGCGCGACCTTCATGATCTCCTCGGTGATGCCCTCGATCTTGATGTCCATCTGGAGCGAGGTGATGCCCGCTTCCGTGCCGGCCACCTTGAAGTCCATGTCGCCGAGATGGTCTTCGTCACCGAGGATGTCCGAGAGAACCGCGAAGCGCTTGTCTTCGAGGATCAGGCCCATCGCGATGCCCGCGGTCGGCCGCTTCAGCGGCACGCCGGCATCCATCAGCGCCAGCGACGCGCCGCAGACCGAAGCCATCGAGGACGAACCGTTCGACTCGGTGATCTCCGACACCACGCGCGTGGTGTAGGGGAACTCGTGATGCGGCGGCAGCACCGGGTGGATCGCGCGCCAGGCCAGCTTGCCGTGGCCGATCTCGCGGCGCTTGGTGCCGCCGAGGCGACCGGTCTCACCGACCGAGTAGGGAGGGAAGTTGTAGTGCAGCAGGAACGTCTCTTTGTACGTTCCGGACAGCGCGTCGATATACTGCTCGTCCTCGCCGGTGCCGAGCGTGGTCACGACCAGCGCCTGGGTCTCGCCGCGGGTGAACAGCGCCGAGCCGTGGGCGCGGGGCAGCACGCCGACTTCGGCGATGATGTTGCGCACGGTCTTGCTATCGCGGCCGTCGATGCGCTTGCCGGTGTCGAGGATGTTCCAGCGAACGATCTTGGCTTCCAGCTCCTTGAACACGCCGGAGACGCGCAGCTTGTCGTATTTCGGCTCCTGCCCTTCGGGGAAGTAATGGGCGATCACCTTTTCCTTGACCTTGCCGACCGCGGCGTAGCGATCCTGCTTGACCGGAATGGCGTAGGCGGCGCGCAGCTCCTGCTCGACGAGGCCGAGCATTTCCTTCTCGAGCGCCGAATTGTCGATCACCGTGACTTCGCGCGGCTCCTTGGCGGCCTTCTCGGCGAGCTCGATGATGGCGTTGATCACCGGCTGGAAGTGGCGGTGACCGAACATCACGGCGCCGAGCATGATGTCCTCGTTGAGCTCCTTGGCTTCCGATTCCACCATCAGCACGGCGTCGGCCGTGCCGGCGACGACGAGGTCGAGCTGGGTGTCGACCATCTCGTCGAGCGTCGGGTTGAGGATGAACTCGTCATTGGCGAAGCCGACACGCGCTGCGCCGATCGGGCCCTTGAAGGGCGCGCCGGACAGGGTCAGCGCGGCCGATGAGGCCACCAGCGCCACGATATCGGGATCGTTCTCCATGTCGTGCGACAGCACGGTGACGATCACCTGGGTCTCGTTGCGCCAGCCGTCGACGAACAGCGGACGGATCGGACGGTCGATCAGGCGGGAGACCAGCGTCTCCTTCTCGGTCGGACGGCCCTCGCGCTTGAAATAGCCGCCGGGAATGCGGCCGGCTGCGTAGGTCTTCTCCTGGTAGTCGACCGTCAGCGGCAGGAAGTCGACGCCTTCGCGCGGCGCCTTCGCCGCGACGACGGTGGCGAGCACCACGGTCTCGCCATAGGTGGCGACGACGGCGCCGTCGGCCTGACGCGCGATCTTGCCGGTTTCGAGCTTGAGAGGGCGTCCACCCCAGTCGATCTCGACTGAATGCTTATTGAACATAGAGGTCTTCTTTCATGGGTTCTCGAAAGAAGGACGGGCCGAAAAACAAAAACCATGCGCAAGATTGCGGGACGTTGATCGAAGCGGGCGATCAGCGTCCTGCGATCCTGCCATGGTTTTCGGATTTCGGATGGCGTCCATCCTTTCGGGTCATACCGGCGCCTTGCCCGTTGTGCCCAGCCGCCGGATTGCTGCTGGACTGTCAGTCGGCACGAACGCGAACACCGGATTGCGGTCCTCGCCCATCGTGCCCCGGATGCTCGCCGTCAGCGGCTCGCACCCGACGCGCACGCAGCCTCGATCAAAAACCTTTAAACAAACGCTTTCGCTCGAAACCGCGCACGAAAACGCGCGCCAGTGGCGCGCGCGGGAACACTTAACGACGAATGTTGTGCTTCTCGAGCAGCGCCTTGTAACGCGCCTCGTCCCTCTTCTTGAGGTAGTCGAGCAGCGAGCGGCGGGTCGAAACCAGCTTCAAGAGGCCGCGACGCGAATGGTTGTCCTTCACGTGGGTCTTGAAATGGTTGGTCAGGTTGTTGATGCGTTCCGACAGGATCGCGACCTGAACCTCCGGCGAGCCGGTGTCGCCGGCCTTGTTGGCATTCGTCTTGATGACTTCCGCTTTGCGTTCTGCGGCAATCGACATCGTCAATTTCTCTCGTTGCGACCGGTGCTGGCAGTCAGACCGGTCAGGTTGAACACACGCTTGGGGATGATTTCGCCGTTGCCGACTTCAGCAAGCGCCAATAGACGGCCTGCCACCGTGACATAGACTGTGCCGCTACTAGTGGGCGCATCCCGTCCGCGCAACAAAACGGCCTGGCCCCGATGGAGCCTTGCCGCATCAGCCCGAGTGACGGCCAGTGCCGGGATGTCGTCCAGCGCGGTCTCAACGGGCATAAGCGCGTCGGCGAGGCTGCCCTCGCCGGACGCGGCTCTATCGCATAAAGCCTCCAACTGATCCAGCGGAATCATGTCGTTCTCGTCAAATGGGCCGACCAGGGTCCGCCGCAGCGCGCAGATATGGCCGTAAGTGCCGAGAATCCGGCCCATATCGCGGGCCAGCGCCCTGACATAGGTGCCCTTGCCGCACTCGGCTTCGAACACCGCCCGGTCGTTATCCGGTTGATCCACAAGGGTTAAATGGTGAATTTCGACCGGGCGCGGGGCCAGTTCCACGACCTCGCCGTCGCGGGCGAGGTCATAGGCCCGCTCGCCCTGGACCTTGATCGCGGAATAGCGCGGCGGGATCTGCTCGATCACCCCGGTGAAGCGGGGCAGCAGGGCCAGGATGGCCTCCCGGGTCGGGCGCTGGTCGGAGGTTGCGGTCGCCCGGCCCTCGATGTCGTCGGTATCGCGCTCCTCGCCCCAGCACACGGTGAACTGGTAGCGCTTGCGGCCGTCCATCACGAACGGAACCGTCTTGGTGGCCTCACCGAGCGCGATCGGCAGGCCGCCGGAGGCGAGCGGGTCGAGCGTGCCGGCGTGTCCCGCGCGCTTGGCGTTGAACAGGCGCTTGAGCACCGCGACCGCCTGGGTCGAGGTCATGCCGATCGGCTTGTCGAGCACGACCCAGCCATGGACATCGCGGCGGTCGCGGCGCGGCTGGTTGCCCTTCTGCTGCTTGGCACGGGGGTCGTTGTTGACGCGGCGCGGCTCCTGATGCGGCTGGGAATCGCCGCCGAGATCCGCAAAATTATTTTTCTGCACGTCGCGCTGATCGGTCTCTTCGCCGCCGATCGTGCCGTGAGCCGGGTCCATCGTCATCACTCTTCTTCCCGATCCGAATCCGGATCCTGTTCCAGGTCCTTCTGCACCGCAGGTGTTCGCAAAAGCTTCTCGATCCGTTCCGCTTCGTCGAATCGTTCGTCGACGCGGAAACGAAGGTCAGGTGCAAATTTCAGGTTAACGCGCCGCGCGACTTCGCCGCGCAGGAACTTCTTGTTGCGCTCGAGCGCAGCGATGATGACCTCGGTGTCGCGGCCACCGAGCGGCATCACGTAAACCGTCGCGAGCTTCAGGTCGGGCGACATCCGAACCTCCGGCACGGTGATGATGTGACCTTCGAGGTCCGCATCATGCACATTGCCTTGCGCCAGAATCTCGGCCATCGCGTGGCGAACCTGCTCGCCGACACGCAGTTGGCGTTGCGAGCCGCCCGGCGCGGAACTTTTCTTCTGATGGTGGCGGGGCATGGTTGAAAATCACCTCGTCGTGCCCGCGTTTGGGACACGAGCATTGTCATTTGTCCTGTTGAAACGAATGCGGTGCGATGGCCGGAATAAATCCGGCCATCGCACTCCCGCAATTTCAGCTCAAAAAGATCCGGGCGCTTCGGTAAGATTTGGACTTACAGGGAGCGCTGGATCGTCTCCACGCGATAACACTCGATCACGTCACCGGCACGCATGTCGTGGTAGTTCTCGAAGGCCATGCCGCATTCCTGACCGGACTGCACTTCCTTCACTTCGTCCTTGAAGCGCTTCAGCGTCGACAGCTTGCCTTCGTGCACGACGACGTTGTCGCGGATCAGGCGCACATTGGCGCCGCGTTCCACGGTACCATCGGTGACGCGGCAGCCGGCGACCTTGCCGACCTTGGAGATGTTGAAGATCTCCAGGATCGAGGCATTGCCCAGCATGGTTTCGCGCAAGGTCGGCGCGAGCAGGCCGCTCATCGCCTTCTTCACGTCGTCCACGAGGTCGTAGATGATGTTGTAGTAGCGGATCTCGATGCCGTTGCGCTTGGCGGCCGCAGCCGCCTCCTTGTTGGCACGAACCGAGAAGCCGATGATCGCGGCGTTGAAGCCTTCCGCGAGCGTCACGTCGGATTCCGAGATGCCGCCGACGCCCGCATGCAGGATGCGGGCTGCGACTTCGTCGGTGCCGAGCTTCTCCAGCGAGCCGAGGATCGCTTCCAGCGAGCCTTGCACGTCGGCCTTGATGATCAGCGGGAATTCCTTGCGACCCGCCGTCTTCAATTGCGACATCATCTGCTCGAGCGAGCCGCGCATGCCGGAGATCGAGGCAGCCGCGTTCTCGCGCTTCTGGTGCGCGCGGTAGCTGGTGACCTGGCGGGCGCGGGCTTCGTTCTCGACCACCGCGAGACGATCGCCGGCTTCCGGCGGACCGTTGAAGCCGAGCACCTCGACCGGCACCGAAGGACCGGCTTCCTGCACCGTCTCGCCCTGATCCGAGATCAGCGCGCGGACACGGCCCATCTCGGCGCCGGCGACGATGATGTCGCCGACACGAAGCGTGCCGCGCTGGACCAGCACGGTCGCGACCGGGCCACGGCCGCGATCGAGCTTGGCTTCGATCACGGTGCCTTCGGCCGGACGCTCCGAATTGGTCTTGAGGTCGAGGATGTCGGCCTGGAGCGCGATCATCTCGAGCAGCTTGTCGAGATTGGTCTTGTTCTTGGCGGACACTTCGACGTCGACGACTTCGCCGCCGAAGGATTCGACCTGCACCTCGTGCTGGAGCAGCTCGGTGCGCACGCGCTCGGGCTTCGCGTCGGGCTTGTCGATCTTGTTGATGGCAACGATGATCGGCACCCGCGCCGCCTTGGCGTGGTTGATGGCTTCGATCGTCTGCGGCATGACGCCGTCATCGGCCGCAACCACCAGCACGACGATGTCGGTCACCTTGGCGCCGCGGGCGCGCATCGCGGTGAACGCGGCGTGGCCGGGCGTGTCGATGAAGGTGATCTTCTTGCCGCTTTCGGGCGACAGCACCTGATAGGCGCCGATATGCTGGGTGATGCCGCCGGCTTCGCCGGAGACGACGTTGGCATGACGGAGCGCATCGAGCAGCGAGGTCTTGCCGTGGTCGACGTGACCCATCACGGTCACCACCGGCGAGCGCGTCTCGGTGTCGGTGGAATCGTCGGTGGCGTCGAACAGGCCTTCTTCAACGTCGGACGCGGCAACGCGCTTGACGGTGTGACCCAGCTCTTCGGCGATCAGCTGCGCGGTGTCGGCGTCGATCACGTCGGTGATCTTGTGCATCGCGCCCTGCTTCATCAGCATGCGGATGACGTCGACCGCGCGCTCGGCCATGCGGTTGGCAAGTTCCTGGATCGTGATCGCTTCCGGAATGACCACCTCGCGGATGAGCTTTTCCTTCGGCTCGTTCGCGGCATGGCCCTTCAGACGCTGGGTGCGGCGGCGGAACGAGGCGATCGAGCGCTCGCGCACGTCGTCGGCATTGAATGCAGTAACGACCGTCAGGCGGCCGCGCTCCTTCTGCGGGCCGGGCTTGTGGGTGGGCTTGGGGGCTACCACGGGACGCGCGGCGCCGCCGGGACCGCGGCGGATCTGGCGCGGACCCTCGTCCTCATCCGGTCCGGCTGCGACCGCGGGGGCGCGACCCACCGGGCCTCCCGGCCGCTGCGTGGTCGTTCCGGGCCGTGCCGTCGTTGTTCCCGGGCGGGCCGTGGTGGTGGTGGTGCCGGGCCGCGCCGTCGGCGCTCCGGGCCGCGGTGCAGGAGCGGGCGACGCCGTCGTCGTTGCAGGGCGCGCCGCGGATGGCGGCTGCTCGCCTTCGCCAAAACGCTTCTTGGCCTCGGTTTCGGCCTTGCGCTTGGCCTCGTCCTCGTGACGGTGGCGCTCTTCCTCGGCCTTGCGGCGGGATTCGGCGGCCTCGCGCTCGACGCGTTCTGCGGCTTCGCGAACAGCGCGGCGCTGGGCCTCTTCCTCGGCCACGCGGCGCTCTTCGACTTCGCGCACCTTGGCATCGGCCAGCGCGCTGGCGCGGGCGGAACGTTCGTCCTCGGTCAGCGTGCGCAGCACCACGCCGGAGCCGGCGTTACGCGGCGGAGCCGGGCGTGATGGAGCAGGCGTTGGCGCGGCCGGTGCCGGCTTTGCAACGACCACGGGAGCCTGCGGCTCGGGGCTGCCGTCGACGCGGCGCTTGCCGCGCTTCTCGACCACGACCTGCTTGCTGCGGCCATGGCTGAAGCTCTGACGCACAGTGCCCGTTTCGACGCGCGGCTTGAGCGATAGCGTCTTGCTCGGAACGCTCAGCTTCTTGTCGTCAGGGGTCTTGGTATCAACCATTCAGCAGTCCTAATCCTGATTTATCAGTGTTGTGCGTTGCCGCACCGTCCTATCGGGTGGTCATTGTCTCTCAGAAATCCTGGCCGGGCTTTTCAGCAGTCTTGTCAGCGTCCGCCATCCGGTATCGGACCAGCATCTGGCTACGTGACAGGAATGACTTGCTCGCCGGGCCCGCGAGCAGGGCAGCATGTATCACATTTGACCGGGTCAGTGCCAAATCCAATTCTATAGATTTCAATGCGGTGATGACGGGAATCTGCGGCTTGGCGCCGCGATTTCCGTCATTTTGACGTGCCAACATGTCCAATTTGCGGATTCCGTCCGCGGCCCCATCGCTGGCATGGATCAGGACCTCGACCGTGCCTTCCTGCAGGGCGCTTTCGACCTTGCCGAAGCCGGCCACAATCTGGCCCGCCTTGGCGGCGATCCCAAGGGCTTCCGTCACGCTCCGAACCAGGAGCGCCTCGATGTCGGCGGGAAGCGTCTGGGGAGTGCGCAGCTCGCGCTTGAAGGCCTTGCTAAATTGGTGACGCCGCACGGCTTCCGCAACCACCTCGCGCGAGGCAGTGACCCACATGCCGCGTCCGGGCAGCTTGCGCTTGAGATCGGGAACTATGTCGCCTTGCGGCGAAATGACGAAGCGGATCAGCTCATCGATCGGCCGGACCTCGCGACTGACCGCGCACATCCGCATGGTCGCGGACCTTTCGGTCCGCGGGCCATTGTCGAGATCGTGGTCAGTATCTGCGAGCATCCGGGCGACATTCTCCTTCGTCCTTAAGCCGGCTGATCTTCAGCCGCCTCAGCCTCTTCGGCCGGCTTGGCGAGATCGGCTTCGGTGATCCAGCCGGCCTTGACGCGGGCCTGCATGATCATGGCTTCGGCATCGTCACGGGAGATCTCGATACCGTCGAGCGCACCCGGATATTTGGTCTGCTCGCCGCCTTCCTTGCGCTCGGTCCAGCCGACCAGATCGTCGGTGGCGCAGCCGGCGAGATCCTCGACCGTCTTGATGTCGTTCTCGCCGAACTTCACCAGCATCTTGGAGGTGACGCCGGGCACGTCCTTGACGGCGTCCTCGACGCCCAGCTCCTTGCGCTTGGCCTCGATCTCGGCCTCCTGCTGCTCGAGATATTCGCGGGCACGGTTCTGGAGCTCCTGCGCGGTCTCCTCGTCGAAGCCTTCGATGCCGGCGAGTTCCTTGAGGTCCACCATCGCGAGTTCCTCGACCGAGGTGAAGCCTTCGGACGCCAGCAGCTGGCCGACCACTTCGTCGACATTGAGCGATTCCATGAAGACGCGGGTGGAGTTCTCGAAGTCGGCCTGGCGGCGCTCCGATTCCTCCTGCTCGGTCAGGATGTCGATGTCCCAGCCGGTGAGCTGCGAGGCCAGACGCACGTTCTGGCCGCGGCGGCCGATCGCCAGCGAGAGCTGGTTGTTGGTGTCGGGCACGACGACCTCGATGCGCTCGCGGTCTTCGTCGATGACGACCTTGGAGACTTCGGCCGGCGCCAGCGCGTTGACCACGAAGGTCGCGATGTCGGGCGACCACGGAATGATGTCGATCTTCTCGCCCTGCAGCTCGTTCACCACCGCCTGCACGCGCGAGCCGCGCATACCGACGCAGGCACCGACCGGATCGACCGAGGAATCGCGGGAAATCACGCCGATTTTCGCGCGCGAGCCGGGATCGCGGGCCACCGCCTTGATCTCGACGATGCCGTCATAGATCTCAGGCACTTCCTGCGCGAACAGCTTCGCCATGAACTGCGGATGGGTGCGGGAGAGGAAGATCTGCGGGCCGCGGGTCTCGCGGCGGACGTCGAAGATGTAGGCGCGGACGCGGTCGCCGTTGCGGAACACTTCGCGCGGCAGCATCTCGTCGCGGCGGATGATGGCTTCACCGCGGCCGAGGTCGACGATCACGCTGCCATATTCGACGCGCTTGACGACGCCGTTGACGATGTCGCCGATGCGGTCCTTGAATTCCTGATACTGCCGGTCGCGCTCGGCCTCGCGCACCTTCTGCACGATCACCTGCTTGGCCGACTGCGCGGCGATGCGGCCATATTCCAGCGGCGGCAGCGTATCGGCGATGGTGTCGCCGACCTGGGCGCCGGGATTGGCGCGCTGCGCATCCACCAGCGAGATCTGGTTGGAATGATTTTCGACCTTCTCGACCACCAGCATGTGGCGCGACAGCCGCAGCTCGCCCTTCTTCGGGTCGATCTCGGCATGAACGTCAGTCTCGCTGCCGTAACGTGCCCGTGCTGCCTTGGCGATGGCGTCTTCCATCGCCGCGATGACGATGCCGCGGTCGATCGATTTCTCGCGCGCAACGGCATCGGCGATCTGGAGCAATTCAAGTCGATTGGCGCTGACTGCCATGGCTAGTCTCCTTCGTCAGGCTCGATCTCGCCCCGCCGCGCGCGTTCGGCGGCCAGGCGGTGCTTCTTCGTATTGGTCGGTGCCGGCTTCTTTTTTTGCGGCTTGGTATTCTTGGTAATCTTCGCACTAATTTCCGCGTGCGGTGCAGCCGGCGGCTCGATGCCGAGATCGCGGCGCATCTGGCGCTCTTCGGCCTTGCCGCGGCGCATGGATTCCGCGATCAGCTCGTCGGTCAGCACCAAGCGCGCCTCACCGATGTCTTCCATCGTCAGGAGAACGTCGGGATTATCGCTCGCCTTGGCGTCGTCGCGACGCAGGTGCACGCGGTCGCCCTCGACGGCACCGAGCGTGCCGCGGAACCGCTTGCGTCCCTCATGGGCGACCGCCATGTCGATCTTCACCAGATGGCCGGAATAGCGTTCGAAATCGGAGCGGCGCACCAGCGGACGGTCGATCCCCGGCGAGGAGATTTCCAGCCGATAGGCGCGATCGATGGGGTCGGCGACATCGAGCACCGGCGACAGCGCCCGCGAGATCGCTTCGCAATCCTCGAGCTGCATCGATCCGTCCGGCCGCTCGGCCATGATCTGCACCGTGCAGCCGGCCTCGCCGGAGATGCGGATCCGCACCAAGCGGTAACCCATGCCCTCGAGCACCGGACCTGCGACCGCAGACACACGTGCCGCCACGCCCGGCTCGACCACGAGCCTCGGCTCGGCCAGCAACTCGGCATCCGTGGAACCAGTGTTCGGTTCGGTCATATCAGGGGTCAAGGCGCTCGATGGTTAAGGCTTGGTTAAGACTTGAACAGGTTAGAATTTGCAGAGCCTGTTTCGGAACTCTTTATCCCGGCAGCTCGCCGGGCCGCATATCTTCCACCAAGCCGCGTTCAGGTAATAAAAAAGAGCGGGTCCTTTCGGGCCCACTCTCACTACGCGGATCGTATGAGAAGATGAATTGGCGCTGATATAGCCCTTTCCGTCCTCCCGGACAAGGCCCATCGCGGGAAAGACGAGGCTTTTTGCGCCCGGCCTGTGGCCCCCCGCGCAACGCTTCCTTCATCTAGGAGGCCTAAATTCCCTGATTGTGGGGCGACTTGGACCAAGGGCGCACCCGCGGCGTGCCCTGTACGAGTTGCGTTTTCATGACCGCTGCCACGTCGCTCATTCCCGGACTCGACGAGATCGTCAAACGCGGCGACCCCCGGCGTCGCGGCGAGATCGCACGCGCCATCGCCCAACTGTTCTTCCAGGACGCCGAGAAGCTCCGTCCCGATCTCGTCGATCTCTTCGACAATCTGCTGATCGATCTCGTTCCGCATGCCGAGCTTGCCTCGCGGGTCGACCTCGCCGAGCGCTTCTCGCGCCTGAACAATGCGCCGCCGCATCTGGTGAGCCAGCTCGCACGCGAAAACGAGATCATGGTGGCGGGCCCCGTGCTGCGCCGCTCGCCGGTGCTCGACGACGCCGCGCTCGTCGAGATCGCGCGGCTGAAGGGCCAGGGCCATCTGCTGGCGATGACCGAGCGCCCCGCGCTGTCGGCTGCCATCACCGACGTGCTGGTCGAGCGCGGCGATCGCGACGTGGTGCGTCGCGCCGCGGGCAATGCCGGTGCGGTGTTCTCGCAAGGCAGCTATTCCGAGCTGATCAAGCGTGCGTCGCAGGACGGCGTGCTGACGCTCAGGATCGGCCAACGCAACGATCTCTCGGGCGAGCACCTGAAACAGCTGCTCGACGGCACGCTCGACGTCATCCGCCGCCGCCTCTCGAGCGTGGTCAATCCCGTGCGTCAGGTCGAGATCAAGCGCGCCATGGCGGCGATCGAGGAGGCCGCGCTGCCGCCGGGGCCGCGCCGCGATTTCTCGGCTGCACAGCGCACGGTGCTGACCTTGCATCGCGAGGGTCATCTCGGCGAGAGCGCGCTGCTCGGCTTCGCCAAGGCGCTCAAATACGAGGAATCGATCGCCTCGCTCGCGGCGATGTCCGGCGTCCGCCTCTCGATCCTCGATCGCCTGGTCGCGGGCGACCGCTACGATCCGATCCTGATCCTGGGCCGCATGCTCAATCTCGGCTGGCCCACCGTGCGCGCGCTGATCCTGATGTGGTACGGCCCGCATCGCACGCCGGCCGATGCCGATCTCGAGCAGGCGCGCGTGAACTTCACGCGCCTGATGCCGTCAACGGCCGAGCGCGTCGTGAAATTCTGGCGCAACCGCCAGACGATCTAGCGCCGCCTGAACCGCAGATACGTGGTCTTGCGCCCTTCGCGCGTGGCCTTCCGGCCGTAGCGCGTCATGGTGTAGCCCGCCCACGGTAGCCGGAAATCGTCGGCGCGTTCGGCGAGCCAGACGAAATCCTGCGAGCGCGCCAGATGCGACAGCGTCCAGCCGCAGTAATCGTCGATGTCGCAGACGAAGCGGAATTCGCCGCCCGCCTTCAGCACGCGCGCCATCGCGGCAATGGTCCGGTCCTGGACGAAGCGCCGCTTCCAGTGCCGCCGCTTCGGCCAGGGATCGGGATGGATCAGATCGATCCGCGACAGCGATGCCTGCGGCAGCCAGGCCAGGAGCTCGGCGGCATCGCCCGCGAACAGACGGATGTTGCCGATGTTGGCAGCCTCGATCTGCGCGAGGATCTTTGCCATGCCGTTGACGTAGGGTTCGCAGCCGATGAAGCCGGTCGCGGCGAAGTTCTGGGCCTCGGCCGCAAGATGCTCGCCGCCGCCGAAGCCGATCTCGAGCCGCACATCGTCGGCCGCGGGATCGAAGATCTCGTTGGCATTCGCCGGCTTCTCGCCCTCGATGTCGAGCGAAAGATGCGGCAGCAGCTGACCGATCAGCTCGGCCTGGTGCTGCCTGAGCTTGTGGCCCTTACGCCGCCCGAAGAAAGCGCGCTCGTCATCGCGATCGGGATCTGATTTTCGTTCGCTCATCGCAGCGTCTGATACAGGCGATGGAGCAGCCGCGCGCGGGGTTCGAGCGACGAGACGTAGATCTGCTCATAATGGGTGTGTGCGCCCTTGCCGTCGACGCCGAGTCCGTCGAGCGTTGCGGTGTGGGCCGCGGTGAAATTGCCATCCGAGCCGCCGCCGGTGTGGGTGTCGATCAGCTCGAAGCCGATCTCGGTGGCAAGCGACTTCGCATGCTCGTACAGCGAGGCGCCTGCATTGCTCTTCTCGTAGGGTGGACGGTTGAGCCCGCCCGTGACCTTGACGGTGACGCCATCCGTCTTCGATGTCAGCCCGAGGATCTTGCCGACGAACTCTTCCGCGTCGGTAAAGCTCGGCACGCGCAGGTCGACTTCGGCATAGGCCTCTTCCGGCGTGACGTTGGGGCGCGTGCCGCCGCGCGCCACGCCGACATTCACCGTAACGCCGCGTGCCAGATCATTCATCGCTTCCAGCGCCAGGATGACGTTGGCAAGCTCGCGGATCGCGCTGCGGCCATCCTGGGGCCTCGTGCCGGCATGTGCGGGCACACCCTTGATGAATACTTCGAATCGTCCGACGCCCTTGCGTCCGGTGACGATCTTGCCGCCGTCGCGCGCGGGCTCCGTCACCAGCACGTATTTGGCCTTGCGCCCTTCCGCCTCGATCAGCGCGCGCGAGGTCGGGCTGCCGATCTCCTCGTCGGAGGTGAACAAATGGGTGACGCCGAGCGGCGAGCGATCGCCAGCGGCGCAGAGCGCGCGAAAGGCGTGATGGGCGATATAGGCGCCGCCCTTCATGTCGTAGATGCCGGGACCGAACACGCTGTCGCCTTCGACCTTGAACGGCAGGCGCTCGATGAATCCCATGGGATGAACGGTATCGAGGTGGCTCAGCACCAAAATGCCCGGCCGGTCCTGGCCCCAGGTCGAGCGTGCAGCGAGATGATCGCCGCAGCCATCGACGCCGGCGACGCGCTCGAGCGTAACCGGCAGATCGCGGTATTGCTCCGCGACCACGGAGATCAGCTTGTTGACCTGTTCAGGTGTGTCCGTCGGCGTCTCGATCTCCACCCAGCGGCGGATGCCATCGAGAATAGTTTGTGAATCGAACCAATTGGACTTGGTCATGAACGCATCTGTGCCTTTGAACCGCATCATCGAAGAGGGCGCGCACCAAAAACGCGCCCGCAAATGACGACATAGGCCAGATTTGACGCAGTCTCAAATCGGATTGAGCCGTCGCGTCACCGTTTGTCGGGACCTTCGCGGGCGGCGATCTGCTCGACGAGATCGACGATCGAGCGGCGCATCTTCGAATCAGTGATTCGGGTGAACGCCTTGGTCAGAGCGAGACCTTCGGAGGTCGCGAGGAAGTCCGAGACATAGGAAGGCGAGGCGCCTTCGGCGAAGCCGTCCGGGCCAGCCACGCCGCTCGGTCCACCCTCGAACAGGAACGACACCGGCACCTGCAGAATCTCGGCGATCTGCTGGATGCGGCTCGCGCCGACGCGATTCGTGCCCTTCTCGTACTTCTGAATCTGCTGGAAAGTCAGGCCCAAAGCTTCACCGAGCTTTTCCTGGCTCATGCCCAACATGATGCGGCGCATACGCACGCGGCTGCCGACATATTTGTCAACAGGGTTGGGCGCTTTCGACATTTCCTCAGCCTCCAAACATCACCTTCGGCGCAATCACAAGAATGCCTCCGGTGCCAGCATCGTCAAAATCAAACCCTGTTATTGGGAAACATTGCGGAGAAATTTAGCAACACCCACTGTCTTTCGCAGCGGGTGCAGAATGAGGAACCCGTGTGCAGTCTGTCAACCGTGGGACTACGGTTGTCAAAGGATTCCGGCCGCTGCGGCGGCGAGGGCGTGATCAGGGGTGCCGTTTGGCAACACGTCGGCGGACCACCAGAATCACGGCCAGCGCAACGAGCATGGCTGCGGGCACGTCGCCCACCCGCGCATAGACGGTCGGCGGAATTGCGGCGGGCAGGTTTGCATCCAAAATGCCTTCGACGCCGAGGCCGAGGCTGGCAACGGTTCGCCCCACCGGATCGATCACCGCTGACACGCCGGTATTGGCGGACCGGACCAGCGGCAATCCAAGCTCGATCGCGCGCATCCGGGCCTGCTCGAGATGCTGATAGGGACCGGTCGACATGCCGAACCAGCCGTCATTGGTGAGGTTCACGATCCAGCCCGGACGCTCATTGCGGCCGGCGACCTCGCCTGGAAAAATTGCTTCGTAACAGATCAGCGGCAGCGCGGGCGGCGCGCCGGGCACCGATAGCGCATGTCGCACGCTGCCGGGAATGAAGCCGCCGCGCACGCGCGTGAGTTGCTCGAAGCCGAGCTTCTCCATCAGGTTCTGGTAGGGCAGGAATTCGCCGAACGGCACGAGGTGCAGCTTGTCGTAGACCGAGAGCACGCTGCCGTCGTGATCGATCACGTAGATCGAATTGTAGGCGCGCGTGATCGGCGTGCCCCGCGGCAGGTCGGGGGCGCGGACCGAGCCCGTGATCAGCACCGTGCCCTTCGGCAGCAGCTCGGCGATCTGCGCCATCGCGTCGGCTTCGCGGGTCAGGAAGAACGGAAAGGCCGATTCCGGCCAGATCAGGATGGTGGCATCGCGCACGCCGGTGGATTGCGGTCCCGAGGCGCGGTCCGACAGCGCCAGGTATTTCTTCATCACCTCCGCCTTGGCGGCGTAGTTGAATTTCGCGTCCTGCTGGAGGTCCGGCTGCATCAGGCGCAGCTTCACACCCGCGACCATCGTGGTCGGATGCAGCGACAGGCGGATCGCGCCGAAGATGCTCATGACAATCAGAAGGGCAATCGCAGCAGCCGGCGCGCGCCATGCCGGGCGGCGATCGGGCGTGCGGTCGATCAGCGCCGCCGGGCTTGCGAAGATCGCGACGCTAAGGAACGTCATGCCCCACAGGCCGATCAGCGACGCCGTCTGCGCCAGCGGCAGCGGCTCGGACAGGGCATAGCCGAACGCGTTCCAGGGGAAGCCGGTCAATGCGTGACCACGCAGCCATTCGGCGACGGTGAGGCTTGCGGCGAGCGCGAGGATGCGCGTGGCATCCTTGGTCCAGAGCAGGCGGGCCAGCGCGAATCCGATCGCGGTGAAGATGGAGAGATAGGCCGGCAGGCCAAGCACGGCGAACGGTGTCAGCCACGCGAACACATCGGCGTCGACGAAGAAGGCGTAGCCGATCCAGTAGAGGCCGGGGACGAAATAGCCGAGCCCGAACCAATAGCCGGTCAGTGCCGCGGCGGGGACGCCGCGATATCGTCCGGCGCCCGCGCCGTCGATCAGCCAGACCAGCACCGGGAATGTAATGAACAGCACCGGAAAGACATTGAACGGCGCCAGCGCCAGCACCGACAGCGCGCCGCATCCCATCGCGATGAGCGCGCGCTTCCATCCCCAGGTGAGGATGATGGCAAGCGCAATCTGCCGAAGCCGCTGGAACAGGGTCACTGCGGACCGGTCCCGTCGCTTGGCGGCGGGACGGGCGTGTCGCTGGAAGGCGGTTGACCGCTCTCCGGCGTGGCCTCGCGGCGGCGGCTCTCGCGCTGGGTACGCGGCGCGGGACGCTCCTTCCGTGTCGAGATGCGCAGCCGCTTGACGCGGCGCGGATCGGCATCGAGCACCTCGATCTCGTAATTGCCGGGGCCCGAGATCACCTCGCCGCGCACGGGCAGGCGCCCGACGAAGCTGACGAGATAGCCGCCGAGCGTCTCGACTTCCTCACCGGCCTCGCCGGTGACGAAATCCTCGCCGATCACCGTGCGGACGTCGTCGAGGCTGGCGCGGGCGTCTGCAATGAAGGCGTTGTCGGGCAGCCGGACGATCGAGGGCGGCTCGTCGCTGTCGTGCTCGTCGTCGATCTCGCCGACGATCTGCTCGACGATGTCCTCGAGCGAGACCAGCCCGTCGCTGCCGCCATATTCGTCGACCACCAGCGCCAGATGAATGCGCGTGGCCTGCATCTGCGCCAGCAGGTCGATCGCCCGCATCGACGGCGGCACGTAGAGCAGCTTGCGGATGATGCGCGCATCCTGCAGCGGCAACGCCAGGTCGACCGTACGCAGGTCGAGGCCGGCCGGCAGCGGCTTCTTGCGCTTGGTTTTCGTGGCCTCCGACACCCGTGCACGCGCGGTCATGAAAGCGAGCAGATCGCGGATGTGGACGATGCCGACGGGATCGTCCAGCGTCTCGTTGTAGACGACAAGGCGCGAATGGCCGGCGCTCTCGAAGCGGTCCATCAACTCGCCGAGCGGGATGTCGCGCTTCACCGCGATGATGTCGGCACGATGCACCATGACGTCGGCGATGCGGCGCTCGTGCAGACCGAGGATGTTGCGCAGCATCGTGCGCTCGACGGTCGAGAAGCCGGTGTCGTCAGGCGTCGTGGCGTCGAGCACGACCTGGAGATCGTCGCGCACCGATCCCGCCTTCCAGCCGAACAGGGTGCGAATGGCACGCAGCAGCCAGCCTTCCGCGGTCGGCCGCATCACCTCGCCTGATGTCACCACGACCGGCAAATTCGCGGTATTGCGCGGATTGTCGTGAATAGGGTCGGAATCGGGCATCTCAATGCGTCCCCGGGCGGTCTGCATAGGGATCGGGTATGCCGAGATGAGACAGGATCTCTCGTTCGAGCGCTTCCATCTCCTCCGCGTCGCCATCGTTCTCGTGGTCGTAGCCGATCAGGTGCAGGAAACCATGCACGGCGAGATGGCTCAAATGATGATCGAACGGCTTCTGTTCCTCGTCCGCCTCGCGACGCATGGTCTCGTAGGCGATCGCGATGTCGCCGAGCATGCGCGGCGCATCGCCTTCCTTCCACTCGCCCTCCGGCTGGAGCGCGGGAAACGACAGCACGTTGGTCGGCTTGTCGATGCCGCGCCAGTTGCTGTTGAGCGTGCGGATGCCGGCATCATCGGTCAGCATCACAGCCACTTCGGCGTCGGCAACGTCCTCGTCGACACTCTCGGCGGCGGCTGCCACCGCACGCTGGATCACCGCTTCGGAATCGGGCTCGCGCTGCCAGCAATCGGCGACGACGAGGACCTCGGTCATGGGAAGGTTTGGATGTGACATCTTGTTTGTTCGGAACCAAAGGACGCCCTGTCCGCGCCCGTATGGTCCGGTTGTTGTCTCGCTAGGATTTACCGGTGGCCGGCCGCTGCGGCGAACCTTCGTAGGCGGCGACGATCCGCGCCACGAGCTCGTGGCGGATCACGTCCTCGGCTTTGAAATGAACTTGTGCAATGCCTTCGACGCCGCCCAGCAGGCGCGTCGCTTCCGCCAGGCCCGAAGTCTGGCCGTTCGGCAGGTCGATCTGCGAGGGATCGCCGGTCACGATCATGCGGCTGTTCTCGCCGAGACGGGTCAGGAACATCTTCATCTGCATCGACGTGGTGTTCTGCGCCTCGTCCAGGATGATCGCGGCGTTGGTCAGCGTGCGGCCGCGCATGAAGGCGAGCGGCGCGATCTCGATCTCGCCGGTCTGGAGCGCTCGCTCGACGATGCGCGCGTCCATGAGGTCGTAAAGCGCGTCGTAGATCGGACGGAGGTACGGATCGACCTTCTCGCGGAGATCGCCGGGCAAAAAGCCGAGCCGCTCGCCGGCCTCGACCGCCGGACGCGACAGGATGATCTTGTCGACTTCCTTGCGCTCGAACAGCTGCGCGGCATGCGCGACCGCAAGCCAGGTCTTGCCGGTGCCGGCGGGGCCGATGCCGAAGACTAGCTCGTGGCGCTTCAGCGCGCGGATGTAGGAATCCTGCGCGGCGGTGCGCGCGCGCACCGGGCGCTTGCGCAAATTGATGCTGTCGAAGGTGGATTTGGCCGATTTGGCGTCGAATTCGAACAGCGAGCCCTGTGCGATCACGGCGCGGATCGCGCCTTCGACTTCGCCCTGGTCGAGATCCTGCCCCTTCACGGCCTGCGCGTAGAGTGTCTCCAGCACGCGGCGCGCGGCGTCGCAGCCGTCGCGCGTGCCGCCGATGGTGATGTGGTTGCCCTTGGAGTCGACCACGACGCCGAGCCGCCGCTCGATCTGGGCGAGATGCTGGCCGTAGGGGCCGACCAGCGCGGAAGCAGCGCGGTTGTCGTCGAAGTCGATGACGACCTGGGTCTCGGGCGGAACTTGCATGTCGCGGTCAAATTTGCGGCTGGGAGCGAGCGAAGACGAATCCGATGCGCTTTTTGGCAAGGGTTCAGGCTCCAATGGCTTGCGATAAAGCGGGCTCGCGCGCGTTACGCGGCGTCACGAGCTCACCGAGGAAACTATAGCGTTCGAGGCTGTCGATCCGGACCGGCAGGATCTGTCCGATGATGTCGGGCGAGGCCATCACATGGGCAGGCTGGAGGAAGGCAGTGCGGCCGACGATCTGGCCCTCCTTGCGGGCCGGACGCTCGAACAGCACATCGACCGTTGAGCCAATCGCGGCCTTGTTGAAGGCCGATTGCTGGCTGTCGATCAGTTCCTGGAGCCGCTCCAATCGCTGGTCCATCTCGGCGGGGGACACCGTCTCCTGCATATCCGCGGCCGGCGTTCCCGGCCGGGCGGAGTATTTGAACGAATATGCGGCAGCGTAGCCGATTTGCGTGACAAGCGCGAGGGTGGCGAGAAAATCTTGCTCGCTTTCGCCGGGGAAGCCCACGATAAAATCTGATGAAAAAGCAATATCTTGGCGCGCAGACCGGAAACGGTCGATGACGCGCCGATAATCATCGGCGGTATGTTTCCGGTTCATGGCGGCGAGAATCCGGTCCGAACCCGACTGCACCGGCAGGTGCACGAACGGCATCAGCTCACCGAGGTCGCGATGGGCTGCAATCAAACTGTCATCGACATCGCGGGGATGGCTGGTCGAATAGCGCAGCCGCGCGATGCCCGGAATCTTCGCCAGGTGCTCGAGCAACCGGCCGAGCGGCCAGGCTTTTCCGTCCGGCCCCTCGCCGTGATAGGCGTTGACATTCTGCCCGATCAGCGTGAGCTCGCGCACGCCGTTGTCCGCGAGCCGCTTCACGTCGTCGACGATCTTCGCCACGGGGCGCGAGACTTCGGCGCCGCGCGTATAGGGCACGACGCAGAAGGTGCAGAACTTGTCGCAGCCTTCCTGCACCGTGACGAAAGCGGAAATGCCGCGCGCGCGGATCGCATCGGGTTTTGGCTGGGCCAGGAAGCCGAACTTGTCGGCTGCGGGAAACTCGGTCTCGATCGCACGGCCTTCGTCGCGCGCGCGCTTCAAAAGCTCGGGAAGGTGATGATAGCTCTGCGGGCCGACCACGACGTCAACCACCGGCGCACGGCGCGTGATCTCCCCACCCTCGGCCTGCGCCACGCAGCCTGCGACCGCGATCTGCATTGCCCGGCCCGCGCGCGCGGCCTCGTCCTTGGCGACCCGCAGCCGGCCAAGCTCGGAATAGACCTTTTCGGAGGCCTTCTCGCGGATATGGCAGGTGTTGAGGATGACGAGGTCGGCATCCTCCGCGTTGGCCGTCTCCACGAATCCTTCCGGAGCCAGCGTGTCCACCATGCGCTGGGCATCGTAGACGTTCATCTGGCAGCCATATGATTTGATGTGCAGCTTGCGCGGCGGCGTCATGGAACTCGGAATTGAGGTGGAGGACGCCCCTCAGATATAGGCTGGAGGGGCGAAAATCCAGCGATTGACACCCGGCGGGGTCGTTCCGGGGTGCCCGCAAAGCGGGAGAACCCGGAATCCAGAGGTTTTGGCGCGAGATTCCGGGTTCACACGCGTTGCGCGTGTCCCGGAATGACGACGAGGCCGAAATCAGCCCGCCAGCGCGTTCGCCGCGACCCGCCGGACCAGGTCCGGCAGCTGATGCATATCGGCAAAGGTCAGGTCGGCGCCGGCCTCGCGCAGGGTCTCGGCATGGCCGCCCCCGCAATGGCTGCCGCCGCAAAAGCCGAACACGGTCATGCCGGCCGCTCGCGCCCCGGCGATACCGGCCAGGCTGTCCTCGATCACGACGCAGCGCTCGGGCGCCACGCCCATTTCCTTGGCCGCGAACAGGAACAGGTCCGGCGCCGGCTTGCCGTTCTTCACCTGCGAGGACGAGAAGATGTTTGGTGCCAACCGCTGGTAAAGCGAGGTGCGCCCCAAGCTCACGCGCATGCGCTCATGCGAGCCACTGGAGGCGACGCAGACGGCTTGCGTGACCACATCGAGCACATCGTGGATGCCGCGAATTGCTTCGAGGTCGGCCTCGAACGAGCGGAACAGTTGGTCCTGCAGATCGCCGTGATAGGCCTCGGTCAGCTTGCGGCCGAGCTCGGTCTCGATCTCGAGATTCGCCTGCCGCGTCGAGCGACCGAGAAAGCGCGCGGACACCTGCTCGGGCGTGATCGGATAGCCGTGCCGGGTCAGTACGTCCGCATGTGCGCGACAGGAAATGACCTCGCTGTCCACGAGCACGCCGTCGCAATCGAAGATGATGAGATCTACCGACACTGAATCAAGACGTCGGCTTGTCGTCGTCGAGCGGAACGCAATAGAGCTCGAGTCGGTGATCGACCAGCTTGTAGCCGAGCTTGCGCGCGATCTCCGCCTGGAGCTTCTCGATCTCCTCGGAGGTGAACTCGATCACCTTGCCGTCGCGCAGATTGATGAGGTGGTCGTGATGGCTGTCGCGCATCGTCTCGTAGCGCGCGCGGCCCTCGCGGAAATCATGGCGCTCGATGATGCCGGCATCCTCGAACAGCTTGACGGTGCGATAGACCGTCGAGATCGAGATCTTATCGTCGACGGCGACGCAGCGCCGGTACAGTTCCTCGACGTCGGGGTGGTCGACCGATTCCGCCAGCACGCGGGCGATGACACGGCGCTGCTCGGTCATGCGCATGCCGGTGGCGGCGCAGCGTGCTTCGATGCCGGTCGCCTTGGAGGCGGAGGAAGGTTTAAGTCCAGTCATAGGGTGTCTGCCTGACGGGGGGCGCTTTCTGCCATCAATGTTACGACAAGTCACGTCGCATCAGAAGTGCGTTCAATTGTTCCCCGTTGGGCTGCTTATAGTAGCGTTCGCGGCGCCCGACCACCATGAATCCGGCCCGATCGTAGAGCCGCCGCGCCGGCTGGTTATTTTCTTCGACTTCGAGAAATATTGTGCGCACGCCGCGCCCCGCGAGGTGGCCGAGATGCGTCATCAGCAGCGTGCCGGACAGCCCGCGGCCGCGGTGAGCCTGGTCGACCGCGATGGAGAGGATTTCCGCTTCGTCCGCGCCGATCCGCGAGACCGCGAATCCGATTGTCTTGCGGCCGAGCCGCAACCGGTGCACGAGCGTGTTGCGCTCGCCGATCATGCCCTCGAACTCGGCTTCGCCCCAGCCGCGGGCAAAGGATTGTCCGTGCAGCTGCGCCAGCCGCGCGGCGTCGCGCGTGGTCGCCGGCTCGACGGCGGCCGTGCCGCCGCGCCACCATTCCGAAAGCCATCTCATCATGAGGTCGCGGCTTGTGCTGCCAGCGGTGGCTGCGCGGCCGGCTTTGCGTCGGGCGCCTTCAGATAGAACGGCCGCGCCGGCGTGGTTTCGGGATCAGCCGCGGCGCCGAGCCAGGCGACCCAGCCGATGTCGGGCGCGGGCTGGGCGTCGACCGCAACGGGTTGCGGACCATCTTTCGGCCAGCGATCGGCGAGGATCTTTGCCGCATTGCCGACCAAATGCGGCGCACCGAATTGCGAGGCCGCAATCGCCGCGTCAATCGGAGCGACGCTCGGCCGCACCAGTTGGCTGCCGTCGCCGGCCACGATCTGGAAGTAGACGTGGTCGTGCCGCGCATCGATCGCCGAGATCACCGGCGCCGTTCCGCTCTGGCCGACGACGGTGGCGGCATAGGCCGAAAGCGTCGTCAGCCCGACGGCGGGCCGCTTCGCCCCAAGCGCAAGGCCGCGCGCCGCCGAAATGCCGACCCTCAGGCCCGTGAAGCTTCCGGGGCCGACGGTGACGGCGATGCGGTCGAGCGAGGTGAAGGCAAGATCGGCCGATTGCATCACGCGCGCGATCATCGGCATCAGCGCTTCGGCGTGGCCGCGCTTCATCAGAAGCGATTCCTGCGCGAGCAGCTGGCCGGCGTCGGTGTCGAGAACGGCGGCCGCGCACGCTTCCAGCGCGGTATCGATGGCAAGGATCAGCATCGAATCAGCTTAGTCGGTCGAGCCGCGGTCGAACCAGTCCAAGTTTGATTTCTCGACAGGCGCACGATCGGCCCCGTAATTCTACGTGGACGCGAAGGCGACAAAATTTTCGCTCCCCATTTTCGATGCGGATGCATCAATTTGCAACCTTAGAGATAGCTAAGTACTTGAAATGTTGGCATTTTAATTAATCATTAGCAAACCAATGACACCGTCAACGGGCGGGAGAGCGAGTCAACGACGACTCAGACGGGGCGCTTTGGCAGATCAAGCCGCGCCCGTTCGGTCATTTGGAAGGGTTCATTTATGTCTTTTTGGCGAAGCGGTTCTTCGGCTAGGGAGGCTTTGGCTCAGGTCATTGCACTCGGCAAGTCGCAGGCGGTCATCGAATTTAATCTCGACGGCACCATTATCACGGCCAACCAGAATTTCCTGGACGCGATGGGCTACCGGCTCGACGAGATCGCCGGCAAGCACCACAGCATGTTCGTGATGCCGGAGGAGCGGGGCAGCGCGGCCTATCGCGAGTTTTGGGCGCAGCTCGGCCGCGGCGAATATCAATCAGCTGAATACAAGCGGCTCGGCAAGGGCGGTCGCGAGATCTGGATCCAGGCGTCCTATAATCCGATCATCAACGAAGCCGGCAAACCGGTGAAGGTCGTCAAGTTCGCGACTGACATCACCGCGCGCAAGATCCGCAGCCTCGAAGATGCCGGCAAGATTTCTGCGATCGGCCGCGCCCAGGCGGTGATCGAGTTTAATCTCGACGGCACCATCATCACCGCCAACGCGAATTTCCTGAGCACGGTGGGCTATCGGCTCGACGAGATCCAGGGGCAGCATCACGGCATATTCGTGGGGGCAGGTGAGCGCGATAGCGCGGCCTATCGCGATTTCTGGGCCAAGCTCGGCCGCGGCGAATTCCAGTCCGGCGAGTACAAGCGCTTCGGCAAGGGCGACAAGGAGGTCTGGATTCTCGCTTCCTACAATCCGATCCTCGATGAGGCCGGCAAGCCGTTCAAGGTGGTGAAGTTCGCCACCGACGTCAGTGCGCAGAAGCTGTCGAATGCGAATTTTGCCGGGCAGATCGAGGCGATCGGCAAGTCGCAAGCCGTGATCGAGTTCAGCATGGACGGCAAGGTTTTGACGGCCAATGAAAACTTCCTCGGCGCGCTCGGCTATACGCTGTCCGAGATCGTCGGCAAGCATCACAGCATGTTTATGGGCACTGACGAGCGCGAAAGCGAAGCCTATCGGGCCTTCTGGGCCAGGCTGAACGCCGGTGAATTCCAGTCCGGTGAATATCAGCGTGTCGGCAAGGGTGGCCGGCAGGTCTGGATCCAGGCCTCCTACAATCCGATCCGCGACCTCAACGGCAATCCGTTCAAGGTCGTGAAATACGCCTCCGACACCACCGCCCAGGTGATCGCGCGCAAGCGCAGCGAGAAGGTGCGCGACATGATGGAATCGGTTGCCGCCGGTGCCGAGGAGCTCAATGCCTCGGTGCGCGAGATTGCCGAAGCCATGACGCGCTCGCGCGAGACCGCATCGACCGCGGTCGATCGGGTCGAGGCGGCGGACCATCAGGCGCAGCGGCTGACTCAGGCGGCGGAGTCGATGAGCATGATCGTGCAGCTGATCGGCAGCATCACCGGTCAGATCAATCTGCTGGCGCTGAACGCCACCATCGAATCCGCGCGCGCCGGCGAGGCCGGTCGCGGCTTTGCCGTGGTGGCATCTGAAGTGAAGAACCTCGCCAATCAGGCCAAGCAGGCCGCCGACCGGATCGAGCAGGAGATCGGCAATCTGAACGGCATCTCGGTCGACGTGGTCGCCGCGCTGGGGGCGATCCGGGGCGCGATCGAAGGCGTCAGCGAATATGTGTCGTCAACGGCTGTCGCCGTCGAGGAGCAGAGCACCGTCACCAGCGAAATGTCGGCGAGCATGCGCAAGGCCGCGGAAGAGGCGGCGAGCATCGGCCAGGCCGCGTAGGAGAGATTTCACAGGGTGGGCAAAGCGAAGCGTGCCCACCTCTTCTTTTCGCGATGATTGCATGGTGGGCACGGCGCAAGCGCGCCTTTGCCCACCCTACGGCACTTCGCCTACATCGGCCGGACTTCGACCACGTCAGGCACGAAATGCTTGAGCAAATTCTGGATGCCGTGCTGGAGCGTCGCGGTCGATGACGGGCAGCCGGAGCAGGCACCCTTCATGTTGAGATAGACGATCCCGTCCTTGAAGCCGCGGAAGGTGATGTCGCCGCCGTCATTGGCGACCGCCGGCCGCACGCGGGTCTCGATCAGATCCTTGATCATGTCGACGGTCTCGGCATCGGCCTCGTCGAAGAACTCGTCCTCGTCGTCGAGTTCGGCATCGCTCTGGGCGGCACCGTCGGCGAGCAGCGGCGCGCCGGACATGTAGTGCTCCATGATGGCGCCGAGGATCGCGGGCTTGAGCTGCTGCCATTCACCGTTCGCCTTGGTCACGGTGATGAAATCCGATCCATAGAACACGCCGGTGACGCCGGGCACGTCGAACAGCTTTTCGGCGAGCGGCGAGCGTGTGGCCGATTCGCGGCTCGAAAATTCCATCGGGCTGCCGTCGACGACGACGCGGCCTGGAATGAACTTCAGCGTGGCGGGATTGGGGGTGGCTTCGGTTTGAATGAACATGGTTTTCTCCAGACGTCGCCGGTTCAAGGCCGGCGCGTGGCCTATTCCCTAGCAGATGGCGACTGCGAACGCACGGTCAAGGGGGCGTGGGATATTAGTCCAAGATTTTCAGAGGGTTGGACTCCGCTTACCCTCCCCTGGAGGGGGAGGGACGATCGCGCGAAGCGCGAGCGGGGTGGGGTGATCTCTCCATACGGGCAGTGTGCGAGGTGGAGAGACCGTCACCCTACCCCGTCTCACATTTCGCTGCGCTCAATGCGAGCCGACCCTCCCCCTCCAGGGTAGGGCTATCGCATATGAGCAAGGACAGTGAGGAGGAAGTCGTTGTTCCACCTCGCCTGAAGCATTTTATGGCTCGTTCGTGCCGGACCCGGCGTGGCTTGCAGGGCATTGATGGCCAGCTTGCGGATGACGGCAAGATTTTCGGGGGCGTGGTCCCTGCGGCTGCGGCAGGCATCCTCGTCGAACAGGACGTCAAGGACCCAGTGCAGGTTGTTCTCGATGCTCCAGTGGGCGCGGACGGCCTCCAGCAGCTTCTTGGCCGGCAGCAGGCGTGAGGCCAGAAAGTATCGAGCTGTGTGCTTGGCCGTCTTGCCCGTGCTGGAGCGCCAACTGTCGATGCGGCCGACGGCAGCGATCGCGGGGAAGGCGTATTGCTTTGCCAAATCCGGTGCCGGCGCGACGACGGCTTGCCGACGTTCGATGCGGCCGTGAGCCGACGCCTTGGGCTGGGACGCGCGTGCTGGCTTCCGAGCAGTGTCCAGCAGCGCCTTGGCGGCCTTGAAGAGCCGACCACGATTGCTCTTGATCGCCAATACATAATGCCCGTTGCGGTCGCGAATGGCCTGGGCAATGTCGGGGCGGCAATGCAGGGCGTCAGCTGTGACAAGAGCGCCATCCAGATCAAGCAAAGCCAGGACTTCGAGAACCCCGGCAACCTCGTTGCGATTGGGAGCCTTCCTCTGAGCCAACGCCATGCGTGTGCCTGCCGCCCAGACATTGACCATATGCAGCGGCGTGGCCTGCCGGCCCCGCGCGAAGGCGCCGCGTAACGCCTTGCCATCGATACTGACCACGCCCTTGACGCCGAAGCTCTTGCTGAACTTGCGCAAAACCGCCTCCAGCCCTTTAGGGTCCAGAGCGCGGAAGACGTTACTGAACGTATCGTGGCTGGGAATGCCGTATCTGAGCTGCAAGAATTGACGCAACAACTCCTCTCGACCTTTGCCGAAGAACTCGAACTCCGTGCAATTCTTGGCGCCGGCCAGTGTTGCCGCCAGGGCAATGACGATGATCTCCACCAGATCGTGTCGAACGTTGCTGGCGCGAGGATCCTTGAGCGGTCGAAGCAGGCGCTTGAGCTGGCGCATTCTGGTCTCCCTCGGGAAGCGAGAGAGACCCAAAGAATCCAGTTCCAACCGCTTGGCAACAGCCCTCCGCAGCCATATGCGATTCCCCTACCTGGAGGGGGAGGGTAAGAAGCGAGCTACGACAGCGAATCCACACTTCCGTCGCTCAGCGCGCCCGAGATGATCGTCACCGGCACCGGGAACGTGCCCAGCGCATGCGCGAGCAGCGAGACCAGCGGTCCCGGACCCTCCGCGCCGGGATTGGCGGCGAGCACCAGCATAGCGATGTCAGGGTCCTCGTCGATCACGGCGAGCAGATGTTCCATTGCATCGCCTTCGCGGATCACCCGCTCCGGCGTGATCGCGGCGATGCCGTTGGCGCGGCCGGCGGCGCGGTCGAGCGCAGCTTCCGCCGCCTCCTGCGCCTCGGCGCGCATGATCTCGGCCACCCCTAGCCATTCCTGACTCTGCTGCTCGGGCTCGATGATGCGCAGCATCACCACGCCGCCGCCGGCGCGGATCGCCCAGCGGCTGGCATAGTAGACCGCGCGATCCCATTCGGCGGTGTCATCGACGATCACGAGGCATTTGGGCTTGTGACCCGGCTCGAAGCAAAGTCGCTTGCTGGTCATGCATGTCCCGGAATGTGCACGGATGGCATGCTGCCACACTCCCTCACGCTTGGGGAGAGGAGAAGCGGCCGGCGCAGTGCGCGCCGGCCGGGTCTCGCAAATGCGGGAAATCAGCGCCGGCGGATGAAGCCGACGATGTCCTTCGAGAGCTTCATGGTCTCGTCGGCGATGGCGCGGGCCCGGTCGGCGCCATCGTTCAGGATTGCGTCGATATGGCCGGGGTCGGCGACGAGGCGCTTCATCTCGCCGGCGATCGGCGAGAGTTTCGTCACGCACAGATCCACCAGCGAATTCTTGAAGCTGGAGAACTGGCCGCCGCCGAATTCTCTGAGCACGTCGGCCTTGGAGCGGCCGGAGAGCGCGGCGAAGATGCCGACGAGATTGGCGGCCTCGGGGCGCGCTTCCAGGCCCTTTTCCTCTGACGGCAGCGGCTCCGGATCGGTCTTCGCCTTGCGCACCTTCTGCGCGATGGTGTCGGCGTCGTCGGTCAAATTGATGCGCGAATTGTCGGATGCGTCCGACTTCGACATCTTCTTGGTGCCGTCGCGCAAGCTCATCACGCGGGTCGCCGGTCCCGTGATCAGCGGTTCCGGCAGCGGGAAGAACAGGCCGTCATTGGCGCCGAGGCTGCGGATCGAGTCACCAAAGTCGTTGTTGAACTTCTGCGCGATGTCGCGCGAGAGCTCGAGATGCTGCTTCTGGTCCTCGCCGACCGGAACGTGGGTGGCGCGGTACAGCAGAATGTCGGCCGCCATCAGCACGGGATAGTCGAACAGGCCCACGGACGCGTTTTCGCGGTCCTTGCCGGCCTTCTCCTTGAACTGGGTCATGCGGCCGAGCCAGCCCATGCGCGCGACGCAGTTGAAGATCCAGGCGAGCTCGGCGTGGCCCGAGACCTGGCTCTGGTTGAACACGATGTGCTTCTTCGGATCGATGCCGCTCGCGATGAACGCCGCGGTCACCTCGCGGGTGTTGCGCGCGAGCTCGACCGGCCCGCCCCAGACGTCCACGCCTTGCGTGATCGCGTGCATGTCGACCACGCAATAGATGCAGTTGTGGGTTTCCTGCATCTTCACGAAGTTGACGATCGCGCCGAGGTAATTGCCGAGATGCAGATTGCCCGTCGGCTGGACGCCCGAAAAAACCCGTTCAACGAATGGCATGGTTAGTCTTCCTGGCAAGCCTTCCTGAAGATATTGGGCCGTCGTTTCCAACAGCGGCGCTGCCCCGTCAAGGGTAATTCGATGGCGTCACGCCTCGGACTCGGTCCGGGCCGGGCGCTTCAGCACACTAGCCGCCTCGCGCCATGAGGCCGCGCCGAGGACCTGCAGGAGCACGCCATAGACGGCGATTCCGGCTGCGATCTGCACGCCCAGGACGATGAAGCGGATCAGCCCGTGCGCCTCGGCGGGCGACAGGCCGGTCGTCAGCCAGAGCAGGGCGCCCATGGCAGCAGCGGCGAGCACGATCCGCGGCAGCCGGTTGCGGGCGGCCGCATCGACCGAGAAGCCGAACTCGCTGGTGCCTTTCCGCAGCAGCGAGATCGCACTGCCCCAGGCGCCGGCCGCGATGCTGGCAGCGATTCCGCTCGCGCCAAGGAAGTGTCCGAGCACGACAGCGAGGGCGATCGCGACCACAAAGCCCTTGGCAGTCGCCAGCAGCGGCGTCATCGTGTCGCTGCGGGCATAGTAAGCCGGCGACAGCGCCTTGATCAGCACATGCGCCGGCAGGCCCAGCGCCAGCCACATCAGCGCATGCGCGGTCGCCGTGCTGTCGTCCGCGCCGAACGCGCCATGCTCGAACAACAGCCGCACGATCGGCTCGGCCAGCACGATCAGGCCGAGCGTCGCCGGCAGCGCCAGCCCGGTCGCAAGCTCCAGCGCCCGCGATTCCGCATGCGCCGCGGCGTCACGGTCGCCGCTACGCACCGCGCGCGTCAGCTCCGGCACCAGCACGGTGCCCATGGCGACACCGACGATGCCGAGCGGCAGCTCGATCAGGCGGTTGGCGAAATAGAGCCAGGACACCGCGGAGGGCGTCGCGGAGGCGATGATCGCGCCGGCAACCATCAGCCATTGCGGGCCCGAGCTTGCGATCATGCCGGGGATTGCTTTGGCGAAAAAGCCGCGCATCTCCTTGTCAAAGCTGATCCGCAGCGGCGTCGCCAGTCGCGCGCTTCGCTGCGACAGCAGCATCAGCAATTGCAGCAGGCCGGCGACGCCGACCGTGGCGGCGAGCATCCACGCGGCGGAACCCGCATCAGCATGCCAGGCGAGCAATGCCGCGATCGCGGCGATGAGCGCGACATTGAACAGCAGCGGCGAGAACGCCGTGAGAGCGAAGCGGCCTTGCGCGTTGAGCAGTCCCATCAGCACCGTGACGGGGCCGGCAAAGGCGAGATAAGGCAGCATCAGCCGCGCATTCTCGACGGCGAGATCGCGCGTGCCGCTACCCAGAAATCCGGGCGCGATCACTGTGATGATCAGTGGCATCAGCAGCGCGATGACGATCGAGATCGCGATCAGCGCCGCGCTGACCGTGCCGAGCACGCGCCCGGCGAACGCTGATGCGGCCTCTTCGCCGTCGCGGTCACGGACGCGCAGCCAGGCCGGGATCAGCGCCGCGTTCAGCGCCCCCTCGCTGAGCAACCGCCGCACCACATTGACGAGCTGGAACGCCGCCAGAAACGCATCCGCCACCGCGCCGGTGCCCAACAGAGCGGCAATCATGGAATCGCGCGCAAAGCCCAGCAGCCGCGAGGCCAATGTTCCCGTCGAGACTGTCAGGAAGGAGCGGATCATCGGGAGTCATAATACCGTTGCTTGCCCGGGCAGGGCCGGTCGTGATAGGCCGCAAGCCAGATTTCAGACCGACAGGAAGCGGATTTCCTCAGGGTTCGCAATCCGCCAAACAGGATCAAGGTGAATGGCTGACGTGAAATATGACGTTCTCGGCATCGGCAACGCGCTGTTCGACGTGCTGGTCAAGACCGACGAGGCCTTTTTGGGCAAGCACGGCATGACCAAGGGCAGCATGTCGCTGATCGACGAGGCGCGGGCCGCCGCCATCTATAAGGACATGGGCCCGGCGACCGAAGTCTCGGGGGGATCTGCCGCCAACACCATCGTCGGCATCGGCAGCCTCGGCGCACGCGCGGCCTATGTCGGCAAGGTCAAGGACGACCAGATCGGCAAACTCTATGTCCACGACATCCGCGCCGCCGGCGTCGCCTTCAACACGCCCGCCGCGAAGGCTGGCCCGGCCACCGGCTGCTCCTACATCCTGGTCACCGATGACGGCGAGCGCACCATGAACACCTATCTCGGTGCCGCGCAGGATTTGTCGCCCGCCGACATCGACCCGGTCCAGATCGCTGCCGCCGGCATCGTTTATCTCGAGGGCTATCTCTGGGACCCCAAGAACGCCAAGGACGCCTTCGTCAAGGCGGCGCAGATTGCCCATGATGCCAAGCGCAAGGTGGCGCTGACGCTGTCGGATTCGTTCTGCGTCGACCGCTATCGTGACGAGTTCCTCGGGCTGATGCGCAACGGCACCGTCGACATCGTGTTCGCCAACGAGTCCGAGCTGCATTCGCTCTACACGACCTCGGACTTCGACACCGCGCTGAAGCAGCTGCGCAACGACGTCAGTCTCGGCGTGGTCACCCGCAGCGAGAAGGGCTGCGTGGTGGTGACGCCGACCGAGGCCGTCGCAGCGCCGGCTTCGCCGATCGCGAAGCTGGTGGACACCACCGGCGCCGGTGATCTCTTCGCCGCCGGCTTCCTGTACGGTCTCGCGCGTAACCTTGCGCACAAGCAGTGCGGCGAGCTCGGCGCGCTCGCGGCTGCCGAAGTGATCCAGCACATCGGCGCGCGTCCGCAGGTGTCGCTGAAGGAGCTCGCCCAGCAGCGCGGGCTGACGGTTTAACTCCGACCCTCCCCTGGAGGGGGAGGGTCGCTCGCGCAAAGCGCGAGCGGGGTGAGGTGACAGTCCCTCCGCGTCTTCTCTGCTTCTGCTTTAACGTTGGGCGGCGGTGAAGGGTCTCTCTGTGAGACCTCTCACGTGGCTTCACCCCACCTCGGTTCGCATTCCGCTTCGCTGCATGCGAACCGATCCTCCCCCTCCAGGGGAGGATGAAGAGGCTCATGCCGTCTTCGCCGCCTTCAATCCCAGTCGCTGCTCCACCGCATCGCGCATCACGAATTTCTGGATCTTGCCGGTCACGGTCATCGGAAACTCGTCGACGAACTCCACATAGCGCGGGATCTTGTTGTGGGCGATCTGGCCGTCGCAGAACGCGCGAACCTCTTCGGCCGTCAGCGTCTCGCCCGGCCTGACGCGGATCCAGGCGCAGAGCTCCTCGCCATAGCGGGTGTCTGCCACGCCAAAAATCTGCACGTCCTGAATCTTGGGGTGGCGATACAGGAATTCCTCGATCTCGCGCGGATAGAGGTTCTCGCCGCCGCGGATCACCAGATCCTTGATGCGGCCGACGATATTGCAATAGCCCTCGTCGTCGATGGTGGCGAGATCGCCAGTGTGCATCCAGCCATTGGCATCAAGCACGTCCGCCGTCTTTTCCTTCTCCTCCCAATAGCCCAGCATGATGCTGTAGCCGCGGGTGCAGAGCTCGCCGCGTTCGCCGCGCTTGACGATCCTGCCCTCGAGATCGACGACCTTGACCTCGACATGCGGATGAATCCGCCCGACGGTCGAGACGCGCCGTTCGAGCGGGTCGTTCGTCGCGCTCTGGAAGCTGACCGGACTGGTCTCGGTCATGCCGTAGGCGATGGTGACCTCGCGCATGTTCATCTCGGTGTTGACGCGCTTCATCACCTCGATCGGGCAGGGCGCGCCCGCCATGATGCCGGTGCGCAACGATGTCAGGTCGAACTTTGGGAATTCGGGGTGATCGAGCTCCGCGATGAACATCGTCGGCACGCCGTACAGCGCCGTGCACTTTTCCTGTTCGACCGCGCGCAGCGTCGCGAGCGGATCGAAACCCTCGCCGGGATAAACCATCGTCGTGCCGAGCGTGACGGAGGCGAGGTTGCCCATCACCATGCCGAAGCAGTGATAGAGCGGCACCGGAATGCAGATGCGATCCTGCTCGGTCAGGTGCATCGCACGTCCGGTGAAATAGCCGTTGTTGAGGATATTGTGGTGCGTCAGCGTCACGCCCTTGGGCGATCCCGTGGTGCCGCTGGTGAACTGGATGTTGACGGGATCGTCGAATTGCAAGGCAGCGCCGAGTGCAATGAGCTGCTCGCGATGCTGCGCTCCGCCCATGCGGGCGACCTCTTCGAACGGGATCGTGCCTGGTGCCGCGGGGCCACCGATCTGGATCACCATCCGCAAGTCCGGCAGTCGCGCTGCGTTTAGTTTTCCCGGCTTGGCGCCGGCCAGTTCCGGCAGCAGCGTGTTGAGCATCTCAATGTAATGACTGGTCTTGAACACGGTCGCCGTGACGATCGCCTTGCAGCCGACCTTGCGCAGCGCGAACTCCAGCTCGCTCAAGCGGTAGGCGGGATTGATCGTCACCAGGATCAGGCCGGCCTTGGCGGCGGCGAACTGGGTCAGCGTCCATTCCGGCCGGTTCAGCGACCAGATGCCGACCCGCTGCCCCCGCTCGAGGCCGAGCGCGAGAAAGCCGGCGGCGAGCGCGTCGACCCGTTCGGCGAATTCCGTCCAGGTCCACCTGACGCCGTGGCTTGGCGAGACCAGCGCCTCGCGATGGCCCCAGCGCCGCACAGCACGGTCGAGGCTGCGACCGATGGTTTCGCCGAGCAACGGCATGTCCGAGATGCCGCAAACATAGCTGTCGGCTTTGTCTGACAATTCGAAATCCTCTCGTCAGAGATAGTCAGTGCGATCTTTTTCGGTCGTCATGGCCGGGACAAGCCCGGCCATGACGTGTGGGGAGAACTCGGCTCGTCCTCAGGCCGCCCTCTTCCCGCTGCCCGCATCGAGCCCGGCATAGACGCCACGCTCGAAGCCCGCGAACGTCTCCAGGCACTTTCCATCCGCGAACGGCAACAGCTGCATCAGGATCACGCCGGTGACGTCGCGCGCCGGATCGATCCAGTAATAGGTGTTGGCGAGGCCCGCCCAGGCGAGGCTGCCTGCGCTGCGGCCTTCCGCCGTCCTGGCGGTGTTGATCATGAAGCTGAGGCCCCATTTCTTCGCCTGCTCCGGGTATAGATCGACGTCGTTGGTGTAGATCGGCGCCGCCGTTGCCAGCTTGGTCATGTTGAGATCGCCCATCTGGTTCTGGCCCATCATGGCGATCGTCTCGGCCTTCAGCACCTGGTTGCCGTTGCCGCGGCCCTTGTTCAAGATCATCTGGGTGAACTTGATGTAGTCCGCCGCGGTCGAATAGAGGCCGCCGCCACCCATGTGGAATTCGGGGGTCTGTTCGAGCTCGAACGGAATCGCGGCAAGCTGGCCGTCCTCGCCGCGCGCATGCATGCCGACCAGCCGCTTGCGCATGTCGTCGGTGATCTTGAAGCCGGTGTTGCTCATGCCGAGCGGGGCGAACAGATTGTCGCGCAGATATGTGTCAAGCCGCTTGCCGCTGACCGCTTCCACGGCCTTGCCGACGAAATCGATGTTGGTGCCGTATTCCCAGCGTGTGCCGGGATCGGTCATGATCGGCGTCTTCAGTGCGGCGTTCTGGCAGGTGATAATCCCGGGCGTTCCGGTTTTCTCCATGTAGGTGCCGAAATCGGCATTCCACATGTCGTAGCAAAAGCCGGCGGTGTGGGTCATGAGCTGGCGTAGCGTGATCGCGCCCTTCGCCGGTCGCAGTTTTGGTTCGCCCTTGGCATCAAAACCTTCGAGCACCTGCGGCTTGGCGAGGTCGGGCAGCACCGAACCGATCGGCGCATCCAGCGACAGCTTGCCCTGCTCGACGAGCTGCATCGCGCCCGCTGAAGTCACCGCCTTCGTCATCGAGGCGATCCAGAACACGCTGTCGTCAGTCATCGCATCGGACTTGGACAGGTCGCGCTTGCCGAACGCACCTTGATAGATCACGTCGTTGCCGCTGGCGGCGATCGCGACGACGCCGGGAATCTCCTTGGCGTCGCTCTTCTGGCGCAGGATCTCGTCGATCTGGGCTTTGCTTTGCATACGCGTTTTCCTCCGGTTTGATTATTGTTGGAAGCGAATGATTGTCCTCCGGCACGGTCCGCGCGGCAAGCGCGTCCAGATGCCCGCACTGGTCGCGATGTCGTGACTTGACGGTCCGCGGTGTGCGCAGGACGACAGAGGACTGAACTGCAACACTCCGTCACAATCTGCGGTGGATGGCCGCAACTCAGCGTGACCGTGGATCGGCTCTGGCGATATGTTTCACGTGTTTGAAGCACTTGAAACATTTTGTGCGTTGCGGCGTTTCCGCACGCGGCCAATCGACGGCCAACGATAAGACTTGATGCAAATATTGGCGGTCGGTCATGACCGCGGGGGACCTCAGATGATTTCGACCTGGAGCGAATGGAAGCGCTATCCCCGTCCCGGACGGGGCGACAATCTCGAGGCGCCGATTTCGCCCGGCATCTACGAGGTCCGGATCGCCGGCACCGGCGCGCTCTATTCGTTCGGCGCCGTCGACAATCTGGCACAGGCGCTGGCGCTGCTGCCGGTGGGCTCGAAATCCTGGTTCGGCCGCCGCGACACCTCCGACGTTCCCGATCTCGAATACCGGACGTGCGCGACGTCATCGAAGGCCGACGCCAAGGCAGCCGCCGAGCGCATGATCGGCCGGCGCGAGACCTATATGAGTGGCGCGGCATAACCGCGCCGTTGCCACTTTAACTCCCAGCAGATGTGCGTTGCGGGACGGTGCATTGCGCGCCGTCTGTCCCTATATTCAGGGCCGATCCGATCGCGCCCCGAGGAGTAACGCCATGACCCCGACTGCCGCCGCACGCGCCCCGCAAGCCACGTCCAATCTGCGCGACCGGTTGAAGGATCCGTCGTTGCTGAAGGAGGCGTGCTACATCGACGGCGCCTGGGTCGGCTCGCCGGTCTTCGCGGTGAACAATCCCGCGACCGGCATCGAGCTCGCGAAAGTTCCGCAGCTCGGTGCGGACGATACGACCAAGGCGGTCGAAGCCGCCGAGCGCGCCTTTCCGGCCTGGGCCAAGCACACCGCCAAGCAGCGCTCCAACATCCTGCGCAAATGGTTCGAGCTGATCATCGCCAACCGCGAGGATCTCGCGCTGATCCTCACCTCCGAGCAGGGCAAGCCGCTCTCCGAGGCGCTCGGCGAGGTCGATATCGGTGCCGCCTATATCGAGTTCTTCGCCGAGGAAGCCCGTCGCGTCTATGGCGAGACCATCCCGACGCAGCGGCCCGATGCGCGCCTGCTCGCGATCAAGCAGCCGATCGGCGTCTGCGGCGCGATCACGCCGTGGAATTTCCCGAACTCGATGATTACCCGCAAGGTTTCGCCGGCGCTGGCGGCCGGCTGCACCGTGGTGCTGAAGCCCGCCAACGAGACGCCGCTGTCGGCGCTGGCGCTGGCCGTGCTCGCCGAGAAGGCCGGCGTGCCCAGGGGCGTGCTCAACATCATCACCGGTGACGCGCCGCCGATCGGCAAGGTGCTGTGCGAGCATCCGGCGGTGCGCTTCGTCGGCTTCACCGGCTCGACCGCGGTCGGCAAGATCCTCTACCAGCAGGCCTCCGTCGGCGTGAAGCGGCTCGGCCTCGAGCTCGGCGGCAATGCGCCGTTCGTGGTGTTCGACGATGCCGATATCGATGCCGCTGTCGAAGGCGCGATCGTCTCGAAATACCGCAACATGGGTCAGACCTGCGTCTGCGCCAACCGCATCTACGCCCAGGACAAGATCTACGACGAGTTCGTGCAGAAGCTCTCGAAGAAGGTCGCGGCGATGAAGATCGGCGATGGCACCGAGAGCGGGGTCACGCAGGGCCCGCTGATCAATTTGAAAGCGGTCGACAAGGTCGAGCGCCACATCGCCGACGCCGTCAAGCGCGGCGCCAAGGTCGTGACCGGCGGCAAGCGCAGCGAGCTCGGCCGCTCCTTCTTCGAGCCGACGGTGCTCGCCGACGTCAAGCCGGACTCGCTGGTGGCGCAGGAAGAAACCTTTGGCCCGCTCGCGCCGGTGATCCGCTTCAAGGACGAGGCCGATGTCATTGCGATGTGCAACGCCTCGCCGTTTGGCCTGGCTTCGTACTTCTACTCCCGCGATCTCGGCCGCGTCTGGCGCGTCGCCGAAGCGCTTGAGTCCGGCATGGTCGGCGTCAACACCGGCCTGATCACGACCGAAGTCGCGCCCTTCGGCGGCGTCAAGGAAAGCGGCCTGGGCCGCGAAGGCTCGCGTCACGGCATGGAAGAATATGTCGAGATCAAATACGTGATGATGGCGGGGGTGTGAGGCTCACATCAGCCCCTCCACGTCATTGCGAGCGCAGCGAAGCAATCCAGAATTTCTCCACGGAGACAGCCTGGATTGCTTCGTCGCAAGAGCTCCTCGCAATGACGATGCTAGCTTCGTAGCCCGGATGAGCGCAGCGACATTCGGGGCCTCAACTCCCGCATATCGCTTCGCTCATGCGGGCTACGCAGCTCTCACCGCCGCAGCACCGCGATCGTCCGGTTTGCAAACGTCAGCCGCTCGGCCATGACCGACACGAAATAGGTCAGCAGCTTGTGGCTGAGCGCGGGATCTTCGTTCCTGATGGCGTCGAACTGGAGCGAGTTGAGCACGTAGAGCACGCTGGCGACCTCGGCCTGGATCGTCGCGCTACGCGGCGTGTTCGACACCAGTCCCATCTCGCCGATCGTGGTGTAGCGCCCCAGGCTGCGCACGCGCGTGGTGCGGTCGTCCGCGGGGACCATGATGCCGACGCGGCCGTCGAGGATGAAATGCATGGAATCGGCGGGGTCGCCGGCCTGCACGATGATGTCGCCGGCCTCGACCTCGAGGCGCTGGCAGCGGTGGATCAGCGCGTCGGCGTCGGCCTCGCTGTCGAGTATCCCTGTGAACCAGTCGCGCAGGCTGGCTTCTTCCTGCACCCGCCCCTGATGCTGCGCGATGATCTCGTTCTCGCACCATTCCAGCGCATGATCGAGCTCGCCGATGATGGTGACGCCCTCGCCGACGAAGTCGCTGGCGCGCAGCACCTTCTCGGCCGCCGCCGACAGATGCACCAGGATCAACACGACGCCGAGGTCATGCGCGCTGCGCTTGATCTGGGCGAAGCTGTAGGCGGCCGAGGAGTCGACGCCGGTGACGAGCTTGAAGTCGAACAGCAGATAGCGGCACTCCGGGCGCTCTTGGAGAAGCTGCTTGACGTGCTGGTAGAGCCGGTTGGCGGAGCCGAAGAACAGATAGCTCTGCAAGTTCAGGCCCTGGATGTTGCCGCCATGGGCCAGCAGCACGTCCTGGTCGTCGCGCGAGCGGTCGAGCGAGGAACGATATTCCGAGCCGTCGAAACTGTACTTGATCGACTCCACCCGCGCGGCGCTGAACGCAAACGTCGCGCAGCCGATGATCACGCCGATCAGGATGCCCGGCACGAAGCCCCAGGTGACGATGATCGCGATGATGGCGATCAGCGAGAGATATTCGAGCTTCGACAGCCGCTTGCGCGACTCGATGATCCATTTGTGGAGCTGGTCGGCGCCGAGATAGAGCAGGAGGCCACCGATGACGAATTTCGGGATGAAGCCGAGCAGATCGGGCGCGATGGCAAGCATCAGCAGGGACAGCGCCGCGACCGTAAGGCCTGACAAGCGCCCGCGGCCGCCGCTGGAGAAATTGAGGATCGAGCGGCTGATCGAGCTGCAGCCGGCGTAGCCGCCCAGCATGCCGGTCAGGATATTGGCGGCGCCGGTGACGTTCAGCTCGCGCTCCAGATTGGCCTCGCGATGCACGGCAACCTCGATGCCGGTGGTGTTGAACAGCGTGCTGGAGGCCGTGACGAAGATGACGGCAACCACGTTGCCGAGCAGGTCCGGCACGGCAAACCAGGGATAGCGGGCGAGATCGTCGGTGTGCCAGGGCAGCACGAAGACCGCCTGAGGCGGCGGCTGAAACGTCCAGCCCAGGGCGCGGGCGTGATCGAATGAAACACCGGTGATCCAGAACGCCAGATGCGCCGTGAGCACGCCGCCGACCAGGATGATCGGCAGTCCGAACGGGCTGCGCGAGCGATGCCAGGTCAGGTACAGCACCAGCGCCATCGCGCAGGCGGCGCCCAGTTCCAGCAATGTGGTGCCGTTGGTGAACTGCGGCAGCGTCGTGAACTGAAGCGGGTGGTTGGTGATCACCCGCACCGCGCCCAGGGCGATGAGAAGTCCGGTGGCGCCGAGGAATCCGCCGACGACGGGATAGGGCACGTATCGGATGGCGCGGCCCAGCCGCGTCAGGCCCAATCCGCACAGCACCAATCCTGTCAGCACCGTCGACAGGCCGAGCGTGATCAGAACCGGCGAGAGCAGCGGTCCCGACAGGTTCGCCGTCTCGAGGCGTTCGACCACCGAGGCCGCCAGGATTCCCGTCACCGCCGCGGTCGAGCTGTCGGGAGCGCCAATTGCGAAGGGCAGGGAGCTGCCGAGCCCGATGACGACCGCAAGCACCGCGGAACTGACGAACGTCGCCGTGATTCCGTAGGACAGGTAAGGCGAGAGCGGCCCGGCGAAGATCAGCAGCGAATAGGACAGCCCGAAGGTGACGGTCAGGACGCTGGCCGCCGTGCCGCCCAATATATCATTCAACGCACGCTTGAGGGCCGGATTGAATCGCGAAGCCGGGCTGAAAATGATTGCTGGATCGGTCACGCCGTTGCGCTCGCCCTGAAAAGTCCCGTCCCGAGACGTAGACGAGTACGGGTTTAGCGCAACTGGATTCTTGTAACTGTGAAATATCCGACAGTCTTTGGGGTGAGGATCTCCATTCACGACGTGTGAATGGTCAACCATATGGTGGACAGAAAAAACGAAGCCTGCGCACCCACCGCTGTCATTCCCCGCGAAAGCGGGGAATCCAGTACGCCGCAGCCTCTCCGTATCCCATCGCCGTCTCTGGAATACTGGATCGCCCGGTCAAGCCGGGCGATGACAGTTGAGGGGTGTAGCGGACAGCCTCCCCGACCACGTCATTGCAAGCGCAGCGAAGCAATCCAGGATCTTTCCGCAGAAGCAGTCTGGATTGCTTCGTCGCAAGGGCTCCTCGCAATGACGGAGCGAGAGGTGGCGACGAAGCTAGATCTTCAGCTCTTTCCCCGTCACGCGCCTGTAAGCTTCGAGATAGCGCTTGCTGGTCGCATCGACGACGCTGGCGGGCAGCGGGGGCGGCGGCGCGTCGCCGTTCCAGCGCCCCGCGTGGCGCTCGACGTCGAGATAATCGCGCAAAGGCTGCTTGTCGAAGCTCGCCTGCGGCTGGCCGGGCTTGTAGGCATCGACGGCCCAGAAGCGCGAAGAATCCGGCGTCATGACTTCGTCGATCAGGATGATGCGGCCGTCCTTGTCGCGGCCGAACTCGAACTTGGTGTCGGCGATGATGATGCCCTGCTCGCGGGCGAGCTCCTCGCCGAGCGTATAGACCGCGCGCGTCATGCTCTCGAGCGTGTAGGCCACCTCGTCGCCGACGACTTCGCGCATCTTCGCGATGGTGATGTTCTCGTCATGGCCGGTCTCGGCCTTGGTCGCCGGGCTGAAGATCGACGGCGCGAGCTTCTCGCTCTCGACGAGGCCCGCCTTCAGCTTCTCGCCGGCCAGCGTGCCGCTGGCGGCATATTCCTTCCAGGCCGATCCCGAGAGATAACCGCGGATCACGCATTCGATCGGGAAGACGGTGGTGCGGCGCGACAGCATGGCACGGCCGAGGATCTCGGCGCGATGCGGCTTCAAGGCCGGCACGGCGGCAATGATCTCGTCGGCGTCGGCGCTGATCATGTGATGCGGCACCACGCCTTCGAGCTCGTTGAACCAGAATGCGCTGATCTGGGTCAGCACCGCGCCCTTCATCGGGATGGTCTCGCCCATCACGACGTCGAAGGCGCTGATGCGGTCGGTGGTGACAAGCAGCAGGCGGTCGTCGTCGACGGCGTAGATATCGCGCACCTTGCCGCGTCCGATCTTGGTCAGGGGCAGGTCGCTGGAGAGCATGGTGGTCATCGCAAAGCTTTCGTAGACTTGGCCTTCGGACAGGAGATTCAGGCCGCACTGGATGGTACGGCCTAAATCGGGATAGCCTATTCCGGCAGCGGAATGAACTCATGTTCCTGCGGAACCCCGGCGAAGCGGCCGGTTTTCCAGTCCTGCTTGGCCTGCTCGATCCGCTCCTTGCTGGAGGAGACGAAATTCCACCAGATGTGGCGCGGGCCTTCCAATGCATCGCCACCGAGAAACATCATGCGCGTTGCCTTCAGCGCCTTCACGGTGATGCGGTCGCCGGGCCGGAAGATCAGCAGCCGCGGCCCCTCATAACGCTCGTTCGCGATCTCGACCTCGCCGTCGACGACATAGATCGCGCGCTCCTCGTGGTCGGGGTCGAGCGGCACGCTGGCGCCCGCGACCGCCGTGACCTCGGTGTAGAACCAGGGCGACACCATCGTAACCGGCGAGGTGATGCCGAAGGCGGAGCCCGCGATCACCCGCGCGGTAAAATCGCGCTCGGAAATCATCGGCAGATCGCCCGCGCCGTAATGCTGGAACGACGGCGCGATCTCTTCGGATCCGGCCGGCAGCGCGATCCAGCTTTGCAGGCCCAGCATCTGCTGGCCCGAGGCGCGCTGCGCGTCCGGGGTGCGCTCGGAATGGGCGATGCCGCGGCCGGCGGTCATCAGATTCATCGCGCCGGGCGCGATCTCCTGGACGTTGCCCTCGCTGTCGCGATGCATGATCGAGCCGTCGAACAGATAGGTGACGGTGGCAAGCCCGATATGCGGATGCGGCCGCACGTCCATGCCCTTGCCGGAGACGAACTGCACCGGGCCGAAATGATCGAAGAAGATGAAGGGCCCGACCATCTGCCGCCTGCCATGCGGCAGCGCGCGCCGCACCACGAATCCGTCGCCGAGGTCGCGGGTGCGCGGCACGATGACGAGATCGAGCGCGTCGCAGGACATGGGATCGCCGAGCACGGGATCGTTCGAGGGTTGCCAGCTCATCTTGGTCTCCTGTTTCTTGCTGGTATGATCGTAACAGAACAATGTCGGGAACGGGAGAAGACCGATGATCCCACCGCTCAAGCCAGGCGCCAGGCTGCTCGAGGTCACAGGCCCCCAAATCGAGACGGAACATTTGATCCTGCGGCCATGGCGCGCCAGCGACATTGCGCCGAACGCCGCGATGCTGTCCGATCCCGGCACCGCCCGCTTCATCGCCGCCGACGGCAAGCCGGTCACGACCGCGATTGCCGGCTGGCGTAACGCAGCCGTGATCTCCGGGCATTGGGCGCTCCACGGCTTCGGCATGTTTGCTGTCGAGGAGAAATCGAGCGGCAGCTACATCGGGCGGGTTGGTCCGTGGTGCCCGCCGGGCTGGCCCGGCTTCGAGGTCGGTTGGGGCATCGCCAGCGAATTCCGCGGCAAAGGTTATGCGGTGGAAGCGGCCAGCGCGTCGATCGACTGGGTGTTCGACAGCTTTGAGATCGACGAGATCATGCACTGTATCGAGAGCACGAATACGCCGTCGCAGGGCGTCGCGCGCAGCCTGGGAGCCCGGAAGGAGCGCGAGATCGATCTGTTCGGCAAGCCGGCCGACGCCTGGATCACGTCGCGCGCCGCGTGGACCCGGCGAAATTGAATCGGTCTTTGATCTGAACTAGGTTCGCGTCACGCGCGTGCGTGCGCGATCGGGTCGACCGGATGCTGCTTGCCAGTCTCGAACTTGCCTTTCGCGCCGGCGCCGTAGCGCTGCTGTTGGTGTTGGCGGCATCGTTGTTCTCGGACTTCCGCAACGTGCTGGCGGCTCGCCTCGGCGCAGCCTTCGCGCTCGGCTCGGCCGCGCATGCGGTGAGCTATTCGGTCGGCGTGACGTCGCTGGTGCCGGCCTGGCATGCGCCGCTGATCGCACTGTCGACCGGCAATATCGTGGTGTTCTGGCTGTTCACGCGCGCGCTGTTCGACGACGATTTTCGCCTGCGCTGGTGGCACGGGCTTGCCTGGGGACTGGTGACGGCCTTCAGCTTCGCTGGCTGCGTCTGGATTGCGCCGGGCGGCCACGTGCGGTTCTCCGTCACCGTGGTGAACCTGATCGTGCTCGGCTTCATCGCGCTCGCGGTGGGGCAGACGATCGCCTCGTGGCCGGCCGACCTGGTCGAGCGCCGGCGGCGTGCCCGCGTCTTCATCGTCTGCGCCGCCGCGCTCTATGGCGGACTGAACGCGCTGCTCCAGATTGCCGTCGCCGGCAGCGACGTCGGCGATGCCGCCAACACCATCAATGCCGGCGTGCTGGCCTGCGTCGTCGCGGCCATCGCCTACGCGATGATGCGCGTCGATGGTGCCGACCTGTTTCCGGCGACGGCTGGAATCACGCCGGCGGTCATTCTGAGCCATCCGGCAGCCACCGATGAATCCGCCGACCAGAAGCTGATCGATGCCCTGATGCGGCTGATGGCGGACGAGCGGATCTATCGCCAGGAGAACATCACCATCGGCGTGCTGGCGGGCCGGCTGAAAATTCCCGAATACAGGCTGCGCCGGCTGATCAACCAGCGGCTCGGCTACCGCAATTTCAATGTGTTCCTGAACAACCACCGGATCGAGGAAGCCAAGGCCGCGCTCGCCGATCCCGCGCAGGCCGAGGTCCCCGTCATCACCATCGCGATGGACGCCGGCTTTCAGTCGCTCGGCCCCTTCAACCGGGCCTTCAAGGCGGTCACGGGCGTGACGCCGACGGAATACCGGCGGCTGAAGGTGAGCGCGGCGTAAGTTCTAAGCCTTTATAATCGCGCCGAAATTCCAGAATCGACCAGTCCGGTTCAGTTTCAGCCAGTCCATTTTCCAAATCCGGCGAGCACTCCTCCGACCGCTCCGGCTTTCTCCCGGCACGTTCCCCGAAGCCGGAGAAAGCCCGTGACCCGCCGCCGCAAGATCATCCTCCTTACCACCGCCGTCGCCTGTATCGGCCTCGCATTCGGCGCGGCTCGCGCGCGCAACGCGCCGCAGGTCGCCACCGGCTTCCTCGCCGACATCCTCTGCGCCGAGACATTCGTCTCCGGCCTCGATCCGCAGCGCACCTTCACCGAGACCACGGACGCGATGCCCGGCACGGGCCTGATCACCTGGGCGATGGACTACCAGATCGACCGGGTGCGCAAGGATGTCACCGTGACCCTGTTCGGCCTCGGCCGCAGCCATGCCGTCTATCGCGAGGGGCTGGGCTGTACGCTCGAGCACGGCGCTGATATCGCCGACGTCGCGCCGCCGGCGGATGATAAGCAACCCGCATTGCTCCCCGAGACCGCGGGACCTTCGATCGTGCCGCCGCAAAGCGAGGGGCTATCAGCCGCACTCGATCGCGCCTTCACCGAACCTCCGCAGCCGCCCACCCGCCGCACCCGCGCCATCGTCGTCATGAAGTCAGGCCGCGTCATCGCCGAGCGTTATGCGGATGGCGTCGGACCGGAGACGCCGCTGCTCGGCTTCTCCATGACGAAGTCGGTGATCTCGGCGCTAACAGGCATTCTCGTGCGCCAGGGCAAGCTCAAGCTCGACGGGCCCGCGCCGGTCGCCGCCTGGAAGAACCCGGACGATCCCCGCCACGCCATCACCGTCGACCAGCTGCTGCGGCACACCGCGGGCCTCGCGCTCGGCGGCTCGCTGCAGGCTTCGCTCGGCTCCGCCTTCGAACCGGTCAATCGCATGAAATTCATCGAGGACGATATGGCCGCCTATGCCGCGAGCATGCCGCCTGCGACCGCGCCGGGCACGGTGTGGAATTATCACGACGGCAACACCATCATGCTCGCGCACCTGATCCGCAACGCTGCCGGCGGCAACCCCGCGGACGCGCTGTGCTTCGCGCGTCGTGAACTGTTCGCGCCGCTCGGCATGCGCCACGTCACGCTCCAGCTCGACGGCGCCGGCACGATCGAGGGATCGAGCGAGATGCTGGCCTCCGCGCGCGACTGGGCGCGCTTCGGCCAGCTCTATCTCAATGACGGCGTCGCCGGCGGCAAGCGTATCTTGCCGGAAGGCTGGGTGAGCTACTCCGCCACGGCCACGCCGAATGCCTGGGTCGGCATCGGCGCCGGCTTCTGGACCAACCGGGGCGACAGTTTTGGCGCGAATTTTCGCGTCGAGCACGGCTGGCCGCGCGATGCCTTCTTCGCCAAGGGCACGATCGGGCAGTACACGATCGTCATTCCCTCGGAGCGGCTTGTGATCGTGCGGCTCGGCCGCTCGCCGAACTGGCCGCCGGAAGCGGATGGCGTGTTCGACCTAGTGCGGGATGTGGTGGCAGCCACGCGCGAGAAGGGGAAAATGGCGGGGGTGGATTGAGCTGCGAGCTCCTCTTCCCTTCTCCCCTTGTGGGAGAAGGTGGCGCGAAGCGCCGGATGAGGGGTCTCCATCCGCGCATTCAAAGGGAGTGGGACTCGCGGAGAGAACCCCTCACCCGGCTCGCCGCTTCGCGGCGATCCACCCTCTCCCACAAGGGGCGAGGGTGCACCGTCTGCGTGGCGTTAGCTCACGCCCACTACCTCCCCAGCTCCGTGGCCTTCGCCACGCGGTCGAACCGCTCCAGTGTCATGATCGCGTCCGCAAACTTCTCCGCGCGCGCGTTCAGCACCGGGCGCGCCAGCGTCAGAAACTTCTGCTGCATCGCCTGCGCATCGGGGAAAGAATTCGGCTCGCCGGAGGGATCGGCGTAGAGCCGCTCGTGCACGCCGTCATCGGTGGTGATGCTGACGCGCGCGCCAAAGGGATGGGTGCGGCCGACCTCAAGCCGGTCGTCCTGCACCACGTCGAACTTGTCGGCGAGCGCGTCGATGGCGGCATCGCCAAGGCGGTTATAGTCGTCCCAGCCGAAGGAACCCTGGTCGAGAGCGAGCGCGCCGGTGAAGAACATCGAGAACTGGCCGCCGACGATCGAGGTCGGATGCCGCTTGGTCGCGGCATCGCCGGTCAGGGTGATGCCGTTCCGATGCAAACCGATCTCGACGCGCTTGACCTGGTCGGGCGTCAGATTGTGCTCGCGCCGCATCGCGATCAGCGCGTCGATCGCGGCATGGGTGTAACGGCAGCTCGGATACGGTTTTACGCCGATCTTCATCGTCTCGTAGGTCTTGCCGAGCTCGGCCACCGCCTTGTCGGGATGCGCATCGTCGGTGTAGCCGGCGAGCAGGCCGTGCTTGCCCTCGACCGATTCCGTCGCGCCGACGAAATCGTTGCGCGCCAGCGTCGCGGCGATCACGCCATTCATCGCGGCGGCGCCGACCTGGTAGCGCTTGTTCCAGGCGCCGTTGACCAGGAATTGCAGCGAGCCCGCGGCCTGGCTGCCGGAGACGCCGAACGCGGCGATGATCTGCTGCTCGGACAGGCCGAACAATTTGCCGGCCGCGGCTGCCGCGCCATAGGTGCCGGCGGTCGCGGTCGGATGGAAGCCGCGCGCATAATGCGAGGTCGGGTCGAGCGCGTTGCCGAGCCGGCAGCAGACCTCATAGCCCGCGACGATCGCGGTCAGCACGTCGCGCCCGGAGGCGCCGACCATCTCGCCGACGGCGAACGCGGCCGGAACCACCGGCGCACTCGGATGCAGCGAGGAATCGGCGTGGGTGTCGTCGAAGTCGAGGGAGTGGCCGAGCGCACCATTGAGGAGGGCGGCGACCGCCGGCGTCCAGGTCTTGCTGTCGCCGAACACGGTGGACTCGCCTTTGGTGTCGAGCGCAAGCGCTTCGAGCATCTTCAGGATCGAGGGGGTGGATTCCGACTCGCTGCGGGCCCGGATGGCGCTGCCGAGGAAGTCCAGCGTCAGCACTTTGGCGCGATCCAGCACCTCCGCCGGAATATCCTGGTATTTCAGATTGACGACATAGGCGGCGAGCGTTGCGGTTTCGTGAGCCATCGTGTTTCCTCGTTTTGGCGCGCAAGTTAGGCGGGCTGATTTGGCCTTTCAAGCGGCCTTGGGGCCGCGGGCATCAGCCATGCTTTTGCCTGGCTTCAAAGGGATCGGGACGTCTGACGATGGCATTTGCAAAACAGTTGTTCGACCGGATCCGATCACGGCGGACGCAACTCGGTTTGGCGATCCGGGTCACGGTGGCCGCAGTGGCGGCCTATGCGATCGCCACCGCGCTGCATCTGCTATTGCCGCTCTGGGCCGTGCTGACCTCGCTGATCGTGACCCAGATGAGCGTCGGCCGCTCGTTGAAGGCGACGCGGGACTACGTGCTCGGCACCATCGGCGGCGCCCTCTATGGCGGCGCCATCGCGATCCTGATCCCTTATTCCACCGAGGCGGGCCTGTTGGGGCTGCTGGTGCTGGCGGTCGCGCCACTCGCCTTCGTGGCGGCGATCAACCCAAGCCTCAACGCCGCGACGGTGACCGCCATCATCGTGCTGCTGGTTCCGACCATGCATCATTCCGATCCCTTGGCGTCTGCGATCGACCGCGTCAGCGAGGTCGGGGTCGGCGCCATCACTGGCCTGCTGGTCTCATTCCTGGTGCTGCCGTCGCGCGCCGTGCGGCAGATCCGCGCCAGCGCGGCCACGCTGCTCGAACTGATCGCGGATGCCTTCACCGAACTGCTCGCGGGGCTCACGCGCGGCCGCGACAACGATGCGCTGCACCGGATCCAGGACGGCATCGGCACGGCAATGGTGGGCATGAATGCCATCGGCGCCGAAGCCGAGCGTGAGCGCTCCGCGCGACTGTCGAGCGGGCCCGACACCGGCCCGCTGCTGCGCACCGTGCTGCGGCTGCGCCATGACGTCGTGATGATCGGCCGTGCCACGGTGGTGCCGCTGCCTGCCGAGGTACAGATGCGGCTTGCGGCTCCGCTGACGGAAGTCTCGACCGTGATCGCGCGATTCCTTCGCTCCGCCGCTGCGGCCTTGCGCGAGGGCGCCGGCGCGCCGGCGATCCATCCGGTCCACGTCGCGCTCCAGCATTATGCCGAGGCCGTTGCCGCCGTCCGTCATGACGGCCTGATCCGCGGCCAGCCCGGCGACACCGCCGAGCGCTTCTTCGCGATCGGCTTCTCGCTGGAGCAGATGCACCAGAACCTCTGCGATCTCGATCGCGTCGTCGGCGAATGGTCGGAAGCCTCGACCGACAAGTCCGCGCGCGTGGCGGAGTGAGTCGGGTTACAGATCGAAGAACGCCAGCTGCGTCGTGTCGCGCTTCTCGATGCCATCGGTCAGCGCCTTCAGCGCAACGTCAAAACCCGGCTGCGGCTGCTCCAGCTCCCACGCGCCGTCATGGTCCCACTGAAAGCACTGGCCATAGCGCTCGCCGGGCTCGACATGGAGCAGCAGGCAGCGGCTGAGCTGCGACGGCTCGGCAACCGGCACCAAATGCTTGAGTGACACGCCGTATTCCTTCCGGAAATAGGCGCAGGCCTCTTCGAGCTCGTCCTCGGAATGGGCAATGAAGTCCAGGACATTGCGAAGCTGCGTGGCGAGTTCATCAGGCGCATAGAAGCGAAGCTCGGACGATGATTCAGGCAGCCGCACCAGCAATTCGGTCTCGCCGCGCGTCAGCAGGAACTTGCGATAGTCATCGGGCAGCCGGACGCCGAGCACCTGCTCCGCTTTGCTCACGTCCGCTTCGCTCGCCAGCGTACCGGGTTTCCAGCGCCAGCCTTTTGCGGACGTTCCCGCCTTGCGCTGGGCCGCGTAGTCCTCATAGCCGGGAAACGACATGATGTCCTCATAGCCGCCGAACCGCGACCATTGAAAGGCGTCGTCAAAGGCTTCTTCGCGCCGCTCGGGAAAATAGCCGCAGAGCAGCTCGGCGCGCTTGAGGATGCGCGCGTGGTTCGGGGCGGTCTTGCAAAGATGTTCGATCGTCTTCAGCGAGGCATCCGGATCGTCGGCCTGAAGATAGACGTCGCTCAGCAACTCGAGAATGCGTCCTTCGAGATCGTTCTCGTAGAGCGACCACGCATAATGCGGCTGCCCGGCAGCGCGCCGCGCAACGAGCGTATCGCGCGCCTGTTCGGCGGAACGCACCGCCTGTGCGAGATCTTCACCGGCGACCTTGCCGCGGCGAGCGGCGTGCCAGAGATACAGCGGCTCATGTTCGGCCCGCGTGCCCTTGAGCGCGTCGAGCTGCGCGGCCTGCTCGGCCATCGGCGCGCTGAGCGCCAGGATCATCAGCTCATCGAGGCCCTTCTGCCAGTCCGGCTTGGCTTGCGGATTGGGCCCGAGGTCGCGCAGCGTGTAGTTGGTGTGATCCGTCTCGACATAGCCGGCCGCGACCAGCTTGGCGACATGGCGACGGAAGGCCGCGGCGGCGCCGGCGATATCAGGAAATTCCTTGCGCAGAAATTCGTTCGCGTCGGGGGCGCCCTTCCAGTTCATATGAACGCCGATCACCATGGGATCGCTGCCCGGGACCAGCATCAATTCGCGATCGTCGTCGCCGGGCGCGCGGTGGAAGAACTTTGCCAGATACATGCGACCTCCGAGCGCGCCGCCGGTATCGGGGCGCCACGTCTCAGTCGCGGTTTCAGGGAAACCGGTTCATGCCGTCAGGCAAGAGCGTTTTCAAGCGAAGCGGATAGCGGTTCGCGTGAAGAAAACGCGCCTAAAGCAACGATCAACGCTTTTTCAGGCCCCTGTCCTTCATGCGCCAGAGCAGCAGGTCGATGCGGTCCTGGCCGAAGAACGGCTCATTCTCGAACACGAAGGTCGGCACGCCCCAATGACCGGAGGCGGCATGGTCCTTCTCGTTCTCGGTGATCACCCGCTCGTAGCGATCGGGGTCGGCGCTGATCGCTTCATCCATCGCGGCGAGATCGAACCCGGCCTTCTCGGCGGCGCGGGCGAGATGATCGCCTTCGTTCCATCCCGCCACCGAGCCGTCCCACAGCACGCGCGCGATCGCGTCAGTGAATGCGAGCGAACGGCCTTCGAGCTGGGCCATGGCACCCAGCCGGGTCAGGCGGTGGATGTAGGGCTGCTCGGCCGCAACATCGAACGTCGTCTTGTCCTGAACGATCGGATCGGGCCTCGGAAAGCGGAACGGGATGCCCTCGTGCTGCGCCACGCGCGTGCTGTCGAGCACCACATAGCGAATGAAGTTCGGACTGGCCTTCTTGAAGAAGCCGGGCACGCGGACGGCGAGCGGATAGACCGGCCGCAAATTCACTGCGAGATCGTACTCTTCGACGAGCTTGAGCGTCTTCGGCAGCGCCAGATAGCTGAAGGGACTGCGGTAGGAGTAGAAGAGGTCCACGGACAGGGTCATCGCACCGGCTCCATGATCCCGATCATCCCGCCAGTCTGCGCGTCAGCATGCGGAAGCGCAAGATCAGGGGGCCGGCATAGACGAATGTCCCGACCGAGAACCCGATCCAGACGCCGACCGCGCCGAGCCCGGCATTGAAGGCCAGCACCCAGGCGATGGGAAAGGCGACGCACCAATAGCCGATCGCCGCGAACAGCAACGTCATCCTGGTATCGTTGATGCCGCGCAGTGCGCCGCCCATGATGGTCTGGAGGCCATCGGCGATGAAGAAGGTCGCGCCGACCAGCAGCAGGGTCGCCGTCAGCTCGACAGTGGCCGCGCTGGCCTCGCTGCTCCCGAAGAACAGCCGTCCGAGCTCGTAGCGGCCGAGGATGATGGCAACGGTCAGGGCCGAGACCAACGTTACGCCAAGCACCGCCGCGACGAGGCCAGCGCGCCTCACCGCGGCCGGGTCGTCGCGGCCGAAAGCATGGCCGACGCGGACCGTCGCCGCCATGCCGATGCCAAGCGGGACCATGAACAGCACGGCCGCGACCTGGAGCGCGATCTGGTGCGCGGCGATCGCCGTGGTCGAGATCAGCCCCATCAGCAGCGCGGCTGAGGAGAACAGGCCATATTCCATCAGCAGCGAGAACGAGATCGGCGCGCCGATCGCGATGAGCTGGCGCATCAGCGGCCAGTCGATCCGCCACAGATGGGCGAGCGGGCGGTAGTCCGCGAACGGCTTTCGCCATGCGGCGATGGCGAGCACGGCGAGGAAGGTGCCGAGATTGACGAGCGTGGTCGCAAGCCCCGCGCCGAACAGGCCGAGCTCCGGCAGGCCGAACAGGCCGTGGATCAGGCAATAGACCAGCGCCGCGTTGGCGGGGATCGCTGCAATGGTGATCCACAGTGGCGGCTGCGGCCGGTTCACCGCGCTCATCATGCTGCGCAACGCGATGAAGCCGAGCGCCGGCGCGATGCCCCAGGCCAGCCCGTTCAGATAGCGCTGCGCGAGCGCGGCCGATTGCGGCGCCTGTCCGAGCGCCAGCAGGATGCGCTCGCCATAGAGCGGCGAGGCCATCATCGGCAGCGAGATCAGGAGTGCGACCCACAGGCCGGCACGCAGCGAGCGGCGTATGCGCTTGACGTCGCCGGCGCCGAACGCCTGCGCGGCCAGCGGCGACACCGCGGCCATCAATCCGAGCCCGAAGGTGAAGCTGACGAAATAAACCGTATGCGCCAGCGCGGCGGCCGCGACCGCATCCTCGCCGAGCCGCCCAATCAGCGCGAGATCTGTCGTGATCATCGCGATCTGCCCGAGCTGCGTCAGCATCATCGGCACGGCCAGCCGCAGCGTCTCGACGAACTCTTCGGCGAGATGGTTTTGCGGCACGCCGGCTTGCGGCTGCGGACGAGGCTGGACGGTGTCGAGCATGGCGGTTGCAATAGCACAGCCGCACGTCGAAAACATGGCTCGTGTCTCTTTACCCTCTCCCCTTGTGGAGAGGGTGGATCGCCGCGAAGCGGCGAGCCGGATGAGCGACTGTGTTCGCTGTCAAGCGGGTCGCCATGGTGTTTTCGTCCTGATCATGACGTTGAGGATGGTGAGCAGCTTGCGGGCGACGGCGATCAGGGCAACGAGCTTCGGCTTTCCATTGGCCACGAGGCGCTCAAAGAAGGCCTTGAGGACGGGGTTGTGACGTCTGGCGGTCATTGCTCCCATGAACAATACCGTTCGCACCGCTTGTCGCCCGCCACCAATGAAGCTTTTTCCGCGCCATTGGCCGGATTGGCGCGTGTAGGGCGCCAAGCCGGCCAGTGCCGCAATCTGCTTGCGGTTCAGGCGGCCGAGCTCTGGCAGTTCGGCCATCAAGGTCCGGGCAATGATGGGCCCAACGCCGGGAACGGAGGCCAGCAAATCCTCTGCTTCGCGCCAGGCCGGCGAAGATCGCACTGCATCGTCGATGTCCGTATCGACGCTGACGAGCTCCTTCTCCAGCGCCTTGATCAGCCGTGTGATGCTCTTTCTTAAATGCTGCGAGGTTGCGCGCTTTTCCCGTTGCCGCTCGGCACCTATCATGTCCACGATTTGACGCCGGCGCGTCACCAAATCCGAGAAAAACCGTGTCGCCTCATCCGGCAAAGGCCGGGGTTCGGGCCGTGTCGCTGCGGCAAAGTGAGCGATTACAGAAGCATCGATCGGATCGGTCTTGGCGCGTTGTCCGAGTGCCTTGGCAAAGGCACGGACCTGCGCCGGATTGACAACGACGATAGGAAGGCCGGCGCCGCCAACTGCCGCTGCCGCAATGGTCTCGAAGCCGCCCGTCGCCTCGAGCGCCACAATACTGGGCGCAAGCTGTTTCAGCCGCGCGGTCAGCTGCTCCAACCCCGCACCGTTGCGTTCTACGACGAACGCCTCACCACCGGGATGAACTGCAACGTCAAGACGGTCCTTCGATACGTCGATACCAACCGCGATGATATCCATGGTCACCCTTCCTTGCCTAATCGGGCTTCGCACTTTGCGGCCCAGGCGACTGTTCGGGTTCAATGGACTAACGGACGGGGCACCTCTCTCACCCACGGCCTGCAACGACCTGGGGGGTTGCGGGCTCCCGTCCGTCACCGCAACGTCTACAATAGCAGACCAGCGGCGTTTCGACTTACAAGGGGTTCTCTCCGCTAGCTCGGAATCGTAGGGTGGGCAAAGGCGCACTTGCGCCGTGCCCACCATCGATCCAACACTGCAACAGAAGCGGTGGGCACGCTTCGCTTTGCCCACCCTACGTTACTGTGGTCGCGGAGAAATACTCCTCATCCGGCGCTTCGCGCCACCTTCTCCCACAAGGGGAGAAGGGAAGAAAACCGCCTCAGCCCTTCCTTTCAGGCACGCGCCTGATCTTCGCGCCGAGCGCGTTCAGGCGTTCGTCGATGCGCTCGTAGCCGCGCTCGATCTGGTCGGCGTTGTTGATCGTGGAGGTGCCCTCGGCGCAGACCGCGGCCAGCAGCATCGCCATGCCGGCGCGGATGTCGGGCGAGATCATCGATGCCCCGCGCAGACGGCTGGGGCCGGCGATGATGGCGCGATGAGGATCACAGAGAACAATTCGCGCGCCCATCGCGATCAGCTTGTCGACGAAGAACATCCGCGATTCGAACATCTTCTCGAACATCAGGATCACGCCGTCGCATTGCGTGGCGGTGACGATCGCGATCGACATCAGATCGGCTGGGAAAGCCGGCCAGGGCTGGTCTTCCAGCTTCGGCACGTGGCCGCCGAAATCGTCCTGGATCTTCAGCGTCTGGTTCGAGGGCACGATGAGATCGTCACCCTCGATGCGGCAGACAATGCCGAGCCGCTCGAATCCCATGCGGATCGAACGCAGATGCTCGACGCCGGCGCGGACGATGCGAAGCGGGGAGCGCGTGACGGCCGCAAGCCCGATCAGCGAGCCGACCTCGATATGGTCGGGCTGGATCCGGTAGGTCGTAGCGCCCAGCGTCGCCGGTCCATGCACGATCATGGTGTTGGTGCCGATGCCCTCGATTCGCGCGCCGAGCGCGACCAGGAAGTTGGCGAGGTCCTGCACATGCGGCTCGGAGGCCGCGTTGCGCAAATGGGTGACGCCGTCGGCGGCGACCGCCGCGACCAGCGCGTTCTCGGTTGCGGTGACGCTCGGCTCGTCCAGGAACACGTCAGCACCGGCGAGCTTTGCCGCGCGGAATTCGAGCCGATCGGTCGCCGTGACCTTGGCGCCCAGTTGTTCGAGCGCGAGCACATGGGTGTCCAGGCGGCGGCGGCCGATGACGTCGCCGCCGGGCGGCGGCAGCATCACTTCGCCGCAGCGGGCGAGCAGGGGGCCTGCGAGCAGGATCGAGGCGCGGATGCGGACGCAGAGCTCGGGGTCGAGGTCGGCGGCGCGGATGCTCTTGGCGTGGATGTGCAGCGTGTTGCCGGCGGTCCATTCCGCCGCCGCGCCGACCGAGCGGATCAGCTCGACCAGCGTCTCGGTGTCGCGGATCCGCGGTACGTTCTCCAGCGTCACGGGATGCTCGGTGAGCAGGGCGGCGGCGATGATCGGCAGCGCCGAATTCTTGTTGCCGGACGGCTCGATCGAGCCCGAGAGCCGGTGACCGCCCTCGACAATGTACTGGATGGGCGCCACGGGGTTCTCGCTGTCCTGTTGGGTGGGGCTGTTTCGGGCGGAAACTACAGAGAATTGAGCGCGGGAGCAATTGCGGCGGCCACCGGCCGTTGCCGATCCGTTAGCCTCGGAGAGGCTGCCAATCCCTCATGGCGAGGAGCGCGGAACGCGCGTCTCGAAGCATAGAGGCCCAGCGCTCGCCCGCCGCCATCCTTCGAGACGCCCGCTATCGCGGGCTCCTCAGGATGAGGATGGGAGCTCGTAGCGTGCGCCGGTCAGAACAGACCGATGATGTTCGCCGCCACATATAGGATGACGATCAGCATCAGCACGCCCATGGCCAGGAAGGAGATCTCGATGGCGATGGCGCCGCTCCCGAGTGCGGCCGCGACACCGGCGAGGAGCCGCTCCTCGCGAAACACGAGCGCGAGGACGGAGAACAGGATGGCGAGCAGGCCGAGCGAGATCGCCCCAATCGAGGATGCCTCCCTGAGCTGGCTTCCCGTCGACTTCTCCCGTGGCGGTGCGTGGTATTCGACGCCCTTGACCCGTGCGATCAGGCGATCTTTCAGGCGATGGCCGGTGTCGACAATCACCTTGTCCGCCGGCGGCGGCGGATAGATCACGGGTATGACCCAGTGCGGCAGAACGGCCGCAATCAGCGCCAGCACGCCAATGATGCTGCCGATCACGCCGAGACGGCGGGAGGGGAGAGCAGGGCTGGTGGTCGCAGAGCTCGTCATGATGCTTCGTCGCGATGGTGGCTGGCGAGGTTCAGCCCGTGTGCATCCACATCGTCATGGCCGGGCTTGTCCCGGCCATCCTCGTCTTAGCCGCATGTACAGACGAACGTGGATGCCCGGGCCTTCGCCTCGCCGAAGCGGCTTCGGCCGCGCAGGCGGGACAAGCGCGGGCATGACGACCGCCGAAGGTCAACCAGCCCTCAAATATCGATCGTCGCGCTGAGCGAATGTTCCTGAATAAAATCGCGGCGCGGCTCGACCACGTCGCCCATCAGCTTGGTGAAGATGTCGTCGGCCTCGTCGACCTCCTTGACCTTCACCTGCAGCAGCGAGCGCGCATCGATGTCCAGCGTCGTTTCCCAGAGCTGCTCCGGGTTCATTTCGCCCAGACCTTTGTAGCGCTGCAGCGTGACACCCTTGCGGCCGGCGTCGGTGACCGCTTCGAACAGGTCGACCGGGCCGTAGACCATGTGCTCGACGTCCTTTCGCCGCAGCTTGCCAGGGCGGGCATAAACGTCCTGGAGCTTCACGGTGTATTCGTCGAGCTTGCGGGCCTCGACCGAGCCCAGGAAGGCGGCGTCAATGACGGCGGCTTCCTTGACGCCGCGCACGGTGCGCTCGAACTGGAAACCCTGACCTTCCACGTACTGGCCGAGCCAGCCGCGCTCGACCTCCTCGGACTGATTGTCCAGGCGGCCGGCGATGTACTGCGCGGCCGCGGCAGCCTTCTCGGGATCGCCGTAGATCGCCTTGTTCAGCACGCCGGTGATCGCGGCCTGCTCGATCACCTTGCGATTGTAGCGGCTGTGCAAATTGCGAAGGATGCTGCGAACGACGCGCGCATCATCGACCAGCGAACGCAAGTCGCGGCCGGTGCGATCGCCGCCGACGCCGGGAATGAAGACGCAGTCGTCGAGGCCTGTGTCGATCAGATAATCCTCGAGCGCCCGCTCGTCCTTCAGATATTGCTCGGACTTGCCGCGGCTGACCTTATAGAGCGGCGGCTGGGCGATGTAGAGGTAGCCGCCGTCGATGATGTCGCGCATCTGCCGGTAGAAGAAGGTCAGCAGCAGCGTGCGGATGTGGGCGCCGTCGACGTCGGCGTCCGTCATCACGATGATCTTGTGATAGCGCAGCTTCTCGATCGAGAACTCGTCGCTGATGCCGGTGCCGAGCGCGGTGATCAGCGTGCCGATCTGCTCGCTCCCCAGCATCTTGTCGGGGCGGACGCGCTCGACGTTGAGGATCTTGCCGCGCAGCGGCAGCACCGCCTGGAATTCGCGGTTGCGGCCCTGCTTGGCGCTGCCGCCTGCCGAGTCGCCCTCGACGATGAAGAGTTCGGATTTCGCCGGGTCCTTTTCCTGGCAGTCGGCGAGCTTGCCGGGCAGCGAGGAGACCGAGAGCGGGCTCTTGCGCGTCAGCTCGCGCGCTTTTCGCGCGGCTTCACGCGCGGCAGCGGCCTGGATCACCTTGCCGACGATCATCTTGGCTTCCGAGGGATGCTCCTCGAACCAGGCCTGGAGCGCCTCGTTGAGGACGTTCTCGACCACGGGACGCACTTCCGAGGACACCAGCTTGTCCTTGGTCTGCGACGAGAATTTCGGATCGGGCACCTTCACCGAGAGAACGGCGGTGAGGCCTTCACGGCAGTCGTCGCCGGTCAGCGCGATCTTTTCCTTCTTCGCATTGGCCTCGGCATAGCCGTTGACCTGGCGCGTCAGCGCGCCGCGGAAACCGGCCAGATGGGTGCCGCCGTCACGCTGCGGGATGTTGTTGGTGAAGCACAGCACGTTCTCGTGGTAGCTGTCGTTCCACCACAGTGCGGCCTCGACGCCGATGCCGTTGGCATCCGCGCGCACCATGATCGGCGCCGGCACGATCGCCTTCTTGTTGCGGTCGAGATATTTGACGAATTCCTCGACGCCGCCGGAATAGTGCATCTCCTCGCGCTTCTCGACCGCGTGACGCATGTCGGAGAGGGCGATGTTGACGCCGGAATTGAGGAAGGCGAGCTCGCGCAGCCGGTGCTCCAGCGTCGCGAAATCATATTCGATGTTCTTGAAGGTCTCGTTCGAGGCGAGGAACGTCACCTCGGTGCCGCGCCGGCCCGGTGCGTCGCCGACCACCTTCAGCGGCGCAACCGCATCGCCATGGGCGAACTCGATGTAGTGCTCCTTGTCGTCGCGCCAGATGCGCAAGCCGAGCTTGCTCGACAGCGCGTTGACGACGGAGACGCCGACGCCGTGCAGACCGCCGGAGACCTTGTAGGAATTCTGGTCGAACTTTCCGCCGGCATGGAGCTGGGTCATGATGACCTCGGCCGCGGAGATGCCTTCGCCCTTGTGGATGTCGACGGGAATGCCGCGGCCGTCGTCGCGCACCGTGACGGAATTGTCGGCATTGAGCACGACATCGACGCGCGTGGCATGGCCCGCCAGCGCCTCGTCGATCGCGTTGTCGACGACCTCGTAGACCATGTGGTGCAGGCCCGAGCCGTCGTCGGTGTCGCCGATATACATGCCCGGGCGCTTGCGGACGGCGTCGAGACCCTTGAGCACGCGGATCGATTCCGCCCCGTAATCGCTCGGATTTGAGGGCTCGTTTTCGGCAGGCGTCTGCCGAGCAGGTTCTGTCATGAGAGGCCTTCGAGATGTCGCCCGAATCAGCCGCGCAAAAGGCGCTGATTTGCAGGCTATTTGTGCCATGAAAGACCGCTTGCGCCTAGCGCAAAGTATCCTCCGGCAACCCTTTGATGAAATAGGGATTTTTAGCCGGTTTTCAAGGCTCCTGGAGGCCGATTCTGGGGCTTGCGAAAAGGGCGATTCGAGGCCCTGTTTTTAGCTCTTGAAGGCGTGGATTTTGCGGGGCGGAGAAGCGCGTTCCCAGGCGCCGTGGCGCCCCGGAACAGGCCGCTGGGTTCAGTAGATCTGGTCCGGCTTCTTATCGTCGTCCAGCGTGAGGGACCAGGTCTCGCCTGAGGCCACGGTGATGCTATCGGTCCGCACCGGATAGCCCGACAAGACCAGCTTGTAGGAATACGTGCCGGGCGGCAGATCCAGCGCTTGCGGGTGATTGACGCCGCCCGCGATCTTGACGGTCTGATCGTTGATCATGAGCGAAGCCACGTCCGCTACGAGATAGCCGAATATCAGCCGCGCCTGTCCTGCTATCGGCAGGAAATTGGCCTTGGCCGCGGCCTCCGTATTCCGCTGCACCAGGCTGACAATGGTCTCGTCCTTCGCGCGGCCAAGCTTCAGTGTAGCCGGCCCCTTGGGTGAGGCGAAGGCGAGCTGCACATGATCGGCGGCAACCACAGCGCCATCCGGCTTTTCCTCCCAGCCGCGCTTTGCGAGCTCCGTGCGGTAGAAGGCGAGCACATCGCTGAGCTGGGCCTGCACATGGGTTTCGAGTCCGACCCGCAGCGGGACTTCGATGCCGGTCGCATGGGTGGTGTTGGAGCTGGAGAAGCTGTGTTGCTTCGGCACCGGCATGTCGGCGTTGGGATCCGCCGGTGTGAGTACGGCCGAAGTTTGCAGTGATGGGTGCGGCATCCATCCGCCGGCGCTTGCGGCGACCAGGCCGCCCGCGAGAAGAGCGAGGCCGCACACGAACAGCCGCCATCGTGCCGGGACCTTCGTCCCGCGCCTTACCGTCGTCATGCCCACTCTCCAGGGATGTTAGCGACTAGTCGCCCCACGAACCGGACAGGTTCAACGTGGCCCTTACGGGCACAGGCGGCGGGATCAATACATCTGGAGCGGAAGCACCTCGCCGGTCGGCCCCACCAGGAGGCCCCAGGCGTCGCCGGCGGCAACGGTCAGGGTTTCGGTGCGGGCGGGCTGTCCGGGCATGCGCAGCGCGTACTGATACTTGCCGGGCGGCAGATCGAGCATCGGGCCCTTCGGCGATTGCGGGCCGCCGGCGCCGGCCGCGATCTTGATGGTCTGCTTGTTGATCGTCAGCGAGGCTTCCTTCGGCCCGATATTGCCGAGCATCACCCTGGCTTGTCCGGCCTTCGGCATGATGTCGGCCTTGGCTGCGGCCTGCGGATTCCGCTGCACCAGGCTGACGGTGGTCTCGTCCCTGGCGCGGCCGAGCTTCAGCACAGCCGGTCCCTCCGGCGAGGTGAACGTTAGCTCCGCCCGCTCGGCGGTGACCGTCGCGCCGTCAGTCTTTTCCTGCCAGCCGCGCTTGGTGAGCTCCGCGCGATAGAAGGCGAGGACATCCGAGAGCTCAGCTGGAATGCTGGCCTCGAGCTCCTTGCGGAACGACTGGTCGCTGCCGGGGAATTTCGTGGAGCTGACGCCACTCGAGCTACGCTGCGTCGGTACCGGCAGGGCCGCGTCGGGATCGGGCTTGAGCGGCTCGGTCGATTTGGCTTGGATCGGCTTTGCTTCTGCCGATTTGGACTCAACCGGCTTCGCCGCAGCCACGACCAGGCCGGTGCCGTTGGCGCTGACATTCACCTTCGGGCCCATCTGCATCACGGTCATCGAGATCGACTTGCCGGCCTTGGAGAATTCCATCACCGCCATGTTGGGTTGGTTGATGACGGAGGGCTGCTCCTTCCAGCCCGCGTTCTTCAGCGATGCGCGGTAGAAGGTGCCGAGCGCTGTGACGCTGGATGTGGAGGAGAACTGGAGCCGCCCGTCGCTGCCTTCGAACTTAACGTCTTCGGCGTTTTCGGGCAGCGGTACCGGCGTCTTGCTGTCGGCAAGCGTATTGAGCGGCGCATCCGACAGCGCGGCCGCCTGCGTCTTGCGCCTTGCTTCATCGGCGGCGATGAGTTGCTTGGCCGTACCCAGCGCATCCACAAGGAACTTCTCGTCGGCTTCCTTCTTCGCCTTGGCGCGGGCGGCCAGCGCGGATTCTTTCACCTGCACGTTCAGGCTGATCATGGTGAAATCATATTTGCGGCCGAGCCGCAGCACACCGGTTTCCTCGGCCGTGGAGATCTTGATCGCGACCTCGTCGCCGGGCGCGAGCGGCGCGCTGCCGTCCTCCTGCCAGCCGCGCGCGGCGAGCTCGCGGTGATAGAAGGCCAGCACGGCGGGCAGCTCGGCCATCGCGGCGGCCGACATCTCGCGCTTATTGGAGCTTGTGCTGCCGAGGCCCCTGGCCGTCTTGGTCGGGTTCGGCCGCGGCAGGCCGGCCAGATCGCCATCGGCTTTGAGCTCGCTGGGCAGGGCGAAGGGCGCGACGCGGATATCGACATTGGTGCGGCCGTCGTCGCGGCGCGTCAGCGTCAGCATGACCGGCTTCTGCTGGTAGAAGCCGCCTTCCTTGCTATCAGCGTGCGCATAGAACGCGCGAAAGCCATTGGGAACGGTCTCATCCAGGCTGGTCGTCCAGCGCGCGGCGGTTTCCGGCGTGAGCTTCTGCCAGCCGATCGCGGCCATCTGGCTGGCGTAGAAATCCGACGTCGCATCGAGCGCGCTGGGCGCGATGCAGCCGAGATAGGGCCGGGTCCCATCGAACATGATGTCGCTCGCGCCGTCCGGAAACGGCACGTTCCCGTAGATCCGGTCGGTCGTGTAGTAGACCACGGATTGATCGGGCCGGCCGAGGGCTTGCGTGAAGTGAACCGAAAGGCCTTGCCGTCCCTTCTTGAAGTTCAGCGTGGCGCTCTTCTCCTCCAGCGGCCTCACATAGGGCACCCAGCCGTCAGTGCTGAGGAGTTTTTTCACGGCCGGCGATGTCACGGCTTCCGGCGTCGGCATGCGGTATTCGACGCGGTAGGGATCGGGACGCGAGGTGTCCTCCACCGCGCCCTCGAGCTGCGGCAGCGCATGGACGTCGACGATGCCTCCGTCGGCGGCGGCCGCGATCGAGCAACTCGCCATCAGGACAAGGCCGCAGGCAAGCAGCCGCCAGCGTGCCGGGACTTGCATCCCGCGCGGGGTCATCGACATCGTCAAAACTCCTGGATTTCGCGCGGGTATTCATCCCTCGCGCGTGTGCAGGCTGCGACACCGTCGGCGCGGCCTCAGACCAGAAGTCGCGGCAGAAACCCGGGAGGTTCAATACAATAGGAGCGGCGACCATGCCTCTCCGTTGCGCCCGACCGTAAGCTCCCAGGTATCGCCGGCGGCGAAGTTGAGGATGCTCGTAGTGGCTGGATGGCCCGGCACGCTCACCTCGTAGGAATATTTGCCGGGCTGCAAATCCAGCGAAACCGCGTAGGCGCCGGCGGCGTGCTTGATGGTCCGGTCGTTGATCGTGAGCGTGGCTTCCGTTTCGCTGATATTGGAGAACACCAGCTTCGCCTGGCCGGGCTCGGGCATGACGTTCGCATTGGCCGCGACAGATGCATTCTTCTGCACGAGATTGACGGCGGTGCTGGCGTCTTTGCGGTCGAGCGCCAGCATGCCAGGTCCGAGCGGGGAGGCGAAGGCGAGCTGGACGTGATCGGCGGAGACCACCGCGCCATCGCGCTGCTCCTGCCAGCCGAGCTTGCTGAGCTCGGTGCGGTAGAAGGCGAGCACGTCGCGGAGCTCGGCGGGCACGGTGGCCTCCAGCCTTGTGCGGAGCGGCGTTTCAACGCCCTTGACGACGGTGGTGTGAGTTCCTCGGTAGCTGTAACGGGTCGGCGCGGGCAGCTTGGCAGCGGGGTCCGGCGTGAGTGCCGACGCGAACAGCGGCGACAGATGCGGCACCCAAGCGCTGGCGCTCGCCGCGAGCATGCAGACCGCGAGCAAGAGGAGGCCGCACGCAAACGCCAGCCATTGAGCCGGGACTCGCGCCCCGGTCCTTACCGTCCGCATCTCATTCTCCAGGGTGTTCGCGCGTGCTGCGCGCTGGCGAAGGCCGTGACAGGCATCGCCGCGGCCTCAAAAGGCTAGTCGCGAAGGGAAACGCCCGGGTTCAACGGCGAGGCCTATCGGCGGGCCGAGACTCGTCCGCTCTCGACGTCAAAGACTTCGCCCCCGGCGCCGATCTCGGCAAAGGCGGCGGGGTCGGCGCCGGTCAGCCACACCTGCGCGCCGAGCTTGCGTAGCTCCTCGAACAGCGCCGCGCGCCGGTTCGGATCGAGATGCGCGACGACCTCGTCGAGCAGCAGCAGCGGCACGATGCCGGTCATCTCGGCGACCAGGCTCGCATGCGCCAGCACGAGGCCAATCAGCAGCGCCTTCTGCTCGCCGGTCGAGGCATCGCGCGCCGGCATGCTTTTCGGCGCATAGATCACCTGGAGATCGGTGAGGTGCGGGCCGTCGGTGGTGCGGCCGGCGATGGCGTCGCGCGGGCGGTTGTCGCGCAGGATCTGGCGGTAGCGGTCCTCGACCGACGTCGCGGTCTCGTTGAGCAGCGCGTTCTCCATCCAGCCGTCGAGCGCGATTTGAGCGGACGGAAACGCGGATTCCTGCGCGCGGGCGTTGAGCATGCCCGTGAGGCGCGCTGCGGTCTGGCCACGCGTTGCGGCGACCGCGACCGCAAGCTCTGCGGTCTCGCGCTCGATTGCGTCACACCAATGGTCGTCGTAATTGCGTGTCTCGAGCAGGCGGTTGCGCGACCGCAGGGAGCGTTCGAGCGCGGAGATGCGGCTCGAATGCTCGCTGTCGATGGCCAGCACCAGGCGGTCGAAGAAGCGCCGCCGCTCGGAGGCCGCGCCCATGAACAGCCCGTCCATCGCCGGCGTCAGCCACACCATGCGGATATGGTCGCCGAAGGCGGTCGCCGAATTCACTGGCTCGCGGTCGATGCGGCAGCGCCGGCTGACCGTGCTGTCGGGGCGCGGCGCGTCGATGCCGGTGCCGAGCGTGGCGAGCCCCAGCGCGCCCTCGACCTGCGCGGACACCGCCCAGGAGCCGTCGCCCTGGTTGTCGGCGACATCTTCCAGCGTCGCGCGCCGCAAGCCGCGGCCCGGCGACAGGAACGAGATCGCCTCGATGCAATTGGTCTTGCCGGCCCCGTTCGGTCCGACCAGCGCCACCATGTCAGCCGCCGTCTCGAGCCCCGCCGCCCGGTAATTGCGAAAATGCGTCAGCGTCAGGCGTTGAATGCGGGAGGGGGTCATCAGTTCTTCGTCATGGACGCGATTCTTCCCCTCTCCCCTTGTGGGAGAGGGTGGCGCCTCACGAAGTGAGGCGACGGGTGAGGGGTATCTTACCGCCCGGCAAGCTTTGCAAGGATGTCTTCCAACACCGAAGTGGGTTGCTGCAGCACGTCATTGTTCCAGTAACGCGCTATGGCGAAACCTTCGGCGGACAAGGCCGCGTCACGAGCTGCGTCGCTTTCTGATTCTGCATGTTGGCTTCCGTCAATCTCGATCACGAGTCTTTTCTCGAAACAGAATGTAGTTCTTGAACGGCTTCTGTCGGCGAAACTTGAATGTGGAGAGCCGACGATCCCTCAGCAAGCGCCACATTGCCCTTTCGGCGTCAGTCGGCTCGTGCCGCATCTTCCGTGCAAATTGGCGGAGAGGCGGGGAGGTCGGTCGATGGGACGGGTCTCGTGGCACCAACCCCTCACCCAAGTGAGTTTGCGTCAAACACCGGTGCAGCCCTCTCCCACAAGGGGAGAGGGCGCAGTAACGTGCATCGCGCTGGCTCTAAAGGCAGTGTGCGCTGGTGAGGGAACACGTCCCTCAAACCCGCATCGGCATCAGCACGTAAAGCGCGCTCTTGTCGTCCTTGTCCTGCACCAGCGTCGGCGAGCCGGGGTCGGCGAGCTTCAGCGTGGCGACGTCGCCTTCGATCTGGGCGGCGATGTCGAGGAGGTAGCGCGAGTTGAAGCCGATATCGAGGGCGTCGGAGGCGTATTCGACTTCGAGCTCTTCGGTCGCGCTGCCGGAATCCGGGTTGGTGACCGACAGCACCAGCTTGCCCGGTGACAGCGAGAGCTTCACGGCGCGGCCGCGCTCGCTGGAGATGGTGGAGACGCGGTCGACCGCGTTCTCGAAATCCTTCTTGTCGACGACGAGTTCCTTGTCGTTGCCCTGCGGGATCACGCGGCCATAGTCGGGGAAGGTGCCGTCGATCAGCTTCGAGGTCAGCACCACATTGCCGATGGTGAAGCGGATCTTGGCCTGCGACAGCTCGATCGTGACTTCTGCCTCGTTGTCCTCGATCAGGCGCTGCACCTCGCCGACGGTTTTCCGCGGCACGATCACGCCGGGCATGCCGTCGGCGCCCTTGGGCTGGACCAGGTCGAGCTGGGCGAGGCGGTGGCCATCGGTGGCAACGCCGCGCAGGGTGGCGGCCGTGGCCGTGCCCGCGGCGTGCAGATAGATGCCGTTGAGGTAATAGCGCGTCTCTTCGGTCGAGATCGCGAACTGGGTGCGGTCGATCAGCCGCTTGACGTCCTTGGCGGCGAGCGAGAACGAGTGCGACATGTCGCCGGCCGCGAGATCCGGGAAATCATTCTCCGGCAGGGTCTGCAGCGTGAAGCGCGAGCGGCCAGCGCGGATCGCCAGCACGGCGCGGTCGCCGTCGGCCTCCAGCACGATCTGCGAGCCATCAGGCAGCTTGCGCACGATGTCGTAGAACATGTGCGCCGGCACGGTGGTGGAGCCCGCGGTCGCGGTTTCGGCCGCGAGCGTCTCCGTCACCTCGAGGTCAAGGTCGGTCGCCTTCAGCGACAATTTCGCGTTCTCGGCACGGACCAGCACGTTGCCGAGGATCGGAATGGTGTTGCGGCGCTCGACCACGCGGTGGACATGACCCAGCGATTTCAGGAGTTGCGCGCGTTCGACCGTAACCTTCATTGCACTACTCGCCCGATCCCCAAGGAAACACAACGTTGGAAAAGCCGGGCGGCGGGACGCGCGCCACGGCACCGAAGACCCCGAAAAGCCGGATCATCCAGCCGATATGACCAAAGCCGTCAGGGTCGCGCAAGGTGGCGCGGAAAGCCATCCGTTTCAAGGGATTGGGGGGTGGTTCCCCACGATTTACAGCCCAAAAGGAGGGCGGCCGTCCCGGCAAACGAACACCGCCGCCCAGGCATGGCCGGGGCGGCGGGAGAATGACAGGAGCCCTAGGCGTTTATTCCTGAAGCTGGCGCTTCAGCGACTCGACTTCCTCGGACAGTGCCGTGTCCTTGTTGACCAGCGCCTCGATCTTGCGCACGGCGTGCAGCACCGTGGTGTGGTCGCGCCCGCCGAAGCGGCGGCCGATCTCGGGCAGCGAGCGCAGGGTCAGCGTCTTGGCGAGATACATCGCCACCTGGCGCGGACGGACCACGTTGGCGGTGCGGCGCGAGGACAGGAGGTCGGAACGGCTGACGTTGTACTGCCGCGCTACCACGCGCTGGATGTCCTCGATCTTGATCCGCTTCGGCTCCTGCGGCCGGACCAGATCGCGTACTTCGCGCTCGGCCATCTCCAGCGTCACCGGCTGGTTGTTCAGCTTCGAGTGCGCGAGAAGCCGGTTGATCGCGCCTTCGAGGTCGCGGCCGTTATGGGTGATGGTGCGCGCCAGATAGAGCAGCACCTCCTCCGGCACGTCGAAGGTGGCGTGATGGGCGCGGGCCGCCGCGACGCGCGACTTCAGGATGCCATGCCGCAGCTCTTCGCCGAGCGAGCCCATCTCGACCACGAGACCGCCGGCCAGACGCGAGCGCACGCGATCGTCGAGGCTTTCGAGGTCGGACGGCGGACGGTCGGCCGCGATCACGACCTGGCGGCCGGCATCGATCAGCGCGTTCAGCGTGTGACAGAACTCGGCCTGGGTCGACTTGCCCTGCAGAAACTGGAGATCGTCGATCACGAGCACGTCGATGCCGCGCAGCGCTTCCTTGAAGGCGAGCGCCGTCTGCGTCTTCAGCGCGGCGACGAAGCCGTACATGAATTTTTCGGCCGTGAGATACAGCACCTTGCGCTCGTTGCCGGAATTGCCGGCCCAGGTCACGGCCTGGAGCAGATGCGTCTTGCCGAGGCCAACGCCCGCATGGATGTAAAGCGGGTTGAACATGACGGGATCGCCGCGACGCCCTTCGGCGACCTGACGAGCCGCCGCATGCGCCAGCGTGTTGGAACGGCCGACGACGAAGCTTGCAAAGGTCAGGCGCGGATCGAGCGGCGAGCCGCCGAGCGCGTCATGATTTGCGGAGACCGGCGCAGTCGCCGTCGAGCGCAGTTCCGGCGCGGGCGCGCGGCGTGTTTCGACCGGCGCAGGCGCTTCCTTCTGCTGCACGACCGGGCGCACCGCGGAGCGAACGGTGAGATCGATGCGATGCACTTCCGGCGCCTCGGCCTGCCAGCACGACAGCACGCGCTCGGCATAATGCGCCTGAATCCAGCTCTTCAGGAAGCGCGTCGGAACCGAGAGCCGCACGCTCTCCTCCTGCACGCCTTCCAGATCCATGCGGGCGAACCAGCTCGTATAGACGTCTTCGCCTACGTTCGAGCGCAGCCGGCTCTTCACGCGTGACCAGCGATCCTGTTCCGATGTGTTCAT